>NZ_CP016594.1:0-1425375 GCF_001698225.1 Gordonia terrae
CCCCGTGACTTCAGACCGAGACACTTTCGGCGAGGTGTGGCAGCAGGTCGTCGCCGAACTCAACGACGACGAAGCCGCACGCGACCACGAACCACTGACACGCCAGCAGAAGGCGTGGCTGTCGCTGGTTCGACCCCTGACACTCACCGAGGGTTTCGCCCTGCTGACCGTGCCGACGGCATTGGTCCAGGAACAGATCGAACGAAATCTCCGCGAGACCATCCGCTCGGTCCTGAGCCGTCACCTCGAGGAGCCCGTCGACCTCGGGGTACGTATCGCGACCCCGCGCAACGACGAGCCGGTACCCGAGGCGCCGGTACCCGACGCTCGTCCGATCGGTGGACGCGCCGCGGCCGCCGACTACGCTGCTGCCCCGGTCAATGCCGGTCTGGGCTCGGCCCCGGTGTCGGAGTCCCCGCGGCCGTCCGGCGACTGGGCGTCGTACTTCGCCGAGCGACCCACGTCGACGCCGCCGGCAACCGGGGCAAACCTCAACCCCAAGTACACGTTTGACACATTCGTCATCGGTGCGTCGAATCGTTTCGCGCACGCCTCGGCGGTGGCGGTGTCGGAAGCCCCGGCACGGGCATACAACCCGTTGTTCATCTGGGGCGAGTCCGGTCTGGGCAAGACGCACCTGCTGCACGCCGCGGGACACTACGCACAGCGCCTCTTCCCGGGCATGCGGGTGAAGTACGTGTCCACCGAGGAGTTCACCAACGACTTCATCAACTCGCTGCGCGACGACCGCCGGGTGGCGTTCAAGCGCCGGTACCGCGACGTCGACGTCCTGCTCGTCGACGACATCCAGTTCCTGGTGGGCAAAGAAGGTATCCAGGAAGAGTTCTTCCATACCTTCAACACCCTGCACAACGCGAGCAAGCAGATCGTCATCTCCTCCGATCGACCGCCGAAACAGCTTGCGACACTGGAAGACCGGCTGAGGACGCGGTTCGAGTGGGGACTGATCACCGATGTCCAGCCGCCCGATCTGGAGACGCGGATCGCGATCCTGCGCAAGAAAGCGCAGATGGACAACATCGCGGTGCCCGACGACGTCCTCGAACTGATCGCGTCGAAGATCGAACGCAACATCCGCGAACTCGAGGGGGCGCTGATCCGCGTCACCGCGTTCGCCTCGCTCAACGACGCCGCACTCGACAAGTCCCTCGCCGACGTCGTCCTGCAGGCGCTGCTGCCCAATTCGGGGACCCTCGAGGTCAGCGCGGCGAGCATTCTCGCGATCACCGCCGAATACTTCGACATCTCCGTCGAGGAACTGCGCGGACCCGGTAAGACACGGTCGATCGCCCAGGCACGTCAGATCTCCATGTACCTGTGTCGGGAACTCACGGACCTCTCGTTGCCGAAGATCGGGGAGACCTTCGACCGCGACCACACCACCGTGATGTACGCCGAACGCAAGATCCGCAAGGAGATGGCGGAGCGACGTCGGGTCTACGACCACGTCCAGGAGCTCACCGCACGCATCAAACAGCGTGCCGTCGGCTGAGACGCCCTCTCCCGTATCTGTAGCTCTCTCGCACCCCCGAGGCCGCATCGGCCCGGGGGTGCGGTCGTCTCACGGTCCGACGCCCGGCGATCGGATTCAGCGGGCCCGAAGGCCAACTCTGTTCCTCGGGTCGAGGGTCGCGGACGCCGTCCGACGACTTTCGTCTTCGGATCCGGCAACGAACGGCCCTGGTCGCGATTGATCACCAGTTGTGGATGATCCTTGGGATAACCCCGGTCGGCATGTGCACCGACGGTGGACGCCGTGCGAACAACATGAAAACTCCACACCGGTGCCCGGATCCGCTCGACGTTGCTCCACCGGTCATGCACACGCTCGCACCCATCCGGACTGGCCCGATGGCATGGTTGTCCACAGATTGCACAGCTCCTATTACTGAGATGGATCCCTCTAGAAAGAGAATCTTTTGTAAGAAGGTCTGTGCACAGACCGTTGCCGATCGGCGCGCTCGGACGCCGCCGGTACGAGGGCCGGACTTGCCCCCAACCACTCCGGCTCGGGCAGTGGCGTTCTACAGTGGGATTCCCGGATGCGGGATCCCACTCCAGGCCGGCCGACCCACTGTGGCGCCGACCCGGCGATCCAGGCGGGAACGAGAACGAGAGAAGGGCAACCTCCCAGCATGAAGTTTCGTGTCGCGCGTGACGAGTTCGCTGATTCCGTCGCCTGGGTCGCTCGCAGTCTCCCGTCTCGTCCGCCCGTCCCGGTTCTCGGTTGTGTTGTGCTCAACGTCGGTGAGACGGGCCTGACCGTCTCGGGCTTCGACTACGAGGTCTCGGCGCAGGAGAACCTCGGCGCGGAGGTCGCCGAGCCCGGGCAGGTGCTGGTCTCCGGCCGGCTTCTCGCCGACATCACCAAGGCCCTGCCGAACAAGCCGGTCGACGTGACCCTCGACGGCTCGCGCGTCGCGATCACCTGTGGCAGCGCGAAGTTCTCCCTTCCGACGATGCCGGTCGAGGACTACCCGCAGTTGCCCGACGTCCCGTCCATCACCGGCACGATCCCGTCGCAGCTGTTCGCCGAAGCCATCTCCCAGGTGGCCGTGGCAGCCGGCAAGGACGACACGCTACCGATGCTGACCGGCGTGCGCGTCGAGATCGAGGGCAATTCCGTCGTTCTCGCCGCGACCGACCGATTCCGTCTCGCGGTGCGCGAATTGCAGTGGGAGCCTTCTGATCCCGACACGAAGGGTGCCGTTCTGGTCCCGGCCAAGACGCTGTCGGAGAGCGCCAAGACCGCAGGTGCCGAGGGCACCGGCGTCGTCTCCCTGGCCTTCGGCGGGGGCGCGGCCATCGGATCCGACGGCATCCTCGGCATCCTCGGCGAGACCAAGAAGACCACCACCCGCTTGCTCGACGCGGAGTTCCCGAAGTTCCGTCAGCTGCTGCCGGCCAGCCACACCGCCGTCGCCACCATCGACAGCGGCCCGCTGATCGAGGCGATTCGACGTGTGGCCCTGGTCGCCGAGCGCGGCGCGCAGGTCCGGATGGAGTTCTCCGAGGGATCCGTTCTCCTCACCGCGGGCGGTGACGAGGCGGGTAAGGCCGAGGAAGAGCTGCCCGTGTCGTTCCAGGGTGAGCCCCTCACGATCGCGTTCAATCCCGGGTACCTGCAGGACGGCTTGTCGGCGATCAACGCCGACGCGGTGGACTTCGGGTTCACCACTCCCAGCCGGCCCGCGGTGCTCCGCCCGGCCAGCGGCGAGGATCCGGTGGCGGACGAGTCCGGCGCCTACGTCGCCCCCGAGAGCGCATTCAGCTACCTGTTGATGCCCGTCCGCCTCCCCGGCTGACGGCCGCCGCCGGCCTCGCCGTCACCAGGATCGACGCCGACTCGTGTTCGTCCGTGAGTTGCATCTGAGGGATTTCCGATCGTGGCGGGCCGTCGACCTCGATCTGGCACCCGGCCCGACCGTCTTCACCGGCCGTAACGGCTTCGGCAAGACGAACCTGCTCGAGGCGCTGTACTACCTGTCGACCCTCCGGTCGCATCGGGTGAGTTCCGATGCGCCCCTCGTCCACGCGGGATCCGCGTCGGCATCGGTGATCGCGACGGTCGAGAACGACGGTCGCGAGCTGACTGCCGATCTGCGGATCAACGCCGAGGGGGCCAACAAGGCGGCCATCAACCGGAGCCCGGCACGACGACCCCGCGACCTGCTCGGCATCCTCCGCACGGTGCTGTTCGCACCGGAGGACCTTTCTCTGGTGCGTGGGGATCCGAGCGACCGACGGCGATTCGTCGACGAGCTCGTCGCACAGCGAGGACCCCGCTTCGCCGCGGCCCGCGCGGACTACGACCGGGTTCTCCGCCAGCGTTCAGCCTTGCTCAAGACTGCCGCGGCAGCGCTGAGACGTGGTGGGGACCAGGCGGATTCAGTAATAAGCACGCTCGACGTCTGGGACGGTCAGCTCGCGGATCTCGGTGGTCAGGTGGTGTCGGCGCGGTTGTCGGTACTCGCGGAGCTCGAACCCCATTTCACCGGTTCGTACGCATCGATCGCGCCGCATTCCCGGCCGGCCGTGCTCCGATACCGGCCCGCGGGGGGTGCGGAGATCGAGGAACGCACGCCCGAGGCGATCGCCGACGTGCTGGCGCTACGCCTGACCGAGTTGCGCGACAAGGAGATCGAGCGCGGCCTGTGTCTCGTCGGCCCGCATCGCGACGACATCGACATCGTCCTCGGCAGCGATATCGCGAAAGGTTTTGCCTCCCACGGGGAATCCTGGTCGTTGGCGCTGGCTCTGCGCCTGGGATCCGTCGAGCTGACCCGTGCGGAGGGTGTCGAGCCGGTCATCATGCTCGACGACGTGTTCGCCGAACTCGACGCCAAGCGGCGAGCGCAACTCGTCGAGTTCACCGCCGATGCCGAACAGCTGCTGATCACCGCTGCCGTGGCGGAGGACATCCCCGAGCGGATCGGCGGACGGCGAATCGGTGTCGACGTCGTCGACGACGACGAGGGACGGCGTTCGCACATCGTCGACGTCAACGGCGCCGGGGCTCCCGAGGATGATGACGATGACCGCGAGGGTGACGACGAGGTGGCCGCGGGGGAGGGAACCCATGAGTGAGGACCACCCATCCGCTTCTCCGGATGATCCCATCGAGCCGGCGCCGCGCCCGACGCCGCCGGGTGAGCTGGGCGGATACGAACGCGCCCGCAAGGCACTCGAAGAGGCCCGTGCGCAGGCCCGCGCCGCGGGGAAGTCCGTCGGTCGGGGTCGGGCGTCGCCGGTGCGTCGGGTACCGCGGGGATCCCAGGGTCGCCGGCGCTGGTCCGGCTCCGGACCCGATGCGCGGGATCCGCAGCCGTTCGGCAGGCTCGTCGGAGGTCTGGCGAAAGAACGCGGCTGGCAGGAGAAGATCGGCGAAGGCACCCTGTTCGGCATGTGGGAGCAGATCGTGGGTTCCGACATCGCTGCACACGCGAAGCCGGTTGCACTGCGCGACAACGTACTCCACGTCCAAGCCGAGTCCACGGCATGGGCGACCCAACTCCGTTACGTCCAGTCGCAGATCCTCGCCAAGATCGCGGCCGCCATCGGCAACGGCCAGGTCACCTCGTTGCGGATCAGCGGCCCGAAGGGGCCGTCGTGGCGCAAGGGCGAGCGGCATGTGCGAGGCCGGGGCCCGCGCGACACCTACGGCTGATGCGTCGCTAGCAGAGTCGCCGGCACTTTACTAGTTGCTGAGCCTCGTGGGCCGTTTTACATCCCCAAGCCACGATCGACCCGGGATGAAGCCAAGAAAATCGATCTGAGGGCCTGTTAGCGGCCCCGGATGCGCGTTCCAGGGCGAGTCAGGCAGTACACTGTGGGGAGTTGTCCCGACAGGGGTGCACAACAACAGACAGACAGCGCCTCCAGGCTACCCGGATCCACACACCGGGTATCCCTGTGCGCGTAGCCGCCGTGTGCCCCGTCGAGAAGGATCGACGACGGATCGGAGACCCCCTGATCCGTCGATGAGCAGAACAGGAGCGGACGCACCTCGTGGCCGACACCAGCGACACCGGACCGAAGAAGAACAAGAAGAAGCCGTCAGAGTATGGCGCCGATTCGATCAACATCCTCGAAGGTCTGGAAGCCGTCCGCAAACGGCCCGGCATGTACATCGGATCCACCGGTGAACGAGGCCTTCACCACCTGATCTGGGAGGTCGTCGACAACTCCGTCGACGAGGCGATGGCCGGTTTCGCCTCTCGGGTCGACGTGACGCTCCTCGCCGACGGCGGTGTGCAGGTCGTCGACGACGGTCGTGGCATCCCGACCGGCATGCACCGGACCGGCGTGCCGACCGTCGAGGTCGTCATGACCCAGCTGCACGCCGGCGGCAAATTCGACTCCGACGCCTACGCGGTGTCCGGTGGTCTGCACGGTGTCGGCATCTCGGTGGTCAACGCGTTGTCCACCAAGGTCGAGCTGGAGATCCAGAACGACGGCTACAACTGGGAGCAGACCTACAGCTACGCCAAGCCGGGCGCCCTGGAGCAGGGGAGCGCGACGCGCAAGACCGGCACCACCGTCCGGTTCTGGCCGGACCCCGAGATCTTCACCGAGACCACGCGATTCAACGCCGAGACGGTCGCGCGTCGACTGCAGGAGATGGCGTTCCTGAACAAGGGCCTCACCATCACGCTGACGGATCAGCGCCCGCAGGCCGTCGAGCCGCCGGGTGATGCCGACGGCGACGAGGACGGCGGCAGCACCGAGGCCGCCGAGGTCGTGAAGTCCGAGGAGGAGAAGGCTGCTGCGGCGGCCAAGCCGAAGACCCGCACGTACCACTACCCCGACGGACTCGTCGACTACATCAAGCATCTCAACCGCACCAAGCAGTCGATCCACAACACGGTGATCGGATTCAACGCCAAGGGTGACGGCCACGAGGTCGAGATCGCGATGCAGTGGAACGCCGGCTACTCCGAGTCGGTCCACACCTTCGCCAACACCATCAACACCCACGAGGGCGGCACCCACGAAGAGGGGTTCCGCGCGGCGCTGACCAGCACGGTCAACAAGTACGCGCTGGACAAGAAGCTGCTCAAGGAGAAGGACGGCAAGCTCACCGGTGATGACATCCGCGAGGGTCTCGCGGCGGTCATCTCGGTGAAGGTCTCCGACCCGCAGTTCGAGGGCCAGACCAAGACCAAGCTGGGCAACACCGAGGTCAAGGGCTTCGTCCAGCGGACCTGCAACGAGCACCTGGGTCACTGGTTCGAGGCGAATCCGGCCGAGGCCAAGATCATCGTGAAGAAGGCCGTCGACTCGTCGCAGGCGCGCATGGCCGCACGCCGCGCGCGCGAGATGGTGCGTCGGAAGACCGCCACCGACATCGGCGGTCTCCCCGGCAAGCTCGCCGACTGCCGCAGCAACGACCCGACCAAGTGCGAGGTCTACATCGTGGAGGGCGACTCGGCCGGCGGCAGCGCCAAGTCGGGCCGCGACTCGATGTACCAGGCGATCCTCCCGCTGCGCGGCAAGATCATCAACGTCGAGAAGGCGCGCATCGACCGCGTGCTGAAGAACGCCGAGGTGCAGTCGATCATCACCGCGTTCGGCACCGGCATCCACGACGAGTTCGACATCTCCAAGCTCCGCTATCACAAGATCGTGCTGATGGCCGATGCCGACGTGGACGGCCAGCACATCTCGACGCTGCTGCTGACCCTGCTGTTCCGGTTCATGCGGCCGCTCATCGAGCACGGTCACGTGTTCCTGGCCATGCCGCCGCTGTACAAGCTCAAGTGGCAGAAGTCGGCACCCGAGTTCGCGTACTCCGACCGCGAGCGGGACGGACTGCTCGAGGCCGGCCGGGCGGCGGGCAAGAAGATCAACACCGACGACGGCATCCAGCGCTACAAGGGTCTCGGCGAGATGAACGCCAAGGAACTGTGGGAGACCACGATGGACCCGGCCGTGCGCGTCCTGCGCCAGGTGACCCTCGACGACGCCGCGGCCGCCGACGAACTGTTCTCCATCCTCATGGGTGAGGACGTCGCCGCTCGTCGCAGCTTCATCGCCCGCAACGCGAAAGACGTTCGCTTCCTCGATGTCTGATCGCCAAACGGTTGGCTCCGAGCAGCTGATCCGCACCCGCTGGTTGAGGTGCGAGGCGGCGTCCTGAGGTGCGAGGGACGAGCCTCGAAGGAAGCGCTAGCGACTAGCCTCGAAACCACTGGCAGAAAGAACCGAAATGACTGACACCACTCTGCCGCCCGCCGGCGGTGAAGGCGACCGCATCGAGCCCGTCGATCTCGGGCAGGAGATGCAGAAGAGCTACATCGATTACGCGATGAGCGTCATCGTGGGCCGCGCTCTTCCCGAGGTCCGCGACGGCCTGAAGCCGGTGCACCGCCGGCTCCTCTATGCATCCTTCGACGCCGGGTTCCGGCCGGATCGCAGCTACGTGAAGTCGGCGAAACCCGTTGCGGAGACGATGGGTAACTACCATCCGCACGGCGACACCGCGATCTACGACGCCCTGGTGCGTCTCGCCCAGCCGTGGTCGATGCGGTACCCGCTCATCGACGGTCAGGGCAACTTCGGCTCACGCGGCAACGACGGTGCGGCCGCCATGCGGTACACCGAGGCTCGCCTCACCCCGCTCGCGATGGAGATGTTGCGCGACATCGGCGAGGAGACAGTCGATTTCGTCCCGAACTACGACGGCAAGACGAACGAGCCGACGGTTCTCCCGGCCCGTATCCCGAACCTCCTGATCAACGGATCCGGCGGCATCGCGGTCGGTATGGCGACGAATATGCCGCCGCACAACCTCAATGAGGTTGCCGATGCGGTGTTCTGGGCACTGGAGAACCACGACGCCGACGACGAGACCACTCTCGTGGCGTGCATGGAGTGCATCAAGGGTCCCGATTTCCCCACCGCCGGACTGATCGTCGGCAGCCAGGGCATCAAGGACGCCTACATGACCGGGCGCGGCAGCATCCGCATGCGCAGCGTCGTCGACATCGAAGAGAACAAGGGGACCACCACGCTGGTGGTCACCGAGTTGCCGTACCAGGTCAACCCGGACAACCTCATCCAGTCGATCGCCGAGCAGGTCAACGAAGGAAAACTGAAGGGCATCAGCCGGATCGAGGACCAGTCCTCGGACCGCGTAGGCATGCGCATCGTGGTGACACTGCGCCGCGACGCCGTCGCCAAGGTCGTGCTGAACAACCTGTACAAGCACAGTCAGCTCCAGACCAGCTTCGGCGCCAACATGCTGTCCATCGTCGACGGCGTGCCGCGCACCCTGCGTCTGGATCAGATGATCCGCTACTACGTGGCGCACCAGATCGACGTCATCGTGC
This sequence comes from Gordonia terrae, assembly GCF_001698225.1. Classification (NCBI taxonomy): domain Bacteria; kingdom Bacillati; phylum Actinomycetota; class Actinomycetes; order Mycobacteriales; family Gordoniaceae; genus Gordonia; species Gordonia terrae. The sequence goes on from NZ_CP016594.1 coordinate 8,853, forward strand.
GTCGTACCCGGTACCGGTTGCGCAAGGCCGAGGAACGCGCCCACATCCTGCGCGGCCTGGTGAAAGCCCTTGACGCCCTTGACGAAGTGATCGCGCTCATCCGCCGCTCGGCGAACACCGAGACCGCGCGGACCGGCCTGATCGATCTCCTCGACATCGACGAGATCCAGGCCGATGCGATCCTCGCGATGCAGCTGCGTCGCCTGTCGGCCCTCGAGCGTCAGAAGATCGTCGACGAGCTCGCGGAGATCGAACTCGAGATCGCCGACTACAAGGACATTCTCGACAAGCCGGAGCGTCAGCGCGCGATCGTGCGCGACGAGCTCAAGGAGGTCGTCGAGAAGTACGGCGACGAGCGTCGGACCAAGATCATCGCGGCCGACGGCGATGTCAGCGACGAGGACCTGATCGCGCGTGAAGACGTCGTCGTCACCATCACCGAGACCGGGTACGCCAAGCGCACCAAGACCGACCTCTACCGCAGCCAGCGCCGCGGCGGCAAGGGTGTGCAGGGCGCCGGACTCAAGCAGGACGACATCGTCAAGCACTTCTTCGTGTGCTCGACCCACGACTGGATTCTGTTCTTCACCACCCGGGGTCGGGTCTACCGCGCCAAGGCCTACGAGCTGCCCGAGGCGAACCGCACCGCCCGGGGCCAGCACGTCGCCAACCTCCTGGCTTTCCAGCCGGAAGAGCGCATCGCCCAGGTCATCCAGCTCAAGACCTACGAAGACGCGCCCTACCTCGTGCTGGCCACCCGCAACGGTCTGGTGAAGAAGTCGCGACTCGTCGACTTCGACTCCAACCGTTCCGGCGGCATCGCGGCGATCAACCTGCGCGGCGAGGACGAACTGGTCGGGGCCCAGCTGTGCAGCGCCGACGACGATCTGCTCCTGGTCTCGCAGAAGGGACAGTCGATCCGCTTCCACGCCGATGACGAGGCCCTGCGGCCGATGGGCCGACAGACCTCCGGTGTCCAGGGCATGCGGTTCAACACCGACGACACCCTCCTGTCGCTCAACGTCGTCCGCGACGGCACCTACCTCCTGGTCGCGACGTCCGGCGGATACGCGAAGCGAACCGGCATGGACGACTACCCGGTGCAGGGCCGAGGCGGCAAGGGTGTGCTGACCATCGCCCACGATCGCCGCCGCGGCGAACTGATCGGCGCCCTCATCGTCGACGACGACTCGGAGCTCTACGCCATCACCTCGGGCGGTGGTGTCATCCGCACCACGGCGAAGTCGGTGCGCAAGGCCGGTCGCCAGACCAAGGGTGTGCGCCTGATGAACATCGACGAGGGAACGACGGTCATCGCCATCGCCCGCAACGCCGACGAGCCGGACGAGACTGAGGTCTCCTCCTAGGCGTTAGGGTGAAGACCACTGTTTCGCGGCCCGCCTGCAGTCGGCGGGCCGGGGAACAGTGGGTTCGGACCCGGCGCCGAGCGAGCAACGTCAGAACGCCTGAGTGAGGGAATGTCTGTGAGCACACCGAACGAGCCGCATCAGGACCAGAACGGGCGCCCCGCCGGGGGGCCTGGGGGCCCCGGGACCGGTACCCCGACCGGGGGACTGGTGCCGCCCTGGCAGCGCGGACCCGCCGAGGATTCGGCCGCCGCACCGACCGAGACGTTCACTCGTGAGGGCGCGTCACGCCCCGGCGCCGACGGGAACCCGGGCGGCCCGCCGCAGAGCAACCCGGGCGGCCCGCCGCCGCGCGGCGTCGTCACCAACAGCGGCACCGCCGCCGCCAGCATGAGCGGCCAGCAGGCGCCGGTGACCAAGCTCGAGAGTCCGCGCCGACCGGGCGCGGCGACCGCGACCGAGGAGCCCGGCTTCGTCGAGTCACCGACCAGCACGATCGACCGAGGGCACCTGCCGGAGAACGACCTGCCCGATCTGGATCAGATCCACCACACGGCCGACCTGAAACGACCCGAGGCACCGCAGACGCCGCCGGGAGGCAAGTCGGTTCCGCGGTCGGCGCCACGCCAGGTGCTCGCTGCCGGGACCGCGCTGCGCGCGTCGGTGCAGGTGCGTCGGATCGACCCGTGGGCGACGTTCAAGGTCGCGGCGGTCCTGTCGGTGGTCGGCTTCTTCATCTGGATGATCTCCGTGGCGGTGCTGTATCTGATCCTCGACGGCATGGGCGTGTGGGATCAGGTGAACAACAGCTTCGGAACACTCATGGCAGAGGAATCGAGCACGAGTGGTGACGTCATCGGGGCCGGCACCGTCTTCGGCGGTGCGGCCCTCCTGGGGGCCATCAACGCCATCCTGCTGACGGCGCTCGCGACGATCGGCAGCTACATCTACAACATCTGTGCCGACCTCGTCGGCGGCGCCGAGGTGACTCTCGCCGACCTCGACTGAGTGAGCTCCTGACCAGCCGTTTTGTTTGTTGGGGCATCGGTCGGGTAATCTCACTCCTCGGTTCAAGGGCCTATAGCTCAGGCGGTTAGAGCGCTTCGCTGATAACGAAGAGGTCGGAGGTTCAAGTCCTCCTAGGCCCACTGCGACAGATGTTTTTCGGACATCGGAATTCGCATCCCACCGAACCCATCCGGGACGGTACGGGGCCTTAGCTCAGTTGGTAGAGCGCTGCCTTTGCAAGGCAGATGTCAGGAGTTCGAATCTCCTAGGCTCCACCACTTTCACCGAAGGCGACGATGCGGCTCGACGAGCCACTCGTCGCCTTCGGCGTTTCTCTCGATCGCCGACTCTCATCCCAGCCGCACAACAGGCCGGTCACCATGTGGACCGAGGAGATGCAGGATCTCGACGGGGCGTCGCCGGCCGGTCCGGCGTCATCTTTGCAGATTCCGCAAAAGCTCTCGCCGGTCGCGACTGCCGTCGCAGACCATGGACTCCATGAGCATCGGGAACGACGCAGGTGGCGTTGAGGTGGACGAATCGAACGAGCATCTACGAATCCTGCTTCTCGGCGGGCGCGGTGCGGTGGGCGAAGTCGTCGCCCGGGAGCTGGTGGACGCCGGCCATGTCGTGACCGCGACGAGCCGCACGGCAACCGGTGACGCTCGGGTCGATCTACTGGGCAACCTCTCGGAGTTGCGTGGTCTCGTTGCGCGACACGACGTCGTCGTCAATGCCTCGGGGATCGAGCGCCCGGAGCTCGGCACCGCGACCGGACCGACGCCACTGGTCGACATCTCGGCGTCGGGGGCCTACCTCGACGCGCTGCGGGCCGCCGCCGTGGGGCCCGTCGTCCTGGGGGGCCCGTCGTCCTGGGAGCGGGGCTTGCACCGGGCCTGAGCACGATCCTGGCCGCCTCCCTCGACTCGCGCCCGGACGACGACCTCGATGTGCTCGTGATGCTCGGGGCGGGCGAGAAGCACGGCCCGGCGGCGGTCGCCTGGACGGTCGGTCTGGTCGGCACCGACGTCCACCACCCGCCGAAAGGCCGACCGGTGCGCAACCTCGGCGAGACCCGCCGCGCCACCGGACCGGACGGACGCAGCAGGCGCCATCTGCGCGCCGACTTCCCCGACCACGTCCTGCTGGACGACAAGCCCGGCGCGATCCGCTCGTATCTCACCCTCAGCTCGGCACCGATGACCGCGGCGCTGGGTCTGATCGGTCGGGTGCCGGTGTTGCGGAGCACCTTGACGTGGGCGCCTCCCCTCGGGTCGGACGCCTGGCATGTCGTCGCCGAGAACCGGCGGTCCGGTGAACGTCGACACGCCTGCGGTACAGGACAGTCCGAGGCGACAGGTCGGTTGACGGCGCTGGCTGCCATCCGCGCTGCGACAGAGCTGCGCGATTCGTCGCGGACTGCGGTGACGATGGCCGACCTCGTCTCGCTCGACGACGCGCTCGCGGTGATGACGTAGGTCCGCTCCTACGTCGCGGCGTATTCGACGATCGAGACCCCGGTCTCGAAGTCCTGACCACTGACGCGGCGAAACCTCCTGGGCGCGTATCGTCCGCGAGCCATCAGCGGGATTCCGCTGCCGAAGAGCACCGGCTGACGTTTCAGGACGAACCGGTCGATCTCGTCGGCCAGCTGGGTCGCCAGATCGCCACCCCCGCAGAGCCAGATATCCTTTCCCTCAACCTTTTTGAGATCGCGCACGACGTCGAGCGGGTCGCGGTCGGTGAACGTCACACCGTCCACGGGGTCGCGTCGTCGATGGGTGAAGACGTACTGGTCGAGGTGGCGGTACGGGCTCGTGACCTCGGGCAGCCCCGCAGCGTAGGTGCCGGCTCCCATGAGCACGGTGTCGAAGATGCCTGCGCTCTGGTCGATCCCGAGTGCGACGGCGTAGTCGGTCGGGATCGTGTCGGCGAATCTGTCGTTGATCCCGTCCATGTGATCGCCTTCGATGAGAAAGGCGTCGAACTGCCCGTCCGGTCCGGCGATGTACCCGTCGAGACTGACGGCCACGTAGTACACGAGTTCACGCATGTTGTTCCCAATCACTTCAGATGTAGTGATTGCGAAACTACAGCACATGTAGTGGTTGCGCTATCGTTTTCCCATGGCCCGAAATGACGACCGCCGACGCGCGCTTGCCGATGCGGGCCTCGAAGTGCTCGCCGACACCGGCGCCCGCGGGCTCACCCACCGCGCCGTCGATCGTGCCGCCGGCGTGCCTGTCGGTACGACGACGAACTACTTCCGTTCTCGCTCAGCACTTCTGACCGGTCTGGTGGAGCGCATCTATGAGCGGCTGGCGCCGAGTGACGACTTCATCGCCGAACGGGCCGGACGCACACCGACCCGGGAGCTGTTCGCCGAGTACCTCCGCAACATCGTCGAACGTCTGATGGCGAACCGGACCGTCACCATTGCGCTGATCGAACTCCGGCTGGAAGGTATTCGGCGCCCCGAGGTCGCAGAGATCATCGTCGAATGGCGCCGCACCGGATTCGCCGGGGACGTGGCCTTCAACGAGCAGGTGGGCCTGCCGGGAACCGCGCGGGAGATCGCCCTGTTCCACTACGCGGTCGACGGACTCCTCCTCGACCAGTTGACCGGCCCCCTGCTACCGGACGTACCGGTCGACGACATCGTCGATGCACTGGTCGACGGGTTGCTGCCCGGCTGAGATCGCGCCGCCCGGGTCCGACTTCGGGTCGACGATGGCTGGACATCGAACCCGCTACCGTGAACAGGTGGACCGAGACCTGCTCGACGGACGCTACGAGATCCGGGGAGTTCTCGGACGCGGCGGCATGGCAGTGGTCCATGACGGGTGGGACCGGCGACTCCACCGATCGGTCGCCATCAAACTGCTGCGCTCAGAGCCGGACACCGGGACGGTCGCACGGGACCGATTCGCCGCGGAGGCGCGGGCGGCTGCCGCACTCAACCACCCGAACATCGTCGCCGTCCACGATTTCGGCGAGCACGACGGCACGCCGTACATCGTGATGGAACGGCTGAGTGGCACAACGGTCGGCGACCTCATGGTCGGCGGGCCGTTGCCACCCCACCGCGTCGCGGCGATGCTCGACGACGTCCTGGCCGCCCTGCAGGCCGCCCATTCCGCCGGCGTGCTGCACCGCGACATCAAACCCGCGAATCTGCTGATGTCCGGCAACCGGGTGAAGGTGGCCGATCTCGGCATCGCCAAGACCGCCGGGATGGCGCACACGGCGACGGGAGAAGTGGTCGGCACCATCTGCTATCTCAGTCCCGGTCGCGTGTTGGGCCGGGCGGCGACTCCGGCCGACGATCTCTACGCGGCTGCGGTCGTGGCGTACGAGGCGTTGACCGGTCGCCGAGCGTACGACCACGACAACCCTGCCGCCGTGGCGCACGCCATCCTGCACGCGCCACCGCCACCGCTGGCCGACATCCGTCCGGATGTCGCGCCGACACTGCGCGAGACGATCGACCGGGCGATGCGCCCGGGCGACACCGTGCCGTTTCCGAGTGCCGCGGCGATGAGCGCGGCGTTGGCCCGACGGGGCGACCACCCGGGCCGTGACGCGGGGACGAACCGGCTCACGGCGCCGCTGCCGTTGCTGATGCCGCCCGCTGGGGTCCCGTCGGGAACGGCTCCACTTCCGGGTGTGCCGAACCGGTCCCGACGTCGAACGTCGATCGCGGTTCTGGGTGGCGCTGCCGCCCTGCTGGTCGCCCTACTCGTCGCCGTCGTCGTCATCGCCGGCGGATCCGACGACGACACACCTGTTCCGGCGACCCCGAGCTCCCTGCCGGCCGCCGAGTCCTCGGCCACTGAATCCCGTCCGACTCCGCCGAGCACAGTCGACGCGTCCACGCCGATCCCTGTACCGACCGGCGCGACGGAGACCGACGCACCATCGACTGAGCAGGGTCCGGCCGAAAGCGGAGGAAACGGGCGGGGGAACAACGGTGGTGGCAACAGTGGTGGTGGCAACAGCGAGAACAAGGGGAACGGGAAACCGAAGGACGACAAGAACTGACACGCTAACGGTGTCAAACTCCGCAGAAGACTTCGGACCCAGCGGTCTCAGGGTCGAGGCCCCCGACCCTCAGTCGTTCCTCTTCTCCAGGTGCGCGTAGCGACGGCGGAACTTCTCGACCCGGCCGGCGACGTCGGGGATCGTGTTGACGCCGGTGTAGAACGGGTGCGAATCGCTGGTGACGTCGACGGTGATGAGCGGGTACTCGTTGCCGTCGGACCACGTGACGGTCGCCGACGACGTCGCGGTCGAGCGGGTGAGGAACTCCTTGCCCGTTGAACCGTCGCGGATGACGACGGGGTGGTAGTCGGGGTGGATGCCCTTTTTCATGCTGGGTGCCTTTCGGGAGATGGATGAGCGTCAGTTGTCCCGCGGGTCCGAGGCGTCGAGCCCCGGAATCGCGTCCACGGTCGACTCGGCGACGTCGAGGTCGTCGCACGGGTCGGCGTGGAACTGACCGAAGGGATCGTCGAAGGTCGACCAGAATTGCTGTCCCGCGGCGAATTCGACCTCGTTGAGGCACGCGTTCCGCAGTGCCTCCTCGATGTCGGCAGGATCGCCCTGATGAACGAGAGCGACGAGTGACGTGTGGCGGTCGCCGAACGCCTCGTCCCAGCGCAGGGCACCGAGGGCGCGACGTTCGGCGGACACCTCGGCGAGTTCGTCATCGGTCATCGAGGCGAGCCAGGGGCCTCCGTGGGCGACGCGCAGCCCGCCACCGGCCGACTCGAGCCACAGCGCCTCGTCGGGCTGTGTCGCCATCCAGAGCCGCCCGCGCGCACAGACGACCCCGTCGAGCAAGGCGTCGATCGCGTCGTGGAAACGGCCCGGGTGCAGAGGTCGGTCGCTGTGGAACTCGACCCAGGTGACCCCGCAATCGGATTCCAACGGGGGTTCACCGGCGAGGAGCGGGTCGTGCGGACCGTCGATGCGACCCCGCCGTGAACGTGGGGGCACCGCGGCGAGCAACTGCTCGGCGAGGACGGGTGTGATCGGGCGTTGCGGCAGCTCGAACATCATCGGGACGTTCGGTGCGAGCCGCTTGAGGACGGCGACGAGTCGGGCCGACGCCCACGCGTCGCGGAAGGTCGGGTCGCACGCCGCGACCACGAGCGCATCGGCGAAGGCGACCTGTCCGACTGCCACCTGGGCGAGCGTGCGGTCGTCGTCGAGCGCGACGTGCCCGCCCTCGGCGAGCGACAGGTCGCCCGTCGCCGACGTCAGCCAATCCTCCTCGGCGACACACGCAATGGTGAGGTTGACGCGGACGTCGGCGGCCGCCGGGGCGTCGTCGAACCCGGGCATGTCCGCGACGATGACGTTCTCGATCGACCAGGCGACCTGCTCGGGTTCCAGGACGGGATCGAGCGTGAGGACGATCCGGCTCACCGACGGTCGACGATGAAGGCGCCGGAGCAGGGGGAGCAGGTCCTCGCGCAGCGTGCACGAGATGCATCCGTGGGCCAGCTCGACGATGCAGACGTCATGTCGGCTACGCCCGTCGGGTCCCCGCCAGCTGAGGGTCCGGACGACGCGCCCATCCTCCACCTGGGTCAGGTCGTGGTGTATCTGGACGCTGCCGACACCGCCGCACTCCAACGCATCGCCGACCCGATGGATCGACGGTGCGTCGAGCCCGGTGACCAGGACGACCGGGGTTCGATGGTCGGTCGGTCCGGCGTCCTCCGGGCGGTTCGCGAGTCCATCGTCGAACACGACTCCACTCCGATCTATTGAGAATGATTTCCATTTGTGCTCCGCCGACGGTACCGTGGCCGAACAGTTAATGCCAATCATTGTCGATAAGAACAGGAGGCAGCATGTCCAAGAGGTGCCAGGTCACCGGTCGGGTGCCGGGATTCGGCAAGCAGGTGTCGCATTCGCACAAGCGGACGTCGCGCCGGTGGGACCCGAACATCCAGCGACGCCGCTACTACGTGCCCAGTGAAGGGCGGTATGTGACGCTGCGCGTGAGCGCCAAGGGGATCTCGACCATCGACAAACACGGCATTGAGTCGGTGCTGCGCAAGATCCGCGCGCGTGGAGAGAAAGTCTGATGGCGCGCAACGAGATCCGCCCGATCGTCAAACTGCGCTCCACCGCCGGGACCGGGTACACGTACGTGACCCGGAAGAACCGCCGCAATGATCCCGACCGGATGGTCCTCCGCAAATATGACCCGATCGCCCGCGCTCACGTCGACTTCAAGGAGGACCGCTGATGGCCAAGAAGTCCAAGATCGTCCGCAACGAACAGCGTAAGGAGGTTGTCGCGCGGTATGCCGACCTCCGCGCCGAACTGAAACGCGCGAGCGTGGCGGCAGATTCGACGCCCGACGAGCGGATGGAAGCGATGCGACGTCTCCAACGGCTGCCGCGCAATGCAAGTCCGACGCGGCTGCGGAACAGGGATGCGGTCGACGGCCGTCCGCGCGGGTACATCGGGAAAGCAGGTCTGTCCCGCGTCCGGTTCCGCGAGCTCGCGCATCGCGGCGAACTACCCGGGATCCAGAAGTCCAGCTGGTGAGACGGCCCTACGAGAACCAGGAACGGTGATGGCCAACAAGAGAATCCGCCAGCGCGACGATGTGCCGGCCAAACGCAAGAAGAACCTGCTCGCAGCGCAGGGTGTACGCGTCGACGGGCGTAATCCCGTCGACTACAAAGACGTCGCGCTGCTGCGGCAGTTCTTGTCCGACAAAGGACGTATCCGGAGCCGACGGCTCACCGGTTTGAGTCCGCAGGAGCAGCGCCAGGTCGCCACGGCGATCCGCAACGCACGCGAGATGGCGTTGCTGCCGTACGACTCTCGGCACTGACGACTGTTGTGCGGTGAGAGTGGAGCGACCCCCTCTGCTCCCTGAGGTGCGAGCGAAGCGAGCCACGAAGGGCACGGTGAGGTGCCTCGCCAGCCCTTCGTGGCTCGTCGCTAACGCTCCTCGCACCTCAGGGAGCGGGAGGGGGCGTCGCTAACGCTCCTCGCACCTCAGGGAGCGGGAGGGGGCGTCGCTAACGCTCCTCGCACCTCAGGGAGCGGGAGGGGGCGTCGCTAACGCTCCTCGCACCTCAGGGAGCGGGAGGGGGCGTCGCCAACGCTCCTCGCACCTCAGGGAGCAGAGGGGGGCGCTTCTTTCGGATTAGGGAGCGGGAGGGGGCGTCGCTAACGCTCCTCGCACCTCGGCGAGCAAAAGCCCTACTTCGAGCCCTGCGGGACGTTCTCGAGTCGATCGAGCAGGGTGCGGGCCAGCGATTCCGACGATGCGGGGTTTTGGCCGGTCAGCAGGTTGCCGTCGGTCTCGATGTGGACCGTCCACGGTTCGGCGAGGGTGACCTTGAATCCCGCCTGGGTGAGCCGGTCCTGCAGGAGCCAGGGCGCCTTGTCGGCGAGCCCGGCCTGCTCCTCCTCGGCGTTGCTGAAGCCGGTCACCGTGCGACCGGCGAACGCGTTGACCCCGTCGGGAGTGTTCGCGGCGAGCAGGATCGCCGGCCCGTGACAGACGATCCCGACCGGTAGTTGGGCCTCGTCGGCTGCGATCAGGAGGCCACCGGCGTCCGCGTCGACCGCCAGATCCTCCATCGGGCCGTGTCCGCCGGGAACGAACACGGCGTCGTAGTCGGCGATGCGAACGTCGGTGAGCGCGATCGGCTTCTTCAGTTCGGGTGCGGTCTCGACCACGTGGCGGATCTCGGCCGCGCGCTCGGGCGTGCCGATGCTCTCGACCGCCAGACTGGTCTCGTCGACCGGTGGCCGTACGCCGTTCGGGGTGGCCACCGTGACCTTGTATCCGGCCGCGCGGAACACCTCCAGTGGGGCGACGGCCTCTTCGGCCCAGAACCCGGTCTTGTGAGCCGAGCCGTCGTTCAGCGTCCAGCTTCCGGCGCCGGTCATGATGAAGAGAATGTTGCGTGTCATCTGAACCTCCTGTGCCCAGGTAGACGATGTGGACATCGTCCGCCAACGTAGAGAACAACCGCGAGCTCGGCCACGGTGCAGGTCAGGTCAGGTGAGACCGGTGAGCTCGGCGGAGCGTTGCCACAGACCGTCGATCAGTGTCTGGTCGTGGGCCTGGCGATTCTCCCGGCCGTTGGGCTTGTGGCGGTTGAAGTACACCCCGTTGACGCTCGGGTCGGCGCCGCGCTCGGCCAGGGCGATCAGCGGGGCGGCACCCTGCTCGGGGGTGATGGTCACCAGGCGTGTGATCGGGGACCGATAGGCGAGTCCGACGAATCGCGAGTCGCGGCCGAAGCTCGTTGCCGCAGGTCCTGGATGCACTGCGGCGGAGTAGATCCTGTCGGCAGTCCAGCGCTGGGCGATCCCGCGCGTGAACAGGATGTTCATCAGCTTGGCGGTGCCGTACGGGCGCATCGCGAGTGTCCGGCGTTTCTCGAAGTCGAGATCATCGAGGTCGACCTGCCCGAAGAGATTGCCCACGCTGGAGGTGTTCAGGACCAGGGACTGCGGTGCCGCGGCCAGTCGGTCTCGCAGCAGGTGAGTCAACAGGAACGGCGCGAGATGGTTGATCTGGAAGTTGAACTCGTGCCCGTCGGCGGTGCGTTGGGACGAGTCGAACGTCCCGCCCGCGTTGTTCATCAGGACGTCGATCGTCCCCACGGCGCCGTTGATCTCGGCTGCGAGGTCCCGCACCTGCGCCAGATCCGAGAAATCCGCGGTGAACTGGGTCGCGCCGGTCTCCGCCGCGATCGGCGCGAGCTTCTTCGGTGAGCGTCCGACGAGGACGAGATTGGTATCGGGCCCGGCCAGGGACCGGGCGGCGATCGCGCCGATACCGTCGCTGGCGCCGGTGAGAACGATGGTGCGGGTCGGTTCGGCCATCACTGTCCCTCCGCCGTGCCCTCGGAACCGCCCAGAGCGTGGCCCTGATCGGAGTGACCGGTGTGGGGAGCGGCCTCGTAGGCGGCCTTCTCCTCCTCGGTCCGCTTCGTCTGCCCGATCGGGGTGTCACCGGCGGCCGGCAGAACGGACTCGGGACCGTGCTCCTCGTCCGGATCGTCCCGCAGATCGGGGTCGGTCTTCAGTTCGTCTTCGTTGGTCGTCCAGGTGGGCTTCTCGTTGTCCGGCATCTCTCCACCTTGCCCGAAGACGCGCGAATTCACACCGGTATTGACTTCAAGTTCACTTGAGGTTGTCTGCTCGTCGTCGTGACCACACTCGACCCGGCCAGCCGGCGCATCGGCCTCATCCTCGTCGTCCCGACCCTCATGGTGATGCTCGACGTGACGGTGGTGACCGTCGCGCTCCCACAACTCACCACCGAATTCGACGCCCCGCTGTCCAGCGTGCAGTGGGTGACCACCGCCTACGCGCTGGCCCTTGTGGCGGTGATGCCGCTATCCGCGTACGCCGGCAATCGGTTCGGCGGTCGGCGCGTGTACTGCGCGGCGCTGTTGGTCTTCGTCCTCGGCTCCCTGCTCACCGCCCTGTCCTGGAACATCGTCAGTCTCATCGTCTTTCGCGCCTTACAGGGACTCGGCGGCGGAATGCTCCAACCCGTGGGCATGGCCATCGCGCTGCAGGCGGTGCCCGAGAGACTGCGCGGTCGGATGATGGCCATCTTGGGACTGCCCACCCTCGTCGGTCCCGTGCTCGGTCCGGTGCTGGGCGGCGTTCTCGTGGACCATGGCAGCTGGCGCGTCGTCTTCGCGGTCAACGTTCCCCTCGGACTGATCGCGGTGGCGTTGGCCTGGCGATTCTTCCCCCGGACCGGCTCTCGCCGGATGCCGCGGATCGACCTGCGTGCGGTTGCCGCTCTGTCCCCGGGTGGTGCGTTCCTGGTTCTCGGCCTGTCTCGCGCCGGCGACACCGGTTCGCTCCTCGCGGCGTCGATCCTGGTGCCGGTCGGTATCGGCGTGATCCTGTTGGCGTACTTCGTGCGCCGGTCGCTGCGCAGCCGCACCCCCGTCCTGGATCTCCGACTCCTGGCACAAGCTCGCCTGCGTGGTGGCGTCGTGGTGATGATCTTCTTCGCCGGGGCGTACTTCGGCTCGATGACCATTCTGCCGATCTATGTCCAATCGGTCCGGTCCGATTCGGCCACGACCGCAGGCATGCTGTTCGTCCTCCCCGCGCTCCTGAGCGGCATCAACCTCCAGATCGCCACCCGTGTGACCGATTCCGTGGACCCACGGCGGGTCGCGATCTGCGGGATCGTGCTGTCGACGACGGCGATGATCCTGATGGCGACGCTGCTCGACGAGTCCACTTCCTACCCGGTCATCGTCGCGATCCTCGCTCTCATGGGAATCGGTGTCGGAGCGACGATGTTGCCCACCATGACCGCCGCCACCCGCGATCTCGAAGGCGCCGACACCCCGGGTGGCACGACCATCCTCACGACCTCGAACCAGTTCGCCGTCGCGATGGCATCCGCCGCGATCACCGCCACCATTGCGGCGCTGATGAACTCGCGCAGCGGGGCGGTCGACGGTCGGGGAGTGGCGGGGGCGATGACGCTCGAATCCGCCGACCGTGCCGACGCCGCGCCCGAGTTGGCCTCGGCGATCGCCGACACGTACCTCCTCACGGCCGGTCTGCTCGTGTGTGCCCTCCTCGCGGCCGTGTTCGTGATGCCGGCGCGGCGGGCCCTTCGAGACGCTCGCAAGCTCGCTCCTCAGGGGGCGGGGTGAGAAGCTCGCTCCTCAGTAACTGCGGCCGTCGTGGACTGCGAAAGCACTCGTTGTGACCGGAGCGGGCCCAATTACTGCTCCCTGAGGAGGCCGGAGCTTGCGGAGGCCGTCACGAAGGGTCCTGGTGAGATGCGTCACCGAACCCTTCGTGGCTCGTCGCTAACGCTCCTCGCACCTCAGGGAGCAATGGTTGTGTCGTTCTTTCGGATTAGGGGGCGTGTTAGGTGGGCGCCGGCTCGCTTCTAGGTATCTGCGGCCCTTTTGGATCAGGGAGCGGGGGCGATCCGCGGGACCGCGGCGAGGAGTTCGCGGGTGTAGGGATGCTGCGGATCGTCGAAAACCGCGTCCGCCGAACCGTACTCGACGATCTCACCGGCACGCATCACCGCGATGTCGTCGCTCACGTGGTGGATGACGCCCAGGTCGTGCGAGATGAACACCAGCGCGACACCGGTTTCCGCCTGCAGGCGGGCCAGGAGGTCGAGGATCCGTGCCTGGATGGACACGTCGAGGGCCGACACCGGCTCGTCGCACACGATAACGGCGGGACGCGGTGCGAGCGCACGGGCGATCGCGACGCGCTGGCGCTGTCCGCCCGACAGTCGTGAGGGGTGCCGGTGCCGGTACTCCGCGGGCAGCCCCACCTGCTCGAGGAGTTCGGTGATCCGGTGGTCGAGATCTGCGCTGCGAACGCCGGTCACCCGCAGGGCGTCGGCCAGGACGCGGTCGACGGTCCATCGTGGGTCGAACGAGCTGAGCGGATCCTGGTAGATCACCGAGATCAGGTGGCGCGACGCGCGGCGGCGGGCCTCGGTGAGTCCGGACCACGCCGCGCCGTTCAATTCGACGGTGCCGGAATCGGGTTCGGCGAGCCCGAGGATGATCCGTGCGGTGGTGGTCTTGCCCGAACCCGACTCGCCGACGATGCCGAGGGTACGACCGGGCGCGAGGTCGAAGCTCACCCCGGCCACGGCGGGGCGGGCAGTGATCGCCTTGCCCCTGATCGCCGGATTGCTGAACGACTTGTGCAGGTCGCGAACACGGAGTGCGAGTGGCTGGTCGGGCGTCGGTGTCGCCGTGGTGGCGAGCTGCTCACCGCTGACGAGCAGCGTGCCCTTGGATGCGCGGGACGGGATGGCGTCGATGAGACCTCGGGTGTACTCGTGCTGCGGCGCGGTAAGCACCTCGCGAGCATTCCCGTACTCTACGATCTCACCGTCGCGCATCACGGCCACGCGGTCGGCGAGGCGCGACACGACGGCCAGATCGTGCGAGATGAGGATGATGCCGTTGCCCCGCGTCTTGGCCTCGGCCAGCACGTCCAGGATCTGAGCCTGGACGGTGGCGTCGAGCGCCGTCGTCGGCTCGTCGGCGATGAGGAGTTTCGGATCCTGGGCGAGCGCGGAGGCGATGAGGGCACGCTGGCGGAGTCCGCCGGAGAGTTCGTGCGGACGCTGACGCGCACGTACCCGTGGCTCGGGAACGCCCACGAGATCGAGCAACTCGACGACGCGTTCCTCGCGGAGTGCACGTCCGAGCCGCTTCGGGGTCCGGCCGCCACCTGCACCGTGTGCGGTCAGCGATTCGGCGATCTCGCTGCCCACCGTGCGCAGTTGATCCAGGGACACCAGGGCGTCCTGGAGGACGAATCCGATCTCGCGCCCTCGGATGGCGCGCCACTCGCGGTCGACCAGGCCGCGCAGATCACGCCCGCCGAACGAGAGGGCGGTGGCGTCGATCTCGGCGCCCGAACCGGTGAGTCCGATGAGGGTGCGCGCGGTGACGGACTTGCCGGAGCCGGATTCGCCGACGATCGCCAGGCACTGGCCGGCAGAAACCGAGAACGACACGCCCTTGACGACCTGGCGGCCGGCGAACGAGACGCGGAGGTCGCGCACCTCGGCCAGCGGTGCGTCGGTGCGGTCGACGCGGACGGAGGCCATCGTCTCTCGGGTGACGACGGTCATCGGCGGTCTCCTTCCAGTCGTGCGCCGAGGTGACGGCCCACGGTCGTGAATGCCAGCGCCACCGCGACGATGACGAGACCGGGGAAGATCTCCAGCCACCAGGCCACGGTGATGTAGGTGCGTCCGGCGTCGAGCAGTGCGCCCCACTCAGGTGCGGGTGGTGGTACGCCGAGTCCGAGATAGGCCAGTCCCGACGCCCAGATGATCGCCTGTCCCACTCCCAGCGTCACGGTCACGATCATCGGGCGGAGCGCGTTGGGCGCGATGTGCTGCACAAGGATTCGGCGGCGAGGGTGCCCCAGGGCGGTCGCCGCTTCGATGTAGGGCGCAGTCCGGACGGCGAGCACCTGACCGCGCACGATGCGGGCGTACCCCGGCGCGATGCCGATACCGATCGCCAGGATGAGGGTCACCTGTCCGGGCCCGAAGACCGAGGTCAGGAGGAGACCGAGAAGCACGATGGGGAAGGCGAACATCACCTCGATCCAGCGATTGGCCAGCGCCTGGGCGACGCGCCCTGACAGCCCCGCGGCGATGCCGAGCAACACCGCCAGGACCGATGCGAGTGCGACCGCGCCGAGCCCGATGATCAGCGATTGCCGGGTGCCGGCGATGACGCGACTCAGCAGGTCTCGTCCCGACAGATCGGTGCCGAACGGGTGTGCCCAGCTGGGCGGTTGCAGGGTGGCGTCCAGGTCGACGGCGAGCGGGTCGTAGGGAGCGAGCAGGTTGGGCGCCACCGCGGCCACGAGCAACAGGACCAGCACCACGAGTGCGGCGATCACCGCCGCTGGTGGCCATGAACGACGTGGCTGGTCGTCCTGACCGCGAGGCGTGCCGGTGGTGGACCTGCGAACCGCGGAGAGCGCGTTCGTCAGTGCGGGGCGGACCGGATTGGTGAGGGTCATGGGACCTCGATCCTGGGGTCGATGACGGTGTACAGGAAGTCCACGACGAGGTTGGCGATCGTGTAGACGAGCGCGACGAACAGAACGATGCCACTCACCAGCGGGACGTCACGCGAACTGGCCGCCGCGACCAGCGTCTGACCGATACCCGCTCGCGCGAACACGGTTTCGGCGATGACCGCACCGGACAGCAGCGCGCCCATGGCCCAGCCCGAGACCGTCACCGCGGGAAGGACGGAGTGTCGCAACACATGTCGATACCGGACCGACAGATCGCCGAGCCCGCGACTGCGGGCGGTGAGCACGAAGGGCTGGTCCAGTGCGCGGGCGAACTCGTCCCGGGCGATCTGGCCGAGGAAGCCCGACAGCGGGATCGCCAGGGTGAGCACGGGCAGGACGAGTCCCCACAGGCCCGTTCCGCTCTCGACGGGAAACCAGCCGAGGTTGATCGCGAACACCACCAGGAGGATCGATCCCACCCAGTACTGCGGCAGCCCGGCGCTCACGGTCTCGATCAGGGACCCGGCCGCGCCCCAGGGTCCACGGCGGCCTGCCGTGAGCGTGGTGAGGACGAGGACGAAGAGCCACGCGACGACCAGGGCGGTGAGGGTGAGGACGAGCGTGGGTCCGATCTGGTCGGCGATGATCTCGGTCACCGGCTGCTGCAGCTGGAACGAGATGCCGAGATCGCCGCGCAGCAAACCGCCGAGATAGTCCAGATACTGCGACCACACCGAATCGTCGAAACCATACTCGGCGTTGACCGGAGCGAGTTCGTCCGGTGTGCGTTCCCGGCTCTCGCCAGACGAGAGGTTGAGGAGCAGCGTCGCGCGGTCGCCGGGAGCGAGCACCTGGAGCAGGAAGGTGATGGAGGCGGCGGCCCACAGCACGAAGACGGCCGAACCGATCTTGCCCGCCCACCGGGTCAGGCCCCGCGGGGCGACCACCTGGCGTCGGGCCGCGGTCACGGCCGGGTCGTCGACCAGGGTCATCGCACGAACCTCGCATCTGCGAACACCGGTTCGCCTTGGGATTTCTCGACCCACACCCCGTGGAGGCGTGGTGACACCGCCAACGACGTTGTCTGCGTGTACAACCCGATCGAGAGCGCGTTGTCACCGATGAGGCGCTGGGCGTCGCGGTAGAAGCCCCGGGCCTGTACCGGATCCGGAGAGGCGTTGCCCTGCTCGATGAGGGTCTGCAGACGCGGGTCGTTGTAGTACGCGGTGTTGTGCGGGTTGGGACTGTCCGGGAGGCGCTGACGCCAGTTGATGTACAGCAGGCCCGGGGTCGGGCTCGTCCAGTAGCCGACGTAGGCGTCGTAGGTCGGTGCCTTCGCGTACTGCCCGCCGAAATACGCGCTCTGGGTGGCGGGGACGAGCTGGATGTCGAAGCCCACGTCACGCGCCTGTCGAGCCACCGCCTGCAGGATCGCGGCACCCTCGGGTCCGACGATCGCGTCGGCGGCGTACACCACGCGCGCGGTCAGGCGTCGTCCGTCCTTCGTGCGGATGCCGTCGTCGTCGCGACCGGTCCAACCCGCGTCGTCCAACAGAGCAGCGGCCGCCTCCGGGTCGTGCGGGTAGTTCCCGGCCTCCGGGTCGTAGTCCGGGGTGCTCTGACTGAGCGCGCCGTTGGCGTTGTAGGGGACCACGCCGAGAAACGCGGTCTCGACGGCTTTGCGACGGTCGGCCGAGTAGGCGAACGCCTGCCGTACCCGGACATCGTCGAACGGCGCGTGGTCGACGTTGAGGGTGATGGCATTCGGGCGCCCCGGCGTCACGTAGCGGGTCACCTGATACCGGCTGGTCGCGTCCGCCCAGTTGATGGCCGGCACGTTGTAGATGACATCGGAGGAGTCGCTGCGCAGCGATCCGTAGCGGAGCACCGGGTCCTTGAGGAACTTCCAGACCAGCTTGTCCACGTACGCCGGACCCTGGTTCTCCGCGTTTGCCGGGGGAGAGTTGTACTTCGGGTTGCGCACGAAGGTGATGCTGCGATTGCGGTCCCAGCGTTCGATGATGAACGGGCCGGACCCGACCGGGCTGGTGCAGTTCGCCTTCGGACCACGCGCCAGCGCGGTCGGCGACTGGATTCCGAAGTAGCCCTGCGTCAGCACGGTGAGGAGCGGGGTGTACGCCGACCTGAGGTTCATCCGGTAGGTCAGCGGCCCGATGACCTCGTCGGACTCGAAGTACTTGCCGATGTAGGACACCACCGTGCCGTTGGGTTTGTCCGGGTTCAGATACGACGCGAAGGTCGCACGAACGGCTTCGGCGTCGAGCGGTGTGCCGTCGCTGAATTCGACACCGGGCTTCAGATGGAAGGTGTACGAGCGCCCGTCGGCGGAGATGTCCCAGCGGGTGGCCAGCCACGGCACCACTCGTCCCGAGTCGTCCAGCGACACCAGGTTGTCGAGGTATTGCCGTGCCAGATAGGCGTTTTGAACCCACCCACCGTGCACGCAGGGTGGTTCCTGCTCGTGGCCGTAGGAGATGGTCCCGCCCGAGACGTACTGGCCCGGCGCGGCGGGGACCCCCGTCGACTCGCCGTCACCGGTGCGCGGCTGGGCACATCCCGCCAGCAACGTGACGCAGGTCAGGGCGACCCCGGCCGCGGGCAGCAGGCGGGATCGCCGCGATCGTCGCGGCACAGGACGTCGTCGCAGCACAGAACTTCTCCTCGGGCGGCACAGATGGCGGCGGACGCGGCTCGAGGTCGTGGGACACGACAGCGGGAGCCCGGCGTCGGGACGGGAATCACCACAACCTAGGGGCTCCGGACGGTGTCGGGCACCCCTTGGGGCCACCCTGATCCGAAGTCGCCGGACGCGCGGCGCCGTCCGTAACGTCGCGCTGAGTCCGACGCCTCGTGATCAGGAGCAGCCATGTCCGCGCCCCCCTTGAACTTCGCCGCCTTCGTCATGAACACGACATCGCACATCCTGCACGGAGCGTGGCGGGCGCCGGAGGCGCAGCAACACCACTTCAACGATCTCGACCACTGGATCGGCCTCGCAAAACTGTTGGAGGAGGCCCGGTTCGACTTCATCTTCTTCGCCGACGTGGTCGGACTGTACGACGACTATCAGGGGGACTGGAAGAAGTTCGTCGACTCCGGCCTGCAGATCCCGAGCAACGACCCGCTCGTGCTGGCCTCCGCGATCGCCTCGCACACAGAGCATCTCGGCATCGCGATCACGAGTTCGATCCTGCAGGAGCACCCGTTCGACTTCGCTCGTAAGATCTCCACCCTCGATCACCTGAGCAAGGGCCGGATCGCGTGGAACATCGTCACGAGTCTGTCCGACAACGCCTGGCGCAACTTCGGATACGACGGGATCACCAAACACGACGACCGCTACGCATGGGCCGACGAGTACGTCGACGTCGCGTACAAGTTGTGGGAGGGTTCCTGGGACGAGGGCGCGCTGATCCAGGACAAGACGGGCGGTCTCCACGGAGACTATGACCGCGTCCACAAGATCAACCATGTCGGCGAGCACTACCGGGTCGAGGGACCTCATCTCGTGTCGCCGTCCCCGCAGCGGACCCCGGTGCTGTTCCAGGCCGGTTCCTCGCCGGCCGGACGACGTTTCGCGGCCCGCAACGCCGAGGCGCAGTTCATCCTCTCGCCGTCTCCCGACGCCGCGCGGACGCTGATCGCCGACACCCGTCGCCTCGCGGCCGAGGCCGGCCGGCAACCGACGGATCTCCAGTTCTTCCAGGGACTCTCATTCGTGATCGGGAGTACCGAGCAGGAAGCGGCGCGCAAGTCCCGCGAACTCGACGAGCTCATCGACCCGAGCACGATCATCGCCCACTCGGCGGGCGGCATCGGCGTGGATCTCGGGCACTACGACCTCGACACCCCGATCGGGCAGAGCCACACCGAGGGTTCCCAGAGCTTCCTGCTGTGGCTTCGCGAGGCCGTGCCCGACCGCGAACCGACCGTGCGCGATCTCGCCCAGTTGCGCAGCCGGACAGGCCGGGTCGTCGGGACACCGGACCAGATCGCCGACCGTCTCGAGCAGTGGCGTGACGCCGGGGTGGGTGGCATCAACGTCATCAACGCGACCATCCCCGGCAGCTACGTCGACTTCGCCGACCACGTGCTGCCAGTTCTCCGCGAGCGCGGTCTGGCGAAGCGGGAGTATGCCGAGGGAACCTCACGTGCCAAACTCAGCGGCCACGACCGGCTTCCGGAGTCGCACCCCGCCGCACGCCATCGCGGCGCGTTCGCGAAGGTGCCGGCATGACCGCACCCGCGCGGGTCGTGACCGACCGGAACGAGATCCTCGCCGAGATCGCGGCCGGTTCGGCCGAGCGCGAGCGCCAGGGCCGGGACCCCCGCGAAGCCGTGGCGCTCCTCCGACGGTCGAGGTTGACCGCGCTGTCACTCGACACACAGTCCGGAGGTGCCGGGGCCGGAAGTGTCGAACTCTTCGAGTTCATCATCGACCTCGCCCGCGCCGACCCGATCGCCGCGCACATCCTGCGCGCTCACTACTGGTTCGTCGAGCAGATCGAACGCCTCCCCGTCGGACCGGTGCGGAGTCGGTGGAGCGAGCGGATCGCCGCGGGCGCCATCGTCGGCAACGCGTCCAGTGAACGCGGTGTCGCCGCCGGGTCGCGCCAGTACGCGACTCAACTCGTCTCCGACGGTGACGGCTGGCGGTTGCGTGGCGAGAAGTTCTACAGCACCGGAACGGCTTTCGCGGACTACGTCACGGTCCTCGCCATCGTCCCGGACGCCCTGCGCGCGCGGCTGGTGAAAGTGGTCGTCCCGGTCGACCGCGACGGGGTGAGCGTCGTCGACGACTGGGACGGGATCGGGCAGCATCGGACGGGCACCGGTTCGACGTTGTTCGACGATGTCCGCGTCACCTCGGACGACGTCCTGGAGTTCGTCGAACTCGACGACTCCACGCCGCCCGCCGCCAACGACGGCCCATTCCTGCAGCTGTTCCTGCAGGCACTGATCGCCGGCATCCTCCTGGCCGCCTCGGATGATGCCGTCGCACTGCTGAATTCACGCGTACGGACGTTCGAGCACGCGCCGTCGCCCGAGCCACGGCAGGATCCGATCCTGCTGGAGCGGATCGGTGAGATCGACGCCGCCGCACATGTGGCACGGGACGCGGTCCTGAGTGCGGCGCGGCAGGTCGAGACCGCGAACGCATTGGCGCGACGCGGCGTCATCGACGTCGAGCAGTTCGCGCAGGCGTCGCTCGCCGCCGCGCGCGTGAAGGTGCACGTCGATCGCATCGCCCTCCCGGCGGCGGCGGCCGTCTTCGACGTGGGTGGTGCCTCGTCGGCGAGCCGTAGCCGCAACCTCGACCGGCACTGGCGCAACATCCGGACCATCACCCTGCACAACCCGACGTCGTACAAGGCCGTCGCCATCGGTGATCTCCGCGTGAACGCCACCCCGTTGCCGGGCAACGGGTACTTCTGATCGCGAGACCCGCCGGCAGCTCACCGGGGGCGCACCGGAGCTCGCACTTCCGGGGCGGAGGGTTGATTCCCTGCTCGTCGGCCGGCGTCAGGCGACGAACAGGATCCAGCCGTAGACGATCAGCCCGAACACGAAGACCCCCAGGTAGGCCCAGCCGACCCAGATCGCGGCGGTGGCGAAGGGCAGACCGATCTCGCGACGCTGCCGGATCTGCGTGCGCGCCCGGTAGCCCAGGACGAGTCCCACGATGAAGGTGATCCCGAGGATCGACAATGCCAAGGCCCACAACGCCATCCGATTGACACGCGGACCGGCACCGGACTGGGGAGCCACGCTGTCCTCCGAACTACTGGTGGGATGTGCTGCTGCTGAATAGGCCTGGGTTTCGGGGCGGTCGGCGACCGGAGGCGTGCTCACCGCGCCGGGACTGTCGACGACGCGGGTGTCCGACGCCGGATCCTCGGACTGATCGACGAATCCGCCACCTGCTCCCACCACCTGCGTGGTGCGGTTGTCCCGGGTGGCATCCGGGCCGGGGGAGTCGGGGCGCTCGCCGGGCGCAGCACCTGGACGGGTGCCGGCAAACGGCGGACGTGATCCGTCGAGGGGTCGATTGCCCTGTGGCGGAACACCTTTGGCGAGTGGTGGTGCTCCGGGAGTCGGGCGCCGGCCGGGCGGGGGTCGATGCCCGGGTGGCCCGGCCGGCATCGGCGGGCGTTGGCCCGGACCGACGGGGCTGCCACCCGGCCTCGGTCCCGCGGGGTTGGCTCCCGCACCGGGCGCGTTGGGTGTCGGCCCGGGACCGGTCGGCCCCGGTCGTTGCGGTCCCGGCGCGGGTGGGCGCGGTCCGGCAGGACCTGCCGTCGGCCCCGGGGTGTCGCCGCGCGGCGGTGCCGGTCGTTGGCCCGGAGGTGGGCCGGGGCGGGTTTGCGGGCGACCGCCCGGAGGCGGGGTGAATCCGCCGCCCGGCGCCGGACGGCCGGCGCCGGGAGTGTCCGTCCCGTGCGGGGGCGCGCTGACGGGCCGTGCCGGAGCCCGTTCCCACGGCGCGGGATTGCTCGTCGGCGCGGAGCTCTCGGGCGTCGACCACGACTCGCGGGTCCGGTCGTCAGCGCCGCCGGACCCCGGCGGCGGGTTCGGGGAGCGCTCGTCGTCTGAGGTCACGAGTCCAAATTACCCGTGCATGACATGCGGCCGGTGCCGAGGCGGCCGCGGCGGGTCACGACGCCTGCGTCTCGGTGCTCTCGGCGAGCGCCTCGCGCACCTCCTCGATCCGCGGGACGGTCGGGGACACCGGGGCCACCACGCGTCGTGCGCGACGCAGCGAGCCGACGGCGACGACGGCGGTGACGGATGCGACGACCACACCCAGCGCGGCGAAGAGGTAGTTCTTGGACATGGGCTCAAGACTGCCAGCCGGTGCCCACAGCTGCCACCCCGGCCCGGCGCATTTGCGCACCTCGCGGCCGTCTCCCGACCATCGGACCGGGTGTAAGTGGTTGGATGGAGGTGTGACTACACAGAAAACCTCCGCAGTCATCCACACCAACCGCGGCGACATCAAGGTCGACCTGTTCCCGAACCACGCGCCGAAGACCGTCGAGAACTTCGTCGGCCTGGCCGACGGCAGCAAGGAATACAGCAAGCCCAACGCGTCCGGCGGCAACTCCGGCCCGTTCTTCGACGGCTCTGTGTTCCACCGCGTCATCTCCGGGTTCATGATCCAGGGCGGCGACCCGACCGGAACCGGCATGGGTGGCCCCGGCTACCAGTTCGGTGACGAGTTCCACCCGGAACTGCAGTTCGACCGTCCGTACCTGCTCGCGATGGCCAACGCCGGGCCGGGCACCAACGGTTCGCAGTTCTTCATCACCGTCGGCCCGACCCCGCACCTCAACCGTCGCCACACCATCTTCGGTGAGATCACCGATCCGGCGTCGCAGCAGGTCGTCGACGCGATCGCCACCACCTCGACCGACCGCAGCGACCGGCCGCTCGACGAGGTCGTCATCGAAAAGATCGAGGTCAACTGACCTCTCCGGAGCACGCCGCCCCGCAGCGGGCGGTGTGCTACCGGCATCCCGACCGTCCCACCGGCTTGTCATGCAGCCGGTGCGGGCGTCCGGTATGTCCCGAGTGTCTGCGCCCGGCTGCGGTCGGCCAGCACTGTCTGGACTGTCTCCGCAACGACGGAGTGCAGCGGTCGCCGTCACTCGGCGGCCCCAGGGGTGGCGTCCGCAGGATGGCGCCGACGCGCACTGCGCCCACGCAGCCCTACGCGACCTATGCGCTCATTGCGGTGAACCTGCTGATCTTCGCGCTGTGCGTTCTCCAGGCCGGGGTCGGTGACCCGGGCGGTGCGTCGATCTTCAGTGCCGGCGACCTCCTCAAGAGCGACGTCGCGGCCGGTGAGTACTGGCGTCTGCTGACCGCGGGCTTTCTGCACTTCAGCGTCATGCACGTGGCCGTCAACATGCTCTCGCTCTACATCCTGGGCCGCGACCTCGAACTCGCGCTCGGGATCGGCCGCTACCTGGCCGTGTACGTGATCGCCCTGCTCGGCGGCAGCGCCGCGGTCATGCTCTTCGAGAACGACCGCGCCCTGACCGCCGGTGCGTCCGGGGCCATCTACGGCCTCATGGGCGCGATGCTCGTGATCATCCTCAAAGCCCGTGTGTCCCCGGTCCCGGTGCTGCTCATCATCGGGTTCAACGTCGTGCTGTCGTTCTCGCTCCCCGGGATCTCGGTTCTGGGGCATCTCGGCGGTCTCGTCTTCGGCGCGGCCGCCACCGCGGCCATCGTCTATCTACCCGACGCGGTGCTCCCCGCGGGTCGTCGAGATCCGCAGACCGCGAGCCGGGTGGGCTGGATCGCGCTCGCCGCCCTGTTCGTGCTCGCTCTCGGCCTCGGCATCGGCGCAGGTGTCGCCTACGACGGGCTGACCTACATCCGCTGAGCCGGCCTGAAAGCCGCCCCTCACCGGCCTTCTGCCGGCGTATTGCTTGCAGCCGCCTTGGACTGCTCCCCGGGAGTTGGACTGAGAAATCAGTTCCGACTCGTGGGGAGCAGTTGTATGCGTAAGCGCAGTTTGTTGACTGTGGAGCAGCGTGAGCAGGCGGTAGCCTGCTTTGAACAGGGTTTCGCTGATCGGGCGGTGGCGACGAAACTGAGAGTGCCGCGTGAGTCGGTGAAGCTGCTGTATCAACGTTGGCGGATCCGTGGCAGAGGTGCATTGTTGGAGAAACGAGTCCAGTCCTCGTACTCGTTCGAGTTCAAACGCGATCTCGTGGAACGGTTCCTGGCCGGGGAAAGCGTGCAGTCACTGGCCGAGGAAGCCGATTTGTCCTCCCCCCAAGTGCTGACGGCGTGGGTGCGAATCTATCGCCGTGAGGGCGTCGATGGACTCAAATCGAAGCCTCGTGGCCGGCCCCGCACGAAGCCGGTCGAAGAGCTGAGCGAGGTCGAGCAGTTGCGTCGGGAGAACGAGCGGTTGCGGGCGGAGAACGCCTACCTGGGAAAATTGCAGGCCTTGAGGAAGCAGCAACGACGGTCCTGAAGGTTCAGGCTGTCATCTCCCTCAAGGCAGAACATCGGCTCGGTGATCTACTCGCCGCGGCCGGGTTGGCGCGGTCGACGTTCTTCTACCACCAGGCCCGACTCGACGACCCCGACCCATGGGCAGAGACGAAGGCGGCGATCAGCGAGATCTTCCACGCCAACAAGGCGCGCTACGGCCATCGGCGGGTACACCGCGAACTGGTCAAGACCGGACATCGGATCGCGAAGAAGACCGTGCTGACACTGATGCGCCGACTCGGCCTGGTCTGCAGGATTCGCCGTCGCCGATATGTCTCCTACCGCGGCTTTGTCGGCCCAGTTGCGCAGAATCTGCTCGACCGTGACTTCACCGCCGAGGCGGTCAACCAGAAGTGGGTCACCGATGTCACCGAGTTCCGGGTTGGGCAGGACAAGCTGTATCTGTCACCGATCATGGATCTGTTCAACCGCGAGATCATCTCGTACTCGATCGGCCGGTCACCGACTCTGGACCTGACACACTCGTCGCTGCGTGCCGCGATCGCGACCCTGGAACCCGGCCAGCTGCCACTGGTCCACTCCGATCAAGGCTTCCAGTACCA
This sequence comes from Gordonia terrae, assembly GCF_001698225.1. Lineage (NCBI taxonomy): Bacteria > Bacillati > Actinomycetota > Actinomycetes > Mycobacteriales > Gordoniaceae > Gordonia > Gordonia terrae. The sequence continues at coordinate 34,384 of NZ_CP016594.1, forward strand.
GCACCACACGTGGGGACAACTCCTTGCCGATGTCGGTGCGCAGCAATCGATGTCACGAAAGGGCAACTGCTACGACAACGCTGTCATGGAGGCGTTCTTCGGCCACCTCAAAGAGGAATGCTTCCACCACGTCACCTACCTCGACATCCACGCACTCGAAGTCGCCCTGCACGACTACATCCAGTGGTACAACCACGACCGCACCTCGGAACGACTCGAGGGCCTGAGCCCGGTGCAATACCGGACTCAGGCCCTCGTGGCCTAACCTCGAATTACCAGTCCAACAAATGGGGACCAGTCCACCTTCCCGAGGGTGGGTTTCAGAGCGTCTGCCCACACGGTGACCCGACCCTGGGTCCTCTACCCCTCGTCGACGACGAATCCCGACTCGCGCAGCGCGTCGACCACGGTCGGCAGGTCGGTGCCGAGGTCCCAGCGGCTGAGCACGACCAGGCGGGTGTCGTCGCGCGGACCCATGCCGTCACGGTGCGACGGCGACGCGGCTGCCTCGTCGTCGAGCACGTCGATCTCGAGTTGTCCGACGCGGCGTCCGACCCGGCGGATGGACAGCACGCGAATCCGCTCGATGCGTTCGCGGGGATACGCCCGCGGCCCGCGCAGCGTTCGGATGATCAGGACGGGCGACGGGCCGGACGAGACGGCCAGCCGGGGACGCACCAGCAGCGTGTAGGCACCGAGTGCGAGAAGAAGGATCCCGGCGACGCCCATCAGGACCGACCCGGCGGGATCCCCGGTGACGACCACGGCCGCCCCGACCAGCACGACACCGCCGAGGCACCCGGCGAGGCCGGCACCGACGGGGGTCGCCCAGGCATGTGTGTAGGAGTCGTCAGAGTTATCCACAGGAGTTACTCACAGTGGGGATGACTTACACACATGTGATTTCCACAGTGTGGATAACTTACAAGCGTGTGTTTCAGCAGCTCAGCGGCTTCGACACGCGAACGACCGACGACGCCTACCGCCAACGCATCGTCATCAACAGGCCCGCCACCATCAGCGAGAAGCCGATCAGGAAGTTCCACGAGTTGAGCTCGGCCATCCAGTGCAGGACCTGGCCCTCGCCGCCGTACGCGGTGGGGGTTGCGGCCAGGTAGTAGACGACGAGCCAGGCGAGACCCAGCACCATCAGGCCGAGCATGACGCTTACGTAGATGGTGCTCGAAGGGCCGGCCTTGACCTTGACCGGCGTCCGGCTGGCCGGGTTGATCGTGTAATCGGTCTTCTTCCGGACTTTTGACTTCGGCATGACTTCCTCTGTTGTGCGGCACCGCCGGAGCGGTCGTACGCGAGCGGGGCGACAACACACGTCCCCGCCATTGGCAAACACTCGAGATCTACGGTATCTCACCAGGTCGCCGACGCCGAGCACCCGCTTCGGCGGTAGCCTTTCTCGCGTGAGTCGCATTCTGGTGGTCGACAACTACGACAGCTTCGTCTACAACCTGGTCCAGTACCTCGGCCAGCTCGGCGTCGAGGCCGTCGTGTGGCGCAATGACGACCCGCAACTCTCCCCGGCCGACCCCGACCGTCTGCGCGAGGCGGTCGCCGGATTCGACGGCGTGCTCCTGAGCCCCGGCCCCGGTACCCCGCAGCGCGCCGGCGCGACGATGCCGATGGTCCGCGTCGCCGCCGAGGAAGAACTACCGCTGCTGGGAGTGTGCCTGGGCCACCAGGCGATCGGGGCGGCGTTCGGCGGCACCGTCGACCGCGCACCCGAACTCCTGCACGGCAAGACCTCACTCGTCTTCCACGACGACGCAGGCGTTCTCGAAGGTCTTCCCGATCCGTTCACCGCCACCCGCTACCACTCGCTGACGGTGCTGCCCGAGACGATCCCCGACGAACTCGTCGTCACCGGCCGCACCGAGTCGGGCATCGTGATGGCGATGGCACACCGCGAACTGCCCATCCACGGCGTCCAGTTCCACCCGGAGAGCGTCCTGACCCAGGGCGGTCACCGGATGCTCGCCAACTGGCTCAAGGCGTGTGGGATCGAGATCGACGAGACCCGGGTGTCAGCGCTCGAAGCGGAGATGGCGACCGCGATCGGCTGACACCGCCGGGGCGGTCACCGAGGCTCAGTTGGGGAGCAGACTCGCCTGGCCGACGATGATCGTGATCGAACCGCTCTTGCGGGTCTGTGACCCGGGATTCGGTTCCTGTCCGACGACGCGACCGTCGTCGGGACTGCCGAGCGGGACGTTGCGGGTCTGGCGCGTCAGGGTGGACCGCTCCCACCCGGCCCGCTCGAGCTCGGTCTGTGCCTCGGCGGGCGTCTTGCCACGCAGGTTCGGGACGGTGAAGAGATTCCCGCGCGACACGCTGATCTGCACGGTGCTGCCCTGTTCGGCGGTCGAGCCCGGACCCGGTGACGTGGAGATGACCTCTCCGGCCGGACGGTCGGAGTCGGCGGCGACGACCACGACCATCATGCCGAGCTCTTCCAGCACCGACCGTGCCCGATCCTCGGACATGCCGACGACGTCGCGAACCGTGACCTCGCGCGGTCCGTTGCCCACGTTGACGACGACCGCGCCGTTGACCGGCACCTCGGTGCCGACTGCCGGGGCGGTCGAGACGACCTTGTCCTTCATCTCGGCCGACGAGTCCACTCGGTCGGTCCGCACATTGGTGAACCCCAGGACCTTGAGCGAGTCCAGGGCCTCCGTGGGTGTTTTGCCGACCAGATCCGACGGCAACCGCACGCGCTGGGGACCCGTCGAGATGTAGAGCGCGATCTCGGAGCCCTCGGCCGCCATCACGCCCTCGCCCGGAGTTGTCCGGGTGGCGAGACCCGCGCCGACGTCGAGGCTGGGTTCTTCGAGAACGCGGACCTCGAAGCCGGCTCGTTCGAGCGAGGCCTGCGCGTCGTCGGAACTGAGGCCCGAGACCGCCGGGACCGATTCCTGCGGTGCCGACCCCGAACTCCACGGCGACCACAGGAACAGGGTGCCGACGAGCAGGGCCACGACGGCCAGGGCGCCGGCCATGAGCAGCCGAGACCGGCGTCGAGGTGTCTTCCCGTCCTCGTCCTCGTCGTCGCGGCGGTGAGTACCGCCGTTGCCGTTCGCGGTGCGGGCGGGGATCGCGCGGCGCGGACCCGTCGTCTCCGCGCGGGTCGGGCGGCGCGGCCCGGTGTCGATGAACTCGGTGCGCTCCTCGTCCGACAGCAGCATCGGCGCCGATGGCTTACCGCCGGCGAGAACCCGGATCAGGTCGGCGCGCAGGTCGGCGGCCGACTGATAGCGGTTGTCCTTGTTCTTGCTCATCGCCTTGAGGACGACGGAGTCGAGTTCGCGTGGGATCTCGGGGCGGACGTGCGACGGCCACGGCGGATCCTCGTGCACGTGCTGATGTGCGACGGCCACCGGCGAATCACCCGTGAACGGCGGCTCACCGGTGAGGAGCTCGAAGAGCACGCACCCCATCGAGTAGATGTCGCTGCGCGGGTCGACCTTGATGCCGCGGGCCTGCTCCGGAGACAGGTACTGTGCTGTTCCCATCACCGCAGACGTCTGGGTCATCGTCGACGTCGCGTCGCTCATCGCCCGAGCGATGCCGAAGTCCATGACCTTCACGGCTCCGGACTTGTCGATCATCACGTTCGCCGGCTTCATGTCGCGGTGGACGATGCCGTTCCGGTGCGAGAAGTCCATGGCGGCCGCGACGTCGGCCATCCAGGTCATCGCCTGTCGCGGAGAGATCGGACCGTTGGCGCGCAACACATCTCGCAGGGTGTCGCCGTCGACGTACTCCATCACGATGAACGGCAGCGGACCGTCGTCGGTCTCGGCCTCGCCCGTGTCGAAGACCTGCACGATCGTGGGGTGGTTCAGCTTCGCCGCGTTCTGCGCCTCGCGACGGAAGCGGAGATAGAACGACGGATCACGGGCAAGATCGGCACGCAGCACCTTGACCGCGACGTCGCGATGCAGCAACAGGTCGCGCGCGTAGTGCACCTCGGACATGCCACCGAAACCCAGCGTTTCGCCGAGTTCGTAGCGGTCGGAGAGGTGGTGTGGTGTCGACATCGGCCTCGGTGGTTCGCCCCTCAGGATCTCAGATCAGAACATATCGGTCGGAAACTTCTCGGTCGGAGACATTCGGCACACGGGCACTGCGGGTGCCTCGGCACGGTTGTCTCCAGTACAGCTGTCCATCAGCACAACGGTGAGAACGGCACGCCGGGGAAGCACGGGGTTCCGGTGGCGGCACCGGGATCCGGCGGCGAGTCAGGGGGTCCCGACGGCGCGAGTGTGGTCGTCTCCTCGCTCGTCTCGCTGGTGGTCGTCGTCTCCTCGCTCGTCGTCGTGCGAGTCGTGCGCCGGGTGGTGGTCGGCTCGTCGGTCTCCTCGGTCGGTGCATCGGTCGTCGTGGTCTCGGTGACCGTCGGCGACGACGGGGGTGGCGTCGCCGCCCCACCGTTTCCACTGTTCACCAGATAGAACCCGATGAGTCCGATGGCGCCGACAAGCAGGGCGGCCGCGATGCCGGCGAGGACCTTCTGCCCGGTCGTCCAGCTGTTGTCCGGCGGTGGTGGCGCGACCGCGGTGCGGGACGTCGGCCGGGGTGTCATCGGTCGCGACGCGGCCCCGGTCGGTGGCGTGGCGCCACGTGCGACCGCGGCACCGAGCGCCGCGGCACCCGCTGCTCCCGCCGCGGCACCTGCGATCGCCCCCGGACGAGGCGGACGGCGCCCGGCGCGCACGGCGGCCACCGCATCGGCGAACTCGCCGCCGTTGGCATAGCGCTGCCGCGGATCCTTGGCCATCGTGATCTCGATGAGTTCGCGGACACCCGACGGCAGGTTCGACGGCAGTGGGGGCGGCGACTCCCGGATGTGTTTCATCGCGACGGTGATCGCGCCGTCGCCGAGGAACGGCCGCCGGCCGGTGAGCGCCTCATAACCGACGACTCCGAGCGAGTAGACATCCGACGCCGCGGTCGCCTCGTCACCGGTGGCCTGTTCCGGGGAGATGTACTGCGCCGTCCCCATGACCATCCCGGTCTTGGTGACCGGGGCGGAGTCGACGGCCTTGGCGATACCGAAGTCGGTGATCTTCACCTGGCCGACCGGCGTGATCAGGATGTTGCCGGGTTTGACGTCGCGGTGCACGAGACCCTGGTTGTGCGCGGCCTGCAGGGCGCGACCGGTCTGCTCGAGCATGTCGAGCGTGTTGGTCAGCGAGAGCCGGCCCAGCCGAGAGATCACCGAGTTCAGCGGTTCGCCGTCGACGAGTTCCATCACCAGGTACGCCAGCGGATCGCCGCCGTTGTAGTCCGGGGTCTCGCCGTAGTCGAAGACGTTCGCGATCCCCGGGTTGTTCAGCTTGGCGGTGGTCTGTGCCTCCGCGCGGAACCGGGCGATGAACTCCGGGTCGCTGGTGTACTCGGCCTTGAGGACTTTCACCGCGACACGTCGATTGAGACGCGTGTCGAGCGCCTCCCACACCTGTCCCATACCGCCCGTGGCGATCAGGCGGATGAGCCGATACCGATCGCCGATGGTGGTGCCGTTCTGCAGGGTCATCGACTGCCACCTCCCACCAGTGAGTTGATCACTTCTCGTCCGATCGGCGCCGCGACGGTTCCGCCGACCGAGTCCGCACCGAATTGTCCATTCTCCACCACGACGGCGACCGCGATCTGCGCGTTCGACGACGGCCCGAAGGCGATGTACCAGGAGAACGGGGTGTCCGTACTCGACCCGCTTTCCGCCGTTCCGGTCTTCGACGCGATCGACACCGGACCGCCCGCGCCGGCCGTCGACCGTTCCGACTCGATCATCATCGACGTCAGCTCGGCGGCCTGCTCGGGCGTGATCGGCTTGTTGGCCGTTGTCGGCGGGGTGGTCTGCAGCGTCCGCAGATCCGCGGCCTGCAACTTGTCCACCAGGTACGGCTGCATGCGCACACCTCCGTTCGCCACGGTCGCGGCGATCATCGCGTTCTGGAGCGGGGTGAGCCGGACGTCACGCTGCCCGATCGAGGCCTGCGCGAGGACGTCGAGGGACGGGATCTGTCCGACAGTCGAGTCGGCGACGGGCATCGGGATGTCGGGGCCCGGCTGATCGAGGCCGAAGAGGCTCGCGGTCTCGGTGAACTTCGGGATCGCGTCGGACATCTTCTCGGTCACCAGTTCGGCGAAGGCGGTGTTGCACGAGTACTTGAACGCCGTCTCCAGTGACACGGTTCCGCCCGACGACCCGGGGCAGGTCTCGCCGCCGTAGTTCGGCAGCGAGACATCGGTGCCGGGCAGCGGGAAGGTCGGCGCGGCGGTGAGACGGATGCCGGGAGTGATGTTGTCGCGCAGGGCGGCGGCCGACGTCACGACCTTGAAGGTCGATCCCGGTGGGTACAGCTGGCTGATCGCGCGGTTCAGCATCGGCTGCGCGGTGTCACCGGGGCGGTTCCACGCCTCCCAGCTGCCCTCACGAACCTCCTGGTCGTGGCTGGCGAGCTTGTTGGGGTCGTAGCTCGGGGTCGAGACCATCGCGAGGATCTTCCCGGTGTTCGGCTGCAGGGCCACGACGGCGCCCCGGCACGGTCCGTCGCACGGGCCGTTGAGCATCGCCTGGTAGGCGGCCTGCTGGACCTTCGGGTTGATGGTCGTGACGACGTTGCCGCCGCGTGGATCGCGGCCGGAGAACATGTCCATGAACCGCTGGCCGAACAGCCGGTCGTCGGATCCGTTCAGGATGCTGTTCTCGTAGTGCTCGATCTGACTGGCGAGGTACTGGAACGAGTAGTAGCCGGTGACCGGGGCGAAGGCCTCGGCGCCCTCCCGCGGGTACTGACGGAGGAACTTTAGGCGGCTGTCGATGGGCACCGACAGCGCGATGACCGTGCCGTCGGCGGTGGTGATCAGACCGCGCTGGCGAGAGTACTCGTCGAGCAGCACCCGGTTGTTGCGGGTGTCGGTCTTCAGCGCGTCGGCCTTGAAGACCTGCACATAGGTGGCGTTCGCGAGGAGCGCGATGATCATCACGATCACCGCCATCGACACATTGCGGATCGGCTTGTTCACCGGCGCTTCACCACCTGCGTGGGCAGTGCCTCGACGGGCTTGGCCGCGGGCCGCTTCTTGCCGGGATCGGGTTCGCGCGCGGCGTTCGAGATCCGGATGAGCAGCGCGACCAGGATGTAGTTGGCCAGCAGCGACGACCCGCCGTAAGACAGGAAGGGGGTCGTGAGACCGGTCAGCGGGATCAGCTTGGTGACGCCGCCGACGACGACGAAGATCTGCATCGCGATGGTGAACGCGAGTCCGGTCGCCAGGAGTTTGCCGAAGCTGTCGCGTACGGCGATGCCGGTCCGTAGTCCGCGGTGGATGAAGATCATGTACAGCAGCAGGATCGCGGTGAGGCCGGCCAGGCCGAGCTCCTCACCGATGGTCGAGATGATGAAGTCGGTGTTGGCGAACGGCACGATGTTGGGCCGACCCGAACCGAGTCCGGTGCCGAACAGTCCGCCCGTGGCCAGGCCGAACAGGCTCTGCCCGATCTGGTAGCCCGAGCCGTCGAAGTCCGCGAAGGGATCCAGCCACACCGAGACACGCGTCTGCAGGTGCGAGAAGATCGACCACGCGAACACCGCGCCGATGGCGAACAACCCGATGCCCAGCACCAGCCATTCGACACGTGAGGTGGCCACGTAGAGCATCGTCAGGATCGTCGCGAAGATCAGCAGCGACGTACCCAGGTCCTTCTGGACCACCATCACGGCGATGGCGATCGCCCAGGCGGCCAGGAGCGGACCGAGGTCGCGGGCGCGCGGCAGGTCGACGCCGAGCACGTGCGGACCGGCGGTGATGAACAGGTCGCGCTTCGACACCAGCACCGCCGCGGCGAAGATGATGATCAGGATCTTGGAGAACTCGCTGGGCTGGATCGAGAAGAACGGTGTGATGATCCAGTTCTTCGAACCGTTGATCTCCGAGAACGCACTGGGCAGGATCGCCGGGATGATCAGGAAGACCAGTCCGCCGAGGCCGAGCGTGTAGGCATAGCGCGACAGCGTGCGGTGATCGCGGATCAGGATGAGGACCGCGGAGAACGCCACGATGCCGAGCACCGCCCACAGCAACTGCTGGTCGGCGTTGCGGGTCGCCTCGGTGGCATTCACCGACTCCCCGGTGTTGCCCGTACCGAGGTCGAGCCGGTGGATCAGCACCAGCCCCAGGCCGTTCAGGACGGCGACGACGGGCAGCATGATCGGATCGGCGTGGGGTGCATAGCGTCGGACCACGAGGTGGGCGACACCGAACAGCCCGGTGTAGGCGGCCACGTACTTGAGGATGTCCCAGGTGAGGTTCTGACCCTGGGCGGCCTGGACGATGAGCAACGCCACCGTCACCAGACCGATGGCGAACACCAGGAGCAGCAGTTCGGCGTTGCGACCGGTGCTCGTGGCGGGTTGGCGTGGCGGGGCGTGCGGTGCGGGCGCGGCTTGAGTCATCTCACCTGCTGCCGGCAACTCGTGCCGGCGTCCTGATCAGGTGCGGGCGTGGCGGAAGGTCCGGCGTTGCCGGTGGGCGGAGCCACCGACTCGGTCGCACCCTGCTGCGGGATTCCCGGTGCGGGCGCCGCGGTGGCGCGTGGTGCGGGCGCGGACGGGTCGGTGCTCGGTGTGGACTCCGACGGTGCCGGTGGCGGGGGAGTCGGTGCGGGCGTTGCCGACGAGGGCGCGTTGTCGCAGCGGAAGGTCAGCTCGTCGGTGACGACGCCCTGGATCTGCTGCTCGCTCTTGTTCCGGATCATCACGTTCTTGACCGACTGCGCCGGCCCCGACACCAGGTCGTCGACGTTGAGGGGGAACTCGCAGGTGCCGTCGTCGTAGGAGATGAACGTGTACGTCGGTTCGGTCTGATCGAGGTCCTCGACGCAGACGCGCTGCACCGGGTTGCTCATCGAGAGGAAGAACACCTTTTCCGGTGATCCCTGGTAGACGAGCACGTCGCCGCTGTCGTCGGCGGCCACGTAGTAGTTGCTGCGTACGACGGACCGGACGACGAAGACGCCGACGACCAGCGCCGCCACCACGGTCAGCACGACACCGGCGACGATCCAGCGTCGGTACTTGCTCTTGTGCTTGGCGGCGGGCTCGTCCTCGGTCAGCACCGTCGGGCGCTGCGGTTCGGCGGGGGGCGGGCGAAGTGCTGCCGCCCGTCCCGCGGCGGTCGCCGGGTCGGGCGTGTAGATCTCCTCGTTGCCGCCGGCAGCGCCACCGACGATCGGGCGCGAGTCGCCGTACTCGGTGTCGACGACGTCGGCGAGGACGACGGTGACGTTGTCCGGGCCGCCGCCGCGCAGCGCGAGTTCGATGAGACGGTCGGCGCACTCCTTGGGGTCGGCGATGGACCCCAGGGTCTCGGCGAGGGTCTCCTCGGTCACGACGTCGGACAGGCCGTCGCTGCACAGCATGTACCGATCGCCGGCGCGGGCCTCGCGCATCGTCAGGGTCGGCTCGACCTCGGTTCCGGTGAGCGCGCGCATGATCAGCGAGCGTTGCGGATGGGTGTGTGCCTGTTCGGCGGTGATGCGACCTTCGTCGACGAGGGTCTGGACGAAGGTGTCGTCACGGGTGATCTGGGTCAGCGCACCGTCGCGGAACATGTATCCGCGCGAGTCGCCGATGTGACACAGGCCGATTCGGCTGCCGGCGAAGAGGATCGCGGTGAGCGTGGTGCCCATGCCGTCGAGTTCGGGTGATTCGTGCACCTGTGCCGCGATCGCCTCGTTGCCGGCACGGGTGGCGCCGTCGAGCTGGGTGAGGAGGTCGCCGCCGGGCTCGTCGTCGTCGAGGGTGCTGAGCGCGCGGATCACCAGTTGGCTGGCGACTTCGCCGGCCGCGTGGCCGCCCATTCCGTCGGCGAGGGCCAGCAGGCGAGGACCCGCGTAGAACGAGTCCTCGTTGTTGGACCGCACGAGACCACGGTCGCTGCGCGCGATGTAGCGCAACACAAGTGTCACGGGCGCAACTCGATCACGGTCTTGCCGATGCGGATCGGCGTGTTCAGCGGGACCTTGACCGCGGTCGTCACCTTGGAACGATCGAGGTAGGTGCCGTTGGTGGAGCCGAGGTCTTCGACATACCAGTCGTCGCCGCGTCTGGAGAGCCGCGCATGTCGCTCGGAGGCGTAGTCGTCGGTCAGCACCAGGGTCGAGTCGTCGGCGCGTCCGAGCAGGACCGGCTGCTGACCGAGGCTGATCCGGGTGTTCGCCAGCGCGCCGTGGGTGACGACGAGATAGCGGGCCGCGCCGCGGACGCCGCCGCTGCGACGTCGCTTCTCCGAGCCGCCGGAGTACCGGGGGATGCGGAGTCCGCCGGCCGACGCGATGTCGGCGCGCAGCGTGCGGATCACGGCGAAGACGAACAACCAGAGCAACAACAGAAAACCGATGCGGGTCAGTTGCAGCACCAAGCCCTGCATGTCGTGTTCACCTCCAGCGCGTTCCGTCTCGCGGGTCGTACCCACGGCAGCGATCATGGGACCGCCGAGCGAAACGAGCGGACCCGACTGCATCTTATGGGCAGATTCGCCGAACCCGGTCATTCGGATATGACAGTTCAGTATCAACCGGCCGGAGCGGTCTCGGGCCAGTCTCGACCGTCGCCCACGTCAGGTGGGCGTGCGCTCGGCGTTTGCGGGTCTACTGGAACCGGACGGTGATGTCGGAGTGTCCGACGCGGATGCGGTCGCCGTCGGCGAGTTCCCAGGTGTTCACCTGGAGATCGTTGACGGTGGTGCCGTTGGTCGAGTTGAGATCGGTGAGCATGGCGGTGGCGCCGTCCCAGCGGATCTCCACGTGGCGGCGCGAGACGCCGGTGTCGGGCAGACGGAACTGCGCGTCCTGTCCGCGGCCGATCACGTTCGATCCCTCGTGCAGCTGGAAGGTGCGGTTGCTGCCGTCCTCGAGGAGGAGCGTGATCGACGACGGGGCGTAGCCTGCGGCCGGGCGGCCCGCGCCGTATCCCTGGTCGTAGCCGCCCTGGTAGTCGTAATTGGCGGGCTGCTGGCCGTACGCCTGCTGGCCGTAGCCCTGCTGCTCGTAGCCCTGCTGACCGTAACCCTGGTCGTAGCCGGGTTGCTGGCCATAGCCCTGCTGGTCGTATCCCTGTTGACCGTAGCCGGGCTGCTGGCTGTAGCCCTGCTGCTCGTAGCCGGGTTGCTGTCCGTAACCCTGCTGGTCGTATCCCTGTTGGCCGTAGCCGGGCTGCTGGCTGTAGCCCTGCTGCTCGTAGCCGGGCTGCTGGCTGTAGCCCTGCTGTCCGTAGCCGGGCTGTTGGCCGTATCCCTGCTGGTCGTATCCCTGTTGTTCGTAACCCTGCTGGCTGTATCCCTGCTGGTCGTACCCCTGGTCATAGCCGGGCTGCTGACCGTACTGGTCGTACCCCTGCTGGCCGTAGCCCTGGTCTCCCGGCTGTCCCGATCCCTGGCCGTACTGGTCGTAGGCGGGATCGGCGCCCCTGCGCTGGTCGTATCCGGGATTCTGAGTCATCTTGGGGGCTCCTTGGTCGGGGGCGTTGGTAAGTGGGGGAACAGGGGCCGGGCGTCCGGCCGGCGGACCGGGGACCGGCGCAGCGTGCGGATGCTCCGAACGTGCTCCCGCCGGGCGGGGCCGCGCGTCCGGGTTGACCGTGCCGCGTGCGCGGAAGATCCCCGTGTGCAAGGACGGCGATTGCTCGAACTCTACGACGACCTTGCCGTAGGTCTGCCATCCGTTGTCCTTGATGAAGTTTTCCAAATGCTTCGAGAAAGTCTTGCGGTTCAGCTCGTATTCCGCAGCGATGTGCTGATGATCGGTGGGACTGAACAGCAAGGTGTAGCTGTTGGCCGCAAGGACCGTACCGTCACCGAGGTTCTCGAGCGACTCCTCGGCTTCTCGTTGAAGCCCGTTCTCGATCTCCTGCGGGGCCACCTGACCACCGAAGACACGGGCAAAACCGTCGTCAACTGCACCTTCGAGCTTGCGTTCCAGTCGTTGCAGGATCCCCACCGAGACCTCCTTTCGCGGCAATAGAGCGTGTCGCCGTGCATCTGGCCTTGTTTGATGATAGCGACATCAACGGCCAACTGTGCCACCAAGGCAACTGGTGCACCGTGTGCAACTCCCGTCCCATTGGTGTGTATTCGGCATCTGACGTAACCCGACGTACTGCACAAATGCAACGTCGGAGATCGAGTTTTGTTTCGGCGGCGGCGTGCTGCTATCGTCGTCCAGTCGCCGGACACACCCAGTTCGACGACATGCCCACCGGATTCTCGGTGGCCACGGGCGAGTGGCGGAATGGCAGACGCGCTGGCTTCAGGTGCCAGTGTCCTTCGGGACGTGGGGGTTCAAGTCCCCCTTCGCCCACCACGAGCGAAGACAAGGTCAGGTTGCACAGGGCAACCTGGCCTTTCTCGTTTCCGGACCCGATGGACGGGTACCGTCCTGCTGCCGCTCGTACCGCTCCCCGGTCGCAGGCAGGGACGCCGAACGACAATACGGTTCGCGACCATTCGATCAGGAGGTGCTCGGTGTCCGACGACCGCGATCGCGACCCCGACGGTCGCGCGCGTCAGGCCCGGCCACGTGACGAGCTGGGACGGCCGCTGCCCTATGGCGAGCGCGGCGTCGAGCCCGTGTCCGAGGAGCCATTGCCGCCCGACGAGACGATTGCGCTGGCATGGCGGTTGTTCGAGGAGGGTCGTCCGTTCTCCGCGCACGAGGTGTTCGAGACCCGCTGGAAGTCGTGTCCGCCGGCGGAGCGTCCGCTGTGGCAGGGACTGGCCCAGCTCTGCGTCGGACTGACTCACCATCGTCGTGGCAACGCCGTCGGCGCGCGACGCCTCTACGACCGCGCGGCTGCGCGATTGACGGAGTACGAGCAGTCGCACGGACCGACGTACGGGATGGACCTCGCCGCGATCCGCGCCCGTGCTCTCGAGGAGATCGACTCCGATCCCACCTGAACCGCGTCACACCGTCCGATAGCGCAGCAGCGAGACGCCCAGCTCGAAGGCCTTGGTGTCGACGAGCCGCAGGGTCGGGATCTCCAGACCGTCGGGGAACAGCCGCCGCCCCGATCCCTGGACGGTCGGGTAGACGAACAGCCGGTACTCGTCGACGAGACCGGCGCCGATCAGGGTGTGGCACAAGCTGATGCTGCCGGTCACGACGATGTCCTTGCCGTCGGCGTTCTTCAGCGCGGTGACCTCATCCACGACATCGCCGGACAGCACCGTCGAGTTCTGCCAGTCCGGGTCGGTCATCGTGCTCGACACCACGTATTTGTCGACGGTGTTCAGGTAGTCGGTGATCCCGGTGGCGTCCTCGGTCTGGTGCGGCCAGAAGCTGCGGAAGTCCTCGAAGGTCTGCCTTCCGACCAGCAGACCGTCGGCCTCGGCGTCCTGCCGGTGCGACTCGGCCATGAGGTCCGGCGCCTCGACGGTCGGGTCGAACCAGTCGGTCACCATCTCGATCGAGCCGTCGAGCGTCATGTTCTGGGTGATCGCCAGCGTTCGCATGCTTCTCCTGAAGAGTCGTCGCAATGTTCTCCCAGATACCGACCGGCGGGGCGGGCGATAGTCATCGGGGGATCAGCGCGACGGCCGCAGACAGTTCTCGACGATCCGGTCGACGAGTTCGTCGTCGTCGATCCCGGGCGCGGCCAGGCCCAACGATCCCGTCGAGGACAGCATCGCGATCCCGTGTACGCCGACCCACAGCTCGGCTGCGCGCAGCTCGGGAGCGTCGACGGTGCCGCTGTGCTCGATCAGCGAGACCAGCCAGGCGAACAGTGGCCGTGAGGTGGTGCGGAGGTCGGCCCCGCCGCCCTCGAGCAGGTCGTGCCGAAAGATCAGGGCGAACATCGCAGGTCGACGACGGGCAAACGCGACGTACGTGAATGCGACGTGCCGGATGTTCTGGGGTACCTCGCCCGCCGCACGCATCAGTTCCGACGACAGGTCCTCCAGGCCTTCGCGGGCGATGGCCGCCAGAAGCGCGCGGTGCGTCGGGAACCATCTGCGGGGAGCGCCGTGGGAGACGCCCGCGCGGCGCGCGATCTCGCGCAATCCCACATCTGGTGAACCGGTCTCCTCCAGCAATTCGACGCCGGCACGAACCAACGCGGTCCTGGTCTTCGCTGACTCCACGTAGACAGTGTCACCCACGCTCGGGTAGACACTGTCTATGCGCGCGAGAACCAGGCTGTCGTACGCCCTGTGTCGGTACGTCCTGATCGGTCCGGCACTCGTCCTGTGGGGGAGACCCCGGATAGCGGGCCGCGAGCATCTGCCCACCACCGGGCCGGTCATCGTGGCTGCGAATCATCTGTCCGTGCTCGATTCCTTCTACCTGGCTCTGGCCGTGCGTCGACCGGTGACGTTCCTCGCCAAGCGCGAGTACTTCGAGCGGCCTGGTCCCGTCGGTCGCCTGCAACGCTGGTTCTTTCTCACCCTGGGGCAGATCCCGGTCGATCGTCGTGGCGGCACGGAAGCGTCGTCGGCGCTCCGACGAGCGGTGGAGATCCTGGAAGACGGGGGAGCCTGGGGAATTCACCCCGAGGGCACCCGATCCCCGGACGGGCGGATGTATCGCGGACGGACCGGGGCCGTGCGGGTGGCGCTGATCACGGGTGCGCCGCTCGTACCCGTTGCGATCTCCGGGACCGGGCGAGCGGATGGCCGGTTGCCAGGCAGACGCAGGGTCACGATCGACATCCTCCCGCCGATCGACCTCGGATGCGGAGACGTCGCCGAGGGCCGAATCCGCGTCCTCACAGACGAACTGATGGCGACGATCTGCGAGCGGTCCGGACAGAACTACATCGACGAGTACGCGCGGCGGTGGACCAGCGGCGAAGGGCGGCCCGGCGCTGCGTGAATCATCGAAAGGGCGGGACCCCTTACCGCGGTGTCAGCTCGACGATGGCCAGCGGACGCGTCGTCTTCTTCTGGTAGCCCGCGTAGCGACCGCGGTTCACCTCGTCGACGAGGACGAAGCGCCGGGCGTAGTCCGGGTCGTCGGGGTAGGTCGCCCGCGCGGTGACCTGGATCCGGCGCCGACCCACCTGGACCTCGACATTCGGATGGGCCTTGAGGTTGGCGAGCCACCCCGGCGGTCGCGGCGACCCGCCGTTCGACGCGACCACCAGGTAGGCCTCGCCGTCGCGGGCATAGGTCAGTGCGTTGCACCTCGCCTCACCCGTGCGGCGCCCGATCGTCCGCAGCAGCAGCGTGGGATTGCCCATGAGCAGGCGGTGGCCGACGAGACCGCCCGAATGCTCGTACAGCCACTGGTGGGTCTGAAGTGCTCGGATGAACAGCGAGGTCATTGGTCCACTATCGCCGAACCGCGATCGGCGAACCGGCTGAAACACCGGTTCGCCGGTCGACGCTCCGCTCAGCTGTCCCCGCTCGCCACGCGCTGTGCGAATCCCGCGAGGTGGGTGCGCAGCGCGGCAATGCGTTGCTGCCGCACGGTTTCGGGGTCGTCGGTGGCGAAGATGGCCGACGGCTTGGCGCGGACGTTCGTCGAACATTCGAAGTTCGAGCAGATCAGCGTGCCGACGGTGTTGCCCTTGCGTCCCGCGGCGCCGGCGAACTTCGCGCTGAAGAAGGCGACCTCGTTGGGCAGCTGGACATCTTCGCAGAACGAGCACAGCGGACGGTTGCGCGGCTGTCGGCCGCCGAGTCGCAGCATGATCCCGACGACGTCGTCGTCGGTCGGGATGACCACGTATCCGACCATCGGGAGCTTCGGATCCCGCCAACCGGCGAAATCCAGCTTCTCCCAGTAGAACTCGTCGAAGTCGGGTGGGAGGGTCATGCTCTTGCGTTCGCGCAACGAGGCGTTGACGAACGACGAGCGAATCTCGGCTTCGGTCAAGGAATGCATGGTTGTGTACACCTCAGGTGTCGGAGGATGGAGGAGAGCACGATTCGACCGGCGCGGTCCACAACAAGGGACGCGCGCCGGTCGGGGCGGGGTGCTCAACCGTCGGCGCGCACGACGCCGACGACCTCCTCACGCCCGAAGGGCGACACTCTGACAGACACGAGGACCGATGGTGGACCTCCTGGTGATCGCTGTCAACCCGTTTCGCGGTGACTCAGCCGGCGAGGAGTTTCGCGATGCGCACCACACGTTGCGCCATGTGTGCCAGGGCCGCCTTCGTCGCGTCGTCGAGGTCGTTCTTGTTCTCCGGACCCGTGACGTGGGAGACGCCGTACGGGTTGCCGTCGGCGAACTTCAGCCCGTCGGTGTAACCGGGCGGGACGAGGATACCGCCGAAATGCATCAGCGACGTGTAGAGCCCGGTGAGCGTGGTCTCCTGGCCGCCGTGCGCGGTCTGGCTCGAGGTGAAGGCGGCGTAGGCCTTGTCGGCCAACTTGCCCTCGGCCCAGAGTCCGCCGAGCGAGTCGATGAACGACTGGAACGGCGAGGCCGTGCTACCGAACCGCGTCGGGCTCCCGAAGATCACCCCGTCGGCCCAGACGATGTCGTCACCGCCTGCCGCGGGCAGGTCCTTGGTGGCCTCGTAGTTGGCCGACCACGCCGGATTCTCGGCGAACGTCTCCGGATCCCGCGTCTCGGCGATGTGTCGGACACGAACCTCGGCTCCGGCGGATTCGCCGGCGTCTGACAACGCCTGCGCCATCGCGGTGCCGTGCCCGGTGGCCGAGTAATAGATGATCGCCAGTTTGGTCAATGTGTCGCTCCCGTCTCGGTGATTGGCATATGCCGCCGACGGGTACCCGGAGCACGTGAATCGACACCCACGCGCATGCCGACTACTCGTCGTGGACGGGATTCGTAGCCCCGTCCCCAACGGATAGGCACGACGGTGCTGTTCATCGGCACCTCCGGGTGGCAGTACCGCGACTGGCGGGGTGCGTTCTACCCCCAGCAGCTTCCGCAGCGTCTGTGGTTGGACTACTACGCCCAGCGGTTTCCGACCGCAGAGGTCAACAACACCTTCTATCGGCTGCCGGAGAGGAAGGCGTTCGAGAACTGGGCCGAGACCGTTCCCGCCGACTTCCGGATGGCGGCGAAGATGAGTCGCTACCTGACCCACATCAAGCGCCTCCAGGAGCCGGCCGAACCGGTCCAGCGCTTCCTCGACCGGTCGGCGGGACTCGACGGTCGGCTGGGGCCGGTGCTCCTCCAGTTGCCTCCCAACCTCCGCGCCGCGCCCGACGCCCTCGACGAGACGCTCGCGCGGTTCCCGAAGACGATTCAGGTCGCGGTCGAGCCCCGGCACGACTCGTGGTGGACCGACGAGACCCGGTCGGTCCTCGAACGGCACAACGCGGCGTTGTGCTGGGCCGACCGGAAGAACCGCATCCTCAATCCACTTTGGCGCACAGCCGATTTCGGATACTTGCGACTTCACGACGGCACGTCGCGACGACCGATGAGCTACGGGACCCGTGCGATCGACAGCTGGCTGCGCCGCCTCTCGGAGTTCTACGACGACTCGTGCGATGTGTACATCTACTTCAACAATGACCCGGGTTGTGCCGCAATCGACAACGCGTTCACCATGATTCGCCGTGCGCAGCGGCTGGGGCTCGCCGTCAAGACCGTCGAGCGTTGATCCGGTGAGAATCGGGCCGGTCGGTTGTGCGGCACGGGCGGGTCCATCGTTCGACGTAATCGGAGCACAGTTGCCGCCGACGACGTGGCAGCCCGCCCGGCGCTCGGTACGGTGCGAGCATGTCGATCCTGCTGATGCTCGTCGTCCTGCTCGCGCTGCTGGCCGTCCTCGGTGCCGGGATCGCAGGCATCGTCGTCCTGGTGTCCCGGAGGTCGGCGGGTTCGGTTGTGGACGGCTCACGGAATGTCGTGGCCGGCTGGTACCCGGACCCGCAGGACCCGGTCGCGGATCGGTACCACGACGGTCAGACCTGGACCACTCACACCCGGCCCCGCATCGCCGACGGCGGATAGGCAGCCCGCACGCGTCGGGTGACCGGCATCACCGATCTTAATTGGTATTTTCCGTACCAATTTATGGTCTACTTGCACCATGCAATTGACCCGCTTCACCGACATCGGCCTCCGAGTCGTGATGCGGTTGGCGGTCGCAGATCAAGGTGGCCCGGTTGCAACAGCTCTCACCACCAAGGACCTCGCCCGGGAACTCGCGGTCCCGTACACGCATGTCGCCAAGGTCGTCGGGAGGCTGTCGGAGATGGGCGTCGTCCACGCTCGACGCGGTCGAACAGGTGGGCTGACGATCACCGAACTCGGCCGCGATGCCCGCGTCGGGTGGCTCGCACGTTCGCTCGAAGGCGATGGCGAGGTCGTGGAATGCGAGGGCGCCCAACCCTGTCCGCTGCGGAATGCGTGTCGGCTCCGGGGCTCGCTGGCCCGCGCGGTGACGGCCTTCTACGAGAGCCTGGACACCGAGACGGTCGCCGACCTCGCCCGCGAGCCGACGAGCGCGGTGTTGTTGTCGCTGACGCCGCGTCCGGCGAGCGACGGCTCCTCCGCGACGATGCCCCGTCGCCTCGGCTCCTGACGCGATCCGGACGACCCGATCCGCCAGACCTCAGATTTCATGCGCACCAACCGATGAGCAGATGAACAAAGGAGTTCTCATGCTGTCTGACACCCAACTCGCGACGATCGCCGCCACCCTGCCCGCCGTCGAGGGATCCCTCGCGGAGATCACCCCGCGGTTCTATCGCGGACTCTTCGCCGCGCACCCGGAGCTGCTCGACAATCTGTTCAACCGTACTCACCAGAAGTCGGGCGAGCAGCCGCAGGCACTCGCCGGTTCGATCGCCGCGTTCGCGCGTCTGCAGCTCGAACCCGACATCCGGCGCCAACGCTTCATTCTCGACCGCATCGCGCACAAGCACGCTTCACTCGGAGTCACCGCCGAGCAGTATGCCGTGGTGCACGAACATCTCTTCGCGGCGATCGTCGATGTGCTCGGTGCCGCGGTCACGCCCGAGGCCGCCGACGCCTGGGATCAGCTCTACTGGGACATGGCAGACCTGCTCATCGCTTCCGAGGCGCAGCTCTATGCCGACGCAGCCGTCGATCCCGGGCACGTCTGGCGCGAGGTCCGGGTCGCCGAACGCGTGCAGGTCTCGCCCGACACGATCGCGCTGACCGTCGAAGCCGTCGAGGGTGCACTGCCGGGATTCCGGCCCGGACAATACATCTCGGTTCAGGTCCCGCTCCTCGACGGTGCTCGGCAGATCCGTCAGTACAGTCTGACGGGATCGCCGGCCGAGTCGCGGTGGCGGTTCAGTGTCAAACTCGCCGGTGAGGTGTCGGCACACCTGCACGAGCAGGTCTTCGAGGGCGATCTCCTCGACGTCAGCACGCCGTTCGGCGACCTTGTGCTGCCCGACGACGATGCACCCCTGCTGCTGGCCTCGGCAGGAATCGGCTGTACGCCCGTCATCGGTCTGCTCACCGCACTGTCGGAGCGGCGCGACCCTCGGCCGGTGACCGTTCTTCACGCAGACCGTTCGCGAGACCGGCAACCGCACCGCGGAATGCTGGCCGCCCTTGTCGATTCACTGCCGTCTGGCCGATTGATCCAGTGGTATGAGAGCACGTCACCCCACGTGGTGTCGGACGCGATCCGGGTCGGGCAGATGACACTCGACGACGTCGACGTCGATCGGGACTCGCACGTCATGCTGTGCGGGCCCACCGGATTTCTCTCGTCGATGCGCGAGGCATTCATCAATCGCGAGGTCGACGAGAGCCGGATCCACTACGAGACGTTCGGACCTGAGCTGTTGCGGACCGGCGCGCGATGAGCGCTGCCGGCGCGGTCGTCACCGCGCTGACGTTCCTGTGGCTCGGCATGGTGTTCGCCATCTCGTTCATCGAGGCACCGCTCAAGTTCCGCGCACCCGGGGTGACCCTGCCCGTCGGGCTCGGCATCGGTCGGTTGGTGTTCCGAGCGCTCAATTCCGCCGAGATCGCCTGGGCGGTGGGCATTCTCATGGCCATCGTCCTCGGCGAGTGGGGTGGTCTCGCGGAACCGATCGCGGCCGGCGTGGCAATTGCCGCCCTCATCATTCAGCTGGTGGCCGTGCGGCCCGCACTGACCAAGCGGTCCGACGCCGTGCTCGCCGGGCACGAGGGACCCCGCAGTCACGCCCACTTCGTGTACGTCGGATTCGAGGTGGTCAAGGTCGTCGCACTCGTCTGGCTCGGCGCTGCGGTGCTGATCGGCGCGACCTGATCGGTGGCCGCGGGGTGGTGGTCGGTCGGCGCCACCGAGGAGCGAGCGTGCGAGCGTCGTTCTCTGTTCCCTGAATCGAATGAACCACAGCAGGGCGGGCCCGCCGCGACCGGCAGACTTCGACTCGACCGATGGACTTCGATCGAGGTCTAGGAGTCGAGTTGAAGTCTGTCGGTCGCGGAATGGCCCGTCGCAGGCAGGGGATTGTCGTACCCACGGCATAGCGTGTGCACGACTGACACCGGACGAGGGGACTTCGATGCCGAGCAGGATCGCCGCACTGGGAAACCACGACGCCGCCACACTCACCGGCTATCTCGAGGTGTGTGACGACCAGTGGGAGCACTGGCAGAGCATGGTCAACACTGCTCGACTGGCGGGCGCCGATCCGCGGAGCATCCGGCTCTACGACTCCGAGGCCGCGTACTGGAGCCGCTTCGCGGAGATGCTCCGCGTCGCGATCGCGGAGGTCGAGGCGTCGAATCGGCGAGCCGGACGCCGACGAACCGCGTGACACCCCCTGCGCGCACATGTCTGGAGGTTCGTGTGGGGCGTCGACCGGCCACTTGTCGGACGTATCCCAAAACCGTTGCCGCAGTGTCGTGTCCGGGTCGTCGATCTGGTAAGTTGGGTCACACCCCTCCACGATCGGAAGATGTTGTGACGGAAGCGAATAAGTCCGGCCGGCGCCCGGCGTACCAGGTTGTGGCCGACGCGCTTCGGGTACGCATCCTGGCGGGTGAGATGACGCCCGGTACGCGGTTACCGCCCGACACCGAGTTGCGCGCCGAGTTCGGAGTGGGGCAGAGCACCGTCCGGGAGGCCATCCGCTCGCTCGCCAGCGAGAACCTGGTCCACACCACGCGTGGGGTCACCGGCGGGACCTTCGTCGCCACCCCCGACATCGGCCAGCTGAGCGCCCACCTCGAAGCCGGGGTCACCCTGCTCGCGGCGGCCGAGGGGGTGACCGTCGACCAGCTGATGGAGGTCCGGCAACTCACGGAGGTCCCGGCCGCCGGGGTGGCCGCGTACCGCCACACCGACGCACATCTGGAAGAGTTGCGCGCCAACATCTTCGACGTCTCGGGTGAGATCGGGCCGGAGGTGTACGCGAACAACCAGGAGTTCCACCGCGTGCTGCTACGGGCCGCCGACAACCCGCTGCTCGACCTCATCACCGTGCCGGTCTTCCGGGTGATCGGCAGCCGGTTCAGCCGGGACACCGCACCCGAGGACTTCTGGAAGTGCGTCGACGAAGACCACCGGGCCATCCTCGAGGCGGTCGAGGCGCGGGACTCGATGACCGCGATGACGCTCATGCGCCGCCACCTCGACCACCTCGGCGACGTCTACAAGCAGATGGACCTGCTCCGACGCCAGAGCTGACGCGGACGCCTCACACGTCCACGCGGACCGGCGGGCGTCGACGGTGCCAGTCGGTGTGCTCCTGGAATTGCTCGGCCAGCGCGAACAACGTGGCCTCGGCGCCGTGGGCCGCGGTCAGCTGAGCCCCGACCGGCATCCCGGACGGGTGGACTCCCACCGGCAGCGCGAGCGTCGGGCCGTCGTGCAACGACCACGGGTAGGTCAGCTGGCCCATCCGACGTGCCTGTGCAACAACGGCATCGCCACCACCGAGCAGGGGGACGTCCGCCGGCATCGCCGGGGTGAGGACCACGTCCACGTCGTCGAAGAGCTCGGCCGTGGCAGCGCGGAACACATCACGGTGTCGCCGCGCCGCGGTCACCTGACCGTCGGAGATGCTGAGTCCGAGCAGGATCCGCTCGCGCGTCGCCGACTGGAATCGGCTCGGCTCGTCCCGCAGTCGTTCGGCATGGGTCTTCGCCAAGTCCGAGTAGATGAGGGTGTACACGACGTCCTGCGCCGATTCGCTGTGCGGAACCGGCACGTCGACAACACTGTGGCCCAGGTCGCGAAGCAGGTCCGCGGCACCGACCACCGCGTCGCGCACTGCCGGATCCACGTCCTCGGTGACGAACGGCCAGGGCAGCGCGATCCGCAACGACCCGCTCCGCAACGGTGCCGAGTCGGCGCCCGCGAGCACCGCGAACGTCTCCCGCACCAGGGCCGCCGATCGGGCCAGCGGGCCGACGGTGTCGAAGTCGGCACTCACCGGGAAGATCCCGGTCATGTCGAGCACTCCGACCGATGGCCGCAGACCGGTCACACCGCAGCACGCGGCAGGCAGCCGGATGGACCCGCCGGTGTCCGTGCCGAGGGACACGTCGACGATCCCCGCCGCCACCGCGACACCGGACCCACCACTCGAACCGCCGGGCACCCGGTCGGCGGCCCAGGGATTCACCGGCCCACCCGATGCCGAATTCTGACTCGTCACACCGACGGCGAACTCGGCGAGATTCAGCGTCGAGGTGATGACGCCACCGGCCTTTTTCAAGGCGGTCACGCACGCCGCGTCGGCAGATGCCACCCGGTCGGCGAAGTACTCGGACCCACAGGTGGAGCGCACGCCGCCGACCTCGATGTTGTCCTTCACCCCGATCCGCAGGCCGGACAGCGGACCGGATGCGACATCGGGGTCGACACCGAACTGCTCGGGCACCCACGAGATGACCGTGTTGAGCCGCGCGGCAACGTCTCTCACAGATTCATCCGCGGTGCTTTCCGGGGAATGGCCGGAGGGGCCGGCGACAGAATCGCCGGCCCCTCCGATGTCACTGGTCAGGACGCCACCCGCGACGCGCGGAGCTGCTCGGTGGCCGCTGCGTCGACGGTCCAGTCGTCGGTGTTCACGACGACACCGTAGTCCTGACGCGCCTCGTCCGCGGACAGGTACTCGTCCCACACGTCGGAGAGCACCGCGAACGGATCGCGCAGGAACGGATCGCCGAAGCCACCGCCCGACGGCATCCGGATCTCGAGACGCTCGCCCTCGCGGATGACCTCCTGGGTCACCTTCGAGAACAGCACCTCCTCTTCGGGCGTGCCGGGGTTGCGGACGAACGAACCCGACGCGCCGTCGCCGCCACCGAGCGCGCCCGCGGGCGGGTCGGTGCGGTTGTCGGCCTCGGAGCCGAGGAACGTGTCGGTCTGCATGTACCAGGTCCGCACGCTGCCGATGCCGCCGCGCCACTGGCCGGGTGCTGGTGACTCGTCGCGGAGCTCGTAGCGCTCGGCACGCATCGCGTGGTTGAGCTCGAGTTCCTCGATCGGGTTGTTGCGGGTGTTGGCCATGAGAGCGTCGACGGCGTCCATGCCGTCCTTGCCGTTACGGGCACCGTAGGAACCTTCGTTGATCTCGATGTAGACCCAGTACGACTCACCGTCCTCGGCCAGACCCGAGTACGCGATGGCGCACAGCGCCGCCGACGAACCGGCGATCGCCCGCTCGGGCAGCACCGGTGCCAGCGCCAGGTTGATCGAGTCGAAGATGCGGTTGACCTGCGAGAAGCGTGCGAAACACGATGCCGGGAAGTCCGGGTTGAAGATCGTGCCCTCCGGCGCGTAGGCGCGCACCGGTCGGAAACACCCGTCGTTCTGCGGGACGAACTCCTCGGTGAGGTACTCGTCGAGCAGGATGGTGCGGATCGCGCTCACCGCCACTGGCAACACCGAACCCTCGAACGGCACGTTGAACGCCGTCGGCACCTGGTCGTTGGAACCGGTGAGGTCGATGAGGACGTCCTCGTCCTCGACCTGCACGCGCACCGCGACCTTCAGCGGCACACCGCGGTTCTTGCCGTCGTCGTCGAGGTAGCCGATCGGTGCCTCGTAGCTGCCGTTGGGGATCTGGCGGATCCGACTGCGCAGCATCTCTTCCGAGTAGTCCATCCACCGGTCGGCGGCACTCATCACGGTGTCGAGCCCGTGCTTCTCGAGCAGTTCGACGAACCGCTTCTCACCGATGCGCGAGCAGGCGATGAGAGCCTCCAGGTCACCGCGGTTCTGCTCCGGGGTACGCACGTTGTCCAGGATGTGCTGGATCAGCATGTCGTTGCGGACGCCGCCGTCGTAGATCTTCATCGAGTCCATCAGCTTGCCCTCGGCCCAGACGTCGACGACGTCCATGCACAGGCCGGGGAAGTTGCCGCCGATGTCGGAGACGTGACCGGTGCAGCCGGCGAACCCGATGTGCTCGCCTTCCCAGAAGATCGGGATGATCACGCCGTAGTCGGGGGAGTGCGCCGCACCGTGATACGGGTGGTTGTGCAGGATCACGTCACCGGGCTTGTAGGTACCGGCGAGCTTGCGGTTCACGCCGCGGATGTACGCGGGGATCGAACCACAGTGCATCGGAGTCGAATCCGACTCGCACAGCTCGCGGCCGTTGACGTCGAAGATGCCGGCGCCGAGGTCCTCGGACTCGCGGATGAGGCTCGAGTAGGCCATCCGGTAGAGAACCTGGGCCATCTCCTTGGCCATCGAGTTCAGCGCACCACCGATGACGCGCAGGGTGATCGGGTCGACCTCGACGGTGTTCCAGGTCCGGTTGGCCTCGGCGGCGAGCGAAACGCCGTCCGTGGGCATCAGAGCTTTCGCCATGTCAGGCGCTCCTCTCGATGATGATGTGGCCCACGGCGTCGACCGTGGCCTTCTGTCCGATGCCGACGATGGTCGTCGAGTCGAATTGCTGGACGATCGCGGGACCGTCGAAGGTGTTGCCCGCCTTGAAAAGTGCGCGGTCGTAGATGGGGGTGTCGACCCATTCCGGATCGGCCGAGTCGTTCTTCCAGAACAGCGCGCGAGTTGTGGCCTTGATCGCCGACGACGCGTCCGCGTCGCCCTTCTCGATCTCGGCGATGCGGATGTGCTCGACCGCGCCCACCCCGGTCACGCGGATGTTGACCAGCTGGACCGGCTTGTCGTCGAAGCGCTGCGAGTACGTACGACCGTGGACCTCGTGGAAGGTGGCCGCGGTCTGCTCGACCCACTCGTCGGTGATGTCGCCGGCAGGTGCGGGCACCCGGAGCTCGTAACCCTGTCCGACATAACGACAGTCGACGCTGCGCTCGAGAGTGATCGCGTCCTCGGCGATACCGTCGGCGCGAAGCTGGGCGACGGCCTGCTCGGACAACCGGTCCATCTCGCGACGCAGCAGCTCCAGATCGGGTTCGGCCGACGAGGTCCACACGGTGGTCGGCACCTCGTAGCGAACATCGGTGGTCAGCAGGCCGACCGCAGAGGTGATCCCGGGATGACCGGGCACGATGACACGCGGAATGCCGAGGTGTTCGGCGATCTGCCAGGCGTACAGGGGTCCGGCGCCACCCTCGGCGACCAACGAGAACTCGCGCGGGTCATAGCCTTTGCGCACCGAGTGCAGCGAGATGGCCTCGGTCATCGAGTGCGCGAGGATCTGGAAGATGCCCATCGCGGCATGCTCGATATCGGCACCGAGCTTGTCGGCGATGTGGGTCTGGACCGCCTCGGTGGCGAGTTCGGTCTTGACCTCCATGGTTCCCGACAGGAAGCTGTCCTCGCGGAGCCAGCCCATGACGACCATCGCGTCGGTGGAGGTGGGTTCGGTGCCGCCGCGGTTGTAGCAGGCCGGGCCGGGCATGGCACCGGCGCTGCGCGGTCCGACGCGGAACATGCCGCCCTCGTCGATGCTGGCGATGGATCCGCCGCCGGCACCGATGGTGTCGACCTCGGCCATCGGCACCATCGCGTGGTAGTCGCCGATGCGGGTGTCGAGCAGGTGCTTCATGCGGAGCTTGCCGTCGGGGGCGACGCCGATGTCGGCGGAGGTGCCGCCCACGTCGAGGGTGATGACGCTCGGGTAGCCCGACGCCTTGCCGATGAAGCAGCCGCCAAGGAGTCCGGCGACGACACCGCTGGTCAGGAGCGAGACCGGAACCTCGCTGGCGCTGCGCGACGTGACGAGACCGCCGGCGGAGGTCATCAGGTGGACGTCCTCGCCGACCTGTTCGGCCTTGGCCTTGCCGGCCAGGTTCTCGATGTAGCGGGAGGTCTTGGGGCCGACGAACGCGTTGAGCGCGGTGGTGGAGAAACGCTCGTACTCGCGGTACTGCGAGGCGACGTCGCTGGACAGCGAGACGAACACGCCGGGATACTCCTCGGCGATGATGTCCCGGACGCGGTGCTCGTGGGCCGGATTGCGGTAGGCGTGCAGGAAGGCCACCGCGATGGCCTCGACACCGCGCTCGCGGAGCAGGCCCACCTCGCGGCGAACGGCATCTTCGTCGAGCGGGGTGAGCACGTTTCCGGCCGCATCCATCCGCTCGGCGACGGTGCGCCGGTTGCGACGGGGCACCAGCTGCCACTTCTGCCACGGCAGATCCTGGTAGTTGGAGTAGTTCAGGGGGCGCTTCTTGCGCGCGATGTGCAGGATGTCCCGGAAGCCGTCGGTGGTGATCATGCCGACGTCGCTGCCGTTGTGCTCCAGCACGATGTTGGTGGCCACGGTCGTGCCGTGGAAGAACATCTCGATGTCCGCGACGTCGATGCCCGCACGTTCGGCGAGCACCCCGATCCCGTCCATCGTGCCGATCGAGGGATCGTGGTTGGTCGACGGCGTCTTGTGCACCGTGACCGTCCCGTCGTCGTCCCACAGGACCAGGTCGGTGAACGTGCCGCCCACATCCACGCCGATTCGCTTCATCGAAACTCGCTTCCTCTGTACATGCCGTCACCCCGACGTCTTCAGCTGTGTCCCCGATGACGGGAGTGATCTGAGCCATAGCTGCGCTCCGGAGCATCATGCAATACATCGGAGGGTTTCGGCAACACCTGCAGCGAAACTCAGGGTATTGCCAGGATGACGAGATCCTTGACGTTCTAAAGATCAGATGTTTATGGTGGTCCGCGTCACGGCTCGTTGTGTGCACTCCACGACGCCGCACCCTGAGGAGGACCATTGACCACCCATCCCGCCACTCTCGGACGCTTCTTCGAGGACTACGTCGTGGGCGACGTCTACCAACACCCGATGGGCCGCACCATCACCGACACCGACAACGCGTGGATCACATGCCTGTCGATGAACACCAACCAGAACCACTTCAACTCCCACCTCGCCGCGACGAATCCCATCACCGACGGCAAGGTCATCGTGAACTCGGGTCTGACCATCGCCCTGGTCCTCGGACTCTCGGTCATCGACATGAGCCAGAACGCGGTCGCGAACCTGCAGTTCACCGACGTCAAACTGGCCCACCCGGTCTACGTCGGCGACACCATCTACGCCGAGAGCATCTGCACCGACCTGCGCCTGTCCCAGTCCCGTCCCTACGCGGGGATCGTGTCGATGGTGACCCGCGGGATCAACCAGGATGGCGAGGTCGTCATCTCCTGGAAGCGTTCGGTGATGGTCGCGACCCGCGATAGCGGCATCGGACAGAACTACTTCCCCGAGGTCAAGGCCCCGTCCCTGACCGAGCTGACCGGAACCACCGAGGGGAGCGTCGGATGAAGCCGCTCGAGGACGTCCGCATCATCGCCATCGAGCAGTACGGCGCCGGCCCGTTCGGCAGCGTCCACCTCGCCGACCTCGGGGCGGACGTGTTGAAGATCGAGGAGCCGCAGTCCGGCGGCGACGTCGGAAGGTATGTCCCCCCGTACAACTCGGGCGAGGATTCGCTGTTCTTCGAGGCCTTCAATCGCAACAAGCGCAGTCTCTCACTGGATCTCGCGACCCCCGGCGGTCGCAAGGTGTTCGAGGACCTCGTCCGGACCAGCGACGCGGTCTACTCCAATCTGCGCGGCGACGTCCCGGCGAAGATCAAGATCACCTACGACGACCTCAAACACCTCAACCCGGCGATCGTCTGCTGCAGCCTGACCGGCTTCGGCATGACCGGTCCGCGCGCCAAACAGCCCGGCTACGACTACATCCTGCAGGGCCTGGCCGGCTGGATGGACCTCACCGGCGATCCGGACGGACCACCCACGAAATCCGGTCTGTCCCTTGTGGATTTCTCCGGCGGATTCGTCGCCGCCCTGAGCCTGATGGCCGGTCTGCACGCCGCGCGCCGCGACGGTGTCGGCGGCGACTGCGACGTCTCGCTGTACGACACCGCGGTCTCCATGCTCACCTACCCGGCCGCATGGCATCTCAATGCCGGTTACCGTCCGGGTCGCACCAAGAACTCGGCGCATCCGTCGCTGGTGCCGTTCCAGGCCTTCGAGGCCACCGACGGTTGGTTCGTCGTCGGCTGCGCCAAGGAGAAGTTCTGGGTGCGCCTCGCCGAGGCCATCGGTCTGGCCGAGCTGCTCGACGATCCGCGGTTCACCGACTTCGCCGCCCGCGGACAGCACAAGGACGAGCTGCTGCCGATCCTGGAGAAGCGATTCGCCGAGTCGACCGTCGACCACTGGGTGTCGCTGCTGACCGACGCCGGGGTTCCCACCGGGCCGATCAACGACGTCGAGCAGGCGCTCGCCGAGGAGCACACGCTCGCACGCGGTCTCATCGCCACCACCGAACACGAGGTGTGGGGTGAGGTCCGGCAGGTGACCTCGCCGGTGCGTTTCGGCACGGACAAGACGGAGTATCGTCGGGCACCGCATCGCAACGAGAACTTCGACGAGGTGATGGGTCTGCTGGGCTACAGCGCCGACGACGTCCGTGGTCTCGTCGACGGCGGCGCCTTCGGCGCGGTCGCCCAGGCTCCCTCCGGTCAGGCCCCGTCGTGACCGCCCGCCGACTCGCGAGCTGGGCCGCCGGCCTGAGCATCGACGCCATCCCCGAGACCACCCGCCGCGCCGCACTCCGACACCTGCTCGACGGCATCGGCAACGGGATCGGGGCCCGGCGCCTCGGCCAGGGCGGACCGGGGTTGACGGTGGCTCGCGCGCTCGGCGGTCCCGCCCAGGCCCACCCGCTCGGAGATGCCGAGGCGATCTCGGCCCCCGCGGCGGCGTTCGCCAACGGCGTGCTGATGCATGCGCTCGACTTCGACGACACGCACGCCGGCGCGCTGGTGCACCCGACGACGGTCGTGGCCCCGGCGGTGCTGGCGGTCGCCGAGGAGGTCGACGCGACCGGCGCCGACACCGTCGTCGCGCTGGTGGCCGGGCTCGAGGTCGCGTGCCGTCTCGGCGCGGCCGCGCCCCACGGGTTCCATGCGCGCGGACTGCACGCCACCGCCGTCGTCGGTCCGCTCGCCGGTGCCGTCGCCTCCGGATTGCTGTACGGCGCCGGGACCGATGTGCTCACCAACGCGATCGGCATCGCCGCGTCGTCGTCGGGTGGGCTCCTCGAGTTCCTCGACACCGGCGCGAACACCAAGACCCTGCACCCCGGGAACGCCGGCTTCAGCGGTGTCCTGGCCGCGCGGCTCGCGGTGGCCGGGGCGAGCGGACCCGAGTCGGTGCTCGAAGGCCGCCGCGGTCTGTACCGTGCGCTCGCCGATCGTGACATCGATCCCGACATCATCGTGGCCGACCTCGGAACCCGCTGGGAGAGTGCCAGTATCGGCATCAAGCCGTATCCGAGCTGCCAGCTGATGCATGCCGCGCTCGACGCGGTCGGCGCGGCAGTGGTCACGGCCGGTGAGCAGGGGCGCGAGATTGTGCCGGGAGAGATCGCGAGCATCGCCGTCGACGTCCACCCCGACAGCGTCGAGATCGTCTGCGGCCCGGGCACCGGTACGCGCAGCCCGCGCAGCGTCTACGACGCCAAGTTCGACTTGCCGTGGAGCGTCGCCGCCCTCGTGCACGACGGTGCCGTGACCGTGGACACCTACGCTGTGGACTCGATCGGGCGCCCCGAGGTCGCGACCACCGCGGGACTCGTCGAGGTCACCACCGTGCCCGATGACCGCCCGGCCGCCGACGCCGCCGGCCGGGCGGTCATCACCTTCGCCGACGGCTCCCGGGTCGTCGGCGAGGTGCCCTGCAGCCGTGGCACTTCGGGCCGACCGATGGACGACGCCGCCGTGGCCGCGAAGTTCCGTGGGAACAGCGGTGGCGGAGATGCCTCCGATGACCTCGTCGACGCGGTGTTCGGTCTCTCGAACGCGTCGTCGGTCGTACCGATCACCACCCTCGCGACGACCATCGTCGCCGCCGGCTGACACGCACCACGCCCATCTCGCCGTGGGTTTGCCGCCGCGAACCCGTCCGGTCACGCCTGAGAGCAAGGATCACAATGGATTTCAGCTTCAACTCCGAACAGCGCGACTTCCGCGCCGCCCTACGTCAGCTCGTCGACAAGGAGATCATCCCGGTCGCCAACGAGTGGGAGCGCACCGGCCGGTATCCCACCGAGATCGTCGACCGGCTGCGGGAGATGGGTCTGTTCGGGATCACCACGCCGGAGGAATTCGGCGGACTCGAACTCGACATGGTGTCCTTCACCCTCGTCTACGAGGAGCTCGCACGCGGTTGGATGGGCATCGCCGGAATCCTCGGCAGTCACAATCTGTCCTGCTGGATGATCGCGCGCCACGGCACCGACGAACAGAAGGCACAGTGGCTCCCGCGCCTGGCAAGTGGTGAGTGCCGCACCGGAATCGGCCTCACCGAGCCCGGGGCCGGAACTGATCTGCAGGGCATCAAGACGACCGCCACCAAGGACGGCGACGACTACGTCATCCGTGGCACCAAGACGTGGATCACCAACGCGCGTCACGCGAATGTGCTTCCGGTACTGGTGAAGACCGACCCGTCGGCCACTCCGGCACACAAGGGCATGAGCATCCTGCTGGTGGACACCACCACGCCCGGCTTCGAGGTCCAGCGGGACATGGGCAAGCTCGGCTACAAGGGCACCGAGTCGTGCGAGATCTTCCTCGATGAGGTGCGCGTCCCGCAGTCGACGCTGCTCGGCGGCGTCGAGGGCCGGGGCATGCAGCAGGCGCTGTCGGGCCTCGAGATCGGTCGGTTGAACATCGCCGGCCGTAGCGTCGGCATCGCGCAGGCGTCGTACGACGCCGCGCTCAACTACTCACGTGAGCGGACGGCATTCGGCAAGCCGATCTCGGACTTCCAGGCCATCCAGCTCAAGCTCGCCGACATCGCCACCCAGCTGCAGGCGGCGCGTCTGATGACGTACTGGGCAGCGGCCAAGGCGGATTCGGGTGCCCGCGTCGACGGCGAGGCCGGCATGGCGAAGTACTTCGCGTCGGAGACCGCGATCACCGCGAGCCTCGAGGCGATGCGCATCCACGGCGGATACGGCTACTCGACCGAGTTCAACGTCGAGCGCTACTACCGGGACGCGCCGCTGATGTCGATCGGTGAGGGCACCAACGACATCATGCGGACGGTCATCGCCAAGGCGCTCGTCAACGGCACCGTCACGGTCGGATGACGCCCGCGCTGATCTTCTTGTACGTCCCGGGAGACCGGCCCGAGCGCTTCGACAAGGCGGTCGGGTCGGGGACCGATGCCGTGGTCCTCGACCTGGAGGACGCGGTGCCGTTGTCGGGCAAGGACACCGCACGCATCGCCGTCGGCGCGTGGCTGGAGAACCGCGACCGGGACGGCGTCCCCGTCTGGGTGCGGGTCAACCCCGGAGCCGAACTCCTCGACGACCTCACCATGGCGGTGCGGGCCGGCGCCGACGGCGTCTGGCTGCCCAAGGTCGACGACGCGGCGACGCTCGAGCGGGTGGACACCATGCTGGCCGAGCTCGAGGCCGAGTGGGGACGACCCCGCACACCGGTGTCGCCGCTGATCGAGACCGGGGCCGGACTCTGCAACGCGGCGTCGATCGCCGCCGGACCGCGGGTCGAGTTCGTCCAGATCGGCGAAGTCGATCTCGCCGCCGACCTCGGGGTCACCTCGGTGGTCGGCAACGAACTGCTGTGGGGACGCTCGCAGGTGGTCGCCGCGTCGGCGGCCGCGCGGATCGGTCCACCGCTCGGCGCGGCGTCGCCGGTCATCGACGACCCGGACGGCTTCGCCGACGAGACCCGGCGGCTGACCGCCCTCGGGTTCCTCGGGCGCGCCTGCATCCACCCGCGACAGATCGCCCCTGCCCGAGCAGGGATGGCGCCGACCGACGCCGAGGTCGCCTCCGCCCGCGACGTCCTGACCGCCTTCGACGCCGCGGGAGGCGCCGCGGCCACGGACAGTGCGGGCCGTCTGATCGACGAGGCGGTCGCGCGGATCGCCCGGCGAACTCTCGCCCGGCAGTCGACGTAGGATCGACAGCGCCGGGGCGGGGCGACCCACGGTTTCCTGCTCGGTGCCGGACCCTACCCCTCACGCGAACATCGAAACGGAGACGAACATGGTGGACAACATCCTGTGGCAGGCGATCCAGGACAACGAGCTGGCACTCGCCGTGCTGCAGTACGTGTTCTCGGGCGTCAAGTAGGGGAATCCCGAAACAACCCGCAATCACGTTGCGGCAGTTCGGTCCGAATTGCGGGCCGATCTGCCGCAACAAACATTTTGGGACGTATTTCAGAAATCGATCCGGGGAATTCACCGGCTACTCGGGCCCTGTCTGAATTGTCCGCTAGTGTTTAGCGATGCTCACAGGCACGCGCGGTAATCGATGGCTGATGCGTCTCTCGGTGACAGCACTTGTGCTGGCGGTGGCCGCAGGTTTGTCGGTCGTCGCCTCCGGCCCGTCGCAGGCGTCGCCCGTGGTGAACCCCAACGCCGGAAAGCTCGTCGCGCAGGCTGACTTCCAGGTCAAGCGGGACGGTTTCTCCTTTGAGAACTGGGGACCGAACGACGCTCAGCACACTCGCGGACTGAGCATCGACGGCATGCGTGCGGTCTTCGGTGATGAGGTCTGCGCCCGAATCGTGTTCGGAGTCTGTTCGCCGACGACGGTTGCCGAGCTCGTCCAGCAGGAATTCAACGAGTCGATGGCGGGCGGGCATTGCTTCGGAATGGCCGCGCTCGCCGCACTGTATGCCACCAAACGTCTGAACCCGTTCCCGCTGGCGATGCCGTGGCAGTCCGTCTACAGCATCGGCCCGTCGGCGCCGCTGGACGAACTCATCGCGCGGATGTTCATCACCCAGGGCTTCCCGCCCACCGACCTCGTCGAGTCAGAGGTCACCGTCACAGAGGCGCTTTCCCGACTGCGCTCGGCGTGGGCGCGCAACGACAACTACGTCTTGGCGATCTACACCGATGAGGAGCAGAGCGCCGGGCACGCCATCAACCCGATTGCCATCCGCGATCTGGGCCAGGGCAAGCGCGGCATCGTCGTCTACGACAACAACTTCCCCGGCGTGGAGAAGATGATCGTCGCCGACCCGGCTGCCAACAGCTGGTACTACTCGACGGCCACCAACCCGTCCGAGCCGACACTGTTGTTCCAGGGGTCGCCGGCCAACAGGATGATGCTTGTTCCGCTGGCACCGATCCTGGCACGTCATCAGGATCCGGAGCTGCGTAACGACGAGACGGTCGTGATGGTGTCGGACAACAACGGCGGTGCGCGCGGTGTCGGCGACGTCGACTGGGACGTGCGGGTCACCGATCCCGCCGGTCGTGCGATCCCGGGTGTCGACAAGAAGATCCTGTTCAACAACGACAACTCCGCGACGTTCACGGTGCCCGCCAACCGCAAGTTCCGGATCGTCGTGGACGGGGTGGAAGCGGGTCGGACCGCGGACATCGACGCCACCGTGCTCAGCGCGGGCGGCGTGGTCGCGATGGGTGATCTCGAGGTGGCCGCGGGTGCGGTCGCGGTCATCGACGCCGATCCGGCCCGGCACGGGATGCGGGTGACCTCGTCGGCACCGTCGACCGCGGAGTTCGAAGTCGCGACCGAGAATTCGCTGCGATCACTGTCGACCGAGACCACGCAGTTGGCGATCGGCCCGGGCTCGGCGGTCTCGGTGGGGGCCACCTCTCCGTCGGGAGTGACCGTCCGATCCGAAGGACGGGCACAGCGGCTCCGACTGGAGGTCGAACGCAGCGACACCTTCACCGATCGCATCGCGGTCAGCCCGACGTCGATCTCGCTGCCCGCGGGCGCGACGGTCACGGTGCCGGTGAATCTGTGGCCCGGGTTCGGACCGCTGCCGGCGACCCTGCGTAGCGGCGCGTCGATCACGCCCGTACCCCTGAGCGTGCGGTGACGGCCTCGTCGCGTCGCGTCCGCGTCGCACTGGGGGTCGTCGTCGCCGGCGTGCTGGGACTGTCCGCGTGCTCCACGGGAACCACGCTGCCCCCGACCCCCAGCAGCAGTGTTACAGCCGCCCCGGTCGAGCACCTCGACGAGGTGACCGTCCACCGGTTCGACTACC
This sequence comes from Gordonia terrae, assembly GCF_001698225.1. NCBI lineage: Bacteria > Bacillati > Actinomycetota > Actinomycetes > Mycobacteriales > Gordoniaceae > Gordonia > Gordonia terrae. The sequence goes on from NZ_CP016594.1 coordinate 68,780, forward strand.
CGACGCCGGACGATGGTGACTCCGAACAGAATTGGGCCGAACTGTACCTGCCCGCGGGTGAGCAACGGGTCGATACGATCCCGCTCGTGGTCCTCATCCACGGCGGTGCCTGGCAGAGCGCCCTCGGCGCCGACGTCTTCGAGCCGCTGGCACGAGACCTCGCTGACCGGGGCATGGCCGTGTACAACATCGAATACCGCCGCGTCGGATCGGGCGGTGGTTGGCCGACGACGTTCCGGGACGTCGCGAGCGCCCTGGACCACGTCGTCGTGGTGGACCGGCAGTTCCCGCAGATCGACACCGACGACGAGCTGGTCGTCGGGCACAGTGCCGGAGCGCAACTCGCGGTCTGGGGCGGCACCCGGCACAAACTCGACGACGACGAGGTCGGTGCGCGGCCGCTGTTCCGCCCGACGCGGGTCGTCTCGCTCGCCGGTCCACTCGACATGACCTATGCGGCCACGCATGGCGACGACCGGATCGTGACCGCCCTCGGCGGCACCCCGGCGCAGGTCCCGCAGCGGTACACGATGGTCGATCCGATCCAGAACATCGATCCCGACACCCCCGTGGTCGCCGTTCACGGGACCGCCGATCGGATGGTCGCGCCGGCCAATTCGCAACGCTACGTCGCCGCCGTCGTGCGCGACGGCGGCGACGCCGAGGCCGTTCTCATCCGTGGCGGCAACCACGGGTCGGTGGTCACCTCGACTGCGCCCGAGTACCCGCGGATCCTCGACATCATCTCCGGAGCGTCGGCGGCGGATGTGCAGGACGTTGCCTGAGCTGGCCGTCGGCACCGGAACAAAGGTGCCTCCGGGCCGGCTCAGAGGGTCACGAGACTCGCTGCGGGCGTGTACTTCTCCCGCTTGATCCGCCGGGGCGGCATGCGTCGTCGCTTGAGGGCCCGGACCCCCGCCTCGACCATCGCGGGCGGGCCGCAGAGGTATGCCGAGTGATTGCGGCAGGAGTCGAAGTCGGCCATCATCGCGTCACCGACGTAACCGGTCCGGCCGCTCCACTCTTCGCGGCTGAGGCAGGGCGTGTACCGGACATTCGGGTGCCCGGTCTCGAGTGCGCGCCAGAAGTCGACGTCGTACAGCTCGGCCTCGGTGCGGACGCCGTGGTAGACGTGGATCTCGCGATCGGGGTCGGCGTCGAGTGCTGCTCTCGCGATCGACTTCAGCGGCGCGAGACCGGTTCCCCCGGCGAGCAGTATGAGCCCGACGTCGGGTTCGCCCGGCTGATGGCAGAAGTCGCCCCACGGTCCCGTCATGGACACCGCCGCCCCGACCGTGAGGGAATCGAAGATCCACCGATCGGTGGCGAGACCGTCTGGCTGCCTTCGGACGTGGAACTCGAGAGTGGCGGATTCGCTGGGCGGGTTGGCCATCGAGTACGGCCGGGTCTGGCCGGTGCCCGGGATCGACAACTCGACGTATTGGCCGGCCGTGAACTCGAACGGTTCGTCGAGTGACACCGTGATGGACACGGTGTCATCGGCCACCGCGGTGATCGAACCGACCGTTCCGGCGACATCGCGCAACAGGTGATGGCGCTCGCCGCACTCGGCGGCGGGCGGTTCGACGGCGATGTCGGTGATGGGTGTCGACTGACACGACAGCACGTATCCCTGCTGCTGCTCGGCGTCGGACAGGACACTGTCGGGGGTTGGCGGGGCGGTCACCATGCCGTCGATCACCCGCACCTTGCAGGTGCCGCAGGTGCCCTGGTTGCAGGAGTTGGGAATCCACACCCCCTGGCGCAACAGGGCATCGAGAACTCGCTGTCCGTCACCGCAGGTCACCGAGGTGTTGCCGGCGTCGATTCGGAAGGTCGTCGGGCCGGGCCGGGTCGTCGGGTCGGACACGTCACACCTCCCACACCGTGTGCAGTGACGTCGGACCGCGGAAACCCCAACCCCAGAACTCGACGTCGCTGCTGTTGTCGCGCTCGAGGTTCGGGATGGACTCGAACAGCTCTTCGAGTCCGATCCGGCACACGTGATTGGCGAAGTAGATTCCTGCGCAGGCGTGGTTGCCGGCTCCGAATGCGAGATGCGGCAACGGCGGTCGGGTGATGTCGTAGTCCGACGGTGCCTCGTAGACGGAGTGGTCGTGATTGGCCGAACCGTACGACATCAGGACCACTGAGCCCTCCGGTAGGTCGACGCCTGCGACCTCGACGTCCTTCGTACTGATCCGGGCCGTGGCCGACCAGATCGGTGACGTCCACCGCATGCCCTCCGAGATCGCGCGCGGGATCAGGTTCGGCTCGTCGACGACCTGCTCGAATTGGTCCGGCCGGCTGAAGAGGCCGACCAGTGTGGAGGCCATGGCGTGGCCGGGCTCCTGCATCGCTCCGAGGAGGTACACGTACAGCGTCGGGTAGATGTAGTCGCGGTCGCGCGTCTGTCCCTCGGGCATACCGTCGTGCAACCAGTGGGAGATCGCGCTGTCGTCGGGATTCTCGATCCAGTTGTCGATCAGCGGATTGACGATCGACTGGATCTCCAGCTTCGCGGCGTCGGCCTCGGCGAAGCCGTCCGGGTTGGTGAACTCGCCGTTCTCGTCGACTCCCGCGTTGGTGAACGACGCCGACAGTTTGTGGAACCATTCGCGCAACTTGTCCGAACTCACCGACTGAAGGCCGAGAAGGTCGCCGAGCGCGCGCACGCTGACGGGTTCGCAGTACTGGGCGACGAGTTCGGCGCGCCCCACGTCCTCGAAGTCGCTCAGGTACCGGCGGGCGATCGGCCGGACGAGGTCGTCGATCCACCGGTCGACCTCCTGGGGTTGCAGGGCTGGATCGACCATCGACCGTAGGTCGTCGTGGATCGCACCGTTCACCCCGATCACTGCCGGGTGTCCGAAGGTACGGCCGCCGGCCTTGGTGATCACCGCCTCGAAGTCGGGGCTGGTGGCGATCGACCGGCAGATGTCCGCGGTCGTCGCGACGTACGACCCGAGAACCGGGACATAGGCGAGCGGCGCCTCGGCGCGAAGCCGTTCGTAGACGGGGTAGGGGTTGCGTTCGAGTTCGGTCATCGTGATGTCGTCGATCCACGACATGGTGCTGGTCATGGGTTCCTCCGCTGTGTTCGTCTCGAGAGCCGGGGGCGGCGGCCGGCAGGTTGTCGGCGACCCGGTGCGAGGTGACATTAGGGACCGCCGACCGGGCGGTCGATACGCTTCGCGCGTCGGCGGCACCGATCGCGCGGCGATGTGATCGCAGTCTCCGAACCGGGTGGCGAGTGTCGTGTGTCACCGGGTTGAATCGAGATGCACGACCCTGCGCGACCGGAGTACGAGGAAGAAGTCCATGCGGAGCACGACATCGACCAGCGACTGGGAGACGGCGCATCGTGCCGTCGAAGAGGTGTACTTCCCGCATGAGCTGACCGCGCTGTCGTCGCCGGATCAGCTGAATCTGAACCTGCAGACCGTCGAGCTGGGACCGGTCACGATCGGCAGGCTCAACTGGGGGACCGATGTCTCCATCTCCTGCGACTACCCGGGTGCCTACGAGATCAACATCCCGGTCCGCGGTGTCCTGGACTCGCGCGCCGGGTCGGTGGAGACGACGTCGGAGGAAGGCAAGGCCACGGTCTTCACCGCGGATCGCCCGTCGACGATCACCCGGTGGTCGGCGGACTGTGTCGTGGTCGGGGTGAAGTTCGACGCCGAGTACCTCGAACGTGAGGCCGACCGGGTCCGGGCGTCGGCGCTGCGTTCACAGTTGCGGCTGCCCGATCAGCTGGATCTCGCCGGACCCGACCAGCAGGCGTGGTTCGGGCTCGTGCGCGCGTTGTCGGCCCAGGTGCGCGAACCCGCCGACCTCCTGTCGAACCCACTGGTCGGACCGCAGCTGGCGAGCGCGATCAGCAGCGCGTTCCTCCTCGCTGTCTCTCCGGAAGAGGCGGGGACCGGTCTGCGCCCGCGGATGGTCAAGCGTGTGCTCGACGCATTGCATGACGATCCGGGACGCGACTGGCGTCTGGCGGACATGGCCGAACTGGGCGGCTCGAGCCTCCGGCGGCTGCAGGAGGGCTTCGCCGAACACGTCGGTGCGAGTCCGACCCAGACGCTACGGGACATCCGACTCGACCGGGCTCACCACGACCTCACCGAAGCGGACAACACCGACACGGTGGCCGAAGTTGCTGCGCGATGGGGCTTTTCGAGCCCCAGTCGGCTGGCGGCCGCGTACAAGAAGCGCTACGGCATCCCGCCGTCGGAACACCGTCGGCGGTAGGCATTCCGGGGGTACCGCTCGAATCTGTGCCGGAACTTCGCAGTTCAGACCACGCGGCGACGCCGATCGGTTAGTTTCCGCACTGCGTGATTCCGACGGACCCATCGAAAGGCGCGGCCATGAAACGTCGCCATGCTCTGCTTGCCACCCTCATCAGTGTCACGCTGGCACTCTCCGGGGGAGGGGTGGCGGCCGCCGCGCCGAACCCTTTGGGCGCATTGGATTTCGGATCGCTGGGCGGGCCGGAGGCGGGTGGATGTTCCGCACAGCTGTTGTACAACGACGAACTGTTCGGTCCGAAGATTCTGGCGACCGATGCCCCGGTGGGTCCGCAGTTGAGGGGTTACGACCGGCTCGCGGGTCTGAGTCCGAGCGAGTTCCTGCAGACGTATCGGAAAGGGGACAAGTGGGACTATCCGGACCACGACGGATACACGCTGAACCCCGACGGGTCCGCCAAGAAGTCGCTGACCACCCTCAACCCGAACAAGCGGATAGATCGCTATGGTCCCGCCAATGGTCGCTTCCTGGCCCCCGCGGGCACGCACTACAAGAGGCGGGCGCTTCCGCCGGAGAACCTCGTCGACAAAGACAACCCTCAGTTCTGCAACTACCACGTGTACGTGGTCATGCGCTCGGTGAAGGTGTGGACCGGACGTATCGCCAAGGGCTTCGGTCAGCCGGGCGGCGGCATTCAATATCAGATCGACCAGCAGCTCCTCGATCCCGGGTTGATCGAGGACCATCGCGGATGTTTCAACGAGACAGGCGGTTTCGTCAACACCCAGTGGTTGCTGTGTTCGGGTGTGCTCGAGAGCGTCTTCCCCGGATGACGTCGGGCGCCGACGACCAGCTCGACCCCGAGATGCGCAGCCGGATAGCCGATCTCGCGGCGACGATGTCGGCGGAGCCGTCCGATGTGCCTCGCCTGGGTCACATCCTCGACGACGCGACGCCCTCGTGCGTGCGCGACTCGGACGGTGTGTGGCACTTGATCATTCGCGAACGCGGCACGGTGATGTTCGACCGGCAGTCCAGCGATCCAGAGGAGTTCCTGAGCTGGGTTGCGGTGGCGATCGCCGAAGCGGCGTCGTATCGGCTGCACTCGCCCGGCGCGCCCGACTATCTGCGCCGGATCTGGGCGGAGCAGTATCGGATGCTGACCGCGGCCGACCCGGGGTGGGCCCGTACGTGGCTGGAGCGGACCCGGAAGAGGTTGGTCGACCAGGGAGCCGACGATCGTGAACTGGCGCAACTGCCGGGCGGGCACCACGGCTGAGACGAGGCCGGGAATCGGCGTCCACCGGTGTGGGCGGCGTAGCGGTGCAGGTTCGCTATCCCGGTCTCGAAGAGACGATCGTAGTCACCACGGCTGGTCGAGCCAGACTCATACTCGTTCGACATTGCGGCACGGCCTTTTCAGTCCGGTCTACGCGGGGGTCCACTCGAGTCCGAGGAGCGTCAGGGCGCGGGCCAATTGTGGATCCGCGGCGTCGATGGGGCAGTGATCGACAACGTCGATGTGGGGGCTGATGTCGGGGTCGGCGGCGCGTTCATAGAGCGCCCACATGCGCAGCTGGTCGCCGTGTCGGGAGTCGAACTCGATCCCGTCGACCGCTGCATGGCCGTGGTCGGTGAGGGCGTAAATCCAGCGGGAGATGGCCTGGGTGAGCCCGCGGGGCCGGCCGTCCCGCAACGCGGCGGTGTCGAGGTCATCGAGCCCGTAGCGGATCGCGAGCGGCCGAAACACCGTCCGGAGGGTGGCGAGGCTGTCCGGGTCGGCGGGCACCGCGAACCGTCCGGTCAGGGTGCCGTGACCGATCATCCGTAGATCGCACCACGATCGCGGAACGTGGCCGGGCGGCAGCGCGGGGTAGTCCTGCTCGTCTTCCTCGTCGACGACGATGTCGTCGAGCTCGGCGATCAGTTGTGGGCTGGGTCGGGCGAAGGCGAGGACTTCGAGGTAGCAGGCCAGGGGAGTGTCGGCGCAGTACAAGGTGCGCCACACCCCCGTCGGGGTCGTCCCAGCGGCCGGCGAAGCGGTCGTCGGTGGCGTACTCCCATGGTGTCCACTCCCACGGGCTGGGCGCGTATCCGACTCGATATATGGGCGTGGCAGTCCGGATGCTGGTGGTGATCGGGCCGTGCGGGGTGCTGATCGTCGAAGGCTGTGGTTGGTTCATCCCACCGCGGCGAATTGGCGGGCGGCGGCGAGTACTTGCGGTCCGACGTCGGCGAGCTCGCCGTCGCGCAACAGCAATGCCGGCGCCCGGTCGTCGAGGACCGGGTTGAGGCCCTGGAACCAGGCTTGTGCGACGGCGGGGGTGTCGCGTTCGGTGATCAGGCGGGCGGCGCGGTAGGCGATCCGGAGCCGTTCGACGTCCTCGGGGTTGGCGATGGTGCGGGTGCCGTCAGCCCATTGCCGCACCGCCCGGGTCTCGCTCACCCGACCCAGGTAGGCGACCAGCCGCGCGCCGAGCAGATCTCGCAACGCAGCCACCAGTTCGGGCTGCGACATACGAGCCGCCTCGGCGTAGGCAGCTAGTGTTCTGAGTCATTAATTCGTGTGCAGTAGTGGGCGATGGAGTCGAGGATCTGGTCAGCGGTCTTGACCCACACGTAGGGGCGGGGGTTGTCGTTCCAGGTCTCGATCCATGCTCTGATGTCGGCGTTGAGCGCTCTCACGGTGCGGTGGGGGGAGCGTTGGAGCTTCTTGGTGGTCAGTTCGGCGAACCAGCGTTCGACGAGGTTCATCCAGGATGAGCTCGTCGGGGTGAAGTGGACAACGAATCGTGGGTGCGAGGTCAGCCATCGTTTGACCGCGGGCGTCTTGTGGGTAGAGGCGTTGTCCATGACCAGGTGGACGTCGAGCTCGTCGGGCACCTCGGCGTCGATCTTGCGGAGAAACCCGATGAATTCTGTTGCCCGATGCCGTGAGTGAAGCGAACCGATCACTTTTCCCGACGCGATGTCCAACGCCGCGTACAGACTGGAGGTGCCGTTGCGCACATAGTCGTGGCTGGCCCGTTGCGGGGTGCCCGGGAGCATGGGAAAGATCGGCTGGGTGCGATCGAGAGCTTGGATCTGGGTCTTCTCGTCAACGCAAAGCACCAGGGCACGTTCGGGTGGGTTCATATAGAGCCCGACGACATCGCGGACCTTCTCGGTGAACAAGGGATCTCTCGACAGCTTCCACGAATCCTGTTTGTGCGGAGCCAATCCGAACGCCCGCCACACACGCGACACGGTTGACTGTGACATGTCGAGATGCTCGGCCATCGCCCGCGTCGACCAGTGTGTCGCATTCTTCGGAGTGGTCTCGAGAGTCGCGGTGATCAAGTTTTTGATCTGCTCGTCGTCGACGGTGCGAGGTCGCCCAGGCCGGGGTTCGTCGAGCAACCCCTCGCAGCGGTGCTCGACGAACCGGCCTCGCCAGCGCCGCACGGTACTGCGATTGAGGCCGAGTCGTTGTGCCACTTCAGTATTCGAACCGCCATCAGCGGCGGCGAGAACGATTCGTGAGCGCATCGCCAAACCCGAGGCCGTCGTTCGCCGACGCGCCCACCCTTCGAGCTCACGGCGCTCGTCATCAGTCAGAACAATATCCACTGCTCGCGGACCCCGGGTTGCCATTCCCTAGCCTAACAACCGAACGGAAATTAATGACTCAGGACACTAGGTGGGGTTCGCCGCGCTACATTCCAGTGATGACCGCACTTGAGCGCGGTCTTCCCGTTACGGCAACGTCGAACACACTCGTGAGCTGTCGTGGCTGAATCTATTGGCGATGGGCGGTTCGAGGCCGGGCTCGAGCACCTGCACCGCTACGTCGCGGTGTACGGCACCAGCAACGCCCGCCGGCGCGATGTCATTGACGGATTCGCGATCGGCACCTGGGTGCAGAGCCGCAGCGCTGACTACCGCAAGGGCCGGTTGTCGGCCGAGCGGATCGAACGGCTCGAGACCGAGTTCCCGGACTGGCGGTGGACCATCCGGACTAATCAGGGATGCGTCAATGCATCGCGACCGTAAGATGGCGAGCAGCCACCGCTCACGGAAGCGGAGCTTGAGAAACTGTTCCTCGCACTGGCCTAAACAGTCGGCCAACCTAGTACTACCGCGAGTCGTAGCGACTTGAATCGCCCCGGGTTTGCTGGAGGCTCGGTTAGTTGGTTCCAGCGTTTGCGGGGACCGGGTTCTCACGGTAGCTGGTGACGGTTTGGGTCGACCAGTAGGCGCTCTCGTACTCGACGGGTGGGACGTGTCCGATCTCGCCGTGCAGGCGGCGGTGGTTGAACCATTCGACGTACTCAGCGACGGCGATCTCGACCTCGCCCACACCTGCCCAGCCGCCTCGCGGGCGCATCACGGGGTTACGGATGCATTCGGCTTTGAACAGCGAGTTGAACGCCTCAGCCATCGCGTTGTCGTATGAATCCCCTTTGGAGCCAACAGATGTCACCGCTTCGGCTTCGGCCAGTCGTTCGGTGTAGCGGATGGCTCGGTATTGCACTCCGCGGTCGGAGTGGTGGATCAGCCCGGCCACGTCGTGGCCGGCACGCGACCGTGCCCACAATCCCATGTTCAGGGCGTCGAGGGCGAGGTCGGTGTGCATGGTGGTCGAGACCTGCCAGCCGACGACCATCCGCGAGAACACGTCCAGGACGAACGCCGCGTACACCCAGCCCGAGTGGGTGCGGATGTAGGTCAGGTCCGCCACCCACAACGCGTTCGGTGCCGCCGCGGTGAACTGACGGTTGACCCGGTCAGCCGGCCGGGGTGTTTCAGCTCCCTCGCTGCGCGTGGTCTTGCGTGTCTTGAGTCTCGCTATCCCTTGCAGCCCATCGGCTTTCATCAATCGCTCGACGGTGCAGCGGGCAGCACTATGGCCCTGTCTGCGCAATTGGGCATGCACCTTGCGGGCACCGTAGACGCCGAGGTTGTCGGCATGCACCGCGCGGACCTGGGTAAGGAGCTCCCGGTCACGCACCACACGAGGCGCCTCGGTCTTCTGGGGGCTCAGGTGGGCTCGTACCGTGGACGGAGCGATCTGGGCGGACGTATCGCGCAATGCCGCACAGATCGGATCGACTCCGTGTTCATCGCGGTGAGCCGCGACGAACTCCACGATCAGCGCTGTGGGCGGTCGATCTCCGCCGCAAAGAAAGCCGAAGCCTGCTTCAAGATCGTGTTCGCTCGCCGCAGTTCACGGTTCTCCCGCTCCAACGCCGCGATGCGGTCAGCGTCCTCACTCGTGGTGCCCGGGCGGACCCCGCCGTCGATCTCGGCCTGACGAACCCAATTGCGCAACGCCTCGGGATGGACTCCGAGCTGATCGGCGATCCGCTTGATCGCACCTCTCGACGAATCGGGATCTCGTCGCGCTTCACATGCCATCCGGGTGGCCCGGTCCTTGAGTTCCTCACTGTACTTGCGTGGTGCTGCCATGCTCTCCATCCTTCACAGGTTCGAGAGCCTCCGACAGACCCGGGGCGGTTCAACTGTAGCCAGGACGGAAGGAAGAGAGCTGCACATTCGAGGGAGCTCGCCGCCCTCCCCTCCAATCCTGTGAGAACAGTGCTGCCGGTGACCGTTATGGTTCAGCCGCTGTGTACGAGCCTGATGCTGCAGCGCCGCGACTGGTGGGCGGGCAATCCGCTCGGCCTGACCCTCGCGGTCAAGCCGGTCCTTGCGGTGTTGTTTTCCTGTCGCTACTGAACCGGCAGTGGAAGGCCGAGCGTTTGCAGTTCCAGCCCTGTTGACCGTCGCAGCCTGACCGCTGGCGGTGGATCGCCGAACGTGGTCGCGTACCTCGCAGAGTTGGCGGCGCGCAGAACGGAGACGCGTGCGGCGTCAGTCTGACCGCGTGAAGTTGGCGAAGAAGTCATCGATTGTTGATACGTCGGCATAACGTCGAAAGTGAGCAACGTCGACCTTGACGAAAACACCGCTAGAGGTGAAGTACGTTTGCTCATCGAACGATCCGGCGGCCGCGATGTGCAGTAGGCGATCCGACTCGTGGTCAATCCAGGCAGTGAGACGTATGGGAGTGTGCAGCGGGACCGGCCGGCGGTATTCGACGGTCAGGGTGCGGGTCACCGCGGGGGTCCGCGCGATCCACAGGGTGAAACCCATGATGTCGTCGCAGGCGGCCGAGATCGCGCCACCGTGCGCCAACCCGGGCGCGCCGAGGTGTTTCTCGTCGAAGGTGTGATCGGCGTACACCCGCTCGCCGCTCCGGTAGACCTCAAGTTGAAGTCCGTGGGGGTTGCTGCTTCCGCAGCCCATGCACTGGGACGAGTGTGCCGGCAGTCTTGCTTCGGGGGTCATCTCTGATCGTTGTCCTTAACTCAGCCCGCCACCTACGCAACAGGGTGCGGGGGGATCGATGAGGTGTGGGAACCGGTCCCGAACACGGTCTGTGCTCACCACTATAGGTAATACTGCCAGTACCTGATACTGTCCATTACGCACACGCGAATGGAGTGGCGCACACCACGCGCACTAGGGGGGGAGATGGCCATCACCACCGGCACAGGCGTCAACCGTCTGCTAGACGGCGCTGCCACTTTTGGTAACACCGTCGGCTTGGCTGGTCAGGCCCTGCGGTGGGTAGCAGTAGACATTGCTACAGGACGATTTCCGTTTCGCGAAGCCGTATCGCAGACCTGGTTCGTCATCGTCGTGACAACTCTGCCGGCGATTCTCGTAGCTGTGCCATTCGGTGTCATCGTGTCAGTACAGGTGGGTAGCCTCACTCAGCAAGTTGGGGCCACGTCAATAGCTGGCGCCGCTGGTGGCCTCGGGATTATTCAACAGGGAGCGCCCATCGTTACCGCCCTCCTACTCGGGGGCGCGGCCGGATCAGCGATTGCCTCTGATTTGGGTGCTCGAACGATTCGCGAAGAAATTGCTGCCATGGAGACACTCGGACTCAATCCGATCAGGCGAGTCGTAGCGCCCCGGTTCGTATCTGTGTTGATCACCGCGCCGCTGCTCTGCATGCTAATCGTCTTCACCGGGCTGCTGGCGGGCTACGCCATCAGCGTCGACGTCCAAGGCATCACACCAGGCAGCTACGTCGCCTCGTTCGCTTCGTTCGCATCGATAACAGACATCGTTGTCGCTCTATGCAAATCGCTTGTGTTCGGACTTGTAGTGGTGACGATTGCTTGTCACCGCGGCCTGTCGACGAAAGGCGGCCCTAAAGGCGTCGCAACCTCAGTAAATGCCACCGTAGTACTGGGCGTCGTCGCATGCTTCGTGATCAATGTCTTTATCACGCAATTAACAACCATGTTCGTCCCCCAAACTATTGGATGAGAAACGCCTCGTGACCACCGTTCCCTCCCGGAGGTTCTCCGCCGCCACCCGCCCTGTCGAAGCCGTGATCGCGCCAGTTGTACACGTACCTGAACGCTTGGGGCACGTCGCGACCTTTGTGATCGCCGCGGTCCTCGGCATCCGCCATGTGATCACCACCTACCGACGCCAAACCCTGCTCTACATACAAGAATTCGCCTGGGGTAGAGGTGCAGTCTTGGTCGGTGGTGGAACGGCCATCGTCCTCGCCATCCTCGGCATCGCCGTCGGCGCCTCAATCGGTATCCAGGGTTACGCCTCTCTGGACCTCGTAGGGATGGGTTCACTGACGGGGTTCATCTCTTCCTATGCCAACACCCGAGAGCTTGCGCCAATGATCGCGGCGATCGGGTTCGCAGCACAAGCCGGCTGCCGGTTGACAGCTGAGATCGGCTCGATGCGCATTTCCGAGGAGATCGACGCTCTCGAGGCTATGGCGGTACGTCCTATTCCATTCGTCGTCAGCACTCGCGTAGTTGCGTCGATCACGACCGTGATTCCTTTGTACATCGTCGCGCTTATTCTCGGATTCGGGGCCGCCAAACTCGTCGTCACACAAGTTCACGGCCAATCCGGCGGCACTTACGATTTCTATTTCGACCAGTTCCTCAAACCTCAGGATCTTGCCTTCTCGCTTATCAAAGTTCTTGTATTTGTCATTTCTGTAGTGATTATCCATAGCTATCAGGGCTACTTCGCCACAGGCGGAGCTGAGGGGGTGGGTCGAGCGTCCGGTCGAGCGATCCGCACGAGCCTCATAGTCATCGTCGTGGAGGACATGATCTTGACCCTTCTGATGTGGGGATTCGATTCCGGCGTACGGATTTCAGGGTAGGGGGTTCAGTGGCTGTCTTTCATGATCCGTCCGGACGCGAGCCGTCGCACGGGAACCTGGCCCTTCGGGGGGTCGCCCTATTGATCCTCGGCGCGATAGCTGCCTACTTACTGATAAGTGACGCTAACGGCGACTTCAGCGATCACACGTCGTTGACCATCAACACCGACGCGATAGGCGACGGATTGAAGGGGGGATCGGATGTGAAGTACCTTGGGTTCACCGTGGGGGAGGTCTCGAGCATCGCGGTTCGAGACCGTGGCGCGGCGGTCAAAATCAACCTCACCGGTTCCGGTAACGACCTAGTTCTCCGGCAGGGCATGACGGTGAACTACACCTCGTCAAACGCATTGGGACCAACTGCACTGGAGATCGTAGATCCTGGACAAGGACCACCCATCGGTTCCGGCGGGAGTGTCTACGTGAGCAGGTTGCAATCTGAACAGACCTCGGTGTCAACGCTTGTTCGCAAGATCTCCACGCTGGTCGAGGCACTGGACCAGCCCTCATTTGAAGCGGTAGTGAGGTTCATCGTTGAGGACTCGCAGGCAATGGCTGATAGCGGAAGACTCGTTCTCCAGATTGCGCAACTCACGCGAGATGTCCAGAAACGGCCGGTCGGGGAGGACCTAGGAATTGCGGCTAACCTGTCCACCGGAGTCGCCGACTTCATGACGCCGTTTGTCCCTGGCGTCTTGAAGAACGTCGATATCGCTGACTTTTTCGCCACCCAACAAAACATCGACCGCACGAAGAGTAATCTCGGCGACACGGGAAAGGTTCTTTTCGGTGGGCTCGGCGGCCTGCTCGATAAGAATTACCCAGCCCTGAGTTCGCTGTTAGACGTCGGCCTTGACCTAGCGCGGCCCGTCGCCAGATCCGCCTCGGGGCTAGTTCGCACGGTGTACACGATCCCGCAGATCCTCGATGGCATCGACAAAGCCTTGCCGAAATTCAACGAACGGGTCCAGCTCCAGCTAGCACTGGTGGTCCAGACGTCGCCTGCCCTACAAGGCGCATTGAGAATGGGGGGTGCCACGCGATGACTCTGAGGTCGCTAACACCCACAATCATTAAAATCGTCGCTTTCATCGCTCTCATCGGAGTCCTTTCATATGTCATCATCGCGATTCTGCAGCCGACCAACGAAGGGTCACCCAGTTCGCAGCGTTCCGCGGTGTTTGCCGACGCTTCCGGACTCAAGCCCCGCGACGGGGTACGACTCGCTGGAGTGAAAGTGGGATATGTAACGGCTGTCGATCTCGAGGGCTCAACAGCGATCGTCCGTTTCCAACTGGATGACGGTGTCGCGATTACCCCCGCGACGACTGCCGCTGTGCGTTACCAAAATCTGCTGGGGCAGCGGTATGTGGAACTCATCAATGCCGGACAAGGCGCCGACCAGGACTCGATCACACAGGTGGCACTCGAGAAGACCGTCCCGTCCTTCGACGTATCGACACTATTCAACAGTTTCAAACCAGTATTCGATACATTGAATACTGCGGAAATCAACGAGCTTCAGTCGAACCTTCTACGGGTTGCCCAGGGAGACGGTCGAGGTATCGCACCAGTCATGAAGCAAGTCGCGAACATCACTGATTACGGGAACCAGCGTTCAGAGATCATCACCAATATTGTGACGAGCCTGGGGCAGGTGTCCGACCAGTTGATGGGGCGCTCCGCTGAACTGGTTGAGTTGATAGACAAATTGGGGTCAATCGTCGATGCGTTCAGCCGCGTGAGCGATCGACTGCGGGCCTCGCTGCGAGAGGTCAACCGTTCGATGGCAAAGACTGTACTCGCCGGTGAGCAGATCGAGTCGACCTACGACACCAGCTTCGCGGCTATCTTTCAGAGATTAGTGCGGGAGCCAGGGGATACAGAAGGCCTACTGAATGGTGCCGTTCTCCTGAAGCCGCTCCTGGACGCCCTGGCCGCAACATCCAACGCGACTCCCCCGCCCTCGGCGGCAGGGTGTGCCCGAGGGGTGCTCGACCTACCGAGAACAGTGCAGATCGCCCTGATGGGTCAACGACTGGTGGTGTGCCAGTGACCCGTTTCTTCGGCAAGCGTCCGCATCACCGCCCGCAGCGTCGGCGGGACCTCATCCTGGCGGGGGTCGTAACGATGGTCACGGTGGCCGGTCTCGTCGCCGCCGGAGCTGTGTATATCTCGCCGCCCGGACAAACTATCTACAGCGCGGAGTTAGTCAATACCGGCGGATTGGAAGCTGGCGACCAGGTACGTATCGCCGGGATCAGGAAAGGCAAGGTAGCGTCGGTCGACCTGACCGGAACGTTCATCACCGTGCGGTTCCGGCTGGATGACTCGATTGCCGTTCGGTCGGACGCGACGGCGAACGTCCGTCTCCTCACCCCTATCGGTGGACGTGTATTGGACCTCGACCCAGGTTCAGGCCCGTCGGCCATTGACGGCGCGATCCCACTGGTGCAGACAGGCAGCACCTATGATATTTCCAGCACCCTGGAGACATCTACACCGGTGTTCCGTGACGTGCGTGGTGTTGATCTACGGCGCACGGCGGCGTTGCTACAGGATGCCTTTTCCGACGGAAACACCAATATCCCTGATGCCCTGCAAAACGCGAGCAGCCTGATGGACTTGCTGGAGCGTCAGTACGCACAACTCGACAAGACGGTGGCTTTGTCCGACGAGTATGTCGCTGCCCTCGCAAACCGCAAGCAGGTACTCGTGGACTTCCTACGCCAGCTCAGCTTCCTTGCCCGCACCCTTGGACCAGACATCGCCAACGTCCAGAGCGGGTTCGATTATCTACGTCGTCTTTTTAAGTTGCTGACCCGGCCGCTTGTCGCGTACCGCGACGGTATAGAACCATCGGTACAGCAGTTTAAGATCCTTCTAAACAAGGTGTCGGCCCAGATGCCCGCCTACCAAGACGCGCTGGCCCAGGTCGATCAGATCACCAGAAGACTGAGCATTCTCCTCAATGCTCCGCAGGTCGGACCTGCGAGTCCTGAACCGACCGTCCGCGTCTGTATCCCGATTGGTGATAACAAATGTTGACGGAGCGGATGCGTCGGCATCTGATCCCGATCGCCACCATTGTCACACTGGCAGTAGTGATCGGCGGCGTCGGAATCGACTATGCGACAGCCGACGACGACACGCGATCACTATGTGCGGAGTTTTCTGACGCATCAGGTCTGTACGAAGGCAATTCCGTCGCGATGCTCGGCAAGAAGGTGGGCAGGGTCGTAGGCATTCACGAGGAGGGACAGAAAGGTGTGCGTGTCGATATGCGGATCGACAAGACCGTGCCGCTTCCCGCAGATGTGGGTGCGACCCTGGTGTCCACCTCGATTGTCACCGAAAGACAAATCGAGTTCACCCATCCCTATCGTGGCGGAGAATATTACAAGTCGGCTGAGTGTATCCCACTGGAAAAGACCAGGACTCCACTGGGGATTAGTCAAACGCTCGACGCGATCAGCACTCTTTCAGACGAACTCGTCAAGGACGACGGACGTAACACGGATGCGATTCTTCAGGCACTTACACTCGTCTCGAAAAACATGGAAGGGACCCAGGGTGATATATCCGGCATTCTCCAGGACTCGGCCACGCTAATCAACGATCCGACCCGGCGTGATAGCCAGATACGCAGGATTGTAGCCAATCTCGCCACCTTAACCGGTGTTGCCACCGAAAACAGTACTGAGGTGACCCAGCTATTCGACAACTTCGTAGGCGCAATTGAGGTGATTGTTGCTTTCGGTCAAACATTCGGCGCCGCAACAGAGTACGCAGGCACCTTCGTCCCTATCCTGTCGCGCCTATCGTCTGACTTCGGGCCACCTATTTTCTCACTTGGAGATGCTGCGGTTCCCCTCCTCTCGCAAGCGGGCAAGCAAGAAAACATACTTGCGTCCGTCGCCGCTCGAACAGCTGACCTCATCGTTGAGCATCCAGATGCGAAGTCGATCCTGCGGGCATTCGCAATATCTGTACCACTGCAGGCCCTCAAGAACGCGTGCGCTCCTCCTTCCGTCAAGGACGTTTGCGCGACGGGTAACGAAGCGGCGACGATCGCCAACTTGATCGGAGGGCAACCTCGATGATGATCTACGGCTACCTTCGTCGTGTCACGGCCGCGATCGTGACGCTGTTCGTAGCGACTATCGCCCTCGCCGCCTGCAGCATCAGTGCTGACAACCCGCCGACCATCGGTGGATCATCCGCCCGAGACGGCTACGACATCGAGATCGAGTTCACGAGTGCTCTGAACTTGCCTGCCCGTGCCAAAGTCCTCTCTCGAGGGATTGACGTCGGTGCCGTCACCAGCGTCGCTTACGACGGAGGCCACGCGCTGGTTGCTGCCCGAATTGATAAAGACGCCCAGCTGCCGGAAGATTCGCGCGCGGAACTCCGCCAAGACACTCTCCTGGGCGAGATTTATGTGGCCATCCTTCCCCCTGCACAGCAGTCCACCCAAGGCTTGCTGCGCGCGGGATCGGTAATACCTCTCTCACGCACCGAACCGGCTGCCAACGTCGAGGACGTGATGCGGGGTATGGCTAACGTATTGGGCGGGGGTGAACTCGATAAAATCCATACCGCGATATCGACGCTGAACTCGACTTTTCCGAGTGACCCCGCCCAGTTCGATGCGCTCTACCGCACGACCTTGCGCACCGTGTCTGAGGTGTCTGCCAACACCGACAAACTCGACGTAATCCTGCAGTCAGCCGATCGCACACTCAAAGTGATCCTGGCCGACCCGTCAGGTACAGACCGAATGTTGACCAAGGGGGGAGTGAACTTTTATGGTCTGGGCTACTCGCTAATTGACGTAGCGCTACTCATCGCTAATCTGCGCGACTTCGCGGTATCCGCAGGCCGTATCGTCGACCCTGAGTATTCCCGCATCAAGGAAACGGTGGGCGCGATCGCGCCAGTGGTCGCGTCCATCGCGTACTCGGACATCTACTCCAAGGATGTTTCCGACAAGGCGGCTCGTGTAATACGCGAAAGGCTCATCCCATTCGTCAGCTCGCCAGATATCAACGTCTCCGATGTGTCTATCGATGGCCGAGAACTGGCGCGGCGTGATGCCGAGTCGTTCATAACCGTCTTGCGAGCGATCGGAATGATGCCATGATCCGCAGCACCCTCGTATCGCTGGTTGCCCTTGTCCTCGTTCTCCTCGTCGGAGCGACATACTTGATCATCGACGTGGCACGGGTAAACCCGTTCCGCACCGACTACGCGATCTCGGCCATACTCGAGAGCTCGGGCGGCCTTCTAGACACATCACCGGTAATGTTAGAGGGGGTGCCGGTGGGAAAAGTGACATCTATTCGCGTCACAGGTAATCAGCTCGCCGTCGACATGTCCATCGACTCCGACTATAAGATTCCTCGCGGCAGTGTCATGACGATTCAGAACCTCTCGGTCGCGGGAGAACAATACATCAATTTCATCCCACCGGGCACAACCACCAGTGAGTACTTGCGTAGTGGGGACCTAGTGCCCGCCGGCGCCATCCGCGTGTCGCAATCCGTTCCCCAGGTGCTCCCGAAAATGTCGGCAGTGGCGGACGCGCTCGATCCAGCATCGATTCAGTCCATCAACGAAACGATCTCGGCGGCAGTCGACGGCCGGCAAAAGGACCTCGACACGATCGGAGACATGATGCACCGCCTCGTGGACTTCGTCGGTGACGACGGTGCCGTCCGTACCACTGCGGACAATGCCGAGTTCCTCCTGGGCCTTATGTCGAACGTGGGCGGTGTGCTCAGCACCGCGTCGGTCCGGACCCCGGATGCCGTCGACGGTTTGGCGAGGATCCAACGTGCGTTCATCGTTTTCACTTCTACGTCCTACGACAAATGGCCACCGATCCTGAAGCTAGTGGAAAAGCTCAGCGGCTACATCCAGATACTCCAGCCCGATATTGTCGCCATTACCCGCGCGGTGAAGCCGGCGACGGCGAAAGTCGCAGACACATACATCGACTTCGGATCGATCGGTGATCTTCTGGCTCGAACATTCCCAGCGTCACATCGGGGGCAGGCGCAGATTCCGATCGCCGTCACGCCATCACCTCGCTGACGCCCGATGGATACCTCCTACACCAGCATTCACAGAAGGCAGCAAATGACGGCACAAGACAACGGACCAGAATCCAAGGACAGCAGCGCTGAGGATAAGCTGACTGCGGCTTCCGACAAAGCAGATCGCAGCGACGCCACTGGTGCTACAGAATCTGCGACGTCCCAAGACGGTCCCGCCCCGGACGAGGCAAGCCCCCCGACGTCCGATGCCAGGCACCGATGGAGATCAGCACGCGTCCAGGCGGTGGCCGCCGGCGCTTTCGTGGTGGCACTCGCGGTGCTGGCCGGCCTCTTTGCTTACCTCTACATTGACATGAGGGAAGCAAAGACGTCCGCGGAGAACGCTGCCACACAACGAGCGCAGGCAGCGCAGGCAGCATCGGACTACACCACAAAGTCGCTCACCTACAGCTACCAAAACACCGGCGCATTCTTTACCGAAGTGAAAGAGAATGCCAGCGATGCGTTGGTCAAGCGATACGACGATGTCGAACCCACCCTGACCCAAATCATGGAACAGGCCAAGGTCCAAGCGTCGGGACGCGTACTGGCGACCAGTGTCACCGGCAGCGCCAGCGAGAACCGGGGGGAATACACGGTGCTGGTCTTCGCCACCCAGAAGACCCAGAATGTTCAGAACCCTCAGCCGAGCGAACTCCCCACACTGTTGAAAGTAGTCGTGCTGAAGACCGAGAACGGCTGGCAGATCCAGGATTACGGACCTGCCGAATGATCCAGCGTCCGCCGCGAAAGGAGAATTTGATGAAAAACACCATGCAGGAGGTGCCGATGACAGTGTCATCGATACTGCGTCACGTCGCAACCAATCATACTGATAGGCAGGTGATTACTTATTCCGCGAGCGACTCTGCCCGGTACGCAACCTACGGCGATCTCGAAGAGCGATGCGCACGTCTGGCGAATGCTCTGCGCCGGGTCGGCGTGGTCGGCGACGACCGCGTGGCAACCATGCTGTGGAACAACCAGGAGCACCTCGAAGCGTACGCTGCGGTACCCGCGATGGGCGCGGTGCTGCATACGCTGAACATCCGGTTGTCACCGGCTCAGCTGCAGTTCATCGCGAACCACGCCGAAGACAAGGTCATCATTGTGGACGGGTCGCTGGTGCCGTTGTTGGCGGCGGTCTTACCGGGCTTGGCGACGGTTCGGGTTGTGTTCGTTACCGGCGACGGCGACACCTCCCCGCTCGACGGCCACGGCGTGACCGTGATGCGATACCATGACGCGCTCGCAGCAGAATCACCAATGTTCTCTTGGGTCGATCCCGACGAGCGGTCGGCTGCGGGTATGTGTTACACGAGCGGCACTACAGGCGATCCCAAGGGGGTCGTCTACAGTCATCGCTCGGTGTTTCTGCACTCCATTGCAGCGTGTACTGGTAACGCTCTGGCGATCGCAGAAGCCGATCGTGTACTTCCCGTCGTGCCGATGTTTCATGCCAGCGCCTGGGGTCTGCCCTACGCGTCGCTGATGGCCGGCGCGGACTTGCTCATGCCTGATCGATACCTTCAAGCGGCGCCGCTCGCCGACTTGATCCAACAGCATCGCCCCACGAAGGCAGGAGCAGTACCGACAATCTGGAACGATCTTCTTCAGTACGGTATCGCGAATCCGGGTGTCGACTTGTCATCAATCGACCTTGTCGCCTGTGGTGGAGCTCCTGTCCCGCAGTCGTTGATCGAAGGGTTTGCGGACCGCTTCGGCGTACAGATTATCCAGGCGTGGGGCATGACTGAGACGTCCCCGCTTGCAGCGGTAAGTCGGCCTCCCGCCGGGATCAGCCCCACAAAGGAAATGTCGTACCGCAAGCGACAGGGACGGGCAATTTGCGGGGTGGAGATGCGCCTCATCGACGAGGGCGGCCTGCCGGTTCCCCGTGACGACAAGTCCGTCGGCGAACTCGAAGTGCGGGGTCCGTGGGTCACAGGCAGCTACTACCGGCTCGAGGACGCCGAGAGGTTTCGGGATGGCTGGTTGCGGACCGGAGACGTGGGACACATCAGCCCGGACGGGTACCTGACGCTGACCGACAGGTCCAAGGACGTCATCAAGTCAGGGGGCGAATGGATCTCGTCAGTGGAGCTCGAGAACTGGATCATGTCGCACCCAGATGTCGCCGAGGCCGCGGTTGTCGCGATGCCCGACCCCCGGTGGCAGGAAACAGCTCTCGCCGTGGTGGTTCCGGTACCGGGTCGCAAGGTGTCGGCTGACACGCTTCACGAGTGGTGCCTAAGAAATTGCCCGGAGGAGATCCCACACTGGTGGATCCCGAAGAACTGGACGTTCGTGGAGCAGGTACCGCGTACGAGCGTGGGCAAGTTCGATAAGAAGGTGTTACGCGCGAAGCATGAGCAGGGCGAGCTGCCGGTTGTATCGAATTAGCGCCGCTATAGGGCGCAAGTGTGCCCACCGAACGTCGTCAGCGTTCGGTGGGCACACTTCTATAGAAGCAATGCATTTGCCGATGGGGACTGCTGCACGGATAGGTGACAGTTTGGGTGTCATGCCGCGGCAGCGGCGGTGTTGATCATTGCTTCGAACTCGACAGGCGTCAACCGACCGAGGCGGGCTTGCCGGCGCCGGCGGCGGTAGGTCCGTTCGATCCAGGTGACGATCGCGATCCGAAGCTGCTCGCGGGTGTCCCAGCGTTGGCGGTCGAGCACGTTGCGTTGCAGGAGTGCGAAGAAACTCTCCATCGCTGCGTTGTCCCCGCACGCTCCGACTTTGCCCATCGACCCCGTGAGTCCATGAGTGTTCAAGGCGTGTACGAATTTTCGCGATCGGAATTGGGCGCGTTCAATCGGTCGATGCAACACTGGGTTGTTGTAGCGAGTGTAGTTGTTCGCCAAAGACTTCGGCGGGAGTTTTCCATCCAAGGACTTTTCTAGGACGGTTGTTGAGGGTGTAGGCGATGGCCTCGAGGTCCTCAGCTGACCACCGCGACAGATCAGTTCCCTTAGGAAAATATTGGCGCAGAACACCATTGGTGTTCTCGTTGGATGGTCGCTGCCACGGTGAGTGCGGATCGGCGAAGAACACCTGCGTTCCGGTGTCCATCGCGAACTGGGCGTGAGCGGACAGTTCCTTGCCGCGATCCCACGTCAACGTTTTGCGCAACTGCTGCGGCAGCGCGGCGATCGACGCTGTCAGTCCTGCATTCATCGCGATGGCACCGTAGCCACCGAGTGCGGGCCCGTTCTTCACAGGCGGCTGCTCACCCCAGCCCTGCTGGCGTGGCAGATGCACCAGAAGTGTTGCACGACTACGACGTTCAACGATCGTGCCGATCGCCGATCTCCCAGTTCCGATAATCAGATCACCCTCCCAGTGCCCGGGGACGGCACGGTCCTCGGCCTCGGCAGGGCGCTGACTGAACACGACATCGGAGGTGACGTGACCCTGCGGCTTGTTGCGCGAGCGGGCCCGCGGCTCCCTCAGTGCACGTCCGGTGCGCAGGCACGCGACCAGCTCACGTTTGAGCGCGCCGCGGCCCTCGATGAACAGGGACTGGTAGATCGCCTCGTGACTGATACGCATGGATTCATCATCGGGGAAGTCGACCTTCAAACGCTGGGAGATCTGCTCTGGACTCCACGCCAGCGACCACCGCCGGTTGGCCCGGTGCGGTTTGTTAAGCCCCTTCCATGGCGGTGGCGTGGGGCCCGCAGCGATCGTGCCATCGGGACGGCGGACAACGCCGGCCAGGCGGTCCTGTACGTACTCCCGCAACTCGACGTGGGCCACGAGCTTCGCTGTTTTCGGGCGCTTGGCGGCCTGCTGGGCTTTCCACTGCGCCACCAACGCCCGATACTCGAGCTTCCCGCTCCTGGTTGCGGCGTTGCGCCGTAGCTCACGCGAGATCGTGGCCGGACTCCGCCCGATCCACCGTGCGATCTCACGCACCCCACGATCCTGGGCGCGTAGCAGCGCGATCTCTTCCCGTTCGGCGAAGGATAGATAGCGGCCCGAAGGCTCATCCAGACTCAGCGGCCTCATGCCGCCAGCGTGGCGGAACCAGCGTGTACCCACCGGCACCGACACACCGACAGCGATCGATGCCTGTGCCGTGCTCACCCCCGTCGCGACCACCCGCCAAAACTCACGTTGCACCTGCCGCGACGGCTCCGGCCGCCCCGGCGATCGCATCGCCGGCCGAAGTGCACGATCAGCACGCCACTGCCGACGAACACCTACCGCCACATCGCTGGTCCTCCGACTCCAGTCCGCCGTAGCCACCGCAAACACCTCCATGATCATGGTGTTGCGACGACCAGTTGAATCCGCCTTGCACTCCGCGGTCGGAGTGGTGGATCAGCCCGGCCACGTCGTGGCCGGCACGCGACCGTGCCCACAATCCCATGTTCAGGGCGTCGAGGGCGAGGTCGGTGTGCATGGTGGTCGAGACCTGCCAGCCGACGACCATCCGCGAGAACACGTCCAGGACGAACGCCGCGTACACCCAGCCCGAGTGGGTGCGGATGTAGGTCAGGTCCGCCACCCACAACGCGTTCGGTGCCGCCGCGGTGAACTGACGGTTGACCCGGTCAGCCGGCCGGGGTGTTTCAGCTCCCTCGCTGCGCGTGGTCTTGCGTGTCTTGAGTCTCGCTATCCCTTGCAGCCCATCGGCTTTCATCAATCGCTCGACGGTGCAGCGGGCAGCACTATGGCCCTGTCTGCGCAATTGGGCATGCACCTTGCGGGCACCGTAGACGCCGAGGTTGTCGGCATGCACCGCGCGGACCTGGGTAAGGAGCTCCCGGTCACGCACCACACGAGGCGCCTCGGTCTTCTGGGGGCTCAGGTGGGCTCGTACCGTGGACGGAGCGATCTGGGCGGACGTATCGCGCAATGCCGCACAGATCGGATCGACTCCGTGTTCATCGCGGTGAGCCGCGACGAACTCCACGATCAGCGCTGTGGGCGGTCGATCTCCGCCGCAAAGAAAGCCGAAGCCTGCTTCAAGATCGTGTTCGCTCGCCGCAGTTCACGGTTCTCCCGCTCCAACGCCGCGATGCGGTCAGCGTCCTCACTCGTGGTGCCCGGGCGGACCCCGCCGTCGATCTCGGCCTGACGAACCCAATTGCGCAACGCCTCGGGATGGACTCCGAGCTGATCGGCGATCCGCTTGATCGCACCTCTCGACGAATCGGGATCTCGTCGCGCTTCACATGCCATCCGGGTGGCCCGGTCCTTGAGTTCCTCACTGTACTTGCGTGGTGCTGCCATGCTCTCCATCCTTCACAGGTTCGAGAGCCTCCGACAGACCCGGGGCGGTTCAACCACCAGCCAGCCGCGTACCAAGGTCAGTGCAGCTAGCGTTTGAATTAGGACGCAACTCATCTATCACGGGCGACGGTGCTGCGTCATGCTTATGCCCCTCCTACCTGTTGACGGAATGGTCGGGATATTCAGCGACCGACGCTTGTCAGATCCCCATGGGTCCGTCCGCGTGACTTTTGCGATGGTCAAGGGGCGAGCCGGAAACGGTCGATGTCACCCGGCCACCAGCTCGCAGTGCCCAGCAGCACCGCTAGCGCCGGGACTACTAAGGTCCGCACCAGGAACGTGTCGAGCAGCAAACCGACACCGATGATGAACCCGATTTGCACCATCACATCGATGGACCCGACCATCAGCCCAAACATGCTGGCCGCGAATATCAACCCAGCCGAGGTGATGACCGACCCGGTGTAAGCGACGGTACGCATTACGCCGACCCGCACGCTCCACCTCGTTTCCTCTCTCAGCCGTGACACCAGCAGCATGTTGTAGTCGGCGCCCACCGCCACCAAGACAATGAACGACACCAGTGGCACGGGCCAGGCGATCCCGGCACCGAGGATGTGTTGAAGTACGAGCACACCAATACCGAGAGCCGCCATGTAGTTCAAGACGACGGTTGCAAGGAGATAGACAGGTGCAACGACGGCCCGCAACAGCAGCATCAGGATCAGACCCACGATGAGAAGGGTGGCTATGCCGAGCAGTTTGAAATCGTACGACAACAGTCGCTGGACGTCGGCATTGATCGCAGGAAAGCCCGCAACAGAAGCACGTCCGCCCTCCAGAGTGGTGTTCGGCATCGCGTTCTCGGCGACGCTGGACAGCTCGTTCGCCAGCGTCATTGCATCGGCAGAGTATGGGTCGTAGGCGGTCTGTACCGCATAGCGCACGGTTTTCCCGTCGGACGAGATGAACTGTCGAGCGACCTGACTGAACTGCTGGTCCTTGAACGCATCCGCGGGGAGATAGAAGCCGGTTGCCGAGTCAGAATCGCCGACCTCCCGTGCGGGAGCCCGAAGCTGTGCGGCGACCTGTGCCAGTCCACTGAGTAGCTGAAGGTTGCTGTCCACCAGAGCACCGACTCCGTTCGACAACTGACGCGCGCCGTCGGCAAGTGCGCCGACGCCGGATTCGAGTTGCGAGAGCCTGTTCCCGAGGTCCTGTCCGCCGATGGCTTGTAGTGCAGAATCCAGCGTTTGAAGAGAACGCTGCAGCTGTGCAATGTTGGTCGAGCCTGGCGCACTCACGCGGCCGAGCTGCGCGGCAAAGTCAGCCACCCTCCCAAGCGACTGATCATCCGCGAGTGCCCGGATGTCGGCCATTTGCGCGCGCAGTGCCGAGCACTGCGCGATCTGCTGGCACCACGGATTGTCTAACGCGGACAACGCCGGCGCGACCGCATCTGCCGCAGACTGGGCCCGACGTGCGAGTTGAGACAGCTCGGGCGCTTGCTTGGAAAACTGTCTAAGCCTTGGGGCAGCGTTCGCCAGTTGGTTCACAAGCGGCCGATACTCGTCGAGCTGCGGGCCAAATGACGACACCTCGTCGAGCAACCCCGACAGCGGAGCGAGGTTGGAGGATATCTGGTCTTCTAACAGTGCCAGGCCTCCGGCGAGCTGCTCTGACCCCGCCTTCAGGACGGCCAGATCACCCTTGCGGGCCTGTCCATCACCGGTCTCCTCGGTGATCTTGGTACCGATCTGATCATTCTGCCAAGATAATTGCGCCTGCTCTAGCTTCTCACCGGTCGGCCGCGTCACGCCAATGACCCTGGTCACGCCGGGAATCTGCGCGACGCGGGAGGCTAGCTGGTCGAGGTCGGCAAGGCCTTGAGCCGTGCGCATGTCGTTCTCGGACTCCACCACCAAGAATTCTGAGATGATGATGTCTTTCGGGAAGTGGCGGTTGAGAAGCGCGTATCCTTCGTTGCTCCCTGTGTCAGGTGGCTGCCCCTCGCGATCGTCGTAGGTGATCTGAATTGTTGCGGCGACCATGGCGAGGCCGATCAACACGACCACACTGATCGCGAGCAGAGGGACCGGCCGCCGGATAACCATGACTCCGACTCTTCTCCAGTAATCCCGCGTCAGGTCACGGCGGGGAAGGCCGGCGCCTTTCTTGGCAGCGAAAGAGAGTACGAGGGGCAGCAATGTCACCGTCGCCAAGAATGCGAAAGCTATGGCGATTGCGCAGGCCGGACCCAAAGTGTTAAACACACTGAGCTTGGCGAAGGCCATAGCCAGGAACGCTAGGGCCACAGTGCCCGCCGACGCTAGAACCACGCGGCCGATAGTTGCATTCGCGTGGGCGATAGCGACATCAGGAGAGTAACCCGCTCGAATACCTTCATGATAGCGGCTGATGAGGAACACCGAATAGTCAACTCCGGCACCAAAGATGATGACGGTCATGAACATTGACGTGAACTGGGATACCGGCATGCCCAGCTCGCCCAGTCCAGATAGAACTCCGCGACCCACAGCCAAGCTCATGCCCACGACAAGCAGCGGCATCAGCGCGGTGAAGACCGAACGATAGACGATCAGGAGGATCACGGCGATCAGCAGCACGGTGGCAACAGTGATCAGGACCAGATCCGACTCGCCCACGGCGAGTTGGTCGCTAAAGGTCGCGGGCGGGCCTGTCACACGGACTGTCGTCCCACTGTCACGAAAGATACTCTCAGCGATCTCACGCACCGCTGCGACCGCCTCCGCGGTATCGGGTCCCCCGAGTGTGCCGGCCACTCCCACGGGCAGATACCAGGCTTGCTTGTCTTTGCTGAGAGCCTGACTTGCGGTGAGGGGATCGCTCAGCAGGTCCCGGACAGCGATGACGTGCCTGTCGTCCGCCCGCAGGGTGTCGACAAGCACGTGATATCGATCGCGGGTGTTGTCGGACAGGCCTGCACTGTTCTCCATCACAACGAATACTGTGGTCTTGGCGCCGCGCTCGTCGAAAGATGCACCCATACGGTCCAAGGTCTGAAAAGACGGGACTCCGGCCGGGATCGGATCCACAGATTGTTCCCGTATCACTGACTCCAGTTGAGGAAAGAGAAGGCCTAAGCCGATGGCGGCGCCGAGCCAGACCAGCGTCACAATTCCCTTGCGGCGGAGGGTAAACCATGCAACCCGCTCAAGGGTCGGACTGTACTCGCCGAGTTTCTCGCCCCCTCTCGACGGGCGGGTTCGAATGGGAGACGAACTCACCATGTGCAATATCCTCTCGACCTGAAGTGGGCGACCCAATCGTGCGGACCCGTTTCGCGAATGTCCGTGCGGCGGTGGATGGTTGTCACTTGTGGTGGTGCTCGACCATGTTCTCGACTTCCTCGAGAGTGGTGGGCAGGTGGTATGGCGGAGTGCTCTTGCCTGAGATGCGGTATCGGCCCCAGAAGTCGGGATCCCCGACGACACACTCCGCTCGGCCCTCGGGGGTCGTAAATACAGCGATCGCGCGGGCGCCTTTCAGGAGCCCGTCGAGCTCATCATTCTTCTGAATCCGGCCATACCAGGTGTACAGGCCGTTCAGCGGCTGGAAATAGCCTTTGATCTTCGCTTCGACATGGATCTCCGCCCCGCGGCACACCAGGGTTCCTTCGCCGGAGTAGTCGAGGTCATGGTCGTCAGACATGCAGTCCTACCTTCTTCGCACTGAGCGTTGACAAATATCGCAGTTCGTGGATACTAGCAGTACCAGATACTATGAGTAATGGGTACTGGGCGCCAGGCCCCGACTCCCAGCCTTGAACGACCGAGGAGAAGACATGACCGTGCAGGATGTCCAGATGAACCCCGACTTTTCGAAGGAGGGCATGGCTCGGGTGAACGGGCGTAAGCCCGTCGACATGGAACGATCTGCGGGTCGATTGCTGCGGTCTTCCGCGGAGAAGTTCTACGACGCGGAGATCGACATCGACTGGGAGTCGCCCTGGGAGGAAGGCAAGTGCTTTCTGCCAGAGCATCGAGTGTCGCTATACGGCACCAGGCTGTGGGACAAGATGACTGAGGAGCAGCGTCGCGAGTTGGGGCGCCATGAGATCGTGAGCATCCTCAGTTTCGGCATCTACGCAGAGAATCTGTTGAGTTCAGCGCTTCTGCGCATGTCGGCGAAGGGGGCTTTAACCGATCAGAAGTCTCTATACGCGTTGACAGAGATCGGCGATGAGTCCCGCCATTCCACTATGTTCGCGCGCCTCATCAACAAGACGGGCGTGCCCCCCTACAAGCTTCCTAAGGGCTTCTTGAGCTTCGCGAAGATCCTGCATTTCGTCCCTCTCGGGCCGTCGGTGTCTGGAGCTACGCTGTTGATCGAGGAAATCCTGGACCGCGCCCAGCGCGAGGCGATGAACGACCCCAGTATGCAGCCTCAGCTTCGCCAGCTCATGAAGATCCACGTCCTTGAGGAAGCCCGTCACATTACCTTTGCGCGACTGGAGATGATCGAAGGCATGCAGCGTCGTCGTAAGGCGACGCGCGCTTGGCACCGAGGGGTGCTTGCCGTCATCGCGAACCTGGCGTACCCGCTGCTCATTAATCCGAAAGTGTACCCCGCAGTGGGAATTAGTCGCTGGCGTGGCGTGTGGGCGCAGCAGACCAGCCCAAACTATCGGACCAACCTGCAATTTATGTCGGAGCCCATGATTCGGTTCTTCCATGAGGCGGGAATGTTGGAAGGCAAGTTCACAATGGCCATGTGGCGTGCGACGCGGAGCCTTCCCGACGATCTTCGCTGATCTCCGTTCACGCGGCCGAGCCGTCGTGATCGACATCAGTTAGACCTGTGCGGAGCATTCTCGATGGCTTCGCGATCACTTCCGCCTCAACAGATCACCTGCCGCCACTGTGCGCAGGTGATGTGTTGTGCGATCCAACCTACGAGGGAGAAAGCATAAACATGGCATCATCGACTACCCGGCGCGCCTCGCGCGCAACCGCCAAGACGGATTCAACCAACGACCCGATTTCGACCAAGATTCTGATTATTGGAAGCGGGTTCTCTGGTCTCGGGATGGCCGCGCAGCTTAGACGTCGCGGGTATAGCGATTTTCTGATTCTGGAGAAGGCAAGCTCCGTCGGTGGGACCTGGCGCGACAATACCTATCCGGGCTGTGCATGTGACGTTCCGTCGCTGATGTACTCGTACTCATTCGAGAGTCGAGGTAGCTGGTCGAAGGTGTGGTCGTCACAGCCAGAAATTGAGCGGTATCTACAGGATGTCGCGGATAAGCGTGGCGTGACACAAAAGATTCATTTCGGTCAGAAGTTGGTTTCTGGATACTGGAGCGAGTCGGAGTCGCGGTGGCACCTGCGTACTGAGTCCGGACGTGAGTACATTGCTCAGTTCGTGGTGTCAGGAGTCGGTGCGCTGCATATCCCCAATTTTCCCGAAATTTCGGGGATTGAGGACTTTAAAGGCGAAGCGTTTCACTCCGCACAGTGGGATCATTCGGTGGATCTGGAGGGCAAGCGTGTCGCCGTGATCGGCACTGGTGCCAGCGCTATCCAGTTTGTACCTTTCGTGCAGAAGGAGGCCATGTCCCTCAAGGTCTTCCAGCGAACCCCTGCCTGGGTCCTACCCCGCAAGAATTTCTCCGTTCCGCCGGCCCTGCGGACTCTTCTGAGTAAACTCCCGATTGCACGTCGTATCGCCAGGTGGTCGGTGTACTGGGGTGCGGAGAGCCTGGCCTTCGGCCTCAACGGTCACTCTAACCTCATGCGGCCAATTGAAAAGGTCGCTCGGTGGAACATTGAACGCTCCATCTCTGATCCGGCATTGCGCAAGAAACTGACCCCGTCGTATCGTATCGGCTGTAAGCGGATTCTGGGGTCAAACGACTATTACCCGGCGCTTGCGGCACCTAACACCACTGTCATCAGCGATCGGATTGAGAAGGTGACCGCTGATTCCATCATTTCTTCAGACGGTGTCGAGCATCTCGTGGACGTTATAATTTATGCGACCGGTTTTCACGTGACTGATGGTTTCGATCAGCTCGCCCTGAAAGGTGCCACTGGCGAGGATCTCCCGTCCCACTGGCATCAGACGGGGATTAACACGCACCTGGGCATCACGACCGAGGGTTTTCCCAACCTGTTTTTCCTCCTCGGACCCAACACGGGCCTCGGCCACAACTCAGTGGTGTTCATGATCGAGCAACAGATCAAATACATCATGAAGGCCATCGACACAGTAGAAAGCCGAGGCGCTGAGAAGGTTGACGTACGCCCGTCCGTGCAAGAACAGTTCAACACCGACATCCAGCGGAAGCTGGCCAAGGGAGTGTGGACCAACGGCGGCTGCACGAGTTGGTATCTCGACTCGCAGGGCGTCAACCGGACCGTGTGGCCGGGCTTCACATGGCAGTACTGGCGCGCCACGAAAGATTTCGAGCCCGCCGAGTACGACATCGCCTGAGCCCGAACGCACGGAGAGACACGATTCGAAGAGATGGTGGGACGACGGTGAGCAGTTCTAATCGGCATGACTATACCGGCAAGGTGGCAGTGATCACCGGTGCCGCGTCAGGGATCGGTCGGTCTCTGGCACTCCAGTTGGCGGAGCGAGGTGCCGCACTGGCACTGTCCGACATTGATGAGATGCACTTGAAGGAGACTGCAGAACTTTGCCGCACCACGCATGGGGCAACGGTAACCGCCGCCGTACTAGACGTTGCGGACCGCGCTGCTTTTCAGGACTATGCCGACGGAGTGCGGTCAGAGTCGGGCCACGTCGACATGGTGTTCAACAACGCCGGCGTGGCCTTGGGCGTCGACGTGGTCGACATGAGCTGGGAAGACTTCGACTGGCTCATGGGCATCAACTTTGGCGGAGTCGTTAACGGGTCGAAGGCGTTTCTGCCTCACCTGATCGCGTCCGGGGACGGACATCTCATTAACACGTCGAGCGTCTTCGGCTTGATCGGAATCCCCAGCCAAAGCGCCTATAATGCCGCGAAATTCGGCGTCAGAGGCTTCACCGAGGCGCTCCGACAGGAGATGAAAATCAGTCGATACCCGGTCACAGTGACATGTGTGCACCCGGGGGGTGTAAAAACCAACATCGTCAACAATGCCCGAGGCGTTTCCGCCATGGGGGCAGACACCGCGACTGTCGCCTCGCTGTTCGACAGGATCGCACGAAGCACCCCGGATAAAGCAGCGGCGACAATCCTCAAAGGTATGGACAAGAAGAGAGCGCGAGTGCTGATCGGTGCGGACGCCCGCGGTTTCGACTTCGTGGCACGGGTGATCGGTCCCCGCTACCAGGACATCGCGGCGCCACTGACACGAGCGGGTTACGCGGTCGCACGTAGACAGGGGATCCTCAAGTGACCGTCGAACCCGATTCACGTCCGGCTGCCGCGGCGGCCCGCTCACGCACCTTAACCGTCTCGGAAGTGATCCAGGAAACGAAAGACTCCGTTACCATTTCGTTCGAAATCCCCGACGCCATGGTCGAGGAATTCAAGCATACCCCAGGGCAATTCATCACCGTCAAGATCCCATCTGATCGGACCGGTCATGTCGCACGGTGCTACTCATTGAGCAGCTCGCCTCACGTCGACGACTTCCGTCTCGAGATCGGCATCAAGCGGACCGAGAACGGTTACGCATCGAACTGGCTGTGCGATAACGCGATTACGGGAATGGAATTGACCGTCCTCCCGCCGTCAGGGCATTTCACGGCGAAGAATCTCGACGTTGATTTTCTATTCTTCGCAGGAGGAAGTGGGATCACTCCGGTCTTTTCGCTGATTAAGTCGGCACTTGTGTGCGGCGGGGGCGAGGTCACACTATTCTACGCGAACCGCGATGCCGAGTCGATCATGTACGGGGGGCAACTGACGCAGATCGTCTCCGAGTTTCCTGAGCGTTTCACCGTCTTCCATTGGTTGGAGTCGGCTATGGGTATTCCGACGCCTCAGAATGTCGAGTCCGCCATACGTGAGCACCGCGGTGCACAGATCTTCACCTGTGGTCCGGCGCCGTTCATGGATCTGGTGCAGAAGTCGGCGGAGGCCTGCGGTGTCGAGCACTCCTCGGTACATCGAGAAGTCTTCCAGTCACTGACCGGGGATCCGTTCGATACAGCCACGATGCGTCAGCTTGGTGACGACGACGGTGTGGCGACCGCTACGGTCTATCTGAATGGGCAGTCCATCACGACTGAGTGGCCGCGCAACACGCCGTTGCTCGACGTGCTACTGGCCCAAGGCCACAATGCCCCGTACTCCTGCCGAGAAGGAGCCTGCAGCGCGTGTGTATGCAAGCTGGTCGAGGGTGATGTAGAAATGGCCCAGAACCACATCCTCGTTGAGGGTGATGTTGCCGACGGTGAACGGCTCGCATGCCAGGCACTTCCGCTGACGGATTCTGTCACGGTGAGCTTCGATGACCTCTGAGTTTGCGAGTGCGTCGCGAGGATCGCGTGACCTCGAGGTCCTTTCCTCCGACGGGACCAAGTTGTTCGCTCAGGAATTCGGTCCGGGCCGGGATGCTCCGCTCCTAGTCTTTAGTCACGGCTGGGCTTGTCAGGGACGTTTCTGGCGTCCGCAGGTCGAGCAGTTCGCGGCGACGCATCGGGTGGTGGTCTACGACCAACGCGGACACGGGTTGAGCGACCGGGGCCGGGTACCGTTCTCGGCGAAGCTCTTGGCCGATGATATGGAGGCCGTAGTCCGGGCAGTGGCGACTCCCGCCGACAAGGCTGTCGTGGTCGGACACAGCATGGGAGGCATGTCCATCATGAGTTGGGCGGCTGAGTACCCCGCCTCGGTTTCGGAGCTGGCCCGCGGAGTAGTACTGGCAAGCACCGGGCCATCACAGTTGGTGGATCGGTCTACATTGCTCAAGGTTCCCCGACAGCTACGACCGAGACTTGAGCGGGCCTTCGCGGCCAGTCTTGCAGTCGCCGGACCCGAGATGCAGGGGACGCGTTTGTCTCGCCGCCTGATTCGTTACGGAACCCTGGGCCCGGGCGCGACTGCCGAGGTAGTCGACGAGTGCGCCGACATCGTGTTGCGATGCCCACCACAGGTGCGCGGGATGTGGGGTTCAGTGTTGGCGACAATCGACGTCAGTAAGGGGGTTGACTCGCTGGAGGTGCCGGCGACGGTCATCGTAGGTGATGCCGACAGACTGACCCCAGCGACCCATTCAGTGGATCTCGCAGCGCGCCTGGGTCGGAAGGGCGTTCTATTTGAATTCACTCTTCTTGACAAAGTCGGTCACATGTCCAACCTAGAGGCCGTCGAAGACTTCAATTCAGCCGTGGCCAGATTAGACAAATCCGCCTGACGCGGGTCTCGTCGACCCAACCCATGTTCACTGGCTAGTGCGTCACTGGCGCGACAAGTCAGCCATCCTGATAACGTAGGAGGTCATGTCTGTAGTCCGTCGCATCTCCGCGGCCCCGGTGAAAGTGCAGCGACGTGTGCGCGACGCTCGAAGCACGCGCTGGGACGACCACCGCGCCGTCGTCAAAGCTGAACTCGTCGATGCAGCGATACGCGCGATCGAAAAGTTCGGCGATGCCGTGAGCATGGACGATTTTGCGGAAGAGGCTGGTGCGTCGAAGCCTAAGCTCTACCGCCATTTCGGTGACAGGGCTGGGCTCTACTCCGCCGTGGCAGCCCGTCTGGGTTCTATGATGTGGGAGTCAGCGCAGTCAACTCTGCTCTCCGGACAGGCAGACAGCACCGTCGACGAACTTTTCCGTTCAGCGGTGTCCGCATACGTATCCTTGGTTGATGAACATCCAGCGGTCGTCCGTTTCCTCATGACGAACCACATGTTCCAGTACTCTGAGTCCGGCGAGGGTGGGGCCGCAGATCAGCTGAGATCGGCAATGGAGATTATTTCCGACGAGTTCGCTCGTGGCCTCCGAGAGGTCGATGCCGAGGAGTCCCCCGTCGCCGTAGCAGTAGCCTCCATTCTGGGGGCTGGCCTATCAGCGACCCAGTGGTGGATCGATCACGGTCGGCAGAATGGAATGAGCAGGGACATGTTTGCCGCGCACCTGTGCCAGACCTCGTGGGGGATCATAGACGGCGCTGCAGCCACAGTAGGCGTTCGATTCCATAGGGACAGGCCCTTAGGCGACCCTGGATTCGCCACTCGCCTCGACGCCGTCTGATCCCCTTCGTACGGGTGGTCCGCCCTGTGTCACGCACGCGGCAGAACTGCTCACACAAACGGAGCGCATTTCACAATCCTGACTGCTGGCTGTCATGGGGGATCATCCTTGGTCGCCGCTCATCTTAGTAGCGGAGCGCTACAGACGGTACTGTTGACGACAGTGCCACAGTCGTGGCGGCACTCATAAGGCCCCCCTCGAGCCTTCCATCGGTACCGCCACTGGCAGTTTCGTTCTGTTACCGACGGTATTGGTGTGCAGTCAGAGGTTCTTGATTTGGTTTCGTAGGGAGTGGCCAGGGTGGAAACCATCGATTTCGACGATGTTGACCCGAGGCGGGTTCGGTCGCGTCAGCGTTTGTTGGATGCTGCGGTGACCTTGCTGAACAGTGGCGGGGTCGAAGCCGTTACCGTGGAGGCGGTCACTCGACTGTCTCGTGTTGCTCGCACCACCTTGTATCGTCACTTCGAGAGCTCCACAGATCTGGTGGCGGCTGCCTTCGAGCGATTGTTGCCTCAGGCCGAGACCCCCGAGACGACGACGTCGATCCGTGATGACCTGCTGAAGCTGATGCAGCGGCAGGCTGAGCTTATTGAGCATGCACCGCTGCAGTTGACGACGCTGGCATGGTTGGCAATGCTTCCCGAGCAGCCCCGGCAATCCGGGCAATCCGACGGGGATCAGAACGCGCTCGCGCCACTGCGTCGTCGAGTCGTCGAGCAGTATCGAGAACCATTCGATCGAGTTTTGACGAGTGACGTGGCCACGGCTGAGCTCGACAACTTCGATTTGACCATGGCTGTCACCCAGCTCGCGGGCCCGCTGATCTTTGCCAAGCTCACGGGCATTCGGTCGATGACCGTTGGCGATCTCGAACAGCTTGTCGACGATTTCCTCATGGCCCACCGGCGACACCAAACCTCCTGACCTCCTTCCCCATCTACGGTACTGCTAGTACCGTAACGATACCGTCGGTTTCGTAGACGGGCTGGGTCGAGGGTGAGGTGCTGCATATGGTGGTCCAACGTCCAAGTGGTGGGCGCTTGGCGGCGCGCCGGTTGGCGGAACGCAGCGAGTACAGCACGACATTGGGGCGGTTGGCACGGTTCACCTTGGCGCACAGATTCCTCGTCATCGGGGCGTGGGTGGCTGTGGGTATCGTCTTGGCGATTCTGTTTCCCCAGCTGGAGACGGTGGTGCGGCAGCAGTCTGTTGATCCGATCCCTGCTGGGGTTCCATCGTTTCAAGCACTCGATCAGATGGGTGGTGCGTTCGGTGAGAAGGGCGCCAAGACCACTGTTTTCGTGACCATGGAGAACCCGAACGGGTTCACCGACGTGGCGCGGGAACGCTACGACATGCTCGTTCTGCAGCTGCGCGAAAATTTCGACGATGTGCAGTCAGTGCGGGATTTGCTTTCCGATCCGACGACGGCCGGCCAAGCCTTGAGTGAGGACGGGCAAGCCTGGTACCTGCCTGTCGGGGTCACCGGAACATTGGGAGGGCCAACGGCCACGCATGCTGTGGAGACCGTGCGCCAAACCGCGCAGCGCGTGTTTGACGGTACGGGCACCACTGTCCATGTCACCGGGCCGACAGCCACTTTCAGTGACCAGATCGTCAGTGCTGAAAGCGATTTAGTCGTGATCACTCTGGCGACGGTGGCGCTTATCGCGATCATTCTGTTGATCGTTTACCGATCGCTGTTCACCGCGCTGGTGCCGTTGTTGGTGATCGGTGTCAGCCTCGGCGTGGGCCGTGGCATCTTGTCCGCACTCGGCGAACTCGGTATGCCGGTATCGCAGTTCACCGTCGCGTTCATGACCGTCATCCTGCTCGGAGCCGGGGTCGACTACTCAGTCTTCTTCATCAGTCGCTATCACGAACGGCTACGCCAGGACGCCACCACCGAGGTTGCGCTCGTGGACGCGACAGCAACTATCGGACGGGTCATCCTGGCTTCAGCTGCCACGGTGGCGCTGGCCTTTTTGGCGATGGTCTTTGGTCAGCTGAGCGTGTTCTCCACCTTGGGTCCGGCATGCGCGATCGCCATCCTCATCGGATTCCTCGCCACGGTCACCCTGCTACCACCGGTGTTGCTGTGGGCGGCACGATTCGGCTGGGGCGCACCCAGGCGAGATCTGACCCGAAAGTACTGGAATCGCGTCGCCGTGCTCGTCGTGCGGCGTCCTGTGCCGCTGCTGGCACTAACCCTGGTCGGGCTAATCGTGCTTAGCGTCTTCGCGACGGGCATCCAGATCACCTTCGACGATCGTGAGGGGCAACCCGCGACAACCGACAGCAACGAAGGCTACGCGTTGCTCGACCGTCATTTCCCTCAAGACGTCACTATCACCGAGTTCCTCGTCGTAGATGCACCGATCGATCTCCGTACTGCCAGCGGGCTGGCCGATCTTGAGCAAATGGCCTCACGTGTATCCCAGATCCCCGGAGTGACTCGAGTCATCGGCGTTACCCGTCCCACCGGGGACAAGCTCGAGCAAGCCGAGCTGTCCTGGCAGAACGGCCAGATCGGGAACCGGCTGGCGGGTGCGGTCGACGATGGCCAGAACCGCCGCGGTGACCTCGAACAGCTCCGTACAGGCGCATTCCAACTCGCCGACGGGCTTACTCAGCTCGACACCCAGGTACGCACCAACTTGGCCCCCCTGGCCGGCATCCTCGATCAGGCAAGCACAGCCGGGCAGCAAATTCAGCAGTACCAGCCACTACTACGCCAACTCGCCGCATCTGCACCAGCGCTCGATCGCGCTTCTCAGAATGCCCCACAGCTGGCCGCGCTCACCCGCCAAACATCTGCAGCCCTGGCAACAGTGACCTCGATCCTGCCCATCCTCGATAATGCGCCCTGGTGCACCCAAGTCCCGCAGTGCGCAGCTCTGCGCGCGCAGACCCGCAATCTCGACGCCCTACTGAGCAACGGGACCCTCGACCAGATCGCCACGCTGTCAACACAACTCGCGCAGCTGGATACACCGATCTCAACAGTCACCGACCAACTCACTTCCACCGTCAACTCACTGGGCTCCACGCTGGGAAGCATCAGCAGCCAAGACCTTCCCGGCAAGCTCACCCAACTGCAAACAGGTATCAGTCAACTCGCGGCGGGATCACGCCAACTCGCCGCCGGTGTATCCGCGCTGATCGACAGCAACCTTCAACAACTCGCCGGGATGGCCGCGCTAGCCACACAACTACAAACCTCCGCCCGCGAGACCGCCGGAACAAACTCAGCAACCGGCTTCTACCTCCCACCTCAGGCCAACGCAGACCGCCGTTTCGTCGACGTCGCTCGCCAGTTCGTCTCGCCCGACGGCCATACCGTGCGCTACGCAATACAAACCAGCTTCGACCCCTACAGCACCGAGGCCATGCAACTGGCCGACACAATCACCGATGTCGCACTCGCCGCCAGACCGAACACAACCCTGCAGGACTCCAACATCGCGACAGCCGGGTTCCCCGCCATCAACGCCGATCTGCAACGTCTACTCACCGAAGACTTCCGACTCCTAGCGTTGGCCACCCTCACCATCGTCGGCCTGATCCTGATACTCCTACTCCGAGCACTCATCGCGCCGCTATACCTTCTGGGCACCGTCATACTCAACTACACCGCGGCACTGGGTATCGGCGTCCTGATCTTTCAACACATCCTCAAAACCGACATCGCCTGGCCCGTACCACTACTGGCCTTCATAGTCCTCGTCGCGGTCGGCGCCGACTACAACATGCTTCTCATCTCTCGCCTACGCGAAGAATCCCAAAACAACATCCGCATCGGCGTCCTGAGAACCGTCACCAACACCGGATCAGTCATCACCTCGGCCGGCCTCATCTTCGCTGCCAGCATGTTCGGACTCATGGCCGGATCCATCTCGATCATGACCCAGGTCGGACTCATCATCGGCATCGGCCTGCTGCTCGACACCTTCATCGTCCGCACCATCGTCGTGCCGACCATCGCCACACTTGTCGGCAGAGCAAGCTGGTGGCCGAGTACCCGAACCGACACGCATCCAGCGTCCCGCTAGTACGCACGCACGTGCCGAGATCTGACCGGCCCCGCCAGTCATCCAGCCATCGCGCCCACCTCATCGACTGACACCCGCTCGACGGTCGGCCGCGGCACCACACCCGACCCACGTGCGAGCGCCCCTCGCGTCGTTGACGCTGGTAGAACTCGCAGGAGGGCCCGTCGCGGCGTTGGGGACTGTCGCTGATTCGGTGTAAGTGGTTTTGATCGCCCCCGGCGTGGGGCAGGAGGAATCACGACGATGACCGACACAATCGGGGGCGTGGATGCCCCGGTGGCAGGGCCGGTTCAGACCGGTCAGGAACACGATGTCACCACCGCGGATGCGGTGCGTGAGCTCTCGAAGGCCGAGCAGGCTTTGGTGAGCGATCTGGTACGTAGCTCACGCGCTCAGGGAGTGGCTCTGACCGGTCCTGACGGGCTGCTCAAAGCGCTGACCAAGAGCGTGCTCGAAGCCGCGCTCGATGAAGAGATGACCGAACATCTTGGCTATGACAAACATGACGTGGCCGGCCGCAACACCGGCAATTCACGCAACGGCACGCGCACGAAACGGGTCCTGACCGACGCGTGCGGGCAGGTGCCCATCGAGGTGCCCCGCGACCGCAACGCCACCTTCGACCCGGTAATTGTCGGTAAGAGCAAACGTCGCGTCACCGATGTGGATCGGGTAGTGCTGTCGCTGTATGCCAAAGGCCTCACAACCGGCGAGATCTCAGCGCATTTCGCCGATGTCTACGGTGTCAACGGCGGCTGAAAACTGACCCCTTATCGACGGTTGAATTTTGACCCCCTTTGGTGTGGTTACTGGTCGGTGTTGACGAGTTCTCGTCGGGCTTTGGTGCGGTAGGAGTCGCCGTCGATAGCGATGACCTCGGCGTGATGGACGAGGCGGTCGATGAGTGCGGCGGCGACGACGTCGTCGGCGAAGACTTCGCCCCAACGGCCGAATGGCATGTTCGAGGTGATCAGAATCGAGCCTTGTTCGTAGCGACTGGCAATGAGTTGGAAGAACAGGTTGGCGGTGTCGGAGTCGAATGGGAGGTAGCCGATCTCGTCGATGATGATCAGTCGGTAGCGGCGGAGCCGTTTGAGTTCGGCGGCCAGGCGGCCGGTGGTGTGTGCCTCGGTCAGGCGGGTGGCCCATCCGGTGGCGGTGTCGAAGAGCACGGGGTAGGCGTTGTGTGCGGCTTTGATCCCGAGCGCGATCGCGAGGTGGGTTTTTCCCACCCCGGGTGGTCCGAGAAGGATCACGTTGTCGCTCTTGGCGATCCAGGTGCTGGTGGCCAGGTGGGCGATCACATCACGACGCAGTCCTGGAAGGTGGTCGAAGTTGAAGTCCTCGAGTGTTTTGACCGCAGGGAAGCGCGCGCCGCTGATCCGCAGCATGGTGCCGTTGGCTTCGCGTTCGCTGACCTGGCGGTCAAGAATCGCTGCGAGGTACTGCTCGTGGGTCCAGTTGTCGGTGCGGGCCCGCTCGGCCAATTCCGCCCAGCATCGGCGGATCGCTGGCATCTTCAACGCCCGCGCCGCGAACTCGATCTGTTTACCTGTTTGATTGTCGGACACAGTCTTTCACCTTTCAATGCTGGTGGATGTGGTGGGCGGGTGAGCTTGGGGCGGGGTGGCAAAGTTCACCCCGAACAGCTCGTCGTAGTCCGGTAACGCCCGGATCGGCACCTCGTGGCCATCAGGGTGGGCGCGGATGCGGGCGGCGTTTCGGGCCCGGTTGGCGAGGTCTTGGCGGCGGTAATCGCGGCGCAGTTCTTTGGCTGCTCGCACGTGCTGAGGGTCGGCGATGGTGACGTGGTTGGCCCAGCTGCGCGCGTGGTCGGCGACGGTGACCTCGCCGCAGAGGATGCGCACCTGCTGCAGGTCGGCAGTGATGTCGACGAACCGACCGATCACCGACGGGTGCACCGAATAGTCATTGCCGGCTACACGTACGTAGTAGTCGCGACCGAGTCGCACCCGGCTACTCAAGCCGATATGCGGTGCGGTCGGAGGTAGGCCGGTCATCTGCTCGAGGTCCTCGGCGAACACGTCACACGGGCGTCGATCACCGATCGCGCGCACCACTCGGGTGTTGGCATGATCGGCCAGCCACCGATCGAACTGGGCGGTGAAATCGGCCGGTGAGCTGAACTGGCGGCCCGGCAGGAACGAGCTCTCGAAGAACCGGTTGTTGCGTTCGACCATGCCCTTGTACTCGGGGTCTCGCGGTGGCGCCAGCTCCAGCCGCGTACCCAACGTGCCCACGAAGCCGGCCGCCAACGCGGTGGGTGTGCCCTTGGGGCCGATCGCGGCTTCGCGGTCCCACACCAGTTTGCGGGTCACCCCGCCCAGTTGCGACAGCAGCAGCCACATTCCCGTCAGGATGTCTCCGCCCTGGCGAGACGGGATCATCACCGCCGACCGGTACCGGGAGAACGCCAACGTCATCACCAACACCGGTAGCATGGCGAACTGATTGTGGCTCAGAGGGATTCGGTAGTCCGGAAACCACAAATCCCACTGTGAACAGCCGCCGGGCTGATAGATCACCCGATCGGCTGGATCTACCCCACGAAACTCTGGACGAATAGCCCGGACCCGGTCTTTGAGGACCGTCAACGACCTCGTCCACCCAACCCGCTCGGCGATCACCGTCGCCGGCATCGTCGGATACTCCCGCAGCAACGCCCGGATCTGCGGTTCGAACGCGTCGACCGCCGAGCCCGTCGCCGGCCGCGAGTACTTCGGCGCGGTATCCGAAGCCAACGCCGCACGAACGGTGTTGCGGGCCACCCCCAACCGGCGCGCGATCTCCCTGATCGGCACACCCTCACTGCGATGCAAACGGCGGATCTCTGCCCATTGCTCCACTGAAATCACCCTCCTAACAAGACGGGGGGGGTCAAAATTCACCCGTCGTCAGGGGGTCAGTTTTCAGGCGTCGTCAACATACGGTGCGTCGGTATCGAAAGACACTGAACCGCCCCGGGTCTGTCGGAGGCTCTCGAACCTGTGAAGGATGGAGAGCATGGCAGCACCACGCAAGTACAGTGAGGAACTCAAGGACCGGGCCACCCGGATGGCATGTGAAGCGCGACGAGATCCCGATTCGTCGAGAGGTGCGATCAAGCGGATCGCCGATCAGCTCGGAGTCCATCCCGAGGCGTTGCGCAATTGGGTTCGTCAGGCCGAGATCGACGGCGGGGTCCGCCCGGGCACCACGAGTGAGGACGCTGACCGCATCGCGGCGTTGGAGCGGGAGAACCGTGAACTGCGGCGAGCGAACACGATCTTGAAGCAGGCTTCGGCTTTCTTTGCGGCGGAGATCGACCGCCCACAGCGCTGATCGTGGAGTTCGTCGCGGCTCACCGCGATGAACACGGAGTCGATCCGATCTGTGCGGCATTGCGCGATACGTCCGCCCAGATCGCTCCGTCCACGGTACGAGCCCACCTGAGCCCCCAGAAGACCGAGGCGCCTCGTGTGGTGCGTGACCGGGAGCTCCTTACCCAGGTCCGCGCGGTGCATGCCGACAACCTCGGCGTCTACGGTGCCCGCAAGGTGCATGCCCAATTGCGCAGACAGGGCCATAGTGTTGCCCGCTGCACCGTCGAGCGATTGATGAAAGCCGATGGGCTGCAGGGGATAGCGAGACTCAAGACACGCAAGACCACGCGCAGCGAGGGAGCTGAAACACCCCGGCCGGCTGACCGGGTCAACCGTCAGTTCACCGCGGCGGCACCGAACGCGTTGTGGGTGGCGGACCTGACCTACATCCGCACCCACTCGGGCTGGGTGTACGCGGCGTTCGTCCTGGACGTGTTCTCGCGGATGGTCGTCGGCTGGCAGGTCTCGACCACCATGCACACCGACCTCGCCCTCGACGCCCTGAACATGGGATTGTGGGCACGGTCGCGTGCCGGCCACGACGTGGCCGGGCTGATCCACCACTCCGACCGCGGAGTGCAATACCGAGCCATCCGCTACACCGAACGACTGGCCGAAGCCGAAGCGGTGACATCTGTTGGCTCCAAAGGGGATTCATACGACAACGCGATGGCTGAGGCGTTCAACTCGCTGTTCAAAGCCGAATGCATCCGTAACCCGTGATGCGCCCGCGAGGCGGCTGGGCAGGTGTGGGCGAGGTCGAGATCGCCGTCGCTGAGTACGTCGAATGGTTCAACCACCGCCGCCTGCACGGCGAGATCGGACACGTCCCACCCGTCGAGTACGAGAGCGCCTACTGGTCGACCCACACCGTCACCAGCTACCGTGAGAACCCGGTCCCCGCAAACGCTGGAACCAACTAACCGAGCCTCCAGCAAACCCGGGGCGATTCACACCGTCTCCCGAATCACGGATCGGGTCATCGAAGAGATGGTGTCGTGGTGGGCACGCCCGCTGGAGAAAGTGTACGCGGCGGTGTTCATCGACGCGATCATGGTCAAGATCCGGGATGGGCAGGTGCGTAACCGGCCCATCTACGCCGCGATCGGGGTGGATCTCGACGGGCACAAAGACATCCTCGGCATGTGGGCCGGCGACGGCGACGGCGAGTCGGCCAGGTTCTGGCTGGCGGTGCTCACCGACCTCAAGAACAGGGGTGTCCGCGACATCTTCTTCGTTGTGTGTGACGGATTGAAAGGGTTGCCCGACAGTGTATCTGCCGCGTTCCCGTTGGCCACGGTACAGACGTGCATCATCCATCTGATCCGCAACACCTTCAAGTACGCCTCCCGCAAGTATTGGGACACGATCAGCGCCGATCTCAAACCGATCTACACCGCGCCGACCGCCGCTGACGCCCGGGCGCGGTGGGAGGAATTCGCCGAGAAATGGGGCACGCCGTACCCGGCGATCGTGACCCTGTGGGAGAGCGCGTGGGAGGAGTTCATCCCGTTCCTTGACTACGACGTCGAGATACGGCGAGTGTTGTGCTCCACCAACGCGATCGAAAGTCTCAACGCCCGCTACCGGCGTGCGGTGCGCGCTCGAGGACACTTCCCGAACGAGCAGTCCGCACTCAAAACGCTCTACCTGGTCACCCGGTCGCTGGACCCGAAGGGTACCGGTCAGACGAAGTGGGCCGTACGCTGGAAGCCAGCGCTCAACGCCCCGGCCATCACGTTCGCCGATCGTATGCCCGCAGCCGAAGAACGCTGACCCGCCGAGCAATCGGAAAACCGCCGCTTACACCGAATATCGGACAGACCCGTCGGGGCCCGATTCCCGCCGAGCTCGTGGTGAGCGTGCGTGAGACGCTGGGTGGGGGTCGTCCAGAACGGGGGGTGTCCCTATGGGTTTGTCAAGCAGCTGAAGCGATTGGGGTTCGGTAGGGCTCGCTGTGCTTGAGCATCGCGTAGAGGACGTCGCATCGTCGGCGTGCCAGGCAGATGAGGGCGGCGTTGTGTTTCTTTCCTTCGGCGCGTTTGCGGTCGTAGTAGGCGCGGCTGGTGGGGTCGTGCAGTGCGGCGAACGCGGAGAGGAAGAAGGCTCGTTTGAGTTTGCGGTTTCCGAATCGGGCGGGGTGCTCGCCACGGATGGAGGTGCCGGATCGGTGGGTGACTGGTGCGATGCCGGCGTAGGCGGCCAGGTGGCCTGCGGTGGCGAATGCTGAACCGTCGCCGACTTCGAGGAGGATGCGGGCTGCTGTGTAGGGGTCGTAGCGGATCTGGTTTCGCACCGCGGCAAAGTGGCTCCGCGCCATGTCTCGATCGTTGTCCGCGTCGCCGGTAGCATCACGGGTGGACGCCTGCACGGTGGCGTGGTCGAAGGCCAGGATACGTGACGCTGCGAGAAGAACTGCAGGCTTCCCGGTTGCCTCCTGTCGATGTCACAGGACCCGGGTCAGCGGGAACCGGCGTCCTGCTGATGGTAATGCTCCTGCGTGCGTTTGTGTGAACGCGGCGGCCCTGCTTAGCGTCCTCCTCGCGGACTTGCCGCGACAGGCCGGTTAGCCTGACAAGGATGCTGCGGCCTTTCGTAGTGACGCCTCCAGGGTCGTTTCCGCCTCGGGTAGAGCCGCCGCGAGGGTTGTGACGGATCGGAGCCGCTCGGATGAGGCGTGATCCTTCTGTACTGCTGCGCGTGCGACTGCAGTCCAGGATGTCGCCGCATGGTGGGCGTTGGCTGCAAGGATGGCGGTGGCGTGATCGCCGGTGAGGCGCGCGATTTCGTCGCAGCCCTGTGCCAGCAGTCGGCGGAACAGGCCGCCGCCGGTCCCCGCTTTCTCGATGAAGGCGCCGAGGCTGAATAAATGCATCTCGAGGTCGTCGGTCGACAGGGCTCCCCAGCTGCAGACGTCGGATGCGAGCGCGCTGGCAGCGTCGAGGCCGTGTGACCCGTGTTCTGCGGGCCCGGCGATCGTCGATGCGCCTGGGGTGCTCAGGCTCGCTGCGGATTGTGCGAATGCCTGTGCGGCCACCTCGAGAATCGAAGGTGGCGTCTGTGGCCAATTGATACGAAACAGCGTGTGTCGGGTTGGCTCCGGGAAGGAGGTCGAGCGGCGCGCGCGTGCGAGTGCGTCCAGTGGGACGCGTTGAAGGTCTTCGCGATCGTTGTCGGCGATGTACGCGACGCCTTGCGTCTCGTCGTAGCCGACTACAACGATGTCGTGGCGGCTCATGCGCAACTGGACCCGCAGGTAGGGGAGTTCTGCGATCTCCGCCCAGACCAGTGCAGGGCGTCCCTGATCGATCTCGCCACGAAGGTTCTCCCAACCCTCGGCCGGGTCGTCTGTGGCAAGCACCTCGACGGTGCCGCCCAGACGGCGGGGGAGGTCGATCTCAA
Source organism: Gordonia terrae (assembly GCF_001698225.1). Classification (NCBI taxonomy): domain Bacteria; kingdom Bacillati; phylum Actinomycetota; class Actinomycetes; order Mycobacteriales; family Gordoniaceae; genus Gordonia; species Gordonia terrae. The sequence continues at coordinate 113,613 of NZ_CP016594.1, forward strand.
AATCAGGTCCTCGTCCGACTAAGTACACGGGTGGCATCAGCGCTTTTGATCGAATGTAGGTGAGGGAGAGGGCTCCGCCGAGGGCAAAGACGAGGCCCTCGTCGGGTGGGCCGTCGTAACCGAGCCCGGTCCACTCCATGAGGTCTCGCATCGCACCGGACCCACAGTGGCCACCCATTCGGTGCGGGTAGGGGTCGATCATCGAGGGGCCGGACACTGACACGATCCTCCTGTGTTGAGGCGGTACGAAAATTGTCGATTGCCGGGCCGACGACTGAGGCAGACCGGGTTAGGCGTGGAATGCATCTAGTGACGTCGCACGCTGCGTGAGTATAAGAGGGCCATAGGCCTCTTTGAGAGCCACCAGGATGTTGTCGAGAGGCAGGTCGTTGTACACACCTCTTTCGCGGACGTACTCCATGTGTGTTGAGCCGTCCGCGGAGTGAGCGTGGAGCAACGCGTCGCTGTCGCCGGTGAAGTCGATCGGGGCGACTCCGAACCGCGCGCACAGTTCCGAGTTGAACGCGGGTGTCGCCTTGAGCCACCGTCCGTCTATGTAGACGTGGCTGTACCCGTGATAGACGAAGACGTCGGTTCCCATCAGCTCACGTAGGGCGCCCGTTTGGAGGTGATTACGGACGTCGGCGAAGCCTAGCCGCGCTGGGATCCCGGCGGCGCGGAATGCGGCGGTAAGCACGACGGCCTTGGGGACGCAGTATCCACGCCCGGATTCGATTACATGGCTGGCCCGGTAGTGCTCTGGGTCGTTGGAGACGGTGTACGGGTCGTAGCGGATGGCGTCGCGCACCGCGGTGAACAGGCGGCCGGCTTTGTCTTTGTCGGTGGTCGCGTTGCCGACGGCTTCGCGTGTGAAGGTTGCGACGGTGGCGTGCTCGATGTCGAGGAAGCGTGAACCCGTCAGCGCCGCCGGGCTGACCGCATTTGTCGGTGATGTGGTCATGGGGCCGCTCCGATCAATTCGGACCTGACGATCGGCGCTCGTTGTGCAATGGCGCGCTTGGCGGTCACGAAGTCAGCGGGTCTGTTGACGCAGTCAGCTGCAATCAGTTCTCCGGCGGTTAAGTAGTAGCAGGTGAAGTCGCGGCCATGGGCGGGGTTGCCGCTGACCAGCACCTCGTCGTATCCGGTGTTGAGCCCGGCGATCTGGAGTTTGAGGTCGTATTGGTCGGACCAGAACCATGGCAGTGCGGCGCGACCGGTTGTGTTGTCGCAGATTGTGGCCGCCGCGATCTTGGCGTGCTCGGTTGTTGCGGACACGCACTCGAGACGAACACGTCGCCCGTACCGCTCGATTCGGTGGTTGGCGCAGTCGCCGGCTGCGACGATGTCAGGATCGCTGGTACGAGCGCGGTCGTCGACGAGGATGCCGTTTTCGACGTCGATGCCCGCAGCTGCTGCGAGCTCCGTGTTCGGAATGACGCCGACGCCGACGATGACCAGGTCAGCGGCCAGCGTCTCCCCCCCGGACAGGACAACGCCGTCGACTCGTTCGTCGCCGCGGAACCCTTCGACCATTGCGTCGGTCCGTACCTCGACACCCTTCTCGCGGTGAATTCGATCGAAGAATTCCGACACGACGGGCGCCGTGACACGTTCGAGTACGCGTCCTGCCGCCTCCAGGACGGTGACCTCGACACCCAGGGTTCGAAGCGAGGCCGCTGTCTCCAGGCCGATGTACCCGCCGCCGACAATGACGACCCGCGAACCCGGGACCGCGGCGGCGCGGATGGCCTCGACATCGGTGGCGGTGCGCAGATAGTGCACGCCCGGCAGGTCGGCGCCGGGGACCGGCAGTGCGCGAGCTCGAGCGCCGGTGCACAGGGCCAACTTCGAGTAGGACACCGCGTCGTTGTTGCCAAGAGTGACGGTTCGTTCGGCACGGTCGATCGAGGTCACGGTCCCGTCGACGAGCTCGATCCGTTGCTTGTCGTAGAACTGGCGGCTCCGAATCGCGACATCGTCGAGATGGCAATCGCCAGCCAGGTATGCCTTGGACAGCGGCGGCCGCTGATACGGCAGGCGGCCCTCGTCGCCGATCAGCAGGATGGCCCCAGCCCACTTCTCCTTGCGCAAATTGGCCGCCAGCTGTGCGCCCGCGTGGCTTGCGCCGACGATCACGACCCGATCAGTACTCACGTCTCCGGCTTGGGAGTCAGACGGACCATCATCTTGCTGATCCCACGAACGAAGTTGGACTGCACGTACTCCGGATCACCGACCACCTCGATGTCGTCGAAGCGCTCGAGAAGTTCTTCCCAGAGAATGCGCAACTGCAATTCGGCCAAACGGTTTCCCATGCAACGGTGCACACCGAAACCGAACGCGATGTGGTTGCGAGCGTTGGACCGATCGATGATGAGCTCGTCCGGGCGGTCGAACACTCGCTCGTCGCGGTTGCCGGAGGCATACCACATGACGACTTTGTCACCTGCGCGGATGAACTGACCGTTGAGCATCACGTCCTTCTTGGCGACCCGACGCATGTATGCCAGCGGGGTTTGCCACCGGATAATCTCCGACACCGCATTGGGAATCAGATCCGGATTGGCTTTGAGTTTCTCGAACTGCTCGGGAAACTCGTTGAGAGCCAGCACTCCGCCGCTCATCGAGTTGCGGGTGGTGTCGTTGCCGCCGACGATCAGCAGCACGAGGTTCCCGAGGAACTCCATCGGGCTATTGTCGAGAAGGTTCTTGGTGTCCTCGTTGCTCTGCAGCATGGTGATGAGGTCGAATCCGGTCTCCTCGCCTGCCGCGGTCCGCGCGGCCTTGTCTCGCCACAGCGCACTCAAGCCCTGTGCCATCGCGACCATCTCGCGGAAAACTTTGTCGTTGTCCGATGGTCCGCCGTTGGCCTGCTCCATCGACGTGGCCAAATCCGACCACTGGACGAGTTTGTGGCGCTGCTCGTAGGGGTAGTCGAGCAATGTCGCGAGCATCCGCGCGGTCAGTTCGACCGACACGGTCTGGACCCAGTCGAACGGTTCGTCGAGCGGTAGCTCCTCGACGACTTCCCGGACGCGAGACCGGATGAGGCCCTCCATCTCGCGCAGGTTCTTCGGTGCGACGACTCCCTGGACGGCGGCGCGCTGCTTGTCGTGCCGCGGCGGGTCCATGGCGATGAACATCGCGATATCCATGAAACGCGGGGGCCGACCGATGATGATGAACGGTTCGGCGGAGAACGCTTCATGGTTTTTGTCGACAGCGATGATGTCGGCATGTCGAGTGACCGACCAGAACGGCCCGAAGGGACTGCGGGGCTGGAAGTGAACGGGCGCCTCATTGCGCACACGCTCGAAGTAGGACCGCCACATGCCCTGTCGGTAGAGAAATGGGTTGCTCAGATCGATGTCAGTGAGTTCGACGTCCTCGACCGGCGGGATGGGGGTCTCGGTGAAGATTTTCTTGCCGTCGGTTCGGGTGACGATCCGGCGGGTCTTGTCATAGACGTGAGCGCCACGGATCTGCAGATCGATCGGGATCATGGACTGCGCCTTCTCGGCGATCGCGGTGGTAATGCTCATCTGAAAGTCGCTCTCATTCTCTCACTTCACAACTGGAACTCGGGGAGGTGAACGGTCAACCCGTCCCACTCTTCGCGCGCGGTCATCTGACACGACAGCCGCGAGTTGGCCTCACGCTCGGGGTGCATGCTCAACATGCCTTCTTCGACGTCTGTGCTGTGGCCGACGGTGTCGATCCACGCGCTGTCGACGACGACGTGGCAGGTTCCGCATGCCGCCTCACCGCCACAGTCGCCATCAATGCCCGGTATCGCCTGGTCGACCGCGGTCTGCATCAGTGACCTGCCGGGCATCACCGGCGCGGGGTAGTCCTCGCCGTCGTGGGTCACGTAGGTGATCGTGGCCATGGCCACCTCCTTGTTCCTGGGTCGTAGAGATGAGTGTGCGCGCGGCGAATGTGGTCGATCCAGGTTCGGACGTCGCGATGTCTTGTTAACTTGGCTCATATGAGCCTTGTCGAGTCGGGGATGCCGCCGCTGGCGTTCGCCCAGCTCCTCGACAGCGGCGCCTTGGGCGCGGCGGAGACCCGAGCGTTCGAACGCATCATGGCCCGCGAGGGCGTCGATCTCGCGGTCGTCATTGCGCGACAGGGCCAAGTGCCTGTCCGGTGGTTTCACGAGGTGTATCCGGCGATGGATTCCCAGCAGGGATTCCGGTTGGGCGTAGCGTTCGCCGAGCACGCTCAGCTCACCTCGTTCGGCCCCATCAGTTTGCCGCTGGTCAGTGCGGGTTCCGTCGTCGAAGTTGTTCAACTGCTTCAGTTCTTGCCCCTGATATCGACCGCGCTGAGCACCGAGTTCCAGCACGGAGATTCTGGACTGACGATCGCTCTGGCCGGGCGCACCGACAGCGCCGGCACCGATTGTTTCGCCGTCACCTACGGTGGTCTGGCTGTCCTGCGGTTGGTGGACATGCTCGCCGGTGCCGTCCCCTCCGTGGAGCTTCATCTGACATGCCAGGCGCCGGCAGACCTGATCGCCGTGGGTGAGATCGGCCATCGGATCGTTTTCAACGCGCCCGCGGCGTTCGTGCACATACCGGCTGCCGTGCTCTACGACGTGTGCCGTTTCTCCGACCCCGTGGCCTACCGGATCGGTATTGCCGAGCTTCGACGCGTCTACGAACAGCGTAGGCCCAGTTCCTACACGCAGCTGGTCCGCGCACAGTTCGATGCCGACCCTGCCCGCGCTGACGGTGCTCGTATCGCGGCGGAGCTGTCGATATCGGTGAGCACACTCAAGCGACGCCTGAACGCCGAGGGCACCACCCTGCGTCGCCTGCGGCAGCAGTTCGTCCAAGAACGGGCCACCGCGCGACTGCTGGATCCGGGCATCGGTGTCGGCGAGATAGCCGCAGAACTGGGGTACTCCGACGCCGCCAGCTTCTCTCATGCGTTCACACGGTGGGTCGGATGCTCCCCGACGCGGTTTCGCCGCGCACCGGCGAATCGGCAGGCAGCGCCGGGCATCTGAGCAGGTCAGTCCGCGCGAAGAAGATTGACGAAAAAGCTGTCTACCGTGGAGGTGTCGGCGTAGCGCGCGAAGTGCATGAGATCGACTTTCACGAACTCGCCGGTGGCGGAAAAGTAGGTCTCGCCGTCCACAGTCCCGCTCGCCCCGATGTGCAGGATGTGATCGGCGTCCTCGTCGATGCACGCCGTAAGACGTACTGGTACGTGGAGGGGTACCGGTCGGCGGTACTTGACGGTCAACGTGCGCGTGACGGCCGGGGTGCCGGCGATCCACAGCGTGAATCCCATGATGTCGTCGCACGCGGCCGAGATAGCGCCTCCGTGCGCCAAACCTGGTCCACCGGAATGCTTGGTGGTGAAAGAGTGATCGGCAAAAACGCGGTCGCCGTCGCGGTACACCTCGAGCTGCAGGCCGCTGGCATTCTCCGGCCCGCAGCCCATGCACGATGGGGAGTGTGCGGGCAGTTTGGTGGGTGCTGACATCACAGTCCTCGAATCGATGCTCGTGCCGGTAGCAGACCACTACCAACGGTATCGTTGGTAGAATGCCACATCCACGCTGGACCAACAGCGTGAGGAGACCTGGTGGCGGTGAGCATCAATGGCCTCGACGACGTCGATCCGCGGCGGGTTCGTTCCCGGAACCGTCTGCTCGACGCCACGGCGGTGTTGCTGCGCAGCGGGGGAGTGGAGGCTGTCACCGTCGAGGCGGTCACGAGCGTTCCCGCAGCTGGAGACAGTCGTGCGGCAGCAGTCGGTCGACCCGATCCCTGCGGGAGTGCCGTCGTTTCAGTCATTCGACCGGATGGGCACGGCGTTCGGGGAGAAAGGCGCCAAGACAACGGCGTTTATCGCCATGGAGAACCGTGGCGGCCTCACCCCGACGGTGCGTGCACGCTACGACGAGCTTGTCCAGGAACTTCGTGGCACCACCGCCGATGTCGCTTCCGCCCGCGACCTGGTGGGGGGATCGCCGATGTGTGTTGTCGAACTTGTCAGGATGTAAAGCCTGGGACGGGATCACGGTCGTTCTAGAAGTACTGGCCGACGTCGGCAATCTTGTAGGCCACCGGGTCATGCAGGCTGTGCGTCCGGATGTTGCGCCAGAACCGGTCCAGCCCCAAACGCGGGTGTGTCCCACGCGCCCCGATGACCTCGAAGATCCGGCTGCCTATAGACAGACCCGCCTCGGTGGCCAAGACCTTCACCCCCGACACCTGAACCATCAGCGAGGCCCGATCGGCGGGTGCCAAAGCATCACCCTTCTCCCAGATCCGCTGCACCGCGTGCGACGCATCGCGGGCCGCCGCGTCAGCGCCTTGTAGTTTAATCGCAAGCTCTCCAAAGGTCCGAACTACGTATGGATCCTGCGTGGCCTCAGAAACCCCCGCAGGGGTCCATGGCCGTGCGTGCTCCAGCGTGTATTCGCGAGCGGAGTCCAGCGCTTCGGCGGCAATTCCTATGTAGACGTGCGAGAAGATCAGTTGCACCAACGGGCCGAATAGGCTGGCGCGCCTATAGCCGAAAAAGTCGGTGATCACGCTGTTCGGAGCCCCCAACACCTCGTGCGGAAGCACTTGAACATCTTTGAAGTCCGTTGTACCGCTGTCGGTCCGCCGCATCCCCAGGGCTTTCCAGTCATTGTTGGGACGCACTCCCCCTCGGTCGGTGGGTATGACCGCTGTGATAATTCCCGACCGCTCGGGTGAGTCATCATCCTGCGCCACGCCAAACACCAGAAGCAGATCGGATCCGAGCGCCCCGCTACAGAAATGCTTGGTCCCGTTCAGCACGTAACCACCGTCGTCGCGTGGGGTTGCACGCACCTTCCAGTCGAGAATGTGACTGTTGTTCTCGCTCAACGCGTTCCCCGTCCAGGAACCCTGCGCCACGCGGCGGTAAGTGGCGTCGCGCTGCTCCGGCGAGCCGAGGAGTTCGATGAAGGCTGCACACACGAGGTGGTATCCGTAGAGGTGGCCAAGCGAGCCGTCGACCTTGGCAATCTCGCGGATTACTGCGAAGACTGAATCGCCCCGGGTTTGCTGGAGGCTCGGTTAGTTGGTTCCAGCGTTTGCGGGGACCGGGTTCTCACGGTAGCTGGTGACGGTGTGGGTCGACCAGTAGGCGCTCTCGTACTCGACGGGTGGGACGTGTCCGATCTCGCCGTGCAGGCGGCGGTGGTTGAACCATTCGACGTACTCAGCGACGGCGATCTCGACCTCGCCCACACCTGCCCAGCCGCCTCGCGGGCGCATCACGGGGTTACGGATGCATTCGGCTTTGAACAGCGAGTTGAACGCCTCAGCCATCGCGTTGTCGTATGAATCCCCCTTGGAGCCAACAGATGTCACCGCTTCGGCTTCGGCCAGTCGTTCGGTGTAGCGGATGGCTCGGTATTGGGCGCGTTCAATCGGTCGATGCAACACTGGGTTGTTGTAGCGAGTGTAGTTGTTCGCCAAAGACTTCGGCGGGAGTTTTCCATCCAAGGACTTTTCTAGGACGGTTGTTGAGGGTGTAGGCGATGGCCTCGAGGTCCTCAGCTGACCACCGCGACAGATCAGTTCCCTTAGGAAAATATTGGCGCAGAACACCATTGGTGTTCTCGTTGGATGGTCGCTGCCACGGTGAGTGCGGATCGGCGAAGAACACCTGCGTTCCGGTGTCCATCGCGAACTGGGCGTGAGCGGACAGTTCCTTGCCGCGATCCCACGTCAACGTTTTGCGCAACTGCTGCGGCAGCGCGGCGATCGACGCTGTCAGTCCTGCATTCATCGCGATGGCACCGTAGCCACCGAGTGCGGGCCCGTTCTTCACAGGCGGCTGCTCACCCCAGCCCTGCTGGCGTGGCAGATGCACCAGAAGTGTTGCACGACTACGACGTTCAACGATCGTGCCGATCGCCGATCTCCCAGTTCCGATAATCAGATCACCCTCCCAGTGCCCGGGGACGGCACGGTCCTCGGCCTCGGCAGGGCGCTGACTGAACACGACATCGGAGGTGACGTGACCCTGCGGCTTGTTGCGCGAGCGGGCCCGCGGCTCCCTCAGTGCACGTCCGGTGCGCAGGCACGCGACCAGCTCACGTTTGAGCGCGCCGCGGCCCTCGATGAACAGGGACTGGTAGATCGCCTCGTGACTGATACGCATGGATTCATCATCGGGGAAGTCGACCTTCAAACGCTGGGAGATCTGCTCTGGACTCCACGCCAGCGACCACCGCCGGTTGGCCCGGTGCGGTTTGTTAAGCCCCTTCCATGGCGGTGGCGTGGGGCCCGCAGCGATCGTGCCATCGGGACGGCGGACAACGCCGGCCAGGCGGTCCTGTACGTACTCCCGCAACTCGACGTGGGCCACGAGCTTCGCTGTTTTCGGGCGCTTGGCGGCCTGCTGGGCTTTCCACTGCGCCACCAACGCCCGATACTCGAGCTTCCCGCTCCTGGTTGCGGCGTTGCGCCGTAGCTCACGCGAGATCGTGGCCGGACTCCGCCCGATCCACCGTGCGATCTCACGCACCCCACGATCCTGGGCGCGTAGCAGCGCGATCTCTTCCCGTTCGGCGAAGGATAGATAGCGGCCCGAAGGCTCATCCAGACTCAGCGGCCTCATGCCGCCAGCGTGGCGGAACCAGCGTGTACCCACCGGCACCGACACACCGACAGCGATCGATGCCTGTGCCGTGCTCACCCCCGTCGCGACCACCCGCCAAAACTCACGTTGCACCTGCCGCGACGGCTCCGGCCGCCCCGGCGATCGCATCGCCGGCCGAAGTGCACGATCAGCACGCCACTGCCGACGAACACCTACCGCCACATCGCTGGTCCTCCGACTCCAGTCCGCCGTAGCCACCGCAAACACCTCCATGATCATGGTGTTGCGACGACCAGTTGAATCCGCCTTGCACTCCGCGGTCGGAGTGGTGGATCAGCCCGGCCACGTCGTGGCCGGCACGCGACCGTGCCCACAATCCCATGTTCAGGGCGTCGAGGGCGAGGTCGGTGTGCATGGTGGTCGAGACCTGCCAGCCGACGACCATCCGCGAGAACACGTCCAGGACGAACGCCGCGTACACCCAGCCCGAGTGGGTGCGGATGTAGGTCAGGTCCGCCACCCACAACGCGTTCGGTGCCGCCGCGGTGAACTGACGGTTGACCCGGTCAGCCGGCCGGGGTGTTTCAGCTCCCTCGCTGCGCGTGGTCTTGCGTGTCTTGAGTCTCGCTATCCCTTGCAGCCCATCGGCTTTCATCAATCGCTCGACGGTGCAGCGGGCAGCACTATGGCCCTGTCTGCGCAATTGGGCATGCACCTTGCGGGCACCGTAGACGCCGAGGTTGTCGGCATGCACCGCGCGGACCTGGGTAAGGAGCTCCCGGTCACGCACCACACGAGGCGCCTCGGTCTTCTGGGGGCTCAGGTGGGCTCGTACCGTGGACGGAGCGATCTGGGCGGACGTATCGCGCAATGCCGCACAGATCGGATCGACTCCGTGTTCATCGCGGTGAGCCGCGACGAACTCCACGATCAGCGCTGTGGGCGGTCGATCTCCGCCGCAAAGAAAGCCGAAGCCTGCTTCAAGATCGTGTTCGCTCGCCGCAGTTCACGGTTCTCCCGCTCCAACGCCGCGATGCGGTCAGCGTCCTCACTCGTGGTGCCCGGGCGGACCCCGCCGTCGATCTCGGCCTGACGAACCCAATTGCGCAACGCCTCGGGATGGACTCCGAGCTGATCGGCGATCCGCTTGATCGCACCTCTCGACGAATCGGGATCTCGTCGCGCTTCACATGCCATCCGGGTGGCCCGGTCCTTGAGTTCCTCACTGTACTTGCGTGGTGCTGCCATGCTCTCCATCCTTCACAGGTTCGAGAGCCTCCGACAGACCCGGGGCGGTTCAGACCGTCGGCCAATCTGCGCCCCAACCACCGTGCTCCTCGGGTACCGCGAGCGCCAGCAGACCACTTAGGCGTAAGTCCTCTTTCTCACGGGTGGCTGGCCCCCCATCGCGATCCCGTTCGACGATTCCCTCCCGCCAGCTTGCAGCAAGGTCTCGAGCCACCGCGAGAGGATCGCCCGCCCGCCGGTCGGTGGCCGCCGCCGTGTCGTCGGTGACTGTCATTCGTATTCTCCAATCGCTGATGTGCCGGCCGCGCATGTACGCAGGCTCGTCTGCAGAAATTCCGGGGCCGACCAATCAGTCAGGTCGATCGCCTTATCCACCAGATCGTGGTCGACCAGGTACCGCTGTGTCGCAGCAAGGACAGTGAGCGCATCGTGGTCGAGGGTGGGTACTAAGTTGTCGGTGAAGTGCTCGCCGAAACCGCGTGTCACCGCAGTCTCGCTAACACCGAGGTTGCGGGCATGAATCGCGACTGTCTCGGTCAGATGATCGCGCGCCCAGGAGCCTGCCCGGACCACCGTATCCACCAGATGCTGCACGAGTGACGGGTTCTTATCGACGAGTTGCGCGCTGATTGTCCAAACGCTGGCGTAGTGGCTTGTCCTGTCCAAGCTCAGGTCACGCAGCGGTCTAACACCGGTGAGGTCTTCGAACTCCGCGGACCACGGAAGCCAGCTGAATAGCGCATCGACCGTCCCCCCGGCAAAGACTTGTGCCTGATGGGCCCCGACGGCGGGAAAGAGGTCCGAACCGTTCACTGATGCCGATGCGCTGAGTCGGTCCTGCGGTAAGTCGACTCCCGCCGTCTCAATGGGTACGAGCTCGATATCGTTTACTGTTACGCCGGAGTGACGAAGGGTGTGCTGCAGGGCTCGCGCCTCCCAAGTGCCCAGTGCGACGAGAGTCTGGCGCCACGGGTCGAGCTGTCGGTAGTCACCAAGGTCGCCGCGCAGGATCCGGATTGCCGATGCGGATACGCCGACACGATGCCCCGCCAGTTGCTCCGGTGCGGTCAGGGTGGGGTCGGCCGCGTAAAAGCCCAGCTTTCCCTCGAACAGGGTGACGCCCAGGAGGCGTGTGCGACCCGGTGCACGCAGGCCCTCACTCACCAACGGCGGGATCTCTCCGCCGAATCGGGTGTAAGCGGGATGATCGTAGGTGAAGTGCAAGGAGCCCAGCGGCCCTCCCAGCACGTCCAGATTGATGCCAGCCTCGGCGAGCAACTGCGACTCGCGGCCAACCAGCAGGGCGTTGGGAACAGGGCAGTTGCTGTACGCGAGGGTGTGGACCGCTGAGCTGGTGTCGGTCACAGCGCCGCCGCCCCGCTTGGCAGTTCCAGGCCGAGGTGGTCGCGCAGCGTTGATCCCTCATACTCGTCGCGGAATACCCCACGTTCTTGCAACAGCGGCACCACCTGGTCGACAAAGTCCTCGTAAACGCCGGGCAGATAGGCGGCGGAGATGATGAACCCATCAGCCGCTCTCGCATCGAAGTACTCGACCAGTCTGTCGGCGATCTGGGTGGGCGTTCCTCCCCACTGCGGGACAAAACCCACGTTCGTGCCATAACGCTTTCCAAGGTCGGCCAGTGTCAGATCCTCGCCGTCGCTCGCAACCGTGGAGAACATGTGGAGCATGGTGGGGATGTGCGCGTCCCCCAAGCTCGCGACGATGTCGGAGTACTTCGCGTCTAGGGGGAAGGCGGACAAGTCGATTCCACTATGACTCGACAACGTCGACAGACCGACCTCGGGGTGGACGAGACCGTTGATGTATTCGAGGCGATCGCGTGCGATCGCCTCGGTCTCCCCAAGTATGGGCATGACAGCTGTGAAAACCTTCGTGGCGTCGGGGTTGCGACCCGCGGCACTCACTTGCCCCTTGATGTCCTGGTACGTGCGCTGCATCATCTCCAGCGTCGGCGAGATGCTGAACACGGCGTCGGCCCACTGGCCCGCGAAACGTCTACCGCGAGGCGACAATCCGGCCTGGAGGAGTACTGGCTCGCGCTGACTTGAAGGGGGGATTTGCAGGGGGCCGCGCACGTCGAACCAGTCACCACGGTGATCGACGTAATGAACTTTCTTAGGATCAGCGAACCGGCCGCAGATCTTGTCCAACAGCAGCGCATCATCGTCCCACGAGTTCCACAGCTTACGTACGACCTCGACGAACTCGTCCGCGCGGTCGTAACGGGTGTCGTGTTCAAGATGAGCATCGATTCCGAAGTTCTTTGCCTCTGAATCGTTCAGCGATGTCACGATGTTCCACGACACCCGCCCGTCGGACAGGTTATCCAGCGTTGCCAGGATACGGGCGACGTGAAACGGCGGGTAATACGTGGTGGAGATGGTGGCTCCAAGTCCCAACCGGTCGGTCACGGCGGCCATCGTCGCCACCACCGTGGCGGGCTCGAGTGCGATCGCGCCCTGGCCGCCCAGTCCGACGCCTGTTTGCAGATCATGGCCGTAGCTGTCCTCGACTGCGAGAGCATCCGGAAGGAAAAGAAGATCAAACTTTCCGCGTTCAAGGGTCTGAGCGATCTTCTTATAGTATGCACCGGAAAGAAAATCGTTAGTTGCTGCGGATCTAGTGTCCTGAGTCATTAATTTCCGTTCGGTTGTTAGGCTAGGGAATGGCAACCCGGGGTCCGCGAGCAGTGGATATTGTTCTGACTGATGACGAGCGCCGTGAGCTCGAAGGGTGGGCGCGTCGGCGAACGACGGCCTCGGGTTTGGCGATGCGCTCACGAATCGTTCTCGCCGCCGCTGATGGCGGTTCGAATACTGAAGTGGCACAACGACTCGGCCTCAATCGCAGTACCGTGCGGCGCTGGCGAGGCCGGTTCGTCGAGCACCGCTGCGAGGGGTTGCTCGACGAACCCCGGCCTGGGCGACCTCGCACCGTCGACGACGAGCAGATCAAAAACTTGATCACCGCGACTCTCGAGACCACTCCGAAGAATGCGACACACTGGTCGACGCGGGCGATGGCCGAGCATCTCGACATGTCACAGTCAACCGTGTCGCGTGTGTGGCGGGCGTTCGGATTGGCTCCGCACAAACAGGATTCGTGGAAGCTGTCGAGAGATCCCTTGTTCACCGAGAAGGTCCGTGAATCACCCCTGGTTTGATGCCGCTTCCTTCTGAGTCAGGAAGGATGAGCACATGCCTAAGAAGATCGATCCGGAGGTCCGTTCGAGGGCCTTGCGTTTGCTGGAGGCGCACGGCGGCGAGTACACGTCGTTGACTGCCGCGGCAGAGGCGATCGCCAAGCAGGTCGGTGTCGGTGGGGAGACGGTACGTCGGTGGGCCGTGCAGGCCCAGGTCGATGCCGGCGCCCGGTCGGGGACCACGTCGAAGGAGTCCGCTGAGATCAAGCGACTCAAGGCGGAGAACAAGCAATTGCGAGAGGACGTTGCCATTTTGAAAGCGGCGACGACTTTCTTCGCGGGGGAACTCGACCGCCGCAACCGATGATCGTGGCGTTCATAGATCAGATGCGCGCCAACGGTTTTGCGGTCGAGTCGATCTGTCGGGTCTTGCGTGAGCAGGGCTGCATGATTGCCGCACGAACCTACCGGGCATCGCGAACACGCACGCCTGCCGCTCGGACCGTCTCCGATGCCCACGTCGTCGATGCGGTGCGCACCGTGGTCTGGCGCACCGATGACGACGGCCGGCGGAAGATGACTCCGGAGGGCCTCTACGGGCGGGTGAAGATGCGCGCCCATCTGCATCGGACAACACTGCCCGGGGTGTCCTATGGCGCCGTTGATCGAGCGATGAAAGTGCTAGGCCACAACGGGATTCGAAGGTCCAAGGGAGTCCGTACGACCGTGCGGTCCGCTGATGGTGTACGTGCGGAGGATCTGGTGAATCGACAGTTCAGTGCCGTCGAGCCGAACCGGGTGTGGGTGACCGATTTCACCTACTGCCGGACGTGGGCGGGGTGGGTGTACGTGGTGTTCATCATCGACGTGTTCTCACGTCGGATCGTGGCGTGGCACGCCTCGACGTCGAAGACGGTGGAGCTGGTGACGGTCCCGCTTCGGATGGCGCTGTGGCAGCGGAAACGAGAGGGTCATCCGGTGAAAGCTGCTGAGCTGATTCATCATTCGGATGCTGGAAGTCAGGGCGGATTCAACTGGTCGTCGCAACACCATGATCATGGAGGTGTTTGCGGTGGCTACGGCGGACTGGAGTCGGAGGACCAGCGATGTGGCGGTAGGTGTTCGTCGGCAGTGGCGTGCTGATCGTGCACTTCGGCCGGCGATGCGATCGCCGGGGCGGCCGGAGCCGTCGCGGCAGGTGCAACGTGAGTTTTGGCGGGTGGTCGCGACGGGGGTGAGCACGGCACAGGCATCGATCGCTGTCGGTGTGTCGGTGCCGGTGGGTACACGCTGGTTCCGCCACGCTGGCGGCATGAGGCCGCTGAGTCTGGATGAGCCTTCGGGCCGCTATCTATCCTTCGCCGAACGGGAAGAGATCGCGCTGCTACGCGCCCAGGATCGTGGGGTGCGTGAGATCGCACGGTGGATCGGGCGGAGTCCGGCCACGATCTCGCGTGAGCTACGGCGCAACGCCGCAACCAGGAGCGGGAAGCTCGAGTATCGGGCGTTGGTGGCGCAGTGGAAAGCCCAGCAGGCCGCCAAGCGCCCGAAAACAGCGAAGCTCGTGGCCCACGTCGAGTTGCGGGAGTACGTACAGGACCGCCTGGCCGGCGTTGTCCGCCGTCCCGATGGCACGATCGCTGCGGGCCCCACGCCACCGCCATGGAAGGGGCTTAACAAACCGCACCGGGCCAACCGGCGGTGGTCGCTGGCGTGGAGTCCAGAGCAGATCTCCCAGCGTTTGAAGGTCGACTTCCCCGATGATGAATCCATGCGTATCAGTCACGAGGCGATCTACCAGTCCCTGTTCATCGAGGGCCGCGGCGCGCTCAAACGTGAGCTGGTCGCGTGCCTGCGCACCGGACGTGCACTGAGGGAGCCGCGGGCCCGCTCGCGCAACAAGCCGCAGGGTCACGTCACCTCCGATGTCGTGTTCAGTCAGCGCCCTGCCGAGGCCGAGGACCGTGCCGTCCCCGGGCACTGGGAGGGTGATCTGATTATCGGAACTGGGAGATCGGCGATCGGCACGATCGTTGAACGTCGTAGTCGTGCAACACTTCTGGTGCATCTGCCACGCCAGCAGGGCTGGGGTGAGCAGCCGCCTGTGAAGAACGGGCCCGCACTCGGTGGCTACGGTGCCATCGCGATGAATGCAGGACTGACAGCGTCGATCGCCGCGCTGCCGCAGCAGTTGCGCAAAACGTTGACGTGGGATCGCGGCAAGGAACTGTCCGCTCACGCCCAGTTCGCGATGGACACCGGAACGCAGGTGTTCTTCGCCGATCCGCACTCACCGTGGCAGCGACCATCCAACGAGAACACCAATGGTGTTCTGCGCCAATATTTTCCTAAGGGAACTGATCTGTCGCGGTGGTCAGCTGAGGACCTCGAGGCCATCGCCTACACCCTCAACAACCGTCCTAGAAAAGTCCTTGGATGGAAAACTCCCGCCGAAGTCTTTGGCGAACAACTACACTCGCTACAACAACCCAGTGTTGCATCGACCGATTGAACGCGCCCAGTACACATCGGTTACACTGACTGAGCGGCTGCGGCTCGAAGACATCGCCGCGTCGATCGGGTCGGTCGGAGACGCCTACGACAACGCTCTGGCCGAGTCGGTGAACGGGCTGTACAAGACCGAGTGCATCCGGACCACGATCTTCCACTCCGGCCCGTACCGGACGATCTCCGACGTCGAGTTCGCGACCGCTGGTTGGGTCGACTGGTACAACAACAGCAGGCTGCACTCGAGTATCGGCCAGATTCCCCCGACCGAGTTCGAAACGCTCCACTACGCTGGCCTCGGCCCCGAGGACCAGCCCACACTGGAGGCGGCACAAAACCCTAGGGTGATTCACCCAGCCGATCTTTCCCATGCTCCCGGGCACCCCGCAACGGGCCAGCCACGACTATGTGCGCAACGGCACCTCCAGTCTGTACGCGGCGTTGGACATCGCGTCGGGAAAAGTGATCGGTTCGCTTCACTCACGGCATCGGGCAACAGAATTCATCGGGTTTCTCCGCAAGATCGACGCCGAGGTGCCCGACGAGCTCGACGTCCACCTGGTCATGGACAACGCCTCTACCCACAAGACGCCCGCGGTCAAACGATGGCTGACCTCGCACCCACGATTCGTTGTCCACTTCACCCCGACGAGCTCATCCTGGATGAACCTCGTCGAACGCTGGTTCGCCGAACTGACCACCAAGAAGCTCCAACGCTCCACCCACCGCACCGTGAGAGCGCTCAACGCCGACATCAGAGCATGGATCGAGACCTGGAACGACAACCCCCGCCCCTACGTGTGGGTCAAGACCGCTGACCAGATCCTCGACTCCATCGCCCACTACTGCACACGAATTAATGACTCAGAACACTAGCGGGAATTATGTCATAACGTAGGTTATCGGCGAATCTTGGAGAAAATCAGGTCATTTCGTCATCAATGACGAAACTGTGGAGCAATCACGAACCGTTCGGCCGTCGAGGCGTTCTCCAAGCTGATCCTGCGGAACGAGTACACCCTCTCCGACGTCGAGAAGGTCATCGCCGGGGACACCGATGCCGTCGACGTGCCACCCGACTAGACCCCGTCCAGCGGTGGGCCGCGACCTCTCACGGTCGCGGCCCAGCGCCCCGGCCCCGCTCACACCCGCCACCTCGAGGAACCATCGTGACCATCACCGCCGAACTTTTCCCCCGCTGCGCCCTGCCCGGCTGCGCGATCCCCACCGACACCCAGGGCCACCCCTGCAGACAATGCCGCCGTGACCTCGGAACCCTCGTGCGCCACAACCCCGGCGGCCGCCGACGCCCAAACCGGCCGCGACCACGACGTCGCCCTGGCCTACCGGGCTTAAGAACAGCTACGCATCGCCGACGCCGCCGAACAACGCATCGCCCTCCAGATCGGTCAGCGCGAGAAGCCCGGACAGTCCAGTTGGCTGTGCGAGAAACGCCGAAGGTGTGACATTCTGTCCGTTCCGTACCCGAGGAGTGCGAACGTTCTGTAGGTATCGCGCGACGGGCGGTGCGACCACCATGGATGCACTGCGCATCGTCGCGCGCCATGCCCGAACGCACCCCGCCCAATCGGGGGCCGACACTTCCTGGACGGACTCCATGACCGCACTCGACGCCGCGACCCCGTCGGCACCCGGACCGGGCCATTCGGGCCCGCAGGCCGAGGCCGAACTCGAACTGATCCCCGAGTCCGCGAAGACCCATGACGTGCGCGGACAGTTCTGGATCTGGGCCGGTGCGAACATCGCGCCGATCAACTGGGTGCTGGGTGCACTCGGCGTCACGATGGGCCTCGGGCTGTGGGAGACGGTGGCGGTCCTCGTCGTCGGCAATGCCATCGGCATGACCATCTTCGGCGTCTTCGTCGTCATCGGTCAGCGCACCGGGGTCACCGGAATGGTGCTGTCGCGAGCCGTCTTCGGACGCCGCGGCGCCTACGTTCCCGCCGCCGTCCAGGCCCTGGTCTGCATGGGCTGGTGCGCGGTCAACACCTGGATCGTTCTCGACTTGGTGATGGCGCTGCTCGGCGAGATGGGACTCGTCGACCCGGACCTCGACAACAACGCCGCACGGATCGTCGTGGCCGCGGTCATCATGGGGATGCAGGTGACGATCGCGTGGTTCGGGTACCGGGTGATCTCCGCGTTCGAACGATGGACGGTGCCTCCGACGGTCGCGATCCTGCTCGTCATGACCGTCGTCGCGTGGGTCGGCCTCGACGTCGACTGGGGACAGACGACCGCTCCGGGGCTCACGGGATCGGCCCACATCGGAGCGATCACGGCGGTGATGACCGCGATCGGCATCGGCTGGGGTCTGACGTGGATCGGTTACGCCGGCGACTACTCGCGCTTCGTGTCCCGGGACGTCCCGTCGCGCAGGCTGTTTCTCGCCAGTGCACTCGGGCAGTTCATCCCGGTCGTCTGGCTCGGCGTGCTGGGTGCGTCCCTGGCGACATTGAGCGACTCCGCCGACCCGGGTGAGATCATCGTCGACGCCTACGGCGTTCTCGCACTGCCGGTTCTGTTGCTGGTGATCCACGGACCGCTCGCGACCAACATCCTCAACATCTACACGTGCACGGTGTCGACGCAGGCGCTCGACATCCGCGTCGACCGGCGCGTGCTGAACCTGATCATCGGCGTCGTGGCGATGGCGGTCGTCGTCTACTTCGTGCTCAACAGCGACTTCGCTACCACCATCGACTTCTGGCTGGTGTCGATCGTCGGCTGGTTGAGCCCTTGGGGCAGCGTTGTTCTCGTGCACTGGTTCCTGATCGCTCGGCAACAGATCGACGCCGAGAGTCTGTTCGCCGCACCGGCGGACAGCGTCCTGCCGATGGTCCGGCCGACCGCCCTCGTCGCACTCGCTCTCGGTGTCACCGCGACCTGGATGTTCATGTACGGGATGCTGCCGGCACTGCAGGGCCCCGTCGCCGTCGCCCTCGGTGGGATCGATCTGTCGTGGCTCGCCGGGGCAGTCGTTGCCGGCACCTCCTACTGGACCATGGAGAAACTCACCGCGCCACGCGCTGCCTGAAGCCCGTCCCGCCAGAGCCGAGGCGGTCGGCGGCGACGACGGGCGAAAGCCGCCTGCCGCATCAGGTCGTCGACTAGGGTTCGGCCCAGCGGGAGGTAACGCGGCCTCCTGATGAGGAGGTTTCATGGCCACCGTCCAGACCGCAACCGGCTCGATCGATTCCGCCGACCTCGGGAACGTGTTGGTGCATGAGCACGTCTTCATCGTCAACGAGGAATTCCGGCAGAACTATCAGGACGATTGGGACGAGGACGAGAAGGTCGCCGAAGCTATCCGCGACCTGACCGAACTGAAGGAACTCGGGATCGACACGATCCTCGACCCGACGGTTCTCGGTCTCGGCCGGTACATCCCACGCATCCAGCGGATTGCCGAACAGATCGACCTCAACATCGTCGTCGCGACCGGGTTGTACACCTACAACGACATCCCGTTCCAATTCCACTACGCGGGACCGGGAATGCTCTTCGACGTCCCGGAGCCGCTGGTCACCCTGTTCACTAAGGATCTCACCGAGGGCATCGCGGACACCGGTGTGCGGGCGGCTTTCCTCAAGTGCGCCATCGAATCCCAGGGACTGACACCGGGTGTCGAGCGCGTGATGCGCGCGGTGGGACAGACCAGCGCCCAGACCGGCGCGCCCATCACCGTGCACACCGATCCGCACAGTCAGTCGGGACTGGTCGCCCAGAAGGTCCTGGCCGAGGAAGGGGCCGACCTGACGAAGGTCGTCATCGGCCACTCCGGAGACAGCGTCGACCTCGACTACCTGATGAAACTCGCCGACGCCGGTTCCGTTCTCGGCATGGATCGTTTCGGGCTCGACCTCCTCCTGCCGTTCGACGAGCGCGTGAACACGGTCGCCGAACTGTGCAAGCGCGGCTATGCCGACCGCATGGCCCTCGCGCACGACGCCGCCTGCTTCATCGACTGGTTCGACCACGAGGCCAAGAAGCAGGCACTCCCGAAGTGGAACTATCGGCACATCAGTGAAGAGGTGTTGCCGGCGCTACGGGAACGCGGGGTGAGCGAGGCCGACATCACGACGATGCTCGTCGACGTGCCGCGACGCTACTTCGAGTAGCGGCGCGACACGGCGAGAGGGTCAGCGCAGGCTGCTCTGGTACCGGCGCATCCCGCGGAGCCACCGGTCGTAGTCGGCGCCCTTCTGGCGGTACATCTCGAGGACCTCGGGGTGGGGGAGGATGAGGAAGCGTTCGTCGGCTACGGCGTCGAGCACGATCGCGGCCACCGCCCCGGGCGTGAGCACCGTGCCCGCGGTCTCCACGGCGCGCTGCATCAGTCGTTGCTCCTCGGTGGCGGAATCACCTTCCGGCCGCAGCAGTTTGGTGTCGACGCCCATCGGGCAGAGGCAGCTCACCCGGATGCCGTCGTCGCCGTGGGTGATGTTGAGCCATTCCGCGAAGCCGACCGCCGCGTGCTTGGTGACCGAGTACGGGGCGTTGCCGATCTGCGTGAGCAGACCCGCGGCCGACGCCGTGCTGACGAAGTAGCCGGTCCCTCGTTCCACCCAGTCCGGGACGAGGCGCCGAGCTGCTCGGATGTGGGCGCGGAGATTGACGTCCAGCGTGAGATCCCACACCGCCTCGGCGGTGTCGACACCGCCACCCACACCCACGCCGGCATTGGCGAAGTAGAGATCGACCGGGCCGAACGTGTTCTCCGCCAGCCGGACCGCGGCGTCGATGTGTTCGTCGGATGAGGCGTCACCGCCGATCGCGGTCGTCGAATCCCCCAGTGAGTCGGCGACGGCCAGGGCGCCGGACTCGTCGAGATCGGTGACGACGACCTTCGCGCCCGCATCGACCAGCGCATGCGCGATCGCCGCGCCGATACCCGCACCGCCACCCGTGACGATGGCCACCTTGCCTGCGACGTCCATGGATCTCCTTCGATCGCCGATGTGTGGGTCCAGAGTTACCAGACGCGAGGGCTTCGACAAGCTCAGCCGGCGGGATGGGGCTCAGCCCTTCCGCTCGCTAATCCGAAAGAAGCGACCCCCATTGCTCCCTGAGGTGTGAGGAGCGATAGCGACGAGCCTCGAAGGGGCCCGACAAGGGCACGACCCTTCTCGAAGCCGATGACTTTTCCGCCGCCCCACGGTCTGACATCGTGACGTTCACCGCGACGAGACGAGAGGCCACACCATGGGAAAGATCCACGTCCACGAGTTCATCACCCTCGACGGCAGCTACGAGGACCCGAGCTTCACGATGCCGTATGGATTCGCCGACGGGATGGGCGAGCTGCTCGGTTCCTTCATGTCCGACTGCACCGGAATACTGCTCGGACGCAACACCTTCGAGATGTTTGCCCCGGCCTGGGCGCACCGGACGGTCGACGACGATCCCGGTGCGCCGTTCTTCAACGACACCACCAAGTACGTGGTGTCCTCGACCCTCGACGACGCGGCTGCCTGGCAGAACTCGGAGATCATCGGCGCCTACGACGCCGACCGGATTCGCGAACTTAAGAAGGATCGCGACCTCTACATCAGCGGGAGCGGCACCCTCGTGCGGGCGTTGCTGCGCGACAAGCTCATCGACGAGCTGCACCTGCTGGTGTACCCCGTGGTCCTGGGGAGCGGTGCCCGCCTCTTCGACGGTCTGGCCGATCTGCCTCTCACGCTCGTCGGCACAGACGTCTTCGACAACGGCGTCGTACACCTCTCGTACAGCTCCACCGACTGAGCGGTCGCGATCCTCGGCGGAGATGGCGCCGGAGTTCGTCGAAGGCGCAGCGGCCCTTCGTGGCTCGTCGCTTGCGCTCCTCGCACCTCAGGGAGCAGAGGGGGTCGCTCCTTTCGGACTAGGGAGCAGGGGGGCGTTGCGACGGCTCCGATGCCCCGTCAGCGAGGTCCATGGCGCTGAGGAGCAGGCGGGCGACGCGGGCGTAGGCCTGGTGCTCGGCCTCGCACAGTGCGATCTCCTCGGCGCCGAGCTCGGCATTGCGGGCTGTCGTCAGATTGTCCATCCACTCGCGCATCTCGGCGGCACAGATGTCGAAGAACTCGTGCACACGCTCCCGATCCCGGTGGCACGCCGCGAGAACCGTCGTCGGGGACAGCTTGTTGTCGAGCTTCTGGTTGACCCGCAGGAGACTGAGCAGGGCGCCGGGCAACCGATCGCCGCGGCGGCGATGATCCAGTTTCGGCTGGCTGCCGAGCCGCCTGATCATGTCGCCGCGGGCCGACCTGGCGAAGTCGTCCCAGCGCCGGAGGGCGGCATCGAGGTTCGCGGGACTGAACACCGCGACGTCGATCCGGCGCTGCGCGTACACGAGTCCGTTGCGTACGACCACCGCGACTTCGGGCCATCGCGGGGAGAACTCCGCGACCACCATCCCGAGCAGCGAGGGTGCGGGCACCGACGAGCTGAGGATGGTCACGATCTCCAGCGAGCGGGCATCTCGGGTCGGTCGTAACAGCGAGGTGCCCGTCGACCGCAGGAAGATGGCCTTGCGCGGACTGACCACGGCGGGACGGCCCGCCGCGGTCATCGCGGCGCGGACCAGTTCGACGAGATGGTCTTTCGACTGCGGGATCACCCCGCCCTCCGCGGGGGCGTCGACGAATCGGGGCGGCGCGGTGAAGCGGAGTGTGTCGGCGTCGGTGATGCGGACGGTGTCGTCGGGATCCTCGCCGACCACGCGGCTCGACTCCGATGACCGGGCCTGGTCCCGCTCGGCGTCGAGATCGTCTGCGGGCAGAGGTGAGTGGTGGCGGGCGAAGGACGGGTCGCCGATGCTGACGAATGACGGATGGATGACACCCCACACCTCGCGCAGGGCCCGCACGGCGGCGTCGGCGAGGTCGGCGAACCGGAGGGGGTCGACCTCGAAACAGAAGGCGCTCCGACCTTCGAGCCGACACCAGCCGCGGTCGACGATGTAGGTGGCCTGTCGCATCCACCGGTCCTTGTCGGTCCAGGTGAGGTCACCCGCGGAGATGGTGCAGCGGAGGCGTTCGGTCGACCCGAGGGTTCCGGTCACCGCAAAGGTCATCCGTCGACGCCATCCCCCGGCGGCCGCCTCGACGATGGCGAGACTCTGACCCGGCAGGAGGCGTGGCACCCGGACCGCGAGAGTGTCGGCGAAGTCCCGCCAGGCCGCCTCGAGGACGGCGTCGAAGTCGGGGGACATGCGGGTTCCTCCTGGGCGGGACGTACGCGGACCGGATCCGAATAGTACGACGCGGAGCAGACACCCGGGGCGACACCCGCGACAGAACTAGCGGGGTGCCGAGTGCTCGACCGTCTCGTCGAAGACGGGGTGCCAGGGAAGGCTGTGCGCGGCGTAGTCGGCGCTCGTCGGCGCGGCCCGCGGCACCGGTTCACCGGTCATCGACCTCCATGCGATCGAGTTGACGATGCGGACCGTGGCGGCGTCGGAGATCGTCGGGTGCCAGGTGTCGACGGACTCGAGCGGACCCGTCACGAGCGGCGCGGCGAGGCGGGGATGCGCTCGTTCTCGTTCGGCTCGAGAGATGTCGCAGAGCACGCAGGTGCCGGGCGCTGACGGACGATGGCGTCGTCGCCGGGCCCACGCGTCGGCGCGCATCGGGATGACGGCCAGCTGCACGAGCGTCCCGAGTCGGCCGCCGTCCCCGACGGTGTGCGTCGAGGGGGCGAGGAACTGCTGATCGTCGAATCCACCGCCGGCCGGCCCCCGGTGCGAGGCGAGCGACGGTTGCGTGGGGACTTCGAGATAGTCGCCGGCGTCGAAGTCCGGCACCCCGGTGAACACCTCACCGCTGATCGCGTTGACACCGTCGACGCCGACCATCACCAGGAACGGATGCAGGTGCGGCGAGGAGAAATCCAGCCAGGTGGCCTCGGACTGCCACATCGGGATCGTCGCGTGTGCGTCCCCGTCGGGAGAGCCCTGGGCGAGGCGCAGGGCGCCGTCGCCGCCGGCCGAGCCGCATCCTCCGACCGGGTCGGGGGTCCGCAGCGTTCGCTGGAACGTGACGTGCAAGCGCGCGTCGCGACCGAGTTCGGGAAAGGTGAACGTGAGCGCGCCGCGATCAGTGGTGATGGCCATGCGAGGGCTCCGATCGGTGACGCGAACCGCTGAGGGTGGCCTAAAGAATTGAACGCCTCGCCGGCCTCCGGCGCGATGGGCGGCGTCGAAAATCGTCCGCGCAGACTACGTGCGCCGATGATTCGGATCCCGATTTGCCGGGATCACTTGGCTGATGAGCTGCTGTCCGCGGTGTCGTCGTCGGACAGCACGACGACGCGGAGAGCGGCCCGCAGGTTGTGCGTGGTCGCCTTCCAGGTGTCGGCCTCGTGACGACAGGCATCGGCCTGCACCGAGTCCGACGCGGCGGCCGCGTCGACCGCCGAGCGCCGCCACGTGAGGTGCTGTTCTTCGCTGGTGTGGATGTAGGAGAGGATGTCGGCCTGGTTGTAGCGGCAGATCTTGGCGACCTCGCGGGCGCTCAACGACCGGCCGTCCGGGTCGAGCTCGAGCAGCGTCTGCAGGGCGTCGGGGAGCCGGCCGTCGTTCCGCGCGGTCAGGGGTGTGTCCTCGCCGACCTTGGCGATGACGGACGGTGCGCAGTCGGCGAGGAACGAGAACCACTCGGCCAGGGCCGAACTGAGGTTGTGCGGGTGGAAGACCGCGCACTCGACGGTCAGCGTCGCGAAGACCTCGTTCTCGAGCAGGTGCACGCGCACCGCCGAACCCATGGTCGGCTGGGCGGCCACGATGTCGGCGGCGCGCCGGCGGTCGGTGATGTCGCCGGCCAGGCGAGCGAAGAACTCGAGCCGCGGGGCGTCACTGCGCGGACTCAACCACGACGAGACCGGCTTGGTGGGCAGGGCGATGTCACCGTCGGCGTCGGTCTGGATGCGGCAACCGGTGAGGTCTTCGAGCGAGCCGACGAGCAACGCGCGCAGATGGTCGGCGTCGAAGGGCTGGACCGCGACCTCGATCCGGGGTTCGGGGCGAGCGGCGGGGGAATGGTCGAGGAACGCGGGGTGCACGACCTCCCAGACCTGACGCAGCGTCAGCACCGTCACGTGCGCGAGCTGATCCACGCGGCGTCGGCCGACCTCGAAGATGTGGGTGCCGTTGCGCAGGCGCCGCCAGCCGAGAGAGGCGAGCATGGCCACGTGCTCGGCGAAGTACTCCGGGGTGGGATGCAGGTCGGTGTCGTCGATCGTGCAGCGCAGCCGACGTGAACCGGTGATCGTGAACCGCAGCGTCCCGTGGGGTCCCTCCGGGATCATCGGGTCCTGCTGGATCGTGAGGGTCTCGCCCGGCTCGAGATGCGACAGGCGATCGCCGACGTGCAAGGCGAACGTGCGCCAGGCGTCGTCGATGTTCGAGTCCACGGTGAAGTCGGTCATGTCGACTCCCTTCCTCGTGCGCTGACGAGCATGCGCATTGTGCAGCGATGTCGGGATCGGGAGCACGCTCCACCGAGCTGTTCGACGGCCGGCCCCGAACCCGCCTCGGAGTTCAGGTTAGGTGACCTGGCCGACAGACTTGGTCGGTTGAACAGACCCCGCGATGAACTCGTTGCCCGAACCGTACTCCAAGGTCGGTGACCCGGCTGAGTCAGGCACAGGTTGTCAACCGACAACGAGTAGTTGTGTCCCCAGCCTTGGGGACACGCACTCGGACCACCGCTCAGACGCTGAGCCGCTGATGCCAGCGCAACGTCACCGAGGTCCCGTCGGGCCCGCTGGTCACGTCGGATGCGTCGCTGAGCGCCGAGATCAATGCGAGGCCGCGCCCGCGATAGGGCGACGACGAGGCATCGGATTTCCAGCGCCCTGAGTCGGTGACCGTGACCTCCAGCGATTCGTCGCGCGTCACGTGGGCGCGAACCCCGATGGCACGGGACCGTGTGGCCGAGGACTGGGCGGCGGGGGACTGGGCGGCGGGCGAGGGCGCGTCAGCGGCGTACGCGTGCTCGGCCGCGTTGGCCACGGCCTCGTAGACCGCGAGGACGATGTCGCTGCGACGTTCGGCGTCCACGTCGAGCGTCGCGTCCAGCCACCGTGTGAAGTGCTGCCGAAAGAGGTGGGCGGACTCGGGCGTGGCTGTCACCGACAGCGTCAGGCCGCCGTCCGAGTCCTCGGGGCGCGGGTGGGCCGAGGAAATCCGGACCATCGGCGTCTAACCAGCCGGACGGTCGGCCAGCCCCTCTGTGGTGGTCATGGCCGTGACCGCGTCGTTCAGTGTCGGGTAGAGCACCATCGTCTGGTCGAGTCCCATCACGGTGAGGGGCCGTGTGGTTGCCGGACCGGCGGCCACGACCCCGAACATGCCTCTCGGCGCGATCGCCTCATGGGCGGCGACGAGCGCTGCCATGCCCGCCGAGGCGAGGAATTCGGTGGTGGTCAGGTCGATGATCAGACCGTCCGGTTGCCCGCTGAGCGCCTGGGAGACCGCCTCGGACAACTGCGGAGCGGTGAGCACGTCGATGCTGCCCTCCACGGTCAGGATCACCAGCTGCTCGTGTGCCGCGGACACCACCGTCATCAGGGCGCGTCCGGCACTCAGGCCGTTGTCGTCGACGATCACAGCGTCAGGATGTTCTGCCTGCATCGGTGGTGGCCCTCTCTACGGGGGACTACAGCAGGCCGGCGTGCGGCCCCGTCCCGGCGAAACGTATGACGGCAGTTGCTCAACCGGTGCCGTCCATCGTGCCATGGGACGCCGTCGCGCCGGTACCGGGGTGAGCGAGAGATCTACCGCGCGATGAGTGACTATTTGCCGAAGAGCCGATCGAGGAACGGGATCGTGTCGGCTTGCGACCGAACCAGTGTTCCGCTGTGGTCACTCGGATAGG
Organism: Gordonia terrae; assembly: GCF_001698225.1. NCBI lineage: Bacteria > Bacillati > Actinomycetota > Actinomycetes > Mycobacteriales > Gordoniaceae > Gordonia > Gordonia terrae. The sequence continues at coordinate 140,022 of NZ_CP016594.1, forward strand.
TCCGGAAGGTCACGGGTTGGCCGTTGGCCGCCAGCGTCGCGGCGTACGCCGCGGTGGTGGGATACGGCACGTCGGTGTCCAGCAGGCCGTGGCCCATGAAAAACGGCTTGTCGAAACCCTTTTCGGGCATGCCGAGGTAGTCGGCGAGGGTCGCCGAGAAGTTCGGCAGGCTGGTCAGCGGAGCGGAGAAGTAGTCGCCGACGGAGACTCCCCGGAGCTGCTCCTCGAACTCGCCGACACACTGTGTCTCGGCGAGCGCCACATACTTCCGGCCGGTCGGCGTGAGGATGCGATCGATGCCGAGTTCGGGGTGTGCGTATCGGAGGCCGGCCGTGATGTAGCTGAGGTAGGCGGTCAGCGCGGGTGTGATCGCCACCGGCGGTACGCCCGGGCCGGCGATCTGGACGAGGCGTTCGATGTAGGCCGGCGTACCGGTGCCCACGGCGCCGCGGTAGTCGAGTGCGGGACCGCCGAATTGCGTGGCGTAGCGCGCGGTGTAGATCGCCGCGCCGCCGCCCTGCGACTGCCCGACCGCCGCCCAGGATCGTGACAACCGCTGTGCGGCAGGCAGACTCGCGGAGACCTCGCGACCCGCCCGCACCATGTCGACGACATTGTGGGCCGTGGTCCGGCCGTCGAGGTAGGCATGCAGGCCGGGGGTGCCCAGGCCGGCGTAATCGCTGGCGACGATGGCGTATCCCTGCTGCATCCACTTGGCCAGGTACGGCAGGTCGCGCTCCGGGAGGCCTGGTCCCCGGACCGACGGCGCGCAGTCGTCGCCGATCCCGGATGTCCCGTGGGCCCACGAGATCACCGGCCAGCCGCCGGGCGGGGCGGTGCCCTCGGGGATGAAGACGGTCCCGGTGCTCAGCGCCTTGTTCCCGAACGTGTCGGTGGTGACGTAGGTCAGGACGGTGGCGTCGGCGGACCCGGGAACCCAGAACTGCGGCGCCAGCGGGCGCGACGAGACGACCGAGCCGGTGTCGCCGAGAGTCGACGGTGAGGCGATGGCCGGACCGGCGGCGAGGGTCCCGGCCGCGCCGGAACTCCCGATCACGACGGCCGCACACGCGGCGAATGCCAGAACCTTGCGATGCCATCGAGTCACGGTCCTCACCGTACTGCGGACGAGTCCCGGTCGTCGATTCGCTCACCTATCCCGTTGCTGCGCAGCCATTTCGGTGAGCGGTACCGGATTCGGTGAGCGGGGCCGGTGGCCGCGGCAATACGCTGGGTCGGACAATCCCGACAGACAGGTGCCACGACATGGCGTTGCAGACGGTCGACCTGCCGGCTCCGGCGGAGATGCGATCCAGGTGGGCTGCCCACGCAGCTCTCCTGGCGGTACGAGGAGAACGCTGGGCGCAGGGCGCGTATGCGACGCCGGACGGGTGGCACTACGACGACGGTGGCGGCAACTGGGTCGACGTGGTGCTGGTCGGTGCCGACCGGGCGGTGCTCGTCGGCCACGATCACGAGTACTCCGAGACGTACTTCCGCGAGGGCGCCACATATTTCGGCGAGTCGGAGACCGACCTGCTCGGCGGCGCGCCGCCGTGGTGGGAACCGGCCATCGCGTCTCACCTCGAGAGGCAGCGCACCGACGGCATGTGGATCGGATTCGTCTACGGTTTCGACGGCCGATGGACCCGATCTGGTTACGACCTCGCCGACGGTTTCACCAGTGTCGGGCTGCCGTTCACCGATGACCAGAAGACCGTCGATGCGCTCGACGATCTGCTGGCGAACTGGTTCGTCGAATTGCGACTGGCGCCCCCGGCCGACATCCGTGCCCGTGTGCGAGAGATCATCGAGCCCGGGGCGGAGGTGACCGCGGCGGGTCTGCATCGGATACTCGGACCGGCGGGCGCACACGCCGACATCCCCGGGGCAGTGGCTGCGGCGCAACGGTTCTGACGATGTCAGGTCCGACGCGCCGCACGTCCGTCACTGCGAGCGCAGCTCCCGCTTGAGCAGTTTGCCGCTCTGATTGCGGGGGAGTTCGTCGACGAACCGCACCTTCTTCGGGACCTTGAACGGCGCGATCCGGGACCGGACGTGCTCGATCAATTCCTCCTCGGTCACCGACCGGCCGTCCCGCACCACGACGACCGCGGTGATGGCCTCGATCCACTTCTCGTCCGGCTCGCCGATGACGGCCACCTCCGACACCGCCTCATGGGTGTAGACGGTGTCCTCGACCTCACGTGAGGCGACCAGGATGCCGCCGGTGTTGATCACGTCCTTGATGCGGTCGACCACGGTGATGAAGCCCTCGGCATCGCGGGTGACGAGGTCGCCGGAGTGGAACCAGCCGTCTCGGAACGCCTCCTCGGTGGCCGCGGGGTTGTCCCAGTACCCGCGGCAGAGTTGCGGCGAACGATAGAGGATCTCGCCGGGGACCCCGGGCTCGACGTCGTTCCCGTCGGTGTCGACGACGCGCGTCTCGACGAAGAACACCGGGCGACCGCACGACGACGGCCGGTCTTCGTGTTCCTCCGGGCGCAGAACCGTTGCGAGCGGGCCGATCTCGGATTGCCCGAAGCAGTTGTAGAACTGCATGCCGGGGAACTGGTCGCGGAGCCGGTTCAGCACGGTCACCGGCATGATCGACGCGCCGTACTGCGCCTTGCGCAAGGAGGACAGATCGCTGGTGGCGAGGTCGGGATGATTGGCCAGCGGAACCCACACGGTCGGAGCGAGGAACAGCGAGCCGATGCGGTCGGCCTCGACGCGCCGCAGGATCTCCGGGATGTCCGGCGTGGCCATGAGTCGGACGGTCGCGCCCACGGAGAGGTACGGCAGCATGAAGACGTGCATGCCCGCCGAGTGGTAGAGCGGCATGGCGATCAGCGGATTGTCCTCGGCCGTGAAGTCCAGCGCGATGACCGACGAGACGTACTCGCTGATCAGTGCGGCGTGGGACATCATGGCGCCCTTGGGCTTCGACGTGGTCCCCGAGGTGTACAACAGCTGCGCGAGGTCGTCACCCGAGGCCCGGGAGTCGAATGCGGCGGGCGGTTCGGATGCGGCCGACGCGAGCAGCGAGTCGTCGGCGTCCCGCAACGGGACGACGGCCTCGACGTCGGCGAGATCGCCGCGGATCTCCTCGACCCGCTCGGACAGCGCGGGGTCGACGAGGACGGCGCGTGCGCCCGACTGCACCACGAGGTAGCGGAGCTCGTCACCCCGGAGCGCGTAGTTGATCGGCACGTGGACGAGTCCGGCGCGACAGCATGCCAGGAAGCCGATGACGTAGGCATCCGAGTTCGTGCCATAGGCCGCGACCCGGTCCCCCTGCTCCAGGCCGCGGGCGAGCAGGCCGGCGGCGGCAGCGGACACAGCGTCGTCGAGCTGACGATAGGTGTAGTCGCGGTCGTCGAAGACCAGCGCGGTGCGGTCGGGATGCCGCGCGGCGGACCTGCGGAGAATCCCGTCGATGCTGTTCGTGGAGGAGAGTCGCGGAGCCATGCCGACGACAATACTTGGACGTCCTAGTGACACGCGCCGATACCGCGTATCAGGGCCAGAAGATGGTGCCGTTCAGGAAGTCCTGCGCGAACCGGCCGCCGGTCCGATACTCCCCGCCGAGCGGAACCCCGAAGTACCCGCCCGCACCGCCGGTGTTCTCCCACTTCTGCCGGATCTGGCCCCACACGATCTGTGCGCCACCGGTCTTGGACCACGTGACGACGCCGCCCTGGAAGTCGTTGCTCCGCCCGCTGCCCGACCGGTACTCGTTGCTCACGGGGTAGCCCAGCGCGCCGCGCTCCGCGCCGGCCTGCTGCCATCGACTCCGGATCGCGCCGCCGACCTGATGCGCGGTGCCGCCGTCGGCTGCCGGGTGCCAGTAGAACGACGTGTCGCGCGAGAACGTCTGGAAACGGCCGCGCTTGGCGGCCACGCGTTCGGGACCGGTCGGGACGCCCCACTTGAAGAACCCGCCCGTCGAGGCGTACGCCTGCTCGATCTTCCCGCCCACCAGGTGCCCGTTGATGACGCGGTCCGCATGCGCGCTCGGCGCGAACATCACCAGCGACGCCATCGCCGCCACGATCGCGACGCTCGCCAGACGTACCCGCACTCGCCTACGGGCGGATTCCGGGCGGAGGTCACGAGAGGGGCGTCGGGTCGACGTCGTCAGAGCAGACATGCGCGCGATGGTACGGACGTCCCAGGGTGCCTGCTGTTGGACAGCTCACACCCGTGGTGCGGTCACGGAGTCCCCGCAGGTGCTTCCGGGTCGGCGGGGGCGTCGGCCGGAGGCGGGCTCTCCGTGGTCGTCGTCGTGGTCGTGTCGTCGGGGAGCTCCTCGGCAGGGGTTGCGGGATCCGCGGAGCCGTCGGATGCCGGTGGTTCGGAAGCCGGGGCCGCCGGCGGCGCGGCGATCCAGTTCGCCGATCGGACGGTCACCGATCGCGACGCGCCGACCGCCGTCAGCGTCAGGGTCCACACCCCGGTGCCGGTGGTGGAGCCCGACACCCCGGGGCGGTGCAGCGCGGAACCGGCGACCGACCGGGTCACGCCGTCGGTGCACGAGAGCGTGATGGTACCGAGTGCTGGACCGCCGGGAACCGTACAGCCCACCGACAGCCCGGCGTCGACGAAGCTGAAACTGCCGACGACCTCCCCCGATCCGCTGAACGAGGTCGGCGTCGTCGGCGTTTCGGCCGGTTGGTCGGGCCCGGGCGCGCCGGGCTCCGTCGCAGGTCCGGGGAGCTCGGAGCCCGGGGCCTCGTAGCCGGGCTCCTCCGGGACGGGTACGTCGGAAGCCGGCACCGGGGCGTCCGGGGCCGGGGAATCCGGGCCGGGACCGGGGGTGTCGGGGGCAGCCGAGTCCGGTCCCGATGAGTCGGGGGCCGAGGAGTCCGTCGACGGCGCGCCTTCCGGCAGGCCGTCGTGCTCCTCGGCACGCTTCTCCAGTGCGGGCGCGGCCGCGGGATTGCCCGCTGCGAGGAGGCCGTTGTGCTCGGCGTCTTCGTCGGTGGCCGCCTCGAACGGGGTGTTCAACGCGGCCGGGGTGGGCAGCGGACCGGACGGTGGCGGGAATCCGCTCAGGTCGAGCAACCCGCCCGCCGGTTGCGAAAAGATCTGTCCGGTGAGGAAATTCAAGAGCTGGAGAACGTCGCCGGCGGGCGCCCCGGGGTCCGGGACCGGCGGCGCGGGGACGATCGTCGTCGACTTGCCGACCGCGGTGACGTGCTGGTTGTTGTACGCGATCCGGGCGACCGACCGGCTCTTGTAGCCCTCCCACGGCTGTCCGTCGAGTCGATACCCACCGAGCGGGGCGGCGGCCGGCGGGGCGAGCGGATTCCCGCAGGAACACATCGCGCGCGGCACGCCGGCGGAATCGACGTAGACCGCGGTGCCGCGCTCCAGGACCGACTGGAACGGGACCGCCCGGCCGGAGGTGTACGAGTGATTGGTGACCCAGGTGTCGGTCGTCAGAACCACCGGGGTCAGCGTGTTCAGGTAGTGCGGGATGTCGGCGGTATCGATGCCGTAGACCCCGGCCCACGCGCGCGCCGCCGGCGGATCGGCGAGCAGCCGGTTGCTGAGCGCGGCGGTGTCGCAGGCTGCGGCGTCGCCGGAGCCGTACAGCCCGGCGTCGGTACCGTTCACCGCGCGGCCGCCGAGGTCGGCGGCCCCCGCCGTGCCGGTGAGGGCGACATTCGCCGGCAGGTCGCCCGCCCCGGCCACGAGGACCGGATCGGTGAACGGGTCGATCCCCGGATCGTTGGCCGCGGTGAGGGTGAGGCCGGGTACGAAGATGTCCCCATCGCGCGCCTTGACGACGAAGACGATGCCCGCGGCGAGGATCAGCGCCAGGACGACGACGATCGCGCCGAGCACGAGAGTGAGGGCGCGCCGGCTGTCGGACTGCGGCGGCACCGGGCCGTACGGGTTCGACGGGTGGGACGGGGGACCGGGCGGATAGGTCATCTCGGAGCTCCTACTGGTCCACTCCTGCCGGGACGCATGCCGTGGAGTGGCGCTCCGCGGGGGCGGGGCGGATTCAGCGAGACGGCTCGCTCGCCGAGCCCAGTATCGGCGCGGCGTCTCGCGAGGAGCAAGGCTTGACCAGCATATTTACGGTGCTGAGGCGAAATCTCGACCGTTTGGACCACACCGGCGTAACGCCTCGCGCGGGTCGGCCGACACCACCCCGGTCTGCGTGAGCTGAGTCAGACCCGGCCGAACACCATGGAGTCCTCGACCTTGTTGATCCGGTGGTCGATGGCGTCGCGGTAGTAGTTGTGCCGCACCTGCCAGTGACCCCGCGTGCCCGACTTCGGCAGCGCCTCCGGGGACCGTTCGACGTAACCCGCCTTGAGGTCCCACAGCGGCCGCGAACCCATGACCTCCGAACCGAGATGGGGATAGGCATGGGTGTAGCCGTTGGTGCGCATGTACTTGACCAGGTCGGCGACGGCGCGAGCGGTCATGTCCGCGCGCAGGGTCCACGACGCGTTCGTGTAGCCGACCGACCAGGCGAGGTTAGGCACGTCCTCGATGAGGTAGCTCTTGAAGACGAATCGGTCGTGGGGTTTCACCTCGGCGCCGTCGACGCGGAGCCGGGTGCCGCCGAAGCCGAGGAGTTGGAGCCCGGTCGCGGTGACGATGATGTCGGCGTCGAGGTGGCGACCCGAGGTGAGGGTGACGCCGGAGGCGTCGAACCGGTCGATGTGGTCGGTGACCATCTCGACGGTGCCCTCGGCGATGTCGGCGAACAGATCGGCGTCGGGGACCATGCACATGCGCTGATCCCACGGGTTGTAGGTGGGATTGAAGTGGAGGTCGACCGGATAGTCCTCGGGCAGGTTCGCCACGACGTTGCTCCGGATCATCTTGCGCCCGAGCTTCGGGAACCGATGGGTGAGGTGCACGATCGCCGCGGTCTGCGCCGCATATCGGGTGCGGATGACCTTGTGCGCGGCGTGGGGCGGCAGCAGCTTCTGCACGAGTGGCGCGAGGTATTGCTTCTGCTTGGACGAGAAGATGTACGACGGCGAGCGTTGGAGCATGGTGACGTGCTCGGCCTGCTCGGCGAGGCTCGGGATGAGGCTCACCGCCGTCGCGCCACTGCCGATCACCACGATCTTCTTGCCTCGGTAGTCGAGGTCCTCCGGCCAGTGCTGCGGGTGCACGATCTGACCGGTGAAGTCGTCGGCACCGGCGAACCTCGGCGTGTACGGGTTGTCGTAGTCGTAGTAGCCGGTCGCGAAGATGACGAACCTGGCGCGGTATGTCTCGCGGCGCCGGTCCTCGCCGACCTCGACCCCGAGCGTCCAGGTGTCGGTCGTCGAATCCCAGTCGGCGGTCAGGACATGCTGACCGAACCTGATGTGGTCGGTGATCGAGTACTTGGCGGCGGTGTCCTCGATGTACTCCCGGATGTCGGTCCCGTGGGCCAACGCGCGCGGCTTGCGCCACGGCTCGAACGGGTAGCTCAGCGAATAGATGTCGCTGTCCGACCGCACGCCGGGATACCGGAAGAGGTCCCAGGTGCCGCCCATGCGTTCGCGGCGTTCCAGGATCAGATAGTCGGCGCCGGGATTCTGCTCTGTGAACCGGTAAGCGCAGTCGATGCCGGACAGGCCGGCGCCGATGATGATCATGTCGCGCACGGATGGCTGTGTGGTGTCGGTGTCGCTGTCGGTCACGGGGACCTCCTCGGTGGGGCTGCCTGGCGTGCTGTCATCATGCAACACTTGTCGTCAGATGTGAACGGAATCACACCGAACCGCAGGCCAGCCCGTCTGCGGTCGTCATCGAGCGAGGTCGAGGGGACGCACAGATGCCGATGGAGAAGCACACCTATTGCCGGATCTGCGAGCCGCTGTGCGGCATGATCGCCACCGTCGAGGACGACCGGCTGATCTCGCTGCGGCCCGACAAGGAGCATCCGCTGTCGAGGGGTTTCGCATGCCCGAAGGGGATCGCGTTCACCGAGATCGTCAACGACCCGGACCGTCTCCGGCACCCGCTCCGGCGACGCCCGGACGGCGAGTTCGAACAGGTCTCATGGGAGACCGCGCTCGATGAGATCGGCCGCAGGCTCGTCGAGGTCCACCAGACCTCCGGCAGCGACTCGATCGGTTGGTACTTCGGCAACCCCGCGACGTTCTCCACCGGGCACGTGCTGTGGACCGCGATCTTCATGAACCTGCTCGGCACACCGCACGTGTATTCGGCCGGATCGCAGGACGTGAACAACCGGTTCGTCGCCAGTCACTTCCTGTACGGGAACCCGCTGACCGCACCGATCCCCGACATCAATCGCGTCGACTACCTGGTGATCATCGGTGCGAACCCGGTCGTGTCGCACGGCAGTGTGATGAGCTCCCCGCGGATCCGCGAGGGTTTGAACGCCATCACCGCACGCGGCGGGTCCGTCGTCGTCGTCGATCCCCGCCACACCGAGACCGCCCGCGAGTTCGACTGGCTGCCGATCACACCCGACACCGACGCACTGTTCCTGCTGTCCGTGCTGCATGTGCTGTTCGACGAGGACCTCGCCGACCGCGACCGGCTTCGACGGCAGGCGCGGGGAGTGGGGGAGCTCGAGACGCTCGTCGCGGCCTATGCACCGGAGACGACCGCGGATCGCACCGACATCGACCCGGAGCGCGTCCGTGAGGTCGCCCGCTCGCTCGCCCGGACGGAGCGGGCGGCCGTGTACGGCCGGGTCGGGACGTCGTTGGGGCGCACCGGGACACTGACGACCGCGCTCCTGGACATGGTCAACCTCGTCGCCGGGAACCTGGACGTGCCGGGCGGGTCCATGTTCGGCGATCTGGGAATCCCCGGGCAGCGGCTGGGAGTGAGCGCACTGCAACGGGTGTCGAGCTTCCGGTGGGCCGGACGTCGGAGTCGGGTCGGCGATCTGCCACAGGTCCTCGGGACGGCGCCGGCGTCGCTGATGGCCAAGGAGATCACCACGCCCGGTCGCGGACAGCTGCGAGCCCTGTTCGTCAGCGCGGGCAATCCGGTGCTGTCGGTACCCAACGGCGACGAATTACGTTCGGCGCTGGACGAACTCGATCTCATGGTGTCGCTGGACATCTACCGCAACGAGACGAACGCGCGGGCCGACTACATCTTGCCGGCGACCACGATGTACGAGCGCGAGGATTTCCTGCTCCCGTTCCAGGCGCTGTTCACCACCCCGTTCAAGCAGGCGACCGAGGCGGTGATCCCCCCGCAGGGTGAAGCGCGGGAGGAGTGGACGGTGATCAACGAGCTCATCGGTTTCCTCGCTCGGGAGAATGTGCTGATCCGTTCGCTACATGCCGGCAATCGGTTGGCGCGACGCATTGGGCGTCCGGTCACCCCGCGCGGGATCTCCGACCTGGTGATCCGAATGGGGTTGGGCGGGGACCGATTCGGTCTGCGTCGAGGCGGCTTGACCTACCGCCGCCTGGTCGAGGACCACCCGCATGGGGTCGTGGTCGCCGACCACCTCGCACCTGGGCAGCTGAGCAAGAATGTCACATACCTCGACGGTCGAATCCGGTTGGCTGCGCCGGAACTGATGTCCGAGATCGGGCAACTGGGCGTGGACGCAGACACGGGTTATCCGTTGCGGCTCATCGGAATGCGGGAGATACGTTCGGAGAACAGCTGGCAGCACAACGCGCCGATGCTGCTGCGCGGCGGACGGTCTCACGCGGCCCGGATACATCCAGACGATGCCACGGCACGCGGCCTGGCCGAGGGCGACCTGGCGACGGTGGCGTCCCGACACGGACGGATCTCGTTGCCGGTCACCATCACCGAGGACATCAAGCCCGGTGTCGTCGCGATTCCGCATGGCTGGGGCCACAACGGCTCCGGCGGATGGACGCAGGCGAATGCAGCGGCGGAGAATGATCTGGGTGCCGGCGGAGTGAACGTCAACGCGCTCATCTCCTCCGATCCGGCCGATCTCGAGCGACTCGCGGGGATGGCCAACATGACCGGGGTGCCGATCCAGGTGTCGGCGATGTCCGAGAGTCGCCTTCAGTCGGCCGACACGGTGGAGCCGGCTCGGCACTGACCGCGCACAGCACGATTCTCACCGACGGGTCTCGTCGGTGAGAATCGTGGAAAGTGCTGTCACACAGCGGCTACGGTGAGATCACTCGCCGGCCGGGGGCATCAGCACCGTGTCGATCAGGTAGACCTGAGCGTTCGACGTGGTGACGCCGCCGCAGACGACGCCCGACTCGTTGACCTTCAGGTTGTCGCCCGAACCGGTCACGGTCACCTGCTGACCTTCGAGAGTGGTGTGCTCACCGACGATCTTGTCCGGAGCCGCCTGGCCCTCGACCACGTGGTAGGTCAGGATCTTGTTCAGCAGGGGGGCATCGGTCTTGAGCTGCTCGACGGTCTCCGGGGGCAGCTTCGCGAACGCGTCATCGGTCGGCGCGAACACGGTGAACTCACCCTCGTTCAGCGTCTTCACGAGGTTCACCTCGGGATTCAACTGGCCCGAAAGCGCTTGTGTCAGCGTGGTGAGTTCGGGGTTGGTGGCAGCCGCGGTGGCGACCGGCACGCTGGACATGCCGTTGACCGATGCCGGGCCCGAGGGGTTGGCCTCGGCGTATGCGGCGCAACCGGGTCCGACGAGATTGGCGGCGGGATCGGCCATCGCGCTCTCGCTCATCATGGCGCTGGATTCGGTTGCCGCGCCGGTGGTCTCGCTCGAGGTGTCAGAGTCGTCGCTGGAACAGCCGGCCATCACGCCGACGGCGAGGACCAGTCCGGTCAACGCTCCTGCTACGCGGGGAACTCGCTTGATCATCGTTGATCCAATCTGTGATGCGGTGTCGACTGCGCCTGACCGGCAGCCTCATAACGTCTTCGGTGCCGGGCGATCCGCGGATTGGTCAACGACGAGACTGATCGTGAAGGGCGCCTTGTCGGTCAGGCCGTCGAGGGCGTCACTGGGCCCAATCCTGGTCGGCCCAGCCCTCGGCCCAGTCCTGGCCTTCGGAGACCGCGCCCATGGTGGTCTGGCCGTCCAGCGCCTCACGGATGATGTCCGCGTGGCCGCAGTGGTGCGCGGTTTCCCGGATGAGATGGATGATCATCATCCGGATCGACGACCACTCGCGCTCGGGCGCCCACGGCGCGGTGGGCTGGGGAATCAGCTCGTCGAGGTTCTCGGCGTCGGCGATCACGCGATCGAGCTCGAGCGCGGCACGGTCGTACTCGGCCAGCCACCCGGCGATGGTCTCGTCGTCGCTCATCACGTACTCGGTCATGGCCTGACTCATGTCGAACTCCGCGTTCTCGTCCCGCTCGGTGATGACCTTCGCGGCTCCCTCCTCGCCATGGGCGAGGTGCTTGATCAAAGCGCCGATCGTGAGGGTGCTGACCGTCGTCTGCTTCCGGGCATCGGCGTCGGAGAGGTTGCGTGCCGTGATCTTGAGCATGTTGCGCTGGTCCTGGAGCAGGGTCAGCAGGTCGAGCTTCTCGCCGGTGACCTCGACGCTGACTTCCGCGGGGGTGTAGGTGCCCATGATGTGTCCTCTCGGTTGGTGTGAGGACCACGTTATGAGCGATAGAGGACAGGTTCGGTCCTCGTTTAGCCGAGTTCTTCCATCAATCGGGGGAACCGTCTGGAATTCGCCCAGCAGCGCGACGCCGGCGACGAAATGTCGCCCGACCCGGTCTGCTGGGTGGTTTTCAGCCGGGGTGGGAGAGTCCTGGTCTGAGGCAGCAAATCTGTTGAACCGGGGGCCGACGCGGGCGACCATGTCCGCATGACCTCGAACGGCGTCACCCCGACCGACGCGACTTCGCCGCTCGCGTCGCTGACGCGCAAACCCGAACGGGCCGCCGACCGTGCGTTGCTCGACGCGCTGCTCGACGAGGCGAAGGTCGGGACCCTCGGTACCGTCGTCGACGGACTGCCGTGGTCGGTGCCGATGCTCTTCGCCCGGGACGGCGACTCGATCCTGCTCCACGGTTCCACCGGGGCGGGCGCACTGCGGCACGTGGCCGCCGGTGCGCCGGTGACCTTCACGGTCTTCGTCCTGGACGGTCTCGTCGTCGCCGACACTCTCTTCGACCACTCGGCGAATTACCGTTCGGCGGTGATCCGGGGCGTACTCGAAGTGTCCGGCGATGCCCAGACGGACCTCGAAGTGCTGTCGGACAAGCTGATTCCCGGACGTGTGGCCGAGGTTCGGCCGACGACCCGCAAGGAGCTGGCGGCGACCGTCGCCCTCCGGTTGCCGATCGCCGACGGTCAGTGGATCGCCAAGGCACGGACCGGTGGGCCGGGCGGGGGGTCGACGGACTGGACCGGGGTGGTCCCGGTACGAACGGTGTACGACGCCCCGCTCACCCACAGCGGAGGGACGCCGCCCGAATCGGTACGGGCGCTGGTGGGCCCGTCGCCGTCGACCGAGGCGCGCGAGTGACGGAGAAGCGCAACCAGCGGATAGGGGTGTGATCCGCTGGTTGCGCGTCCGGTGACCGCGTCGGGTCGGGCGAGGTCGTCGAAGCCCGGCCGACGGGGTCGGTCTGGGCGCGGCCGGGCTCGGTGGGCCGCGCAACCGGTTCATCGCTCCCGCGCGGTGGCGCCGTTACGCGCCCGAGCGACTCATCTCTGGCGGAGCAGGAACCGCTGGATCTTGCCGCTGGGTGTCTTGGGCAGGGCGTCGACGAAGTGCACGGTGCGCGGGTAGGCGTGCGCCGCGAACTGCGTCTTGACCAACTGCTGGAGCTCGGCCTCGAGAGCGTCGGAACCCTCGACCCCGTCGGCGGTGACGACGAAGGCCTCGAGGACCTCACCGCGGAGTTCGTCCGGGCGACCCACGACGGCGACGTCGACGACCGACGGGTGGGTGATCAGGACGCTCTCGACGTCGAACGGGCCGATCCGATATCCGGCCATGATGATCACGTCGTCGTCGCGTGCCGTGAAGAAGTAGCGACCCTCGTCGTCGACCCGGCCGGTGTCGCCGGTCAGGTACCACCGCCCGTCCGGCGAGAACCGCTGCTTGGTCTTCTCCGGTGCGTCCAAATAGCCCTCGAACCACATCAGCGGGCTGGCCGGGACATCGATGGCGATCTGGCCGTCGACGATGCCCGCGGCGAAGCCGGGCATCGGCTGACCCATCGAACCGGGCACGAGGGTCTCGTGCACCGACTCGTGCCAGTGGTTGTTGATGAACATGCCGTGTTCGGTCTGGCCGTAGTGGTCGCGGACCTCGGTGCCGATGGCGCGGAGCGCCCAGTCGATGACGTCGGGGGTCAGCGGTTCGCCGGCCGAGGACGCCCGGCGCAGCGAGAACCCGGAGATGCGTGAGTCCTTGCTGAGCGCGCGGTACACGGTCGGCGCGGCCGCGAAATTGGTGACACCGAGCTCGCCGAGGATCTTCGCGGTCAGCTCGGGGGTGAAGCCGGCGTGCAACAGGAGGTTGCGCCTGCCGGCGGCCAGCGGACCGAGCACGCCGTAGTAGAGGCCATAGGCCCAGCCGGGGTCGGCGGCGTTCCAGAACACGTCGTCGGCGCGGACATCGAGGCCGAAGTGCATGTAGGCGACGAACGAGGCGAGCGCCTTGACCGGGACCGGAACACCCTTCGGTGCCCCGGTGGTGCCGCTGGTGAAGAGCAGGATCAGGGTGCCGTCGCCCCCGACCGCCACCGACTCGGTGACCGGTTCATGCGAGGAGATGAGTTCCTCGAACTGCTCGCCGGCGATCACCGTGGTGATCCCGTCGATGCCGGCGAGTTTGTCCGCCTGACTCGGCTCGGTGATGACGACCTTCGCGTCGCCGGCCGCCAGGCGCATCTCGATCGCGGGTGTGGCGAACGCGGTGAACAGCGGGATGTAGATCGCGCCGAGTCGGGCGATCGCGAGGAGCGACACGACGAGTTCCTCGCGTTTGCCCATGAGGACGCCCACCGTGTCGCCGCGACCGACGCCCATCTCCGCGAGAGCCGCGGCGAGTCGCTTGGACCGCTCGGCGAGCTCGCCATATGTGATGTCGGTGGTGACCGGGCGAACACCGCCGGACTGCTGATCGCCGGTCTGCTCGACCTCGATCACGGTGAAGGCGATCGCGTCGGGATCGTGACCGTCGACGAGCAGCGACGCGGCGTCGGCGTCGGGCGCCCCGTAGATTCCCAACCAGCGATCGACCATGTCGACGGGCTTCGTGGTGGCCTGTGTCATCGTGAACCTCGCTCCGTACTGAGTAAGCTGAGTCACAGTGTCCTCCGCGACATGCCCCCGGAACACCCCCTGAAGAGGGGGAGAAGTGAGGTGAGATGCCCGAGCCGCTGAGCGGGATCGTCACCGAGGCGTTGCGTCGAGTGCGCAGGTCCAGCGGGGTGCCGCTGGCCTTCGCGGGCGTCCTCAGCGGTCCGTCGAACCTGCGCCTGCAGCACTTCGCCGGATCGACGGTGGGAGCGTTGAACGGCGTGTCGGTCGACGTCGGCCACGGTCTGGGCGGCAAGGTCGTCTCGCTGAACCGCCCGATGGTCGTCGACGACTACCTCCGCACCCCACGCATCACCCATCGCTACAACACGATCATCGAGCGGGAGGGACTGCGCGCCATGATGGCCGCGCCGGTGATCGTCGACCGCTCGCCCGTCGCGGTGCTCTACGGTGCGTTGCACACGCCGGACCCGATCGGTGGGCGGATGCTCGACGTCCTCGCCATGGAGGCGCGCACCGTCGAACACGAGATCGTCGCATCCCGCGCACGTCTGGAGCACGCCGCTCAGGACGAGGCCGAGATGCGCGACCGGATGACCGCGGCCTACGCCCGACTCCGATCGCTGGCCGACACCGTCGACGACGCCCGGCTCGCCGATGAACTCGCCGCGATCACCGAGGTCCTGGTTGCCGCGAACCCGGTGGCGCAGACACAGGTGGACCTGACCGGCCGGGAGCAGGACGTGATCTCCCTTGCCGCACTGGGTTACTCGAACGCCCGGATCGCCGAGACCCTCGGCGTCACCGTGTACACGGTGAAGGGCTACATGAAGGATGCGATGCGCAAGCTCGGGGCGTCGTCGCGACTGGAGGCCGTGGTGACCGCCCGCAGCGCCGGCCTCCTGCCCTGACGGACTCCACTCAGTGAGGAGCGCCCGGAGCTTGCGGAGGGCGGCGGCGCGTCACCCTGCTCCCTGATTCAAAAGAATCCGCCCAATGGTCCCTGAGGTGCGAGGAGCGCAAGCGACGAGCCACGAAGACATCCCAGGGGTCCAAGGTGTCAAGCGGCGAGGTGTGTGCGGTGGTTCCATGCGGTGTGTTCGTTGTAGTGGGTGCGGTGGGTGAGGCAGCCGTGGAGGATGCCGATGAGCCGGTTGGCGACCGCGCGTAGTGCTTGGGTGTGGGACTTCTTCTGATCGCGGAGGCTGTCGTAGTAGACGCGGGCGCCGGGGCTACCGGTCAGAGCGCTTTGCGCCATGCACAGTGCGGCGGCGTTGAGTCGGGTGTTGCGGATGTGGCGGGCCAACACGACGTGCCCTTTGCCTGAGGCGATGGTGCGTGGTGAGGTGCCGGCATAGTTTCTGCGAGACTTGGCGGTGGCATAGCGTTCGGGGTCATCCCCGAACTCGCCGAGCATCCGGGCGCCGGTGATGTCACCGACTCCGGGCATGGACAGGTAGATCTCGGCGTCCGGATGCGCTCTAAAAGACTGGGCCATAGTGGTTTCCAGTTGGATGATCTGGGTGTTGAGAGCGGCCAGCATTTCCACGGTCGCTGTCACGGTCGCCGCGTAGGCGGCGGTGAGTGCCTCGGGTGCGCCCAGATGGCCGCCACCGCGTAGGGCGTGCTGGATGTCGCGGGCACGGGTATCGGTATTGCGTTGTCGGCCACCCTTTTTCAGGGCCGAGCGGATCGCCGCGACCGATAGTGCCGCACCCTGTCGTGGGGTGGGAGCGCGACGCAACACCGCCAGACAGTCTTTGTGGGCGAGGTCGCCGCCGAAGGCATCGACCGCGGCCGGGTAGTAGGCGCCCAGTTGGGAGCGCAACACATTCTGTTGCGCTGAACGCGCCCACACCAGGTTCTGGTGCGTGCGGGCCATCACCGTGATCGCGTCCGCGGCGACGGTATCGGCGGCGACGAGCCGATGGTTGTGCCGGTCGGTACGCACCAGGTCAGCCAGCGTTTTCGCGTCAGCCTTATCGGATTTGGTGCCCCCGACATGGTGGCGGTCGCGGTACCGCGATACCGACAACGGGTTGATCGCGTACACCTGATAGCCCGCGGCGACCAGGGCGGTGACCCACATGCCGTGATCGGTTTCGATCCCGATCACTACCTCGCCAGGCTCTTGGGCATACCGGGCGATCAGTTCATGCATGGTGGTGGCGCCGGCAGCGTTCTCGGGTATTCGGCGGGTGGCCAGGGTGGTGCCGTGTTCATCCATCACGCACACATCGTGATGATCTGATGCCCAGTCGTTGCCCACAAAGATCATGACACTCGTTCACCTCGTCTTCGGTCGTCTCGACGATCTGGTGTGAACCTTTGGGTGATCACCCTGACGCGGCCTAATGGATCAGTGCTCACCCACACGTTCAAGGGGGCACGACATCCCAGAAGCGTTCTAGCGGGTGATCCTCGCCCGGCCGGGCCACGGTCTTCGTGTAGAAATCCGACACCGTTTCAGGGCCTGGCAGTGGTCACCGACCGGGAAGGCTCACACGACCAGCATCCCCCAAAAGGAAGCCGATCCACCCCCATTAGGGCCTGGTGAGACGTCTTGCGAAACCCTTCGTGGCTCGCTTCGCTCGCACCTCAGGGAGCAAGGAATTCGGACGCGTCACCCTGCTCCCTGAGGAGCGCCCGGAGCTTGCGGAGGGCGCGTCACGAAGGGTCTCGCGACCCCGGTCGGAGGGTTGATCCGCGCGCGGAGGGGTAACACCGGGTTCCATGCGAACACTCTCGGCGACACTGCTGACCGCAGCTCTGCTCGGAACACTTCTCGTCGCCGCGCCGGCAACGTCGACGGCGGTACCGGCCGAGACGTGTGGCACCGAGCTCCGCCCGGCCGACCGCGAGCGGATCGTCGAACTCGGTACCTACGATCAGGATTCGCGGGACCTCCCGCTCGTGCAGCTACGACGCAACGTCGCGAAGCTGTACGGGATCGTCGACATCCTCACCGACCGCCGCGACCGTCGCGGATTGTTCGCCCTCGGACTGGCCGCAGTGGAACGCGACGCGGTGATGCCGCTGCAGAACAATCCGCGCGTGTTCCAGACGCCGCGGTGGGCCCCGGTGATCAGTCTCGAACTCCTCAACCGGTTCCTCGACGCCGTCCGAGGCGAGTTCGGCGGCGGACCCGTGGCGCCTCAGTGGCGGCACTACTTCGACATGGCCGACGATTGCGCGGTCCCCGGCCAGCGGGTGGCCATGGCCGGCTACAACTCGCACATCACCGTCGACCTGGCGTATGCGACCGCCGACGCCCGGGCGACACCATCGAACGCTCGGGACTTCTTCTTCATCGTCGACGCCATTGCTGCGCATGGGAACTCGATCGTCACGGAAACACTGCGGGAGTACGGCGTCGACCTGGGTCCGATCTTCCGCTTCTACATCGTCGGTGAGGGACTCGACCGGGTGGTCGGTGCCGGGCGCGCGACCGGGCCGATGCTGCGCGCCGCCGATGTGGGCTACAACGTACTGACGTTCCGCAACGGCCTCGCGCTCCAAGACGTCCGTGCGGCGCCCGGCGCGCGCGGCGACGTCAACGCGCTCTGGAACACCGGGGAGACCGCGCTCACGGCATTCCAGCGTGTCGGTCTGGTTCGCTGACCACTGCCCGAAACGTGTGGGTCGCGTGCGGACGAACCATGTGGAATAACTCGCCGAGGGACGCGGTTGTAGCCCTCGACGGTGACGGATCCATTGCCCCGGGTCCCACCCTTATGCCGCTTCGAGCGGCCTGTTTGCCGAGAGGCGCACTGGCCGGCACCGTCCCTTTTCACACCGAAGCCGCCGAACCCTCAGGGGTCGGCGGCTTCGGTGGTGTCGGGCCCGGCGGATCGGGTTTCAGTGATCGCGGAGCTTCTCGATCAGCTCGTCCTTCTTCAGGTCCGAATAACCGGAGAGGTCCAGTTCCTTCGCGCGCTTCTTGAGTTCGTCGACCGTCCAGTCCTCGTAGGAACCGGACCTGCCGCCGCTCTTGCCGACGTCCGACCGCGAGCTGTTGGCCGCGGCGTTGGCGATCCGAGCGGATTTTTCCTTCGAGTTGCCCTCGTCGCGCAGCTTCTCGTAGAGCTCGTCGTCCTTGACCGAGGGTCCAGGGTCCTTCTTGTTCTCTGCCATGGTGTACCTCCTCGTGGTCGAGATGCTGAGTACGTCGCAGGGTTGCCCCGACGTGGCCGTCGTGAAACAACCTGCGTCGGCATGGACGCCGCGGGCTCGGTGTTCGCAATGGCCGAAACGGAGTCGAATCGGCCGATCGCGAGCCTAGGGTGAGGTCCGAGCGGGCCCCGGCGCCGGACCACCACTGGGTGTGGCTACCAGCAGTGGACGACGGCTACTCACAATAGATCGGTGTCCGCCCTACCGATAAGGTTGTGGCGATGTGTTCCGGCGATGCCACGACGCGTCGCCGTCCTTGCGAACACACGTTGCACACGTACCCCGAACAACGCAGTTGCGGAAGGAAGAACGCATGTCGCAGACAGTCAAGGGAGTCATCTCGCGCAGCAAGAAGGCGCCGACGGAGGTCGTGGACGTGGTGATCCCGGATCCGGGTGCGCGTGATGTGGTGGTGGCGATCAAGGCGTGCGGTGTCTGCCACACCGACCTGGCCTACCGCGAGGGTGGGATCAACGACGAGTACCCGTTCCTGCTCGGGCACGAGGCCGCGGGTGTGGTCGAGTCGGTCGGTTCCGATGTCACCCATGTCGAGGTCGGCGACTTCGTCGTCCTGAACTGGCGGGCGGTGTGTGGTCAGTGTCGGGCGTGTAAGCGGGGTCGTCCGTGGTATTGCTTCGACACCTTCAACGCCAGTGTCCCGATGACATTGACCGATGGCACCGAGCTGACCCCGGCGCTGGGTATCGGCGCGTTCGCGGAGAAGACGTTGATCCACGAATTGCAGTGCACCAAGGTCAATCCCGACACCGACCCGGCGGTGGCGGGTCTGCTCGGTTGCGGTGTGATGGCCGGGATCGGTGCGGCGATGAACACCGGCAACGTGGGTCGTGGCGACTCGGTTGCGGTGATCGGCTGCGGTGGTGTGGGTGATGCCGCGATCGCCGGGGCTCGGTTGGCCGGTGCGACGACGATCATCGCGATCGACCGCGATGCGTCGAAGCTGGAATGGGCCACCGACCTCGGCGCCACGCACACGATCGACGGGTCGAAGGTCGACGATGTGATCGCCGCGGTGCAGGAACTGACCGACGGCAACGGCGCCGATGTCGTGATCGACGCGGTCGGCCGTCCGGAAACCTACAAGCAGGCGTTCTACGCCCGCGACCTGGCCGGGGTCGTGGTGCTGGTCGGTGTGCCGACCCCGGAGATGACCCTGGAGATGCCGCTGGTCGATTTCTTCTCCCGCGGTGGCGCACTCAAGTCGTCCTGGTATGGCGACTGCCTGCCCGAGCGTGATTTCCCGATGCTGATCGACCTGTACGAGCAGGGGCGTCTGCCGTTGGACAAGTTCGTCACCGAACGCATCGGTATCAACGATGTCCAGGCCGCGTTCTCGGCGATGGAGGCCGGCAAGGTGCTGCGATCGGTGGTGGAGTTGTGAGCGGCGAGTTGCGGATCGACAACGTCGTCACCTCGGGCACGTTCAGTCTCGACGGCGGCACCTGGGACGTCGACAACAACGTGTGGCTCGTCGGTGATGACGACGAGGTGATCATCATCGACGCCGCGCACTCGGCGAAGCCGATCCTCGACGGCGTCGGCAACCGGACGGTGACCGCGATCGTGCTGACCCACGGGCACAACGATCACGTCACCGTGGCCCCGGAGCTGTCGGAGGCGACCGGCGCGCCTATCCTGCTGCACCCCGGCGATGACATGTTGTGGAACGACACCCATCCCGACGTCGCCCATCAGGATCTGGAGGACGGCCAGCGGATCAGCGTCGGTGGGACCGAGTTGACCGTCATCAACACCCCCGGCCACTCGCCGGGGTCGTCGGTGATCCATCTGCCCGAGGCGAAGGTCCTGTTCTCCGGCGACACCCTGTTCCAGGGCGGTCCGGGCGCGACGGGGCGTTCGTACTCGAGTTTCCCCACGATCATCGCCTCGATCACCGAGAAGATCTTCACCCTCGACCCCGAGACGAAGGTCTACACCGGCCACGGCGACGGCACCACCGTCGGCGACGAAGCACCCCACCTCGAAGAATGGATCAAACGCGGTAGCTGACAGGCCGAATGCGGCATCCGCTCGGCCGACTACCGCCCGTTCTCGGTAGCGGCGCGGGCGGGTGGCGGCCGCGGAGGATGCGTCAGGAGACGGACGCGACAAGGACTCGCAGCAGTCGTCGAAAGGTCGTTGCCTGACTGTCGGACATGGCACCGTGGAGTAGCTCGTCCTCCACGGCACGTATCTCGGCCTGGACGCGCTCGTGCAGTGCATGCCCCTCCGAGGTGATCGAGACGGTCCACTGGCGATGACTGCCCGACCTCTCCCTGGACACGATGCCCCGCCGCTGGAGTTCGTCCAGATGTTTGCCGAGTCGCGTCGGATCTCGCCCGGTGCGTTCGGACAACGCACGCTGCGACACAGCCGGCGTCGCGGCGATCTCGCCCACGATGGCGTACTCCCACATCGACAGGCCGGCGGCCCGGAGGATCGGCTCCTCGAGGCTGATCAGGTGCGGGATCAGTCGCCCGAGAAGTGCGCCGAGATCGGGCTCCGCACTCGAAACCCGGTCGTCGTCCGCCATCGACATCCCCTCTCAGATCGTCTACCGTGGTAGACGATCGTTGCGGCCGGTCACTCCCGCTCGATGCGGAAGCGTCCTCTCATCATCGCGGGCCGACGGGACGGATCGACAGTTCGGATGGGCACTGTCTTCGAGAAGGGGCGTCGGATGGACACAGCGGCACTTCGGGCGACGACCGACGATGTCGGCGCACATCTCTCCGAGATGACCGTCGGCGACATGAGCATTCCGGCCGCCGCCACGAACGGTGACCTCGGCGATCTGTTCGTGGCGGCCGTCGATCGAAACGCGCGTCTCACCGCGCTCCTCGCCGGCGATGAGCTGATTTCTCAGCGAGCTGCACCGATCGACAGGGCATCGTTCCCGTTGGTGGCGGACCAGTACGGAGGCGGTTTCGATCACCGGTACCGTCGAAGTGCCGGCCTGATGGTCGCCGCCTTCGCCGGAGTCCTCGACACGCACCGGGTCGTCGACCTCGACGGCACCCACACAACCGCGGGAGCGCTCTACGAGCACGCGGTCCGCGATGCCTTCTTGCTCACGTGGAACATCGCCACCGCAATCGACATCCGGTATCAGCCGCGACCCGACATCGTTCGAGGGGTCATCCAGACGATGCTCTCGCACATCGAGGATGCCGATCTGGCAACGGCAGTCGACGTCCTCGTCCAACTGTCGGGTCCACACCGGGACAAGTGAGGAGTCGCGGTGGGACTGCGATGGAGCCGCGCCCGTCGGGTGTCGCCGTCCGCTCAGCTTTTTCTCAGGGGTCGGAATCGGCGGCTCGAGCCGCAGGCGTAACGTCGCGCGGATGAGCGATTCCGCGGTCCGCAACATCGACCATCCCGACCAGGCGCCGGTACCCCGTAGCCGCATCGTGATCGCGTCGATGATCGGGACGAGCATCGAGTTCTTCGACTTCTACATCTATGCGACGGCCGCGGTCCTCGTGTTCCCGGTCCTGTTCTTCCCCAAGGGGGACGACACCGCGGCGCTGCTGTCGTCGTTCGCGACCTTCGGTCTCGCCTTCGTGGCGCGACCCATCGGCTCGATCCTGTTCGGCCACTTCGGGGATCGCGTCGGCCGGAAGGCGACACTGGTGGGGTCGCTCCTCACCATGGGTATCGCCACCTTCGTGATCGGTCTGCTGCCCACGTACGACTCCGTCGGCTACCTCGCACCGGCGCTGCTCGCGCTCATGCGCTTCTGCCAGGGCCTCGGACTGGGCGGAGAGTGGTCGGGCGCAGCGCTTCTCGCGACCGAGACGGCCGAGAAGGGCAAGCGCGCGTGGGCGGCGATGTGGCCGCAACTCGGCGCACCGATCGGCTTCTTCTTCGCCAACGGTACCTTCCTGCTGCTGATGCTCGCCCTCGACTTCGACGCCGCGTCCGCCGACCCGGACCATGCCTTCATGACCTGGGGCTGGCGAATCCCGTTCCTGGCCAGCGCCATCATGGTGGCCGTGGGGCTGTATGTCCGGCTGAAGCTCACCGAGACACCGGTGTTCGCGAAGGCCGTCGCCGACGGCAAGAAGGTCAAGGCGCCGCTCGCCGAGGTCGTCAAGACCAGCTGGCGTCCGCTCATCGCGGGCACGTTCATCATGGTCGCGACGTACACGCTGTTCTACATCGTGACCACCTGGGTGATCTCGTACGGCACCGGCAAGGTGACCGACGAATCGGGTGTCAAGCTCTCCATCAGCTACGTCGACTTCCTGCAGCTGCAGCTTGTCGCGGTCCTCTTCTTCGCCGCGTGCGTGCCGATCTCGGGACGCCTGGCCGATCGGTACGGGCGACGTGCGTTCCTCATCATCATCACCGCCGCGATCATCGTGTTCGGCCTGTGCTTCCAGTGGCTGCTCGATCCGTCATCGATGACCGACGGAATGATGCTGTTCTTCCTGATCCTCGGGATGACGTTGATGGGGCTCACCTTCGGGCCGATGAGCGCGATCCTGCCGGAGCTGTTCCCGACCAACGTGCGGTACACGGGTTCGGGGATCGCCTACAACGTGGCGTCGATCCTCGGCGCCGCCGTGGCCCCGTTCATCGCGACGTGGATCGTCGCGGACTACGGCGTCGGCTGGGTGGGCGTGTACCTCGCGGTCGCCGCCTGCGCCACCATGATCGCCCTGCTCAGCGTCAAGGAGACCAAGACCGTCGACCTCACCGAGGTCTGAGTCACGGGCGCGCTGCCGACCGGGATTGTCGGCGGCGCGGCGTACCGTCGAACGGGTGAATGCCCGTCCGGTTGCAGGTGAGGCGACATGAAGCTGACCGACGTCGTCCAGACCTCCGCGGATGTCGCGCGCGACCGGTCGCGAACCCGTAAGACAGCGGTGCTCGCGGAGGCGCTCTCGGCGACGTCGGACGCGGAACTGCCGATCGTCGTCGCATGGCTTTCCGGCGAGATCCCCCAAGGGCGTCTCGGCGTCGGATGGCGGTCGTTGTCGAAACTGATTGCGGCACCCGCGGAGTCGCCGACTCTGGAGGTCGCGGCTGTCGATGCCGCCCTTGGTGAGCTCGCGTCGGCGTCGGGCCCCGGGTCGACGAAGCGCCGCGGCGAGATCATCGCGTCCCTGTTCGCGGCGTCGACCGAAGCCGAGCAGAAGTTCCTCGTGGCACTGCTCACCGGCGAACTGCGGCAGGGAGCACTCGCCGGCGTCATGACCGACGCCATCGCCAAGGTCACCGGCCAGGATCTGGTGCTGGTGCGTCGGGCGAACATGCTGACCGGTTCGCTGCCGGAGACCGCGGCGCTGGCCCGGTTCGGGGCCGAAGCGTTGGCCGCGGTGGGCCTCGAGGTCGGTCGTGCCGTCGAACCCATGCTCGCGACCCCCGCCGACGATCTCGATTCCGCTCTCGCGCTCCTCGGGCCCGACCTCATCGTCGACTACAAACTCGACGGAGCGCGGATCCAGGTTCACCGCAAGGGGACCGAGGTCTCGGTGTTCACACGCACATTGCGGAACGTGACGGCCAACGTGCCCGACCTCGTCTCGGTGATCGCCGCGCTACCGTGCGACTCGGTCATCCTCGACGGGGAGACGCTGATGCTCTCCGACGACGGCCGACCGCGGTCGTTCCAGGACACCATGAGCCGCTTTGGTTCCGGGCCCACGGCGGCGGGTGAACCCGAACGCCTGCTCAAGCCGTTCTTCTTCGACTGCCTGCATCTCGACGGCACCGACCTGATCGACCGCCCGCTGTCCGAGCGGCTCGCCGCCATCGACTCGATCGCCCCGCAGCTGCGTATCCCGGCCGTGACGCGGCCGAGTGTCGAGGAGGCGCGCAACCACTTCGACGCCGCGATGGCCGACGGTCACGAGGGTGTGATGGTCAAATCGCTCGACGGCCTGTACGTGGCCGGCCGTCGTGGAAAGGCATGGCAGAAGGTCAAACCGACGCACACCTTCGACCTCGTCGTGCTGGGTGCCGAGTGGGGGTCGGGGCGTCGCTCGGGCTGGCTGTCGAACCTGCATCTCGGCGCCCGCGATCCGGAGACGGGGGAACTCGTGATGGTCGGCAAGACGTTCAAGGGCCTGACCGACGAGCTGCTGCGCTGGCAAACCGAGGAGTTCCCGAAACACGAGACGCACCGGGACTCGTACACGATCCACCTGCGCCCCGAGATCGTCGTCGAAATCGAACTCGATGGTGCGCAACGGAGTTCGCGCTACCCGGGTGGTGTCGCGCTGCGCTTCGCGCGCGTGGTCCGATATCGGCCGGACAAGACCGCGGCCCAAGCCGACAGCATCGAGGCGATCCGCGCGTTGTTGAAGTAACTCTGGAAGCCACCCGTGGAAACCGGACAGCCGCCGATATGTCGCCGGCCCGGCTCCACGGGGTGGTTTCCAGGAAACGGCCCGGTCAGGTCAGCGACAACTGCGCCACCGGGGTGGTGGTGGGCCGGTCCGAACCGCCGGGTGGTTCGACGGTGAACGCCAGCGTCGAGGCGGAGTTGATCCCGGACAAGACGGCGGTGGTGACCGGTTCGACGTCCTTGTCCGTCATCGTGCCGGCCGAGCGGGCGCCGTCCGGCCCGATGAGCCACATCTGATACACCGTCCCCGGTTGAGGCGGCGGGACCGAATCCATGACCAGTACGCCGGTGTCCGCAGACTTCGCGAGGTAGACGGTGACGTTCCCGGTCGCGACCGGACCGCCGGTCGATCGCAGGTCCTCCGCGGAGAAGACCTGCTCGGCCGGTGAAGCGAGCGGGCGCACCTCCGGTTCCGGGGAACTCGACTGTCCGATGACCCACCCGGCGGCGCCGATGGCGACGGCGAGGACCGCCGCGGCGGCGAGATATGTCCAACGGCGAGACCTGCGTCGGTCATCGGCCCCGGTCGCCGGGGAGCCGGCGGCGGATTCCGGTTGCCCGACGTCGGTGCCGGCCGATGCGGGGTCCTGCTGGGGCATCGGATGATCCGACGCGCCGGACACGACCGGTCCGGACGCGGACGCGCCGGCCGGTTCGGCGAGGTCCGGCGCGTCGAGACCCGCGTCGGCACGCGCGGCGGACAGGATGCGGTCGCGGAGCGTCGGCGGAGGTGGCGTGGCGGTGGTCTTGCTCATCGCGGCCAGCGCCTCGCGGGTCGCGCGGACCTGCTTGTCGAACAGTGCGCGGACATCGTGCGGCGCCCCTGCGACGCGCTCCTGGACGTCGCGTAGTTCGTCATCGGAGAGTGCGTCGAGGGCGACGAGCGGTGCCATCTCCAGCAGTTCGGCAGCGTCGGGATCGAGATGCTCAGACATCGCGTGCCTCCTGCCGTCGTCGAACGATGTGTCGCTGTCCCCCCGAACGCCGCTCCCGGCGGGCGGGTGTCACGTTTCCGCGTGGGCCCGGAGGCAACGGGGCTGCGGCAAGAAGTATGACGTGCGCTGCGGGTGATCGGGGTATCCGGGCCGTCGGCTGAACGACTCCTGGTGGAGTCGGGCGCCGGTGGCGTGCAGCGAGAAATTGGCCATCGCCACCGGCGGCAGCGCCGCGTCCGTACCGGGCCTGGCGCTCGCGACGTCAGTCTGGGACCCGTGTGTCATGCCACCTGTTCGGATCCACCGGCGAGGCGGATGGGTCGGGGGAGGTCAGCGCGACGTTCGGTGGGTCACATCCGCACCGGCGTACCGCCGGGAATCTGCTGATCGGTCGGGACGATCTCGGCACCCAGCGGGAGCAGCGACACCGGAACCATCTTGAAACTCGCGATGCCGAGGGGGATGCCGATGATCGTCAGGCACATCGCCAGGCCGGTCGTGATGTGACCGATCGCGAGCCAGAGGCCGGCCACGATGATCCAGATGACGTTGCCGATCGTCGATGCCACACCCGCGGTCGGCTTGCGGATCACGGTTCGTCCGAAGGGCCAGAGCGCGTAGCTAGCCATCCGGAACGAGGCGATGCCGAAGGGGATGGTGATGATGAGGATGCAGCAGATGATGCCCGCGACGACGTAGCCGATCGCCATCCACAGTCCGCACAGGACGAGCCAGATGACGTTGAGGATGGTCTTCATTCCTCCATTGTCCATGTGGTGCCGGCCGGTGGGCACAAATGCGAGACGCAGGAGAGCACCCGCGGGCCGGCACGACACTACGATGACGTCGTGGGTGGACGGCCGGGGCGTGCGCGGGAGGCGTTGTGGGCGGTGCTCGCCACCGTGGTGCTCGTCATCCGCATCCTGGCGACCATCGCGCTCGTGCTGTTCGTGATCGGCTGGGCGGTCGCGGCGATCCGCGATTCACTCGACAACGTGTTCTTGTGGCCGTCGATCGGTGCGGGCGTCGCACTCCTCGTCAGCACCTATGTCTACGGTCACCTCCGCGCGCGCTATCCGCGGCACAACGGGTGGATCCCGTGAGTGGTGCTGACCCCCTTGCTCCCTGAGCTGCGCGCGGAGTCCCGCCCCGGCTCGCTGAGTTGCGAATCTTGTGCTCCCTAATCCGAAGAGTTAGGTGAGGTGGCTGCTCAGGCCGCTCCGCGGGGTGTGATGGTGACGTCGTATCCGAGTTGGTGGAGCTCGTTGAGGGCGCGGTTTTTGGTGCGTTCGGGGTGGCGTTGCTGGTGGTAGTCGGCGCCGGGTTCGTCGTAGACGACGTTGTCGGTGAGCATGATCCAGACCACGGTGAGCAGGCTGTGTTCGAGCGCGACGATCGCTTTGGGTTTGCCGCGCGAGCGCACCAGACGCCGGTATTTGGTGTTGAGGAAAGTGCCTTTGTGACTGGCGATCGACAACGCTGCAGCCCCGAGAGCACCTTTGAGGTAACGGTTCCCCGGACGGGTTTTCACGTTTTTGACCCGTCCCGCGGACTGGTGCTGGCCTGGGCACACCCCTGCCCAGGAGGCCAGATGTCCTGGTGTGGGGAACTGGGACATGTCCGCGCCGGTCTCGGCGATGATCACATCGGCGGTGGTGGTGGAGATGCCCGGGATGGTGCAGATCAGGTCGCGCTTGGCCTGAAAGGGCGCCATCACCGTCTCGATGCGTTCGGTCAACGCCTCGATTCGGGTGGTGTGTTCGTCGATGAAGTCCAAATGCAACTCGACCAAGAACGCGTGATGGTCGGTGAAGCGGCCCTGCAACGCCTGGGTCAACAGCGGGATCTTGCGTCGTAGCAAGGCCACCGACATCTCCGCCAACTCGGCGGGATCGCGTTCGCCTCGGACCAGAGCGCGCAGCATCCGACGTGCCGAGACCCCGTTGATGTCGGAGGCGACCACCGACAGTTTGATCCCGGCGTCTTCGAGGACTTTCTCCAGACGCTGGATTTCGCGGCTGCGTTCGCGGGTGATCGCGGTGCGGGTCCGGGTCAGATCACGCAACCGTCGGATCGGTTCGGGTGGCACGAACGAGGCACGCAATAACCCGTGCGCGGCCAACTGCGCCAGCCACGCCGCATCCGACACATCAGTTTTGCGGCCCGGGAGGTTCTTGGCGTCGTGGGCGTTGACCAACATCACCTCGAACGGGGCATCTTCGAGGAGGTAGTAGAACGGTTTCCAATAGTCGCCGGTGGCTTCCATGACCACACACGTCACCTGCTCGGCGATCAGATAGTCCCGCAGCCGCAGAATCTCGCCGCACATCGACGACCAGGTCGTTGTGTCCTGCACGGTCTTTCGTCCCGGACTAGCCAGGCGGACACAGACTTTCACATCCGATTTGGAGACATCCATCCCGGCGCATCGGGAATGCAGCACTTCCATCTCGGTCTCCTTTCGAGTCCTCGGAAGTGGGCTGCGGACGGGGCGAACAAATGCAGGAGTCTAATCCGCGTGCTCGTAGCAACAATCCACGATTCCCGTGGCAGGCCCCGCGCCTCACACTGAGGTACTGGCTCTTCGGCACAAGGGAGGAATTCAAGGTCACCGCATCCCACCCCTCCACTATCGACCCCCGACACCGTGGTGACCAGCACAACTCTTCGACCCCCACGACGGGCGCCAGGCCGCAGATACTGAGGTGCGAGGAGCGATAGCGACGAGCCACGAAGGGCGTGGTGAGGGTGCCTCGCCATGCCCTTCGTGGCTCGCTTCGCTCGCACCTCAGGGAGCATGGGGAGGCTCGCACCTCAGGGAGCATGGGGGCTCGCGCCTCAGAGGCGGAGGGAGTCAGGACGCGACGCGACCCAACTTCGCGAGAAGCGTCGTCTGACGGTCGGCGCCGGTGGGGATCTCGACCTTGCGGCACACGCCCTCGGAGTAGAGCGCGTCACCGAAACCGTCGACCGCCGTTTCCATCTCGGACAGTTCGTCGTCGGTGAACCGATGCTCTGCCCCGGCGGCCCGGGCGATGTCCCACCGGTGGGCGATCATGTCGAATCCGTAGAACCGGATGAGGGTCTCGCCGATGGTGGTCGGTCCGAAGTGGCCGTCGAAGGCGCGCTCGCCGACGCTCGGGTCGGCGAGCAGGCCGGCGACGGTGTCGCGGTGGGTGTGCCAGGCGGCGGCCGGATCGTCGAGGGAGGGCGTGGGTCCGAGATCGACGTCGTGGCGTGCGAAGAACTCGCGCTGCGTGTCGATGACGTGACCGACGACGTCGCGTCCGGTCCAGCCCTCGCACGGGGAGGATGCGGTCCAGGTGTCCGCGGGAGCGTCGTCGAGGATGGCGGCGAAACCGTCGGCGAGGAGGGCGTAGTGGTCGAGCAATGGTGAGGTGTCGTTGATTGCGGTCATGATGAAAGTCAACCGCACGAGTACGGGACGGTGATTGATGAAACCCGACAATGAGGGGCGCGCGCGGCTCGACGACGTCGAGCGCGCGCACCTCGTCGACCCGTCGGACGCGAGTTATCGCATCGGGCGGTGGGCGCCGAGCCCCGATCTCGACGAGCTGGTGCGCCGCTTCTGGGTTCCGGTCTGGTGGGTGCCACCCGGCGCCGAGGCGCCGCAGCGCGTTCTGCAGTACCCGGTCTGCCTCATCGTCATCAGCAACACCTATGCGCGTTTCTACGGCGTGGTGACCGGACTGTCGGAGACGGTTCTGACGGGCGACGGCTGGGCGGTCGGGGTGATGCTGACGCCGGGGGCCGGGGGGTTGCTGACCGGCGATGTCGGGGCGTGGACCGATCGACATGCCGAACTCGCCGAGGTCTTCGGCGAGAAGGGCAGCGATCTCGAGCGGTCGGTGCGCTCGGCGATGGCCGTGGACCCCGGGATCGAGGAGACCCAGCGTGTCGCGACCGATCGGGTCGAGGACTGGCTGCGCTCGTATCTCCCGCTCGACGACGACGGCCGGCTGATCAACGCGATCGTGGAGTACGTCGAGACCGATTCGACCGTCGTGGCGGTCGCGCAGATCTGCGAACGGTTCCATCTCACCGAACGGAGCCTGCAGCGGCTGACCCGGCGTCGCCTCGGCCTGACCCCGAAGTGGCTGATCCAGCGCCGCCGGTTGCACGAGGCGGCCGAGCGTCTGCGCGACCGGTCGGGAACGCTCGCCTCGCTCGCGGCGGAGCTGGCCTACGCCGACGAGGCGCACTTCGTGCGTGACTTCAAGACCGTCACCGGCATGACCCCGCGGACGTTCTCGGCGCGGTTCGGCTAGGCCGGGATCGTGGACCGGGCGCGGGATCGCGGACCGGCACGCGACGGCGGGGCCGGTCGAATGTTGCCGAGATCACATCGGTGCAGGCAGAATCGTCGACATATCGGGCAATCAACGGAGGGTGCATGACTGACGCGGCGTTGGTGGCCACGCGCATCCGCCGGGCGTACGAGGACTTCCTCTCCGGCGGGAATCCACCCGCGGATGCGGTCCGATCGATCGTCCGCGACTCGTGGGCGAGGTCGCTGACCAGGGGCGTCGACCCGAGTGAGGCCGCCGCGGACGGCGACCGTGCGTCCGTGATGTCACCCGCGGAGTTCGCCGCCTACCGAGCCGCACATCCCATCACCGCCGTCCGGCCATTGGTGCAGTCGCTGATGGTCGATGCCATCGCCGACACCGGCGTCGTCGTCGCGCTGACGGATCAGGCCGGGCGCCTGCTGTGGATCGAGGGCGACACGGCCGCTCGCGATCGGGCCGGTCACATCAACTTCGTCGAGGGCACGGTGTGGAGCGAAGAGGTCGTCGGCACCAATGCCCCGGGACTCGCGCTGGCCGTCGACCGAGGCGTACAGGTCGTCGGACCCGAACACTTCGCCGGCCCCGTGCAGGAGTGGAGCTGTGCCGCGGCGCCCGTGCACGACCCGCTGACCGGGCATGTGATCGGTGTCATCGACGTGACCGGTGGACGTGAGGTCGCGGCACCGTTCGCGCTGGCGGCCGTCCGCTCGGTGGTCGCGGCCGTCGAGCGTGAACTGCGGGCGGGTGCTGTCGACCTCGCCGACCCGTCCACCTTCGATCCGGCGCCCAGACCGCAGGGCGCGGCGCATCTCACCGTCCTCGGAGACGGTTCGGGACGCTGGCACCGAGTCGCCGACGGGCCGGGCGCCCGCACGCTGTCCCGTCGACATGCGGAGATACTCGTTCTGCTACAAGCATTTCCGGAAGGACTGAACACCGAGCAGCTCGCGCTCAAGCTGGCCGAGGACGGGCTCGACCCGGTCACGGTGCGAGCCGAGATCTCCCGGCTCCGCCGCGACCTCGGTGCCGACGTCGTGGCAAGCAGGCCCTACCGCCTCACTCTCGACATCACCTCCGACGTCGACGCCCTCCGGTCGCGCATCGCGTCGGGTACGGATCTCGCGTCGGTGGTCGACGACCTCGGTCGCGGCGGACTGCTCGCCGAGTCGAGCGCGCCGGGCATCGTCGACATCTTCGAGGAACTCCGGGAAGATCTGCGGTCACGTCTCTTCGCGTCCGGCGACGTCGCGGCCCTCCGCCGGTGGACGTCGTCGACCCACGGACGCGACGACCTCGCCGCCTGGCGCCGCCTCGAACACCGCCTGCCGGTCGGCGACCCCGACCGGGCCGTCGTCGGCGGACGCATCCGACTCCTGGACAAGCGGTACGGGGCGTAACCGGCTGAGCTGCGTGAACAGCTGGTGGCCAACGTTGCAACGCTTGTGCAACCACCCCGCTCCTAGAGTGTGGAGCAGATCACAACGGACGCCTCCGGTGTCCCGTGTGACATCCGCAGAGCGTCCTCAGCTTGAGGCCCACACGCAAGGAGCAACCATGACCGTCTTCGCAAAGCCGGGTGCCGATGGCTCGGTGATGAGCTACGAGTCGCGCTACGACAACTGGATCGGCGGACAGTGGACCCCGCCGGTGAAGGGTCAGTACTTCGAGAACCCGTCGCCCGTCGACGGCAAGATCTTCTGCGAGGTCGCACGCTCGACCGCCGAGGACATCGACCTCGCGCTCGACGCCGCCCACAAGGCCGCACCCGGATGGGGCAAGACCCCCGTCGCCGAGCGCTCGCTGGCCCTGCTGCGCATCGCCGATCGCATGGAGGAGAACCTCGAGAAGCTCGCCGTCGCCGAGACCTGGGACAACGGCAAGGCCGTCCGCGAGACCATGGCCGCCGACATCCCGCTGGCCATCGACCACTTCCGCTACTTCGCCGGCGCCCTCCGCGCCCAGGAGGGCTCGATCTCCGAGGTCGACGAGGACACCGTCGCCTACCACTTCCACGAGCCGCTCGGCGTCGTCGGCCAGATCATCCCCTGGAACTTCCCGATCCTGATGGCGGTGTGGAAGCTGGCGCCCGCGCTCGCCGCCGGCAACGCGGTCGTGCTCAAGCCCGCCGAGCAGACACCCGCGTCGATCCTGTACCTGGTCAGCCTCATCAGCGACCTGCTTCCCGCCGGAGTCCTCAACGTGGTCAACGGGTTCGGCGTCGAGGCGGGCAAGCCGCTCGCGTCGAGCAACCGTATCCGCAAGATCGCGTTCACCGGTGAGACCACCACCGGCCGGCTCATCATGCAGTACGCCTCGGAGAACCTGATCCCGGTCACCCTCGAGCTGGGCGGCAAGAGCCCGAACATCTTCTTCAACGACGTGATGTCCGCCGACGACGGGTTCCTCGACCGTGCGCTGGAAGGCTTCTCGATGTTCGCGCTCAACCAGGGCGAGGTGTGCACCTGCCCCAGCCGCGCGCTCATCCAGCAGGACATCTACGACGAGTTCATCGCCAAGGCCGTCGACCGCGTCG
This sequence comes from Gordonia terrae, assembly GCF_001698225.1. Taxonomy (NCBI): domain Bacteria; kingdom Bacillati; phylum Actinomycetota; class Actinomycetes; order Mycobacteriales; family Gordoniaceae; genus Gordonia; species Gordonia terrae. The sequence goes on from NZ_CP016594.1 coordinate 172,510, forward strand.
GAAAGATCAAGCAGGGCAACCCCCTCGACACCGACACGATGATGGGCGCGCAGGCCTCCAACGATCAGTTCGAGAAGATCTCCTCCTACCTCGCCATCGGCAAGGACGAGGGCGCCGAGGTGCTGATCGGCGGCGAGGCAGCCGAACTCGACGGCGATCTGGCCGGCGGCTTCTACATCAAACCGACTGTCTTCCAGGGCAACAACAAGATGCGCATCTTCCAGGAAGAGATCTTCGGCCCGGTCCTCGCGGTCACCACCTTCAAGGACTTCGCCGACGCCATGCACATCGCCAACGACACGCTCTACGGGCTCGGCGCCGGCGTGTGGAGCCGTGACGGTGCGACCGCCTACCGGGCGGGCCGCGAGATCCAGGCCGGCCGGGTGTGGACGAACACCTACCACGACTACCCGGCGCACGCCGCCTTCGGCGGGTACAAGCAGTCCGGTATCGGTCGCGAGAACCACCTCATGATGCTCGAGCACTACCAGCAGACCAAGAACCTCCTGGTCGGTTACGCTCAGAGCGCCAAGGGTTTCTTCTGACCCTTCGAGGCTCGTCGCTAGCGCTCCTCGCACCTCAGGGAGCAGATGAGAGGTGATTGACGATGACCGCCGAGCAGAGTGTTCCTGATCGCGTGGTCGCCACAGACTCCGCCGTGCAGCTCCTGACCAAGTTGTCGGAGCTGCACGGCGGCCTCATGATCCACCAGTCCGGTGGGTGCTGTGACGGCTCGGCCCCGATGTGTTACCCGGTCGGGGAGTATCGAGTGGGCCAGCGGGATGTGCTGGTCGGCGAGATCGAACTCCCCGAACCCATTCCGGCTGTACGGGTCTGGATCAACGGTGACCAGTTCGAGCTGTGGAAGCACACCCAGCTGATCCTCGACGTCGTGAAGGGTCGTGGCGCCGGATTCAGTCTCGAGGCGCCGGAAGGCGTCCGGTTCCTCTCGCGTGCACGAACTTTCACTGATGAGGAGAACGAGATCCTGGAGGCGTCGCCGCCGCTGACGGGGGCCACCGCCGGCCCCTGAGCTCGACCCCACACAGAATGCGTCGTCCGTATCGAAATCCGATACGGACGACGCATTCTGTGTCTGTCCGGGCTGGTTCACCACTGGTCGAAGCCGACGTTGACCTGGGGGTATCCGGTGTCGATGTGGTTGTTCATCCAGTAGTTCTGGGCGTGGGGTCCCCAGATGGTGCTCATGGCGGTGTTGACGTTGTGGGGGTGGTTGGTGAGTTGGTAGTTGGCGGTGGGGCCGAAGGCGCCGATGCGGTAGATGGCGTTGACGTCGAGGTGGTTGGTGAAGGGTGCGGTGGCGGTGATGGTTTCGGTGGCGCCGGGGTAGAGGATGTGTTGGGGTGCGTTGACCCATTGGCCGCCGTCGGCGTTGGCGCCTTGGAGGTATTCGGGCTTGTCGGTGTGGTTGGTGATGGTCATGGCGACGGTGGGTTCGCCGGGGCGGGTGATGGGGAGGGTGCCGGCGTGGGCTGCTCCGGCGGCGCCGAGGGCGATGCCGGTTGCGGCGGCGAGTCCGAGGGTGGCGGTGGCGATGCGGGTGGTGGTCTTCATGGTGTGCTCCCGGTGTGGTGTGGGGGTTGTTGTGGTGACACCACTGACTTTCCTCGGGATGTGGGTGTGGTGGTTTCCGCTGACCGGGTGATGGTGGGGGTGAACGCTGCATCCACCGATCGGGGGACATGCGGACCCGGACACGAGGATGCGCCGAGTTCGACGGGTGGGAGTCGTCGGGGCAACTACCATCGAGGGATGTCGAACGCCGACGGCTCCCCACCGCCCCGCCCACGCGTCGCCGTCACGCCGATGCGTCCGCAACGGCCGGCCGGACGTGCCGCGGCCGTCCGGTACGTGATCGTCGGCTGGCTGGTGTCGGTCGCCCTCGTCATCGTGACCGTGGGACTGACACTCCTGTCCCTCAACGACATTCGGTCCACCCTTGCCGCCGATCTCGTGCGGGCCCACCCGGAGAGCGGAACCGACGCCGCACGTGCCGTGGACATCTCACTGATGGTCGGCGCGGTCATCGCCGTGGTCGTGGTGGTCCTGGGTCTGTGGGGATCAGCCCGACTCTGGGACAGCCGACGGTCCGGTCGCACCATCCTGACGATCGGTGCCGCGGCGGCTGTCGCCGGCGCCGTGGCGTTCCATCTCACCGTCAGTCCGTCCGCGACCGCCCTGGCCGATATCGGCATGCCGGTTGTCGCACAGTGGCTTCCGGCGACCGCCGCCCTCGTCGCGGTCATCGCCACCGGGATCGCCTACACCCGGTCGGTCACGGCCTCCCTGCGCTGAAGCCCTCGACGTCGCCGGTCCGGACCACCGCGTCGAGTTGCGCGACGATGCCCTCGGCGCTGCGAACCGCGACCTGACATGCCGACGCCGACGCCGGACCGAGGAGCGGATGGCCGGCACGCGCCCGCCAGACACGCGCGGCCTCGATGGCCGCGTCGCGCAACGCATACAGGTCCGCGGTCGGTGGCAGCCCGAGGCGGACCGCGGGATCGATGCCCGATCCGCCGATGAGTCGGGTGATCTCGGCCGCCTGATCCGGGGGAAGATCGACGCCGCCGGCCCGGATGGTGCCGAGCAGACGCAGTTCACGGAAGCCGTGCACGTCCGCGAGCTCCCGACGGACCGAGGCCCGGACGTCGCGCGCTCCCGCCGACGGTGAGGCGGCGAGAAGGTGATCCATCGTCACCAGTGCGGAATGGGATTTGAGCTGGTCGGCGCGCTGGCCGAACTGGGTGTCGATGATGGCACTCAATTCCGAGAGCCCGCTGCGCTCGACGAGTTCGGCGGCCAGCGCCGACGACGAGGTGGCGCCGAACCGGATGAGCGTGACCGCCATGCGGATGCCGAAGGCGCCGAGGCGTTCGGCCAGCGAACGGCGCAGATCGGCCGGGATGGCAGGCAGGATGTCGGGGCGCGAGAACCGGTCCATGGTGAGCAGTGCCGCCTCGAGATCGGGACCCGGGGTCGCGGCCAGCTCTGCCAGCGCGCGGAACTCGACCTCCCGCATCGTCCGGGCGGCGAGCGCCAGGAGTCCCGCGACCGGCACGACCGCCTGGCAGAGCCCGGTGCGTTCGAGTTCGCCGGCGAACCGCCCGGCGATCTGATGTGCCGAGATCATCGCGTCCATCCGGCCGGCGCCGAGCTCGTCGGCGCGGGAGACCACACCGATCACGCCCAGGGGACCCGACGATCCGCCGATGGCCGAACCGATGCGGCGCAGCATCGTCGTGTCGGTGGCGGTCAGGGAACGCAGCAGGTAGACGACGGCGTCGACGCCGGACAGGCCGTCGTCGGGGGTGAGGAGCGCGAGTGTGGACGCGGACAGCTCCGTCGAGAGCGAGGCCGTGCCCGGGGTGTCGACGATGGTCGTCGACTGCAGCGCCCGCGCAGGCCATTCGACGTCCAGGCGGTCGACGCGGTCGGCGGTCAGGCGCCCGAAGTCGAAGCCCAACCGGCCGTCGATGCGGGTGACCGGGATGCCGACCGCGCGGCCGTCGTCGACGTGCGCGGTGACCGACGGGGACCGTCCGTTGCGGTACCAGGTGACCACGCGTGTGCACTCGGTGGCGTCGGTAGGGGCGATGTCTTGCCCGACAAGGGCATTGAGCAGCGTCGACTTGCCTGCCTTGAGCGAACCGGCCAGCGCGATCCGCACCGGCTGATACAACCGGTGGGCGCACACGTCGAGCTCGGCCTGTGCATGCGGGTCGTCGGCGAGCGCGGCGCGGGTGGCCTCGAGAAGCCCTCGGACACGGGCGATGTCGGTCATCGGTGGGGAAGCTCCGCGGCGGTGTCGTCGGGATCGAGATGGTCGGCCGCTCTGCGCAGGGCGGCGACCGCATGGAGCCGCGATTCGAGTTCGGCAACCCGTCCGGATCGTTCCGAGTCCGCGAGGGTCGCGGCGGACTGTGCAGCACTGAGGGATTCCGAGATCGAGCGCGCGGTCTGTTCGGCGACCGAGGTGAAATGGTCACGGAGGACTCGCTGGATCACCCGTAGCCGGTCGCGGGACTCCTTGCCGACCTGGAAGCTGACGTCGTCGGTGAAGGCGCGTACGGCGACCTTCGCCTTCGCGCGACGCTCGAGGACCTTGGCCTCCTTGTCATCCCGATAGGCCTTGGTACCCAGCAACAGTCCGGCGCCGACGGACACCGGGTTGATGAGAGCCATGCCGACCATCGTCGAGATGAGGCCGAACATCAGCACGCCGCCGTAGGAGCCGCGCATCCCGATCAGCAGTTTCTGGGCGACACCGACTCGGCCGCTGTCGAGTTCGGCGAGTTCGGCAACCGAGTCGAGAACGCCGGTGAGATCCGCGACGTCGATGTCGGGGAGCGAGTTCTGGCCGGCGGCCGCGAAGTGGTCGGCGACCCGTTCGGCGAGCCACACCGAACGCTCGTGCGCCCAGACGAAGTTGTCGCCGATCACCGCCGCGGTCTGGTCGGCCAACCACTCGCTCAACTGCTCCCAGTCGACCCCCGGGTCGCCCTCGTCGATCGCCCGCTCGGCCTCCCGGGTCACCGCACGCAGACGGTCCCGCAGGTCGTGGTCGATGTCGGCGGCGAGATCGGCGATCCCATCGGCCAGCGTCTGCTGCCATTGCGCGGACTGTCGGCGCATGGCCTCGGCGTCGGACTTGGCTTCCCGGAGTGCCCCGACGGCGCGGCCGGCGGTCTCGGGGTCACGCAGGGCGGCGAGTTCGCTGCCCAGGGTGAGCGCGAGATGCTCACTGACGACTCGTAGATCGGTGGCGACGGTGGCTCGCGTCGCCTGTCGCGCGGTGGCCACCACGCGCTCGCGCAGATAGCGGTACAGATCGAGGAACCCGGCCTCCGCGTTCAGTTTCTCGTCACCGAGACGCAGTGCGTGGGAACGGAGTACCGACGACACCGGCAGCAGCGGGATGTCGAGGCCCGCGGTCTGCAGATGCGACCGGTCGGCGTCGACGATGGCCCGCCAGTGCGGATACAGGTCGGTCTTCGTGACCAGGCACGCCAGCGTCGGGCACAGACCGGCCACCTGCTGGAGGAACGCCATCTCCGGTGCGGTGAACTCCTGGCTGGCATCGGATATGACGAGCACTGCGTCGGCCGCTGCGACCATACCCAATGTTGCTGCGGCATAGGGATGTCCGTGACCGCCGACGCCGGGGGTGTCGACGAGGACGAGGCCGTCGGCGAGCAACGGGCCGGGTGCCTCGATCTCGAGACGCAGTACTTCGCGGCCACCGGCGAGCGGGGAGTCGGGGGTGATGCCGGCGATCGCCTCGATCGGCACCGGGATGCGGCTGTCGGTGGCCGGGCCGTCGACGATCAGATGGGCCGACGGTTGCGCGGCGTGCGAGATGACGGTCGGCACCGCGGTCGTCTCGTCGTCGCCGACCGAGCACACGTCGAGGTTGAGCAGCGCGTTGACGAAAGAGCTCTTGCCCTGCTTCAGCTGACCCACCACGACGATCCGCAGCCGGGGGTCGGTGATCCGGGTGCGTGCGCCGTCGAGTCGGCTGACGAGATCGTTGCGACCGGCCTCCCGGGCCACGTCCGACATCGTCGACAGCAATTCGCCGATGGTGCTGGGCGACTGGGTCGTTGCGGTGGGGGCTGATCGCGCCGGCGTGACCGCGGACGGTGGTGTCGGGGTCGGTGGTGTCGGCGTCCGCGGTGTCGGGGTCGGCGGTGCCGGGACCGGGTCGGGTTCGGGTGCGTCCCGGTCGGCGGCGTGCCGGCCGACCCGAGGTGGTTCGGCGGGTGGAGTGGTCATGGTGTCCTCACGGTAGCGGTGAGTCGGCGTGTCCGGTCGGCATCGGACGAGGACCGCCCCGGGACCTGCCCACGTCCAGGGTTGCTGGATCGGTGAGCGGTCCCGGGGCGGGTTGCCGACCTGGATGGGTCAGTCGGCCTCGGGTCCGGCGTCCGGGGTGTCGACGCCGATCCCGGTGTCTGTGTCGCCACCGAGGCCACCGGTCAGGCCCCCGGTCAATCCGCCGGTGAGGCCCCCGGTCAATCCGCCGGTGAGGCCGGCGGTCGTGTCGGCCACGCCGCCGACGGTCGTGTCGAGTGCGCCGCCGAGTCCGGCACCGGTGTCGGCCGCGCCACCCAGGTCCAGACCGCTGTCGGCCTCGCCACCTGCTCCGACGCCGCCACCGGCGACCGCGCCACCGGTCAGTCCGCCGGTCACGCCACCGACGACGTCCGTCGTCGTGTCGAGGGTTCCGCCGACAGTCGTGTCGAGGGTTCCGCCGACCCCGGTTTCGAGCGAGCCCGCGGTCGCGCCGGCCACGTCTGCCGCACCGCCGGCGGCGCCGGAGATCGCGGTGGTCAGGTCGGCAGTGACATCCGCGGGCAGCTCGGTGTCGAGCGCGCCACCCAGGCCCAGGTCCCCGCCCAGACCCAGGTCTCCACCCAGGCCGCCGCCGAGGCCGGTGCCGGTGTCGAGACCCAGCGCACCGTCGAGCACCGGACCGGCGGTGGCCCCCAGTGCGGCGTCGCCGATTGAATCGAGCCCGCTCGCTCCGCTCCCGGCGCCCATGAGATCGAGCCCGCTCGCTCCGCTCCCGGCGCCCAGCCCGGCGAGTCCGGTCTCCAGGGTGCCGCCGAGGCCGCCCTGCAGGGTGCTGTCCACTCCGGCCACCAGGTCCGTGCCGGTCTCGGCCACGGTGCCCAGGCCGGCCAGTGTGCCGGCGCCCAGGTTGCCGGTGAGGCCGTCGACGACCGTGCCGCCGAGCCCCTCGGTGACCAGGATCGGTCCGCCGACGGTGATGGTGCCCTCGGGGGAGAGAATGAGGCTCGGGTTGATGATCGCCTCGAGTTCGCCGGTCAGCGCCCCGCCGAGACCACCTGTCGCCTCCAGGGTGGAGTCGAGGGTGGCAACGAGGCCGTCGGTGGCCGACAGGTCCACGTCGAGCGCGGTGCTGAGTACGGTGCTGAGGGCCGCGGGGAGTTCGGCTCCGCCTGCCAGCTGGCCGGCCAGCGAACCGCCGAGCTCTCCACTCAGCGCGGTCCCGAGGACAGCGCCGAGGGACGCGCCCAGGTCGGCGCCGACATCGCCGCCGGCAGCCAGCACGGTCTCGAGGGTTCCGCCGAGGTCGGCCGCGGTCTCGGTCACCAGGCCGAGTCCTGCGCCGGCGTCGAGTGCGGCGTCCAGCGCGCCGCCGAGCTGGGCGATCAGTGCGCCGTCGACGCCGAGTGCGCCGCCGAGGTCCGCAGCGAGCAGTTCGCCGAGGTTCAGTCCGGCACCGGCCGCGGCGTCGAGGATGCCCTCGATGCCGGTGGTCGCGCCCAGCACGCCGCCCAGGGTGGCGCCGAGTCCGGCTGCGAGGTCACCGCCTCCGCCGACGATCGCACCCAGTTGCGCGGCGAGATCGGTGGCCAGGCCGCCCTCGAGCAGACCCGTGAGGTCGGCACCGAGGACGCCGCCCAGTTCGAGTGCGCCACCCAGCGCGGCTCCCAGATCGGCGCCCGCGGCGGCACCCAGGACGCCGGTGAGCACGGTGCTCAGTGCGGTGTCGAGGCCGGCGCCGGCCGACAGCAGTCCGTTGAGCGCGGCGCCGAGTTCGGTGCCGAGCCCGCCCACGACCCCGAGCCCGCCGCCGAGGGCGCCTTCGACGGCGCCACCGAGACCGGCGCCGAGTCCGGCACCGAGGCCCAGACCCGCGTCGAGTGCCCCGCCGACCCCGGCTTCGAGTGCGCCACCGAGACCGAGTCCGGCGTCGAGTGCGCCACCGAGTCCGGCGGTGAGGTCGGCCGCGAGACCACCTTCGAGTGCCGCGGCGAGCGTGCCGCCCAAGGCCGCGCCGAGACCGGCTGCGGCCTCACCGCCGACCTCGAGGCCGGCGGACAGGGCTCCGGCCAGAGTGGTACCGAGATCGCCACCTGCCTCGAGCAGGGCCTCGACGTCGACGATCCCGCCGGCTTCGAGGACGGATTCGAGTGCCGCGGCGAGTCCGGCCTGAGCGCCGCCGCCGACACCGAGTGCGGCGGTCAGGGCGCCGCCGAGGACGGCGTTCGCACCGGCTGCGCCGGTCAGGACGAGGCCACCGGTCGCGGCTGCCGTCGAGGTCAGGGCCACGCCCAGTGCGGTGCCGAGCGACGCGGCGGCCGTACCGCCCGCGGCCAGGGTGGAGCTGAGGGCGCCGCTGAGGGTGGCGCCCAGTTCGCCGGACAGATCGGCGATGGCCTGCGCGTCGAGCAGACCCGACAGCGTCGCGGAGAGGTCGCCGGCGACGTCGAGAGTGGAGGTGAGTGCGGCGGTCAGATCGCCGGACAGTTCGGCGCCCAGGCCGAGGGCGCCGGTGAGGACCGCCGAGATGGCACCGCCCGCACCGAGACCGGCGTCGAGTGCGGCCGCGAGGTCGGCGCCGAGCGCGCCGCCCGCACCGATCGTCGCACCGAGGAGACCACCCAGGGTCGCACCGAAGGAACCGGCGAGCTCGCCGCCCGCACCGAGTGCGGCGGACAGCTGCGCGGCGAGACCGCCACCGAGGCCGAGTCCGAGGTCGGCGCCGGCGGCGAGGAGTGCATCGAGCGAAGCCCCGAGTTGAGCGACCAGCGCGCCTTCGGCACCGATCGCGCCGGCCAGCGACCCGGCGATGACCGGCCCGATGCCTGCGGCGATCTCGATCCCACCGTCGACGACGGTGTCGAGCGCTGCACCCAGTGCCGCACCGAACTGCGCTGCGACCGCGCCGCCGGCACCCACACCGGCGGACAGCGCCGCGCCGAGTGCAACGGCCAGCTGTCCGGCCAGGTCGAGGTCACCGAAGGCGATGCCGCCGAGATCGAGATCGGCCAGCGACAGACCGGAGAGGTCGATGTCACCCAGCCCGATGCCGCCGAGGAGACCACCGAAGTCGATGTCGCCCAGATCGATTCCACCCAGATCGATTCCACCGAGGTCGAGTCCGCCCACGCCGAAGCCGCCCAGATCGATTCCACCGATTCCGCCGAAGTTCACGTCGCCCAGGGCGACGTTCCCGCCGCCGAGGTTGATGTCGCCGAGGTTCAGACCGCCCAGGCCGACGCCACCGCCGCCGACCACACCCCCGCCGACTGCGCCGCCCACGGCCCCACCGACGGCGCCACCGCCGGCGCCGATGATCGCGCCGAGTCCGCCGCCGGCCCCGGCGGCCAGGCCGGCATCCGCCACCAGCGGTGCTGCCGCGGAGACATCGGCCGGGGTGACGCCGGTGAGACCGGCGCGGTCGATCGCGGCCTGGGGGTTGCCGCAGTAGGCGTTGAAGGATTCCTCGTCGCGAAGCAGACCGAGGATGAAGTCGAGTACCGCGTTGCTCGGCATGGCGTCGTTCCTTGCGTCGGGGAGATCGGAGTTCGATCCCGTGTCGAGTTCGACCGTATGGACTCCGGCGCCGGACGACATCGGGGTAAATCCCCAGTCCTGTCGAGGAGGGGGGTGGGCCGGCGCCCCCGGGGATTCGGCCGGGGGCCGGCTCGTCGCATCCCACGTATAGGGGTGTCGGGACTTTCCCCCTAATCTCCGCCGAAGGGCTAACACCTGGGCATCAGTGCGCGACACACTGGGTGACGTGCACCGCCGGGGCCGGGGCACGTGACATCGACGGTGTGCTCGAGATGAGGGACCGTCACCGACCACCGTCTGCAGGTGCGAACAGGAGTGACCGTCATGGCCATCGGGATCGGTGTGAAGATCGGGACCGCGAACAGCGTCGCGGTAGCTGCCTCGGAACATTCCTGGGAGGGTGCGGTCTCGGTCGAGACCTCCGCTCTGGTGGATGCCGACGACTTCGTCGCCCGGGTCGGCGACCCGGTACCGATGCTCGACGACCACGGGCACACGATCGCGGCCGCCGAGATCTACGCGGACGCGGTCACAGCGCTGCTCGCCCGGCTCAACCTCGGGACGGACTCGTCACGGTTCGACGACGCGCACCTGAGTGTCGTGTTTCCCGACAACTGGACCGATCAGGCCGTCGACGAGGCCAGGACAGCGCTCGCGGCCCACCCCGACGCGGTGCCGGCGGAGTCGACGACCTGGGTTCCCGAATCGCGCGCCACCTTGGCCGCGGCCGAGCATGCCGAGGGCGCCTTCGGCGACGGCACCGTCGTCGTCTGTGATCTCGGCGCGACCGGCGTCACCGTCTCCGTCCTGACCACCGGCTCCGACGCGGCTCCGGTGGGCCGCCCGGTGCGGCTGGAGACGGTGAGCGGCAACGAGTTCGACCGCCTGGTGCTGGCGCACACGCTCCGGGTCACCGGTGCCGACGCCGAGGTCGACTCGGGCCTTGCCGACCCGCAGCGCAGCGGCGCGATCCTCGACGACGTGAACCGGCTGCGTGGCGACTGTCGACGGGCCAAGGAGTGTCTGTCGGTCGACACCGACACCGTCGTCGACGTGCGGGTCGGAGACGTCCGCACCGAGGCGCGGCTGGTCCGGGACGACATCGAGGATCTGCTCCGCGCCCCGATTCTGGAATCGGTTGCGCTGGTTCGTGAAGCGCTCACGGCCTCGGCGGTCGGCCTCGACTCCTCCGAGGCGGCCGCGACAGGGTTGAATCCGGCCGGTGCGACCGCGGTGCTCCTCGGTGGTGGCGGTGCCGCGATCCCGCTCGTCACCGAGATGCTGTCCTCGACCCTGCGCCTGCCGGTCGTCGGCGACCCGGACCCGGCGTCCGCCTCGGCGGCCGGTGGCGCACTGATGGCCGGCGCCGCACTCGCCGCGCACCGGTCGGCGATCGCGCCCGCCGCCTCCACCACTGCCGTCGTCTCGGCCTTGCCCGACGAGCGCCCGCTCCGCGAGATCGTCCCGGCGCCGAGCACTCCGGTGACCGAACCCGCTCCGCGGCTGTCGCGGCGCAAGCGCGGCACGCTGATCACGCTCGGCGCCGCCGCCCTGGCGCTCGTGACGGCAACCGGACTCTCCGTCGGCACCGGACTCGTCGGCTCGGTCGGGGAGTCCACGCCCCCACCCGCGGGAGCGGCCACGACGACGGCGACCTCGTCCCAGAATCCCGCGGGCGGTCCGGGTACCACGGTGGCGGGTGCGCGTCCGGGAACCTCGGCCGCGCCGGTGACCGGTGCGGGCACCCGGGCTCCCGGCACCGGAACCGGCACACCCGGACGCGCCGCGACCAACACACCGACGGGTGGAGCGCCCGCCCCCGGAACCACCCCTGGCCGGACGGCACCCGCACCCGCGCCGGCACCGGCTCCGGCGGCGCCGTCGGTCCCGTCGGCACCCGGCACCCCGTCGGTGCCCAGCCAGCCAGAACCGGAAGTCCCCGATCCGGGCACCGGTGGCGGCTCCGGCGGTGGCGGAGTCACCCCGGGCGGGGTCCTGGAAGCGCCCGGTCGGGTCCTCGACGGCACCGGCCAGATCGTCTGCGGCGTCACCGGCGTCATCGGCGTCGACTGCTGAGCCCGGTGACTCCCGGCCACCCCTGGTCTGTGCGATGACGCCGACGACACCGGTCTCGATGATCGGCGACCTGTCACCCGCTGCGTCGCGTATCTCGTCGTGGATCTCGGGCGTCGTCGACCGCGCGCACGGCGGCCATCCGCTGTGCGCCGTGGTCGTCGGAACCCCCGGAAGTGGACGGTCGACGCTGCTGGGCGGCGTCCGGGAACAACTGCGACAGCGGGGTGTCCCGGTGAGTGTCGGGCTGCCCACGGGCAGCGAGACCGGCCCGGTGTTCGTCCTCGCCGACGACATGCACTTGTGGCCCGGGCCCGTGATCGAGACCGCCCTGGGGATGCTCGACGCCGGGACGATCGGGTTGATCGCCACGACCGAACCGAGGGAACTGGACCCGAGCGTCCGCGTGCTCCGGGACCGCTCCCGGCCATACGGTGCCGTCCTCGAACTCGAGGCTCTGGGCACCGCAGACGTCCTGACCCGCGCGACGCGCACGGGTCTGACGCTCGACCCGACCACGGCATCGCAGATCCGCCGACGCTGTGGTGGTGCCCCGGTGCTCGTCGACAGCGCACTCGAGGCGATCCGGAATGCCGGACTCGGCGTCGGGAACACCGCCGACGAACCGTCCGCCGACGTGATCGCGATCGTCGAACGGGTGGCCCGCGACTGGCATCACCGATTGTTGCGCGGGCTCGATCCGCTGACGCTCGCCGTGCTCGCCCTCGCCTCGGTCCGGGCGCCCCTCGACCCCGACAGCCTGGCCGACGCGGCCGGAGTCGACCGGGCTGCCGCGGCCGGGGCTCTCGACCGGGCACGGGGCTGCGGCCTGTTGCGCGGCTCGGACGTCTTCGTGTCGGCCGCCGCCGGGCCGTTGCGAGATGTGCTGGGGGATCGACGGATCGGCGAGCTCCGCCACAGATCCGTCGTCGCCGCACTGCGCGCGGCCGAACTCACCCCGGACACCGCGCTGCTGGCCGCCGAGGCCGGTGTCGACGACCCACGCATCGTCGACGCGTTGCTGGCCGGCGCCACCGACGCCACCGGGGCGCGGGCGGCGGTGCTCCTCCGGGCCGCCGACCGGGTGGCGCCGGGACGCGATGACGTCCGGTTGCTGATGGCGCAACGAGCACTGGCGTCCGGTGACCTCGATGGCGCGGGCGACGCGGCCGATCAGCGGTTGGAGACGGCCGGTCCGGCCGACCCCGGGGTCGCGGAGTGGGTGGAGCTCGCCGCCACCGTCGCCGCGCATCGCGGACTGGCGTCGCATGCCGCCGACCTCCACCGGTGGGTCGGCTCGAGTTCGTCCGGGGTGCAATCGCTCCCGGCCGCGGTGGCCCTGCTCGCCGTCGGTGATCGCGCGGCGGTCACCGCCATCGCCGCGGCGGATCGAGGCCGCGCGCCGGTCGCAAGCAGGGCCGCACGGTCGCTGGTGACCCGTGGGCTGCTGGCCACCCTCGGCGATGCGGACGACGCGCCCACCGGCGACGACGCGGTCGACGCCGTGATCCGGGGGCTCTCGGCCGGGGGTGCGGGGTCCCGGGGTCCGTATGCGGGCCGGATTCTGCAGGCGGCCACCGCGGTGGCGCTGAATCACGGTGACATCGTCGGGGCACAGACGATCAGGTCGGTGGCCCCCGAGTCCGGGCGCGCTCTGATCGACGCCGAGATCGCCTTGGCCGTCGGCGATCTCGAGATGACGGCGCGCCTGATCCCGTCGGATGATCCGGTTCCTGTGCCCGAACGTCTTCGATGGCAGGCGATTCGACTCGGACTCGCCCGACGCCGAGGCGACGCTGCTGCACTGACCGCGGCGTGGCAGCACGGGGTGTCGCTGCTCGCCGGCACCGAGGTGGACCTCTTTCTGCTGCGGGCGTTCGGCGAGTTCTGGATCGCCGCAGCGAGTGTGGGCCAGTTGTCGGCGGTCGATCGACACGTGGACACCGCCGACCGGTTGCTCGCCCGTCTGGAGGATCCCCCGGCATGGACACAGTTCTGGGACTTCGCCGGCGTGCAGGCAGCGGCCACCGCGCATGACGACACCGCCATGGCGCACCGGTTGGCTCGTCTCGACCTCGCAGCGGCGGAGAACCGGACGGCCCGCTCGCTCGCCGTCGCCGCCCGCGTCTGGGTGTCGCTGACACCCGATGACTCCGAGGCTGTCGCCGCCACCGCGGTTGAGGTCGCGGCGGCGGTCGACGCGTTGCGGAGTGTCGGATTGCACTGGGAGGCAGATCGGTTGGCAGGGATGGCCGCGCTGCGCGCCGATGATCCATCGGCCGCGGCCGGCCTCCTGGACACCGCCCGCTCGGCCGATGAGGAACGGCGTCGCACCCCGCCGATCGGTGGACCGCTCACCGAACGCGAGGCAGAGGTCGCCCACGAACTACTCCAGGGCTTCACCTACCGGGAGATCGGTGAGCGACTGTACATCTCGGCGAAGACCGTCGAACACCACGTCGCCCGGATCCGACGCAGGCTCGACGCCGGATCCCGCTCGGACCTGATGGCTGCCCTTCGTGCGGCCGGGTATCGGTGACGACTCTGCCCTCGCGCTGAGAACCGCCCCTGGGGAGGCCGCCGGGGACGATATCTAGGTCGTCGGTCGACTTCCTTGGGGTGGTTTCCGGGTCGTTTTCGACGACGGCCCGCGCGGAGATGCCACGGATCGGAACCCGGCGGTGGTACCAACAGGTCATGGAACACATGCAGTGCCGCGGTGATCGGGGCCCGTTCTGATGCCGGCGGTCCTCGTCGAGCGCGACGGTGAGATCACGACGCTCACTCTCAATCGCCCGGATGCGCTGAATGCCTTGAACGCCGATCTGGTCGGGGAACTGACAACCGCCCTCGACGCCGTCGACCAGGACCCCGGATGCCGGATCGTGATCCTGACCGGGGCGGGCCGCGCCTTCTGCGCAGGTCTCGACCTGAACGGTTACGGAGACGATGATTCCGCCGCCGACCGGCGCGGGGTGATCCCGATGCTCGAGCGCCAGCAGGACATCGCCGGTCTCGCACGCCGGCTACACGGTCTGCGCCAACCGGTCATCGCGGCGGTCAACGGGCCCGCCGCCGGTGGTGGTCTCGCGTTGGTGTGCGCGAGCGACATCCGCATCGGGTCCACGTCGAGCGTCTACGCGGTCGGGTTCATCCGGGCGGGCTTCTCCGCCTGCGACATCGGTGTGTCGTGGTTGCTTCCGCGCCTCGTCGGGACGGGCCGGGCCCATGAACTGATGCTGACGGGCCGGAAGTTCACGGCCGTCGAGGCCGAGCGGTACGGACTACTCGTCGATCTGGCCGAACCGGAGGAACTGCTCGAGCGGGCGCACTCGACGGCTCACGCGATCCTGGCCAATCCGCCGCTGTCGGTGGAGCTCACCAAGGTCGGGATGTGGGCCGCGGTGGAGTCCGATTCTTTCAGTGCCACCGTGGAGTTCGAGAACCGCCAGCAGATGATCACGGCGATGACCGAAGATCGGGGCGAGGCGACCGCCGCATTCCTGGAGAAACGAGCACCGAAGTACCGACGACGATGACTTCTCGTACGTCGGGGTATCGGTGAACACGGCGCCGCCCACACGCCGAAAACCGCCCCAGAGCGGGCCGACGCCGGCTCTACGTCGTCTGTCCGATTCTCCGGGGTCGTTTTCCGAGCCTGCGACATCGCCCCGTCAGTTGGTGCCGACAACGGTCACCGTGACCGCGACGGATGATGCGGCGATGGCCGCTGCCGTCCGCACGACCGCTGTGTTCACCGCCTCGGCGCCCCAGTTCCCCTTCTCGAGTTCCTTGCCTCGGCGATACACGTCGCCGGACCAGCGGATCGTCGGGTGTAGGTGTGACAGCACGCCGCTGGCCGACAGCAGGGCGGCCACCGCAGCAGTACGCGCGTCGGGGTCGACGCAGTCGACGAGTACCGCACGGACACGGTCCTGGAGTGCCTTCTCGTAACCGGTGTCGACCGGCAGTAGGCGGGTTGTCGGGAACAGTCCCAACATCTTTCGCCGCTCCTGCCGGATGAGGCCGCGTTCCTCAAGCCGGTCGAGGACCGTGCCGCGGAGATCTGCGCCGATCATGGGGAGCAGCGCCTGCACGCCACGCGGCCGCTCAGCGATCGTCCCGTACGCGCCGGCCAGCAGCGGGTCGGACGGCTCGGCTCCTGGCACGGCCGTGATCCGGGCACCGGTGAGTCCGCCGCCGGCGTCGTCGATCTCCACGGCCCCGCGGAGTCCGAGTTCGACGAGGACGGCTCCGCCCAGCGTGTAGAACAGGGTGCCCTCGCCGGCGATCGCGCCGGACTCGTCGTCGAGCAGCATCAGCAGCAGGTCTTCGACGATCAGCGGTGTGGTGTCCATCGGGTGCTCCATGATCTGTGATGAGTGTGCGACCGGTACCGGCCCGATCCTTCCCGGTCGGGGCGACCCGTCACAAGGTGCATCGCGCGCCGGGTGCGGGTGGCGTCAGATCGAGCAGGTAGGCGTCCACCGCGGTGTTGACGCAGTCGTTCGTACCGGCAGCCGCCACCGTGTGCTGCGTGCCCTCGACGGTGAGCAACGAACCCCCGAGCGCATCTGCCACCGCGACGCCGCCCTCGTACGGGGTGCTCGGGTCACCGGTGATCGAGATCGTCAGCGTCTCCGGGAGGCCGGTCACGTCGCTGGCATACGGCACGCCGAGAGTCGGCTCGCCCGGCCAGGATTCACAACCGTCACGTGCGCCGTCGTATCCGGTACCCGGGTCCATGAACGGTGCGGCCTCCCAGATCCGCTCGCGTAGTGCGCGGGCGTCCTCGGGGGACAGGCGATCCTCGTCGGCGCAGTTGATCGCGTGGTTGGCTTCGGTGAAATTGCTCCAACGTCCGTTCTCGTCGCGACCGCCGAAGGAGTCGCTGAGCAGCTGCAGGACGTCGCCGCGACCGTTGGCGAGCTCGGTGAGGCCGGTCCGGATCGCGGGCCACGCCGCCGGGTCGTAGAGGCCGGCGCCCACTCCGCCGACCGCGGCGTTGAAGTCCAGCGTCCGGCGCTCCTCGCTGGGAACGGGCTGTTCGACCAGCGGGCGGACCAGGCCGGAGAACACCTCCGTCGCCCGGCTCGGGTCCGTGCCCAGCGGACAGTCGGCGCGCGTCGCGCAGTCCGCAGCCATGGCGTCGAAGGCCCGTTGCATACTCGCGAAGGTGTGGGTTCGCGTGTCCGCATAGGTCGTGCTCGGGTCGATGCCGCCGTCGAGGAGCATCGCCCGCACCTTGTCGGGGAACATCTCGGCATACACGGCGCCGAGGCGGGTCCCATAACTCTGACCGAAGTAGGTCAGGCGGTCGTCGCCGACCACCTCGCGCAGTACGTCCATGTCCCTGGCGACATCCCTGGTTCCGAGCCGGGACAGCACGTCGTCACCGCCGGACCCCTCTGCGCAGCGCTCGACCGAGGCGCGGGTGTCCGCCGCGGTCCAGCGCCCCTCGGCAGCCGGCACCGCACCGGGAAGCTCACCGGCATCGAGCTGCTCGTCGGTGAGACAGTCGACGGCCGGGACGGACGCCCCGGTCCCGCGCGGATCGAATCCGACCAGGTCGAACTGTTCTGTCGCCGGACGATCGGCCCAGGTGGTCGCCAGCGTGGCGGCCATCGACGTACTGCCGCCACCGGGTCCCCCGGTGTTGAGGACGAGCGAGCCCTCGGACTCGCCGCGCGCCGGGATCCGCATCACGGCGATCTGTGCGGAGCGTCCGTCGGGATTCTCGTAGTCCAGTGGCACCTCCATCCGCGCGCACTGCGCCGCGGGTGCGGTGGCGAAGAGCTCGGCTTCGGTCTGGGTCGACGGGTAGTCGTCGCACGGCCCGAAGGCGAGCTCTTGCTGGTAGAACCGGCCCAGATCGCCCTCGCCGAAGGTGGGCGCGGAGCACGCGCCGACCGCGAAGGACAGCGCGAGGGCGGCGCCGAGAACTCGCCGACGGGGCGGTCGCGAGCGGAGTTTCGAGGTGTCGTTTCGCATGTGTTCCACCCTCACCGTCGAACGGCGTCGACGACAGTGCGCCCGATCAGCAAAAGCCCATGCGGATCGGCATGTCTCGGACATGACAGATGTCATGGCCCGGCCATGACATCCATCGCGAAACCTGATGATGCACAGCACTACCGACTTCACTGCTCCGGCGCGAAGGTGGGAGCATGAACGATTCGATCAGGAACACTGTCATCAGCGCACGTGGGCTGCGCCGCGTCTACGGCAGTGGCGTAACAGCATTCGAGGCCGTCCGTGGCATCGATCTCGACGTCGCGGAGGGGGAGGTGTTCGCTCTCCTCGGTACCAACGGGGCGGGCAAGACCTCGACCTTCGACCTTCTGGAAGGTCTCGTCGCACCGACGTCCGGCGAGGTCGAGGTCTTCGGACTCGACCCGCGGCGTGAACGGGCGAAGGTCCGGCCGCAGATCGGCGTGATGCTGCAGTCCGGCGGTCTCCCCGCCGATCTCACCGTCGCGGAGACCCTCGAGATGTGGCGCGGGACATGCTCGCACCCGACGACGGTCGACGACGTGCTCTCGAAGGTCCGGCTCACGGACCGGGCCGACGTCCGCGTCGCCGCGCTCTCCGGCGGCGAGCGGCGACGGGTCGACCTCGCGTGCGCATTGTTGGGCCGGCCCCGGCTGCTGTTCCTCGACGAGCCGACGACCGGCCTCGACCCCGAGAGCCGCCGCAGCACCTGGCAACTGCTCGCCGACCTCAAGACGTCCGGCGTGACGATGGTTCTCACCACCCACTACCTCGACGAGGCAGAAGCCCTCGCCGACCGGATCGCGATCATGCACCGGGGCGAGATCGCCCGGCGCGGAACGCTTCGCGAGATCGTCGACCGGCATCCGGCCCGGATCGCATTCGACCATCCCGGACTGGTGCTGCCGGAATTCCGCGGTGCTCAGGTGGATGCGTCGGCGCGCGTGCAGGTCTCCACCCGCGACCTCCAGGGACATCTCGACGAATTGCTCACCTGGGCAAGCGTCAACGCAGTACCGCTGGGCGGACTCGAAGCCCGGGCGGCCTCCCTGGAATCGGTTTTCCTCGACATCGCCGCGGGCACCGACGACCCGGCCGAACTCGCCCTCACGAACGGAGCAGCCGCATGACCACCGCAGACACCTTCCGGACCGCCCCGACGCGCAGACGTCGACCCCTGACCGCGCTGTCGATCGCGGAGTTCCGACAGTTCATCCGCAACAAGACGCTCGTCGTTATGGGGATCGTCTTTCCGATCGGCGTCCCGCTGGCCACCTTCTTCCTCACCCGCGGACAGTCAGGAACCACACCCGAACTGACATTCACGACGCTCGAGACGTTTGCGCTGGTCGCCCTGCTCTTCGTGCAGTACTACTCGGTGCTGTCGATGATCACCACGCGGCGAGGCGAGGGGGTCCTCAAGCGGTTGCGCACCGGCGAGGCCGCGGACTGGCAGATCATGGCCGCACCGGCGGTACCCGGCGCGATCCTCACGGCGATCGGCACAGTGATCGTGGCGGCGGTGATCTACGGGGCCGGCGCCCCGGCCCCGGTCAACCCCGTCCTCGTCGTCATCGCCCTCATCGCCGGGGTCGCGTTGTTCTCCCTGCTCGCACTCGCGACGAGCGCCGTGACGCGCAACGCCGAAGCAGCGCAGATAACCTCGCTCCCGGTGATGGTCGTGGCGATGGTCGGACTCGCGTCGATCCGCGGGGTACTGCCCGAACGGTTCGGTGAGATCGCCGCCTGGACCCCGTTCGCCGCGATCTCCGATCTCATCTCGCTCGGAACCGTGGGACGTGGCGCGACCGTGGCGGAGTCGGTCCCCGCCGCCGACTTCGCGGGCACCTTCGGCGACATCGGCCAGCCACTTGCGACACTGGTGGCATGGACCGTTCTGGCGCTCGCACTGACCGCGCGGAGCTTCCGGTGGGACGATCGCGGCTGAACCGGACAACCGACTGGTGGCGCGCCCAGTCCGATACGCAGCGCTACCGGCTCTACACCCAGGTGACACTCCAGTTGGTCGTCGTCGGTGTGGCGGTCGCGGTGAGTGTCCCGGCGCCCGCCGTGTGGGGGATGATCGGGACGTGGGTCGCCGGATTCGCCGCCGTGCTCGCTCTCGAGTCCCAACCGGATTTCGCGATCTGGTCACCGATGCGGGCACGACGGTGGCTGTTCGGCGTCGCGGTCGGTCTGATGGTCGGGGTCTGGATCGTCTACGCCGTCCTCGCCCGGGTACTCACCGGACAGGGGGATCTCGAGACCGCGCGGCCCGTCGGCGTGTACACCGCCCTGCTCGCCGGCATGGCGGTACTTCCTTTTCTCCGGCACCGGTGGTGGCTACTGGGCGCGATCGCCATCGTGACCGGGATCGCCTATGCGGGTTCACCACGTGGGGTGCTGGGGATCACCGGGGTGGTGGCTGCGACGGGTACGCTCCTGATGGTCACGACGCTGCTGACCCGCTGGGGCCTGCAGGTCATCGACGACCTGGAGCGGGCCAAGGCGGTGGAAGCCCGACTTCGTGTGGCGGAGGAGAGATTACGTTTCTCCCGCGACCTGCACGATGTGGTCGGCCGGGGATTCTCGGCGATCGCGGTCAAGAGCGAACTGGCCGGGACCCTGTTGCGGGCGCGGTCGACCGACAAGGCCGAAGTGGAGATCGACGAGATCAAGGTGCTCGCAGTGCAATCCATGGAACAGATGCGAGCACTGGTCCGCGGCTACCGCGACATCGACCTGGTCGGCGAGGTCGCGGGAACACGGTCCCTGCTGTCGGCGGCGGGATGCGATCTCGTGGTCGAGGGCGATCCGGCGCAGGTGCCAGACCGGTTCCACGAGGTGGCTGCCTGGGTGGTCCGCGAGGGGACGACCAACATCGTCAAACACTCGTCGGCGTCGTCGGCCTGGCTCACCCTCGGCCCAACGGGCATGTCGTTGCGGAATGACGGTGTGGCTGAGCATGACTCGTCGACAAGCGGTCCACGATCGGGGCTGCAGGGACTCGCCGAACGTCTCGAGATGGTCGGTGCGAGCCTGCGCACCAGCCGGGCCGACGGCCTGTTCACACTACAGATTCGCTGGGAGCCAACATGATTCCTGTCCTGCTCGCCGATGACGAGACCTTGGTGCGGACCGCGATGGCCACCATGCTCGACCTCGAAGACGACATCGAGGTGGTCGCTCACGTCGACTCGGGTGAGCAGCTGGTCGCGCTCTGGCGTGCCCGGCGCGATGCCGGCGAACCGACCGCGGTCGCGGTGATCGATCTGCAGATGTCCGGCATGGACGGTATCGACACCGCCATCGAGCTCCTCGAACTCACGCCTGATGCAGGAACGCTCATCGTCACCAGTCACGGTCGGCCCGGCTATCTGAAGCGAGCGCTGACCGCCGGCGTGCGCGGGTTCCTGCCCAAGACCACCCCGGCCGCCACGCTGGCGCAGGTGATCGCGACCGTGCACTCCGGCGGACGCTACATCGACCCGGAGCTCGCCACCGAAGCCATCAGCACCGGTGACTCGCTGCTGACCGCCCGCGAGGCCGACGTCCTGGAGTTCGCTCTCGACGGTGCGTCGGTCGAGGAGATCGCCCGCCGAGCACACCTGACCGCGGGCACGACCCGTAACTACCTGTCGTCGGCGGTGTCGAAGCTGAATGCGTCCAACCGGTACGAGGCCGCGATCAAAGCCCGTGACCTGGGCTGGATCTGAGCGTTCGCCGAACCGGGGTAGCGCTACGCCCTGATCCGGAAGAGCGACACAACCCCTGCTCCCTGATCCGGAAGAGCGACATAACCGCAGGTCTCAGCCCCTGCTCCGTAATCCGAAAGAACCGCACAACCCCTGCTCCCTGAGGAGCGCCCGGAGCTTGCGGAGGGCGCGTCACGAAGGGTCCTGCCGAGACGAGTTGTGAGGGACGACGGTCTGCGCCGGTGATTCGCGATTCGGCACCAGACGGCCCGCCGCTGACCGAGAATCGACGCGAGGCGACGACCGCCCGTTCCGGCTACCGAGCACCGAAGGACGACGATGACTGCTGACCTGTTCGATGTGAGTGGTAAGACGGTGCTGGTCACCGGCGGCACGTCGGGTATCGGGGCGATGATCGCCCACGGCCTGCACGACCGCGGAGCGCGGGTGATGATCACCGGCCGCAACGACGATGCGCTCGCCGAGGCGCGTGCAGCGGGACTGACTGCGTTACAGGCGAATCTATCGAGCCCCGAGGGTGCGCGCACCCTCGCGGAGCAGGTGGCCTCGGAGACCGATGCCCTCGATGTCCTGGTGAACAACGCCGGCGCGACCTGGGGTGCGTCCCTCGAGGAGTTCCCGGACTCGGCGTGGGACCGGGTTCTGAAACTCAACGTCCAGACGCCGTTCGTACTCACCCAGACACTGCTGCCGTTGCTGACCCGTACCGCGACCGCGGAGAATCCGTCGCGGGTCATCATGATCGGCAGTGTCGACGGAATCCGCGTGCCGCGCACCGCGTCGTATTCGTACTCGTCCAGCAAGGCGGCCGTCCATCAGCTGACCAGACATCTCGCGCGCGACCTCGGTCCGCGCCACATCACCGTGAACGCCATTGCGCCTGGACCTTTCGAGTCCAAGATGATGGCGCCGATCCTGGCCGAGCTGGGGGACGAGGTCGCGGCGGCCTCTCCACTCGGGCGCATCGGTCGAGCCGACGACATGATCGGGACGGTGGTGTACCTCGCCAGTCGCGCCGGGTGCTATCTCACCGGGACCGTCATCCCGGTCGATGGCGGGATCGCGACGACGCTCTGACTCAACCACGGACCGGTCCCTCCGGTGCCCATGCAGAGATTCTGGTGGAACCCGGAGCCCGTCGACGCAACTTCGGGACATGTGCGTGTCGGTGGCCGCTTATCACACAGCACCGACAACGCAATCGCGCCGTGCGGCCGCCGTAGGCACTGTGGGACAGCATCTTTCGATGCGCGCGCCTCGATTCTCGTGTACGCTCGAACGTACATTCGTAGCAACGGTTCTCGGGGGAGGTGACCGTCATGTCCGACACCACACACGTCGTCGATGATGGCGCGCCTTCGTCTCGGGCAGTTGAGCTCGTCGCCGAGCTGCACCGGCTGATCGATGAACTGCAGACCGTCGATCTGGGCTCCTGTGCGGACACCGAACTCGTCGAGGTCGCCGCCGACACCGAAAAGGCCATCGCCCGCCTCACCTACACCGGCGACCGTCAACTTGTCACCATCGCCGACCGCGACCTCCCCCATCGCACCGGGTACCGCAGCATCACCACGTTCATGACCCACCGCCTCCGCGTCTCCGATCCGATGCGTCGCAACAACCAACGCCACGCCACCGCCGCCCACCTCACCCACACCGGCGAACCACTGCCACCCGAACATCCCACCCTTGCTTCGGCGTTGGCCGACGGCCGGGTCGGGACCTCGCATGTGCGCGCCGTCATCGACGTCCTCGACCAGATTCCCCACGCCGTCGAGCACGACGTGAAGGTTGCTGCTGAACGGCAGATGGCCGAGATCGCCGCCGACCACACGCCTGCCGACATCACCCAACTCGGTGCGCGGCTGCTGGCCCACCTCGATCCCGACGGCACCCAGGCCGACGAATCGGAGCGGAAACGACGTCGGAATCTGTGGGTCAACCGGCAACGCGCCGACGGCACCGCCAAACTCACCGGCACCCTCACCCCCGAGTTGGCCGCCCGGATCACTATGCTGCTCGCGGTGTGGGCCAAGCCCGGCATGAACAACCCCAACGACCTCGATTCGCCCACCGGCTCGTTCGAGGACGCCGACCCAAACCTCCTGGCCGCCGCGGCGGAACGTGACGACCGCACGCCCGCCCAGATCAACCACGACGCACTCAACGCGCTACTGAAAGCTGTGCTCGAGGACGGCCTCCTCGGGAAATCCCATCGCGGCCTGCCCGTGCAGCTGATCATCAAAGCCGACCTCGGCGACCTGATCCGCGAAGCGGGACTCGCCACCACCGCCACCGGCACCCTGCTGCCCATCCCCGACCTCGTCGCCATGGCCGCTGACGTCCAGCCGTGGTTGGCGGTGTTCAAAGGCGCCACCGCCGTACCGCTGCATTTCGGGCGCGGCAAGCGTCTGGCCACCCGCGAACAACGTCTCGTCTCCTTCGCACGCCCCGACGGCGAAGTCTCTTCCGCACCCGGCTGCGATCAGCCCGCGACCCACGTCGAACTCCACCACGCCCAGAAAGACTGGGCCAGAGGCGGACTCACCGACATCGACGATCTCGCCCCGGCCTGCCCCCGGCACAACCGGATGGTCGGCGACCAGCCCGGTCAGTACACCACCCACATCGTGCGTTCCGGACCCGACGAAGGCCGCTGCCTCTGGCGATTGAACGCCGACCCCGGCGCACCACCCAACCCTGACCGCCTCAACCGCCGACCCGACATACCCCGGCGGTTCGCCGCACACCTACGTGACACACGCGCCGAGATCCACGGCGAACCACCCCGAGGGTTTCGCACGCTCGGTCACCGGACCCTTCGTGACGCGGCCTCCGCAAGCTCCGGGCGCTCCTCAGGGAGCAGGGGGCCCGGCGACCAAGCACGCCCGGAGGCGCCACATCCGATAGACGCGCGTCGCTCATGGCTGACAACCAGCCACGTCATCGACGTCCGACCACCGCGACCCGGCCAGCGGCAGCTCCGACCCTCCCTCGTCGAAGCGCACCTCGTGTGGCTCCTCGCCACCCGCTGACTGCCGCCCAGGATCACAACCTGCACGGGTGCCACAGCTAGTCGTAGAGAACCGCTTCGCCGCGCTGTCGCAGTGCCTCCAGCCCGGCCCGGAACTGCTGCAGGTACTCCGGCGGATGTCCGACCCAGTCGGTCATCTCGCCGACGACCCGGACCGGCCGGGCGCTCCGGTACGAGTGGGTCGGGTTCCCGGGGAACTTCTTGTCGGTGACATTCGGATCGTCATGCACGTCGTCCTCCGGCTCTACGATGTAGACCCGGGGGCTACCGTCACCCACCGCCATCTCGGCCGCGAGGACCGCGCCGTCGAGCACCTTCGTCATGTAGACGTAGTTCGAGATGTGCTCGCGACGGTAGTTCGAGTGGTGCCCGGGGGTCAGGTGGTCGCCGACGCGGAGGTCGGCTCGGGTGCCGTGAAAGTAGGCCCCGGACTCGTGCACCCGGAAGCGTTCCGGGGTGTCCGCCATGTCTGAGTGGTCTGCATCGTCAGCCATCGATCGCCTCCTGGGTATCGGTCGTCGAGCGATTGTGCACGGCCACCAGGGCCTTGCGGCAAGCCCCTGGCGTCGACATATGGTGGAAGTGACAGGATCGGGCGGGTGCCTCGACCGTCGGCGAACCGGTAGGGCCGACAGATTCGGGGCATACCGACCTCTCGGGCGGGGGGGATCTCGACCCCGCTGTCGAACCCCGAATGCAGTCAACGAATATCCAGCACAGTCAACGGATACCCCGGCACAGTCAACGAAATCGTATGCACAGCCAACGAAACTCGGCGCAAGGTCAACGGGTGGTGCGGAATAGGCAGATAGCCGGGAATTCCGGATCGAGAAAAACGAATGCGACATAGTCCACTGGCGCAATGTGTGTGCTGGTCAGGTTTGCTGTGTAAAGGTGTGCCTGATTTAGATACCTTCAATCGCGCTGGTATCTGATAAATCCCTTTGTTAGCTTGCGGGAGTTCGATGGACCGAATGACAAATGAATGACAAAAGGGAGGAAAGAACCAGTGCGAAGAAATCTCATCCGTGTGACCACAGCTGGCGCGGCCCTCGGGGTCGCGGCTCTGATCGCTCCCGCGGTGGCCACCGCCGCCCCGGTATCCGAGGCGAACTGTGCCAAGACTTCTACTCCAGCCAACCCCGCGGGGTGGGGCAACACCTTTGGCGACGAGCGGGGCCAGGCCGGAAAGGTGACGGCCACCAACGTTGTCGACCAGGACGGGTCCCTCGAGTTCGTGACGACCGAGCAGACACCTCGTCAGGCCTCGTACCACAGTGCCGGTCAGCTCAAGTTGGTCGACGCCGCGACAAAGCCGCTCAGCTTCGAGAAATCCGACGGCCAGGCGAACTGGCAGATTCGCGTGACCGGGGCGAACACCGGGCAGGCCGATGGATTCGCCACACTCGTCTGGAGCGCTCCGGCGGGTGCGGGCAAGCAGGACGCCGCCGACTCCGACCAGTGGTGGGCCACTCGCGACCTCGGCGACATCAAGAAGGGCACCAACGCCACGCTGGATGATCTGGTGGAGGCCGCCGGTGGCAACACAGTGGTCGACCACTACGGGATCTCCAGCCAGCCCAACGAGAAGGCCGGCAAGGTCAACGTCGACAACGTCTCGTTCAACGGCTGCACCACCAACTTCGCCGCATCGGGTGCCGGCGGAGCATTCGGATCGCTGGAGAACATCTTTCCCTGATCTGTGAGTTCGATACTGCGGCAGGCGGGCCCGCGACCGGTGATCGGTCGCGGGCCCGTCTCTTTCCACCGGAGGTGAGCGAGTGTCGGTCGCTCACCGCCCATCTTTCGACCTCACCACTGGTCGAAGCCGACGTTGACCTGGGGGTATCCGGTGTCGATGTGGTTGTTCATCCAGTAGTTCTGGGCGTGGGGTCCCCAGATGGTGCTCATGGCGGTGTTGACGTTGTGGGGGTGGTTGGTGAGTTGGTAGTTGGCGGTGGGTCCGAAGGCGCCGATGCGGTAGATGGCGTTGACGTCGAGGTGGTTGGTGAAGGGTGCGGTGGCGGTGATGGTTTCGGTGGCGCCGGGGTAGAGGATGTGTTGGGGTGCGTTGACCCATTGGCCGCCGTCGGCGTTGGCGCCTTGGAGGTATTCGGGCTTGTCGGTGTGGTTGGTGATGGTCATGGCGACGGTGGGTTCGCCGGGGTGGGTGATGGGGAGGGTGCCGGCGTGGGCTGCTCCGGCGGCGCCGAGGGCGATTCCGGTTGCGGCGGCGAGTCCGAGGGTGGCGGTGGCGATGCGGGTGGTGGTCTTCATGGTGGGCTCCGGTGTGGTGTGGTGGGTTGTGCTGGTGACACCACTTACTGTGCCGGGGATCGGTGGTCGGGGGATTCCGCTGACCGGGTGATGGGTGGGGTGAATGGTGCCTCCACCGATCGGGGGACACGCCGGTCGGCTCGGCCGACGCGCCTCACAGCACGCGAGCCGGTACCTCCACGATCGCGACGGTTCCGCCGCCGGGATGATTCGACAAAGACAACATGCCACCGCTTCCCTCGATGCGAATCCGTCGGGAGGCAAGTCCGATGTGGCCGTTGGCCTGTCGTCGACGCATCAGTTCGGCGACGGCGATGTCGGAGGGTAGGCCCACGCCGTCGTCGAGGACGACCAGGCGCGCTCGCCCCTCGTCGAACTCGGCGGTGACCTCGACCGTCGTGGCGGCCGCGTGTTTGATCACGTTCGTCAACAGTTCGCGTGCGGTGGCGAACAGCAGCGAGTCGGCGGAGGTGCGCAGTTCGGGCGGCCAGCCGACGGTGTCGACCGCGACCGCCGGGGCGCCCGCGCGGCTCCCCATGGAGGAGGTGAGGTCGGTCAGGGCCACCGACAGCCCGGCTTGTTCGAGCACTGCCGGGTGCAACTCGCTCAGCGTCGAACGTAGGAGTTGTGCTGCGTCGCGCAGTGCACCGTCGACGCGGTCGAGGGTCACCGGATCGGCGGAGTCACGGAGCGTGGCGAGTTCCTGGCGCGCCGCCAGTACGTATTGCAGAGCCCCGTCGTGCAGGTTGTCGGCGAGATCACGGCGCTCGCGCTCTTCGATCTCCATCGTCGCGTCGAGCAATCGGGCGCGTTCGGCAGCGAGCGCCCCGATCGTTCTCACCCGGGATCGCTGTAGGCGGGACAACAGGATCGCGCCGACGGCCAGCGCCGCGACGACGAGGATGCGCAGCACGATCACCGACCACGGTTCGCCGTTCGAGGTGCGGGCCAATGCGGAGGAGGCTGCGTACACCACGGTCGTGACGACAACGACCACGGCGCACGTCGTGGGCTGCAGGGCGATCGCCGCGATCATCGGCACGAGGACGAAACCGCTGAGGAGAACGTCGGTCGTCCAACTCAATTCGTTGGATCGGCTCGCCACGACGGCGAGCGCGGTGAGCAGCAGGAGGTCGATGGGTAACGCGACCCAGGAATATCGGATCATCGCCGACTCGTGCTGTACGACCACGAAGGCTCCACCGACACACCACGCCGCGTAGAGAACTGCCGTCACGACACTGAACGTCTCGGCGTGCGCGGGAGGATCGAGACAGACGGTCAGCAACACGAACAACGACAGGAACAGTCGGAGGACCACCTGGATCCGGATGCCACGGATCGCGTGGTCGATCAGGATGTCGTGGATCCGCGGTTCATCGGCGAACTCATCGAGACCCAGATACTTTGTCGCTCCGGCGATCCGATCGTCCCCGTCGACGTCGCCCCCTCGTTCCCGGGGGCGCGCGCTACTCGAGGAGGCCACGGCGCATCGCCTCGGCGACCGCGGCCGCACGGTCGGACACGCCGAGCTTCTCGTAGAGGCGCTGGGTGTGCGTCTTGACCGTCGACGCACCGATGTAGAGCTCGGCCGCGACCTGCGGAATCGACTGTCCGCGTGCAAATCCCGTGAGAACCTGCCGCTCCCGCTCGCTCAGGGCCGGCGCATCACGCTGGGTCTGCGCACGGATCTCGCCGGCCAGTCCGGCGGCGAGCTCCGGTGGCACCACGGTCTCTCCCTTCGCCACCCGGGTCACCGCGCCGACGATGTCGTCGCGATCGGCATCCTTCGACAGATAACCGGCCGCACCCTCCTGGAGCGCCCGGAAGACGATCGGGCCGTCGGTGACCGCGGACAACAGCAGCACCCGGGTCGCCAACCCGTCACGCGACACCGCGTGCGCGACCTCGACGCCGGTCATGAGCGGCATCTGGTGGTCGACGACCGCTACGTCGGGGCTCTCGCGACGGATGAGTTCGAGGCCGGCCTGCCCGTCCGCGGCTTCGCCGACCACCCGGACCCGCCCACTGGCCGTGAGGCCGCGGGACACGCCGTCGCGGAAGAACGGGTGATCGTCGACGACGACCACGGTGACGAGGCTGTTCATCGGATCAGGATAGGTGCTCGAGCCGCGCGAACCGGCCCGAACGTGTGCTCGCGTCCCCGAGCGCGCGCTCGCGGCGGCCGCCCGTGCCGGTCGCGCGAAGCCGCGCCATTTGGCAACCTCGGATCGGGACCGATACGAGGATCGGAGTGGGGGATGTACCGACCGGACCTACACCTGGGAGCGCTGAGGGGCCCGCTCCCGCGATCGCCGCTACACGTGCTGCGGACCTATCTGGCGGTGACCTCGCTGTTGTACGCAATGGGCGTGGCTCTCACGCTGTTCCCGGTCGACGACTCGGCGACCCTGTCCGACCCGACCGGGGGACTCGTCGCCGTCGCGCTGGGCATCGCGGCGCTGGGCTGGTTGTCCGTGCGTCCCCGGCGCCCGTTCCCGGCCGTGATCGCGGCCTGTCTGGCCACCCCCGCGGTGATGGCGTTCCACGAGCTGATCAGCGCCGAGTTCCTCTGCATGGTCGCGGCGATGTTCCTGGCGATGTATCTGCGCGCCACTTTTCCGCGCCGCCAGGCGTGGGCGCTCATCGGTCTGCTGACCGCCGGATGTGTCGTCGCGCTCGCGGTGGCGCCCGCGCCGAAGTACCTCAGCACCTACATCGTCGTCGCTGTGGCGATTCCCGCGGCGGCCGAGTCGTTCGGGATGCTGACCCGCACGCTGCTCACGGCCGTTTTTACTGACCCGCTGACCGGCGTGTTCAATCGCGCGGGTTGGGAACTGGCGACCACCGGACTTCTCGAAGGTCGCCGCTCCGCCGCAGCGGTAACGGTGATCTCGTGGGCGATCGACGATCGCGGGACGACCGACGACCCGCGCGGTCGGGATCAGCGACTGGTGCGCCAAGCACGGACCTGCGTCGGGTTGCTTCCCGCTGCGTCGGCAATGGCGCGCCTCGGCGATTCGGAGTTCGCGATCTGCGTGATGCACGACGACGACGGTCCTCCCGGACAGGCAGCGGCCTTGATCGACGAGTTGCGCCGGCACCTGCCCGCTGCGTCGCTGGCCGCGGCCACAGCGCCGGCCCCGGCCGCGGATGTCGCGGCCCTTCGCGCGCAAGCAGCGTCCCGCCTGACGTCCGCCAGACGCGACAGGGCCTGACCGTCATCGCCAGTGAGTGACGCACCGCTGAGTTCGGACACACGCCCGCGTCCCTGGTCGACCGTGCGGGGTCGGCCAGGGACGAGCGCGAGGAATCATCTCATGAAGACTCGGCATCTGAACGCTGTGGGCCCCGCCGCACAGCTCACATGCGAACCCTCTGCTGCTCACCGTCGAGGAGCTGCACGGACTCAGTGCGTGCAGCACGCGCGCGGACCCACGCGGACCGACCGCTCCACGGCCGTCGCGCTCATTGGTACAGGGTCTCCCGCGATCGCGGACTGCACCACGATCTCACCGAAGACCAAGTCGTACGCCGACGGCGAACGCTGATTGCTGGAACGAGCTGGATACACGACGAGGCGGGCTGAAACCGAAGTGGTTCAACCCGCCTCGAAGGACGGGGATGTATCAGGGAATCTGCGCCTCGGCCTCGATCTCGACGAGGAGTGCGGGATCGACGAGCCCGGACACCTCCACCATCGTCGTGGTGGGGCGGATGTCTCCGAACACCGCGCCGTGGGCTTGACCGACCTCTTCCCATCGGCGGATGTCGGTCACGTAGATCCTGGTGGTGATGACGTGGTCGAGGGAGGCGCCGGCACGTTGTAGCACTTCATCGATGCGGCGCAGGATCTCCGTGGTCTGGGCTGCGACGTCGTTGCCACCGACCACCCCTTCGGGCGCGGAAGCCGTCGTGCCGGATACCAGCACCCGATTCCCTATCCGCAATGCCCGGGAGTAACCGACGATGGGCTCCCACTTACTGTCGGTGTAGAGATGCGTTCGATCGTTCATCGGGTCGATTCTCCCTGTGTCGCAGGCTTTCTGCATACACTCGTACGTTCGTGGACAACACGTCGTCGTGCTTCTGGGTCAGTTCACAGATGCGCCTGAAGTAGGCCGCGCGGGTGATGCCGAACTCCACCATCGTCTCCTCCTCGTCGGGGCCGCCGAAGGGCAGCCACCGCTCGGCGTGCGAGAGCAGGTAGTAATCTTCCTTGTTCATCTCTCACTCGACGATCTGCACGACGGACTTGTATGCGAGGTGGGGGGCGATGAGTTCGCGGAGGATTCGTTGGTGCTCCGGATGATCACGATAGTGGACGAAGGCGTCCTGCGTCGCGAATCTTCCGACGACGCCGAAGTCCCAATTCCCGGTTGTCACACCGGCATCCGGACCGCAGAGGTAGAGGTCGACGCCGGGCAGGGTCCGGACCAATGCCAGCAGGGCCGTGGTCAAGGCGGTTTCGTCAGCGTGTTCGGTTTTCCAGGAGAACGTGACGATGTGAGTGAAGGACACAGTACTGTTCCTTGGTGAGGGGTCCCGCATCTCGACGGATACGAGTCGGACATGGTCCGCAGTCGAAGAGGGTGGAGGCCGGGGTGCCACGGCGAGCGCTGCTCGCGCCGGCGTGGACCACCCCCGGCTCCGTCGGAGATCAGGCGTGATCCAGGTAATCCCGCATGTACTCGAGGCCTGCACCGAAGGTGCCGGCGCCGAAGACGTCGTCGAACAGCGCCGAGCCGACCGTGATGCCCCAGGGGGACAGGCGAGCGATCTCGTCCATCCGTGCGGTGCTGTTGATCGAACCGGTCACGACGACAGGCCCCTCGACGTCCTCGACGAAGGCCTTGCCGAGCGCTCCCGGTTCGCCATCGGTCCACCGGTACAGCGAGAGTGCGACGCCATCCACCTGAGGGCGGATGCGCTTGGCGTCACCGACGATGTCCTCGATCGAACCGTGGAGCATTCGGGGAATGCCGCTGCGGCCGCCGCAAGTCGGGAGGTACCCGACCCCTGACTTCGAGAGCAGGTCCGCGACCGACGTGTGGAACGCCATCCCGATCAGGAAGTCGAGACCGTTGTCCACCGCGAACTGTGCGGCCGTGAGGCAGTCCGATTCCTCTTCCTTGAGGGACTCGAAATGCACTGTCTTGCCGGCATTCTTCATGTCCTGCGCCAGCAGTGCCTGGTCGGACGCCGACAGGCCGGTGTCCTTGAAGCCCCAGTGCTTCGTCGGGGCGTCGATCGCCTGCGCGAAGATCTCCCGCGCATTGTCGATGGTCTTGTCGTTGTGCGTGAGCATGGCAATCAGCTCGGTCATTTTCTTGGGCCTTGTCTGTGCGACGGAAATGTCCGTCGATGCTGGACGGATTCGACAGCAGACCTGGCGGATTACGCAGGCCGGCTGATGACGGTTCGGCTGTCCCGGCTGCGGACGGAGGTTGGTGCGTGATCCTTCCGCAGCCGGCGAGATTCATGTGTTCGGACAGCACGACATGGGGCTCACGCGGCGTGAGTCCTGAACGGAACGCCTGGTTCCGTGGTCGTGGTGGTGCGGAAAGACTTTCCGCGCCGGGGATTTGAGAGAGCCTGAAAGGCTCGCTGGCAGAGTTACTTTGCTAGCATGCCCGCGTCGACTGGGATTGCAGCGCCAGTGGTGAAGCGCGCTTCTTCAGAGCAGAGGTAGGCGATGGTATTGCTGACGTCCTCGGGCAGAACCCAAGGCGTGTCGAGTAGGTGGATGGTTCCGAAGCTGTCCATTGCGTCATCCAGCGTGGGCGATTCGAGATCCGGGCGGAACATCTTGATGACACCGGAGTTGGTCATCATCGGGGTCCGGCAGTTGCTCGGATGAATGGAGTTGACGCGGATATTGTGCGGTGCAAGCTCATTCGCCAGGGCCTTGGCCAGTCCGGTGACGCCGTGCTTGGCCGCCACGTAGTGACCGATCTCGTTGAGATTGCGGAGTCCCGCGGTCGAACTGGTGAGCACGATCGAGCCACCGTTGCCCGCGTTGATCATGTGTTGCACGCCGGCGCGGACGGTCTTCCACACACCCGACAGATCGATGTCCATCATCTCGTTCCACTGTGCCTCGGTCATCTCGGCGAGCTTCCCGTAAGTACAGACTCCGGCGTTGGCGAGGATGAAGTCGAGGCGCCCGAACTGTTCGACGCCTTCGTCGACCACGGCGGTGAGCGCTTCGAGGTCTCGGACGTCGGCGACGCGGCTGAGGATCTTTCCCCCGGCCTTCTCGACGAGGTCGGTGGTCTCGTCGAACTCGTCCTTGGTGCCCATTTTGTAAGGCGCCGACTTCACCGGTGCGCAGATGTCGACTGCAATGATGTTCGCGCCCTCGCTGGCGAACTTGATGGCGTGTGCGCGACCCTGTCCGCGGGCTGCGCCGGTGATGAACGCGACTTTACCGTCGAATTTACCCATGGTTATCGACCTTTCAGATTTCTCGGGTCGACGTCGCCGAGCCTAGAAGGACTTCGGCGTATCGATCCAGATGTATTCGCTGACCTCTTTGGCAACGTTCTCGATCTTGTGTGGAATGGTGCTGTGGAACCAGATGGAGTCACCTGGGTCCAGGAAGTAGACTTCGTCGGCCAGCGTCACCTTGAAGCGACCCTTGAGCACCATTGCCCACTCCTCGCCCTCGTGCGTATAGGGCTCGTCGCCGGTGCTGGCACCGACCTCGTAGCGTCCGTACAGAGCTTCGAGGACTTCAGATTCTGCCGGTGAGGCGAGCTCGAAGTGGACTCCCCGGGCTGCGATGGACGAACGGGAGTCCGAGCCCGGGTGGGTGGGCAGATCTCCGCCTATGGTCTGGCGGTCGGTGGCACGGATGACGTGCCCGTTGCGCTGGCTCGGCTCGGTGAAGAAGTAGGTGATGCTCGTGCCCAGTGCGGCGGCGAGTCGCTTGAGGGTGGAGATCGATGGCTCGGTCTTTCCTCGTTCCACTTCACTGATGACCGAAGACGACATCTCCGCTCGTTCCGCCAGTGCGCGGATCGAGTACCCGTGATCGTTACGCAGTTTCTTGAGGCGATCACCGATCGAGATGGTGTCGTCGTCGGTCTTCTCCGGCCCGCTAGCCATTGATTTCTCCACTTCCCACAGTCAGTTGTGCCCGGATAGAGCGCCTACCACCTCCGTGGTGGATGATGCCCACTGTCAGTGGAGCCTACTGAGGCCGGCAGTGGTAGGTGGGGATGCAGGGCACCGGGGGTTTGAGATGACCTCCCCGGTGCCCCGCAAGCTTGGTTGCAGTCGGATCAGGCCTTGAGGACGAACTCGCGCGAGGTGATGTCCACCTTCACCTTCTTGAGTTCCTCCAGGGCATCGGCGAGATGACTGGAGAAGCGGTCGAAGATCTGCTCGCCCTTCTCGGCGGTGGCGCGGAACGGGTTCCCGATCACACCGTGCGGCGCCATCTCCTGATGCTCCATGGGGAAGTAGAAGTACTCGAAGCCCTGGAACTCGACGTCCGGGCTCGCGTCGACCTTCTTGAACGACTCCGGCAGCCATTCCGGTGCCTGGGCGCGGGTGTCGAGACCTCGGTCGAGCTTCACGTTCTCGGGCTTGAAGGCCATCATGATCGAGGTCTCCTGCTCACTGGCGTGCCAGCCGGCCGTCTCCTCCTCGCTGTTCTCCATCAGGTCTTCGATGATCCCGAGGTAGCGCTCGCCGTAGGGCTTGAACATGCCGAGCAGTGCCCCCGTTTCGTATCGGAGGGTGCGGAAGACCTGGTCGGTGACCTTGGTGTTGGAGGTGTGGCCGTTCACGAAGATCAGGCGGTTGAAGCCGTGATGGATGAGTGAGCGTGCCGTGTCGTAGATGACCGCCCGCACGGTGTCGCCGCGGAAGGTCATGGTGCCCATGCCGTTCTCGGGCTCACGCAGGTGATGCGGGCTGTACCCCGTCCAGATCGGCGGGCCGTACAGCACCTTGGCCTTCTCGGCGGCACGGCGGCACACTTCCTGTGCGTTGTAGATGTCGGTGCCGATGGGGAGGTGGTAGCCGTGCATCTCGACCGCGCCCATCGGGATGATGATGGTGTCGTCGGTCTTCAGGTACTCCTGGATGTCCGGCGGGGCCAGGTCGGTGATGAGACGCGAGTGAAGTTCTGACATCGAGTTTTCTCCTGTGTTTCGTGGGTGTTATGTCTGGGGCTTGACGAGGATCTTGCCGTTTCCTCGCTCTTTGGTTTCTTCGAGCGCGTCGATGAGCCCGGCCAGCGGGAATCGACGAGTGATGGCCTTGTCCATGGAGATTCGTCCGGAAGCCATCAAGGCGATGACGTTGGGGAAGTTCCAACTGCCGGAATGTCCGACGGTGCCGTAGATCTGACCGGCTTTGAGCTGGATCTTGATCGTGTTGATAGATGCGGGCTTCGCGTCCATGCCTGCGACCACGAGCTTTCCGCCGATACCGAGTGTGTCCTCGATCGGACCCATCACGGCCTTGCTGTTGCCGCTGGCCTCGATGATCATGGCGGCCCCGTTCCCTTTGGTGGCGTCCGCGATCGCTGCCACCGCATCGTCGGCGAGGGGGTCGATGACATGCGTCGCGCCCATCTCGGCGGCCAGGGACCGTCGTTCGGCGATCGGCTCGACGGCGAAGATCTGGGACGCGCCGGCAGCCTGGGCGAGCGCGACCGAGGCGAGACCGATGGGGCCGAGCCCGTAGATCGCGACCGCGCTGCCCGGTGCGAACCCTCCTGCGCGGGTGAACATCCCCTCATACGCGACGCTGGTCGGTTCGGTCAGTGCGCCGACTTCGAGAGCGGCGTCCTCGGAGCCGTAGCGATCGGCAACGGCGTCGAGCGGCCAGCAGTATCGTGCGTCGACGCGAACGTACTGGGCGAACCCGCCGTCGATGGTGATACCGAGATCCTCGATGTTCCGGCACTGATTCCAGAAGCCCCCGCGACATTCGCGACAGGTACCGCACCACTGGATCTCCTCGGCGGCCACGAGCTGGCCCACGCGCAGTTCGCTTACCGCGGACCCGGCGGCGACGATCTTGCCGGAGAACTCGTGACCGGTGATCACCGGAGCCTTGAGGTGGTAGGGGGACAGCACGTAGCCGTCCTCGTCGGTCTCGTACATGTGGACATCGGTGCCACACAATCCGCAGGCACCGACCTCGAGGATCACCTCGGTCGGCCCGGGAGCGCCTGGGTCGGCGACTGTGCGAAGCTCCATCACCGGGTTTCGGTACGCCTCACTGGCGTTGACGGCCCATTGGCGCGCGGCGTCGTCGGCGGGAATGTGCACGCCTGTCCGGGGCGACCATTCGGCCTCCAGTACAACTGCTTTCATGTGCGTGTCTCCGTTCGTACGAGTATCGGGTGTGGGTATCGCTGGCTCACGATGGACAGGGCTGTCATGCGGTGGGCACGGGCGGGCGGGGCCGTGGGTCGGGTCGGGTCGTGGTGACCGCTTCGAAAGCGTCGATCACCGCAGCCGAGAACTCGGGGTCGTTGATGTGCGCGTCGATCTCGCTGATCCGAACCCGGTCGTGGATCTCTGAGCGCAGGACGCGGCGGAATGCCTCGTCGGCGGCTGGGTCCCAGAAGGCGCCACCGGGGGCGTTGGGAACGGACAGCCCCCGTGTGGGGATCACGATGTGAACCGGCCCCACGGCCAGGTTGGCCTTGCGGGCGAACTCCTTGGCCACCATCTCCATCTCGCTCGTGGTGAGGCGGACGAGCGTGAGCTCGGGATTGTGCCCGAAGTAGGTGCGGCCGGGGAACTCCCGCTCGGTGTCGGCCGGTGTGCCGCAGGTGATCAGGTCGATGCAACCGGGTACGAGCACCTGGGGGAGCCCCAGCCGGCCGGCTGTCTCCATTCGCTCCGGGCCCGGGTCCATCAGACCGCCGACCAGGTGTCCGCTCAGTTCCGTTGTGGTGACGTCGATGACGACATCGACCTGCCCGTGCTCCACGGCGGACTCGAGGGCCTTTCCGCCGGTGCCGTTGGCGTGGAAGGCGACGAATGCCCTTCCCGCGGAACGTAGGTGATCGTGAATGCGATCCACCGTCGGGGTGGTGTTCCCATTCATGGAGACGGCCACCGTCAGCGGCCGCTCGGCAGTGGCGTCGACGTCATCCCGCCGCGCCGCGGTGGCCGCTCCGACGATGAACCCTGCCGCGTTGCGGTAGATCACCGAGGTGAGCGAGTTGACGCCGACGATGTCGGCGACGGAGTGGAGTACGGCGACGTCCTGGATGCCGACGTACGGCTCGAAGGTCCGTCGGCCGGACGCCAGCGGGGACACGATGAGCTTCGGGAAACCGAAGGGGAGCTGCTGCAGGGCCGGGCCGGCGATGTGGGTTCCGGCGCCACCCATGCAGACGGCCCCGTCGATGCCGCGACCGGCGGCCATGTCGGTCAGCAGCCGGGTCACCCCGGCTCGAAGGGCGGACACGGCTTCGCCGCGCGGCAGTGAGTCGATCTCCTGCATCGAACTCCCGGCTGCGACGGCCACCGCATTCTGATCGACGAACGGACGGTCACCGATGGTCGCTTCGTCCGGAATCGCGGTGAGGCGCGCCGATGTGTCGACGAAGATGACTC
The DNA here is from genome assembly GCF_001698225.1 of Gordonia terrae. Taxonomy (NCBI): domain Bacteria; kingdom Bacillati; phylum Actinomycetota; class Actinomycetes; order Mycobacteriales; family Gordoniaceae; genus Gordonia; species Gordonia terrae. The sequence goes on from NZ_CP016594.1 coordinate 209,544, forward strand.
GCCCGCCCAGATCCTCGATGTGATCGGCGAGGTCGGCCAGCTCGACGGCCTTGGTGTCGAAGGTCCCGATGACCGCAATCGTGGGGGACGAGTGCCGCGTTCCGGTACTGGCTCCGTCTGCGCTGTGCATGACCTAGATCATAGTTCGGGAAACCGAACGCTGCAAGCCTATTTCGGTGGAAAATGTTCGGAGTACCGGTACGAAAATAGAAAAATGCCTGGTCGAGGGTTTCTCGTCACGTCTGCAAACTCCGCACGGCTGCGGCATGCAGTCGACCCGCGCGATAAGAAGAGCGCACCAGCGGGCCGGACATGACGCCCAGGAAACCGAGGTCGGTGGCGGTCTTGGCGAATTCCTCGAACTGGTCCGGAGGAACCCACCGGTCCACCGGAAGATGTCGAGGGCTTGGCCGCAGGTACTGGGTGATGGTCACCAGGTCGCAGTCGGCGGCGCGAAGGTCGGCCAACGCGTCGTAGACCTCGGTGTCCGACTCGCCCATACCCAGGATCAGGTTCGACTTCGTGATCAGCCCGGCCGCTTTTGCGGCCGTGATCACCGCGAGTGAACGCTGATAGTCGAACGCCGGGCGCACGCGACGGAACAGCCGCGGGATGGTTTCCACGTTGTGAGCCAGCACGGATGGCTGTGAGGCGAAGACCTCATCGAGTTGGCGGCGGTCGCCGCTGAAGTCGGGGATCAGGAGTTCCACGCCCGTCGACGGGCACGCGGCCCGGATGGCCCGGACGGTCTCGGCGTACAACCACGCTCCGCCGTCGTCGAGGTCGTCACGTGCCACCCCGGTGACCGTCGCGTACCGCAGATCCATCGCCGCCACCGATTCGGCGACCCGGCGCGGCTCGTCACGGTCGAGGTCATCGGGACGGCCGGTGTCGATTTGGCAGAAGTCGCACCGGCGGGTGCATTGTTCGCCGCCGATGAGGAAGGTCGCTTCGCGATCGTTCCAACATTCGAAGATGTTGGGGCAGCCGGCCGATCGGCACACCGTGTGCAGGTCGTGATCGGACACGACCGTCGAGACCTCCTGGAACACCGGGCCGGTGTTCACGGCCTTCTTCATCCAGGGGGGCTTCCGTTCGACGGGGGATGCACTGTTGCGCACCTCGAGCCGCAGAAGTCGTCGTCCTTCATTGGTGACCGACATGATTCCTCGCTGATGGTGGTGGGGTACCTCGCGGGGCGTGACACGCCGTCGGTCGGCCCGGTGGTCGGCGAGGTAGGAGATGGCGCGCGCTGAAGCACAGCACGGGACCGACCTCATTCTTGCACGGAACAGCGAACGAAATCCCGCTAAATGGACTCAAACCGTGCGGAATGCCGATCAGTGATCTATGGTGGGTGTCACACAACCGAATCCGCCGCTCGATGCGTATCAGGAGAACTCCAGGACCCGGCGGTCCGTGGAGAGCCGTAGGAGCAAGTTCCTCCCCGGGAATCTCTCAGGCCCCGCACTGATCACGCAGAGGCAACTCTGGAGAAAGCCGCCGCGCTTACCGAAGGTGTATGGCCCCTTGCGGGTCGGGACTCTCAGGTACCAGGACAGAGACGGGGAGGGCAAGCATCCGCTGATCGCGCCGCGGCGCGGTCATGAGATCTCGGAGAATCTCTTGTCCCACAATTCTTTACGAGGTGATTTCACCTCTCGTCACATCGGCCCGGACGCTTCCGGTGCCCGTCGGATGCTCGACACCGTCGGGTACGACGGCCTCGACGAACTGATCGACGCCGCGGTACCGGACTCGATCCGGACGCATTCGCCGCTGAACACGCCGGCCGCACGTTCGGAGACCGAGGTGCTGGCCGCGCTCCGGGCGATGGCAGCGCGCAACGAACAGCGCGTGCAGATGATCGGACTCGGCTACTACGACACCGTCACACCGGCCGTACTGCGACGCAACCTGCTCGAGGCGCCCGGCTGGTACACGAGCTATACGCCGTACCAGCCCGAGATCTCACAGGGCCGCCTGGAGGCTCTGCTGAATTTCCAGACCGTGGTCGAGGACCTCACCGGCCTGCCGGTTGCCGGAGCGTCACTGCTCGACGAGGCGACCGCCGTGGTCGAGGCGATTCTGCTGATGCGTCGGGCGAACAAGTCCGCGCCCGCGGCGGTGGTCGTCGACACGAACTGCTTCCCCCAAACCCTGTCTGTCGTCCGCGCACGAACCGAAGCCGTGGGGATCGAACTGATCGAGCACGACACGACGCGCGGACTGCCCGAGGAGAAGTTCTTCGGGGTCGTCATCCAGAACCCCGGTTCCACCGGGCAGGTCCGCGACCTCTCGGCACTCATCAACCGGGCGCACGAGCAAGATGCTCTGGTCACTGTCGCCACCGATCTGCTTGCATCGACCATCTTCGAGGAGCCGGGCGCGCAGGGGGCCGACATCGCCGTTGGGTCTGCGCAGAGATTCGGTGTACCGCTGTTCTTCGGTGGTCCGCACGCCGGATTCATGGCGGTGCGCCAGGGACTGGAGCGAATGCTGCCCGGTCGACTCGTGGGCGTCTCCCGCGACGTCGACGGAGCGGTGGCCTATCGTCTGGCCCTGCAGACCCGGGAACAGCACATTCGCCGCGACAAGGCGACTAGCAACATCTGTACCGCCCAGGCCCTGCTGGCCAACGTCGCGGGTATGTACGCCGCCTATCACGGTGCGAGTGGATTGCGCGCGATCGCCTCGCGTGTGCACGGACACGCGACGGCGGTCAACGCCGGTCTGCGCGCCGGTGGCGTGGACACGTTGCACGCCGACTTCTTCGACACCGTGGTCGCGCGGGTCAGCGGTCGCGGTCGCGCCGTCGTCCTCGCCGCCGATCGTCTGGGAGTCAACCTCCGCCTCATCGACGACGACACCGTCGGAATCTCCTGCGACGAGAAGACGACCGACGCGATCGTGGCTCGGGTACTGGAAGCGTTCGGCGTCAGCGCGGGTGTCCGCGGCGCCGACGGTCAGAGCCGCGACTCGCGAACGTCCGGCTGGATCCAGCCGGACCTGGCGCGTACCTCACCGTTCATGACGGCTGACTTGTTCCACCGGTATCGGTCCGAAGCCGCGATGCAGCGGTACCTTCGTCGACTCTCCGACAGAGACCTGGCCCTCGACCGGACCATGATCCCGCTCGGTTCGTGCACGATGAAACTCAACTCGGCGGTGGAGATGGAGCCGATCAGCTGGCCGGGCTTCGCGGGCATCCACCCGTACGCACCGGACGAGCAGACCCGGGGGTATCGCGAACTGATCGGCGACCTGGAGAGCTGGCTTGCCGACATCACCGGATACGACCGGGTCTCGTTGCAGCCCAATGCCGGATCGCAGGGAGAGCTGGCCGGGCTGCTGGCAATTCGCAACTACCACCGCAGCAATGGAGACACCGGCCGCGACATCTGCCTCATCCCGCAATCGGCGCACGGAACGAATGCCGCGTCGGCTGTGTTGGCGGGGTTGCGTGTCGTCGTGGTCGCCACCGCGAGCAGCGGCGACATCGACCTCGGTGATCTGCGGAACCAGCTCGAGGAGCACCGCGATCACGTGGCTGCCATCATGCTCACGTATCCCTCCACGCATGGCGTGTACGAAACCGACGTGCGCCAGGTCTGCGATCTCGTCCACGACGCCGGCGGGCAGGTCTACGTCGACGGCGCCAACCTCAACGCCCTGGTCGGTCTGGCCAGACCCGGCGAATTCGGTGGCGACGTCTCGCATCTCAATCTGCACAAGACCTTCTGCATTCCGCACGGAGGTGGTGGGCCAGGAGTGGGGCCGGTCGCCGTGCGCGCGCACCTGGCACCCTTCCTGCCTTCGCATCCGTTCGACACCGACGGGGTGACCGGCCCGGTCTCGGCCGCTCCCCAGGGGTCGGCCGGCATCCTCCCCATCACCTGGGCGTACATCGCGCTGATGGGACCCGACGGACTCGCCGCGGCCACCCGAACCGCCGTTCTCGCGGCCAACTACCTGGCGTCGGAGCTCACCGACTCGTTCCCGGTTCTGTTCACCGGGGCCGATGGCCTGGTCGCGCACGAGTGCATCCTCGATCTGCGTGCGCTGACCAAGGCCACCGGGGTGACCGCCGAGGACGTCGCGAAACGATTGATCGACTACGGGTTTCATGCTCCGACGCTGTCCTTTCCGGTCAACGGCACCTTGATGGTCGAGCCCACCGAATCGGAGGATCTGGCCGAGCTGGATCGGTTCGTGGCGGCGATGAAGGCCATCCGAGCCGAGATCCAAGCTGTCGCCGATGGCAGGTGGCCGCTCGAACAGAGCCCCCTACGCCAGGCGCCGCACACCGCCGAGTGCCTTCTGGCCGACGAGTGGACACATCCGTACACCCGCCGTGAGGCGGCGTATCCGCTGCCATCGGTGATGGCGGACAAGTACTTCCCGCCGGTGCGTCGTATCGACGGCGTACACGGCGACCGGAATCTCGTCTGCTCGTGTCCACCGCCCGAGGCGTTCGCCATCGACGGCGACAGAGAAGAGGTTCCCGTATGAAAGCCACCCCGCTCGCCGCCGAGCATGAGCGGCTCGACGCCCAGATGACCGACTTCGCCGGCTGGAACATGCCGCTGAAGTACCGCGGTCACACCGAAGAGCACAACGCCGTACGAACCACCGCAGGTCTGTTCGACCTCTCCCACATGGCCGAGATCGCTGTACGAGGTCCGCATGCCGGAGCGTTCCTCGACCACGCCCTCGTCGGCGAGATGAGTGTCGTCGACAACGGTCGCGCCAAGTACTCGCTGTTGTGCGCCGAGACCGGCCACGTGCTCGACGACCTCGTCGTCTATCGGCTGGCCGCAGAAGACTTCCTGGTGGTGGCCAACGCGTCCAACCGCGAGACTGTGGTCTCCGAATTGCTCAGCCGCGCAGCCGCGTTCGACGTGTCGGTCACGGACCAATCCGACGAGACGGCGCTGATAGCGCTACAGGGTCCACGCTCCGCGGAGATCCTCCTCCCGCTCGTCGCCGATGCCAGACGAGAGTCTGTGCATGACCTCAAGTACTACGCGATCGTCGCCGCCGACGTGAGTGATGTCGGTGTGCTCGTGGCGCGCACCGGGTACACCGGCGAGGACGGCTTCGAGATCTACGTGCACTCCGACCACTGCGCACACGTCTGGCGCTCGCTCCTGAAGGCCGGACAAGCCCTCGGAGCTCAACCCGCCGGGCTCGCCGCGCGCGACACCCTGCGGTTGGAAGCCGGGATGGCTCTCTATGGCCACGAACTGGACTCCTCCATCACTCCCTATGAGGCGAACCTGAGTCGAATCGTGCGCTTGCACAAAGACTTTGTCGGTGCCGACGCGTTGCGGAAGATTGCCGAAGAACCGCCGCGACGGGTACTCGTCGGACTGGTGGGCGCCGGCAGGCGAGCCGCACGCTCCGGGTATGCAATCACCTCACGATCGGACGGTCGCGACATCGGCGTCATCACTTCCGGTTCGTTCTCGCCGACCCTCGGTCACCCCATCGCGATGGGTTATGTCGACTCGGCGTTCGGCGAGGTCGGCACGACCGTCGACATCGGGGTCCGGGGCACCCCGCACGAGTTCACAGTCACTGCCCTGCCGTTCTACAAGCGTTCCCGACGCTGACCCCCCCCTACACCTTCGCGAAGACGACAAGGACGATCAGAATGACCAACCCAGCACTCCCGGAGAATCTTTCGTACACGGCTGAGCACGAGTGGATCGCGCTGGCCCCGGGCGCCGAGCAGACCGGTGATCCGGTCCGTGTCGGAATCACCGCACTCGCCGTGGAGAATCTCGGCGACCTCGTCTACCTGGAGCTTCCCGATGTGGGCAGCACCGTGACCGTCGGCGAGTCCTGCGGCGAGGTCGAGTCCACCAAGACCGTTTCCGAGCTCTACCCGCCGGTGACCGGAAAGGTGTCGATCATCAACACCGCCGCGGTCGAGAACCCGGAGGTCGTCACGTCCGATCCGTACGGCGAGGGATGGCTGTTCGCCGTCATTCCCGACGAGGTCGGCGAACTGTGGACTGCTGCGAAGTACGCGTCCGAGTACGGAGTCCAGTGATGACGGTGCTGTCGCAATCTCTCGCCGAGTTCGACCCCGAGGTGACCGAGCTCATCGACGACGAGCTGCGACGCCAGCAAGACGGTCTGGAGATGATCGCCTCGGAGAACTACGCACCCGTTTCGGTCATGCAGGCCCAGGGGTCGGTCTTGACCAACAAGTATGCGGAGGGTTACCCGGGGCGCAGGTACTACGGCGGATGTGAGTTTGTCGACGCGATCGAGCAGATCGCGATCGATCGCGTCAAGCAGCTGTTCGCCGCCGAATACGCCAATGTGCAGCCGCATTCGGGGGCGACGGCAAACGCAGCGGTGATGCACGCGCTGATCAAGCCCGGCGACACGATTCTCGGACTGGCGCTGCCGCACGGCGGACACCTCACCCACGGCATGCGTATCAACTTCTCCGGGCGGCTCTATGACGTGGCCGCCTACGAGGTGTCGCCGGATGACCACCGCATCGACATGGCGGCAGTGGCTGCGGCCGCCCGGCAGCATCGCCCCAAGCTGATCATCGCGGGCTGGTCGGCCTACCCACGTCGGCTGGACTTCGAGGCGTTCCGCGAGATCGCCGACGAAGTGGGCGCTCTGCTGATGGTGGACATGGCGCACTTCGCCGGATTGGTCGCGGCCGGGCTGCACCCGTCACCGGTGCCACACGCCCATGTCGTCACCTCCACCACGCACAAGACCCTCGGGGGCCCGCGCGGCGGGATCATCCTCACCAACGATGCCGACGTGGCGAAGAAGATCAACTCCGCTGTCTTCCCCGGCCAGCAGGGTGGCCCGCTGGAACACGTGATCGCCGCCAAGGCGGCGGCTTTCAAGATGGCACTCGAGCCGGCTTTCGCCGACAGGCAACGCCAGACCCTGAGTGGTGCGGCGATCCTCGCCGAACGGCTGGGCCGCGACGACGTATCCCGCCGCGGTATCAGCGTCGTCACCGGAGGCACCGACGTCCACCTGGTGCTCGTCGACCTCCGCAACGCCGACTTCGACGGCAAGGAAGCCGAGGACCGTCTGGCCGCGGTGGACATCACGGTCAACCGCAACGCTGTTCCCTTCGATCCTCGGCCCCCGATGGTGACGTCCGGTCTGCGGATCGGAACGCCGGCGCTCGCCTCGCGCGGGTTCACCGACGAGGATTTCCGCGAGGTCGCCGACATCATCGCCACCGCGTTGACCGCCGAAGCCGCCCGGCTGGACGCGGTACTCCCCGAGCTACGGGATCGGGTCCGGTTGCTGGCGCGCCAACATCCGCTGTATCCGGAACTGTCGACATGACCGTGAGCGCATTCGACCTGTTCTCCGTCGGCATCGGACCGTCGAGTTCGCATACCGTGGGCCCGATGCGCGCCGCGGCGACGTTCGTCGAAGAGCTGCGTTCCGAGCGCGTTCTCGACTATGTCGACGAGGTCGTCGTCACGGTGTTCGGCTCTCTTGCGGCAACGGGGAGAGGTCACGGGACCTTCGATGCGATCATGCTCGGCCTCGAGGGCCTCGAGCCGGAGACCATCAGCGTCGAAACAAAGGATGTGACGCGTCGTCGTCAAGAGGCCACCGGATACGTTCGTCTGGGGGGAGATCGCGAGATCCCCCTCCGGGTGGCAGACATCTTCGAGAAGCCCGACGTGGTACTGGACCGACATCCGAACGCGATGTCCTTCGTCGCCGAATCTGACCGCAATGGCGAACTCCATTCGCAGACATACTATTCCGTCGGCGGCGGATTCATCGTCGTAGGCGACGAGTGTGCGGATGGGGCCGCAGACGGCGACCAGTGGTCACCGTGGGCTTTCGACTCCGCCGCCGATCTGCTGGCGCTGACCGCGCGGCACGGGCTGGGCATCAGCGAGATCATGATGCGGCACGAGCAGTACCGGCGGCCCGCGACCGAAGTGGCAAAGCAGCTACTGCACATCCGTGACGTCATGCACGAGTGCCAGCGCAACGGGATGGCCCGGACGGGAACACTTCCGGGCGGCCTGAATGTGCAGCGTCGCGCGCACACCTGGTACACGCGGCTCGCGCTCGAGGACCCGGATAGGAGCTTCGAACACGCCGAGGCGTGGGTGAATCTGGTCGCGATGGCCGTGAACGAGGAGAACGCATCGGGGGGTCGGGTGGTCACCGCCCCGACGAACGGTGCGGCCGGGATCATTCCCGCGGTGTTGCACTATGCCGAGAACTACACACCCAGAGGGTGTTCGGACCCGGACGGGGTCGCCATCGACTTTCTCCTCACCGCGAGTGCGATCGGCTCGTTGTACAAGAAGCGCGCATCGATATCGGGCGCGGAGGTCGGATGTCAGGGCGAGGTGGGGTCCGCCGCGTCGATGGCGGCCGCGGCGCTGGCGCAGATCATGGGCGGTTCGCCGCAGAAGGTCGAGAACGCTGCCGAGATCGCGATGGAGCACTGTCTGGGCCTGACATGCGATCCGATCGGTGGACTGGTGCAGATCCCGTGCATCGAGCGGAATGCTATCTCGGCGAACAAGGCGATCACAGCCGCTCGGATGGCGTTGCGCGGGGACGGAACCCATCGGGTGACACTCGACGAGGTCATCGAGACTATGCGTACGACCGGCCTCGACATGCACAGCAAGTACAAGGAGACGTCAACCGGTGGCCTGGCGATCAATGTTGCGGTGAACATCGTCGAGTGCTGACCGATCGGGCGACATCGCGAACCGTGGTTCCTCGGGGCCTCGGTGGATTGGCTGCCGGGGTCGGCGCTTATGGGATCTGGGGGCTGTTTCCCGCATACTTCGGCCTACTCGGCTTCACCGACGGAGGGCAGGTGGTCGCCTACCGGGTCATCGCCACCGCTGCGCTGATGTTCGTGGTCATCCTCGCCACCCGTCGACTGCGCGACCTCAAAGAGGTCACTCCGCGCGGCTGGGCGCTGGTCTGCATCGGCGCAGTGCTGATCTCGCTGAACTGGGGTGTCTATGTCTACGCGGTGGAAAGCAATCAGGTGGTCGGCGCCGCGCTGGGGTACTTCATCAATCCATTGCTGAGTGTCGTACTCGCGGTCCTCTTCTTCCATGAAAGACTCAGTCGCGCCCAGGTTGTGGCCGTCGTCGTGGCCGCCGTCGCGGTCGTCGTCCTCACCGTCGACCATGGCTCGCCGCCCTGGGTGGCGTTGCTCCTCGCCGGGACCTTCGCGGCCTACGGAGCGGTGAAGAAGGTAACTCACCTTCGTCCTACGGTGGGACTCGCCGCCGAAGGCCTGGTCAGTTGGCCGTTCGCGGTGATGTACCTGGCGGTGGTCGCGCTCGGGGGCACCACGAGTGCAATGGCGCACGGTTGGTGGAGTTCGACGCTGATGCTGCTCCTCGGGCCGATCACGGCGGTGCCTTTGGTGTTGTTCGGGGTGGCAGCGCATCGGCTACCGCTCGTCAGTCTCGGCCTCCTGCAGTACCTGACGCCGGCGATGCAGATGGTGTGGGGAGTCGTGGTCGGGCATGAACCGATGTCGGTGACCAGGTGGTGCGGTTTCGCGCTCATCTGGACGGCCCTCGCCATCTTCAGCGTGGACACCCTGCGCCGCCGTCGTGAACCTCCGCCGGTTGGCACGTCCAGCTGGGCTGACAACTCGGGCAAATTGGACTCGCCGAACGGAAGAGCGTGATAGATCGCGCAATTGTTCGGCATAGCGATCAATTGACGGTAAAAGTTCCAGATTTGTACTGCGAAACCGATCACAATGACGTAGCGTTGTGACGAAGGGCTCCGTCCGGGGGCCACCGGAAGGAATCGAAGATGTCCATCGAAGAACCAGGCGTATCGGCGCGCCGGAAGCGCGCGGCCGCCGACACTCGCAGTGATGACGACGCCCATCTCGAAGCGCTTGGGTACGAGAACCAGTTCGAACGCAAGATGAGCCTGTCGGCGAACTTTGCGCTCGGTTTCGTCTACCTGTCACCGATGGTCAGCGTGGTGTCCATCTTCGCGCTGGGGCTTTCCTCGGCGGGCCCCCCGGCCATTTTCTGGATTCTGCTGATCGGAGCGGGACAGCTCCTCGTCGCTCTCGTGTTCGGCGAGGTGGTCTCCCAGTACCCCCTCGCGGGCGGCCTCTATCAGTGGGGTCGACGACTATGGGGTGGTCGGTACTCATGGTGGATGGCCTGGATCTACATCTGCGGCATCACAATCGGTATCACCACCACGGCGCTCTTCAGCTCAGATTTCATCGCCAGCCTGTTCGCGGGGACCGCTTCGAGCCCCTCGGTCACCCCGACTGATGGGCAACGGCTCGGCATCACCCTCGCCATGATCGCAATCTGCCTCGCCGTCAACCTGACCGGCACGAAAACGTTGGCACGGGTGTCCCAGATCGGTCTGGCATGCGAGGTGGCAGGTATCGTCATCGTGGGGCTGTATCTTCTGATCTTCCAGCGCAAGAACGATTTCGGGGTCTTCTTCGACACTTTCGGTACCGCTGGAGACAGTCCGTACTTCTTCGCCTTCCTCGGTGCATCGCTGGTCGGCTTGTACATGTTCTACGGCTTCGAGTCCTGTGGTGAGGTCGCCGAGGAGACTCCGAATCCCGCCCGCGCGATCCCGAAGGCCATGATCATGACCGTGGTGTTCGGCGGACTGTTCGCAATTCTGGCGTTCGCCGGGTACGTCCTGGCCGCACCCAATCTGCAGGCGATTGTCGATGGTGAAGACAGCAACCCGATTCCGACGATCCTGCAGGACAGCATCGGCACCGTCGGGACCAAGCTCTTCCTGATCTCAGTCCTGACCGCGTTCGTGGCGGGTGTCATGGGCCAGCAGGCTGCGGTGAGTCGATTGGTCTACTCGTTCGGGCGGGACAACATGTTCCCCGGAGCGCCGTTCTTCGCCAAGACCTCGAAGCGGCACATCCCCAGTAACGCATTGATCGCGGTCAACGTCGTACCGGTGGCTCTGGTGATCTTCGTCTTCTTCGAACCGGGGTCGCAATTCCGGATCGCGGCCTTCCAGATGCTGGCGGGGTACTTCGCCTTCCAGATGGTGGTCTTCGCTGCCCTGCGTATGCGGCTCAAGGGCTGGAAGCCAGGCGGCCCGTGGACTCTCGGCAAGTTCGGGATCGTCATCAATGTCGCTGCGCTCGTCTACGGAATCCTCGCGATGCTGGTGCTGGCCAAGCCCAGCTCCGACCCTGGCCTCGCGTTCTACGATCGGTGGATCGCTCTCATCGGCTTCCTGGTCGTAGCAGGAGTCGGCCTGGCCTACCTGCTGATAGCCAAGCCGGAGCGCAATTCGACGGCACCGGAGGGTGACGCGATCGAGGTCTCCGAGCGACTGCGAAGCGCTCGCAACCGGTAGTCATGACCTTCGCCTGCACCACACGCACCGTCGGCCGCCCCACCCATCGTGGGGAGGCCGGCGGTGCGTGAGTATGTGGAGTTCCTGGGTGCCCATTCGCCTTATGACCGTCTCGATTCCGGAGATCTCCGATCGCTGGCCGAGACCGTGGAGGTCGAGTTCTTCGCCGCCGGCACGATGATCGTGCCCGTAGGGGCCGAGCCGCTGGATCAGATGAGCGTGATCCGTACCGGCTCGGTGCAGGTCCTCGATCGCGGGCGCGAAGTCGACTTGTTGACCACAGGTGACACTTTCGGCCACGTCTCGGTGTTGTCCGGGCTCGCGCCCTCGATGGCAGTCCGTGCGGTCGAAGACACCGTTTGCTACCGGATCCCGGATCCGAGGAGCGTGCTGCGACATCCGGAGGTGTTGCAGTACAGCCATTATGGGTCGGTCACCGCGCGAGATCGCTTGATCTCGGTGGGAGGCGCGGTCAACCGGCTCGAGCGGCCGCTGGGCGAGGTCACCAAAGGTGTCCTGTGGTGCGAGTCGGATGACTCCATCAGGACTGTGGCGCAGGAGATCACGCGGGCCGGCCAGTCGTGCGCGATCTTCGTCCGAGGTGACGAGATCGGAATCGTCACCGACGACGACTTCCGGAAGCGGGTGGCCACCGGCGAGGTGCCGGTGGATCAGCCGGTCCACACCATCGCCAGCATTCCGGCGCTGTCGGTCTCCAGCGACTACACCGTGAGCGCGGCATACCTGCGTATGGTCGAGTTCGGGATACACCATCTCGTCGTTACCGACGGGCGAGGCCGCCCGACCGGGATCGCCCGCGTCGTCGACATCGCCGCCACCGATGTGAGCCATCCCCTGGTGATCCGGAGTGCCGCGGCGAACGCCCGAACTCTCGACGAACTCGCCGACGCGGCAAAACTGTTGAGTCCGACCCTCGTCGAACTCTGGGATGCCGGCGTCCCGCCCATGCATCTGGCCGCCGTCCTCTCGACGATGAACGAGGCCGTGTTTCGGCGGATGGTCGAACTCCGGACCGCCGATGACGAACTGTGGCAGTCGATCACGCCATCGTGGATGCTGCTGGGATCGCTCGGTCGTCGAGAGCCGCTGCCGAATTCGGACCTCGACACCGCGGTGGCCTGGGAGGTTGCCGACGACTGCCGGGAGGTCGACCACGCGGCCCTCAAGGCAGCGTCTCGTGCGATCGTCGACGACGCGCAGTCATGCGGCTTGCAACCCTGCCGGCAGGGCCTGAATGTGTCGAACGACCTGTTCAACCGGTCTGCGGCAGGCTGGGCCGAGGCGGTCCGTCGGTGGCGGGCCGAGCCCGAGGACGACGACTCGGTCATGATGGTCTCGACCATGCTCGACGCGCGACCCCTGACCTACGCCCGGCTCACCCGGCCGCTGAAGTCGGCGCTGTCTGCTTCGGCAGGACGCGATGCCTACGGCCGAACCCTCACGATGAATGCGCTACGCCAGCGCCCGCCTGCCGGTTTCGTGCGCGAGTTCGTCATCGAGCACATCGGACGCCGGCGCAGCCTCAACCTGAAGAAGGCGGCACTCCGTCCGGCCGCCTCGGTGGCGCGCGCAGTGGCATTCCGGGCCGGGGACGCCTCCGGGTCCACACTGAGACGCATCTCGACGGCACGCGATGCGGGCCTGCTGAATCCGACCGAGGCCGACGACCTGGGGAGCGCATACCAGCACTGCTTCGGACTCGTTGTCGAGCACCAGATCGCCGCGTTGCGGGAGCACCGCGAGATCTCTTCGTGCCTGGACCCGGCCACCATTGCAGGCCCAGAACGACGCCAACTCCGTGATGCGTTCCGCGCCATCAGATCAGTCCAGGATCGGATCGCGTCCGATCGTTACGACAAGGGGACATTCTGATGCTTATCCGCCGCCGCCGCCGGCCCGACGCCCAGTCGGCCGAACCGCCGACACCATCGTCGTGGCGATCGTCGAAGTACTTGGTCATCGATCTGGAGACCAGCGGACTCGATCCGTGCACCGACCAGATCAATTCTGTCGGTATGGTTCCCATCGATCATGGGCGGATCATCTGTTCGGACGCGCAGTATTCGTTGGTTCGCAGTCCGCGGCCGATCTCCGAGGAATCACTCAAGCTCCACGGAATCCGCAACGAAGACACCGCGTCCGCGCCGACGCTGGCCGAGTGCGTGGACCGGATGGACGAGCTGATGCGGGGACGGGTTCTCGTCGCACATGGCGCTCACATCGAGAGAGCGTTCTTGCGCAGGGCGTTTCGGCAGACCCACCGCGAGTTCGCACAATCGTTCATCGACACCGCGATCCTGGCGCGGGATCACCTCGACATCGACATGGAACCGCATCAGAGCGTATCGCTGGAATTCGTCGCCGAACAGATGAATCTACCGGTTCACACCCCCCACCATGCCCTGGGCGACGCCATGACCACAGCGGTTCTGTTCATCGCGCTGGCCACCAAACTCGAGGACTCGCTCGCGGGGGGCGCGAGCAGCTTGCTCTCACTGTGCTCATGACCATCGAATGGCCGGCGACGGCCGACCCGATCAGGCCCCCGTTCGCGCGATGACCGCCGCGACCTCACTTCGATTGCGAGCGACCAGCTTTCGCATGACATTGCGCAAGTGGAACTTGACCGTGGTCTCGGAGATCCAGAGTTCCTGTCCGATCGCCCGATTGGGCATACCTGCTCCGACGGCTCGGGCGATCTCCAACTCTCTGACGGTGAGGAGATCGTCTATGCGTGCACCGTCCAACTTTGATCCGGCCTGGTCCAGGGTGACGATGATGTCGGCGATCAGCAGGCGGGACTGGGTGAGCGCATGGTGTGGTCGAGGCGACCGCGCCCCTTCTTCCAGATGGAGATAGACCTCCTGCAGGCGTTCGACGAGATCCGAACGGCTAGGTCGCTGTATGTCCGGAGTGGTGGCCGAGGAGCCGACGATGCCCCACCCCGTCGGATGAGGGAGGTGGGGCGAGCCGCCGCCGAAGCACGTCGGCTCATCAGACGTGGTCATCGTTCACGACTTGACGATGAAGCCTGCGTCGATGGTCAGCGTGGAGGCGGTGATGTACCGGCCCGATTCGCCGACCAGGTAGAGGATCGCGCGGCTGACATCGATCGGCTCCATCCACGGCACCGGCAGGATGTGTGTGCCCGTGAACGCCGGCTCGACTGATTCGCGAGTGGGGGAGGGGTTGTCGGGCTGGAAGAGTCCCCAGACGTACGGGTTCTGGATCATGTTGGTGTCGACGCAGGTGGGGTTCACCGAATTGACGCGGATGTTGTACTGACCCAATTCGCGAGACAGGCTCGTCATCAACCCGGTGACGCCATGCTTCGACGCCGCGTAGACCGACATGTTCTCGGCGCCCTTGAGGGCCTCGGTGGATCCGATGAAGACCACCGATCCGCCCTCGCCCTGCTCGATCAGCGTCGGCACCGCGGCCTTCACCGTGTGCCAGACGCCGGTGAGGTTGATGTCGATGGTCTCCCGCCACGCTTCTTCGGACAGCTCCCACGTCTTGCCGCCCGCGCACAAGCCGGCGTTGGGAATGATGATGTCCACTCGCCCGAACTCATCGAGACCGCGCTGGAACGCGGCCTCGACCTGCGCGTAGTCCCGGACGTCACCATGCGACAACACCGAACGTGCGCCGACCTCGGTCAGCAACCGGCGGGTCTCCTTCAGGTCGGCGTCGGTGGCACCGGGGTAGGCGGTGGAGGTGAGGTCGTCGCACAGGTCGAAGCCGATGACGGAGGCGCCCTCTTTGGCGAGTGTTAGTGCGTGCGAGCGTCCTTGACCTCGCGCGACTCCGGAGATGAATACGACCTGACCGTCCAGCTGTCCCATTGCGGCAGCCCTTCTGTTGAAAGCAGGCATTCGGCGTTTGCACAGCGAACGCCGCGCCGTCGTTCCGGATGCCCCGCTCTGTGTGTACCTGTTTGACGATCATTTGTCTGCCATTGACAGCATAAACGATCGGAATGCCGATCGCACTAGCTTTGACATGGGCGTCGGCGCGCGAGAACTACGATGTGCGGCATGATGAGCTCGTCGTCGGCAACTCTCGTCGACCTGGCCCGGGGAGAGAAGCCCGACCCTCTCGGCAACCGGGACCTGAACCTGCGGGAGTCGGTGGGCTCATGACTTCGGCCATCGTGGTGGGGGCGGGCCCCAACGGGCTCGCCGCCGCCATCACCCTCGCGCAGCGGGGCATCGAGGTGACGGTGCTCGAGGCGGCCGAGACGATCGGTGGTGGTGCCCGCTCGTCCGAGCGAATCCTGCCCGGCCTGCTGCACGACGACGGCGCGGCCGTCCACCCGATCGGGCTGGCATCGCCGTTCTTCCAGAGCCTCGGACTCGCCGACCATGGGCTCGAATGGGGCTGGCCGGAGATCGACCTCGCACATCCGCTGCCCGACGGCCGGGCCGGCGCCATGATGAACTCGCTGGACGAGACCAGTCGGTTTCTCGGGGTCGACGGCCCACGATGGCGGAGCCTGTTCGGTCCGTTGGCGGAGAACTTCGACGACCTGGCGCAGGAAGTGCTGGGCCCGCTCCTGCACGTGCCGCGTCATCTCGGCCCGCTTGCCCGGTTCGGGCCCGCCGCTCTCCTGCCCGCAACCGTCCTGGGACGGGTGTGGCACACGGACGAGGCGGCGGCCTTGTTCGCCGGGAACGCCGCCCATGGGTGGTACCCGCTCACCCGGCCGACCACTTCTGCGTTCGCGCTGATGTTCGCCGCCATCTCGCATCGGTACGGCTGGCCGATCATCAAGGGCGGGACGGCCCGAATGCCGGAGGCCCTCGCCGCGGAGCTGACAACGCTGGGCGGCCGCATCGAAACCGGCCATCGGGTCAGCTCCCTCTCCGACCTCCCACCGGCGGATGTGGTCCTGCTCGACCTGGAGCCCGGCGCGGTCGCCGACCTTGCGGGGGACGCACTCCCGAGTCGAGTCCGTAAGGCATATCGACGGTTTCGGCGTGCGCCCGCCGCGGTCAAACTCGACCTCGCCGTCGACGGCGGACTCCCGTGGCGGGACGAGTTCTCCGGCCGGGCGGGCACCGTGCACGTGTGCGGCACCGCCGCCGAGGTCGTCGCGTCCGAAGCCGAGATCCATCGTGGCCGGATGCCGGAGCGGCCCTTCGTCCTCGTCGCCCAGCAATATCTGGCCGATCCGGCGCGGTCGGTCGGTGACGTCCATCCGGTGTACGTCTATGCACATGTGCCGCATGGCTACAGCGGCGACGCCACGAACGCCGTGCTCGCGCAGCTGGAACGCTTCGCGCCGGGGACGCGCGATCGGATCGTCGGGTCCGTCGTGCGCACGCCCGCAGATCTCGCCGCGAGCAATCCCAACCTCGTCGGCGGCGACATCATCGGCGGGGCAAACGATCCCCTCCAGGTGGTGATGCGCCCCCGGATCGCTGCCGACCCGTACGCAACCGGGATCCCGGGTGTCTACATCTGTTCGGCGTCCACGCCGCCCGGCGCCGGTGTGCACGGGATGTGTGGCCACCACGCCGCACTTTCGGCACTACGCCATATCGAGAAGTCGAGCTGACGAACCCGTCACGAGTCCGTGTGGTGGCACCGTGGTGGCGATTGTCCGCGAGAACGGCCCGCGCTCCCGCTAGGGTCGGGGGATGACCGGGTGGTTCGATGAGCGGATCGTCGAGACCGGTCGTCTGCCGTTGTTCTTCCTCCTCCTCGCCTTCGTCCTGACCTTCCTGTTCATCCGGTTCAGCGTGCGGATGATCCGCGCGGAGGTCAGTTGGTGGCCCGGGAACGTGACGCCGGGCGGGGTCCATGTCCACCACGCCTTCTTCGGGATGATGGCGATGTTGGTGGCGGGCTTCGGTTTCGTCGCGGTCGATCCACTGCGGACACCGGTGATCGACTGTGTGCTGGCGGCGCTGTTCGGGATCGGCTCGGCGCTCGTCCTCGACGAGTTCGCGCTCATCCTCCACCTCCGCGACGTCTACTGGGCGGAAGAGGGCCGAACGTCGATCGACGCGGTGTTCGTCGCGATCGCGATCGGTCTGCTCTTCCTGCTGGGGTTGCAGCCGTTCGGGGCGTTCGAGGTCGTCGGGGACATCCGAAACGAGAACGGGCTCGTGGCACGTCTGATCGCTGCGGGTGTCGTCGTGCTGAACGTGCTCCTGGCGATCGTCACGCTGATCAAGGGCAAGGTGTGGACCGGTCTGGTCGGCATGTTCGTCCCGGTCCTGCTGTGGTTCGGGGCAGCCCGACTGGCTCGGCCGCGATCGCCGTGGGCCCGGTGGCGGTACAAGAACCGTCCCCGCAAACTGGCCCGGGCGATCGGGCGTGAGCAACGCTACCGAGAACCGCTGATGCGGTGGAAGATCGTCGTGCAGGAAGCGGTGGCAGGTCGATTCGGGGTGCCAGAGACCCCCGCGCCGATTCCCGCCACGACACCGGCACCGACTGCGGTCGGTGTGGTGACCGAAAAAGTTCCGAGTGCGCTGGCGACCGCGATCCGGTGGCGGCGCACGCGCCGGGCGCTGCGCACGGTCCCGATCTGGCGATTGCCGGTCGTGCTGGTGACCCTCGCGATCGTCGCCGCATGGACCACCGTCGGATTCGACGAGCTCCTCGAACTGGAAGTGGACCCGGGCACGCTGGCGACGCTGCTGAGCGTGATCGCCGGCTCGATGGCGACACTGACCGGTCTCGTGTTCACCGCCGTCACCCTCGCGATGCAGTTCGGCGCGTCGTCGATCTCGGTGCGGGTGATCCCGATGCTGCAGCAGGAACCCGTCATGCGGTGGTCCACGGGCTTCTTCCTCGCGACCTTCGTCTACAGCGTGATCATCGCGATCGACCTGTCGGTGGGCGGCCCGGACGAGCCGACTCCCGGTCTGTCCACGGCGATCGCGTTCATGCTCACCACGGTCAGCGCCTATCTCTTCATCGCGCTGGTCGGGAAGGTCGGGACCATCCTGAACACCGCCCGACTGCTGCAGTGGATCGCCGACGACGGCCGGTCGGCCATCGTCCGGCAGCTACCGCCGCCGGCGGCCCACCACGAGCTCACGGCGGCAACCGGATTCGACGAACAGGTCGTCGCCGGGACCGCCGCCGTCCCGGGGGATGGCAGCCCCGATCCCGGTGCCGCGGCGGAGGCGGCGCACACGCAGATCAGGCTGGGGGAGGTGAGCGCGCGAGGGCGGGTGTTGCTGGCCGTCAACGGCGATCGACTTCGACGGCACGCGGCGTCGTGGGACGTACGGATCAACCTGCTGATCGCCGTCGGCGACCATGTGCCGCACGATCTCCCGGTGGTCGAGGTCATCGGCGACCCGGCACGGGTGGAGAAGCGCCGGGTGCTGGCCTGCCTGCTGTTCGGCGACACCCACCAGCCATCGGTGAGTCCCGCTGCGGCGCTGCAGGCGATCTCGGACATCGCACTCAAGGCGATGTCCGCGGGAAGCAACGATCCGAGCGTCGTGGTGCAGGCGCTCGATCACACCGAGGATCTCCTGCTGCTGCTGGCACCGCGGCTGTGCGACGACCGGACGGCGCCGGACACCTCCGTCCGCGGTATCCGCCGCAGCTGGGCGGACTATGTCGCGATCGGGACCGACGAGATCCGCCGGCACAGCACCGGACAGGTGCAGGTGCAACGCCGCCTCCGTGCGTTGTTCGAATCCCTCCTCGGCGGTTGCGGGCCGGCGCAGCGCGCCCCGGTGTCGGAGCGACTGGCCGTGCTCGACGCGCAGGTCGCGCGCGACTGGTCCGACGACCTCGATCGGCGGCTGGCCGCAGCCGCGGACCGCCAGGGCTACGGTTCCGAATTCGGGCGGTGACGGTGAGCCGATAGATCACGCGAATCGGACACAGCCGATACCCTGGGTCCGTGCTCGCGTCTCATTCCGCTGACCGTCGCGAGGTGGTCGACGAGATGCGCGACGTCGTCGCGACCGCCCAGCGGGAACCGGGAACAGCCCGTCGCGGAGTCTGCGTGATCACCGCCGGACCGGGGGCCGGCAAGACCCACACCTTGCGGGAATTGGCGTCGGCCGCCGACGGATCCGTCCGGACGGTTCGGGCGGACGAACTGTCGTGGCGCCAGCCGTTCGGGCTCGCGGGGCAGTTGCTCGACGTCGATCTGCCCAACCCGGTGCCCGACGGCTTCGAGGACGACCTGTATGCGCGCGTGGACGCGCTGTGCGCCGGTGGTCCGCTGGTGCTCGTCGTCGACGACGCGCATCACGCCGACGCCGCGACCCTGGAACTGTTGTCTCGTCTCGTGACCGCAACCCGGGTCCTGCCGCTGACGCTCCTCGTCGGTCGCCGGCCGCTACCGGAACGGGACCTGCTGAACCGGCTCGTGGCACGCGCGGAGGTCGGCGAATGGTCGTTGCCACCGCTGGGCGTCGACGAGGTCCGCCGCATCTCGGCCGAGATCGTCGGTGCCGCGCCGGATGACGAACTGCTCGGACTCCTCGACGCATCGGGAGGCAATCCGATGCACGTGATCTCGGTTCTGCGCGCCCTCCAGCAGTCGGGTGGCCTGCGGATCGCCGACGGCCGTGCGTCGGTCGATGCCCGCACCCGGGCGGGTATGCCGAGCGGGCTCGAGGACGCGATCGCCGAGCATGTCGCACTGCTCGACGGCCGCGCGCGCGAACTGACCCAGAAACTGGCGGTGTGGGGTGGCCCGGCGACACTCGCCCAACTGGCCGCGGTCGACGCCGTTCCGCCCGCCTCGCTCGTCGGGGCGGCGCAGTCGGCGATCGACGCGGGGATCATCGCCGTCGACGATGCGGGAGCTTTGCGGTTCACCCACGACCTGTATGCCGACGTCACCTACGGGCACCTCGATCCGATGTTACGTTCGGTGCTGCACGATGCGATCGCCAGTCATCCCAGCACCCGGCACAACCCGCAGTCCGTGGCGCATCACCGGATCGCCTCGGGGAGTGACGAATCCGCGATGTTCGCCGCGGTGCGCCGGGCGGAGAGTGAACTCGCCAGCACACCGGCCGTCGCGGCCGAGCTCCTCGAGACCCTGGCCACGCGTACCGCGCGCCCGCCGGCCGGGGTGAACACCGCCCTCGCCCTCGCCCTCGCCCGCACCGGTCAGCTGGACCGCGCGTCTCGGGTCGCCGAGGACGGCATGGCGTCGGCGACCGAGATTGCCGAGATCGCCGACCTCCACCGAATCCTGTTGTTCGCGTTGATAGCCCAGGGCGAGACCGACCGGGTCCGGAGTCTGATCGATGAGACCCTGAAGCTCCCCGTGGGTGACGATGTCGTCGGCACGCTCACCGATCTGCGGCACTACGTCGGCCTTCTCGACGGGCGTGCCCCCGCCCCGGACACCCCGTTCTTCGACGTCGACCTGGATGCGTCGACCCGCTCGGTGTCCGGCCTGATCGCCGAGGCGCTCCGCCTGTTCCTGCGTGGCGAGGTGGACGACGCGCTGCGCACGGCGTTGCTCGCCTCGCGACGCGACGCCGAGGAATCTGCCGCCGGCACGTTGTCCACGTCGTCCGCCGACATCTGGCCCTCACTGATCGAGCAGTACGCGCACGGCCCGGCCGCCGCGGCGGACCTGCTCGCGGGCGCCGCTCGGTTGCGTTCGAGCCGGGGAACCGACTGGATGACCGCGTATCACGAGTTCACCCGCGGTGGGATCGCGGTGGGGCTCGGCGACCTCGACGACTCGGCCGCGTCCTTCGACGCCGGCCTGGACCGCGCGGACTCCGCGGACATGGGCTGGAAGTCGATGGCGGTCGGCGGTCGGGCCATGGTCGACGTGCTCCGTGGCGACCTCGCGACCGCGTCGACCCGGCTCGACGCGTGGGACGGGACGGGCCTGCCCAATCAGTTCGGATTCCCGGTGCCCGCCCACGCCCGGGCCCTGCTGCACGAGGCGAACCGGAAGCTGCGCGCGGCCGCGACGACGGCCGGTGCCGCCTGGGATGACGGCCGCCGTCTGAACCTCTGTTCCTGGCTGCCCACCGTCGCGCTGGGAACCGCGCGGATCGGCGTCCGCGCCGGCGACACCGCGCTGCTCGGGAGTGTTCTCGACGGTCTCGACGACATCCCGATCCCACCCGCGTGGCCGATGTCCGGCCCCGTCGCGGTGGCCCGCGCGATGTGCGCCGTGGCGCTCCACGACGAGAACCCGCTGACGATCGTGGCCGCCGCCGACGAGCATGCCGACATCCTGCAGACCGTCGGAGACCGGCAATCCGAAGCATGCGTGTGGGAGGAGGCCGCCTGTGCGGCGGCGATGGCGGGAGATCGGGACCGCGGCCGCGACCTCGCCCGACGTGCGATGCGCCTGACGCGCGCGATGGGCGCCGCCACCAGCTCGACGCGCGTGGCATCCCGGTTGCGGCCGTTGGGGATTCGGCTCGACCCCGCCGCACGGGACCGGCCGACGCACGGCTGGGAGAGTCTCACCAAGACCGAGACGACCGTTGCCGAGCTGGTCGCGACCGGTATGAGCGGAGGCGAGATCGCCGACCGTCTGTTCATCTCGACCCGCACGGTGCAGACCCACGTCTCGCACGCCCTGGCCAAGCTCGGCCTGCGCACCCGCGTCGAACTCGCCGCGTTCGTCGTGGGTCGGCAGCAGAACTGATCGAACTCCGCACGGTTGGCGGCGATTTCTCCGTCATGACGCAGATGTACGCGTCATCGGCGCGGCGGACAGTAGGTGTACCCCAACGAGGACCCACCTCGGCCGTACCGAAGGAGAACACACCGTGAACGCCAAGTCGATGATCCTGGGACTCGCCCCGTGGTTCGTATTCGCCTGGTCGGCCGAACGCCTGGGCGCCGACCACGTCACGCTCGCCGCGCTCGCCGCGTGCGCACTGGCCCTGGCCGTCACCATCTACGAGGCGGTCCGCACGGGTGGTGGATGGAAGATCATCGACGTCGCCGGGGTCGTCCTGTTCGGTGTCATCGCGCTCATCGGCGTCTTCGGCGACCACGGGGTCGACGAGGCACTCGTGTTCTTCGGGCGTGGCGGTTCGGCGTTCGTCCTCGCCGCGGTCATGGCGGTGTCCGCGTTCACGGTCCCGTTCACCGAGCAATATGCCCGGGAGTCCGTCGACCCCGCGCTGTGGCACTCGCCCGTGTTCCGTGCCAAGAACCGCCAGATCAGCCTCCTGTGGGCCGGTGCGATCGCACTCATGGGTTGCTCGCACATCGTCGCCGGGTTCCTGGCGTCGTCGGCGTCGGTATCAGGCAGCCACCCCGGCAACATCCTGCTCAACTGGGTCGTCCCGATCGCGCTGATCGTGTTCGCGGTCAAGCGGACCCGGGCCATCGCCGACGCAGCGCCCAGCGCGCCCGCCGACTCCACCGCACCGGCCGCCGGCTGAACCGCCGCGACGCAACCAATTTCGACCAGCCCAGAGGAACTCCGATGACCATCGCAACGCCCCCCACCCCCGCTCCCGTCGACATGGCCCACCACGCCCACCTCACCGGTGTCTTCGCGCCGCAGCGCGACGAGGTCGATGTCGCCGATCTGCCCGTCTCCGGCGAGATCCCGGCGGGCCTACACGGCAGCTACCTACGCAACGGGCCCAACCCTCGCTTCGATCCGATCGGCTCGTTCGTCTATCCCCTCGACGGCGACGGCATGGTGCATCGGATCAGCATCTCCGACGGTCGCGTCGGGTACACCAACCGGTTCGTCCGGACCCCGATGGTGATCGCGGAAGAGGCTGCCGGACATGCTCTCTGGTCGGGACTCACCGACGGATACACGCCGCCGGCAAGCGTGGTGGGTGACGAACTGGCCGGCACATACCGCGAACTGCCCGACATCAATATCGTCCGGCACGGCGGACGACTGATGGCGATGGCCGAATCCGACCAGCCCTACCTGCTCGAGCCGTCGTCGCTGGCCACCCTGGCCAAGACCGACTGCTCCGGGGCGATGCGGGTGGGTAGTACCGCCCACCCGAAGATCGACCCGGCGACCGGCGAGATGGTCTTGTTCAACTACGGCCTCGAGGCGCCATACCTGACGTGGTCGGTGGTGTCCGCGGACGGGACGACGACCACCGGCCCCACCCCGGTCGACGGACTCGACAAGCCGGTGATGATCCACGACATGGCCTTGACATCCCGATACCTCGTTCTCTTCGTGTGCCCGTTGATCTTCGACCTCGAAGGCGTGATGACCGGCGGGTCGCTGCTGTCCTGGCAACCCGACGACGGCACGCGCATCGCGCTCATCCCGCGCGACGGCGGTCCGGTGCGCTGGGTGCACACCGACCCGTTCTGGGTGTGGCACTTCGCCAACGCCTTCGACGGCCCGGGACCAGACGACGGCGTCATCGTCGACTACGTCGAATGGAGCTACCCGGGAGGGTTCGCCGACGAACCGCGGCCGGCGACGTCGGCACTCACCCGGGCGATCATCCGCCCGGACGGCTCGATCACGCGGAACACGATCAGCGACAACGCCTTCAACATGGAGTTCCCGCGGGTCGACGACCGACTGCTCACCCGGGATCACCATCGGGTCGCGACGGTGGCCAAGGGGCCGAGGGACAGTGGCGCCACCGACAGCCTCTGGTTCCACGACCTCGCCGCCGGAACAGAGACCTACTGGAGTCCCGGGACCGCCATCGGCGAGCCGATCTACATCCCGGGCGCAGACGGCGATCACTGGGGCGCGATCGGCACCGACCCCGCCGACATGCGTTCGTATTTCTACCTTCTCGCCGCCGACGAGCCGACGGCCGGACCGGTCGCCACCGTCGAACTCCCGATCCGCGTCCCGGCCGGACTCCATGGAGCCTGGCTCGCGGACCCGGCCTGACGACAAACCCACCCTGTTTCCGTGAACTCACCCCGTCCGCGCGTGGTGGGTTTGCGGAAAAGGGGTGGGTGTGCGGGTGCGGGGCTACTGACGGTCCGGGGCCGTCACCTCGATGAACCGGGCCGCGATGTCGATGGCCGAACGCGCTTCGGCCGACAAGCGGGGGATCAGTTGGAAGACGTGGCCCTGATCCGGCCATGCCTGGATCACCGAAACCCCGCCGGCGCCGGTGATCTCGTCGTGCGTGGCGCGGGCGTCGGCGCCCATCACCTCGCGTGCGCCGTACTGGATGAGCGTGTTGGGCAGGGCCATGTCCGGGGTGAGCCGAACCCGCATCCGGGGATGATCGGGCGCCGCGGTCCGGGTGTAGAGCCGCAGGATCTTCCGGGCGGGCACCGCGTCGATGATCGGATCGCGGACTCCGGTCCGTTGATTGCGCACGGCCAGTTCGAAAGTGGGGTCGTAGAGCGGTGAGAACAGCACCATCGAACCCGGCTGCGGGGTGCCCGTCGCGTGGTTGACGGCGAGCAGGTCGAGCGCGAGGTGGCCACCGGCGGAGTCGCCCGCGATCACGATGTCCTCGGCGCGATACCCCTGAGACAGCAGCCAGCGATAGCCGCGGATGGTGTCGTTGCCCGCGCACGGCCAGGCGTGTTCCGGGGCGAGTCGGTAGTCCAGGCTGAACGCCGGCAGGCCGGTCCGGTTGCCGAGCCGTCCGACGAGGCCCCGGTGCGTCCGCGGCGAACACACGACATACCCGCTTCCGTGCAGGTAGTAGATGATCCGAGAGCCGGGAGACGGGGCGCTCGCGTGCCGGCCGGTCACCCATTCGCCGCGGACCTGGCCGCCGCGGAAGCCCTCGCGCACGATCTCCACCCGGGTGTTGGCCGGAGGCGGGTTGAGGCGCTCGATCGTCCGATTGAGGGCCGGGCGGGTCCGCTGGATCATCTGCGCCGTCACCCGTGGATGACTGACCCCGGCCGCCGCCATCATCGGCCAGGTGACGCGGGCCAGGTAGGCGTTGACCGCGCGGGAGCGCCGCGAACCATGTGGATCGACGCCGAGGCGGCCGAACGGATGCTCGACGAGGACCGGGTCTGCGACGGGTTCGCCCGCGGGCACAGCGACACTCATCACCTGACGGTAGATGCCCGACGCCATCCGGGTGGGTGATCGTCCAGGGTGAGATCGGGCCGCAATCCGACCGCGACCGACGACGGCGTCGCAACCGACATCGACGGCTTCGCGGAGAGTCATGCGGAGGAGTCCTCGAAACGCCCGATTCCCGTCTGACGTGCACCTGCGGTGCCATTGTGGTAGCCGGATTTCTTGACTCGGCCCTTCGCGTGGAAAAATGGCTCACAATGCTCATACGGCTGCCCGGGGGCGCTCTGGCGTGCTGCGCGCGGTAGCTGCGATGAGCAGGGTGGTTCGGGCCCCGACGATGCGGCCCGAAGGGACCGTCAGCAACGGCGCTGACCGGGACTCACCGCCGCTGTGATCGTCGGCTCTGCCCAGGTCAGCCCCGATGCGGGTGGATGACGACGACGCCGGGGACATCGTGGTCCGCGGTCCGACACGGCCGGGTGTGGCCCCAGACATTGACGACGGGTAGTGCGTGCACCCCTCGTGCGCAAAGTGAGGCGAACTATGAAGCAGGCTCCGGGACCGGTGGGTCTCTACGACCCACGCAACGAGCACGACTCGTGCGGCGTGGCGTTCGTCGTGGACATGCATGGGCGGCGCAGTCGCAACATCGTCGACAAGGCGATCATGGCGTTGGTGAATCTCGAGCACCGCGGCGCCGCGGGCGCCGAGCCGAACACCGGTGACGGTGCCGGGATCATGATCCAGGTCCCGGACCGCTTCCTGCGGGAGACCGTGGACTTCGAGCTGCCCGCCGAGGGCAGCTACGCGACCGGTATCGCCTTCCTGCCCCAGGGCTCGGAGGACGCGCGCCTCGCCTGTGAGGGCGTGGAGAAGGTCATCGAGGCCGAGGGCCTGACCCTGCTCGGATGGCGCGAGGTGCCCACCAACGAGAGCTCGCTCGGAGCGCTCGCCCGCGACGCCATGCCGACCTTCCGCCAGGTGTTCGTCGGCGGGGCAGAGGGCATGGAGCTCGAGCGTCGCGCCTACGTCGTGCGCAAGCGCGTGCAGTACGAGCTCGGCAACAAGGGTGCAGGCGCCGACGGCCCGGGCCGCGAGACCGTGTACTTCCCCAGCCTGTCCGGACGCACCTTCGTCTACAAGGGCATGCTGACGACCCCGCAGCTGCGGGAGTTCTACGTCGACCTGCAGGACTCGCGCGTCGAGAGCTCGCTCGGTCTGGTGCATTCGCGCTTCTCCACCAACACCTTCCCGTCGTGGCCGCTGGCGCATCCGTTCCGCCGCGTCGCCCACAACGGCGAGATCAACACCGTCACCGGCAACGAGAACTGGATGCGGGCCCGCGAGGCGCTCATCGACACCGAGGCCTTCGGGGCCGACGCGGCGTCGAAGATCTTCCCGATCTGCACCCCCGGTGCGTCGGACACCGCGCGCTTCGACGAGGTGCTCGAGCTGCTCCACCTCGGCGGACGCAGCCTCCCGCACGCCGTTCTCATGATGATTCCCGAGGCATGGGAGCGTCACGAGTCGATGAAGCCCGAGCATCGGGCGTTCTACCGCTACCACTCCGCGCTGATGGAGCCGTGGGACGGGCCGGCGTCGGTCTGCTTCACCGACGGCACCGTCGTGGGCGCCGTGCTCGACCGGAACGGCTTGCGCCCCAGCCGTATCTGGGTCACCAAGGACGGACTGGTCGTCATGGCCTCCGAGGTCGGCGTGCTCGACATCGACCACTCCGACGTCGTGCAGAAGATGCGTCTGCAGCCGGGCCGCATGTTCCTCGTGGACACCGCGGCCGGCCGCATCGTCGACGACGAGGAGATCAAGGACGAGCTCGCCGCCGAGCATCCCTACGGGGAGTGGCTCGAGCAGGGACTGGTCCCGGTCGACGACATCGAGGCACCGCCGCACCAGCACATGCCGCATGACCGAGTCGCGCTGCGGCAGCAGGTCTTCGGTTACACCCGTGAAGAACTCGACCTCCTGGTCGCGCCGATGGCCAAGACCGGTGCCGAGGCACTCGGCTCGATGGGCACCGACACCCCGATCGCGGTGCTCTCCAAGCGCCCGCGCATGCTGTTCGACTACTTCCAGCAGCTGTTCGCCCAGGTGACCAACCCGCCGCTCGACGCGATCCGCGAGGAGATCGTCACCAGCGTCGGCGGCACCATCGGCACCGAGGCCGACCTGCTGAATCCCGGCCCCGAGTCGTGCCGGCAGATCGAGCTGACGTCGCCGGTTCTCGACAACGACACTCTCGCCAAGCTGGTGGAGATCAACACCAACGACGCGCTGCCCGGTTTCCGCAGCGTCCACATCCACGGCCTCTACCCGGTGGCCGAGGGCGGTGCCGGACTGCGCACGGCGCTCGACGAGGTGCGTGCCAAGGTCAGTGCCGCGATCGACGACGGCGCGAACCTGGTGATCCTGTCCGACCGCGAGTCCGACGAGACCTACGCACCCGATCCCGTCGCTGCTCCTCACCGCCGCGGTGCACCACCATCTCGTGCGCGAGCGCAAGCGGACCCAGGCCGGCCTGATCGTCGAGTCCGGCGACTGCCGCGAGGTCCACCATGTCGCCGCGCTCGTCGGCTTCGGTGCCGCAGCGGTCAACCCGTACATGGCCTTCGAGTCGATCGAGGACATGATCGAGCGCGGTGTGCTCGGCAACCTCGACCTGGCCACGGCGCAGAAGAACTACATCAAGGCCGCCGGCAAGGGTGTGCTCAAGGTGATGAGCAAGATGGGCATCTCGACCCTCGCCTCCTACACCGGCGCACAGCTCTTCCAGGTGATCGGTCTGTCGCAGGAGACGGTCGACGAGTTCTTCACCGGCCTCAACAGCCAGCTCGACGGCATCGGCCTCGACGAGATCGCCGCCGACGTCGCGGTGCGGCACGCGCTGGCGTTCTCCGACCGTCCCTCCGAGCGGGCGCACCGCGAGCTCGAGGTGGGCGGCGAGTACCAGTGGCGTCGTGAGGGCGAATACCACCTGTTCAACCCGGACACGGTGTTCAAGCTCCAGCACTCCACGCGCACCGGCCAGTACAAGGTGTTCAAGGAGTACACCAAGCTGGTCGACGACCAGTCCCGCCAGATGGCCTCGCTGCGTGGCCTGTTCGACTTCAACTTCGGTGATCGCGACCCGATCCCGATCGAGAAGGTCGAGCCGGCGAGCGAGATCGTCAAGCGCTTCTCGACCGGCGCGATGAGCTTCGGCTCGATCTCCGCCGAGGCCCACGAGACCCTGGCCATCGCCATGAACCGTCTCGGCGGCCGGTCCAATTCGGGTGAGGGCGGCGAGGATCCGCGTCGCTTCCACCACGACGAGAACGGCGACTGGCGGCGCAGCGCGATCAAGCAGGTCGCGTCGGGACGCTTCGGCGTCACCTCGCACTATCTGTCGAACTGCACCGACATCCAGATCAAGATGGCGCAGGGCGCCAAGCCCGGTGAGGGCGGCCAGCTCCCGCCGCACAAGGTGTACCCGTGGGTCGCCGAGGTCCGCGGTTCGACGCCCGGCGTCGGGCTGATCTCGCCGCCGCCGCACCACGACATCTACTCGATCGAGGATCTCGCTCAGCTGATCCACGACCTGAAGAACGCCAACCCCAAGGCGCGCATCCACGTGAAGCTCGTCAGCGAGGTCGGCGTGGGCACCGTCGCGGCGGGCGTGTCGAAGGCGCACGCGGACGTGGTCCTCATCTCCGGTCACGACGGTGGCACCGGTGCCACCCCGCTGACCTCGATGAAGCACGCCGGGGCGCCCTGGGAGATCGGCCTCGCCGAGACCCAGCAGACCCTGCTGCTCAACGGATTGCGCGACCGCATCGTGGTGCAGGTCGACGGCCAGCTCAAGACCGGCCGGGACGTCGTCGTCGCCGCCCTCCTCGGTGGCGAGGAATTCGGCTTCGCGACCGCACCGCTGGTGGTCTCCGGCTGCATCATGATGCGCGTCTGCCACCTGGACACCTGCCCCGTGGGCGTGGCGACCCAGAACCCGCTCCTGCGTGAGCGTTTCGCGGGCAAGCCGGAGTTCGTCGAGAACTTCTTCCTGTTCATCGCCGAAGAGGTCCGGGAACTCCTGGCGCGCCTCGGCTTCCGCACCCTGCAGGAAGCCGTCGGTCACGTCGAGGCCCTGGACACCACCAAGGCGCTGGCGCACTGGAAGTCCGAGAAGGCCGGCAAGCTCGACCTGTCGTCGATCCTGACGATGCCGGAATCGCCCTTCATGAACCAGGATCTGTACTGCTCGGGCGTGCAGGACCATGCACTGGACAAGGCGCTCGATCAGCAGCTGATCGCACAGAGTCGTGAGGCGATCGACCACGGGACCCGGGTGTCCTTCACCTCGAAGATCACCAACGTGAACCGCACCGTCGGCACGATGCTGGGCCACGAGGTCACCAAGGCCTATGGTGCACAGGGTCTCCCCGACGGGACGATCATCGTCGACTTCACCGGTTCGGCGGGCAACAGCTTCGGCGCCTTCGTGCCGAAGGGTGTCACGCTGCGCCTCGAGGGTGACGCCAACGACTTCGTCGGCAAGGGATTGTCGGGCGGTCGTCTGGTGGTCCGTCCGGCACGCAATGCGCCGGCCGACTTCGTCGCCGAGCACAACATCATCGCCGGCAACGTGATCGGGTTCGGTGCCACCGCGGGCAAGATCTTCCTGCGCGGCATCGTGGGCGAACGCTTCTGCGTCCGCAACTCGGGTGTCACGGCGGTCGTCGAGGGCGTGGGTGACCACGGTTGCGAGTACATGACCGGCGGGCGCGTCGTCGTCCTCGGTGAGACCGGCCGCAACTTCGCGGCGGGCATGTCCGGCGGTATGGCCTTCGTCTACGACCCCGAGGGCAAGCTGGCCGACAATCTCAACACCGAGCTCGTCGACCTCGAGCCGCTCGTCGACGAGGACATCGAGTTCCTCGCCGCGATCATCGACGAACACCGTGCCGAGACCGATTCCCCGGTTGCCGCCGCACTTCTCGGCGACTGGGACACCGCCCAGACCAAGTTCGCCAAGGTCATGCCGCGCGATTTCAAGCGTGTGTTGCTGGCCATCTCCGACGCGGAGAAGTCCGGGCGAGACGTGAACGAAGCGATCATGGAGGCCGCACGTGGCTGACCCCAGAGGATTCCTCAAGCACCCCGAGCGGGAGCTGCCCGACCGCCGTCCGGTGGAACTGCGTCTGCTGGACTGGAAAGAGGTCTACACCGACTTCGACAAGGGCCACCTGAAGACGCAGGCGAGCCGCTGCATGGACTGCGGTATCCCGTTCTGCCACAACGGCTGCCCGCTGGGGAACCTCATCCCCGAGTGGAACGACCTGGTCTACAAGGACCAGTGGCGCGACGGTATCGAGCGTCTGCACGCGACGAACAACTTCCCGGAGTTCACCGGCCGTCTGTGCCCGGCTCCGTGCGAGGCGTCGTGCGTGTTGGGGATCAACCAGCCGCCGGTCACCATCAAGCAGGTCGAGGTCGAGATCATCGACAACGCCTTCGACAACGGCTGGGTCACCCCGGTCCTGCCGTCGGAGAAGACCGGCAAGTCGGTGGCCGTCGTGGGCTCCGGCCCCGCGGGACTGGCTGCGGCGCAGCAGCTCACGCGTGCCGGGCACGACGTGACCCTGTTCGAGCGGGCCGATCGCATCGGCGGTCTGCTCCGCTACGGAATCCCCGAGTTCAAGATGGAGAAGCGCCACATCGACCGCCGTCTGGCGCAGATGGAGGCCGAGGGCACCGTCTTCCGCACCGGCGTCAACGTGGGCGTCGACGTCACGGTCGAGCAGCTCCGCGCCGACTTCGACGCGGTGATCCTCGCCAACGGTTCGACCATCGGCCGTGACCTGCCGATCCCCGGGCGTGAGCTCGACGGCATCCATCAGGCGATGGAGTTCCTGCCGCAGGCCAACCGGGTGCAGCTCGGCGACGACGTCGAGGGCCAGATCTCGGCGAAGGGCAAGAAGGTCATCATCATCGGTGGTGGCGACACCGGTGCCGACTGCCTGGGCACCTCGCTGCGCCAGGGCGCCGAGATCGTCCACCAGTTCGAGATCATGCCGAAGCCGCCGATCGAGCGTGCCGAGTCGACCCCGTGGCCGACCTACCCGCTGATGTACCGCGTGTCGTCGGCTCACGAAGAGGGCGGCGAGCGCGTCTTCTCGGTCAACACCGAGCAGTTCACCGGCGAGGACGGCAAGGTCACCGGGCTCAAGGCGCACGAGGTTCAGATGCGCGACGGTCGCTTCGAGAAGGTCGAGGGTTCGGACTTCGAACTCGAGGCCGATCTGGTGCTGCTCGCCATGGGCTTCGTCGGTCCCGAGCGCGAGGATCTCCTCGACAAGATGGGCGTCGAATACGATCCCCGCGGGAACGTGAAGCGCGACAACAGCTTCGCTGCTGTCGGACAGCCGGGTGTCTTCGTTGCCGGCGACGCCGGCCGCGGGCAGTCGCTCATCGTGTGGGCAATCGCCGAGGGCCGGTCGGCCGCCGCGGCCGCCGACAAGTTCCTCACCGGGGCGTCGGACCTGCCGGCACCGATCGTGCCCACGCAGGTCGCGCAGCGCTGATCGCGCGGTCGCACAGAACCCCACCGAACTCCCGCTCACCCGCTTGAGGGTGGGCGGGAGTTCTGCGTGTAGGGGACAGGCGTGTCGGGTAGGTGTCTCCCGGCCCTGCGACCGGGGCGGGGTCAGCGTTCCTCGGGTGTTCCGCGGGCCGCAACGCATCGGCGGGTCGCCGGTCCTACACTCGCCTCATCGCTGTCGGCCGGCCCTCACCGGCCAGTACGAAGGGAACGGACCATGCGTCGGATCGTCGCGACCGTGTGCGCGCTGCTGTGCGCCGTCTTGGCCGGAGGTGGCCTCGCCCTTCCGAAAGCCGACGCCGCGCCGCGCGGGTGCCCGGAGATCTATGTGCTCGCCGTGCCCGGCACCTGGTCCAACGGTGCCAATCCGGGCCTTCTCGCCGAGGTCACCGCGGGGCTCGGACCGGAGACCCGTGTGCAGTACGTCGGATACGACGCCACGGCGTTCCCCTGGGAGAAGGCGATCTACGGGAAGTCGAAGGCACAGGCCGTGGCGAACACCACCGGACTGGCCCTGCAGATGCTGCGCCGATGCCCTGGCACCCGGATCGCGCTGGTGGGTTACAGCCAGGGCGCCGACGCCGCCGGCGACCTCGCCTCCGAGATCGGCACCGGACGCGCAGCCATCAAGCCGGGTCAGGTGGCCGGCGTCGTGCTGATCGCCGACCCGCGCCGGTCCAAGCGCGACAACCTGGTCGGCCCGCCGCTACGCGGCGAAGGCAGCGGCGGACCGCGCCTCGACAGCATGGGTTGGGTACTGCCGAGGGCGTTCACGATCTGCGAACCCACCGACGTCTACTGCAACGTGCCCCGCGACTACTACGTGACTCGGATCGTCGGTTACCTCGCGGAGACCAGTGACCCGACGCCGAGCCAGATCGGCCAGTACCAGGCGGAGGCGGGGGCGATCCTCGCCGAACTGCTCACCCTCGGTGGTCCCGGGGAGATCGTGCAGGAACTCGGCGACGAGCGGGCCCGCGAACAGATCAGGTCGTTCAACCGCTTCCTGCAGTCCGGATCCCACGGCACCTATCGCGACTTCGAGGTCCGTCCCGGGGTGACGGCGGTGCAGTGGGCCAATCGCTTCCTCGCCGGCCTCGCGTGAGGGATGCCGGTCGGCTGACCTGTGCCGAAACCGGATGAATCGGACGCCCGGCTAGAGTGGCGGCCGAGGCGGTCACCGATGCCGGAGACCAGCCACCCGCCCGCCCTCGGACAGACGGACTCAATCCTTGTCAACGCAGCTCGCCGCCGTACTCGCCCAGACCGACCCGTCCCAGGGTCACAGCGGTTTCATCGGCTGGATCCTCGACCTGATGGACACGCTCGGGGAGCTGGGCGTCGGGGTGGCGATCCTGCTCGAGACCTTCCTGCCGCCCATCCCGTCCGAAGCGGTCCTTCCCGGCGCCGGGTTCCTCGCCTACGAGGGCCGCATGAACGTCTGGCTCGCCTGGGCGGCCGCGACCGTCGGTTCGCTCGTCGGCGCCTGGCTCTGGTACTGGATCGGTGCCGCTCTGGGGCGCGATCGCACCCGACGTCTCGTCGGACGGCTCCCGCTGTTGGACTACGACGACTTCGACAAGGCGGAGGAGTACTTCGTCCGCTGGGGCGGGCTGGCGGTTCTGCTCGGGCGGTGCGTACCGCTCGTGCGATCGTTCGTCTCGATACCCGCCGGCATCGAGAAGATGCCGTTCTGGCGCTTCACCGCCTATACGACGCTGGGTTCGGGGGTGTGGAACGCGCTGTGGATCGGGATCGGTTTCGGGTTCGGCCCGGCCATCGCTCCGGCGCTGGAACGCTGGAGCGGCGTGCTGTCGAACATCGTGATCGTCGTACTGGTCCTCATGATCGCCTGGTTCGTCGTGAAGCGGATCCGCCGCCGACGGGTGAGCTCCGCGGGATGAGAAGGGCGTCGGGAACGCCTCCCGGTGCCGGCCCCGATGAGGCCACGGACGACGCCTGGGTCATTCATGCAGGTGAGGGGCGCGTCGCTCCCCGCGCGGTAACGCTTCGCGTGCGACGATCGATCTAGCCGTCGTGTGCGGCACTCGCCACTCCGAGACCCGGACGAGCGAGATCCACACGTGTCGGTGGTCGGGGGGACGTGGCGAAAGCCACGCGAAAGTCCGGCGACATGATCCGGATCAGCCGCTACAGTAGAACAAAGTTTGAGTCCGTTGTAACGAATGTGAAGTATCAGGAAGTGATTGGTCATGAAGTTGGCTGACACCTTTCATGCACCCCGCCGGGGCTCCCTGCTGAACTCGCTCACCGGTGGGCGACTCGGGGGCCGCCCCTCCACGCCGGTGTTCCCCGCTGAAGCGGAACGCCTCATCACCCCCGCCGAACTCAGACGGTTCGGCGTTCGGACCTAGTCAGGGGGCGGGCTGCTCGTCGCTCTCCGAGGCGACTCGTACGCTCATCCCGCCGACGGACACCACGTCGCCGATCGCCAGCTGCCGGCCCCGCCGGGTCTCCACCTCGTCGTTGACGGTGACCAGGCCGTCGGCGATCACCTCCTTGGCCTCGGCCCCGGACTCGATCAGGTTCGCGAGCTTGAGGAACTGGCCGAGGCGGATGGACTCGTCGCGGATCGTCACGTCGTACACGGCTTCGATCATGCCGGTACCGGGCGTGCGCGGCCACCCCGGTCGGAGCTGCGACGACATGCGCCGAGGCGAGACGATCTGAGCCGGACATGGCCGAACCGCGTGGAGTGCCGGGACAGATCCCCGTTCCCGACTACCGTTTACGCATGGCCACCGACACCCCCCTCGCGCCGGTCGACCCCGAGAACCCCGACGAGCACCACATCGGTACCTCGCGCGCACCCACCGCGGCCGATCGTCGTTCCCTGGCGCTCCTCGACAAGATCAGGCGCCCCACGGGGTTCGGGACCCGCGCACCGCACGTCGCGGGCACCGTCGTCGGTGTCCTCGCCGCTATCGCGTTGTTGTCCAGTCTCTTTCCCGCGATCCGGCATCTGATACACGACCCGCGACGCTACGTCGACGACTACATCATCACCCTGCCCGACACCAGTTTCGCCTGGGCGTTCGTCCTCGCGCTCCTCGCGGTCGCCCTGTCGGCGCGCAAGCGGATCGCCTGGTGGATCAGCGTCGTCTATCTCGTGCTGTTCATGACGGCCAACGTCCTGTATCTGATACCGGCGCTCGAGGACGACCTCGGAGTCACGGCATGGGACCGCACCAACATCTACCTCGGCCTGTTCATCGACGCCCTCGCGTTGATGTTCCTGCTCTCCACCTATCGCCAGTTCTACACGCGGGTCCGCAAGGGGGCGATCCCCGCGGCGTTCGGCACCCTCATCGCCGGACTGGTCATCGCGACGCTGCTGGGCTGGGCGCTGGTATGGGCGTTCCCGCACACGCTGACCCGGGGCGACCGGTTGCCCTACGCGTTCAACCGGGTTGTCGCCTTCGGTGCCATCGACCAGGACGCGTCGTTCGACGGCCGGCACACGCACCTCTTCGTCAACGGGTTGCTCGGGTTGTTCGGTGCGCTGGCGCTGATCGCG
Organism: Gordonia terrae; assembly: GCF_001698225.1. Classification (NCBI taxonomy): domain Bacteria; kingdom Bacillati; phylum Actinomycetota; class Actinomycetes; order Mycobacteriales; family Gordoniaceae; genus Gordonia; species Gordonia terrae. Next base: position 244,995 of record NZ_CP016594.1, read on the forward strand.
GCGGCGATCGTGCTGTTCCGGTCGCAGCGGCTGCGCTGGCTCATCACCGCCGAGGACGAAGCACTCATCCGCGCACTGATCGCGCGGTTCAACGACGACGACTCGCTGGCGTACTTCTCGACCCGGCGCGACAAGGCCGTGGTGTTCTCACCCGACGGCCGCGCGGCCATCACCTACCGCGTGGAGGTCGGCGTCGGACTCGCGGGCGGTGACCCGATCGGCGACCCGGAGTCGTGGCCCGACGCCATCGCCGAATTCCTCACGCTCTGCGAGAAGTACGGGTGGCACCCGGCGTCGATGGGGTCGAGCCCGCGCGGGGCGGCCGCCTTCGACGCCGCCGGCTTCGTCTCGCTCAACATCGGCGACGAGGCCATCCTGCACACGCGCGAGTTCAGCCTCAGCGGGTCGGCGATGAAGGCGGTGCGCCAGGCCGTGACCCGCACCCGCCGTGCCGGGGTCGGCGTCCGCATCCGACGGCACAACGAGATCGGCGACACCGAGATGGCGCAGATCGTCGCGCGCGCCGACGACTGGCGCGACACCGACGAGGAACGCGGCTTCGCGATGGCGCTCTCGCGCATCGGTGACCCCGCGGACGGCGACTGCCTGCTGGTCGAGGCCGTGCTGGACGAAGGCGAACCCGGCGAACGGGTCGTCGGCATGCTGTCGTTCGTTCCGTGGGGGCGTCGTGGCGTCTCACTCGACCTGATGCGTCGTGACCGGCACGGACCGAATGGTGTCGTGGAGACGATGGTCGCCGAATTGTGCCGTGACTCAGAGCAGTTGGGCATCACCGAGGTGTCGCTCAACTTCGCCGCGTTCCGCGCGTTCTTCGAACAGGGACCCCAGATCGGTGCCGGACCGGTGATGCGGATGGGCTATTCGGTGCTGATGTTCGGCTCGCGGTTCTTCCAGATGGAGTCGCTGTACAAGTCGAACGCGAAATACCTGCCGGACTGGCAGTCGCGCTACCTGTGCTTCGAGGACAGTCGGATTCTGCCCCGGGTGGGCCTGGCCGCCATCGTGACCGAGGGTTTCATCACGTTGCCCCGGTTCGGCCGGGCCAAGCACTACACGCAGGGGCCGCCGTCGATCCCGCCCGGTGTCGACGCCCCCGCCCTCATCGCCGAGCTCGAAGCCGAGACGGCCACCCCCGAGGGTGCGGTCGTCCATCGACCGGAACAGGTCCGTGTCCGGCTCGAGAAGATGGACCGGCTCGTCGAGCGGGGTTTCGATCCGTACCCGCCGGCAGATCAGCCCACCCACACGATCGCGCAGGCCAAGGCCGAGCCCGAGGGAACGGTCGTCACCGTCGCCGGCCGCGTGACGCGGCTCCGCGACTTCGGCAAGGTCGTGTTCGCCGACGTCCACGACTGGTCCGGCGAGGTCCAGGTGCTGGTCGAGGACTCTCGGGTGATCCCGGGAACCCCCGATTTCGGCACAGACGTCGACCTCGGCGACCTCATCCAGGCGCGTGGCGTCGTGGGCACCAGCCGCAAGGGTGAACTGTCGATCCTGATCGACGCCTGGCGGATCAACGGCAAGTGCCTGCGTCCGCTACCCGACAAATGGGCCGGCCTCACCGATCCGGAAGCGCGTGTCCGCCAGCGCTATGTCGACCTGGCGATCAACGAGCAGACGCGAGCATCGCTCGCCACCCGCAGCCTCGTCGTGAAGTCGCTGCGCGACTTCCTCTCCGCGCGTGGCTACCTGGAGGTGGAGACGCCGATCCTGCAACAGATCCACGGCGGCGCCAACGCGACCCCGTTCCAGACGCACATCAACGCCTACAACCTCGACCTGTATCTGCGCATCGCTCCCGAGCTCTACCTCAAGAGACTCTGCGTCGGTGGCGTCGAGAAGGTCTTCGAGATCGGTCGCAACTTCCGCAACGAGGGCGTGGACTTCAGTCACAACCCGGAGTTCACGAGCCTGGAAGCGTATGAGGCGCACAGTGATTACCTCAAGATGCTCGACCTCACCCGCGAGATGATCCAGCACGCGGCGACGGCGGCCTACGGGGAGCCGGTGATCGTGCGCACCGACGCCGACGGAAACGAAGAGCGTGTGGACATCTCGGGGGAGTGGCCGGTCAAGACCGTCCACCAGGTGGTGTCGGAAGGTGCGGAGCAGGAGATCACGCCGGAGACCTCCGTCGAGGAGTTGCGCGCGGTGTGCGATCGCCTCGAGATCAACCACCGGCCGGATTGGGATGCGGGGCAGATCGTGCTGGAGCTCTACGAGCATCTCGGCGAGGACCGGACCACGTTCCCGACCTTCTACACCGACTTCCCGACGTCGACATCGCCGCTCACGCGCGCACACCGGACCAAGCCGGGCGTCGCGGAGCGATGGGACCTCGTCGCCTGGGGCGTCGAACTCGGCACGGCCTACACCGAACTCACCGACCCGGTCGAACAGCGCAAACGTCTCACCGAACAGTCGATCCTGGCGGCCGACGGGGACCCCGAGGCCATGGAGCTCGACGAGGACTTCCTGCAGGCGCTCGAATACGCGATGCCGCCCACCGGTGGTCTCGGCGTCGGCGTCGACCGGGTGGTCATGCTCATCACCGGGCAATCCATCCGAGAGTCGCTGGCGTTCCCGCTCGCGAAGCCGCAGGACGCCTGAGTCGAGGACCCCGACGCTTTCCGGGGTGTGCCCGGCGAGGTCGACGATCGTCACCGAGCCGTCGCCGAACAGGTCGTGGCTCGACGTGAACGTCGACACCGGTGGGCCGTCGAGGTCGGGGGTCCGGCGCAACGGCCGCAGCTCGAGACCCTCGGCCGTGCTGATCGTCGAGCGGGGCGGGGTGATCAACGGGCGCAGAACCGTCGGGAGCTCGGGTAGCGCCCGGAGATGAGCGTCCCGGCAGAAGCCCGGATCGACCAGAAACGTCGCCTCGGGGTGTTCGACCACGAAGGTCGTCATCGCGGAGGGCGGGCGACGTACCCCGACGGCCAGGTGTGCGCGCCGATTCCGGGCATGTGGATGTCACATGCAGTTCACCGGGGGGAGGTTTTGGGTAGCACTCCGCCGTCGTTGAATGGTCCTGGCTCTCCGAAGGGCTGCTGTCGTCACAACGGGCTACAACAGATCACAATGTGTAACGACGGGCTAGGGTCGAACGACCTACTTCACGACCCCCGCCGTCTGACGAGAGGTGCCCCGGATGATCCTCCAAGAGCCCGTACAGCAGGACCCTCGGGCGGGCCGTCGTTGACATGCACCCGGGTCAAATTCCGTTCACGGCGACGGTTCTCGCGGAGCCTCTGAGTCGGCACGTGCCTCGACCTCGAGCCGGCAGCCGCTGAACCCGTGGCGCCGAGGGAGAGCGACGCGACCGCGGATGCGGATCATGGGGGCGGGGGCGAATCGCAGGTGCTCAGCGACCTGCTGGCTCTGGTGGCCGACGGGGATCGCGCGGCGTTCACACGCCTCTACGATCTGACCAGTTCCCGGATCTACGGCCTGGCCGTCCGGGTGGTCCGTGACCGGCACTACGCCGAAGAGGTGGTCCAGGAGGCCTACCTGCAGTACTGGCAACAGGCCGTCGACTACGAACCCGCACGTGGGTCGGTGATCACCTGGATGATGACCATCGCGCACCGTCGCGCCGTCGACCGGGTCCGCACCGAGAACATGCAGACCGAGAGAATGTCGGAGTACGGGGTCAGGAGCGTGGAACCCGAAGCGACGCAGAATCTTCCGTTGGAGGCCGTGGTCCGCACGGCGGAGGTGAACGCGGTGCGCACCTGCCTCGGACACCTCACCGATCTGCAGCGCGGAAGCCTCGAGATGTCGTACTTCGGGGGACTCTCGTACCCGGAGGTGGCCGCACGCATGGACACGCCCCTGCCCACCACGAAGTCGCGGATCAGGGACGGCCTGCGAAAGCTGCGCACCTGCCTGGACTCTCATGAGGACGGCTGATCACTCACCGCACTGAGCCCGGTCGCGTCGTCCGACGACGCCGTCCGCCTCACCCGGGCACACTGAACGCGTGCACGAGACGACACGCGACAACGATCTGAGGTCACCCGGTGAGTTCGTGACGGTCGGGGAGCATCGTCTCCACGTGCTCGACGAGGGTTCGGGTCCGCCGCTGCTGCTCATGGCGGCGCTCGGGAGCAACTGGTTCGATCTCGATCCGCTGGTCGCGCGACTCTCCTCGTCGTGGCGGGTCCTGCGGTACGACCGTCCGGGCTACGGATTGTCCGATCCCATCGGCCGGGGCCACCATCCGTCGCTGCTCGGCGAGGTGGAGCGGATGGCCGCCGTGCTCGACGCGCGTGGCGTCGACGAACCGGTTGTCGTCGTGGGTCATTCGCTGGCGTCGTTGTACGTGGAGGCGTTCGCTCGGCGGTATCCGGAGCGGACCGCTGGCGTGGTCGTGCTCGACGGGTCGTTCGTGTTGTTGCCGTGGCGGATCGTCCCGCTGTCGTTCCGTGTCGGCAACGCGCATCGGCTGGTCGGCGCGGCGCGCGCGGTGACCAGTCGCGTCGGCATTCGCCGCTGGCCGAGTTTCCAGGTGTGGAGCCGTGTGGTGCCGGCTCCCCCCGAGGGTCGCGGAGAGCAGCAGCAGCGGTGGAGCACCCACGTCTTCGGGCAGCCGCCCTATCTGCTCGCCCTGCTCGTCGAGAACGCCGCGTTCGGGTCGATGAACCAGACGTTGCGCAGTCTGCGCCGGTCCGCGCCGATGCCCGGTGTCCCCACGATCGTCGTCGTGGCGTCGTCGAGGCTGCCCGGATGGCGTCACTTCTGGGAGTGGAAGCAGCGGCGATACGCCGAGGTGCTCGACGCCGGTGGGATCGCCGTTCTGCCGCGGGCGAGACACTTCCTCGTCTCCGAACGGCCCGACGACGTCGCCGAGATCATCGATGGCGTCCGATCGCTCCCTACCCGCGAGTAACCAGCTACTTGCGGTTACACCTAAACTGTTCGGCATGAGCGAGCTCACCTTCACCCCGACGGCCGATCTCGTCGACGAGATCGGTGCCGATGTCCGCAGCTGTGACACCCAGTTCACCCAGTTCGGCGGCACCCGGGAGTTCGTCGGACGGGTGTCGACGGTCCGATGCTTCCAGGACAACGCCCTGCTGAAGTCGGTCCTCGGTGAGTCCAACCCCGGCGGGGTGCTCGTCGTCGACGGCGACGCATCGGTCCACACCGCGCTGGTGGGAGACCTGATCGCCGAACTCGGCCGGTCCAACGGCTGGGTCGGGATCATCGTCAACGGCGCCATCCGCGACGCCAAGACCATCGGTGGGATGGAGATCGGGGTCAAGGCCCTGGGCACCAACCCGCGCAAGTCGACCAAGACCGGCGCCGGTGAGCGCGACGTCCCGCTGACCATCGGCGGCGAGACGTTCACCCCCGGCGACGTCGTCTACTCCGACGACGACGGCATCGTGCTCGTCGCGGCGGAGCCACGGTAGAGGCCGACCCCAGCAAGCCCCCGGTCGCCGAGACCGACGATCGTCATCGAACAGAACACCGGATATCCGACAGCGCTGAGGAGCACCGCCATGCCGAAGCCCACCGCCGACCATTTCGCTCGCCTGGGTGCGCTCGTCGCCATCGACGACGCCGCGAGTCGTCCGACGCGCCCCGTTCTGGAGGCGTTCAGCGGGACCGAGATGGCCACCATCCCGGTCGCCACCGCGGACGATCTCGAGGTGGCGGTCGCCCGTGCCCGCCAGGCGCAGCAGGGGTGGGCGGCTCGCACGCCGGCCGACCGCGCCGCGATCATCGACCGTTTCTCCGAGCTTGTCCACCGCAACGCGGCATCGCTGATGGACATCGCCCAGGCCGAGACCGGCAAGGCGCGCATCTACGCGCAAGAAGAGGTCATCGACGTCTCGATCACCGCGCGGCACTACGCGACCAACGGACCCAAGCTGTTGGCCGACCGCAAGGTCAAGGGCATGCTGCCGGGCGCGACGAGCGTACGCGTGCGGTATCTGCCCAAGGGCGTGGTGGGCGTCATCAGCCCGTGGAACTACCCGCTCACGCTGGCGGTGTCCGACGCGGTGGCGGCGCTGATCGCCGGCAACGCCGTGGTCATCAAGCCCGACAGCCAGACTCCGTACTGCGCACTGGCCCTGGCCGAGTTGCTCTACGAGGCAGGTCTCCCGCGCGAGCTCTACGCCGTGGTGCCCGGGCCGGGAGGCGTTGTCGGACAGGCCATCATGGCCTCCACCGACTACGTGATGTTCACCGGTTCCTCGGAAACCGGGGCTACCCTCGCCGAGCAGGCCGGGCGCAGGCTCATCGGATTCTCGGCAGAGCTCGGCGGCAAGAACCCGATGGTGGTCACCGCGAGCGCCGACATCGCCAACGCCGTCCGGGGCGCGGCGCGGGCGGCGTACTCCAACTCCGGGCAGCTGTGCATCTCGATCGAACGGATCTACGTCGACAAGAAGATCGCCGACGACTTCGCCGAGCGGTTCGCCGCGTACGTCTCGACGATGAAGCTGTCGGCCTCCTACGATTTCACCGCCGACATGGGGTCCCTGGCCTCGGCCGCCCAGATCGACACCGCCGAGGCGCACGTGGAGGATGCGGTCGCCAAGGGTGCCAAGGTACTGGCCGGCGGCAAGCGACGCGCCGATCTGGGGCCGTTCTTCTTCGAGCCGACGGTCCTCACCGACGTCACCGACGACATGGTGTGCTTCGCGAACGAGACCTTCGGACCCGTCGTCTCGATCTACCCGGTGGACTCCACCGACGAGGCGATCAAGCTCGCCAACGACACCGACTACGGTCTGAACGCCAGTGTCTTCGCCGGGAGCAGTGCCGAGGCGCAGCAGGTCGCCGAGCAGCTCCGGGCCGGGACGGTCAACATCAACGAGGGTTACGCGGCGGCGTGGGCGTCGACGGCGGCTCCGATGGGCGGCATGGGCATCTCCGGAGTGGGACGCCGCCACGGCGACGAGGGTCTGCTGAAGTACACCGAGCCCCAGACCATCGCCGAGCAGCGCTTCATCGGCATCGACCGCATGCCGGTGGTCCCGACGAGCATCTACCGCGCCATCACCCCGACCGCCGTCCGCGCGCTGAAGTACCTGCCGGGGCGCTGAGAACCCCTCGTCCGAAGGAACCCGTTGTGCTCGGAGCGAGCCCGACCACTGCTCCTGAGGAGGCCGGAGCTTGCGGAGGCCGTCACGAAGGGTCCTGGTGAGATGCGTCGCCAAACCCTTCGTGGCTCGTCGCTTGCGCTCCTCGCACCTCAGGGAGCAATGGTTGTGTCGTTCTTCCGGATCAGAGAGCACGAGTCACGCGGCGAGACGCCGGATGTCCTGCCCGATCGGTGTGAGCGTGGTTACGGTAGCCCTGTGACCCGGAGCCCCCGCATGCGCAGAGACCCCGTAACCCGATCCCGCCGGACGCGTCTGGGGGTGCTGACCGCGGCCGTCTCGGCTGCCCTCGTCGGCGCCCTGGTGTCCGCGCCCGCCGCCGACGCGGCACCCGCACTGCGGGTGACCACCGTCGCCGACGGACTGAGCATCCCGTGGGGCGTCGTGGTGGCCCCGGACGGAACGGTGCTGACCGGAGAGCGGTCGGGACGGTTCGTCGCAGTCCGCCCGGGCGGGCAGCGGGTGAACGTCCGTGCCGACCTGTCGCGCATCTTCGCGCAGGGCGAGTCCGGGCTGATGGGTCTCGCGATCGATCCGCGATTCGAACAGACCCGCCGCGTGTACTCGTGCCAGGCGGAGGCAACCGTGCCGGGTGCGCCGGGGGCGCCCGGTTCGCTGTCGAACATCCCGATCGAGTTCCCGCAGACCGGTCAGACCATCCAGGTCGTGTCCTGGCGGGTCGGCGCCGACTGGACCCAGATGGCCCGTGAACGCACTGTGCTGAGCGGGGTCCCGGTCAACTCGTCGGGGCGGCACGGCGGTTGTGGTCTCGCGGCCACCGGGGACAGCCTCTGGGTCGGAACCGGCGACAACGCCACCCCGTGGATTCCGCAGTCCCGGACCTCGCTGGGCGGCAAGGTGTTGCACATCAAGCTCGACGGGACGCCCGCTCCGGGAAATCCGAACCCCCGCAGTCCGATCTACAGTCTCGGGCATCGCAACGTGCAGGGTGTGGCGGTCCAACCCGGTACGGGTCGCGTGTACGCCATCGAGCAGGGCACGACCCGCGACGACGAACTCAACCGGATCGTCGCCGGCGGCAACTACGGATACAAGCCCGACCGTCTGCCGGTGATCTACGACGAGTCGGTGCCGATGACCGATCCCGTCCGTGTCCCGGGTGCGATCGGTCCGGTGTGGAGTTCGGGCGACCAGACGATCGCCCTCCCGGGTATCGCCTTCCTGCCCGACACCGGGTGGGGCGAGTACAGCGGCGGTCTCGTGCTCACGGCACTGAAGGGCAAACGACTGGTGTTCCTGAAGCTCTCCGATGACGGGCGACGCGTGGTGTCGGAGACCGAGGCCTTGAAGGGCGCGCACGGCCGTCTGCGCGGGGTGGCCGTCGCCCCCGACGGCTCTCTGGTCCTGACGACCAGCGACGGTGAGGGTTCGGATCGCATCCTGCGCGTGCGCTGGAACGGCTGAGCCGTGTGCGACGACGCGATCGTCGGACATGCCCACGACGAAGCCCGTCGGATGTCTCGTCGAACCGCGCTGACGGTGGCTGCCGGTGTGGCGACCGGGATCTCGGCGTCGATGGCGGCCGGAACCGGCCTGGCTGCCCCCTCTCGAGGCGCGCCGGGCGGCGCGGCAGCCGGCCGGGTCGTCGACCTCACCCACACGCTGTCGCCGTCGTTCCCGGTGTGGCCGGGCAATCCGCCCATGGTCTCGGTCCCGACGTCCCGTGTGCGGGGCAGAGATTCGGGCTTCTCGACCAACTGGGTCTCGTTCGCCGAGCACACCGGTACCCACGTCGACGCCCCTGCCCACAAGATCGGGCGCGGGATCACCGTCGACCGCATCGACCCGGCCGACCTCGTGGCACCTCTGGTGGTGATCAGCATCGAGACGAGGGCACGTCGTGACCGGCGGGCCCAGTTGACCGAACGTGATGTCGCGGAATGGGAATCGACTCACGGGCCGATCCCTCGCGGCGCGCTGGTCGCGTTGCACACCGGGTGGCGACCACGCAACGGCGGTGCGGATGCCGCCGGGTTCTCGCCGGCCGCGGTCGGCATGCTCGTGACCGAGCGGGGGGCCGTGGCCATCGGGACCGATACGCTCAGCGTCGACATCCGCGGCGCCACCGGTGCCCACACCGCGATCCTCGGCAGCGGACGATACGCCGTCGAGGCGATGGCGAACCTGGAAGCCGTTCCGGCGCAGGGTTCGACGGTGGTCGTCGGCGCGCCGAGGTTCGCCGGCGGCACCGGTGGTCCGGCGCGAGTACTCGCGCTGGTGTGAACCGACAGGAAGGTCATCGATGACCACACGCCTCACCCGATTCGGTCGCGGACCGTACACCTTCGATGTCATCGACGACGGACCGGCAGACGGAGAACCGATCGTGCTGCTGCACGGTTTCCCCCAGCGGGCCTCGTGCTGGGAGCTCGTTGCACCGATATTGCACGACAAGGGATTCCGGACACTCGCGCCGGACCAGCGCGGCTATTCGCCCGGCGCGCGGCCCACGCGGCGACGGGATTACTCACAGGGGGAGCTGGTGTCCGATGTGCTCGCCCTGCTCGACTCTGCCGACATCGAGCGAGCGCACCTCGTCGGCCACGACTGGGGTGCGATCGTCGGGTGGACGGCGGCGGCGCATCATCCCGACCGGGTCGAGACGCTCACTGCCTTGTCCGTCCCGCACGCCGGGGCGTTCATGCGTGCCATGCCCCGGGGCCAGATTCTCCGGTCCTGGTACATGGCCGCCTTTCAGATTCCGGTGCTGCCGGACAAGCTCCTCGGCCGGGCGATGCGGACACAACCGGATTTCGGGGAGCGGATGGGACTCCCGCAGCCGTTCGCATCGCGGGTGGCAACCGAGATCGGTGACCACGGTGCATTGCCCGGCGCGCTGGGGTGGTATCGCGCGATGTTCTTGCCGGACAGGCGGTCCGCGCCACGACCGGTCCGCGTGCCGACCACTTTCGTGTGGGGTGACGCCGATGTCGCGATCAGTGGCGCCGCGGCCCGGCTGTGTTCGGGCTGGGTGGAGGCGAACTACGAGTTCATCGCTCTTCCGGGCGCGGATCACTGGCTACCGGAGGCGCACCCCGACGAGGTCGCGGCCGCGATCCTCGCCCGAGTCAACCGCCCGTACACCGGTTCCGGCGCAACGGGTCCGGTGCGGTCACACGGACCGGGTGCGGCCTCGGCCGACGAGACGTCAGCGCAGGATACGGCGTAACACGACAAAGACGATCAGCGCGACCGCGGCCGCCAGCCCGGCGAATGCGGGCGTCAGGTTGGTGGTCGGGGCCTCGGTCGGGGAGCCCGAGCGCAACTGCGCGAAAGTCGCTCGGGCAGCATCCGATTCGGCGACCACATCGACCGGCGGATGTGCCGGCGGAGCCGAGGGTGTGGGCGGGGTGGCGGGGCTGGGGGTGGACGCCGGCTCCGGAGAACGGGTCACCGGCGGGGCCGGAGTAGACGCCGGGGTCGGGGCAGGCACCTGGGGCGCTTCGGGTTCGGGTGCCGGAGCCTGCGATTCCGGCACGGGCGGCGCCGACTTGGCCGGTGCCTTCTTCGGCGGCGCCTTCTTGGCGGCCGACTTCTTCGCCGGTGCGACGCCCGCTGCCTTCTTCGCCGGACTCTTCTTGGCCGGCGCCTTCGCCGGGGGTGTCTTCTTGGCGGCCTTCTTCGGCGGGAGCTGGTCGCCGCCGGACTCCGCGGCCGCCGTCTCCGGTGTGGTCTTCTTCGCAGGCGCCTTCTTGGCCGGCTTCTTCGCTACCGGCTGCTCGGGTGCGGGCGCCGGAGCGTCGGGTGAGCTGCTGGACCCGGGATCGCCCGGTGCGGCGATCGGGAACAGTGCCTGCTCGTCGCGGTTCGGGTCACCGTCGGACGGCGTGACGTTCGGATCCGGCTCGGTCATTCGGCGCTCCCTCGCAAGTGTCCGGCACGCGCTCGGAAACCACTCCGCGGCGCGACCCGTTTGGGGCCATCTTAGTCGTTGTGTTCCCTGGGATTCGTGTCAGGAACGGACGCCGAGCCGGGCCAGGATGTCGGCGTCGACGGCCTCGAGCTCGTCGGCGATGGCCTTGTGGGCGGTGCGACGCTGACCGGCCGACATCGTCTCGGCGGTCTGTACCGCGATGTCGAGGTTGTCGAGACGCCTGGTCATCGCGGCGACGAAGTCCTTGGCATCGGCACTGGTGTCCTGGCCCACGACCTTCTCCAGGGCCGTGCGGGTGGTGACGATGCGCGCGGACAGGGCGGCGCCGTGACCGCTGAACTGGCGCAACACTTCCGGCGAGACCCCGGCACGACTCGCCTGTAGCGTCGAGAGCTGCTCGCGACCGGCGACCGCGGCCCGGTAGACGACGGGTACGGCGATCGGAGCCACGAGTCGCGCGATGGTGAGGTAGCGCTTCACACTGGCCGGGCTGAGCGCCTTCGCGTCGGCAGCCGCCTGTGCCTCGACGGCGAACTTCTTCGCCTCGGCCTTGCTCACCTTCGTCTGGGACTTGGCGAGCTGCTTGGCGGTCTTGCGCTCGGCCTTCATCTCCTTCTGGAAGTACTTGTGCTCGTTCTTGCGTCGAGCCTTGTGTTCCTTGCGCCGCGACTTGGCGTCGAACTTCGCCTCCAGCTTGGCTTTGGCCTTGAGGGCCTTGGCCTCTGCCTTGCGCTGCGCTCGAGTCGTACCGTCGGACGAGAACAATCCCATCGAATGCCCTTTCGCTGGTGGCGAGAAGACCGCAGTCGACCCCCGGCCCGCTCTCGTTCCGCTCCCGGCGCCGGTCGACCGGCTCGCTGCCCGCGTCCGGCGCCGCACTTCCGTGGCCCCGCTCGCATCGCTCCCGGCGTCAGGTGCGCGTGATAACAAGTACAAGCATGACATGTGGTTGTATCCGACCACGTGTCTCCTCTGCCCGAGCCAGGAAGGGATGGCGTGGCCCCTGTCGTGTTGTCGCCGCGCGACCTCGCCGGTTGCGAGCACCGCGTGGCCCTCGACTTCGCCCACGCCCGGCGTCCCGCCGACGAGCCCGACCCGCCCGGTGTGCAGCGCCGGAAGGAAGCTGCCGCCGATCACCGCGCTGCGATCCGCGAACTGCTCCGAGGCGTGCACAGCGATCAGCCCGGGGTCTTCGTGGTCGTCGACCCCGACGCGAGCGCATCGGACCGCGTTGCGGCGACGCTGCGAGCCTGCGATGACGGCGCCGGATGGATCTGGAACGCGACGCTGCCCATCGACGAGGCGCACGGGCGGCGCGCCCACTCGGAGTTGCTGGTCCGGGTGGGTGACGGATACATCCCGGTCATCGTCGTGAACCACCGGGTCAGCCAACCCGCGAAGTCGGCGCCCGACCCGGACCGACGCCCGACCGGCCTGGTGACGAGTCCGTTCTGGACGTGGGCGCCGAGCCCCGATCCCTACCGGACCGGCCGGCCCAACCGCCGGGACAACCTCCGCCTGGCCCAACTCACCGCCATGCTCGTCGAGATCGGCCGGGCGTCGTCGACCGACACCGCGGATCTCCGCGGTGGGATCATCGGTGTGGACGCCGACTGCATCGTCGTCCTGGACACCGGTGCGATGCTCGACGACTATTCCGCCGTTCTCGAGCGCCGACTGGCGGTCGCCGCGGGCACAGTCCCGACCGAGCCCCGGCGGATCAGCGAATGCCGATCCTGCCCGTGGTGGGTGCGCTGCGGACCCGAGCTGGAGGAGAAGCGCGACGTCAGTCTGGTGGCGTCCGGCAATCAGGGAACGGTGCTGATCGACGCCGGGATCACGACGATCGATCAGCTCGCCGCCCAGCGCGGGTCACCCCCGGAGGGGTGGCCGGGTGGCGTGCGGTTCGGCGACGCGGTCGTCAACGCGATCGCGTGGCTGACCGGCACCGAACTCGTACGCCGTGTCGACTCGCCCCGGGTCCACCGCGCCGACATCGAGATCGACGTCGACATGGAGAGCTACGGCGAGCACGGGGCGTATCTGTGGGGAACGCTTCGCACCGACACCACCGATCCGTCGGTGCCCGTGGAGTACCGCCCGTTCGTCACCTGGGATCCGCTGCCCACCCGCGACGAGGCGCGGTCCTTCGCCGAGTTCTGGGGATGGCTGATGGCCGAACGGGCTGCGGCGCGGAACGCCGGAAAGACTTTCGCGGCCTACTGCTACTCGCAGCAGGCGGAGAATCGGTGGCTTCTGGGTTCCGCGGACCGTTTTCCGGAAGCGCCGGGCATGCCGACCCGTGCCGAGGTCCAGGCCTTCATCGGGTCGTCGGAGTGGGTGGACATCTACGAGGCCGTGGGCGAGAACTTCATCTGTCCGCGTGGCAAGGGACTGAAACGGGTGGCGCCGGTCGCGGGTTTCTCGTGGCGCGATGAGGATGCGAGCGGCGAGGCGTCGATGGAGTGGTACCGGGCGGCCGTGGCGCTCGGCGGCGGGCGCCCCGACGCCGGTCAGCGCCGGCGCCTCCTCGAGTACAACGAGGACGACGTCCGGGCCACAAAGGTCTTGCGCGAGTGGATGTCCGACGGCGCGGCCACGCAGGTACCGCATGAGCGCGAGCTGCTCGAGCGGTTCCGGGACGGGAACAACTCAGGGGCGCATGGACCGCAACGAGTCGAGGAACGACCCGCTGCCGAACAGGGCGACGGCGCCCAGCAGGAGTAGCGCACCGGGCGCCACCCCGAGCACGAATTTCCGCATCGACGTCAGTGTCGAGTCGTCGGGCGCCCCCGACGGCGCCTGAGGCGGGCCCGCCGGTGGCAGCGGGGCACCTGCGACCGTTTGCGACTCGGTGTCGTCGGATGAGTCGTCGGGGTCGGCCTCGGCTTCCGGTCGGCCGGCAGCCGACTCGCCCGCCGAGCCGGCGGACGGGGTCGATCCGGACGTCCCTGCGGAACCGCCGCCGCTCGGCGGGGCGACCGACGGTACGTCGCCGATCGCCGGCCCGGTGCCGGACGGAACACCTGCAGGATCAGACCCGCCCGCTCCGCCGTCCGGCGTCGACGTGGCGGCCTCCGGCATGCGGCGGCCGCGGATGATGACGCCGTCCTCGCCGTCGTCTGCGGATGACGTCTGGGGTTCGGTGGTCGTCGGGTCCGGATCATCGGACGTCGTTGTCGTCGTTGTCGTCGTGTCGGTGGTGTCCGTGGTCTCGGTGGTGGTCGGGTCCGATGTCTCGGTCGTGGGGGTCGACGGTCCGCATCCACAGGGATGGAACGGCGACGAGGGCCCGTCCGTGGTCTCCGGATCCGTGGTCTCCGGATCGGTGGTCTCGGGATCGGTGGTGCCGCCGTCGGTCGAGTCCGAGTCGGAGGTCTCGGACTCATCGGTCGCCGAGGCCCCGGATTCGTCGGAGTCGGTGCCGGTGCCGCTGCCGTCATCGTCGTCGTCGGTGGCGTCGAGGACCGAGTCCGAATCCGTGCCCGTCGAATCCGCCGAGTCGGACCCCGACGAGCCCGGGGCCGACGGCGCGGGCGATGCGACCCCGGGCGCCAGGACGATGAACGCGATCGCGGCGATCGCGGCGATCACGACGACGAGGACGGCGAGTCCGCGCGGCCTGGGACGGGCGCCGGGGTCAGACGGGAGACGGTGGGTCATTCTTCGTCAGGCGTACAGTCGGTGGGGAGAGACAACGCCGCTGAACCCGCGCAGCACACCGCCACACGCCCCGCGCCGGAGCCGAATGTTCACCTGCCGGATCCGTGTCGGCAACCGATAACCCCCAAGAATGTGAAGAACGCCACACTAACGATCGTTACACCATCTTCACAGGTGATACGCGCCGAGCGCGGCAGTCCGGTACTTTCTGAGCGTACCGATCGTTGCGACGGCCGTGTGCAGCGGGCTTTAATGCTTGCAAATTCAAATTTTGCGTTTCGGAGAAGATTGTCATGACTTCAGGAGGGGCGGAGAAGCCTATGGGCGACACCGGACGCACCGACTCCGATCGTTCGAGGACGACGGACACGGATGCTCTCGACCCCGGGCTGTTCGCCCGGCGGCTCGAGGAACTGTTCCGGACTGTTCCTGGTCCGAACGGTAGGGCGTACAGCGCGAAAGCGATCGCGGCTCGATCGACCGAGCGGGGGTTCCGGCTCGGCGAGTCGTATCTGAGCCAGCTGCGATCGGGGAAGGCCAAGTCCCCGTCGTTCCGCACGGTGGAGGGCATCGCGGCCGCTTTCGGGGTCGATGTGCATTATTTCCTCGAGGACCGGGCGGCGCAGCGCACTCGCGACGAGATCGATCTGATGCGGTTGCAGGCCGACACGAACGTCCAACTGGCGGCATTCCGGCTGGCCGGACTCTCGAGCGATTCCGTCACGGTGGTCAACGAGTTGATCAAGGTGCTCCGGGAGCAGCAGGGTCTGCCCAAGGATCCGCCGGACGTCATCGCGGCCGGACTCGGTGACAGCAAGCCGTCGGCCGATTCACGTCTGCGGGTCGTCGGGGACAACAGCGACGACTGACCGTAGCCGGGGCGCTCACAGAGCCTGATCGTCCGGACCGAGGGGTGTCGGCCCGGACAGGCCAGTGACGTTGATCGCTGCGGGCGGATCGCGGCGTCGTGAGTGCTCGTGATTCGATGAGGCCATGCGTCGATCAGAGCGCGCATTGCGTACGTTGTGCCGGACCACGTTGAAGGGGCTCGATCTCGATCTGCCCCTCGACGTCACTCAGCTGTGCGAACGGTACGGCGATCGCCGCGGTCGGCCCATCCGGCTGATCGCGCATCCGCTGCCCGCGGGTGTCCCCAACGGCATCTGGTTGGCCGCCACCGATGCGGATTACTTCTTCCACCAGGCCGAGACGTCACGGCTGCACCGCGATCAGATCGTCATCCACGAGTTCGGCCATCTGATCGCCGGCCACCAGGTTCTGGGTGAGGCCTCGGCACAGGGCATCGCCGCCCTCACGCAGGACGAGTCCACGGCTGCGCTCCGGCGTACGTGCTATTCCGACGACGCCGAGTGGGAAGCCGAGATGCTGGCCTCGCTGATCCTCGGCTGGGCAGAGGACGCCAGTACCGGCGTCGGGAGCACCGCCTCGCACGACGAACTGCGCGGGTTGCAACGGCTCCTCGGTGGACATCGTGGGTGGTTGTGACGTGCCCGCCGGTTGCGACCGCGCTGAGAATGTGAGTCCCTGTTGGGCGTGATCACTGTCGCGGGCGGGGGCCCGACGGTCAACCTGTCGTCCGGGGTCGACGTCGGCATCGGCGCGGTCAACGCGGCCGCCGCCGTCGTCTTCGCCTTCGCCTTCTGCTGGCGCCTCGATCAGATCCGGCGCGGCGGGTGGGGGCTGCAACCGCTCGCGATGATGGTTGCCGTCGCGGCGCTGACCCTTGCGTTCGTCGTCGTCGACGAGTCGGTCGCCGACGTGCTGAACGAAGTGGGCTTTGCCGGTCTGTCCCGGATGGCGTTCTACGCCCTCCTGGCCATCGGGGTGGCGGCGCTCGTGGTGGTGTTCTTCTTCCCCGGGCAGGTCACGCGGGAACGCCGGGCCGGCTGGGAGGCGCTGCCACTGGTGATGGCACTCGTCGGGCTGCAGGTGACCATGCTGGTCATCCCGGTCGAGATCCGCACCGCGACCATCGACGAATGGACCGTCCAGAACTGGGGTTTCGCACTCTTCATGCTCATCGCGAGCGGGTACCTGACGTACGGCTTCATCGCATGCGTCAACAGTGTCCGCAAGTTCTATGCCACCGCGGACGGCTATCTCCGTGTGTCCCTTGGTCTTCTGATGACCGGCCTGACGTGCTTGGCGATCGGCGCCGTCTGTCAGATCGTCTTCGTGGTCGTCTCCGCGACGAATGTCGTTCGGTCACCGTGGCTTCTGACGACGAACCGGGTCGTCGCCGTCGTCGGTGCCGTCGCATTCCTGATGGGGATCAGTTATCCGATGATCTACGCGCGGATTCAGTCGGTCGCCGCGAACCGGCGTCGCCGACGCCTCGACACCGAACTCCTACCCCTGTGGCGGCTGGTGACCGACGCCGTGCCGGAGGTGGTCCTGCCCGACGCCGGGCGTCTGGCGCCGACCACACGTCTGCATCGGCGCGTCGTCGAGACCCGAGACGCGCTGACCCAGTTGAGTCCTCGGATTCCCGCGGTGTTCGGTTATGCCGAACCCGCGGTGCAGGCGAGGTTGCTGCGGGCCGCCGTCGCCGAGCATGATCCGAGTGACGGAACGGGCGGCACCGTCCGGGATCTGGCCCCGGCCGAGGGGGACGGACTGGAGGCCGACGCCGCACCGCTGATCCGGCTGGCCCGTGCGCTGGTGACGCCACAGGCCGTCGAGGAGCCGGCCGGTCGATGATCGGCCGGCCGGCTCTCACGCGACGGAGTCGCATGGATCAGCCGCGACGGAGTCGCATGGATCAGCGCGGCGCCATGCGGATCGCACCGTCCATGCGGATGGTCTCACCGTTGAGATAGTTGTGCGCGACGATGAACTCGGCGAGCTGTGCGTACTCGTCGGGTTCGCCGAGACGCTGTGGGAACGGGATGCCCTCGGCGAGGGTCTTCTGGAACTCGGGGGTGACGCCCGCCAGCATCGGGGTGCTGATGGTTCCGGGGGCGATGGTGCACACGCGCACGCCGACCCGCGCGAGGTCGCGCGCTGCGGAGATGGTCATCGCGTGCACGCCGCCCTTCGACGCCGCGTACGCGATCTGCCCGATCTGGCCTTCGAAGGCAGCCACCGACGCGGTGTTGATGATGACGCCGCGCTGGCCGTCGCCGTCGATCGTGGATTCCTCCTGCATACGGTTGGCGGCCAGTCGCATGACGTTGAAGGTGCCGACCAGGTTGATGTCGATGACCTTGCGGAAGAGGTCGAGTTCGTGCGGGCCGTTCTTGCCGAGGATTCGCGCAGCCCAGCCGACGCCCGCGCAGTTGACCGCGACGCGCAGCGGCGCACCGGATTCGGCGATGGTGTCGATGGCGGCCTGGACCTGGGTCTCGTCGGTGACATCGGCGGCGACCAGCGTGACTCCGTCGGTGGGCGCGGCCTTGTCGATCGAGGCCTGCAGGTCGAGACCGAAGACCTGGGCGCCGGCTGCGGCGAAACGCCGTGTGGTGGCTGCGCCGAGGCCCGAAGCCCCGCCGGTGACCAGTACGGAAGCGCCTGAAACGTCCATGTGTGAAGTGATCCTTTCGCGGTTCCCGACCCGTTCTCCTGCCGGCCGCGCCGCCGTCGTCGGCGACGCCGCTCCGGCTCGTGCAGCAGTTTCACGATAGTCAGGTGCCGGAAACGGTCTCCGATCCGCCCTCTGTTTTACCGAACGAGCGCTCGGGCGCTGTCCTGAGTGCGGAGTCGGGTCTCGCGGCGGATCAAGACGACGCCGACGCCGGTGATGACCACGACCGCGCTGAGGGTGCCGGCGATCACGGGTACCGATGCACCGATCAGACCGTCGGCGATGAGCCAGGCCGCGAAGGCGAAGAACAGAACGGCCGCCCCGATGGCGATGACCCGCTCGGGGAGGTGACGGCCCAGCAGCACGCCCACGCCGATGGCGAGCGCGTCGGCGGCGACCATGCCGAGCGTGGACCCGATCCAGACCCCGAGCCAGTCGTTGTCCGTGGCGAGCGTGATGGTCGCGAGCATGGTCTTGTCGCCGAGTTCGGCAAGGAAGAACGCCGACATGACCGCGAAGAACACCGAGGCGCCCACGCGAGTCGCCCGGCTGGACTCCTCGTCGTCGAGCCGGTCGCCGCGGAGGGTCCACAGACCGAAGACCAGCATCGCCAGCCCGGCGAGGATGGTCAGGAGTGCGGTGGGTATGGACAGCCCGAGGAAGTGGCCGAAGAAGACGGAGACGGCGTGGACAGCGGTGGTGGCCACGGTGATCGCGAGGAGGATGACCCACCAGCGGTAGCGCAGGGCATAGGTCATCGCCATCAGCTGTGACTTGTCACCGAGCTCGGCAACGAAGATCACGCCGAAGCTCAGGAGCAGGGCGGCAATCACGGACGCCAGGTTAGTCAGGGCTAACTCGCGGGCGCAACTCGTCGAATGGCCGTATTTTCGCAGGTAGGGCCAGCAAAAACAGATGTTCGGGTGGCCGTGATCCGGTGCCCCGGGAGCCCGTCGGAACGGCTTCGGGGAGCCGCCCCGCCCTACGCTGCGAGAAGCATCGCGAGCACCGCGGTGTCGGGGTCGGCGTTGGGGTCGATGCCCACCTGGTTGCGGAGGTTGACCACCGTTCCGTCGGCCTCCGCCTCGGCCCAACCCGCCCGATGCTCGAGTCCGAGTTCGGGGAGACCGGGCAGCAGTACACACCCGGAGGCGACCTGCGAGCACTCGGGCAGTGACGGTCGCGTCTGCGAGGGCGGGTGCAGCATGACCAGCGCCGGCGGGTTGTTCAGGAACCGGCCCGCCTCGACGAAACTGTCGTCGACGACGTTGCCGATCGCGACCATCATGCCGACGGTGTCCGCCTCACCCTGTTCGGGACGCTGCTCGACCACGCCGAAGATCGTCGTCGTGGGTAGGAAGCCCGGCCGGCAGGCGATGCGGACCGATGCGACGAGTGTCTGCGTCCACTCGAGCGTCGACTCCGGCCACCGGCCGGAGATGAGAATCCCGTTCAGGGTGCCGTCGTGCTGGAACGGGGTGAGGCCGATCGGAATCGATTGCATCTTGTCCTCCTCCGACCCGGGTGAGACCTCGCCGCCGACCCACGGACTGGGGATCGGCGACCGAGCCGGGTGAGAAGACCATCCACCCGCCGCGCGACGTCGACAACTCGAATCACCGTGTTGTGATGGATCTTTAACATGCGAACGACCGACAGCCGCGGTCCGGGGACGCTGCGCCCGCCGGTGGGGAGCGCGGCACCAGGCACACTGGACCGGTGAAGAACTCGCCCCCGCTGCGACCCATGGAGTTCGCGTCCGTCGCGATCTTCGGCGGACTGACCGTCGCGGCGGTGGTCATCGCGTCGGTCATCCCGCTGGCCCAGGCGGCCGGACTGCTCGCCCCGGTGCCGCTCGCCCTCATCGCGGCGCGCACCAGGCCGCGGGCCCTGCTCACCGCCACGGTGGCCACCACCGCCGTGGCGTTCGCGATGGCGGGGACCGGCGCGATGGCAACCGTCCTGGGTTCCGCGTTGGTCGGTGGGCTCGTCGGTGACATCAAGCGTCGTGGCCGGGGGATCGGCGTGCTCGGGGCGGCCACCCTGGTGGCGTCGCCGCTGCTGGGCGGGATCTCCGTGCTGATCCTCCTCGTGCTGGTGCCCCTTCGTGAACTGACGATCGAGGCGATGACCAACTCCATCCACGGTGTCGCGAAATGGTTGCACGGATGGGGCCCGACCGGGGGCGTCGCCGACGGGCTCGACGCCATGAGCCGGAGCATCGCCGACCACTGGTGGGCGTGGGTCTGGGTGTCCGGGACCGTCGGCACCGCGATCTCGCTTCTCGTCGCGTGGTGGATTCTCGGTTCCGTCATCAGCCGGTTGCGTGATGTGCCGAGCGAGGACACGCTCGACGCCGCCACGTCGGGATTCGCGGCGGCCACTGCTGCCGGCGTACCCCGTGATGCGGGCATCGCGCCACTTCCCGTGGTCTTCGAACGTGTCGGATTCGCTTACGCGCCCGAGGCCCGCCCGGTACTCCACGAGATCGACCTGCGGATCGACCCGGGTGAATTCGTCGCGGTCGTCGGCGCCAACGGCTCGGGGAAGTCGACGCTGGCGAAGATCCTGGCCGGTCGCCACCCGTCGACGGGCACGGTCCGTCGGCCGGGTCTGCCGGGGCTGGGCGCGCGCGGGGGGACCGCTCTCGTCCTGCAGCGGCCGGAGATCCAGATGTTGGGCTCGCGTGTCGCCGACGACGTCGTGTGGGGTCTGCCGCCCGGTGTCGACGTGGACGTCGAGGCGCTGCTCGCCGAGGTCGGACTCGACGGCCTCGGCGACCGGGAGACCACGGACCTGTCGGGCGGTCAGCAGCAACGGCTGGCGATCGCCGGGGCGCTCGCCCGTGACCCGCAACTCCTGATCGCCGACGAGGTGACCTCGATGGTCGACCCGGAGGGTCGGGGACAACTGCTGGCCCTGCTCGCGGCTCTACCGGCGCGCCGGGGAATCGCCGTCGTGCTGGTCACCCACCGCGGCAGTGAGGCGGCCGCGGCCGATCGGGTGATCCACCTGGCCGCGGGTCGACTGGTGCCGCACGCGCCGGACTGGATGCCGAGTCCCGACGCCGACCTGGCGGCGCCGGCGCAGACACGTCCCTCGACGCCTTCGGCGCCGACCTCGCGGATCGGCGGGCCGCTTCTCGTTCTCGACCAGGTGGGCTACGCCCACCTCCCCGGTTCCCCGTGGGAGGTCGTCGCGCTGCATGACATCTCGCTGACGGTCTACCGCGGCGAGGGGCTCCTCATCGTCGGCGGCAACGGATCGGGCAAGACCACTCTCGCGTGGATCATGGCGGGGTTGCTCACGCCCGGGACCGGAACGTGCCGTCTGCTGGAGATCCACGAGAAGATCAACCCCGGAGCCGGTTTCGACGCCGGCACACCGATGACCGACCGTGTCGGTGCGGTGGGGCTGGGATTCCAGCATGCGCGCCTGCAATTGCAGAAGGTCACCGTCGCCGACGAGATCATGGCCGCGGGTGGCGAAAAGGTGGGCACCGCGGAGGTCGCGCGCGTCCTCGAACTCGTGGGGCTGCCCCGCCAGATGGCGGCGACCAAGGTCGATGCGCTGTCGGGTGGGCAGATGCGCCGCGTCGTGCTGGCCGGTCTCATCGCGCGCCGCCCCGACCTGCTCGTCCTCGACGAACCGCTGGCCGGTCTCGATCCACCCGCTCGCGAGGAGATCGTCGCGCTTCTCGCCCGACTGCGCGCCGACGGGATGACCATCGTGATCATCTCCCACGACTTCGAATCGCTCGACTCGGTGTGTACGCGCCGGGTCCGACTGGTGGACGGCCGTCTGCTGCCCGATTCGCACCTCATGATCGACCAGGCTCCCGGCTGGGATGGAGAAACCCGATGACGATGCGTACCGTCCCGCTGCGGCAGGTGCCGGGCGACTCGTTCGTGCACCGCCTGTGGGCGGGTACCAAGCTCGTGATCGTCCTCATCCTCGGGATCATGACCTGGGTGCTGCCGTCGTGGCCCGCGCTCGGGATGGTCGCCGCGGTGGTCGTGATCACCGCGCTCGTCGCGGGAATCCCGTTGGGCGCCATACCTCGTCCGCCGTGGTGGTTCTGGGGACTGATCGGCATCGGTGTCGCGTTCAACGTGTCGTTCGCCGGAATTCCCGGTGCCCTGGTGTTCCTGCGCGCGATCACTCTCGCACTCGTCCTCGTCGCGAGTTCGATCCTCGTCATCTGGACCACGCCCATGGCGGATGTGGCGCCCGCGCTGGCGCGGCTGATGCGCCCACTGCGGTGGTTCCGGCTGCCCGTCGACGAGTGGGCGGTCGCGATCGCGTTGTGCCTCAGGGGTCTTCCGCTGCTGATCGAAGAGTTGCGCATGCTGCGGGCGGCACATCGACTGCGTCCGACGGCCAAGGGACGTAGCGACCACCCGTCGGCGGAGATGGGGATCATGGATCTGATCACCGCGGCGATGTCGTCGGCGCTCCGACGCAGCGCCGAGATGTCCGAGGCGATCACCGCCCGCGGCGGTACCGGCCGCCTCACCGCCCATCAGGCCGGCCCGGGTCGCGCAGATGTGGTGGCGCTCATCGTCATCGGCTTGGCCTGCGCGGTCGCCATCACGGTCACGCTCGTACTGTGAGGGCGGGGACACACACGGCGCCAGCCACCCGAAGGTGACCGGCGCCGTTGATGTTTCGGCGAACCGGGGTCAGGCCGGGACGACCAGTCCGCTGCCCTGGCTCTTCGCGCGGGCGAGACGCTCGTTGGCGTCGGCCCAGTTCACGACGTTCCACCACGCCTTGACGTAGTCCGGCTTGACGTTCTGGTAGTCCAGGTAGAAGGCGTGCTCCCACATGTCCAGCATGACGACCGGGATGATGGCGGCGGGGATGTTGCCGCTCTGGTCGGTCAGCTGCAGGATGACGAGCTTGCCGCCGATGGTGTCGTAACCCAGGATCGCCCAGCCCGACCCCTGGAGGGTGGTGGCTGCGGCGGTGAAGTGGGCCTTGAACTTGTCGAAGCCACCGAACTGCTCGGTGAGGGCGGCCGCGAGGTCGCCGTCGGGCTCGCCACCGCCGTTGGGCGACAGGTTCTTCCAGAAGATGGAGTGGTTGGTGTGACCGCCCAGGTGGAACGACAACGTGGCGGAGAGTCCGTAGACCTTGCCGGCGATGCTGTCGTCGTCGCGGGCCGCGGCCAGCTTCTCCAGGGTGTCGTTGGCGCCCTTGACGTAGGTGGCGTGGTGCTTGCTGTGATGGAGCTCCATGATCCTGCCGGAGATGTGCGGTTCCAGTGCCGCGTAGTCGTAATCGAGATCCGGCAAGGTGTATTCAGCCACGATGTTCCTCTCTGAGGTGCTACTCGTTTTCCCTGTCCACGCGTGGCGCCGACCACTCGGTCGGGAGCCACACGAACGCTTCCAGCCTTCCCCAGTGCACTAGTGATTGCAACAATCCCGCGCAAGAAACATCAAGCGCGGTTGAGCTTTCAACGACGCCGGACCTCTGCGTCGGGCGGTGGGAACAGCGGCGTCAGCGCTGCGTCGAGTGTGTGGTGCTCAGATCACGATGAGCAGAACGAACACGATGACGAGAGCGAGGATGGTGAGGGCGCTTGTGCGGCAACTCCTCGCCACGTCGTAGGTGGCCCGCGGGGCGGTTCGGCCGACCCCGGGGGCGCGTCGGAGATCTCCGCTCGCGTGCGTCGCCATCGTCGCCCTTCGTCGGTGGACCGGCTGCACATCCCCTCGTCGAACAGACCGAGATGACATCGAAGTGATCGGTATCACACTGCGGTGGATGTGACCGCCATCATAAACAGACTCGAGCGATGACCTCAACTCGTCGTCTCCGGGGTCCGGCGTCTGCCGCGCGTAGACTTGGTCCATGTCTTGGCTCGACCAGCTCTTCGCCGCCGGATCACGCAAGCAGGACCTCGTCGCCGCCGACGCCGCCCTGCCCGGCCGCACGTCCGAGATCACGGTCCCGGGCGACCACCTGATCCTCGGAACGCCGATGCGCGGCCGGCCCGAATCGGACGGGACATACGAGCACGGGATCGGCGGGTTCGACGACGGTCTCGCCTCGATCGTGCTGGCCGGTGGCTGTTTCTGGGGAATCGAGGAGATCTTCTGGCAGGTTCCCGGCGTGTACACCACGGCCGTCGGTTTTGCGGGCGGGTACACGCCGAACCCGACCTATGAGGAGACGTGCACCGCGCGCACCGGGCACACCGAGGCGACGCTGGTGGTCTTCGATCCGGCCGTGATCGATCTCGAGGGCCTGCTGAAGATCTTCTGGGAGTCGCACGACCCGACCCAGGAGATGCGCCAGGGCAACGACATCGGAACCCAGTACCGGTCTGCGGTGTACGCCCTGACCGATGCGGATCTGGCCACCGTCCAGGCCACCGCCGCGACCTTCCAGACCGCGCTCGACGCCGCCGGTGAGGGTGCGATCGCCACCGAGATCAAGCCGCTCGCCGAAGCGGGCGACGGACGGTTCTACTACGCCGAGGATCACCACCAGCAGTACCTCGCGAAGAATCCGCACGGGTATCGCTGCCACGCCGCGACCGGCGTCGTCTACCCGGGCTGACGCCGCGGTGCCGGGCCGAGACGACCGCCCTTCATCTCGACGAGACCTGCGGTGACCGAACGGATCTCGCTGCGGCAATGGAACCGCACCCTCTTGCAGCGCCAGCACCTGCTCACTCGTGTGGCCGAGGATGCGATCGAGGTACTCGACCGCTGCGTCGGGCTGCAGTCCCAGGACCCGCGTGCCGCTTTCTTCGGACTGTGGTCGCGCATCGAGGATTTCGACCCGCTCGAGCTGGAAGATCTGCTCACCGACCGCGAGGTCGTGCGGATGGCGTTGCTGCGGTCGACGATCTTCCTGATCGACGCCGAGGACGCACGCTGGATTCGTCCGCTCGCCGATCCGACGCTGCACCGCGAGCTGACCGACATCCACGCGCGGAAACTGGCCGGGGCCGATCCGGCGCAGGTTCTGGCGTCGGCCGCGGAGATCCTCGCGGGCCGCGAACTCGCCGGCGCCGAACTCGGGAGAGAACTGGCCGCCCGCCACCCCGCCGAGAACCCGTCGACACTCACCACGATCGCCCGGTGCGGTCTGCCGCTGGTCCAGGTTCCGCCGCGCGGCCTGTGGCGGGGCCGGGGCGGGCCCACCTACCGCCTGTTCGACGAGTGGGTGGGTCCCGGCGAACCGGCCGTCGTGGACGACGACGCCCGCGCCGACCTGATCAGGCTGTATCTACGCGGGTTCGGTCCGGCGACCGTCAAGGCCATTCAGACCTGGTCCGGGCTCACCAGGTTGCGCCCCATCGTCGAGAAGCTCGAAGCCGATTGGGAGCTCGTCCGACTCGCCGGACCGAACGGCGAGGTGCTCTACGACCTCGACGGCCTCGCGCTCGCCGACGCGGATGCGCCGGCACCGGTCCGGCTGATCGCCCCGTTCGATCATGTGATCGGCGCGCAGGCCGACCGGATTCGGATCGCCGAGCCGGAGATGTTCCGCCGCACGGTGACCGCCAACGGCCGGTCGCCCGGATTCGTGCTCATCGACGGATTTTTGGCCGGCACATGGTCTCTCGACGCCGAGGAGCTCCCGGTGGTGGACTTCCTGCGCCCGGTGTCCGCCGCCGAACGACGCGACGTCGACGCCGAGGTCGACCGGCTCCGCGAGTTCACGACCGGCACCTGAGGGTCAAGCGGTGCGCGCCGGCAGTTCCGGTTCGCGACTCAATCTCCGGTGCGGGGGTTCCGCGAGGTGATGCAGTAGGTGCGGCCGACCGGATCCGCCATCGTCGTCCACTGCGGATACTTCTCGATCGCGCGGGCGCCCCAGTCCTCGTGCCGAGCCACCTCGTCGGCGACCGAGTTGGTGGCGATGTCGAGATGGGCGGTCGCCGGTCCGCTGTCCGACGACCCTTCTTGCTTGCGTTGCAACAGGATTCCGAGGGTCACCGCCGGGTCGCGATGCAGCGCGATCAGCTCGGGCCGGCTCCGCGGTGTGGTGGCCCAGCCGGTGAGCCGTGTCCAGAACCCGACCTCGGCGTCGAAGGCGTCGGCGGGGATGTCGATGCACAGCTGGTCGATGATGCTGATCGCGTCACCGGGCCACCGAATGGGGCGCGATCGTTTCGACTCGCCCTCCCAGGGCACGAGGCAGAACACGAACCCGGCCGGCGATCGGAGCGTGAGGTGGGTGCCGGCGTCGCGGACGAGGGTGGCCCCTAGCGCGAGTGCCTCCGCGGTGGCGGTGTGCGGGTCGTCGGTGTGGATGTCGAGGTGGACTCCGCCCGGACCGTCATCGATGCGCTGGACCCGTAGGTGCGGGTCGCCGTAGAACGGTTCCAGCGACGCGAACTCACGATGCTCGCCCCGTGGCGGGGAGACAGTACTGCCCGAGATCGCGCGCCAGAAGGTCACCTCACTGCCGAACACGTCGGCGGGGAAATCGAGGAATGCGCTGAGCCACCGCACCTGCACCCGGCAGATTCTACGGTGCGTCCGACGGCGCCGGGTGCCCCGGCGCATGCGAACGGGAGACGGACGCTGTCCGTACACGTCGCTACACTCGGGCAGATGACTGTCGGACCGCTGGGGGCGGTGGGGAAGAAGTTCTCGAAGGCGCGGACCGAGCAGGTCGCTGTGGTTCGTCTCGACGGCCCGATCGGCATCACCGGGATGGGCAAGCACGGCGTCAACACCGAGTCCGTCGAACCGGTCCTCAAGAAGGCCTTCGCCACGGAGCGTCTGCGGGCCGTCGTGGTGGTCGTCAATTCGCCCGGCGGTTCGCCGGCACAGTCGGAGTACATCGCCGAACGCATCCGCCAGCTCTCCGCGGAGAAGGGGGTGCCGGTCCTCGCGTTCTGTGAGGACGTCGCGGCCTCCGGCGGCTACTGGATCGCGTGCGCGGCCGACGAGATCTTCGCCGCCCACACCTCCATCGTGGGCTCGATCGGCGTCGTGTCGTCGGGGTTCGGTTTCTCGGCCGTGCTCGACCGGTTCGGGGTCCAACGCCGGCTCTACACGACGGGTGAGAACAAGGCGCGGCTCGACACGTTCTCTCCCGAGCAGGCCGAGGACGTCGAATGGCTCAAGGGTCTGCAGGGGCAGTTGCACGAGGCGTTCATCGCGTGGGTCCGTCAGCGGCGCGGCAAGAAGCTGACGGCGTCCGACGACGAACTGTTCAACGGTGACGTCTGGATCGGGAGCCGGGCCGCGGAGCTCGGTGTCGTGGACGGTATCGGCGTGATGCGGTCGGTTGTGGCCGAGCGATATCCGGATGCCGAGATCACCGTCGTCGAGACACCGAAGCCGCTGTTGATGCGACTGGTCGGGAGTCAGACCTCGGTCGCCGGGTTTGCGGAGAGTGTGACGACCGGAGTCCTGGCGGCATTCGATCGTGCTCCGTCGTTGCGGACGTCGCTCATGCACCGGGACTGAAACCCGTCGGCGGGGGCCATCGCACTGTTCTTCTTGTGCATTGTCCCCAAGTTATCCACAGGTGTTGTTCACTGAAGTGGAATTTCAGGTCGCCTCGGGCCATTCACTGACGTGAATTTCCTACGCGCACATTCGATCAATCAAGTGACCGCTGTCACAAGTAGATCCGCTGTGGCCTGCGTTTTTCCACAATTCCACAGTCTCATCCCCAACTAGACGGTCAGTCTGTGAGCGGGGGACAAACGTCCAGAACACGCATGTGGATAGAATTATGCAGGTCGACATAACGGCAGTTCGACGCGTGCCGGAGGCTGACGGAGGCGCCGCGCAGGCCTCGTCGTGGACAGGTGACGTCGCGCCCGGCCGTCTCTGTGCCACCATGGAAAACGTGACCATGGGCGACATCACTCAGGTGCCGGTGACCGAACTTCCGGACGACTTCACCGGGCGGGCCGACGCGGTCATGCTCGATGTCCGTGAGGACGACGAATGGGCCTCCGGCCACATCCGAGGAGCTGTGCACATCCCGCTGGCCGAGGTCCCGGGCCGACTCGACGAACTCGACCCCGATCACGATCTGTACGTGGTCTGCCATTCCAGCGGCCGGTCCATGCGTGTCCTGCAGTATCTCGCCCAGGTCGGCTACGACGGAATCTGCGTCCGCGGCGGCATGCTCGCCTGGCAAGAACACGGCAAGCCCGTGGAGATCGGCGACCCGCGACCCGAGGGCGACGCCGGCCGATGATCGACCTCTGCCCGCGGTGCCGAATCCAGGCGCCGCATCGTCCCGGACGCGAACGCTGTCCCCGGTGTGGCGGTCCGCTGAGCGTCGTCGACGACGCCGCGCGTGCCCTGGCGGCGCGACGAGAGTCCTCGGTGCGTCCCTCGGGCCCCGGACACCCGGGCCCCCGGCATCCGGGCCCGACTTCGGCGCCCGCCGGGCGTCTGTACCGCAGTCGCAACGTGCGATGGGTGGCCCGCCGCCCACCCGAGGCCGTACCGGCCCGCCGCGGCCCCGTAGGCCGGCGTGGTCCGCGACTCATCCCTCGCTACGTCTATGTACCCACGTGGGGTCTGCACGACGAACCGACGACAGCCGACGCCGCGCACCAGAAGCTCGACGATTCCCGCTCCCGACTGGGGCTCGCGCTGGTGCTCGCGGGTTCTGCGCTGACCGCGTCCGCGCTCGTCCATCTCGTCCGCTACATCCTGCTGGTCGTCAACCGCGACCGTCCGCTGCCCGAGTTCCTCATCATCGCCTCGGACTGGCTCACCGTCTTCGTCGGGGTCGTCGCCTTCCTCGGATTCGTGTTGGCGACACTCGCTTTCATGCGGTGGGTGCTGGAGCTGCGCGCCGACACCTATGCGTCGGCGGGCCTGCTCGACCCGCGCCGGCCCGGTTGGGTCGCGGCATTGTCCGGGCTGCCACTGGTCAACCTGATCGGCGCCCCGCTGGTGCTGCAGGAGGTCGCCGCGCACCGTGTCGGCCAGGACCCGTCACTCGACGCCGACCTCGTGGGCCGCCGACTCCGCAAGTTGTGGGTCGCCTGGATTCTGGTCAACGTGGCGGCCGGGGCGGCGATCGTCGCCCGGCTCATCGCCTGGCGCTCGGACTCGCTGCAGACCGGGGCGAACGCGCTGGCGATGGTCATCGTCAGCACGGCGATCTCTGCAGCGTTCGCCTTCTGGATGGCGCGCCGGGTGCGGACACTGTTCGGAGCCGCCGCGGCGGCCCCGGTCCCGACGAGACGGTGGGTGGCGGTCGGATGAACTCAGGGGTGAACGTGGGCGCGGCCGAGAAGGTCTCGCGTTCGGGAAAGCCGGCGGTGGTGGCGCACCGCGGGGCGTCGGGTGACTGCCCGGAGCACACCCTCGCCGCCTACGAACTCGCCCTCGCACAGGGCGCGGACGGACTCGAATGCGACGTCCGGCTGACCGCCGACCACGAACTCGTCTGCGTGCACGACCGAACTGTCGACCGCACGTCCGACGGCTCGGGCATCGTCAGCGAGATGACCCTCGCCGAACTGCGCGAACTCGACTTCGGCAGCTGGCACGCGTCGGGTGGGCCGGCATCGATCCTGACACTGCGGGAGCTGCTGACGCTCACCCTGGACTGGCGTCGTCCCGTCCGGTTGTTCATCGAGACCAAGCACCCGGTTCGTTTCGGCAGTCTCGTCGAGCAGAAACTCCTCGAGATGCTGCACGAGTTCGGGGTGGCGACTCCGCCGTCGGCCGATCACAGCCGCGCCGTGGTCATCTCGTTCTCCTCGGCGGGGGTCTGGCGGATACGACGCCACGCACCCATGCTGCCGACGATCCTGCTCGGCGACACCGCTCGGGTTCTCGGCGGCGGCGCCGCCACAGCGGTGGGAGCGACCGGCATCGGGCCGTCGGTGATGACCTTGCGGCAGTATCCCGAGATCGTCGACCGCGCCGCGGCAGCCGGTCGGGTCACCTATTGCTGGACCGTCGACGAGCTGGTCGACGTCCAGCTCTGCGCCGACCTCGGTGTGCGGTGGCTGGCCACCAACCATCCGGCGAAGGTCCGCGATTGGCTGGTCACCGTCGACTGACCGCTGCGCGTACGACGCTGTCGGGCGTCGCGGTGGGGGCGTGAGAGAGTGGACCGATGGGCAAGAAGAGCAAACGGGGCAGTGGACCACGTCCGGGAAGCAATCGAGCCGAGCGCGTGGCGGCACGGAAGGCACGGCAGGCGGCAGCTCTGGCGCCGCCGCCCCGGCCGTTCGCCGGGTTCGCGTCCGAGTGCGACTTCGTCGCGCTGCGGACCTTCGTCGCCTCGGCGACCGCGCGACTGGAACTCAACGAACCGGCCGGATCGCGCAACGACGTCTCCATCGTGACGATCCTGCCCGGCGCGGTGCCCGCTCTCGCGCGCGAGGTCGACGGTGCCACAGAGGGATTCGTGGGTCTGCAGACCGACCCGGACCGGACGGCGCTGGCCGTCGAACTGGCTGCGGCCATCGCATGGTCCGCGCATGCCGAGGCCGGCAGTGAATTCGACCTCGACGCCGCCGACGAGGCCCCGACGCTCGACGAGGTCGTGAACACCGACGCCGTCCTGGACATCACGGTCCACCAGGACTTCGGCTGGTGGTTCGTGGAGGGCACCGACGTCCCCGCCGAGATCACGGCGATGTTCGAGCGCGCCAACGACTCCGTGCTGCCGACGGCGCGACTGGTGGTCGACAGCGGCGCGAGTGCGCCCTGGTGGGTCGACGCCGGAGAGCGTGCCCACCTGCGCTGGATTCGGCCCGAGCCGGAAGATGATCTGATGTCGGCGATGGCGCGGCTCCACGCCGCCGGACGGCTGACGATCGGCGAGGGGTCGCGCTTCGCCGGGTCGTTCCGCACCCATGGGCTGCTCGTCCCGGTCTTCGACCTCGACAACGAGATGCACCACGAGGAGTGGTACGCCGGTCTGAATCAGTTCGACCAGTGGCTCGGCGAGGCGCTCGCCGACACGTCGCCGCTCACGATAGAACAGCGCAGCTCGCGGGACGGCATCCGCGGCCGACAGGTGACCCTGCGCTGATCGCCGCGCCCCCTGCTAGCTGATCCGAGAGAACCACACAAGCTCCGGTCCCTGAGGTGTGGGGAGAGTAAGCGTCGGCCACTCCTGCTCCCCGAGGTGCGAGGAGAGCAAGCGGCCGGCCACCCCCTGCTCCCTGAGGTGCGAGGAGCGATAGCGACGAGCCACGAAGGGCATGGTGAGGCAGCCACCATACCCTCGTGGCTCGCTTCGCTCGCATCTCAGGGAGCCAGAACGCTTCGGCGTCAGATGTTCCCGCCGGCCGCAGGGGGTGCGGTGGCGTCGGAGGTCTTGTCGCCGTTGAACTCTCGTTCGACGAAGTTCTCGAGGTCGAAGAGGTTGCCGTTGCAGCGCTCGGCGATGGTCTGCAGGGTCGTCATGGTCGCGACCTCTTCGACCTGCTCCTTGAGGAACCACTGCACGAACTGCTCACCCAGGTAGTCGCCGGTGTCCCGGGCCGACTTGGCGAGGTCGACGACCTGCTGGGTGACCGTCTTCTCTTGTGCGAGAGCGAGATCGATGGGCGCGCGGTAGTCCTCGAAGCGGTTGTTGGGCGCCGGGATGCCGGGGATCTCGACCTCCATGTCCCGGTCGAGGAAGTACTGCACGATCATCATCGCGTGATTGCGCTCCTCGACTGCCTGGCGGTAGAAGAGCTTCGCGAGCTGCGGCATGTCGTGGTTGTCGAAGTAGGTGGCGACCGCGATGTACTGCTGAGAAGCGTAGAACTCGTTGCTGATCTGGTCGTGCAGCAGTTGGTGGAATTTCGTGTGTTCGGTCATGTGGCCCATCGTAGGGCCGAAAAATGGCTCTCACCAGCAAGTTCAGGCTAACTAAGGCAAGTCTCGCCTGCGTTTGGGAACCCTTCTACGACGGCCCGCCGGCGTCGACGAGAAGGTCGTCGGGGATGGGTTGACCTGCACGGAGGAGTGCGAAGAACTCCTCGGTCTGTTCGTTGACCGGTAGTGCGAGTCCCTCATCGGTGAAGGTGCTCTCGCCGGCGGGTGTGGTCGTGGTGATGGGGTCCCGAAGAGCGAACATGAGCGACGCGAGGTTCCAGATGTGATCTCGCTCATCGACTGTGAGCGCATCGATGGCGCCGCCGATGAAGCCGAAGAGCCGGAACGGATTCAGCAGCACCGTCGGACTGGTGGCGCGAGAGACCAGTGCCGCGAGGAACTTCCGCTGATTGACGACTCGCTCGAGGTCGGCGCGGGGGAATGCACGGGTGCGCACCAGGCCCAGTGCCTGGCGGCCGTCGAGGCGGTGGCAGCCCTTCGCAAGGCGCAGTCCGGCTTTCGGGTCGTTGAGCGGCTGGTCGATACACATGTCGACGCCGCCGACCGCGTCGACCAGGGTGTCGAACCCGCCGAAGCCGATCTCGGCGTAGTGGTCGATGTGGATTCCGGTGAGGTTCTCCACGGTCTGCACGAGCAGCGCCGGACCGCCGATGCTGAACGAGGCGTTGATCTTCAGACTGCCCTGGCCCGGGACCTCCACGTACAGGTCGCGCGGGATGCTCACCACGATCGCCTTGCCGCCGCCGGGTGGGTTGTGGACGAGCATGATCGTGTCGGTGCGGGATCCGTCGGCGTCACCGGTCGCGAGTGCCCGGCGTTGTTCCTCGGTGAGATCGGAGCGCGAGTCGGTGCCGACGATGAGCCAGTTGGTGCCGGGGGTGTCCGACGGGCGTCCGGCATAGGCCCGCAGCGCGTCGATGCGGTCGAGTCTGGAGTCGTAGTAGAACAGCAGTCCGACAGACCCGAGGACGACGACGAGCAGCAGGATCAGCAAGACCTTGCCGATGCGGACCGCGCGACGGCCGCCGCGTCGAGGACGGGGCGGCGTGGTCGGGCGCGGGGGCGCGGGTGGGGGACCGGCGGATCGGTCACGGCTTCGACGGTCCGCGGGTGACGACCGACGGCCGCGGGAGCGATCGTCCGGGATCGGCTCGGGTTTCTGGGTGGGGGCATACCCGCCCGGACCGGGTTGCCCCGACGGGGAGGGCCGGTCGGCCGGGGCGGGATGTGGCGGACGGCCGCCGGCACCGGCCGCCGGGGCGCGGCGCGGGTCGGGTCCGCGTGCGGGGATCCGCGGCATGGCCTGCGGATGAGCGGACGGGCCGACGGCGCCGGGAGGTGGGCGATGGCCCTGGCCGGGCGGTGGTCCCGGGCGCAGCGGCGGGCCCGCTGGCCGCCCGGGCGGCATCGGTGGCCCGGGGCGACCTCGCCGGAGGATCGGCGGGTCCTGCTCGTTCATCCCATCAAATGTACGCATGGGCGGCCGTGAGGGATGTCGGTCGGTTGGTGTGTGAGGTGGCGTCGACGCCTTCGAGGAGTGATTCGTCACCGAGGTCTCGATCCGGCCCGAACGGGGTACAGGACTCGCCATGACCGACAAACATGTCGCCGAAGCGGGCGACTCCGAGGAGACCGGGACCGGCGCCGGGGCCGACGGTGGGCACACCCCGCTGCGGCGGGCCATCACCGGCAAGTTGCTGTTCCTGTTCATCCTGGGCGATGTCCTCGGCGCGGGTATCTACGCGCTCGTGGGCGAGGTCGCCGGTGAGGTCGGCGGCGCGATCTGGGTCCCGCTGGCGCTGGCCCTGGCGCTGGCGATGCTGACCGCGGCGTCGTATGCCGAACTCGTCACCAAGTACCCGCGGGCCGGCGGGGCCGCGGTGTTCGCGCGGCATGCCTACCGCCATCCGCTCGTCTCGTTCCTGGTCGGCTTCTGCATGCTGGCCGCCGGGGTGACGAGTGCCGCCGGACTCGCGCTCGCCTTCGCGGGCGACTACCTGCAGGTCTTCCTCGACGTTCCGACCACCGTGGCGGCTCTGGTGTTCCTGCTCGCGGTCGCGGCGCTCAACGCCCGCGGGATCAGAGAGTCCCTGAGCGCGAACGTGGTGATGACCGTCGTGGAGGTCTCCGGGCTCGTCCTCGTCGTCGTGCTGGCCGGCATCGTCCTCGGTCGTGGTGACGGAGAGCCGCAGCGGGTGCTGGAGTTCACCGACGAGACCACACCGGCGCTGGCCGTTCTCGGTGCGGCATTGCTCGCCTACTACTCGTTCGTCGGCTTCGAGACCTCGGCCAACATGGCCGAAGAGGTCCGTGACGTGCGGCGGGTGTATCCGAAGGCGCTGTTCGGTGCACTGCTCACGGCCGGCGTCGTGTACGTGCTCGTCGGCCTCGCGGTGTCGGTGGTCGCACCACCCGAGCGGCTGGTGGAGTCGTCGGGGCCGCTGCTGGAGGTCGTCTCGATCGCCGACGTCGGGATACCCGACCAGCTGTACTCCCTGATCGCGCTGATCGCTGTCGCGAACGGTGCGTTGCTCACGATGATCATGGCGTCGCGCCTGACCTTCGGCATGGCACGGGACGGGCTGCTCCCGGGTGCACTGGCAAAGGTGCTGCCCGGTCGTCGCACGCCGTGGACGGCGATCGTGGCCACGACCGCGGTCGCAATGATCCTCTCGGCGACGGGCACGGTCGCGGCGCTCGCCGAGACGGTGGTGCTCCTGCTGCTGTTCGTCTTCGTCAGCACCAACGTCGCCGTGCTCGTGCTGCGCCGCGATCGCACGGACACCGACCACTTTCGGACCCCGACGATCGTTCCGATACTCGCGGTGGTCTCCTGCATCGTGCTGATGACACAGCAGAGCGCGTCGACATGGCTGCGCGCAGGCATCCTGATCGTCGTCGGACTCGTGCTCTATCTGCTCGCGCGGGTCACCGGGTCGGGTGGACGGCCGGTCGCCGAGGATGGTCGCGATGACGCCGAGCGCCTCACCTGACGCGAATGCTGCTCGCGCGGAGGTCGTTTCGTCACCTCCGGTCGGAGGTCAGAGGTGCGGGCCCATGACCGGGGAATCCGTGTGATCTCGAGCCCGGAATCCGGGCACAACATCATCCGGATCCGGTGCCATCGGCTCCCGGGTCCCGGACCGCGTCACGACGGCGCAGCGAACGACAGCCCCGATGCGTCGATCAGCGCTCCGCGAGTGACCCGATCTCCGGTGCATCGGGGCCGAAGTGGCGGAAGAGGGCACGACGCCGTGCGCGAGCGCCGGTCCATTCCAGATAGCGCGGGCCGACCGGCGTCCGCGCGATGACCTGGTAGGTGAGCGTGTTGCGCACCCAGGCGAGACCGAAGGCCCAGGGCAGGGCCGGCCGCAGACCGAGGTCGCGCATGCCGCGTACCCCCAGGAAGCCCTGCAGCATGCTGACCAGGCGCGCTCGGGTGTAGCGCGCGGCCACGCGGGGGAACAGCCGGTAGTGCAGGCGACTCTGGGCGTCGACGATCGCGGTGGTGAGCGCCGCACCGGCGTCGGTCACGTCGTGTTGCGTCAGCAGGACCGCGTAACTCAGCTGATGCTGGTCGCGTTCGGAGTCGAAGAGCCAGTCGTCGTCGACGCCGATCAGCCAGCCGACGTACTTCCACAGGTGCATCAGGGCACGCGAGTCGTCGCGGCTCACGGGGACCCCGAGCGCACGGACGCCCATCATCAAGGCGCCGCTGAACAGGTTGAGGGTGGCGGCAAGGTCGGACTGGTTGATCGGCAGGCCCCACTGGTCGATGTCCCAGCGACCGTTGTGTTCGTACCTCTCGTTGACCAGGGCATGCATCAGGCGCACGTGGACGGTGAGCCGCCAGCCCTCGCCGTCGCGTGCCATGCCACCCGGCTCGCCGACCGCGATGGCCCAGGTCTGTGTCTCACCGAGTCGTCGGATGACGGTGTTCCCGGTGAGTCCGCCGGTCGCGACCAGCAGGTCGGCGGGTCCGCCGAAGCGGTAGCCGCCGATCAGGGAGAGCTGCAGCAGGACGTCGTTCGCGTTCTGGCCGAAGCGTCGGTAGACAGCGGCGCCGCGGTCGCAGAGGTCGGGATCGACCCAGTCGGGCGTCTTCTCGACCAGCGCGAAGAAGTCACGAAGCGCGGCCGGGGCGTCGGACGGCATGTCGCCGGCGAGCGCCTGCTCGAACTGGCGCATCGTCACCCGGCCGTCCACACCTCGGGGCAGGCGCATGGCCCGGACCAGCGTCGCGGCGGGTTCGTCCCGTGTGCGCAACCGGCGTCCGAGCTGCGCGAGCTCGTCGTCATCGGGTTCGCGAAGGTGGTTGTAGACCTTCAGGAGTTTGCCGATGCGTCGGCCGCGGGACTCGGCGGCCCGATGCCGTCGCGGGAAGGGGAGGCTCGCCGGCTCGGTGGCCGGGCCGGGCGGCACATCGACAGTCATGAGACGAATCTAGCGAATCATCTCACCGTGTTCAACGGTGCTCGGGTAGGGCGCACAGTCGACGGAAGTGGACGCACGGTCGACGAAAACGGACGCACAGTCAACGGAGATGGACGCACGGTCGACGAAAACGGGGGCACAGTCGGCGGGAAACGATGCACGGTCGACGGGTGTCGGGGGCCGCTCACCCGACCCACGACAGGTGGTCCCGGAGCAGCCCGTATCCGACGAAGGCGACCACGTCGATGACCGCATGGGCGATGACGAGAGGCCACACGCGACCGCTGACCTGATAGAAGCGGCCGTACACGAGGCCCATGACCAGGTTGCCGACGCCGGCACCGAAGCCTTGGTACAGGTGATAACCGCCGCGGAGGATCGCGCTGGCGGCGAGCGACGCGCCGTCGGACGCCCCGAGCTGACGCAGCCGGGTGATGAAGTACGCGACCACGACGATCTCCTCGGCGGCGGCATTGCCGATCGCGATCAGCACGAGAACCGGCCACTCCCACCAGGTGTCGGCCTGGCTGGGCACGAGGCTCGCGTTGAGGCCGAGGGCGCGCGCGACGGCGACGAGTGCCAGCCCGGGGAGGCCGATGATCGCGGCCAGAACCAGACCGGCGGGGACGTCGCGGCGCGGGGCCCACCGGCCGAGTCCGACTCGCGCGAGTCCGATTCCGCTGCGCCACAACAGGTACACGCCCAGGGCGGCGATGGCGAAGAGTCGGAGTCCGCTCATGACCTGCCGGACGGCGTCGATGAGGTCGAGGTCGGAGCGGCTGGGATTGAGGGCGACGGTTGTCTCGCCGATGCCGCCGGCGAGCTGTGCCTCGAGCAGGGCGAGCGCCGCGGAGAGTGCCGAGAACGCGAAGGTCAGGACGCCGACGATGACCAGTTCGACGATGATCCCGCGTCGTTCGATCCGGTCGGTGACGACCGGTATGCCGTGCGGGGACGGCTTCAGGTACTCGCGCAAGGCCATGGCGGCCAGCCTAGGGGCCGGCCGGCCTGGGGTCAGTCGGGCATCGAGTTCAGAAACGGGCAGCCCGCGAGGTTGCGGAGCGCGCGGGACAGTTCGAACACGTCGGAGACCGGGCGGGCGAAGGGGAGTCGGACGTCGGAGTCGCCGTCGCGGCCCTCGATCCGGAAGCGGATGCCGAAGCGGTCGAGGCCGAGCGGCCGCACGCGTCCGGTGCGCAGGTCGGCGGGTAGTTTGCGGACCAGCTGTCCGACGATGTCGGCGTGATCGGAGTCGAGGTGCTCGAGCCAGCTGCCCTCGTGCTCCCAGAACGGGTCGGGATCGGCGTCGGCTAGTTCGGTGGCCGGGACCGAGGCCGCTCCGTCCGAGGACGCGATGACCGCGGTGTCGACCTGCAGACGGAGCATCGACGCACCGTGCCCGATGTCGAGGAGTCCGTCGTCGGGATGCTCGGCCGCGATCTCGATGGCGAGGTCGCGCTCGAGGTCGCGCGGGACCTCGTGCAGTGTGCCG
This sequence comes from Gordonia terrae, assembly GCF_001698225.1. Taxonomy (NCBI): domain Bacteria; kingdom Bacillati; phylum Actinomycetota; class Actinomycetes; order Mycobacteriales; family Gordoniaceae; genus Gordonia; species Gordonia terrae. The sequence continues at coordinate 282,958 of NZ_CP016594.1, forward strand.
TTCAGCCAGATCACCGATCGGACGCGCTCACGCAGGTCGATGGGCGCCCAGTCGGTGACCTCCAGCATGGCGGGGACGCCCTCGGCGACGTCGACGATCCGCATCGCGTCGCCGTCGGTGGGCACGAGGACGAAGGCCTGGGACTCGAAGAGGTGCACGACGTCGATCGGGGTGGCGTCCGCGCCCTCGACGGCGAGGATGGCGGAACCGACTCGACGACAGGCCGTTTGGATCATCTCGGCATCCGTCGGGCGGTCGGTCGTCGTTCTCGTCATGACAGTCTCTCCGGTCGGCGTCGCGGGGCGCGGGTCGTATGAAAGGTAACCCTAACCTAAATTCCCCGAGCGCATGCGTCAATGGTTTCGGTACACCTGCGTCGAGGTCGGGACGCATACGCGAAACGGTCTCGACGGGCCGGCTTCCACTAGTCTCGTGTGGTGCCTGTGATCGCCTACTTCGGCCCGCCCGGAACCTTCACCGAAATGGCACTCGACGCGGTCCTCGCCGCACATCACGACGACACCGCCGGCCTCGACCTGTCCGGCGAGATCGAGCGTGTCGCCGCGTCGAGTCCCGCCGCCACCATCGCCATGATCCGCAGCGGTGATGCCGAGTACGGCTGCGTGCCGATCGAGAGCTCGCTCGAGGGTTCGGTGCCCGCGACGATGGACGCGCTGGTGCCGTCTACGAGCGACGCCGCCATCGGGCGCGTGCAGGCTTTCGCCGAGACCGTGCTGGACATCTCGTTCGCGATCGCCGCGGTCACGCCGCTGCCCCCGGACGAGGTCCGCACCATCGCCGCCTATCCCGTTGCGTCCGCGCAGGTGCGTCGTCGGGTGGGTGAGCTTTTCCCGAATGCCGAGTTCGTGATCTCGAGCTCCAATGCCGCTGCCGCGCAGGACGCCGCGGCGGGCAGGGCGGATGCCGCGGTCACGACCGGACTCGCGGCGAGCCTGTCCGGGCTGGTGGTGCTCGCCGACGGCGTCGCCGACGCGCGGGACGCGACCACAAGGTTCCTTCTGCTCGGTCGGCCCGGGGTCCCAGTGCCCCGAACCGGCGCCGACCGGACGTCGGTCATCCTCGACCTGTCGAACGAGCCGGGCAGCCTGATGGCGGCGATGAACGAATTCGCCTCGCGCGGAATCGACCTCACCCGTATCGAATCGCGCCCACAGCGCGACGAGGCACAGGGGCGCAGCATCGCCGGACGGTACCGGTTCTTCCTCGACGCCGTCGGTCACATCGACGACGCCGCCGTCGCCGAAGCGCTTGCCGCCCTGCATCGCCGGTGTGAGCGCGTGGTGTTCCTCGGGTCGTGGCCCGCGGTGCGCACCACCGGCGCCACGCCGCCCGATCACACCGAGTCGCTCGCCTGGGTCGACTCGATGCGCCGAGGAGGCAACTGATGGCGCGCCTGCACCTGGTCCGCCACGGCGAGACCACCTCGAACGTCATGCGCCGCCTCGACACCGCCCTGCCCGGTGCCGCACTCACCGATTTCGGTGCGCGGCAGGGCGTTCGGTTCGGCCTGGAGAACGCTCCGGAACACCACGCGGTGTTGCTCAGTTCGCGTGCACTCCGCGCACGCCAGACCGCCGAACTCATCGGCTCGGTGTGGGACGTGGAGACCGCGCCGATCGACGGTGTGCACGAGGTGCAGGCCGGCGATCTGGAGGATCGCACCGACCGCGAGTCCTATGAGGTCTTCCAGGACATCATGCACCGCTGGCACGACGGCGATCTCGACGCACGCATCCCGGGCGGCGAATCCCTGGCGATGGTCTACGACCGGTACCTGCCGACGGTCGAGGACCTGGCCGACATGTACCTCACCGGACCGGACCAGCGCGATGTGTTCCTGGTGAGTCACGGTGCGGCCATTCGCCTGGTCGCCGCACGGCTGGCCGGGATCGACTCCCGGTTCGCCGCGGCAACCCACCTGGGCAACACCGGTTCCATCGAACTGGAGTACTCCGACGGGCTGTGGGTGTGCCGGCGATGGGGTGCCGCGACGGCCCCGTTCGAGGTGGTCGACGAGCCGCTCGTCGACGAACCGATGGGCTGAGGGCGTCACCCCGTTCCCTGAGGAGCGAGCTTGCGAGCGTCACTCCGTTCCCTGAGGAGCGAGCTTGCGAGCGTCACCCCGTTCCCTGAGGAGCGAGCTTGCGAGCGTCTCGAAGGGCTACTTGATGATGGCGTCGACCGTCTTCTTCAGGGCCGAGGGTTGCGAGGGCCGGCGCGGAGCCTTCTCCCGGCGGCGCAGCATCTCCTCACCGATCTCGCGCAGTTCCTTGCGGCTCAATGCGTCTCGGACCTTCGGGAACCATTCGTCCTCTTCCTCCTCGATGTGGTGCTCGACGTTCTCGATGAGGACGGTGGTCTTGGCGTCGAATCGCTCGGCGTCCGGCGAGAGGGCGGCCAGCTCGACGACGAGGACGTCGGCGACGTGGTGCTCCTCGTAGGACTCGAGGATGTCGTCCTCGAGGTCGGGCACGCGCTTGCGGATCTCCGGGTACATCACCTCGTTCTCGATGTACGTGTGCACGGTGAGGGCCTCGATGATCTTGTCGACGATCTTGCCCTTGGTCTTGACGGCGTTGTCGCCCTGCGACTTGAAGTCGCGGAACAGTTTGCGGATCTCTTTGTGCTCATCCCGGAGGATGACGATGGCGTCTGAGGACATGGACGTACTCCTGAGATAGAGGGCTGCTCGATCTGCTACCCCTCGTACCTCGTTCCGTCGCAGGTCAAACATCGAACCCGGTGGACGCGGCGCCACTACCCCCAGCCGTTGGCGTGCAGCCAGTCGTCGTCGATGCCGAAGTGGTGCGCGATCTCGTGGACGACGGTGACCGCGACCTCGTGCACGACCTCCTCCCGCGAGTGACACATCGCGAGGATGGGATCGCGGTAGATGGTGATGGTGTCCGGCAAGAAACCGCCGTAGTCGCTGGTCCGCATCGTCAGTGCCACACCGTGATACAGACCGAGGATGCCCGGCTCCTCGGGGTTGGACGGCTCGACGAGGATGACCACGTTGTTCATCGCGTCGGTCAGATCGGTCGGGATGGTGTCCAGGGCATCGGAGACCAGCCCGTCGAACTCGTCGTCGGACATCGGAACGGGCATCGGCTCAGCCCGCCGGGGCCGGGGCTTCGTCGGGGTTGGGCGCGATCCCCGGTGGAAGCGGCACCGGGGTGGGTAGAGCACGCCCCGGAGGAGCCTCCGGAGGCGCGACCGGTGCCCGCCCGTTGATCAGCAGGGCGCCGCCCTTGGCGTCGCCGACGAGGGTCGCGAACCCGCCGCGCTTGTCGGGGAGGCCCAGGTAGCACACCACCTTGCGGCTGCCGGCGAGCCAGCTCGGCTCGCTGAGTACCGACCACTGGACATTGAGCGTGGTCGCGTCGAGCGGCTTGCGCCCGCCGGCGAACCGTTCGGCCTGGACCGGACAGATCGACCCGAGGTAACCGTTCTGTGCACCGGTCGGCGGCCACGGCTTGTTCGACATCCGGTCACCGAAACGGACCGACAGATCGACGATCCCGGTCGTCTGGAAGGCGTGGGGCTCAGCGCAGTTCACCGCGAAGCCGGTCGGGGCGCGGGTCTCGGTGTCGATACCGACGCACGTTCCCTCGGGCCAGACGTAGGACTGGTTCTGATCGGCCACCCGGCCGGAGAACTGGACCGGCGCACCGTCGGCGCCGTTCTCCTGGACCCCGCAGCGCAACTGTCGCGCGCCCTTGTCCCACTGCGCCTGTGACGGGTACATCATGCCGACCGCGAAGCGGCCCTGCGGGTCGAGGCGCCCGTCGAGATACTGGTCCACCATCACCGGGCACTGCTCGTCGCGGATCGCGGCGAACCGCTCGGCACCCGGCCAGAGAGCGTCCTCGCCGAACTCGGCGCCGGGGATCAAGGCGGTGTCGATGGCGCCCGCGACCTCGAAGCGGTGCTTCTGCTCGCACGGTACGTCGACCGGCTGCCCGGGGTTCCCGGCCGGCCAATCGAGGCAGTCGCCCGCCACCGACTTGGTGAAGGCGTTCTCGATGAGCCGTTCGCCTTCGCCGATGTTGCTGCCGCCGACGCTGCCGCTGTCGTCGAAGACCCCCGTCGCGAAGGCGATCCCGCCCGCCACGATCGCGCCGACGACGATCGCGCCGAGGATCACGAAGACCGGATTGCGGGCGAAGTTGCCTGGTCGGCGGGCTCCACCGGCCGGTCGGCCGGATGCGGGCGCGGTGGGCGCGTCGGCATCGGCGGGGCGGCTGCGGTCGGGGTCGGGCGCGTTCATCGGGATCCATCATGCCTAACGGACCCGACCGGGCACACCCTCGTGCTCGGATGCTCCGACGCAGCCATGCCCAGGATGGACGCCAACGCGCGGTCTGGTGCCTGTTCGGTCACCCGCGGTCGGACGCCATGTGTCGTGCGGCGAGTCCGGTGAGCTCGTTGCGGAACTCCTCGTACGCGTCGCGGAGACGATCGCCCGGCCACGGCTCCGGTAGTAGTTCGCCGGGCAGGAGCGGGTCGCGCAGGATGTGGCGCACGATGGCTGCGGCGATCTCGAAGCGGTTCGCGATGCCGGGCGCCGCCGCGAGCGCGTCGAGCAACTCATCGGCCGACGATGCCCAGGCCGACGGTGTGAACAGGCGGGAAGCCAGGTCCGTCGACGCCTCCTCGGGAGCTGCACGGAAGAGGTTCAGGCGTCGGCGCAGGTCCGGGGAGAACTCGAGGTCGAGATTGGCCGGACGCGCCCACACGCCCTCCCGGATCTCGCCGAGTCGTGCTTTCTGCAGTGTGTCGCGCAGGAGCGCACGTTCGGTCGAACTCTCGGAACCGACGGTCACGACGGCGAGATCCCACATCCCGTCCCAGTCGCGCCGCGCCGGATGCAGTGCGTGGTCCTGTCGTTGCTGTCGTTCGAGGAGCCGCGGCGAGAGCCGGCAGCGACCGTTCGTGCGTTCCAGATCTCCCGCGGCGACCAGTCGCGTGAGGGCCACGCGGACGGTCGATTCGCGCAGACCGAGGTCGGTGGCCATCGCCACGATCCCGGTGATCGACGCATCGGGCGAATCGAGTCCGAGCAGCGCACTGAGAATGACCGAACGCGCCGTGAGCTTGGGAATCTCCACGCGTCCGGGCACGCGGTCGATGCTATCGGCCGACTCGTCGCACGTCGCCACACGCGGATATTACTGAACTATAGCGAGCGCGTGAGAAGTGTAATACGGTGGATGGCGACCCCGATCAGGAAGGTGGGTCAGGCCATGTCCACCCATGTCGTCACCAATCAGGTCCCCGAACTCGTCGACTTCGACTCCGCGGACACCCCGGCCATCGCCGAGGCGGTCCATCGCGCGGGCGCCGACCACATGCTCGAGGAGTTGCACCGGATCGGCCGGCTGGCCGGGGGCGCCGAGGCGCTCGGTTGGGGCGATCTCGCCGAGTCCCGCCCCCCGGAGCTGCGGACCCATGACCGGTACGGCAACCGGGTGGACGAGGTCGTGTACGACCCCGCCTACCACCACCTCATGCGGACGGGCATCGGCCTCGGCCTCGCCGGAACCGCGTGGTCGAACCCGAGCCCGACAGCGCATTTCGAGCGAGCCGTGAAGTCGAGCGTGTGGGGACAGGTGGACGCCGGACACGGATGTCCGATGTCGATGACCTACGGGGTGGTGCCTGCCCTGCGCGCCAACGCCGAGCTCGCCGAACTCTATGAACCGCTTCTGGTCTCGACGACGTATGAGCCCGGGCTCCGGAGCCCGCTGTCGAAGGCGGGACTGACGGCCGGGATGTCGATGACGGAGAAGCAGGGCGGGTCCGATGTCCGCGCGAACACGACGACCGCAGTCGCGCAGTCGGATGGCTCGTATCGCATCACCGGGCACAAGTGGTTCACCTCCGCGCCGATGTGCGATGTGTTCTTGGTGCTGGCACAAGCGCCGGGAGGTCTGTCGTGTTTCTTCGTACCGCGGGTGCTTCCCGACGGGACGCGCAACACCTTCCAGCTGCAGCGGCTGAAAGCCAAGTTGGGCAACCACTCCAACGCGAGCAGTGAAGTGGAGTACGACGACACCGTCGGATGGCTCGTCGGTGATGAGGGCCGCGGCGTGGCGACGATCATCGAGATGGTCAACATGACCCGCCTGGACTGCACCCTCGGGTCGGCGACCGGCATGCGGGTCGGCGTCGCCCAGGCCGCCCACCACGCCACCCACCGTCGGGCCTTCGGTGCCGCGCTCGTCGATCAGCCGTTGATGCGCAACGTCCTCGCCGATCTGGCGATCGAGTCGGAAGGCGCGACGATGACGGCGCTGTGGCTCGCGGAGTTGACCGACCGGGCCGTCGCGGGCGACCAACGGGCCGACGCCCTACGACGGATCTCGCTCGCGGTCAGCAAGTACCACGTGTGCAAGCGGGCGCCGATCCATGCCGCGGAGTCGCTGGAGTGCCTGGGCGGCAACGGATATGTGGAGGAGTCTCGGATGCCGAGGCTCTACCGGGAGGCCCCGCTCATGTCGATCTGGGAGGGGTCGGGCAACGTCGCCGCCCTGGACGTGCTGCGGGCGATGGTCAAACAACCGGACACGGTGACCGCGTTTCTCGACGAGATCGACCGCGCGGCAGGGGCCGACCGCCGCCTCGACGCCGCTGCGGCCGATCTGCGGCGCGAGTTCGATGACCTCGATGAGATGCAGTACCGAGCCCGCCGGGTGGTCGGCCGCATGGCCCAGCTCCTACAGGCCTCCCTGCTGGTGCGCAACGGGCACCCGGCCGTCGCCGATGCGTTCGTCGTGAGCCGCCTCGGCAACGACCGGGGTGATGTGTTCGGCACGTTGCCGACGGGGGTCGACACGGCGTCCATCATCGAACGCGTGATCCCGAAGACGGTGCAGGAGAACACACATGGTTGAGTCGAGCGGCTCGCGCCCGGCCGCGTGGCGCGACGATCTGCGCCACGGTGAGGACTCGTTGTTCGCCGGACGCGCGGAACGCGAGCCGGACGTCGACTACCGCACGCTCACCTACGAAGTCACCGGCCGGATCGCCCGCATCACCTTCGATCGGCCCGAGCAGGGCAACGCGATCACCGTCGACACCCCGGTCGAACTGTCGCATGCGGTGGAACGCGCCGACCTCGACCCCGGTGTCCACGTGATCGTCGTATCGGGGCGGGGCAAGGGTTTCTGCGGCGGATACGACCTGTCGATCTTCGCGGAGAACGGTGGCGACCCGTCGCAGGCTGTCGATCCCCGGACCGGCTCCGTCCTCGATCCCGTTGTGCAGGCGCGCAATCACGACCCGGGCCGGACCTGGGACCCCATGATCGACTACGCGATGATGAGCAGATTCAACCGCGGTTTCGCCAGCCTGCTCCACGCGAACAAGCCGACGGTCGCGAAGTTGCACGGATTCGCGGTCGCCGGCGGCACGGACATCGCGCTCTACGCCGACCAGATCATCTGCGCCGACGACACCAAGATCGGCTATCCGCCCACCCGGGTATGGGGAATTCCCGCGGCCGGTATGTGGGCACACCGGCTCGGCGATCAGCGCGCCAAACGGCTGCTGTTCACCGGTGACTGCCTGTCGGGCCGGCAGGCGCACGAGTGGGGACTGGCCGTCGAGGCCCCGCCGGCCGAGGACCTCGACGCCCGCACCGAGGATCTCCTCGAGCGGATCGCGCGGATGCCGGTCAATCAGCTCGTGATGGCCAAGCTGGCACTCAACAGCGCGCTCCTCGCCCAAGGGGTCGCCAATTCGGGAATGATCAGCACGGTCTTCGACGGGATCTCCCGCCACACCCGCGAGGGATACGCCTTCCAGCAACGTGCCGCGACCGCGGGTTTCCGGGAGGCGGTCCGCGAGCGCGACGAGGTCAACGGGGACTGGAAGCGGGCCCAATTCCGTTCACCGTCTGAGTGATTCGCTGGTCCCTGACCCGAGTGCAGCGCCCCCTCTGCTCCCTATCCGAGAGCAGCGACCCCCTCTGCTCTCCCTATCCGAAATCAGCGACCCCCCTTCTCTCCTCGCCCGGTGGACGACACCCGATCACCACTCAGGTGGCTTCACAACTCTGACGCTGAAGGGAGCAGTGGAGACTCGCTTCGCTCGCGCATGGGGGGCAACAATCGGGCCACATGCTCCAGAGCGAGGGTTCTTCTGAACCATCCACCTGTGACTGATGGGGTTTCTGTTCACTGTAGTTCACCACGGTTCACCGCTGATGCGTGAGTGATATCAACTGTGGCACAGCTGAAATCGAGAACAAGAGGGTTGTGGAGAAATCTCGTCGTCGAACGTTTTGGCGAGTACCTTGGTGTCATGACCTCGATCACCGAGCTCCGCGACACCCTCACCGGTCTGACTCCACCACCCGACGACGGCACCGGTCGCGCGGTGCTCGACCGACTCGACGAACTACGGGTGCTGCGAAACGTGCTCGATCACCAGATCGCTGTCCACATAGCTCTTCTGGAGGCCTCGGGTGCAGCGGCACGCGCAGGCTCGACGACACGGTCGTGGCTGATCGAGATGGGGATGCCGCCGGCGGTCGCCTACCGTGGTGTGCGGATCGCCGGCGGCCTGGCGTCGTTGCCGAAACTCGCTGACTGCGCCGCCGACGGATACCTCGCCGTCGAGTGCGTCGACGCGGTCGTCCGCGGTATCGCCTCCATCGACAAACGGTCAGCCGCTGGGCTTTTCGACGACGACCGGCAGGTGCTCGAGATCGAGCTGCTCACCCAGGCGTTCTCCGGTGCCACACCCGCCGAGATCGACACCCACGCCCGCTCGATCGCCATGGGTGTCGCCGAGGCTGATCCCGGCACGGTTCCGGCCGCTGATGACGCATCACTGAACACCCTGCACACTCGGGTGACCGACGAGGGCAGAGTCGCCATCACCGGCGATGTGACGGCGGTGATCGGAGAGAAGTTCCTGTCGATGATCGACGAACGATCCGGTCCACGTCCCGAACCCGACGGCGCCGAGGATCGGCGCAGTGTCGGCGAACGCCGCGCCGACGGCCTGGAACTACTGCTCGATCAAGCGGCGATCGGCGCGGCGATGACCACCGCCGGAGCACCCCGCACCCAAGTACTGGTCACCATTCCCGCCGACAACGCGGACCCGGCGCGGTTGCCGTGGGTCGGGGCGATATCGGCCGCATCGGCGCAGCGACTGTCGTGTGACGGTGGGGTGGCCGAGATCGTCCTCGACGCCGAGGGTGTGCCGTTGCGGATGGGCACCACCAAACGGCTGTTTCCGCACCATCTGCGGCAGGCGATCATCGTCCGGGATGCGTGTTGTGTGAAATGTGGTGCCCCCGCTGCACATACGCAGGTCCACCATCTGGTCCATTGGGCTGACGGTGGTCCCACGGATCTGGACAACGGGTGCCTGCTCTGCCAACGCTGTCATACCCAGGTCCACCGCCACAGTTGGCAGGTGGTGATGGGACCCGACCGGCATCCGTGGTTGATCCCACCGGCCGACATCGACCCCAAACGCTCACCCCGCCCCGCCTACAACCGGCGCACCATGCGACTCGACGACGCACTCGTTTAGACGCCCCGCGCACCAGACCCTCCGGCGTCGACCCCGATGCCACACGACCTTTGACAACTCCACAGTGTGATATGACCACCCGCGCCCGGTGGGATCAGGGAGCGTCGGGCACGAGGTCGACATCCCCGGGCGCGGACAGGGTCAGCACCGCTTCGGTGATCCGCGGGTCGCGCTCCAGCTCGTTCTCCAGTTCGCGCAGGGCGACCGCCACCGAGGATTCTGCGTCGTCGCCCGCGAAATCGACTGCGGCGACCAGGAACAGCTGAACGGGCCCGGTGTACTCGACGTGTAGGTAGGTCACCCGATCGATGTTGCTGTGCGCCAGTAAATCTCGGAGGACTCGGCGCTGAACGACGTCGTCCACTGCCTGTCCGAGCAAGAACCGGCGGTTCTGGTTGATCAGGACGATCGCGACGATCCCGAGCAGCACACCGACCAGGATGGAACCGATCGCGTCGTAGGTGGCCGACCCGGTGACCTGGTGTAGGAGTACGCCGACGAAGGCGATCGCCAGACCGATGAGTGCTGCCGCGTCCTCGGCGAAGACCGCACGCAGCGTCGGGTCCGAGGTGCGGAACACCTGCCGGAGCAGGCCGATCCGGCGCTTGACGGCGCCGCGCTTGGCCTGCTGGTACGACCGCACGAACGAGATTCCCTCGAGCACCGCGGCGACCGCCAGGACCGCGTAGGCGATGCCGTAATCCGTGGCCGGTTCGGGCGACAGGAGTTCGGAGATCCCGTGCTGCACCGACACCGCCGCGCCGACCGCGAACAGTCCGAACGCGGCGAACATCGACCAGATGTACGCTTCGCGCCCATAACCCTGCGGATGGGTGGAGTCCCGCGGGCGATGCGCACGACGTTCCGCGACCAGCAACAGGATCTCGTTCCCGGTGTCGGCCCACGAGTGCGCGGCTTCGGCGACGAGCGATGCGGACCCGGTGATCATCGCCGCACCCGTCTTGGCGACGGCGATCAGCAGATTCGACACGAAGGCGATGACGACCGTCAGGAAACTCTCGCTGGGGCCGCCGGATTCGTGCTGCGCTTCGGGAGGAGGAGACACTGCGGTCAGTCTCGCACACGGCGGGGTGCCACCGGTTCCATCCTGGCGGAGATGCCGGGCGGCACGCCTACACTCGCGGGAGTGGCAGCCCACCCCGATGATCGACCGGCTTCCGGTGCCCCCAGTCCCGACGTCGTCGAACTGGCCACCCGGCTGTTCGACATGGCACGGTCCGGCGACGCCGAGACACTGAGCAGTTACCTCGATGCAGGCGTGCCGGCAGATCTGCGCAACCAGTCGGGTGACTCGCTGCTCATGCTCGCGGCCTATCACGGGCACGCATCGACGGTGTCTGCACTCCTCGCCCGTGGCGCCGACGCCGACCTCGCGAACGACAAGGGACAGACGCCGTTGGCGGGCGCGGTCTTCAAGGGTTTCGACGACGTCGTGCGCGTGCTGGTCGACGCCGGGGCCGATCCCTACGGCGGAACCCCGGACGCCGACGCCGCCGCGTCCATGTTCGGTCGTGACGACCTGCGTCGACTGTGGACCTGACCTGTCGGCGCGGGCCGACGCGGCGTGATCGGGTTCGCATCACGCTCTCAAGTAGGGTTTGAAGTCGTGATCGACCTGAAGACTGTTCGCGACAACCCCGACCTCGTCCGCACCTCACAGCGCACCCGCGGTGAGGACCCGGGCCTGGTGGACGCACTGCTCGCTGCCGACGCTGAGCGTCGCGCCGCGATCGTCGAAGCGGACGCGTTGCGGTCCGAGCAGAAGACGCTCGGCAAGCAGGTCGGCAAGGCTCAGGGCGAGGAGAAGCAGGCGCTCCTGGCGAAGGGCAAGGAACTCGCCGAGCAGGTGAAGGCGGCGGTGGCGCGTCAGTCCGAGGCCGATGCGGCAGCCGCGAAGGCTCACCGGGCGATCTCCAACATCGTGGCCGACGGAGCACCGGCCGGTGGTGAGGACGACTACGTGGTCCTCGAGCACGTCGGCGAGCCACGCGACATCGAGAATCCGAAGGATCACCTCGAACTCGGTGAGTCACTCGGACTGCTCGACATGGAGCGCGGCGCCAAGGTGTCGGGGTCGAGGTTCTACTTCCTCACCGGTCAGGGTGCTCAGTTGCAGCTCGCATTGCTGAACATGGCCGCGCAGAAGGCGACGGCGAATGGGTTCACCCTGATGATCCCGCCGGTGCTCGTGCGTCCGGAGGTCATGGAGGGCACCGGGTTTCTCGGTGCCCACGCCGACGAGGTCTACCACCTGGACAAGGACGACGACCTGTACCTGGTCGGCACTTCGGAGGTGCCGCTCGCGGGGTACCACATGGACGAGATCCTCGACCTGTCCGACGGCCCCAAGCGGTACGCCGGGTGGTCGACCTGTTTCCGTCGCGAGGCCGGCAGCTACGGCAAGGACACCCGCGGCATCATCCGCGTCCACCAGTTCGACAAGGTCGAGGGCTTCGTCTATTGCCGTCCCGAGGACGCGGAAGCCGAGCACCAGCGTCTGCTGGGCTGGGAGAAGGACATGCTCGCCGCCATCGACGTGCCTTACCGCGTGATCGACGTCGCCGGGGGCGACCTCGGCTCGTCGGCCTCGCGCAAGTACGACTGCGAGGCCTGGGTTCCGACGCAGGGCACCTACCGCGAGCTGACCTCGACGTCGAACTGCACGACGTTCCAGGCGCGTCGCCTCTCGATCCGGTACCGCGACGAGAACGGCAGACCGCAGACCGCCGCGACCCTCAACGGCACCCTGGCGACGACGCGCTGGCTGGTCGCGATCCTGGAGAACCATCAGCAGCCCGACGGTTCGGTCCGGCTGCCCGCCGAGCTCGCGAAGTTCGTCGGCACCGACGTGCTCACCCCGCGCTGAGCTGAGCTCGTGTCGTGACCGCCGGCATCGTCATCGCGGTGATCGGTTCGCTGGCGTTCGCCGCCGCGGCCGTTCTGCAGGCGCTGGGCGCCGAGCAGGTCGCGCAGCGAGCGGCGATCCGGGAAGAGCGCCGACGATCCGCTGCCGCGCACCCGTCGCTGCGGTCGACCGCGGCGACGATGCTCACGCTGCCGTTCCTCGTCGGATTCGTCTTCGACATCATCGGATTCGTCGCGACGATCGCCTCCGCGCGGATGATCCCGCTCTTCCTGTCGCAGACGATCATCTCCGCCCGGCTGGTGGCAACCGCGCTGCTCGCGATGGTGATCCTGAAAGTTGGACTCACACTGCGGGATTGGATCTCCGGCGGGGTGATCGTGCTGTCGCTGGTGTTGCTCGCGGTCTCCGCCGGTCGCGAAGGCGTGGAGCACACCTCATGGATGCACTGGGCGGTGCTCGTCGCCGGGCCGGCACTGATCGCACTGGGCGTGATCATGATGCGCCGGCTGCGCACGCACATCGCGGCGGTCACCGGTCTCATCGCCGGGGCCGTCTTCGGCGTCATGGCGGTCGCGTCGCGCATCCTGGACGGACTCGACCCCCTCGACCTGTCGGTGCTCTTCACCGACCCGGCGCTGTATGCGTTGCTGCTCAGCGGGATCGGCGGTTTCTACCTGTTCACCGTTGCGCTGCAGACCGGGTCGGTCAACGCGGCGGCGGCTGCACTGGTCGTCGGTCAGACGGTCTTGCCCGGCGCGGTGGGGATCGCGTTCCTCGGCGACGTCACCCGAGCCGGGTGGGGCCCCGTCGCGATCGTGGCCTTCGCCGCCGCCGTTCTGGGTGGGGTGGTCCTGGCGTCGTCGGGCGCGGTCACCGCGGTCGAGACCGCCGACGCGACGAACGCGCCTCGCGGATACGGGCATCCGCCCCGCGAGGCCGATCGCCGCTGAAGCGGTCGTAGGGGCGTCGGTCCCCTCACATGATCGCGCCGAGCAATCGGTCGAGTGCTCGGTGTGTGCGTTCGCGGGCGGTGTCGTCGTCGGGGTGCCGGGCCAGCCAGAGTGCGGCCTCGTTCATCGCCCCCGACAGGAGCATCGTGAGGACGTCGACCAACTCGCCGTCGACCCCGACCGCCTCGAGGGCTTCGCGCAGATGGGCGGCCGAGCCGGCCTCATCGAGTCGACGCCACTCATCCCAGCCGACGACGGCCGGGCCGTCGATCAGCAGTATCCGTACGGCGGGCCCGCTGGTGATCGCATCGACGAAGGCGTGCGAGCCGGCGCTCAATTGGCGCGCCGGGTCGGTGCCCGCGGACTCGGCGGCCGCGACCACCGCGTCGGCGACCCGGTCGTGGCACGCCGCGGCCACGGCCGTGAACAACGCCGCCTTGTTGCGGAAGTGGTGGTAGACCGCGCCGCGGGTGACGCCCGCCGCCTCGGCGACGTCGTCGAGGGACACATCGGCGAACCCCCGCTCGGCGAACTGGCAGGTGGCGGCGGCGAGTACGGCGCGGGCCGTTTCGGCGGCGGCCGCGGCGGAGGCTCTGGGCACGAAGGGTTCCTTTACGTACGTAGCGTATGTATAGTCAGATATACATACTCATCGTACGTAAAGGAGATCAGTCATGGCCATCACCAGCGTGTATCCGGTCCTGATGTCGAACGACGTCACGTCTGCGTCGGCGTTTTACCAGCAGATTCTGGGTTTCGAGGTCACCTTCTCGGCCGACTGGTACGTCAGCATGCGCACCGGAGTGTTCGAGTTGGCACTCGTCGACGCGAGCCATCCGACGATCCCGGAGGGCCATCGCCGAGCGGCCGCCGGTCTGCTCGTCAACATCGAGGTCGACGACGTCGACGATCTGTACCGACGCCTGATGGGCGAGCACGGGTTGCGTCCCGTCCTCGAGTTGCGTGACGAGGAGTTCGGTCAGCGGCATTTCATCGTCGAAGGCCCCGACGGGGTTCTCCTCGACTGCATCCAGCCGATCGCACCGGTCGGCGAGTTCGTCGACGCGTACGTCACAGGCGCCGACGTCACCGGAGCGCAGGCGAACTGACCTCCCAACCATCGCCATCGTCCCGCACGACCGCCCGGGGGTGGCTACTGTTCGACCATGCTGATCGGGATCCTCGCGGCGGTGTTCGCGGCACTGGCGTACGGCACGGCGTCGGTGTTGCAGGCGCGCGGCGCCCAGAGTGTCGAGGACACCGGCGGACCGGGTGCGGCACCGTCACTGCGTTCGACGATCACCGCGATGCTGACGGTGTCGTTCCTGGCCGGGATCGCGCTCGACGGGATCGGGTTCCTGGGCAACATGGTCGCCGCCCGCATGATCCCGCTGTTCCTGGCACAACCGATCGTCAGCGCGAATCTGGTGGTGACCGTCGTGCTCGCCACGATCTTCCTGCACGCGAGACTGTCGGCCCGCGACTGGACGGCGATCGCGGTCGTGGTGGTGTCGCTGGTCCTGCTGGGGTTCGCGGCCGGGGACGAGGGACACGAACACGAATGGTGGTTGCACTGGGCGGTTCTCGCGGCCGGAGTGGCAATTCTCGGTGTCGGCCTCGTGGTCCTGCCGCGGATGCAGAGTCGGGTCTCGGTTCTCGCCGGGTTGTCGGGGGGCGTGCTGTTCGGCGTCCTCGCGGTCGCGGTGCGCATCCTCGACGGCCTCGACCCCTTCGATCTCGGTGAACTGCTCACCGACCCGGCGCTGTACGCGATCATCTTGTGCGGCCCGGGCGGTTTCTACATGTTCACCGTCGCACTGCAGAAGGGGTCGGTGAGCGCCGCATCGGCCGCCCTGGTCGTCGGTGAGACGGTCGTCCCAGGAGCCATCGGAATCCTGGTGCTCGGCGACACCACACGGGCCGGTTGGGGGGCCGTCGCGGTGATCGCGTTCGTCGCCGCCGTGGCCGGTGCGGTGGTGGTCGCGATGTCGCCGGTGGTCGAGGCGGTCGAGCGGGCCGGCGAGAATCCGGTGCCGGACGCCACTTCCGGGTGAACAGCGGTACGCGGCGTCGTGCCGAGTCGGAACGAAACCTGCTGCCGACGCCGCATATCGGGCATGATCATGACTCATGCGGCTTCTCTCCCGCAGCCTCGGAACGCTGACCGCGATCCTCGGGCTGACGACGTCCCTGTCCGTGCTCGCGCCCACGGTGTCGGCGGCTCCGGTTCCCGTACCCGCGGCGGCGCCGGCGCAGTTGCCGTCCCAGGATCCGTTCTATGACCCGCCGTCGGGGTACGAGTCGCGTTCGCCGGGTGCGGCGCTGAGGACGCGACAGGTCGAGTTGGGTTGGCGCGGAACCAGTATCCCGATCTCGGCCACCCAGATCCTCTACCGGACGACGAACCAGTTCGGTGGGCCGACGGCGACGGTCACCACGGTCATCTCACCGCCGGGTGCGCCCGCCGGGGCCCCGCGGCGCGTCGTCTCCTACCACTCGTTCTACGACGCGCTGGGCTCGCAGTGCGACCCGTCGTACACGCTGCGCGGTGGCAATGCGGCCGAGGCGCCGATCGACATCACGCTCATCTCCGGTCTCCTCGCCGCCGGTAACACCGTCGCCGCCCCCGACTACGAAGGTCGCGGACTGCGCTGGACGATGGCACGCGAGTCGGGGTACGCCGCACTGGACGGCGTCCGCACCGCGCTGACCCACCTGCGCGCGCCGGCCCGGACCCCGGTCGGTCTCTTCGGCTACTCCGGGGGTTCGATCCCCACCGGTTTCGGCGCGGAACTGGCCCCGCGCTACGCACCGGAGCTGAACATCGTCGGTGCGGCCGCGGGCGGCGTGCTGGTGAATCCGGCCAACAATCTCGGGTACGTCAATGGCAGTGAGAACTGGGCCGGCGTCATCCCGGCGTTGATGGCGGTGTACGGCGAGACCTACGACATCGACCTGCAGCCGTACCTCTCGCCGAAGGGCAAGCGGGTCCTCGGGCAGGTGGCGGGGGAGTGCATCGAGGCGTTCGCCGACAAGTACCCGGGTCTGACCGATCACCAGCTCCTCGTGCCGACGGTCGGCGGCCTGCTGGACGTCCCCGGCGTGCGCCAGGCGATCTCGCAGAACGTGATGGGCACGCTCGGCACCCCGCGGAGTCCGATGATGCTGGGGGTCGGCAACGTCGACGGCACCGGCGACGGTGTGATGATCACCGCCGACGTCGCACGCCTGGCCGGGTCGTTCTGCAATCGAGGGGTACCGACAACGTTCACCGAGTACCGCGGCTCGAATCACACCCGGGCGTTCATCCCGTGGAGCGCCGACGCGCTCGGATTCCTCGACCGTCGGTTCGCCGGGCAACCCGCCGGCGGGTGCGGCCGATGACCGCCATTTCTGTCGCCGCGACCTGCGGGAAACCGTGAGCAGGTGGACGACGCGCGTCGAGCGCGCCGGAGATGCCGATGCCATCCGCGAGGTGGTGACGGCGGCCTTCCCGACCCCCGACGAGGCGCGGATCGTCGACGAGCTGCGCGCCGATCGCGACGCCTGGATCGACGGGTTGTCGATCGTCGCCACCGACACCGACGGCAGGATCGTCGGGTACGCGCTGTACTCCAGGTGCCGCGTCGACGTCGAGCCCGCGCTCACTCTCGGCCCGTGCGCGGTGCTGCCGTCGCATCAACGGACCGGGGCCGGCTCGGCGGCCATCGTCGCCGGTCTCACCGCGGCGCGAGAACACGGCGAGAACCTGGTGCTGGTTCTCGGTCACGCCGAGTACTACCCGAGGTTCGGCTTCGTCCCCGCGTCCCGCTTCGGCATTCGTGCTCCGTTCGACGTCCCGGACGAGGCGATGATGGCGCTACCCCTCGACGACGCCCGTCCGGTGCCGAGCGGGACCATCGCCTACCCGGCCGCGTTCGGGGTGTAGAACGCGTCTCGCGCCCCAGGGATGGACTCCCTGGAGCGCGAGACCTGCTGCCGACGTGATCCCGCCGAGGGGACGCGGGTTCAGTCGGCGTCGGCCGAGGGACTGGCGTTGGTTCCCCCGTCGGACACCTCGAAGTTCTTCCACTCGCCGTCATCGTGGACCTGCATCACGGTGCCCAGGCTGTCGTCCGGTGCGGCGACGGTCTTGAACCAGTCGTAAGCGCCGGTGGCGTCGTCGAACTCCTTCTCCTCGACGACGTTCTCGTTCGCGTCGACTACGCGGTACTTGGCCATGATGTTCTCCTCACGGTCGATGTGTGCGACGTCTGGTCCCGGGCCCTGTCGGGCCGAAAGTCCTGACGTCATCGTATGAATCGGGTCGCCGACGTGGGGTCGATGTGCGTGCGTCGACGTCGGATCGTGTCTGCACGCAACGGGTCGGTAACGGTCGACTCGGGCAGGTCCCTTCCTGCCGTCCCGGAGGTCTACCCACAATCGCGGCGAGGTAATCCGGAGGACGGACCGTCGGGGTCAGAGGCCGCCGAACGAGTGACTTCGGGTGTCGGTGGGTACACCGCGGAACGACATCGGTGTCGTGTCGTCATGAGGAACGGTGAACGACAGGATCGAGGATCCGGCGTCGAAGCAGCCGATCTTCAAACTCGGTGCGGCGTCGTTGACGCTCCGCGCGCCGGGGTGACCCGACCGCATGTGCCGAGCACCGCGTCACGGCACTCGCGGCGGATTGCCCAACCGCTGGTTGATCACCAGGGCCAGATTGTTGCCCACGAGGTTGACGAACGCGCGCCAGGTCGTCGGGTCGAGCGCCATCGATCCCTGATCGCTTGTCATGCAACCGGTCTGTGCCGGCTTGCCGTTCAGGCGATCCCGCATCCACACGATGGCCGGCGCGAACCCCTCTACAGCAAGGGTGATGTGTTCACTGAAATGATCGCGCACGTATCGCACACTCGCGCCATCGGCGCAGTAGGTGCGGACCAACTCGTTGACCGGGCCCACGGGGGCGATCCAGTCGGGGTTCGACTGATAGATGAACATCGGGAAGTCGGGTGTGTTACTCCCCATCTTCAACTTTCCCAGCACCTTTCGCGGTGTCGGGTGGTCCAGTGGATCGCCCGGCAGGTTCACCAGGCCCTTGATGTTCACGAAGGGGGCGAGTGCGGCCTGGTAGGTGAGGCACAGCGGATTCTTGGTCGCCAGCAGGGCTCTGCCGAGTGGGTTCATGTGTCGCTGGAGGAAACGGGCGAGTTCCGGGTATTCACGGCTGACGCCGATGATCCCGGCCATGATCAGACCCGACGCCGCGTTCTTGTCGGCGAGATCGACCAGCGCTCGGATGTTCGCGGGCACCCCACCTTCGGCAGCGCCGACGATCGGGAGTTCCGGCGCGTACTGCGAGTGCAACTCCGCTGCCCACCCGGTGGCGATCGCGCCGCCGGAGTAGCCCATCAGACCCACCCGCACGTCGTCTCTGAGCCCCAGTGGCGCGAAGTTACGGGCACCCCGGATCCCGTCGAGGGTGATGCGTCCCGCGAGAGGCCCGGCTGCGAAGGCGGATTCGGGGCCCTGATGGTCGGGGATGACGACCGACCAGCCGGCGCCGACCAACGAGGTGATCTGTAGGACCTCGAGGCTCGAGTCCGCCGAGCCGGTCAGCTGCCCCGGGATGGAGGCCTGCTGCAAGGCATACGACGGTGCGCAGTACATCGCGGTGGAGTCCTCCGCGGACTGCCACGACACCAGTTTCGACGGTCCGGGCTTCGCCGGCCCCTTGGGTTTGAGCAGCGTCGCCACGGCCGGGATCGGCTCGCCCCGGGTGTTGGTGGATCGGTAGGAGATCTGCCAGGCGTCGACGTTGATCGGGATCACCGACAGGGCGGCGACATGGACACGCCGGGCGGCGATGAGCTCACCGGGCTTCTTGGTCGCGACCACCGACTGCGGCGGCAGATAGAAGTCCGTGTCGAACTCCGGGATCGCGGGCGGCACCGGGAACGGGAGGGCCGGCGCCACCGGGACCGACGCTGGGGTTGCATTCGCAGCAGCCGAACCCAGTGGTCCGCCGGCGATCAGCGCAACCAGTCCGATCCCGACAGTCAGGCGCACGACGATCCGTGAGCCGTGGCGTTTCCATCCCCGCATGGCAACCCTTCCGAAAAGTGAGACGGAGGTGTCTCACACTTCGGCAGAACATACACCCGGTGTGTCCGAGGACACAACGTCCGGGTGGGCGGCGAATGTCTCAGAGCGTGGTGAAGGCGAGCAGGATGTCGGCGAGAACCGCGACGACGTCGTCGAGTGTGCCGGGTTCAGGCGATTCGCTCCAGCGATGGACCAGGCCGGTGAGTGCCCCGACGAATGCGATCGCGAGGTGGCGCTGCCGCGGCGTCGCGGGGCGATCGGCGAACTCCGACATGGCGTCGACGAAGAACTCGACCCATTCCTCACGGCCGTCGAGGCGGTGCTGCTCGACGCGGGGGCTCACCCCGACGATCTGGACGAACGACACCGCCGCGCGCCGGGGATCGGTGCCCACCGATTCCATGTAGGCGCGCATCGCCGCCGTGCTCAGGTCGCGGAGATCCCGAGAAGGGCTGGCGGCCAATGCTTCTGCCACGGCGACGCGAGCGGCGCCCTGCACGGTGTCGTACAGCGCGACCAGCAGTTCCTCGCGGTCGGTGAACTCCGCGTAGAACTGCCGGCGAGACAGTCCGGCCACCCGGCAGATCGACGTCACCGACGACTTCGCGTAGCCGGTGCCGGTGAACTCGACCAGCGCGGCGTCGAGGAAACGCTGCCGCCGTTCGGCGGCGCGGTCGCTCACCGAACGGCCACCGTACGTGCGTTCGGAGGTCATCGGGGTGGCGATCCGGCTACGAGTCGAGTCTGGACGCGCGGAGGTCGTGTCCCTTCGACGTCAGGCAGCGTCCGGTGGGCAGGTCCCACTGCCATCCGTGCAGATTGCAGGTCAGCTTCTCGCCCTCGATGACCCCGAACTTGCCGAGGTCGGCCTTGAGGTGCGGACACCGCCGCTGGATCTCCCAGCCGTCCTTGGTGATCGACGCCGAGTCGTCGTGCGCCTCGGCGAACCACCCGTCCGCGTAGGCGATCCGCTCGTCGGTGAGGCATTTGAAGAAGGTGTAGAGGAACTCGTTGTACCCGCCGATCCGCCAGGTGGTGAAGCGCGTCGACAGGAAGATGGTGTTGACCCAGTCGGGCTCGTCGTCGCGCAGGACGGTCCGCACCAGCTCGGTGGCGATGCGGAATCCGTAGCGGTACTTGCCCTCTCCTTCTTTCGGCTCACGCACGATGCGGTTCGGGAAGTCGAGGACGACCGTCTCGGTGGCGTCGTTGGCCGCGCCCCCGCCCGGCGTCATGACGAGCCCGACGGGGTAGCCGATGCCGTCGCAGATGAGGTCCGACTGTCGCATGATCGGTTCGAAGAGGTCCCGCAGCGCCGGGAGCAGCGGTTCGCCCTCGGCAGGCGCCCACGACTCCTTCTCGGCGGCGATGACCGGCGCGAACTTCTCTTTCATGCGCTCGAGGTAGGCGCGCTTGTTCTCGCCGAACACGTCGGCGGGGGCATAGGGGTGGGTGACCTCGTTGAGGGTCGGTCCGGTGAAGTCCGCGACCGAGCCCGACACCATCATCAGACCGCGGTGCTTCTCGCCGTCGTCGGTGCCGTGGATACGCATCTGCTCCAGGAACGTCTCCTGGTCGGGGAAAATCGATGTGGTGTCGGCGTTGTCACCCGAACCGAAGTCGTTCAGATAGAACAGATCCTCGTCGAGGAACATCGGCGGGCCGGCCGACGGGACCACCCACGTTGCGCCGACCTGCTCGATGTACGAACGCGCCCGGTCCATTCCGCGTTGTCGCTTCTGAGAGGCGAAGTTGGCCTTGGATTTCCGCGGGATGTCGTAGACCATCGGGTACCAGATGGCACCCGAGTACTGCAACAGATGGACGTCGACGTGTCCGAACGCCTCGTCGACGACGTCGAGGTCGATCGGGCGGGCGTCGTTCATGTTGAAGCAGACGGTCTCGCCGTCGGAGACGATCAGGCCGCTGTCGCCGATCGGCCCGTCGGCGGGCGCGCGCAGCGCGATGATCATGACGTCGAGCGAACCCTTGTCGTTCGTGACCGTCGTCTTGACCGAGTCGGTGGTCTCGACGAATGTGGTGAAGCCGAGCTTCTCCAGTTCGCGGCGCAGGTCCGGCACCGGATAGTCGGGCAGCAGGACCGTGGCGTCCTTGCTGACGTTCTCGCGCAGGTTGCGCTCGTCGAAGTGATCTCGATGCAGGTGCGAGACGTAGAGGTAGTCGCAGTCGCCGAGCGTCTTCCAATCGAGTTCGGAGTTGTCCGGGAAGGGCACCCAGGAGGCGAAGTACGTCGGGTTGACCCAGGGGTCGCAGAGGATCGATCCGGCGGTGGTCTGGATGTGGAAACCGGCATGACCGATGCTGGAGATCTGCACGAGGGGGCCTTTCATGGTGTGCGCGGGCTGCGCGGCAGGGCACTACAGACATCCAGGGTATCGAGCCGTGCCGGACGGACGCGTGGGCCATGAGTCCCATCGGGTGCGCGGCGTGAGCAGGCTCACGGCGCTCTCCGCTACACGCCGAGTCGCTCCCGGACGCCGCGGGCGAGGACCGGCAGCCTGGACGCCGCGAACAGGCTCCGAACCAGCTTGCTGTCGTCGCGCGGCATGATCCCGGCCCGCTGTACGGCGTCGATGAAGTCGTAGAGGGCCTCGCCCTCGTCCATCAGGCCGTCGGCGTCGAAGTGGTACCGGTCGACCGCCGGCGCCTGGATGAACCGCCCGTCGCCGTAGATGGTCGGCGCCGATCGGTCGTAGGGGTACATCCTCAGCGCCCCGCTGAAGTGACCGCTCCCGATGTACCGGATGACGGTCCGCACCGTGCCGTCGGGCTGGATGTCGATGTAAGCCTGATCGGGCAGTGAGTCGTATCGCCACTCCGGGACAGGCTTGGCCAGACGGGGACGGGCGAGCGCTTCCTGGAAGGCCTCTTCGGTAAATAAGAATCGCATGATTCATGTTGAATCGACCGATGTCAATGGGAGGGTCCGGTCGAAGTGCGACGATGAGCGGATGACTCCGGAGAAACTGTGGCGCGGCCAAACCCTCGCCGACCGGTCGTCCGACCGTCGCGAGCAGATGCTCGCCGTCGCCGAGCAGCTGCTCGGTTCGGGCGGCGCGAGTGCGGTGACGATGCGCGCAGTGGTCCGCGAGGCGAATCTCAGCCCCCGGTACTTCTACGAGAGCTTCGCGTCGCGCGAGGACCTGGTGACGGACGTGTACGACCGGGTCACCGACCAGCTCCTGACGGAGATCGCCGCCCTTCCACGCGTCGCCGACCGTCGGGAGAATGTGCGGGCGGTCCTCGAGGTCTGCCGAGAGTTCTTCGAGGCCGATCCCGGACGAGCGCGAATCCTGCTGCGCGAACCGCTCGCCGACGACGTCCTGCGCGCACGACGGGCGGCAAGGGTGCCCGGCTTCGTCGCGTCGGTGCTTGAGATGACCACCGGGGCGCACGCGAGCTCACCCGAGCGACTCGCCGTCGTGTCGTCGGCGCTGGCGGGGGCACTGGTCGCGCTGTACCTCGACTACATCGACGGCCGCCTCTCGCTCACGCCCGCGCAACTGGCCGACGCAGCGGTCGACCTCGTGTCCGCCGTCACCCGGCTCGCCACCGCCGACGACGGCGAGGGGTCGGCGGCGAGTGGCTAAGCTCTCTCGCATGGAACCCGTCTACGACACCGTGATCACCGCCGCCCGCCTGCTGTGGCTGGCCGAAGGTCTGAAGTTCACGGTGTCGGGTGTCGAACACGTACCGGCCGACGGCCCCGGCGTCGTCGCGATCAATCACACCGGCTATCTCGACTTCACCTACGCCGGCATCCCGGCTTTCCTGCAGGGGCGTCGCAAGGTCCGTTTCATGGCGAAGAAAGAGGTCTTCGACAACAAGATCTCCGGCCCGATCATGCGCTCGCTCAAGCACATCCCCGTCGACCGCGCCCAGGGTGCGGACAGCTACCGCAACGCGGTCGACTATCTCAGGCGCGGCGAACTCGTCGGGGTCTACCCCGAGGCGACGATCAGCCGGAGCTTCGAGCTGAAGGCCTTCAAGTCGGGCGCCGCGCGGATGGCGATCGAGTCCGGTGCGCCGATCGTGCCCACGGTCATCTGGGGCGCGCAACGAGTCTGGACCAAGGGCCACCCCAAGCAACTGGGTCGAACCGGGTACAAGATCTCGATCGGTGTCTGTGAGCCCCTCGATGCCACGGGCAGCCCCGACGCCCTCACGGCGAAGCTGCACGAGGTCATGAGTGCGAAACTCCTCGAACTCCAGGAGGCCTACGGCGAGCACCCGAAGGGTGAGTTCTGGGTTCCCGCACGGCTCGGCGGTTCCGCGCCGACGCTCGAGGAGGCCAATCGCATGGATGCCCAGGAGCAGGCCGAACGCGCCGCCAAGCGCGAGCCCCGGAACGACGACCCCGGAGTGGTCTGAGCAGACCTCGCGCCCCAGCGTTGCCTGTCGGTTGTCGTCGTCCCGCGGTGTCGTCCGGCGTCGTTAACCTGGACTCATGAGCGCAGGGAGGCACGGGCACCGCGAGCCGGTGTATCGCACCCTGGAACTCATCGCCAACGGACTCGTCCGAGCCCAGGGTCTCGACCTGCACTTCACCGGTGTCGAGAACGTCCCGGACACCGGCGGCGCGGTCCTGTGTGTCAACCACACCGGTTACGTCGACTTCCTCCCGCTCGCGCTCGGCGTCCAGCGCGCCGGCCGCCGAACCCGCTTCCTCATCAAGTCCGAGGTCATGGACATCGGGATCATGCGGTTCCTGGTCAACCACACCAGAACGGTCCCCGTCGACAGGTCGCGCGGCGCGGAGGCCTATCGCGCCGCGCTCGGGCGTCTCCGGGACGGGTACATCGTCGCCGTCTACCCGGAAGCGACGATCAGCCGCAGCTTCGAGCTCAAGGAGTTCAAGAGCGGGGCGGCCCGGATGGCAGCCGAAGCCGGCGTCCCCATCATCCCGGCGATCGTGTGGGGTGCCCATCGGCAGTGGACGAAAGGTGGCGTGCGGGACATCGGGCGCAGCCGGCTCCCCGTCCATGTCCGATACGGTCTGCCGTTCACCCCCGGGCCGGACGAGTCCCCGGAGCGTGAGACCCTGAGGCTCCGCGACACCATGAACTCGATGCTCCTCGAGGTCCAGGACTCCTACGGTCCGCACCCACCGGGTGAGTTCTGGGTTCCGTCACGACTCGGCGGCTCGGCACCGACACCCCAGGAGGCCGCCGTGATCGAAGCCGACGAGGCGCTGCGCAAAGCCGAGGCGCGGGCGAGACGAGCCGCCGAGAGAGCTCGGTCGAGAGGAAGCAGACGCTGATGACATTCGGTCCACCCACACTCATCGCCAGCGATGTGGACGGAACCCTCATCGACGACGAGAACCGGGTCTCCCCGCGCACGTTGTCCGTGCTGGCCGCCGCCCGCGCCGCCGGAGTGGAGTTCGTGCTGGCCACCGGCCGGCCCCCGCGATGGATCGCCGAGATCACCGATCAGTTCGCCGGCACCGAGGCGTTCGTCCGTTACGCGGTGTGCGCCAACGGCGCCATCATCTACGACGCCGAGCACGATCGCGTGCTGTGGTCGGCGAACCTCGAGCCCGACGCGCTCGTCAAACTCGGAGAGATTGCCTACCAACAGATCCCGGGATGCGGCATCGCGGCCGAACGTGCGGGCCGGTCCGCGCACGACGCGGCGACGGCGCCCTTCGTGGCGAGTGCCGGTTACGAGCACGCGTGGCTCAACCCCGATCACGTCGAGGTCGGCGACGACGAGGTGTTCGGTGATCCGGCGGTGAAACTCCTCGTCCGCAAACCGGGTATGGCCTCCGGCGAGATGGCCCGTCGGCTGCAGCCCGTGGTCGGCGACCTCGCCCAGGTGACCTTCTCCACCGACAACGGACTCATCGAACTGTCGGTGCCGGGAACCCACAAGGCGTCGGGGCTCGCACGCCTCGCCGACCTCGCCGGACTCTCGGCCGATGCCGTGATCGCGTTCGGCGACATGCCCAACGACGCCGAGATGCTCACCTGGGCGGGGCACGGCGTCGCGATGGGCCACGGTCACCCGGCGGCGGTCGACGCCGCCGACGAGGTCACCGTCGGCAACAACGACGACGGCGTCGCCAAGGTACTCGAGCGCTGGTTCGCCCCGCGCTGATCGTCTCGCGGATCCGCGGCTCAGGCCGCAGGC
The DNA here is from genome assembly GCF_001698225.1 of Gordonia terrae. NCBI lineage: Bacteria > Bacillati > Actinomycetota > Actinomycetes > Mycobacteriales > Gordoniaceae > Gordonia > Gordonia terrae. The sequence goes on from NZ_CP016594.1 coordinate 308,611, forward strand.
GGTACCGGTGCGGGTGCTCCGGGCTCGGCCGGCTGCGGCGCAAGGGTACCGGGATCGGTCGGCGGGGGAGCCGGGGCGGCCGGATCGGCGGGCGGCGTCGGTTCGGGTGCCGGCGGGGCACCGCCGGCGAGCGCCCGGATCGCGGTGAGCGCCGCGTAACCGTGTACTCCCGGGCAGCTGGTGCTGTTGTAGTCCCGGTGCCCGGAGATCACCGGCAGATTCGACTGAGTGCCCGCGGCGAACTTGGTGCCGGCGAAGCCTTCTGAGGTCAATGTCGCAGTCCCGGCGGGATTGAGTCCGGCCTTGCCGAGGCGCCAGCGCAGGAACTTGCCGGTCGCCGACACCATCGCCGCGGTCGGCGGGACCTCGTCGAGATTGCCGATCATCGACACCCCGACGGTCTCCTTGTTGAACCCGCCCGTGTGCGTGCCCTCGACATTGCGGTCGAGTCCGCCGAACGCGCCCTCGAAGATTTGGCCGTACTTGTCGATCAGCACGTTGTAACCGATGTCGCACCAGTTCAGGCTGCGCGCGTGGTACGCGTAGATGCCGCGGACGATCTCGACGGACTGCTGCGGGGTGTAGTCGTTGCTGCCGGCCGTGTGGTGCACGATCGCGCCGCGCATGTGCGGGGAGTAGACCGGTTGCGAACAGCGGATGGACTCATCGGCGCCCCACGCCTGGCGGGCGACGACCTGCGGCCCGCCGGTCAGCGGCGACAGCAACGACGAGCCCAGGCCGAGCAGGCTCTCCGGGCTGATGAGCGTCGCCTTCAGCGCGTTCAGGGCGACGGTGGCCAACTCCGTCACCACCGTGCTCGCGGTGCCGACGGCCAGTTGGGCGAGATCGCCGCCCTGTGTTTCCGCAGCCGGGATCGCGAGTCCGTCCTTGCTCGCGGCGACCTGCACCTCACGAGCGTCGCCCACCCAGACCGGCTCGGTGCCGGCCGGGTTCTTCACGCTCGGCGCCTGCCCGCGCGAGATCTGTTCCAGGACTGTCCACGGACCCCACTTGCCGTCGGGGTTCTTCGCGCGCAACTTGAGGTCGACATCGACGGGACGGTCCCACGTGAACGCGACCATCTTGATGGGCGCCTCGCGCACGATGTGCGTCACCGCGGCCCCGACCTCGCGGCCGTCGCGCATCGTGGGTGTCGCCGGCGTCGTACTGCTCGGGGTCGACCGGGTTGTGCCCGGAGTCCGATCGCCTCGCGGAGCGGGTGTCGCCGCCTCATCCGGGGACTCCCGGGTCGGCGACGGAACGCGACGTTCGCTGGTTGGCGCGTCGGTCGTCGGGGTCGCGGATTCTGTGGTCTCCGACGCTGATTCCGACGTCGACGACCCGGGCGTCGACTCCGGTGACGACGAACCCGGTGACCCGGACGGGCCGGTGCTCGTCGATGCCCCGCCGGCACCCGGTACGAGTCCCTTCGGCAGCGGAACCGTCAGATCCGGCAGCGGGAACGCGTCCGGATCGATCGGCGGCAGCTCGACACCGGCCGCGGCGAGACCGGATGACGCGACGTCGACGATGGCCGCGGGCAGTTCCCGCAGCGGGACCTGCTCGATCTCGGTGTCGGAGACCGTCTGCTTGTTGTCCATCAGCTGTGGCTCGGACTGGCTCGCGATCACCACGAACGGTGTCGCGACGACCGCAGCGGCGATCGCGGCGAGCGCGATCGAGGGTTTCGGTCTGGGGTAACGCACTCAGGTCTCCTCGCAGGTTGGTCGGACCGCGGCACGGGTGGTCGTGGGGGTGTGGTCGGGTCCGGTCAGCCGTCGGCATCCACGCAGCCGACGGCGTCGGAGCCCGGAGGCTTCGAACGCGGTCGACTGTGCTCGGTACGGCGGCCATCGTCGCGGTCGCCGATCCCGGACGTCGGCGACACACGCCGCAACCGCGTAACTCGTGATGTTCTTGTTATCTGTGAGGCACGAGTGGTTCAAGTGGTGATTGTTGATCAAGAGGCAGCTCATCCTCGAGGGCGGTGCGAGGTCACGACAGTCCGGGCAACTCGTGATCCGGTTGTGATCCCCTCGGGTTGGAGATCGGCTCCTTGGTTCACTAGGGTCACTTAAGTCCCAATCGTCACATCAGTCACAGGCGTTACGGAGGCCGTGAGTCCGCGGCAGCCGCGGCTGGTGTCGTCGCGACCGAAGGATGTGTTCTGCAGTGACCAAAGCCCGACCTACACGGCGTCTGCCGAGATGGACGGCGAGCGGTGCGCGGCCCGGACGGGCTCGCAACCGCGCGTTGACCTGGGCCGCGGCCGGGCTGGCGCCCGCACTGCTGGCCGGTGGACTCGCGGTTGCGAGTTCATCGGAATCGGCCGAACAGGTCGAGCTCTCGGTCGGGTCGACGGTGACGCTTATCGGGCACGGTCATGGCCACGGCCGCGGAATGGGGCAATGGGGAGCGTACGGCTACGCCCGTAAGGGCTGGACGGCACAGCAGATCCTGCGCCACTACTACGGTGGCACCACCGCGGGGAAGGTGGACAGGCCCGAGATCCTGGTGGCCCTCACGGGTCAGGGCTCGGTGAATGTGCACGCGGACGCCGGCATGCGAGTCGGTGGTCAGACGGTGGCTCCCGGGCAGGCGGTCAGCCTGTCCGGGGGCACGGCCACCATCCTCAGCGGATGCGGTGGTGGGGCGGTGCGGTCGGTACCCGCCACGTTCGTCGAACCACTCAGCATGGCGCCCAATCGACCGGGCGGCGAATTCCTCAAGTTCTGCGGTTCGAACAAGGCCTACCGCGGGGCCATGGGCCTCGAAGGTGGGCGCGTGGTCAACCGCATCCACGTCGACGACTACGTCAAAGGCGTCATCCCGCGCGAGAGCCTGCCCGCCTGGGGTGACTCCGGCGGCGCGGCGGCGTTGCAGGCGCAGGCGGTGGCGGCCCGCACCTACGCGCTCGCGGCGATCGCGGGCGGCAAGAAGATCGACGACACCCAGAATTCGCAGGTCTACGGCGGTGTCTCCGGTGAGGACCGGCGAACCAACGCGGCGGCCGACGCCACCGCCGGCCAGATCCTGCTGCAGAACGGACAGCCGGCCTTCACCGAGTTCTCCGCATCGACCGGCGGTTTCACCGCAGGTGGTCGCTTCCCGGCGGTGGTCGACGAAGGGGACACGGTCTCGCCGAACCACAACTGGACGGCCACCGTTAGTGCGGGCAGCATCGGATCGGCTTTCGGGGTCGGTGCCCTACGGAGCTTCGAGGTCATCGAGGCCAACGGCCTGGGCGCCGAACACGGGCGCGCGATCAAGGTCCGCGCGGTCGGCTCGGGTGGCACCGCGGAGGTGAGCGGTGAGGAAGCACGGACCAAGCTGCAGCTGAAGTCCTCATGGTTCGCGGTGCAGGGCCAGCCCGCACCGCCCCGCATCGTCAAACCACCCACCGGTCCGGCGTCGCCCGGCGGCGGTGGGATCGACTTCGGCAGCCTCGATCAGCTCGCCGAGCAGATCTTGCCCGGGTCGTCGAAGTTCCTGGACATGGCGACCTCGGCGATGAACGGGCGGTTCGCGGACCTCGGTGGGATCACCGGACCGCTCGGCCAGGCGCTCGGCGTGCCGACCCTGACCCCCGACGCCGCGGGCGTCACGCAGCTCTTCGAGAAGGGGATGATGTTCTTCACCCCGGCCACGGGCCCGCGGGTGCTGGTCGGCAAGGGGCTCGAGCGATACCAGGACCGCGGCGGCATCCCCGCGCTGGGCTTCCCGAAGCGCGACGCGTTCCGCTGAGCGCTCAGTCGCCTTCCGGTCCCGCTTCGACGATCTGGGCGGCGACGTCGACGAGTTTGGTGTTGGTGTCCTGGGACAACCGCGCCAGAAGTGAAAAGGCCTCGTCTGCGTCGAGCCGGTAGCGCTCCATGATCATGCCCTTGGCCTGACCGATGATGTCGCGTGAGCCGAGTGCGGCGCGCAGTTGCTGCTTCTCCTGGACCGCGCCGAAGGCGGTCGCGGCGTGCGCCGCGAACAGCTCGCCGAGCTGGCGCGCCTCGGGGGTGAACGCCGCCGGCTCGGTGCTGTGCAGGTTCAATGCGGCCGAGTCGTCGCCGTCGATGTAGAGGTAGAAACAGGCCATCGACCGAATACCGAGTTCTGCCGCTGCCGCCGCGAAGTTGGGCCAGCGTGTCTCGACGCGCATGTCGTCGACCCACACGGTGAGATCGGAGACCGCGGCCCGGATGCACGGACCCTCGCGCAGCTCTCGTTGCAGTCGATCGGCTTCACCGCCGAGGTCGCCCACCATCACCGGTGTCTCGACTGCGCCGTCGGCGACGAGGGTCACGGTCGCGTACTCGGCGCCCGGGATCGCATCGACCGCGAATTTGGTCATGGAACGCAGCGCTGCTTCGGTGTCGTCACTCTCTTTGCGCATCTCGCTCGCGATCCGCGTCATCTGAGCTCCGAAGTCGGCCAATCCGGTCACCCCTGCCTCCTCGTGAGACGTCGTTGCGCGCGCCTCAGCTGGACCGACAGCAAAGCGCTGGCTTCGAAACACCTGTTGTCGAAGAACCCATTATGCCGTACGGTGTGCGGCTGCGGCGTCGACGAGTCCTTCTCGTTGCGCAACCGACCCGAGGGGTGACGAAGTCATCACGTCGATGCAGAAGTCGGTGTCCGCGTACGACGCTGACGGGTGCAGCGCTGACGAGCGCAACGCGTCATGGACTTGGTCGCCGGTTCGCGGATACTCCTCGACCCGCCATCTCCAGTGCACCGCCAGCACCTCGCCCGTGGGCGACAACGAGTCCGGAAGCCGTGCGATGACCTCGTCGAGATCGGCGTCGTCGAGGTAGTAGAGGACCTCGCTGAGCACGATCAGGTCGAACCGGCCCGACGGCCAGTCGGTGACGATGTCACCGACGTGCACGTCGACCGAGTCGTGGCCGTCGAGTCGCCTCCGTGCGAGTTCCACCGCACGTGGGCTGACATCGGTACACAGCAGATGGTCGGCGCGCGTGGCCAACTCGGCGCTCAGCACGCCGATCGAGCAGCCGGGCTCGAACACCGAGCCATACCGGGGAGAGCTCAGCGCCGCGAGGGTCAGAGCGTACTTCCGCTGCTCGTACCACCGCGTCGCGAAACCCCACGGGTCGTCGCTGCTGCGATACATGTCGTGAAAGTAGCTGTTGGGCAGCGATTTTCGATCACTGCCGGTGGTGCCGTCGTCGGTCATGGCCTCGTCCGTCCTGTCCTCGCCGGTCGTGTTCTCGACCGGTCGCGCTGCCTTGCTCCGCGCCTGCCCCGGATGTCGGTGGTCACACGAAGACGAACTCCCGATCGCGGAGCAACCGGTCGAGAATGTGCGGTCCGAGAACGACGGCGTCCTCGGGTGCCGGTGACAGCGGGCGGATCTGGGTCTCGAAGGCCTGTGTCGCCGCGCGTTTGGCCACGGCGATGTCGTCGTCGAGGACGAGGGTGCGCAGCCTGTGCCAGGGGATGTCGGGATCGTCGGGAGTTGCCCAGTGCCACATCCAGATCGGATACACCCAGACCGGGACACCGCGCCGGTCGCCGACGCGACGTGCACACCGCCCGACGGCCTCGTGGTCGGGATGACCGTCGTGCGCCCAGACCGCCAGCAGTGCGGTCGGGGTCTCGGGTTTCTCGGAGATCGTCGCGTCGATGATGGCCTCGATCTCGTCGTCGTGGGCCGACAGGGTGCCGTCGCCGAGCCCGCACCATCGGGTGGGGCCGATGCCCAGCGTCGACGTCGCGGTGTCGACTTCGGCGTGGCGCCGGACGGCCAGCTCGGCCGGGGACAGCGTCGGCGAACCGGGATGCGACGCCGAGCCGTCGGAGAGGCAGAGCGCGACGACGTCGACACCCCGTCGGTGGGCGGCCGCCATCACCCCGCCGACGCCGAGGATCTCGTCGTCGGGGTGGGCGGCCAGGACGATCAGCCGCCGGACGTCCGGCTCGAAGTCGGGCCACGGCCCCCGCACGGCGAACCACCGCTGCCACTCCGACTCCGGGGTTCCCTCCGACGATGTCGGGGTCGTCCCGAAGCGGTCCGTCGAGGAGATGTCGCCGGTCGTCATGACGTCTCCGATCCCGGGCCGGGTATCCGACCCCCGGTCAGTCCGCCCAGGACCGCGAGATCACGGTCGGCGTGGGACTGCCGGATGTAGACGGTGAGGTCGGCGACAGCCTGGGCGTGGTCGGGATCGGCGGCGAGCGGGCCGGGACCCAATGCACGCCCGACCCGATCGATCACGGCGGTGGCGATCTGTTCGACGGACCAGCGCACCGCGAAGGCGAGCCGTTTCGCCGACGCGGTCGGGTCATTGTCGATCTCATGTGCCGCGGCCTGCAGGTGCGCCCATCCGGCGGCGAGGTGGGCGTCGACGGCGCCGGCGTGCATCCGCAGCAACGCGTCGTCGGAGCGCTCGGCCGCGCGGTAGAGCGGTGCCGCGACCTTGCGGGCCCCGCCGAACCAGCAGGCCGCGACGCCGATCCCGCCCTGCCAGAAGCCCGGCCGGTCGAGATAGGCGCCGGGTTCGCCGATCGGGTCGGCGGGCACGGCATCGAAGGTGACGGTCCCGGTGTCGGAGTCGCGCATACCCGTGTTGGTCCAGGCCGAGCTGTCCGCGGAGACCCCCGGGCGACCGAGATCGACCGCGAACAGTCGGTTGCCGGCGTCGGTGTGCGCGGTGACCAGCGCATGCGTGCACGACGTCGCGCCCGAACACCATTCCTTGATGCCGCTCAGTTCGCAGCCACCCGCGACCGATCGGGCCTCCACGCGGGTGTCGCGCCCCTCGGCGGCCCACACGCCCCAGAACTCGCCCGGGGCGGTCCCGCCGCCACAGATCTCCGCGAGGATGGCGTCGGCATCGGCGTGCGCCTCGACGAGACGGCCCGTGCTGATGTCGTCGGAACAGGCGCGGACGAGAGCGGCGAACCGGTCGAGGGTGTGGCCCCGGCCGGGGCGGGGGAGTGGGAAGGACGGGTCGTCGACGATGGCCCGGGCCCGCGCGGGCGTCACCCGGCTGCCTCCTCGCGCTGGTCGTCGGCCAGGTCTCGCAGGTAGCTCGCGAACCCGTGCCGGGTACGTCCCTCCCGCCGGGTCGATGTGCGGACCGGGACCCGGGCACCCCGTTCGACCGCCGCACCCGAGGTGCGCAGGCGATCGACGAGATCGACGTCCTCGTCCACGTCGAGCTCGGCGAACCCGCCGACGGCGAGGTACGTCGAGGCCCGGATGCCGAGGTTCGCGCCGTGGACGTGGCCGTGCCCGGGACCCGCGTCGTACTCGCGCAGATATCTCTCGTCGGTCCCCGCCGGCCACCCGTCGAACCCGTCGGGGGTGACAGTGCCCACATAAGCGTCCGCGCCGGCATCGGCGGCTGCGACGTGCTCGACGAGCCAGTCCCGCGGAACCGTCGAATCGGCGTCGGTGGTCGCGAACCACGTGGTGTGCGACTCCGCGGCCGAGATGGCGGCTGCATCGAATCCCGCTCGACGCGCCGCCCCGACGCATCGCGCGTCGACGACGACGGTTGAGACATCCGCCGTGAGCAGCGTTGCGGAGTCGTCGTCGCAGGCGTCGAGCACCACGACCACCTGCACCGGAATGGCCACGGCGGTCGCTGCGCCCTCGAGAGCGGCGAGACAGCTCGGGAGATGTTCGGCCTCGTTGTGGACGGGGACCACGACGACGACGCGCTCGACCGGCGTGGGTGAAGGTGGGTTCGTCCGCTCCCCGAGAGGGGGACCGGTCTGCTCCCTGAGGAGCCCCGGAGCCTGCGGGGGTGGCCCGGTCTGCGCCCTGAGGAGCCCCGGAGCCTGCGGAGGTGGCCCGGTCTGCTCCCTGAGGAGCCCCGGAGCCTGCGGAGGGGCGTCACGAAGGGCACTCGGGGAGGGGTCGTCGGGCGGTCGTACGAACAGCGGCGTCACGCAAACCCCGAACTACTCACCGGACAAGGCACGGGCCCGGGGGCTACAGGCCGACGATCGAAACATTACCCGGCTTCCGTGCCAGGCCACGTGGCTCGGAGATTCCTCAGGGAGGGTCCGTTACCCTGAGGACCCGTGGCAACCAGTAGCAGTTACGACCTGATCGTCGTCGGCTCCGGATTCTTCGGCCTCACCGTCGCCGAACGGGCCGCGACGCAGCTGGGCAAACGGGTCCTCGTGCTCGACCGACGCGACCACCTCGGCGGCAACGCGTACTCCGAACCCGAACCGACGACCGGGATCGAGATCCACAAGTACGGGGCGCACCTGTTCCACACCTCCAACGAGCGGGTGTGGGAATACGTCAACCAGTTCACCGACTTCACGAACTACCAGCACCGCGTGTTCGCGCTGCACAACGGCCAGGCCTACCAGTTCCCGATGGGCCTGGGGCTGGTCAGCCAGTTCTTCGGCAGGTACTTCAGCCCCGACGAGGCGCGGAAGCTGATCGCCGATCAGGCCAGCGAGATCGACACCGCCGAGGCGCGCAACCTCGAGGAGAAGGCGATCAGCCTGATCGGTCGCCCGCTGTACGAGGCGTTCATCAAGCACTACACCGCCAAGCAGTGGCAGACCGACCCCAAGGAGTTGCCCGCGGGCAACATCACCCGCCTGCCGGTGCGCTACACCTTCGACAACCGGTACTTCAACGACACCCACGAGGGTCTGCCGGTCGACGGTTACACCGCTTGGCTGGAGAACATGGCTGCCGACGACCGCATCGAGGTGCGGCTGTCCACCGACTGGTTCGACGTGCGCGAGCAGCTGCGCGCCGACAACCCCGACGCCCCCGTCGTCTACACCGGCCCCCTGGACCGGTACTTCGAGTACTCGGCGGGCCGGCTCGGTTGGCGCACACTCGATTTCGATACCGAGGTGCTCGACACCGGCGACTTCCAGGGCACTCCGGTGATGAACTACAACGACGCCGACGTCCCGTTCACGCGCATCCACGAGTTCCGGCATTTCCACCCCGAGCGGAACTCCTACCCCGACGACAAGACGGTCATCATGCGGGAGTTCAGTCGGTTCGCCGAGAACGACGACGAGCCGTACTACCCCATCAACACCCCGGAGGACCGGGCGATGCTGACCGCCTACCGCGAACTCGCCCGCACCGAGACCGCAAGTGCCGGAGTGCTGTTCGGCGGTCGTCTCGGTACCTATCAGTACCTCGACATGCACATGGCGATCGCGAGCGCGCTCACCATGTTCGACAACACCCTGGCACCGCATCTGCGTGATGGTGCGCCGCTGGTGGCCGACCCCGCAGGAGCCGAATAGATGACGGTGACTCCCGTGAACCAATCCGACATCCCCGACGCAGGCGTCGGGCCGTCGAAGGCGAAATCCCTTCTGCAGCGGGTGATCTTCCCGCGGGCGGGTGAGCCGCTCGACGTGCGGTCGCTGTACGTCGTCGAATCCGAGAGCAACAACCGCCGGGCGCATGCCCCGAGTCGGACCTCGGTGCTTCTCGGCGCCGAATCCGAGGTGAGCTTCGAGACCTACTTCAACGCGTTCGCTGCGGCCTACTGGCGGCGCTGGAGCATCCTCGACTCGGTGGTCCTGCGCGTCGAGGTGATCGGCACCTGCCGCGTCGACCTGTACCGCTCGAAGATCGACGGGTCGCGTATCGGCATCGGCGGTGACCTGGTCGACACCGACGAAACCGGCCGCGGCGTAGTTGAATTCGAACTCGACCTCGGTCCGTTCGAGGACGGTGGCTGGATCTGGTTCGACGTCACCACCGACACCGACACCGAAATCGTCTCCGCCGGTTGGTATGCGCCCATCGACGCACCGACGGCCGACGAGGAGACCAAGCGCGTCACGGTCGGCATCCCGACGTTCAACCGCCCGACCGATGCGGTGAACGCGTTGGCCGCGTTGACCTCCGACCCGTTGGTCGACGAGGTCATCGATGCGGTCATGATGCCCGACCAGGGCACCAAGAAGGTCGTCGACGAGCCCGGTTACACCGAGGCCGCCGCGGCTCTGGGCGATCGCCTGCACATCTTCGACCAGGGCAACCTCGGCGGATCGGGCGGATACGCGCGCATCATGTACGAGGCGCTGCGGCTCACCGACTCGCCCTACGTGCTGTACATGGACGATGACATCGCGATCGAGCCCGACTCGATCCTGCGTGCGCTGGCCATGTCGCGATTCGCCAAGGCGCCCATGCTCGTCGGCGGTCAGATGCTCAATCTGCAGGACCGCAGCCACCTGCACTGCATGGGCGAGGTGATCCGCCGCGACACCTTCATGTGGACTGCGGCGCCGTTCGTCGAATACGACCACAACTTCTCGAAGTACCCGCTGCGCGACCGCGAGAACTCGAAGAACCTGCACCGGCGGATCGACGTCGAGGGCAACGGCTGGTGGATGTGCATGATCCCGCGCGAATGCGCTGAGCAGATCGGCCTCCCGATGCCGTTGTTCATCAAGTGGGACGACTGGGAGTTCGCGCTGCGTGCCGCCAAGGCCGGTTACCCCACGGCCACGGTTCCGGGAATCGCCATCTGGCACATGGCCTGGAGCGACAAGGACGACGCCATCGACTGGCAGGCGTACTTCCACCTGCGCAACCGGCTCGTCGTCGCATCGATCCATCACGACGGCCCGATCAAGGGCATCGTCCGGTCGATGACCAAGGCGACCGCCAAACACCTTCTCTGCCTCGAATACTCCACCGTCGCCATCCAGAACGAGGCGATCCGGGACTTCCTTGCCGGACCCGATCACATCCGCAGCCTGCTGCCGACCGCGCTGCCGAAGGTCGCGCAGATGCGCAAGCAGTATCCGGACGCAGTGGTCTTGCCGTCGGCGACCGAGCTGCCCCGGACCTCCGGCGAGGCAACGCGTCTCGGGACCTCGATACCGCTGAACCCGCTCAGCAAGATCAAGGCGCTGACCGCCGCCGTGGTGAACAACGTCCGCCCGGCCGACCCGCGGCATCACGAGGTTCCGCAGGCCAACTTCCCGCCCATCGAGGCGCGGTGGTTCTCGCTCGGTCGTGTCGACGGGGTCACCGTCACCACCGCCGACGGCCGCGGCGTCGTCTATCGGCAGCGCGACCGCGAGAAGATGATCGAACTCGCGCGCGAACACTTCGCCCTCGTGAAGGAACTGCAGGACAAGTTCCCGGAGATGAAGCAGCAGTACAGGTCTGCGCACCGCGACCTGACGTCGAAGGAGAGCTGGGCGGGTGTCTTCGGAATCTGATGGTCCGGTGATCGGCAGTGGGGACGACACGGTGCTGGAGGATCGTGCGGAGACGGGCCGGGTCCCGGCCGACGACATCCCGCGTCCCCTGAACGGTGAGGAGAAGGCCCTCGTGGCCATCCAGGCCGGGATCGGTGGCCGCCCCGGCGTCCGTCCGGCCGCGCGCGGACTGTCGCACGTGGGTGAGCACGCACTGGGCTGGCTCGCCATCGCGGGTACCGGCTGGGCGCTGGCCCGCCGCCGCGGCGATGTGCGGGCGCAGCAACTCTGGCTCGAGGCCGGGGTGGGTGCCTTCGGTGCGCACGCCGCGTCGGTGATCATCAAGCGCATCGTCCGGCGCCCACGCCCGGCCCACCCGCAGATCGCGATCGGGGTGTCGACGCCGAGCAAACTGAGTTTCCCGTCCTCGCACGCGACCTCGACGACCGCGGCCGCGATCCTCATCGGCCGCGCCGCCGGCTGGGACCCGAAGGTGCTGCCCGCCGTCCTCGTGCCGCCGATGCTCGTGTCCCGCCTGGTGTTGGGTGTGCACTACCCGAGCGATGTCACCGCGGGCGCCGCGATCGGTGCCGCGAGCGCAGCGGCGGTCGTCGTGGGCGATAAGGTGCTGCTCGAACCCACCCGGAACAACCCGGACCCCGGGCGTGCCCGCCGTGCGGCGCGCGTCCTGGCCCGGCTCGGTCTCACGGCCGCAGTACCCGGCGGGCCGCTGCGTCTTGCCGCGTCCCCCGTCATCGCGCGGGTGACACGACACAGGGAGAGTGCATGAGCGAGGAGCCGATCGAGCACGGAAAGGTTCTCGGACCACCGAAGAACCTGACGTCCGGGCTGATCAAGGCCGTCCGGCCGCGGCAGTGGGTCAAGAACGTCCTGGTGCTCGCCGCTCCGCTCGCCGCGGGCAACATCACCGACGCCTCGGTGCTGGCCTCCGCCGGCGTCGCCTTCGTCGCGTTCTGCCTCGCCGCGTCGAGCATCTACCTGGTCAACGACGCGATGGACGTCGAGTCCGACCGCAATCACCCGACCAAGCGGTTCCGGCCGATCGCCGCCGGCGTCGTCCCGGTGACACTGGCCTACGTTCTCGCCGCCGTCCTGCTCGTCGGCTCGATCGGCATCGCCTTCCTGGCGAACTGGCAGACGGCCGTGGTCATCGCCATCTACCTGGTCATCCAGCTCGGCTACTGCTTCGGCCTGAAGAACCAGGCCGTCATCGACATCTGCATCGTGTCCTCGGGCTTCCTGCTGCGTGCGATCGCCGGTGGCGTCGCCGCCGAGATCGTGCTGTCACAGTGGTTCCTGCTCGTGATGGCCTTCGGGTCGCTGTTCATGGCGGCGGGCAAGCGCTACGCCGAACTCCAGCTCGCCGAACGCACCGGCGCCAAGATCCGCAAGGCCCTCGAGTACTACACGACCACCTACCTGCGGTTCGTCTGGACGCTGTCGGCGACCGCGGTCGTGATCTTCTACGGCCTCTGGGCGTTCGACAAGGGCTCTGACCACGACACCAACGTCGCGTACGCCATCTCGATGGTGCCCTTCACGGTGGCGATCCTGCGCTACGCCGTCGACGTCGACGGCGGTGCCGCGGGCGAGCCCGAGGAGATCGCGCTCGGCGATCGTGTCCTGCAGCTGCTCGCCGTGGCGTGGCTGGTGTGTGTGGGTGTCGCGGTCTATGCAGTCAATTGATGAGTCGCCAACCGGTTTCCGGGCGCTGAACACCGGCCGCAACAAGGTTGCGGCCGTCAGTTTCGTCCTCGGCGCCGTCGTCGTCACCACCTTCTTCGCGATCGGTGCGTGGCAGCGCAGGTGGATCGCCGACGACGGACTCATCGTCCTGCGCACGCTCCGCAATCTCTTCGCCGGGAACGGTCCGGTCTTCAACGCCGGGGAGCGGGTCGAGGCCAACACCTCGACCGCCTGGACGTACCTGTTGTGGTTCTGGGCGTGGATCACCGACGGTCAGCTCGAATACGTCGCGCTCTGGGTGGCGCTGGTCTGTTCGGTGGCCGCGATCCCGATCGCGATGTACGGCAGCGCGCGTCTGTTCGGCACCCGGATCGGCGGGATCACCGGCGACGGTTGGACCCTGCTGCTGCCGTTCGGTGCCGTCATCTACATCGCCATCCCGCCCGCCCGCGACTTCGCGACCAGCGGATTGGAGAACGGCCTCTGCATCTTCTGGGCGGCCGTCCTGTGGTGCCAGCTCGTCGCATGGGCGCGTCGCGGCCCGCACGCGAGCCGCGGGAGCGCGGCGGCCACCCTCGCGCTGGCCTTCACCGCCGGTCTCGCCCCGCTGATCCGGCCCGAACTGGCGATTCTCGGCGGCCTGGTGCTGCTGCTGGTCTTCTTCGCGCCCCTCGGTTGGAAGATGCGGATGGGTGTCGTCGTGGTCGCGGGTGCGTTGCCGGTCGGCTACCAGATCTTCCGCATGGGCTACTACGCCCTCCTGGTTCCCAATCCCGCCGTCGCGAAGGACGCCAGCGGTGCGAAGTGGGATCAGGGTTTCGCCTACCTCACCAATCTCTTCGGCCCCTACGTGCTGGTGCTGCCGGTCGTCCTGGCCGCAGTCGCGGGCGTGCTGCTGATCGTCGGCGGCCGGATGCGGGCCACGGCGGCCGATGCCCAGCACTCCGACCCGGCCGACACCGGTGACGCCACCCCCTCGACGCGGTCGTCGCGTCTCGCAGGCTGGTCGCGTCGGCTGCAGTCCTCGACCGCGGTGGTCACCGTCGTGGTCCTCGCCGGCATCGTCCTGATCGTCTACTGGATGCGCCAGGGCGGCGACTTCATGCACGGACGGGTGCTGCTGGTGCCGGTGTTCGTCACCCTGCTGCCGCTGATGGTCGTGCCGGTGACGATCCCCGCGCACGTCGGCGCGGCGTTCCGTCGCCGGCCGTCGAAGGACTCCGACTCGGTGATCTCCGACCCCGCGACCGACCCCGATCCCGTGCCGTCCGCGCCCGAGCCCGCGGATCGCCGTCGAGCGCGTGCCCAGCTCGTCGGTGCGATCGCCATGAGCGGCATGTGGATCACCGTCGTCGTCTGGGCGGTCGTGACGCATGCCAACGTCCTGCCGAACGCCGGCATCGACATCGGCCGCAGCGGCATCGTCGACGAGCGTCGGTTCTACGTCACCAACATGGGCAACGAGAACCCGGTCACCGCCGAGGACTACCTCGACTACCCGCGTATGAGCGCGATGGTCGAGAAGATCGACGAGTACCGCGAGGACGGCGGCGTGATCCTGCCGTCGTTCAACTACGACGAGTGGTACGTGGCACAACTGCCGGCCGTCATGCCCAAGGGCGCCGAGCGGCAGGTGACCGTCTACTTCCTGAATTTGGGTATGACGAGCATGAACGCACCGCTGGATGTGCGCGTCATCGATCAGATGGGTCTGGCCTACCCGCTCGCGGCGCACACCGAGCGCCTCGAGGACGGCCGCATCGGGCACGACAAGATCCTGCCGAGCGAATGGGTCGTCGCCGAAGCAGGCGCGTACCCACGCCGTCCGGTACTGCCCGGGTACCTCGACGAGGATCTGGTCCGCCAGGCCCAGGTCGCGCTGCAGTGCCCGGAGACCAAGGACCGGTTCGCCTCGTTCGAGGCCCCCTGGTCCTTCGATCGCTTCAAACACAACCTGCGTCAGGCGTTCACCTTCAACAGCTATCGAATCCAGCGCGAGCCGGAGTACGAGATCCAGCGCTGCGGGTTGGAGATGCCGCCGCCGGTCCACCCGCGCTAGTGCCACGCCACCGGGTGTCGAACCCAAGCACACGACACCAAGAGAACGCATAGAAAACACGGGGCCGAACCTGTGGAGTTGCCGTCCAACATCTCGGATCGGTAACGTCCCCGTGGGCGCGGCCGATAGAAAGGTCGTGACGGAGGTGTTCTGAACTGCTGGGACGCCGAAGTGACGGGGGTTGTGATCGCGATCACATGGTTTGTCACGTCCGGGGGCATCGAATAGGCTCGCCGACGGTGAATCGCATGCGAGAACGACTCGTGAACGACGTCGCGCCGCGCAATGAGCCGGGGGACGAAAAATGTGTGACGCACAAGGACCGATCGGCCGCTAGGGACTACGAGTTCCGGCCGATCGGCTGAAGAGGGAGATTCTGTACATGCGTGAAGCTGCCACCGAGGCGCCGAGGCCTGCGCGCAACCGGATGAGCAACCGGTTGATCGCCGCATTCGTCGCCATCCTGACAGTTGTCGGACTGACCGGTGTCGTCGCCGGCCAGGCCAACGCCCGGATCGGCGGAACGCAGGTCGGCAAGCAGGAGTTCTGGGTCAACGGCTGCGGGATGCCGAACGTGAAGGTCCGCGCCTGGAAGAAGCCCGGCAACTACAAGACCGTCATCCTCCTCGACGGCATGCGCGCCCAGTACGACTACAGCGGCTGGGAGATCAACACCAACGTCCAGGAGATGGTCAAGTCCGGCGTCAACGTCGTCGAGCCCATCGGTGGACCCGCAAGCTTCTACACGGACTGGGATGCACCCAGCAACTTCAACCGGCAGCCCTACCGGTACCGCTGGAACTGCGTCATCAGCCGGACCCTGATCAGCGCGCTCGACGCCCGCGGCTTCCGCGTCGGACCGTCGAAGCGCTACGCCATCATGGGTCTGTCCATGGGTGGTAACGCCGCACTCGTCCTCGGCGCCCAGAACCGTCAGCACTTCGACCGCGCCGGCTCGCTCTCGGGCTACAACTTCCTGAGTGCGCCCGGTATGCGTACCGCCCTGCGTCTCGCGATGCTCGACGTCGACCCGAAGCCCTGGAACATCGACGCCATGTGGGGCCCGCCGTGGAGCATTCGCTGGTTCCAGAACGATCCCTTCTGGAACATCGGCCTGATGCGCGGCATGAAGGTCTTCGTCGGTTCCGGTAACGGTCTCTTCGGCCGCTACAACGCACTGCCGAATGTGTTCGACGACCTGTTCAAGGGTTCGACCCTCGAGCTCCTCGCGTTCACGCAGTCCAAGGCCTTCGAGGCTGCGGCCTTCGTGCAGGGTGTGCCGCTGATGACCTACTACGCAAACGGCACCCACGCCTGGGGTTACTGGCAGGACATGATCTGGAACGCCAAGAACCGCGGATTCTTCCGCTGATCTGACATCGCCGGTCCGCCGGCCGCACGACGCCCCGCCCGGGTCACCGGGCGGGGCGTCGTCGTGTGTGGGCGCACCCACCTGCTCCCTGAGGAGCGCCCGGAGCCTGCGGAGGGCGCGTCACGAAGGGTCTGGCGACCGAGGTTGCGAAGACCCTTCGTGACGCTCGCAAGCTCACTCCTCAGGGATGGGCTGGCATATCAACTGTCACACAAATCCCACGTGTCACAGCGTGGCGTGGGGACAGGCTGCGCCGTGGCGTGTAAGAAACTCCTGAGGCGTTTGATACTTATGAGGCATGTGTGACTGACGGGGAATCGGTCACGGGTGCTGGCGCCGGTGTACAGGGGCGAAGGAGTTCTGGAGAGTGATGCGGCGAAACAGTGGTACAGGCAAGGTCGACGCGCGACCGGCCGATCCAGGGCAGGATGGCGCGCGCCCGGCCGGTCGTCGGGCGACTCTTCGCCCGGTGAAGGCCGCCGCGGTCGCGCTGGCGACGGTCGCGGTACTCGTGATCGGTAACGGGCTCGCCGGGGCCGAACCCGCGCCGGCCCCGCCCGCCCCCGCGGCACCGCCCGCGGCGCCCGCGCCGCCGGCCTCACCCAGCGCGCCGGCACCCGCACCGCCGAGCTCGCGTGCCCCGGTCGCACCGGCGTCGGTCCCGGCCGCGCAACCCGCCAAGGTGACCAACACGTACTGGTACACCGACCGGCGAGTGGCCCTGTGGGTCTACTCCCCGGCGATGAACACCAACATCCAGGTGCAGATCCTGCTGGCCCGCGACTGGCACGCGAAGCCGAAGGAGAAGTTCCCGCAGCTGACGATGCTCGACGGTCTGCGCGCGCAGGACGATCAGAGCGGTTGGATCATCAACACCAAGATCGTCGACTTCTACAAGGACAAGAACGTCAACGTCATCCTGCCGATCGGTGGCGAGTCGAGTTTCTACACCGACTGGAAGGAACCCGATCGCGGCAAGAACTACAAGTGGGAGACGTTCCTCATGCGGGAACTGCCGCCCATCCTGGAGAACGATTGGCGGTCCACCGACGTCCGCGGCATCGAGGGGCTGTCGATGGGTGGCTCCGCCGCGATGATGCTCGCCGCGCGCAACCCCGGGTTCTACAAGTTCGCGGCGTCGTTCTCGGGAATCCTGCAGCTGAGTTCATTCGGTATGCCGCAGGCGATCCAGTTCGCGGTGCGCGACGGTGGCGGCTACGACTCGATGAAGATGTTCGGCCCGCCGTCGGACCCGGCCTGGAAGGAACACGATCCGTACCTGCTGGTCGACAAGCTGCAGGGCACGAGTCTGTACGTCTCGTCGGGCAACGGCATGGTCGGGCCCCACGACAAACCGTCCGACATCCCGATGCTCGCGACCAACTACTCCGGTGTGGGACTCGAGATGCTGAGTCGCGTCACCTCGCAGCAGTTCGCGATCCAGTTGAATCGCAAGGGGATTCCCGGCCAGGCCAACTACCGGCCGTCGGGTACGCACACCTGGCCCTACTGGGAGTTCGAGATGATGCAGGCCTGGCCGCAGGCCGCGGCCGCGCTCGGACTGTCGCGTGATGCGGTCGCATGCCGCGTCGACGGTGCCTTCCGCAAGGTCTGGGACGCCAACAAGGCGGACCTGGGAGGTTGCCTCACCCCGTCGTACCCGGTGGCGGGCGGCAAGGCCCAGGACTTCGCCGGCGGACGCATGTTCACCGGACCGAAGGGACCGAAGATCGTCACGGGCGCCATCGGTGGCGCCTACGTCGCCGCCGGCGGTCCGGCCGGTCGTCTCGGCAAGCCGACGAGCGACGAACTCCCGACCCGCGACGGCAAGGGCCGCGTGAACTACTTCGAGCACGGCCGGATCACCTGGACCGCGAAGGACGGCACCAAAGTCCTCAAGTGAGGAGTCCGGTGAGCGAGGCGGGATTCGACAGAAGAGGACGGGGGCACCCGTCGGTGCCCCCTAACCTCGACCGCACGTGTGTGCGGCCTGAAACTTCGCTGAGGAATCGGACTGTTTGTGCAGGTGGCGCGAGTGCGGCGGCCGGAATGCCCCCGCGCGGGCGGTAGCCTGACGTGGTGTGCGATGCGGGGTGCCCCTGCATTGCGATCGGCCGCAGGCCGGACGCGTGAGGTGTCGCCGGACAGATCGTCCGGTGGTGCGCGATCTCGACGGAGAAAGGTTCGGCAGGAAGTGGCGATGACAACGAAGTGTGTGCGGCTGGTGCTGGCCGTGACGGGCCTCGCTCTCGCGCTCGGGTCCGTGTCGGCCTGCGCCGACGACTCGACGGCCAGTGCGCCGATCACCAACAACCCGGTCACGACGACCTCGCTCTACTCGGCGGCGGAGTCCTCGACGAGCACGCCGGGCACGACCTCCGCAGAGGCCACCCCGTCCACGACCGGCGGCACGTCGGAGCTGCCCGCGACCGCGCCGAACCCCAGTACGAAGGTCCCGGCCAGTTTTCCCGGGCCCAGCGGCCAACCACTCGACGACAAGGCCCGCGCCTACCTGGCCGCGCTGAAGCAGCAGGACGTCACCTTCATGGGGGACAACGACAACTCGGTCGCCCTGACCATGGCGAAGTATGTCTGCGGCGCCAAACAGAAGGGCACCGACCCGAGCATGGTGAAGGCCTTTGTCACCGCCTCCGTCGGTCCCGGTGCAGACAATGTCGAAGAAGCGAACGTGAAGGCCGACAAGGTCATTCGCGCAGCAGAACAGCACTACTGCTGACGTGGCCGCCCGTCGCAACGCCGCGGGCCGCACCCGCAAGGGTCCGGTTCGGCGGCTCGGCAAGTTCGCTCTGCTGCTCCTCGCGCTCGCGGCCATCGCGATCGTGCTCATCGTCGTGCTGGTCCTGGTGTGGCTGGCGCCCGGCCCCGCGCCGATCGGTCCCGGTGGGCCGCCGAGCACGCCGCCGTCCGGCGAACGTCCCGACGCCCAGCCCGCGGACTGCCCCGATGTCCTGACGGTCGTCATCCCCGGCACCTGGGAGTCGAGCGCGGACGACGATCCGTACAAGCCGTCGGCGAATCCGAACTCGCTGATGCTGCGCGTCTCGCGCGCGCTGTCGAACGACTTCGCCACCTCGCGCACCGAGATCTACACCGTCCCCTACACGGCCCAGTTCCGGAACCCGACCAACCTGGCCGACCGGCAGGCCGACTACAACGTCTCGCGTACCCAGGGCTACAAGCGCGCGGCAGGCAAGATCATCTCCACCAACGAACGCTGCCCGTTGACCGGCTACGTGATCATGGGCTTCAGCCAGGGCGCGGTCATCGCCGGTGATCTCGCGAGCAACATCGGCAACGGCCGCGGCGTGCTCGACGAGAGCGACCAGGACCTCGTGCTCGGTGTCGGGCTCATCGCCGACGGCCGACGCCAGCCGGGTGAACAGAACGACATCGAGCCGAGCCCCAACGGTGTCGGCGCGGAGATCGCGCTCGGCGGGATGGGCAATCTCGTACCCGGGATCTCGATGACCGGCCCGCGCAACGGCGGATTCGGCGACCTCCGCGACCGGGTCCAATCCATCTGCGCGCCGGGCGATCTCATCTGTGACTCGCCGACGATCGTCAATCCGCTGGCGGCGGTGTCGAAACTGGCGAACGCGGCGTCGAACCCCATCCACGCGATGTATGCGACGACGCGCTACTGGGAGAACGACGGCCAGACCGCGACCCAGTGGATGTACGACTGGTCCAAGGACCTCATCCAGGACGCGCCCGCGCCCAAGCACAACTGACCCTGGCTCGCCCGTCCGGACGACACCGGCCGGGCACCACCGATGCACCACCGGTCCCGTCGTCGAACTAACCGGCCGGTAACCTCGTCTGGCGGCGTCGGCCGATTCGTTTGGCGGTGCCGTCACGCTGCATTAACGTGTTGGGCTGGCCCGAGGAACACCGCGGACGCCGGAGGGCGCGCACGCGCCCTCACCCATCCGGCGATCACGACGAGAGGACAGCGATGACGCAACCCCCGAGCGATGCCGGTGGTGCCTCCTCCGGTTTGCGGAAGTTCCGCTTCGGCGCGGGTGGTGAGGGCAACAAGGACGAGGGCGGTGCCCGCAAGTTCGTCAAGCTCGCGCAGACCGCCGAGGAGTACGGCTACGACACCTTCGCGGTGCCCGACCATCTCGGCAACCAGGTCGGTCCGCTCGCGGCGCTGGGCGCGTTGACCCAGGCGACGAGCACGATCCGCCTGGCGACCTCGGTGCTCGCCAACGGCTGGCGCCACCCGGCCCTGCTCGCCAAGGAGGCCAACACGATCGACGTCCTGAGCAAGGGACGTCTCGAGTTGGGCATCGGCGCCGGCTGGATGAAGGAAGAGTTCGACAAGGCCGGGATCGAGTTCGAGTCGCCCGGTGTGCGCATCCGTCGCCTCGATGAGGCGCTGACGGTCCTCGACGGCCTGATGCGTGGCGAGACGGTGAACTTCGACGGCGAGTTCTACCAGATCAACGGCCTCGAGGGCAGTCCTCGGCCGAGGCAGGGACCGCGTCCGCCGATCGCCGTGGGCGGCGGTGGACCCAAGATGCTGGCGCTGGCCGCCAAGCACGCCGACATCATCTCCGTCGCTCCCGGCACCACCACCGACGGCAAGATGAAGCTGTCCGACATGACCATCGCCAAGACCACCGAACGCGTCGACCGCATCCGTGAGGCCGCCGGCGACCGGTTCGACGATCTCGAGCTGAACTGGACGATCGCCGTCATCGTCATCACCGACGACCGGGTCGCCACCGCCGAGATGGCGTTGAAGGCCCTCGAACAGGGCTATCCGCCGAACATCGCGCACGACACGGAGTTCACCGTCGACGACGTGCTGACCTCGCCGTACATCGCGATCGGCAGCTTCGACGAGATCGCCGACCAGATCCGGGAGGTGCGTCGCCGTACCACCATGTCCTACGTCGGGGTCTTCCCGACGCAGATGGATGCTTTTGCGCCCGTGCTGGCGCAATTGAAGGGGGAGTAGGATGGCCGACGGTCTCGCGACTCAACAGCGAGGTGACGGGTCGGTGAACCCGGGGGTGCGCGTCGAGGGGCGACGCGCACTCATGCGAAACCGAGCATGACGAACGCGAGTTTTTTCGTTGGGTAACTGGACGTGCGCTACCGTATCCCGCGGTCGGCACAGGACGTGGACGGCAGGACTGCGTGGTGGTGTCGCCAAGACCTCGCCGGAGATCTGCGCCCGCGTGGGGGAGTCCACGAGGGGGCACAGGAGTAATGAATGCTGAGTACTGAACTCGAAGACTTTCTCGATGAGACCGGGAACATCTCTTTCAGCGAGGAAGCGACCCTGGTCGACTACGTCGAGCAGAACGTCCGCGAGCAGGCCGACACACTGGCCTACCGGTTCATCGACTACAGCCGTGAGCGCGACGGGGAGCCGCAGGATCTGACCTGGGCGCAGTTCGGTAAGCGGCTGCGCGCGGTGGCGGCGCGTCTGCAGCAGGTCACGAAGCCGGGCGACCGTGTGGCGATTCTCGCGCCCCAGTCGCTCGAGTACGTGATCGGGTTCTTCGCGGCGCTCTATGCCAGCAACGTCGCGGTACCGCTGTTCTCCCCGGACGAGCCCGGCCACACCGACCGTCTGCACGCGGTCCTCGACGACTGCCGGCCGACCGCGATCCTGACCTCGACGAAGTCCGCCGAGGCGGTCCGCGATTTCTTCGCGCCGCTGCCGGCCAAGGAGCGCCCGCGCGTCATCGCCGTCGACGCGGTGCCGGATTCGGTGGGGTCGAGCTGGGTGGCACCGGTCGCCGGTCAGGACCACAACAAGGACACCGTGGCCTACCTGCAGTACACGTCGGGTTCGACGCGTGTCCCCGCAGGCGTGGAGATCACCTATCAGGCGGTCGCCGCCAACGTGCTGCAGATCTCCGACACCATCGGCATCGACCGGAAGGCGCGCGGCGTCACCTGGTTGCCCATGTTCCACGACATGGGCCTGCTGACCGTGATCCTGCCCGCACTCGGCGGTCGGTACATCACGATCATGAGCCCGCAGGCGTTCGTGCGTCGTCCGGGTCGCTGGATCAAGGAGCTGGCCGCGGCCGCCGACGGCGCCGAGACCTTCGCCGCCGCGCCCAACTTCGCCTTCGAGCACGCCGCCGCGCGCGGTCTGCCGAAGGACGGCGAGGAGCTGGATCTCTCGAACGTCATCGGCCTGATCAACGGCTCCGAGCCGGTGACCGTCAGTTCGATGAAGAAGTTCAACGAGGCGTTCGCGCCCTACGGTCTGCCGAAGACGGCCATCAAGCCCTGTTACGGCATGGCCGAGGCCACGTTGTTCGTGTCGGCGACGCAGCGCGAGAACGAGGCGAAGATCGTCTACGTCGACCGCGACGACCTCAACGCCGGCAGCTTCACCCTCGTCGACGCCGATGCACCCAACGCGGTCGCGCAGGTGTCCTGCGGCCAGGTCGCGGTGAGCCAGTGGGCCACCATCGTCGACGCCGAGACGGCGACCGAACAACCCGACGGCCACGTCGGCGAGATCTGGCTGCACGGGCTGAACATCGGCGCCGGCTACTGGAACAAGCCGGACGAGACGGTGGAGACGTTCCACAACAAGCTGGTCACCCCGCTCCCCGAGAACAGCCACGCCGAGGGTGCGCCCGCGGACGCGATCTGGATGCGGACCGGCGACTTCGGCGTCTGGCTCGACGGCGAGCTCTACATCACCGGGCGCGTCAAGGACCTGGTGATCGTCGACGGCCGCAACCACTACCCGCAGGACCTCGAGTACAGCGCGCAGGAGGCCAGCGACGCACTGCGCCCCGGCTTCGTCGCGGCGTTCTCGGTGCCGGCGAACCAGTTGCCCGGTGAGGTGTTCGAGTTCGCGGGCAGCGGCCTGAAGCCCGACGCCGACGACGCGTCCGAGCAGCTGGTCATCGTGGCCGAGCGCGGACCCGGTCGTAAGGCCGACCCGCAGGAGGTCGCCGACACCGTGCGCGCCGCGGTCGCCCAGCGTCACGGCGTGATGGTCCGCGACGTCCTCTTGGTGCCGGCCGGCTCGATCCCGCGCACGTCGTCGGGCAAGATCGCCCGTCGCGCGACGCGTGCCGCCTACATCGACGGCAGCCTCCGGGGTGGCTACAAGCAGACGGCGTTCCCGGACGCCGAGTAGCGATCCTGCGGACCCGGGCGGGGTGAGTGCGTCGAGTTGCCGCGCCCGGACACCCCGCGGGCTCATAATGCACCCGGCACCAGTTCAGGTGCCCCGAGATCAGTAGTCTGGAAGCGATGTCTGAACTGAATACCGACGAGGCCCGCACCATCGATTCCGCCGCGTCCGGCACCGACGGTGAGACCGCCGGTGACCTCACCGTCGACCAGCTTCGTGACTGGCTGCGCGAGTGGGTGTCGCAGGCCACCGGGCTCCCCGTCGAGCAGATCGCCGTCGACCGTCCCATGGAGGAGCTCGGTCTCTCGTCCCGCGATGCGGTGGCGCTCGCCGCCGACGTCGAGGACAAGACCGGGGTCATCCTCACCGCGACGGTGGTCTACAACCACCCCACGATCGCGACGCTCGCGCAGCGGATCATCGAGGGTGACCCGGACGAGGGCCTCGACGGCGACGCGGACACCTTCTGGCAGCGCGAGCGCAGCGCCGAGGACGACATCGCGATCGTCGGACTCTCGACGCGGTTCCCGAAGTCGGGTACCACGCCCGAGTCCACCTGGGAGGCGCTGCTCGGCGGTGTCGACGGCATCTCCGAGCTGCCCGAGGACCGCTGGACCGAGTTCAAGGCCGATCCGCGTCTGGCCGAGGTGCTCGAGAACGCCAACACCCATGGCGGCTACCTCGACGACGTCCGGACGTTCGACGCCGACTTCTTCCAGATGAGTCCGCGCGAGGCCGAGATGGTCGACCCGCAGCAGCGGCTGGCGCTCGAACTGACCTGGGAGGCACTCGAACACGCGCACATCCCACCCAGCGACCTGAAGGGCGCGCCGGTCGGTGTGTTCATCGGGACGTCGACCAACGACTATCAGCTGCTGGCGACCCTCGGCCTGGGCGAGGGCGCCCAGGACACCGCGGCGTACGCGCTCACCGGTACGTCGACCGCGATCGTCGCCAACCGCGTCTCCTACTTCTACGACTTCCGCGGTCCGTCGGTCGCGCTGGACACCGCGTGCTCGTCGTCCCTGGTCGCCGTCCACCAGGCCGTCCGCAGCCTGCGCACCGGCGAATCCGAGGTCGCCCTCGCGGGCGGCGTCAACATGATCATCAACCCGGCCGCCAGCCTCGGCTTCGACAGCATCGGGGCGCAGGCGAAAGACGGTCACATCAAGGCCTTCTCGGCCGACGCCGACGGGATGATCCGCGCCGAGGGCGGCGGTCTCCTCGTCCTCAAGCGGATGTCCGATGCCCGGCGCGACGGCGACCGGGTCCTGGCGGTCATCGCCGGGTCCGCGGTCAACTCCGACGGCCGTTCGAACGGTCTGCCCGCCCCCAACCCGGAGGCGCAGGTCGATGTGCTCCGGAGTGCGTACACCGACGCCGCGATCGACCCGCGCTCGGTGGACTACGTCGAGGCGCACGGCACCGGCACCATCCTCGGTGACCCCATCGAGGCCGACGCGCTGGGTCGCGTCGTCGGCAAGGGCCGTGCCCCCGAACAGCCGATGCTGCTGGGATCGGTCAAGACGAACTACGGCCACATGGAGTCGGCCGCGGGTGCCGGCGCTCTCGCCAAGGTCGTCCTGGCGATGCAGCACGGCGTCATCCCGGCCTCGCGGAACTACACCGGGCCCAACCCGTACATCCAGTTCGACGCGACCAACCTGAAGGTCATCCCGGAGAACACCGAATGGCCGCGCTACTCCGGCCACGCCGTCGCCGGTGTCTCCGGGTTCGGCTTCGGCGGCACCAACGCGCACGTCGTCGTGCGCGAGGTGCGGCCCGAGGACCTCGAGCCGGCGTCTGCACCGGCCGGTGATGCGAGCGCGTCCGAGCTGCCCGCCTCGGCGTCGCTCGGCGACGAACCCGATCTCGACGACGACGACGTCTACCTGACCGAGGCCGAGCGCGCCGTGCTCGCCGCGCAGGCGAAGAACCTCGATCCGGTGGTCGAGGAGACCGCACCCGACCCCGCCGCCGGCTTCGCGCCCTGCGCGGTCGAGGGTTCGGTTGTGCCGCTGGTCATCTCGGGATTCCTGCCGTCGCGCCGACGCAAGGCTGCCGCGGACCTGCTCGAGTGGCTCGAGTCCGACGCCGGCCGGTCGACACCGCTCGCCGACATCGGACGCGCACTGGCCCACCGCAACCACGGGCGCTCGCGCGCGGTCGTCATGGCCCGCACCCACGACGACGCGCTCACCGGTGTTCGCGCGATCGCCGACGGGAAGAGCAATCCGATTGTCTACTCGTCGGATTCGCCCGATGCGGCGTCGGCCGTCTGGTTGCTGTCGGGCTTCGGTTCGCAGCACCGCAAGATGGCCAAGCAGCTCTACACCGAGAACCCGATCTTCGCGAAGTACGTCGACCGCGTCGACGAACTGGTCCAAAACGAGCTCGGATACTCGATTGCGGAGATGTTCGTCGACGACGAGCAGACCTACGGGATCGAGCAGAGCCAGGTCGGCATCTACACGATCCAGGTCGCGCTCGCCGACACCCTGCGTCACCACGGGGCGGAACCCGGTGTGCTCGTGCCGCATTCGATGGGTGAGGCCTCGGCCGCGTACATCAGCGGCGGTCTGTCGCTGGAGGATGCGACGCGTGTCATTTGCCAGCGATCACGGCTGATGGGTGAGGGCGAGTCGATGCTGCAGGGCGACGACATCCGTCTCATGGCGCTCGTCGAGTACAGCGCCGACGACATCAACGGCGTCCTCGTCGACTACCCCGATCTCGAGATCTGCGTCTACGCCGCGCCGACCCATACGGTCATCGGCGGGCCGGAGTCGCAGGTCGACGCCATCGTCGAGCGGGCCGAGAGCGAGGGCAAGCTCGGCCGGAAGCTGGCGACCAAGGGCGCCAGCCACACCTCGCAGATGGATCCGCTGCTGGGCGAACTCGCCTACGAGCTCACCGGCATCGAGCCGCTGCGCCCCACCACCGGCTTCTACAGTTCGGTCGACCGCGAGGTCTTCTACCGTGCGGGTCACGAGCCCGTCCACACCATCGACTACTTCACCAAGGGGCTGCGCCACAGCGTGTGGTTCAGCCAGGCGATCGCGAAGTCGGTGGAGAACGGACACCGCACCTTCCTGGAGCTCTCGCCGAATCCGGCAGTGCTGATCTCCGTTGCGGCGGTGACCTTCTCGGCCGGACTGCACGATGCCGAGCTCATCGAGACGCTGCGGCGCAAAGAGGACGAGAGCTTCGGTCTCGTCAACGCGCTGCTGAAGCTCTACGTCCACGGTCACCCGGTCGACGTCGGATCGTTGTTCGGGACCGGCGAGCATGCCGCGATCCCGCGTACCCGCTTCGAGCGCAAGGAGTTCTGGCTCACCGCCACCATCTCCTCGGGCGGCTCGGCCGGCAAGATCCCCGGTTCGCACGTGGCGTTGCCCGACGGCCGGCACGCCTGGGAGGTGAACGCCGCGGCGGTCACCGACCCGCGCGCGCTCGTCCACGCGGCGGCCGGACAGGTACTCGCCAACGCGTCCGTCGGCGCGGCCGTGACCCATGGCGAGGTCCCGACGACGGGTACCGTCACCACGACGCTCAGCCCACACCCCGGCGGCGGCTCGGTCACCGTGCACGTCCGCCCGGACACCACCAAGGCGGACAAGAACTTCCGGTTGTTGTTCGAGGCGGTCGTCACCGGCGATCCCGACGCTTCCGCCGACAGCGCCCCGGCCGACACGGTGCAGGCCGGTGCCGGTGCGGCGGTCTTCGCCGACGACAAGGTGGTCGTCGAAGACGAGGTCATCGACGACATCGGCAACAAGTGGAGTCCGGAATCCGGTGAGCCCGTGGGTGATCGTCTCGCGATCATCGTCGGTGAGTCCATGGGCTACGACCCCGAGGACCTGCCGCGTGAGATCCCGCTCATCGAACTCGGTCTGGACTCGCTGATGGCGGTACGCATCAAGAACCGCGTCGAGTACGAGTTCGACATCCCGCAGCTCCAGCTGCAGGCGATGCGGCAGGCGAATCTGGCCGACGTGCAGAAGTTCGTCGAATTCGCGGTCACGCATCGCGATCAGCTCGACGACCTGGCGCAGGCGGGCGACGGCGGCGAACTCGACACCGCTGCCCTGAACGCCTACATCGACGAGCAGAACGCGAAGGACGAGCCCGCCGAGGAGTCGCCCGAGCGCAAGCTCGAGGTCGCCGAAGACGCAGCCGACGTCGAGGCGGCGGTCGCCGACTCCCCGGCGCAGACGCCGACTGTGCCCGAGGCGGCCCCGACGGCAGCGCCGAGTCAGGCAGCACCGCAGGCGACCACGGACATCACATCGCAGCGGGCCGTCGCCGAGGCCGCCGGTTCGGACGTGCCGCCGCGAGATGCCGCCGAGCGCTTGACCTTCGGCACGTATGCGGTGGTCACCAAGGCCTCCGCCGGTGGCATCTTCAACAAGCTGCCGGTCCTGTCCGAGGACGTCGCCCAGCAGCTCACCGACCGGTTGAACGAGCGCACCGGAGGCGACATCGACGTCGAGGACATCCTCGACTCGGAGACGATCGAGGAGATGTCGAACTACGTTCGTGAGCACCTCGACGCCGGCGCGTCCACCGACGGTTTCCTGCGCTACCTGCGTCTGGTCCCGGACAGCAAGAAGGTCTACGACCCGTCTGCCGGCGACCCGACCCCGATCCTGCTGTTCCATCCCGCGGGCGGCAACACGTCGGCGTACGAGGCGCTCCTCAAGCGTCTGCCCGAGGACCGGCCGGTCATCGGGTTCGATCGTGGGATCGAGGGGACGATCGAAGAGCGTGTGCGCGAATACCTTCCGCGCCTGCGCGAGCTGCAGCCACATGGTCCGTACGTGCTGGTCGGCTGGTCGTTCGGTGGCGCCCTGGCCTATGGGGTCGCGCAGCTCCTGCGCGAAGCCGGCGAAGAGGTGGCCTTCGTCGGTCTGATCGACGTGGTGCGTCCCCGCGCGGACATGACCGAGACCCCGGACAGCAAGCGGGCGCGGCTCGAGCGCTGGAAGGAGTTCGCGATCCGCAACTACGATCTCGACCCCGATGTGCCGATCCCGATGGATCGTCTCGTGGAGGCCGACGACGAGGGGCAGTTCGCGATCATCATGGAGATGATGTCGATGTCGGGCACCAAGATCCCCGGCGGCATCATCGAGCACCAGCGGACCTCGTTCATCGAGAACCGGGTGCTGAGCAGCATCGCCCCCGAACCCTATGACGGCAAGGTCGTCCTCTACCGGGCCGACAAGATGCACGCCGGGGCCATCGAACTCGAGCCGCAATGGGCTGAGATCGACGAGGACGGTCGCTGGGGCGAGGTGGTCGACGACCTGGAGATCATCCATGTCGGCGGCGACCACCTGTCGATCGTCGACGAGCCGTACATCGGCCGGATCGGTAGCGATCTGGCCGCGCGGCTCGGGCGGATCGACGAGAAGTAGCGTCACTTGTTGCTCATCGGAAACAGCGGTTGCGTAGAAAGTGAGACACCGTGACTGACACCACCGCAGGCAAGCTCGCCGACCTTCGTCAGAAGCTGGAGGCCGCCCGGGAACCGGGAGGCGAGAAGGCGCTCGCGAAACGCGCCGCGAAGGGGATCTGCTCTCCCCGTGAGCGTCTGAACATGCTCTTCGATCCCGGCACCTTCGTCGAGATCGGCGCGCTGGCGAAGATGCCGGGTGCGGCCGAGAGTGGTTACGGCGACGGTGTGGTCACCGGACACGGTCTGGTGCACGGCCGCCCGGTCGCGGCGTTCTCGCACGACCAGTCGGTCTTCGGCGGAACCGTCGGTGAGATGTTCGGCCGCAAGGTCGCCTCGCTGATGGAGTGGGCAGGCAAGATCGGCTGTCCCATGGTCGGTGTCAACGACTCGGCCGGAGCGCGGATCCAGGACGCCGTGACCTCACTCGCGTGGTACGCCGAGATGGGCCGTCGCAACGACCTGCTCTCCGGTCTCGCGCCGCAGATCTCGGTGATCCTCGGCAAGTGTGCCGGCGGCGCGGTGTACACCCCGGCGAACACCGACATCCTGGTGGCTGTCGAGGACAAGTCGTACATGTTCGTCACCGGACCCGATGTGCTGAAACAGGTCAACGGCGAGGAGATCTCGGCCGAGGACCTCGGCAGCGCGCACAACCAGGCGCGTTGGGGCAACATCCATCACGTCGCCGTCGACGAGAAGTCCGCGTTCGACTGGGTCCGCGAGTACCTGCAGTACATGCCGTCGAGCGCCTACGAGCGCCCGCCGGTGATCAACCCGGGCCTCGAGCCGGAGATCACCGAGTCGGACCTGTCGCTCAACGACTTCATGCCCGACAACGACAATGCCGGGTACGACATGCACGACATCATCATCAAGCTGTTCGACGACGGCGCTTTCCATGAGGTCGGCGAGTTGTTCGCGCCCAACATCATCACCGGGTATGCCCGCGTGGACGGCCGTTCGGTCGGTGTGGTCGCCAATCAGCCGAGCGTGATGTCGGGTGTGCTGGACACCGATTCGTCGGAGAAGGCGACACGCTTCGTGCGCATCTGCAACGCCTTCAGCATCCCGCTGGTGTTCCTGGTGGACACCCCGGGCATCCTCCCGGGTCTCGCGGAGGAGCAGAAGGGCACCATCCGACGCTCCGGCCGCTTCCTCTACGCCTACGTCGAGGCCGATGTGCCCAAGGTGACCGTCGTGCTGCGCAAGGCCTACGGCGGCGCCTACGCGGTGATGGGCAGCAAGCACCTCGGTGCCGACGTCAACTTCGCCTGGCCCACCGCCAAGATCGCGGTCATGGGCGCCGAATCGGCGGCCGCCGTGCTGACCCGACGTCAGACCGAAGGTCTCTCGGCTGCCGAGGCGGACAAGATCCGCCGCGAGTTCATCGACTTCTACAACACGATGATGGCCACCCCGTACCTTGCCGCGGAGCGCGGGTACGTCGATGCCGTCATCGAACCCGCCGAGACCCGGCTGCAGCTCCGAAAGGCGTTGGCGCAGTTGCGCGACAAGGAGGTCCTCAAGACCCCGCGCAAGCACTTCCTGATGCCGATCTGACCGTCGTCCTGGATGGTCGAGGGCAACCCGTTTCCGCTCCCTGATCCGAAGAAGCGCACTGCTCCCTGAGCTCAGAGAACGACAGACCCCCCATCGCTCCCTGAGGTGCGAGGAGCGCAAGCGACGAGCCACGAAGGGCGGGCGAGCGTCGCACGTGACCCTTGGTGGCTCGCTTCGCTCGCACCTCAGGGAGCGGAGGGGGCTCGTCGCTGACACCCCTCGCACCGACAGACTTCAACTCGACTCCTAGACCTCGATCGAAGTCTGCCGGTCGAGTTGAAGTCTGCCGGTCGCCCGCGGGCTCGCCCCTCAGGGAGTGGGACGCACAGCGACTAGTTCTTCACCGCCCGCATGGGTCCGGGTGTCCAGAGACCGTTGTGGGTGTCGGTGGTGATGGTCAGTTCCGCGTCGGTCTGCGGGAGGATCGGGGTCAGGCTCTGGAGCATGCCCCAGTCCTTGGCCCAGTCGTTGCGCAGATACGACGGGTAGACGCGTGGGCGCAACTCGTTCTCGATGATGCCCAGCGGACCGCCGGAGTCGCCGGCCATCCACCGCTGCGAGTTGACGCGTTCGCCCTCGCGGTCCGGCGAGATCCGCCACTCCGGCGTCTCCAGCACCCCGTACTTCACCTGAGCGGGACGCTGGCACGGGAACGCGAGCCCGGCCTCCCAGTCGATGAGCACCGGATCCTCGCTGCCCACGAGCGAATTGAGCGTCACCATCGTCGACATGCGCGGCGGGGTCACGGCCAGCCACTGATCGCGCAGCGTCGAGGTGTCCTCGGCGAGGATGCGCACCGCCGTCGCTCCCGGGGGCGCCTGATCCATCGGGAAGCGCAGGTTGCGCCATTCGGGTGCGCCGCCGATGTCGAGCGGGACCATCTGTCCGGCCGGTGCCACCGTGCCGTCGGGTGCGACGCGGCCGAACTGCAGTCGTACGCGCTGTCCGGGCCGGGTGACGGCGAGATCGTCGACGTACTCGACCTGTCCCGCCACCGACATCGTGACGAGTGGCTGCTCGCCTGACCTGTTCTGCGGCAGCTGGTACCAGTCGGACGTGAGACGTCCGGTACCGGTGGGCGAGTTGTACGTTCCGAGCACCGGGGTCTCGCTCGGCGACAGCCCGAACGGCAGCTTCACCGTCGAGCCGTTGACGCCGGCTTGCGACGTCTGTCCGCCGCTGGTGTCGCTCGACCCGGTGGCGGTCTCGGTGTCCGAGCCGCTGCTGTCGTCGGTCGGATCGGTCTGGGTCCGGTCGACCTCGGCGGTCGAGGTGCCCGATGAGGATTCCCCGCCTTCCTCGTCGGTCTGCTCGGACAGGTCCGAGGCCACCCCGTTGGGATCGAAACCCTCCATCCCGGTGCCGGCGAGGGCCGCGCCCGGTGATGGATCGCGCTGTCCGGCCACTCGCGCGGGCGCCAGCAGACCGGCGTTCGGATCGTCCTCCACCAGTACGGCATCGGCCAGTGCGCAGGGCTGACCCTGGAGGGCATTCACGTTGGAACTCAGCCACGACCACGAGTTGCGTTGCGTCCAGTCCGCTTTCGCGAACGACACCAGCGTGAACAGCAGCATGATGGTCGACACGACGATGATCGACGGGCTCCGCAGCCGGGTGAACACCGAGCGCGGCTGCCCGGCGCGGACGCCGTCGTCGACATAGTCGTCGCGGAAGTGTTGCCACAGTCCGAGCGCGGTGAGCGCGACGGCGACGGCCAGGATGCCCGTCCACAGCGGGATGCCGCGCACGTCGGGAACCGCGTCGCGCCACGGGATTCCGTAACTGCCGACGTACCACCACTGGTTGCGTCCGGAGAACGCGAGCGCGAGGACATATGCGCAGGCGGCGGCGAACAGCGTCCGGTTGCGCCGGCGCCGCATGATGGTGCGATCAGCGCAGGCGGTCGCCACCGCGGCGAGCGCGCCGCCGATCGCGGCGTACACCCCGAGCTGGTGGGTCCACTTGGTCGGCAGGAACGCCATCAGCACGGCCGACCCGGCGATCATCGCGACCAGGCGCCACGTGGGAGCGGTCGCGATGCCGGGCAGGCGTCGCCGGTTGAGCAGCATCACCACGACCAGGATGAAGCAGGTGAACACGATGAGAATGCCGAAGCGACGGGCGATGCCGCCGTCGGCGGTCGGATTCATCAGCATGTAGTAGCGCATCGGCTCTTCCCACCACTTGTTGGTGGGACCGACCTGACCGTTGACCGAGACAGCCTCCAAGATGGGGGCCAGCGGCTGGTCGGCGAAGATCTCGAACATCACCGCCAGTCCGGCGGCCAGGATCGGCAACAACAGCGGCCACAGCCCATCGCGCTTGCGGCGCATCGCGAAACGCTTGATGAGCGGTCGGATACCGGCGATGAGAGCGATCGCGGCGATCACACCCGTGGGGTGGATGGTCAGGGTGAACGCGGCCGCGATGATGCCGATCGTCAGCGGGAAGAAGCGACCCGTGGCGATCGCACGCTCGACGCACACCCACGTGAAGAGGGTGCCCAGCGCGATGAGCGGTTCCACGCGCAGGCCGTTGTTGTACGGCATCCACACGGCGAGGAAGACAAGTGCCGCAGCCCAGATGGCCGGAGTCGACTCCCGGACCGCACGGCCGAGACGGGGGATCGCGGCACGGCTGATGAGCCACCACGAGGCCATGGCGAACAGGAACGGGAGCAGACGCAGCCACGGCGTCGCGGTGCTGACCTCCATCCACGCGGACAGATAGTGGTAGTGCCAGCCGAACGGATCCTGCGGAACACCGAAGTAGCGGTAGTAGTTGTCGAGATAGCCGGCCTCGCTCGCGATCCGACCGACGGTCACCTGATAGCCGTCGTCGGCGGTGTTGCCGCCGACGAACAGCCAGATCAGCAGCACGAGGGCGACGACACCGTCGACCGGGCGCACCCGCCACCAGCCCGCCGGGAAGATCTTGTGATGGCCACGCGCATCCCGGGCGTCGAGGACGGCCAGAGCGGCGAGCGACAGGATCGTCGACGCGATGCCGAGAACCAGCAGCCAGAACTTGAGAGTCGTGGGCGTGGAGACGAATCGGGTGTCGATGGTGGACCGGAACGACAGGCCCTCGGTGCTGACATCCGCCGGCAGGCTCGAGTACACGCCGATGATCTGCGGGCGCGCGTTGGGATCTCGCAGATCGAAGGACCGCACCGCGTCGGTCTCGTTGTCGTTCGGCAGGCCCTGGATCGAGCCACGGGTCCCCTCGGTGTCTGCCTCGACGACGATGCGGCAGTCCGGTGCGTTCTGTGCTGCCGTCCGAGGAGTGTTGAGCAGCACGACGTTTCGCTGCACCACCTGGATCGAGTCGGCGGTGGCCCGGACGAAGAGCCCGACCTTGCCTGCCTCGGCGCCGCCCTCGGGCACCGTCGACAACAGGACTCCGCCAGACGCAGGCAACGACGCGCCGAGCGCACAAGGCACGGTGACATCCATGGAGACCGGGACGAACGACACGTTCGGGGCCGCGACGTTGGCCACCGAACCCTGCTGCGGCCAGGTCAGTTCGGCCTTCGTGTAGTCGACCGGCAGGAACGGGCTCAGCAGCGCGAGCAGGATTCCGACGACACCCGCGGCCATCGCGACGATGCGTGCGGTGCCGGCGTGGCGTTCCGCGAAACCGGTGGGACGGGGCTCCTCGAGTTGCGCGGTCGCGGACGGACTCGCGCCGGGGGAAGTGTCGGTGCTTGCCACGTCTGCCTGGTTCTCTCCGGGGTGAGGGTTCGCCGGGTCGGCGTGCGGGTCGTTGCGGTCAGTCATCTTCGGGCACCACCCTGATCGGACCCGGGCGGGACCATCCCCACGTGGTCGACGTCCCGGTCTGCACCTCCGCGGGGCGTGCCTGCGGGGCCAGCGGTGTCAGACGCTGAAGGTTGCCCCACTCGCGATACCAGTCGTTGTCGAGGTAGGTGGCCAGCGTCGACGGTCGTGTGAGCGCCTCGACCGGCGCCAGCAGTCCGCCGTCCTCGGCGGCCATCCAGGTCTTCGACTGCGAGTTGGCGATCCACGATTCGGGCAGGATGCGCCACTGAGGGATGTCGAAGACGCCGTGGTGCGCGGTCATCGGTCGCTGGCACGGGAACACCGCGCCGGCGGCGAAGTCGATGAGCACGGGGTCGGTGGAGCCCACGACGTCCTGCAGGGTCTGCAGGACCGGCGCACGCGGTGGTGTGACGGCCAGCCACTGGTCCGGGTCGAGGTTGTTGTCCCGGGCGACGATCCGCATCACGGTCGCGTCGGCGGGTACGCGGTCCATCGGGACGCGAAGGTTCCGCCACGGCCGGTTGGTTCGTTCGGGATCGATCGGGATCGCGGGCGCGCCGACCTCCTCGAACTGTCCGTTGGCAGCAACATTCGGCCCGCTCGCTTCGCTCCCGGCGCCGGCTTCGGTGCCGAACTGCACCTCCAACGCCTGCCCGAAGTTCGGGACACCGTCCCGGTCCAGCGTGAAGACGGCGCCGGCAGCGGTGATGACGATGAGCGGCGAGGAGTCGCGCGCGGGCAGGCGGTACCAACCCGTGGTGAGAGTGGCCTGGCCACTGGTGGTCTCGTGACTCCCCAGGACCGGGGTGGTCGCCGGGTCGAGGCCGAATGGGAGTGCGGCGGTACTGCCGTTGACGCCACGGGGGCCCACTCCGCCGGTCGTGCCCGGATTGCTGCCGTAGACGATGAAAGTCTTCGA
The DNA here is from genome assembly GCF_001698225.1 of Gordonia terrae. Classification (NCBI taxonomy): domain Bacteria; kingdom Bacillati; phylum Actinomycetota; class Actinomycetes; order Mycobacteriales; family Gordoniaceae; genus Gordonia; species Gordonia terrae. The sequence goes on from NZ_CP016594.1 coordinate 343,787, forward strand.
CAGGTCCGCCGAGGTGTTCATCGCGCCGGGCTTCTGGGCGCCGGCCTGGGGCGTCAGATCCGGTTTCACGCCGTCGGGACGGAAACCCTCGGATCGGCCCTGCAGGGTCGACGACGCCGTGCCGCCCTCCGCCGGAGTCAGCATGCCCCGGTTCGGATCAGGTTCGACGAGCACGGAATCAGCCATCGCGCAGGTGTTTCCGCGCGCGGAGTCGAGGTTGGCCGACAGCATCGTGAAGGTGTCCGTGCGACCGGCCGCGGCTTTGGCGAACACCGCGAGTTCGCTCACGACGATGAGGACGGCGATCACCGCGATGGGGGCGGAGGCGATACCGATGCGCCAGCCGGACGGCGCCGCGCCGCGATCGTGGGCGAGGCCGGTCTCGTCGACGAAGTCCATCCGGAGGTGCTGCCAGATCGCGAACAGCAGCGCCACCACCGCCAAGGCGAGCAGCACGGTCGACACCTGGATACCGGCGACGACCGGTGCCTTGTCGAACCAGGCGATTCCGAAATTGGCCGGCCACGGCCACGCGTTCTTGCCCGCCGAGGCGGCCGCGCAGGCCACCAGGAGTCCGGCGACCAGGATCGACAGGTTGCGCAGCGTGCGACGCGCTGCCTGCCCGATCGCCACGCAGGCGACGGCGGCCAACGCCGCACCGAGGCCCGCGAAGATGCCGAACTGGATGGTCCACTTGGTCGGGGTGAACGACAGGAACAGCACGGTGAGCAGGGAGGCGCCCAGCGCGCGCCACACCGCACCCGGATCGATCCCGTCGATGCGCTTGCGCCGCAACATGATCGCCAGCACGACGAACATGGACACCGCGAACAGCAGGACGGGGATTCGCCGGGCCAGGGCGCCGTCGGTGGTGTTCACCGCGAGGAAGTAGTAGCGGAGCAGTTCCTGGTACCAGGCCAGTGTCGGACCGACCGAGTATCGGATGCGCAGGGCCTCGAAGACGGTCGCGAGCGTCTGATCCCGGAAGACGATGATGACGACCAGTGCCACACCGGCGAGCAGCGGGGCGAGCAGCGGCAGGAGTCCGTCCTCGGCACGGCGTCGGACGAGGATGCGGAGCATGGGCCGGGCGCTCGCGATGAGCAGGGCCAGCGCGACGAGACCATGCGGGGCCAGGGCGAGCGTCAGCGCGGCGGTGAACGCGGCGACGACGGCCGGCAGCATCCGCCGCGTCGAGACCGTGACCTCGACCGCCCACCAGGTCGCCAGGGTGCCGAGGACGATGATGCCCTCGCTGCGCAGTCCCGAACACATCGGCAGCCAGAACGCGAGGAACACCGCCGCGCCGGTGAGCATCGCCCACTGCGAACGCCGCACCGCACCGCCCAGGCGGGGGAGCAGGACTCGGCTGAGGATGAACCAGGCGGCCAGACCAGCGAACAGCGACGGGAGCCGCATCCACAGGCCGGTCGTCGAGATGGTCGACCAGTAGGCCAGGAAGTTGTAGTACCAGTCGAACGGGGCTTCGGGGATGCCGTAGAAGCGGTAGTAGTTCGCCAGGTATCCGACGTCGGCGGCGTTGCGCCCCATGTTGAGGATGTAACCGTCGTCGGGCGATCCGGCGCCGAGGAAATGCCAGAGCACGAGCGTCAGCGTGACGCCGATGTCGGTGGGGCCGGGCCTCAGGACCGTGCGCAAGCGCAGGCGACGCCCGACGCGGCGGTGGTAGCCGTGGATGCGGTCGAGACGTCCGACGGCGACGAGGGCGACGACCGCGGCCCCGACGCCGATGACCATCACCACCCATTTGAGGATCGACGGTGCGGAATCGAAGCGGTCGTCGATGTCGAGGCGGACGGCGAAGGCCGGTGCCGACCGGATCTGCTCGGGCGTGAGGTCGGTGAAGACACCGGCGATCTGGGGGTTCGCCGACGGCTCGGCGAGGCCGACGTCGCCGCCGCCCGCAGTGGCCGGACCCGGGGGCAGGCCGACGAATTGCGCGCCGGTCGTCGTGGCATCGGAGAAGACGCGGAGTTCGGCGCAGCCGGTGAGGGCTTCGCGCGGCGCCGACGCCAGGGTCTTGTTGCGGTTGGAGACCGTGACACCGGCGGCGTCGGCCACGACGAACAATCCGTTGTCGCGGGCCTTGGACGCGGCCGCGGGCATCGTCGACAACACGACGGTGGACCCATCGCCGGGGGTCGTCGCCAGTACGCGGCACGGGATCGTGATCGACACGTCGCGAGCGGTCTGCGCGACCAACGGGGCAGTGACGGACGCCGACGCGCCCGTCTGCTGCGGCCACGTGATCGACGCCGTGGACGTGCTGACCGGAAGGAAGGGTGTCAGGACCCCGGCGACGACGGCGACGAGTCCGGCGATCGCGGCGACGAGGGCGACGGTGCGGGATCCGGGTCCGCCGGACGCGCGCTGCGCAGCGGATTCGGCGGTGGTGTCGGCGTTGCCAGCGGACACTTCAGGCGACTTCGGCACAGGCGCATCGTAGTCAGCCATGCTGTGACAAACCCAAATCCTCTGTTGGCCGAGTCCCCGCTGGCCGAGCAGCGTCGTCCGAGCGCAGCGAGGCTGCCGGGTTCCCTCCTGCTGGCCGAGCAGCGTCGTCCGAGCGCAGCGAGGCCGCCGGGTTCCCTCCTGCTGGCCGAGCAGCGTCGTCCGAGCGCAGCGAGGCCGCCGGGTTTTCTCCTGCTGGCCGAGCAGCGTCGTCCGAGCGCAGCGAGGCCGCCGCGTCCGTCGAGGTCACTCGTCGCGACAGCTGCTGCGATCAGGAGAACCGCATGAGGATCGAGTGCACCGCCTGGGTGACGGTCATGCGGTCGTAGGTCTGGACGAATTCGAAGGTGCGCTCGAGATCAGGCCCGGCATCGTGCTGGTCGCGCGCCGAGAGCAAGGCCGCAAAGTGCGGTCCGAGGACCGCGACATTCCACTCGTTGATGAGGTCGTCATCCGCGTCGAGGGGGGCGCGGTGCACGTTCCCGTCCCGGATGTCGGGGAGTCCGACGCCGTAGACCCCGGCCAGGCCGGTTTTCTCCGACATCTCTCGCCACCGCTTCGCGGTCCGCGAGGTGAAGTGCTCGGCGAACTGGAAGGTGCCCAGGACGATCGCGGCACCGCCGATGGCCGCCTGTTCCTCCAGGGCCTTGCTCATCTCGATGAGCAGGCGCTTGTTGCCCATGCGCGGGGAGATCGAGGTCGACGCGATGCGGTAGGGCGTCGACTTGTCCGGGCCGGGCGTCGTCCAGACCGGCATCTCGGGCAGCGGCACGACGGTGCGATTGGCGAGGACGGACGGGTCGGTCACGGCCGGGTAGAGATCACCGATACCGAAGGCGGCACCCATGGTCTGCGCGGTGATGCGGCTGTCCTCGTCGTCGACGCCCTCGGCGATGACGACGGCATGGCTGCGCTCGGTGTGCGCGGCGAGCGCGTGGGCGAGATGGGCGGCGTCGGAGCTGGTCCGTGATGTGAGCAGCTCGGCGCCGGTGACGATGATGTCGGGCTCGACGAGGGAGAGCAGGGTGGCCGCGTGCTCGCTGCGGACCAGGCCGTCGACGCAGATGATCTTGCCCGCTGCGCGAGCGCGGGCGACGCGGGCGAGTGTTCGTTGCGGACTGCGTTCGACGGCGTCGGGCAGGATGACCATGACGTGGCGTTCGAGGCTGCGCGTGGTCTCGGCGTCGAGGTTGTCGATGAGGTCGAGATCGAGGGAGACCAGCAGCGGCAGGATCTTGGCCAACGACTGGGCGCGCTGGGACGCGGCCATCTTGCGCTTGCGTTCGTCGAGGACCGGATGCTCCTCGACGAGCCGGGCGGCGCGTTTAAGTGCGGCGGCGGTGGCGAGGCGGGTTCCGGCCGGACCCCGGAGCTGCAGTTCGACGGCCGCGAGAGCTCCGTCGGACAGCCGGCAGACCGGCGCGAACTGCATGTGGAGCTCCAGATCATCGAACAGGGTGAATGATCGCGTTTCGGACACACGTGCCTCCCCGTCAGAGCGAGAAGCGCCCCGATCGATCTGGTGGACGCGGTTTGCTACACATCCTGTTCGCGGCAAAAGCCTGTGGCCAGCGTAACAAACCGCGTTCTCCGGACACGATAAAGTAGCCCTTGGTTATTAAGGTTCCAAGCGCCGCAACGTATTCGACTGTGAGTCCTGTTCGTGTATCAGTGCCTGTTCGGGGTAGTGGTTGACGGAAGGTGTTACCGCGGTCGCGACCAACGGGGGAGAAGGTCGCGACCGCGGCTCCGGGGGCGGGTCCGGGGGTGTGGTGACCCGCTACTCGGTCTTCATACGGCGAGGTCAGCGGGCTGCGTCGGCCGCTTCCTTCTCGCCGCTCGCGCCGGCGTGGGTGAGTTCGCCGGTGTAGCTCTCGAGGTGAGCTCGCACGAACCACTGGAACTTCTCGAGCTCGGCGGTCTGGCCGATCAGGATGTCCTCGGTGATCGGATCGATGTCACCGATCTTCGAGATCCCGTCGCGATGCGAGGTGATGAAACCGTCGTACACCAGGTCGAGAGCGCCCAGGTGGGCCTGCGCGGTGTCGCGTCCGATGGAGTAGTCACTCCACGAGCGGTCCTGCTCGATGGCCTTGGCGGTGCCCTTCGGCGATGCGCCGAGGGTGGCGATGCGCTCGGCGATGGTGTCGGCATATCCGCGGACGAGCTCGACCTGGGGGTCGATCATCTCGTGGACGCCGATGAAGTTGGCGCCGACGACGTTCCAGTGGATGTGCTTGAGGGTGAGGTGCAGGTCGTTCAGCGCGCTGAGGCGCTCCTGCAGGATGCCGGCGACCTCGTCGGCGGCTTCATTGCTGAGTCCTGGTGCGGTGAATTTCGGCATACTTCGACGCTAGGCGCGCCGCTCCGGGGTGACGAGCGTGAAGGGGCATGAGTGACGGAACCGAGACGGCAGGTCACAGTGCGGTAACGAACGCCTGTGCGGGTGTTTGCGGCACCGACCCGCGGGAAGCGTAACCGCAGGTCGGCGCCGGTGTGCCCGTGTGCGCCGGTTCGTTACTCAGTAACCGCTCGAGCGCATCGGGGCGGGGTCGTACAGCCCGGAGCGTCGAGCAGTACCGAGGTCGAGTTCCGCGGCCGGTGCCGGGATGATCTCGGTGAACTGTTGCAGTCCGCCCCAGTCGCGTCCCCAGTTGTTACGGAGGTAGGTGGGCAGGAGGGTCGGACGCAGCATCGCCTCGGTGATGCCGAGCGGGCCGCCCGCGGTTCCCGACATCCAGGTCTGGCTGTTCTTCCGGGTGGCCTCGGCGTCGGGCATGATCCGCCACTGCGGCACCTCGAGGACGCCGTTGCGCACCTTCATCGGCTGCTGGCACGGGAAGACCATGCCGGGCAGCCAGTCGATGAAGACCGGGTCGGTCTGACCGACCACGTCGTTGAGCGTGGCCAGGGTGCTGACCCGCGGCGGCGTGACCGCCACCCACTCCGACGGTGCGGCCGCGGTGTCGGCGACCTCGACCCGCACGACGGTCGCCCGCTGCGGCGCATCGGCGAGCGGGAACCGCAGGTTGCGCCAGGTCGGCGTCTCGCCGATGTCGATCGGGAACATCCGGCCCAGAGCAGTCACCCGACCGTCGGTCTCGACCCGGCCGAACTGCATCGTGACCTTCTGGCCGGCGTGGACCACCCCGATGCCGTCGACCGCCTCCACCGAGCCGGCGACCGCCATCGTCAGCAGCGGGGCGTCCTCGGAGCGTTCGGGCAGCTGGTACCAGTCCGAGGTCAGCGACCCGGTGCCCGACGGCGAGCCGTAGCTGCCCAGCACGGGCGTCACGGCGGGGTCGAGTCCGAACGGCAGACGCACCGTCGATCCGTTGACGCCGCGGGCGCCCTGGCCGCCCTCGGTGCCGCCCTGAGCGGATGAGCTGTCGGCGGATTCGTCGGAACCCGCACCGGTCTGGGCGCTGTTCTGCGCACCCGAGGTGGTCGACGACTCGGTGCTCTCGGTCGCGTCGACCGAGAGCCGCCCGGGTACGCCGTTGGGGGTGAATCCGGTGGCGTCCGAGCCGGCCAGCGCGGCGGCGACACTCGGCGCCGGCCGCCCGTCGACGGCCGCGGGCCGCAGCAGACCGGCGGTGGGATCGGCCTCCACGAGGACGTCGTTGGCCAGCCCGCACGAGTTACCGGTGAGGGCGCGTGCGTTGGACTTCATCCACGACCACGAATCACGCTGCTCGTAGGCGCCTTTCGCGAACGAGGCGACCATGAACAGCACCATCATCCCGGCGATGACCGGCAGCGGGGAGAACTTCAGCTTCGAATACCACTTGTCGCCGCCCCGGGTTCGGGTCGTCTCGTCGACGAAGTCGTCGCGGAAGTGGAACCACAGACCCGCCAGTGCGGTGGCGACCGCGGCGACGAGGATGAACCAGGCGATGTTGATGCCGCCCACCGTGGGTGGGCGGTCCCACCACGGGACGCCGTAACTGCCCACGAACCACCAGCCGTTGGTGCCGGCGAAGGAGATCCCGGTGATCGCCAGCACCGCGGCCGCGAAGAAGCTGCGGTTGCGGCGAGATCGCAGCACCGCCGGCGCCATCATGGCGCCCGCCGCGGCGGCGAGGCCCGCGGCGATACCCGCGTACACACCGAAGTGGTGGGTCCACTTGGTCGGTGTGAAGGCGATGAAGAACATGGTGCCGAGGGTCACCGCGACCAGGCGCCAGATCGGCGCGCGCGCAACGCCGTTCGGGTGCTCCCGACGGAGGAGGCGGAGCAGTACGACGAAGAGGCACAGGATCATCGCCAGCACGCCGAAGCGTCGTGCGAGCGTGCCGTCGGCGGTGGGCAGGATCAGGTAGTAGTAGCGGATCGGCTCCTGCCACCACTCGAGCGTCGGACCGACGTCGGAGGCGACCTTGTTGCCCGCGATCAACGGCGCGAGCGGTTGATCGGCGAAGATCTGGAACAGCACGGCGGTGCCGGCGGCCAGGATGGGGGCGAGCATCGGCAGCAGGCCGTCGCGGGAACGGCGCGACACCAGCGTTTTCACGATCGGCCGGATTCCGGCGAGCAGTGCGGCGACCGCCATCAGTCCGCCGGGAGCGAGGGCGAGCGTGAAGGCGGCGGTGACCACCGCGATGGCATAGGGGAGCAGTCGGCGGGTCGCGATCGCGCGCTCCACACAGCACCAGGTGAGCAGTGCGCCCACGGCCTCGGCCGGTTCCGGACGCAGACCGTTGTTGAACGGCAACCAGATCGCGAGGAAGACGAAGGCAGCCGACCACACGGCGGGCGTGCTGTGCCGGACCGCGCGGCCCAGACGCGGGATCACCTCTCGGCTGATCAGCCACCAGCCCAGCAGGCCGAGAAGAAACGCGGGCAGGCGCATGAACGGTGCCGCGACGCTCACGTCCGTCATGGCCGAGATCACCTGGAAGTGCCAGCCGAACGGATCCTGCGGCACACCGAAGTAGCGGAAGTAGTTGTCGGCGTATCCGGCGTCGCCGGTGATCCGGCCGACGATGAAGTTGTAACCGTCGTCGGAGGTGTTGGCGCCCGCGAACCACCAGAAGGCGAGGATCGCGAACACCGCGACGTCCGGTGGTCGGATGGTGAACCATCCGGACGGGAGGAAGCGCTTGTGGCTGCGGCCATCTCGTCGATCCAGAATCCCGAGTGCGATCAGCGAGACGATCGTCAGGAGGATGCCGAGCACGATCGCGGTGAGCTTCAGCGGGGTGGGGGTGCTGACGTAGCGGGTGTCGATGGTGGCGCGCAGCGCCAACCCGTCGCGCGGCGCGTCGGCGGCCAGATCGCTGTAGATGCCGACGATCTGGGGACGCATCTCGTGGTCGGGCAGGGCGAAAGCATGCGAGGCACCCGAGTCCGCGGCCGGTTCGGGGAGACCCTCGAATCGCCCGCTCACCCCTTCGCCGTCGGCCTGGAAGACGATGCGGCAGTTCGGGTTCGTCTGTGCGGCGGTGCGATCGGTGTTCAGCAGCGCGACGTTGCGGTCGGTGAGGGTCAGCGCGTCGGCCGTCGCCCGGACGAACAATCCGCGGGCGCCGGCGTCCTGGCCGCCCTCGGGGATGGTCGACAGCAGCACCCCGCCCTGCGCGGGCAACCGGGTGGCCAGCGAACACGGCACCGACATGTCCATGTCGATCGGGACGAAGGACACCAGCGGCGCGGCGACATCCGAGACGCCACCACCCTGCGGCCATTTCAGTTCCGCGGTCGACTGATTCACCGGGAGCAGCGGGGTGAGGACGGCCAGCAGGAACCCGAGCAGGCCGGTGACGGTCGCGACGATCTTCGGGTTGACCCTGATCTTCGGGTTGCCCGCCGCCAGGCGGGAAGTGCGGGACTCACTCATCGGATTGGGGCTCCACCCTGATCGAGCCGGTGCGCGACCAGCCCCATTGCGTCGTCGATGCCGTGTCGATCCGCGCGTCGGGCGCGTCGGACACGAGCGGTGTCAGCTTCTCCAGTGCGCCCCAGTCGCGCACCCAGTCGTCCTGCAGGTACGTCGAGACCGCCGACGCCGAGGTGGTGGCCTCGGAGATGCCCAGCAGCCCGCCGTCCACGCCGGCCTGCCAGGTCTTGGACTGGGAGTTGGTCAGCGGGTAGTCGCCGAGGATGCGCCACTGCGGCACCTGCGCGACGCCGTGGGAGACGCCCATCGGCCGCTGGCACGGGAAGTGCGAGGCCACCCCGAAGTCGATGAGCGTGGGCGCCGCCGATCCGACGACCTCCTGCAGCGTCTGTAACCGCGGGGCGCGCGGCGGTGTGATCCCGATGAACTGCTTCTCGCCGAGATTGTTGTCCTGCAGGGACAATCGCATCACGGTCGCGCGCGGCGGGGCCGCCGACATCGGCACCCGCATGTTGCGCCACGGCATGTTGAGGATCACGGGCCCGGGGTCGATCGGCAGGATGTCGGGGCCGACCTGCTCGAAGGTCCCGTCGACGCCCGGACGCCCGAACTGCACCACCATCTTCTGTCCGAAGTTCCGTACGCCGAAGGTGTCGATGGTCGAGACGGCGCCCGCGGTGCTGAACACCAGCAGCGGCGACGCGGAGCGGTCGGCGGGCAGGTCGTACCAGCCGGTCGTGAGCCGCGCCTCGCCCGGATATCCGTAGCTGCCCAGGACCGGCGTGGTGGCGGGGTCGAGTCCATAGGGCAGTTTGGCGGTGGAACCGTTCACGGTCTCCGGTCCGCGCCCGCCGGTGGTCCCGGCACCCAGCCCCCCGGTGATGGCGAACGGGCGGGCCATACTCGCCGACACGTTCATCTGTCCGGGCCGCTGGCTCCCCGGCTCGGGCTGGAGGTCGTCGGGAATCCCGTTGGGGGAGAATCCCACCGGGTTCTCGCCGCGCAGCGCCTGGGTCGTGGTCGCGCCGCCCGCCGGGGTCAGCATGCCGGCGTTGGGATCGAGTTCGACGAGAACATCGTCCGCGAGGCCACAGCTGTTGCCGCGCAGGGTGTCCAGATTCTCGGCCAGGGCCGTCGACGCCGGGTATCGGGTCACCGCGGCCTTGGCGAACAACAGCAACTCGACGATCACGAGGAGCCCGGCGATCACCGCCAGCGGAGAGGAGGCGAGAAAGAGTCGTCGACGATCGGCCCGTGTCTCGCCGGGCCCGGTGTCGGCGTGGGCGAGACCGCGATTGGTGACGTAGTCCAGGCGCAGGTGCTGCCACACCGCGACCACGGCGGCGATCACGGCGAGGATCAGGAACAGGGTCGACGCCTGGTAACCGGCGATGACCGGCGCCCGGTCGAACCAGGAGATGCCGTATTCGTAGAGGAACGGCCACGAGTTGTATCCCGCCATCGCCGCCGCCATCGCGAACAGCAGCCCCGAGACGAACACGGTCAGGTTTCGGGCCGACCGGGCCGCCGACTGGGCCACGGCCACGGTGGCCACCGCCGCGATCGCCGACGCCAACCCGGCGAGCACGCCGAACTGGATGGTCCATTTGGTGGGCGTGAACGCGAACAGCAGCAGGGTGACACCCACGGCGCCGATCAGGCGCCATGCCGGCCCCGGGTCGACGCCGCGAATCCTCGTGCGGCGCAGCATGACCGCGACCGTCACGAACAGGCCGGCGAGCAGGAGCAGCAACGGCACCCGACGGGTGAGAGCGCCGTCGTCGGTCACGACGGAGATGAAGTAGTACCTCAGGAACTCCTGGTGCCAGGAGATGACCGGTCCGACCGTGTAACGCAGCTTGATCGCCTCGAGGACGGTCGCCAGGGTCTGATCGCGGAACACCACGATGAGGACGAGCATTCCGGCCGCGGCGATCGGCGCGAGGAGGGTCAGCGTCGACGTCCAGACGGAGCCGTCGAGTCGTCTACGCCGGTCGATGAGGATGTGCAGCAGCGAGCGGGCCGCCACCAGCAGGATGGCCACGCCGACGAGGCCGTGCGGGGCGAGTGCGAGGGTGAACCCCGCGACCAGCGCGGCGAGGGCCGCCGGCAGGAGTCGTCGTGTCGCGATCGCGTGTTCGGCGGCCCACCAGGTGAGCAGCGAACCGAGGACGATGATCCCCTCGCTGCGCAGCCCGCTGCAGAACGGCAGCCAGAACGCGGTGAACGTCAGGGCGGCGGCCCAGATCGCCCAGGAACTCCGCCGTACGGCCGGACCGAGACGGGGTAGCAGCACACGGCTGAGGACGAACCACGACACGAGTCCGGCGACGAGTTGCGGGATGTGCATCCACAGCACCGACGGCGAGACCGACGACCACGCCGCGAGGAAGCTGTAGTACCAGTCGAACGGTGCTTCCGGGATGCCGTAGAAGCGGTAGTAGTTGGCGAGGTAGCCGAAGCCGTCCGCGGTACGGCCCATGTTGAGGATGTAACCGTCGTCGGGCGAACCGGCCCCGAGGACGCTCCAGACCAGCAGGATCGCGGTGACGATCAGGTCGGTGGCCCGGGGTTTCAGCGAATGCCACCAGGAGCGGGTTCGCGCGCCGATCCGCCGGTGGTATCCGCCGATGCGATCGAGCAGCCCCAGCGCGACGACGGCGACGAGAACGGACAGGGCGGCGAGCGCCATCACCACGATCTTGAGGACCGACGGCGACGATTCGTAGCGGTTGTCGATGGTCACCTGCACGCGGAGGCCGTCGGCGGCGCGAGCCTGCTCCGGGCTCAGGTTGCTGAAGATGCCGTCGACCTGGGGGCGGCGGTCCGGTGGCAGCGTCGTCGACTCGCCGAGCCCGACGAACTCCGCGCCGGGGCCGGTGGGCGCGGAGAAGATGCGCAGTTCCCGGCATCGGTCCAGGTCGGCACGCGCGGCGGTGGCGGCAAGGCTGTTCCGGAAGGTCACGGTGATCGCGGCGTCGGTGGCGGTGACCCACAACGACGACGACTTCGACTTCGGCGCGTTGGTCGGCATGGTCGCCAGGACCACCCCGTCCTCGGCCGATGCCAGCGTCGCGCATGGGATGCGGGCGTCGAGGGTCTGCGGGGTCTGCGCGATGAGCGGGGCCATGACCGATGAGGTGTCGGCGCTCAGGTCCTGTCCGGCGGGCCAGTCGAAACCGGCGTCGACGGCCTTGACTGGCAGCAGTGGGGTGAGGGCGCACAGCACGATGCCCGCGACTCCGGCCACGATCGCCACCCACCGGGCGGTGCCTGCGGAGATGCTGGTCCCCGGCCCCGACGTGGCCGGCCCCGGCGACGACGGTTCTGCGGAATCCTCTGGCGAGGTCGGGGCTGTCACAGGCACGGTGCCTCATCGTAAGCGACGTGCCTCAGGCCACCTAGGGCCCACCCCGCAGCCCTGATCGACGAGGTGCGTGAACGTCGGTACCACTGCTTCCTGAGGAGCGTCCGGAGCTTGCGTAGGGCGCGTCACCCCCCGCTCCCTGAGAAGCGTCCGGAGCTTGCGTAGGGCGCGTCACCCCCCGCTCCCTGAGGAGCGTTCGGAGCTTGCGGAGGGAGCGTCACGAAGGGTCCCGCCCGCGCGACAGCTCAGATCTTGCCCGCGGGGCGGAGCCTACCAGCAACCACCGACAATCTTCAGTGGCGACTAAGCGGAGGAAACATTCTGGCGGACAACACATTTCGCTCTGCCGACTGCCCGCCTTTCGTGTACAGTCGAACGTACATTCGCAGCATCTGTTCTCGGGGGGAGGTGGCCGTCATGGCCGACACCACGCACGGCGACGATTCGGTGGCGCCGCAACCGCGTGCCGTCGAGCTGGTGGCCGAGTTGCATGCGATCCTCGACGAACTGCAGACCGTGGACCTGTCACCGTGCACCGATACCGAGTTGGCTGACGTGGCAGCCGAGACCGAACGCGCCATCGCACGACTGACCGTTGCCGGTGACCGGCAGATCGATCAGGCCGAGGCCCGCGACCTCCCCCGCAAGTCCGGCTGCCGAACCCTCATGCAGTTCATGACCCACCGGCTGCGGGTCTCCAACCCGGTGCGTCGTCGTAAGCAGATGGATGCCACCGCCACCCGCACCAGCCTCGGCGGCGAAGTGCTTACGCCCGAACACCCCTGCCTCGCTGAGGCGTTCGCTGCGGGAGCGGTTGGCTCTGCACACGTGCAGGCCGCCCTCGATGTCCTCGACCAGATCCCCCACGCTGTCGAGCATGATGTGAAAGTCGCTGCCGAGCGGCAGATGGCCGAGATCGCCGAAGCCCACACCCCCGCCGACATCACCCAACTCGGCGAACGTCTCCTCGCCCACCTCGACCCCGACGGCACCCTGTCCGACGACACCGACCAGAAACGACGCCGCGGCGTATGGATCGGTCGGCAGCGCGCCGATGGCACCGCGAAGATCTCGGGCACGCTGACTCCCGCACTCGCCGCCCGACTGACGATGATGTTCGCGGTCTGGGGTAAACCCGGACTCAACAACCCCGACGACCCGAACTCGCCCAGCGGGCCGGCCGGCACCGCCGATTCCGACGCCCTGGCCCTCGCAGCCGACCGCGACCAACGCACCCCCGCGCAGACCAATCACGACGCACTGGACGCCGCACTGGCCGCCGGTTTCGCCGACGGCACACTCGGCACGTCGCATCGCGGGCTGCCCGTGCAACTGATCATCAAAGCCGACCTGAACGACCTGATCCGCGAAGCCGGACTCGCCACCACCGCCACCGGCACCCTGCTCCCCATCCCCGACCTGCTCGCGATGGGCGCCGACGTGCAGCCGTGGTTGGCGATCTTCAAAGATTCGACCGCCGTGCCGCTGTACTTCGGTAGGGGGAAACGTTTGGCCACCCGCGAACAACGCCTCGTGTCCTTCGCCCGCCCCGACGGTGAAGTGTGCTCGGCACCCGGGTGCGACCAACCCGCCACCCAGGTCGAACTCCACCACGCCCACAAGGACTGGGCCAAAGGTGGTTTGACCGACATCGACGACCTCGCACCGGCCTGCCCCCGCCACAACCGCATGGTCGGCGACCAGCCCGGGCAGTACACCACCCGCATCGAACGGTCCGGACCCGACGAAGGCCGCTGCCTCTGGCGGCTCAACTCCGAACCCGGCGCGCCACCCAACCCCGAACGCCTCAATCGCCGGCCCGACATACCCCGGCGATTCGCCGAACATCTGAACACCGTGCGCGACGAGATCCACGGACCACCAACCCGGTCCGGCGACCAGTCGCGCCCCGACCTGTCGCGCCCCGACGCCGTCGGTCATGGCGACAGCGGTCGGCGTCTCGAACTCGCCTACCGCGAACTCGTCCAGCCGCGAACACTGCCGGAGCATCCCACCACTCGACCACTGACCCCGGTCGAAGCAGCCCTCGCACGCATCCTCGCCGACCATCCGTGACTGCGGAGCAGCTCGCCGGGCTGACTGCCACCACGGCGACCGGGCCGTCAGCGCCGCCGAATCGCTAGCATGCCGCCTGACTGTCAGTGCCGCAGCGGCGCGGGACTCCACAATCCGCTGCGGGTGGCCGTGCCGGTCTCGATCTCGGCGAGCGTGTCGACGTCACCGTATGGCTCGTAGCGTTCGAGGGCGCCCCAGTCGCGTCCGATGTCGGCCATCAGGTAGGTCGGCAGCGCTGTCGCCTGCTGGGAGACCTCGATCCACCCGAGCGGGCCGCCGCCGAAGCTGTTCTGCCACGCCGACACCGCGGCCGCCAGGTCGGACCCGGGCTTGATGCGCCACTTCGGGATCTCCGCGACCCCGACGTCGTGGGTGAACGGACGCTGGCACGGGAAGGCCAGCCCCGATGTCCAGTCGATGTGGACCGGGTCGGTGTCGCCGACGACGTCCTGCAGGGTGTCCATCTGCGGGATCCGCGGCGGGGTCAGCACGATGAACCGGTCCTCGGCGAGGTTGTCGTCGGTGGCGACGATCCGCACCGCGGTGGTGTCCGAGGGGAGCTCGTCGGTGTTGTATCGCAGGTTTCGCCACGACGGGCGCGGGCCGGGGTCGATGAGTTCGGTGTCGCCCGCGGCCTCGAGATCGGCGTCGCGGGTGTCCGGGCCGATCGGGTCGGCGGTGTACTCGAGCATGACGTTCGGGTTGTCGTACTCGCCGGCCACCGCCATCGTCAGCAGCGGGCGGTCCCGCCAGTCCTCCGGCAGTGCGTACCACCCGGAGGTGAGGCGGGCCGGCACCTGGTCGAGCTTCGAATAGCTGCCCATGACCGGGGTCGACGCGGGGTCGAGGAAGAACGGGAGGGCCGCGGTGCTGCCGTTGATCCCGGGCTCGGAGATCTCGCCGCCGCCGGTGCCGCCGGGGTTGGAGTTGACGATGTCGGGGGACTGCCAGACGTCGCCCGACAGCACGCCGAGAGATCCCTCGCTGGCCGTTGATTCCAGTGCCGTCGGCACGCCGTTCGGGAAGAACCCCGAGGTGGTCGGGGAGGTGCCGGGTGCCGGTGGTGGTCCGCCGAGCGGGTTGGACAGGGTGGGATCGACCGGACGGAGCATGTCGCGGTTGGGATCGGATTCCACCCAGACCTTGTCGGCCATGCCGCACGGTTTACCGGCGACCGCGGCGAAGTTGGACCGCGGGACCGAGTACGACGAGCTCTGGTGGATGCCGGCGAAGATCGCGGTGACGATCTGGAAGACGACGACCGCCATCGCGAGGTAGGCGAGCGGCGCGGCGGCCATCGAGGCGATCAGCCGCCTGTACCAGCGCTGATGAGCGGCGTCGCCGGCGGTCGACTCCTCGACGTGCGGATCGGTCCCGGTGAACGGCTCGCGGAAATGGAACCAGAGCGCGAGGAGCAGCAGGGCGAGCGCGGCGTAGAGCAGCACGCTGCCGAGCATGATGCCGCCGATCTTGACCTGCTCCACTCCCCACGGCATGCCCCAGGCGGAGTAGTAGTAGTACGAGTTCGGCGCGGTGAAGGCGAGACCGCCGATGAACAGGACGAGCGCGCAGAACAGGGTGCGGTTGCGCCGGGAGTGCATCGACTGCTGGCTGGCGGCGATCGCGGCGATCGCGGCGAGGGCGGCGGCGATGCCCGCGAAGACGCCGAAGTGGTGGGTCCACTTGGTGGGCGTGAACATGAGGAAGACCAGCGACGCGAAGGTGATCGCGACGATGCGACGCGTGGGGCCGATGGCGGTGCCCGGGATGCGGTTCTTGCGAACCAGCACGGCCGCCGAGACGACCAGTCCCAGGATCATGGCGAGCACGGCGAAACGTCGGGCGATGGAACCGTCGGCAGAGAAGGCGAAGAGCGCCGAGTAACGGCCGATCTCGTTGTACCAACTCATCGACGGGCCGAGCGCCGACTTCATGCTCGACGCCTCGGCGAACGACCGCAGGGTCAGGTTCGAGAACACGACGAAGACGACGAAGGTGCCGGCGGCCAGGATCGGCGCGATCAGCGCGACGAACGACCAGCGCAGTGATGTGCGGCGGTCACGGTCGGCGGCTTCTGAATCCTTCGGTGACGAACCAGTGGACGAGGTGGAACCGGACAACTCGGCGACGACGCGGGCCCGCTTGATGAGCGCCATGATCATCGGCCGCGCGCCTGCGATCAGTGCGGCGACGGCAAGGAGGCCCGTCGGCCCGGCGGCGATGCTGAAGGCACCGATCAGGCACGCGACCGCGGCGGGCAGCATTCGGCCGGTGGCGATGGCGCGTTCGACCGAACACCACGTCAGCAGCGCACCCAGGCAGATGATCGGCTCGGGCCGCAGGCCGTTGTTGAAGGGGAACCAGCACGCGAGGAACGCGAATGCGGCGGTCCAGGCGACCATCGGTCGGGTCAGGGCGGCCCGGCCCAGACGGGGGAGAACCTCGTGACTCACGATGAGCCACACCAGGATTCCGCACAGGAGTGCCGGCAGTCGCATCCACGGGCTGGCCACCGAGACGTGGCTGAGCAGACCGAACACCTGGTAGTACCAGCCGAAGGGTGCCTCGGGCGCGCCGTACCACCGGAAGTAGTTCGCGGTGTAGTCGCTGTCCTGGGCGACTCTCGACATGGTCAGGAGATAACCGTCGTCGGAGGTGTTGGGCCCGATCATGTGCCAGAGGATCAGCGCCCCGATGACCACGTAATCGCGGGCGTTGAGACGCCACCATCGGGCCGGGAAGATCCGTCGATGGCGGCGACCGTCGGTCGAGTCGAGCGCGGCCAGTGCGGCCAGTGACAACAGCGTCGACGCCACTCCGACGATGACGACCAGCCACTTCGAGATGGTGGGCGCGGTGTTGTAGCGCGAATCGATCGTGACGTGGGCGTCGAGGCCCGCGATGTCGGCGGCGGGGCCGGACAGGTCGGTGAAGAGGCCGGTGACCTGGGGGCGTTGATCGGGCCAGTACTTGAAGGCCTCTTTGTCCTCCGTCGTTCCTGCGAGCGGTTCGTCCTCGCCGTCCTCGTTCTGGGTGCCGCTCGTCATGCCGACGAACTCGGCGGTCACCGCGTCGGAGTCGGCGTGCACGACGATCTCGCGACAACCCTGGTCGCGCATGTCCTGCAGCGTGGCCGAGACCAGCGAGACGTTGCGGATCACGACCTCGACGCCCTGCCGGTCCAGGGGCGCATCGGCAGCGCCGGTCTTGCGGATGAACAGGCCGCGCTCGCCCGACTTCGGTGCCTGCTTCGGAGTCGTCGAGAGCAGCACCGATCCGCCGGGCGGCAGGTCGTCGACGGCGGTACAGGGGATCGTGACGTCGAGGTCGACGGGTGTGTAACCGATCAGCGGCGACGACACCGAACCGATCTGTCCGTTCTGGGGCCAGTCGATCTCGGCGGTTCGCTGCGACACCGGCATGAGTGGTGTCGCGAGTGCGAGGAGGAACCCGAGCAGTCCGGTGACGATGGCGACGATCCTCGCTCGTCGAACGGTCTGCGATGGCACAAAGAGAGATGGTAGCCCTAGCGACGTCTCGTCCCGGTCGGTGGCGGTCCCGGCGTCGGAGACTCGCCGACCGGCAGGTCAGGGCCAGTAAGGTGAACGCCATGTCCGACGCCGAGGTGACCGACCGTCTGCCGATCCTGCTGCTCAACGGTCCCAACCTGAACACGCTCGGCACCCGGGAGCCCGCCGTCTACGGCTCGGACACCCTCGCCGACGTGGTCGACCTCGCCGAGCGCACCGCCGCCGAGCTCGGCTTCGGGGTGCGCGCCGCGCAGACCAATCACGAGGGACAGATGCTCGACTGGATTCACGAGTCCGTCGGCGAGATCAGCGGCATCGTCATCAACCCCGGCGGATGGACACACACGTCGGTCGCTCTCGCCGACGCGCTCGCCGTCCCCGACGTCCCCGTGCTCGAGGTGCACATCAGCAATGTGTATCGGCGCGAAGCGTTTCGTCATCACTCCTATGTGTCCCCGATCGCGGCCGGGGTGATCGCCGGTTACGGCATCCGCGGCTACGAGTTCGCGATCCGCAGGCTCGCCGAACTCGTCGACTGACCCCGCGCCCCGTCGACTGTGCGCGGTGTGATCTCGCCGGAGGCCTAAGCGCGTCGAGTCACGGTGACTCGACGGAGGATTCGAGAGCGCGGTCGAGGATGGTGCGGAAGCCCTTGGCCAGTGCCTGGTGGGAATGCAGCGTGCCGCTCTCGAAGCCGATCAGCAGATACATTGCCGCGGTGGCGAACTCCTCGGCTTCGTCGCGATCGTGGAGCACCTCCTCGTAGGTGGCCGCGATGATGTCGCGGCGCTCCCGGTCCACGGTGTGCTGGATGGCGAGCACCTCGGGGTCGTGCGCGGCCCAGACCCGGATCGCGGCCTCCGTCGCGTGTGGCAGCCGTAGGCCGATGTCCGTGAGGGCGTCGAGACGCTCCCGTGGATCGGCGATGTCGCGAGCGCCGGCGATCAGTCGCTGGCTCTGTTCGTCGCGCCAGTGACGGATGAGGGCGGATCGGTACTCGGCCCAGTTCCCGAACGCGTGGTAGAAGCTCCCGGTGGTCGTGCCGGTCGCCTCGCAGATCGCTGCCAGCTTCAACCCCGCATGGCCGTGATCGGTGAGGATGGCCAGGCCGGCGTCGAGGTAACGCCGTTGCGTGTACTCCGACGGCTTCGCTTTCTTGCCGGTGGCCATCACCCCAGTGTGCTGCACGAATGGCGAGGTCGGCGCCCGGGGTCCGTGCTCCCGCAGCACCGCGAACACATCGAATGTGACCCCTTGCACATTTCTATAAGTCGACTTACAGTGACGTGGCACTCACCGAGGAGGACATCCGATGGGCAAGGCGACCCGAAACCAGGGACTCGATCCACAGACGCAGTTCCACGAGATCTACCGAAACCTGTCGACCTTCGACTTCCCCTGGGACATCAATCAAGCGCTGAGCTTTGCCCTGTTCCGCACGTATGCGGTGCCGAGCATCGGCCGATTGCTCGACGAGACGCGTGCGTTCACGGCCGAGACCCAGAAGCGCTACGACGACACCTCGCTCCTGCTGGAGGTGCCGCTCCTGGACGGATTCGACAGCAGTCGGGGCAAGTCCGCCATTCGGCGCATCAACCAGATGCACCGCATGTACGACATCAGCAACGACGACATGCGTTACGTCCTGTCGACATTCGTGGTCGTCCCGAAGCGGTGGATCGACGATTACGGCTGGCGGAAGCTGACCGACGACGAGGTGACCGCGTCGGTGAACTACTACCGGACGCTCGGGCGCCACATGGGGATCAAGGAGATCCCCGAGACCTACGGCGCTTTCGAGACCCTGATGGACGCCTACGAACGCGAGCATTTCGCGTTCGACGAGGGTGGTCGCCGCGTCGCTGATGCCACCAAGAGTCTGCTCGCGTCGTTCTATCCCAAGCCGCTCGCGCCGGCGATCGACGTCTTCAGCCGATCGCTGATGGATGACGCGTTGCTCGAGTCGTTCGGCTACCGGCGACCTGGACGTGTCGCGCGGTTGCTGTCGATCGGAGGACTCAAGGCGCGCGCCCGGGTCGTGGCCGCCCTGCCGGCCCGTCGATCACCACAGTACGTATCCGAGATGCAGCGAATTCGCAGCTACCCGAACGGTTTCGACATCGAGAAACTGGGCACGTTCGCGGGTGGCTGCCCGGTTCGGCACCTGCCGGCCGAGCCTGCACAGCACGCTCCGGCCGGGAGCTGAGGCTCGGGCTGCGTCTGCGGAATCTGCGAAAAGGTTGATCCGTTCGCTCCGAACCCTTGCGCCGCGGAGGCATTAGTGCAACCCTGGGGTTGCATCAATAACCGGCGACGAGGGAGCACCGATGAATGACGACACAGATACATATGACGTGACCGGTTCGGCGACAGCCGAATTCGACCGGATCGAGCGCGAGATCTCGATCGACGCATCCGCCGAGAGGGTCTGGTCTCTGGTCAGCGAGCCGGGGTGGTTCATCAACGACAAGGCGATCACCGAGCACCGGATCGAACGCGACGGAGACCTGTCGACCATCCACGACCCGGCTCACGGCGCCTTCACGTTCCGCACCATCGCACTCGACGAACCGAGATACGCCGCGTTTCGGTGGCTCGCCGACTCCGCTGATCCGCAGTCGGATTCGACGCTCGTCGAGTTCTGGATCACGCCATCGGAATCCGGCGTTGTCCTCAAGGTCGTGGAGTCCGGCTTCGCGTCCCTCCCCGGAACGGATGCCGAGCGGCGCGCGCGGTTCGACGGCAACAACGAGGGGTGGACCATCGAACTCGAATTGGCGCGAACACATCTCGGCGGCGTGCATGCCTGACGTCGCATCGGTCGAGGTCTTTGCCGCGCTGTCCGATGAGAGCCGATGGCAGATCCTCACGCGCCTGGGTTCGGAACCCGCATCCGCGTCACGTCTCGCGGACGAGCTCCCGATCAGTAGGCAAGCGATCGCGAAACACCTCCGCGTCCTCACCGAGGCAGGGTTGGTGACCTCGTCACGGGTCGGCCGCGAGATCCGATACGAAGCCGTGGGGACGCAGCTCTCCCGGGTCGCGCACCGGCTCGACGCCATCGGACGAGGCTGGGACCGCCGTCTCGCCGACATCAAACTCCGTGCCGAGCGGGGTTGAGCCGCAGGATTTCCTGCTTCTCAAGGGTGGGGGAGCGCGCCTCTCAGCGTGCTGACGACTTCAACACCTCGTCGATCGCCCGGGCGGTGTCGGCGGCGTGGGGTGCGCGGATCATCGAGATGTGATCGCCGGAGACGTCGTAAAAGCTCACCTCGCCCGACGACATCCGCCGCCACAGGTCCGGGTCATCGGGATTGGTGCGCGCCCGGATGACGCCGACGGGGCCGGCGTGGTCGCGCGGCCGGTAGCGGCGGATCATCCTCGTGCCCAAGCGGAAGAACACGACCCACTGCACGGGGGTCGGGAGCTGCACCATGCCGGCGGTGGGCACGAGGACCGCGAGCACGATCTCCTTCACCACCCGTTGGGGGAGCGGCTCCTTCGCCGGGGTGGGATCGTCCCCGGTGCGGTCGGGGAGGGCGGTGTCCTGGGTGTCGCCGCGTCGGGCACGCAACCGGTCGAGGACTCCTCCCTTCTCGCCGCGGACCCGGCGAGCCAGTACCGGGTCGAACAGCGAGTCGAGGACGACGACCGGATCGCACGTCTCGCCCGCGTCGGTCAACCGCGCAGCGACTTCCATCGCGACGAAACCGCCGAGCGAATAACCGCCGACCTGATACGGCCCGTGGGGTTGAACCGACCGGATGTCGTCGATCGCCCGTCGTGCCGCGGCGCGAACGGAATGATCGGCGCGGCCGCGCTTTTCGACGCCCCGCGACTGGATCGCGTAGACCGGGCGGTCGGTCTGTAGTGCGCGGACGACCGGGGTCAGACTCGTTGCGAGGCTGCCGGCGCCGGCGACCAGGAAGATCGGTCGGCCGGTACCCTTTCGCAGCGGGATGAGGGTGGCACCCGAGGCATTCGCCGAACGTTCCCTGGCGGCGGACTCGATGCGCTGCGCGAACAGCGCGATGGTCGGCGCCTCGGCGAGCATTGCGGTGTTCACGTCGAGTTGGAGATGATGCTGAACCTCGGCCAGCATCTTCGCCGCGGCCAGCGAATCGCCCCCGAGCTCGACGAAATCCTCGTTGCGGCCGATGGATTCGAGACCGAGGATCTGGCACCAGAATCGGTGCAGCGCCATCTCGGTCATCCCGCGGGGCGGCTCGTGATCGGGGCGGGCGGGCGGCGGTGGCAGTGCTGCCCGGTCCACCTTGCCGCGCTCGTTGCGGGGTAGTTCGGCGAGGACGACGATGTCACGCGGGATCATCCACGGTGTCAACGTCTTCCCGAGCTCCTGCCGGATCTCGGCCGGCGAGGGCGACCACTTCTCGGGATCCACGGCGACGTGGGCGGTGAGCCGGGCTTCGTCGCGGTCGGCGGTGACGACCGCGTCGGTGGTCCAGGCCAGGGCGCGGAGCGCGGCTTCCACCTCCAGTGGTTCGACGAGGTAGCCGCGGATCTTGATCGCGTCGTCGCTGCGTCCGAGGAGCGCGAGTTCGCCGGACTCGTCGAGTCGTCCCAGATCCCCGGTGCGATAGCGGGCTCGGCCGTCGGGGAGCTGGATGAAACGCTCGGCGGTCAGCTCCGGATTCCGGTGGTAACCGGACGCGATGTGAGCGGACTCGACAAGGACCTCACCGGTGGCGCCGACGGGCAGGTCGTTGCCGTCGGCGTCGACGATGCGGACGGACTTGTCCGATGCCGGTACACCCACCGGAATGGCGCCCGGTTCGATGTCCCGGTCGGGTGGGAACAGATTGAAGGCCAGGT
This sequence comes from Gordonia terrae, assembly GCF_001698225.1. NCBI lineage: Bacteria > Bacillati > Actinomycetota > Actinomycetes > Mycobacteriales > Gordoniaceae > Gordonia > Gordonia terrae. The sequence continues at coordinate 365,904 of NZ_CP016594.1, forward strand.
TGCCGACCTCCGATGCGCCTGCCCAGCAACAGAAGACCCCGCCGGCGAGGATCGTGTCGCGGGCCAGCTGCACATCGGCACGATGCGTCGGTTCGCCACACGTGGACAGCAGGCGTAGCGAGTCGACGGCGTCGTCGGCCGACAGTTCACCCAGCCACGACCGCAGCAGCGACGGGGTGCAGTGTGCGGTCGTCGCCTCCTGCGCGACCAGCCAGTCCCGCAACCCGGTGGTGGTGCGGCGGCGGACGTCCCACAACAGCATGGTCGACCCGTTGAGCAGGCTCATCGCGAGGGCGTCCAGGCCGCCGCCGAAACTGAGCGGTAGGAGGACCACGGCACGATCCGCCGGCCGCATGCCGAGGAAACGGCGGCCGTCCCGGGCATGGTTGACCGGCATCTTCTGCGACAGCACAACGCCTTTGGGGGTTCCGGTCGATCCCGAGGTGAACAGCAGGACCGCCGGATCGCTCGGTCCTGGCTCGACGACGTCAGTTCGCGAGGGCTCGGCCTCGGCGTAGGTGTCCAGCAGTTGCGCACCGGAGCGTTCCAGCACGACGTCGCGTCGGTCCGGTGGCAGGAACGGGTCGATGAGGACGAGGGGCCGCCCGGAGCACAGCACGGAGAGCATCGCGATGACCGAGTCGATGTCGGATTCGATCTCCACTGCGACGGGTCGGCCCGAGTCGGTCGTCGCGGTGATCGTGCGCGTGAGGTCGTCGACTCGTCTGGCGGCATCCGCGAAGGTGATGGACTGCTCGGGCGTCCGGATCGCGATCGCGTCGCCACGGGCCGCGGCCACCGCTCGCCAGCGGGCGGCAGCGGTGCGCGCGGTGCCGGTGCCCGGGAGGTCGGTGACGACCGCACCATCGGGGTGAGTCGGACGTGTCTCGAGAGGGTTTTGGCTGGTCATGTCCTCAAACTTCCGCGGAGGCGGGAACGTCGACGGTCATGGACGGGCCACGGGAACTCGAGCCCGGGCAACGGTGCCACGCCGTGCGGGACTCGGCCCCTCCTCCGGCCCCGCCAGCTTGCTAGGTAAACCTACCTTTAGTTGCGCGATGCAGCACGACCGGGAGCCTGCGCACAGCGTCGTCCCAACGCCCGAGATCGCCGAATGTAACCTGTTCACTGGTCGCCGGACACTGTGTTCAGCGCCGGTCCGTCGACGATGATCGGGTCGTTCGACTTGTGCGAGGAGAGATCGACGATGCAGTACGACGAAGTGGTTCTGGGGCGTCGCAGCATTCGCGGGTTCACGCCGGACCCGGTCCCCCGGGAACTGATCGAGGAGATCCTCGCTCTCGCGATGCGGGCACCGTCGTCGATGAACACGCAGCCGTGGAACTTCCACGTGATCACCGGCGAGCCGCTCGATCGCATCCGCGCCGGTAACACCGAGCGCAATCTCGCGGGTGTCCCTCATTCGCGAGAGTTCCGGACAGGTGCGGAGAAGTTCACCGGCCCGCACCGCGACCGCCAGGTCCAGGTCGCCAAGCAGCTGTTCGGTGCCATGGGCATCGCGCGCGAGGACACCGAGATGCGGCAGGACTGGGTGCTGCGCGGTTTCCGCCAATTCGATGCCCCGGTGTGCGTGATCGTGACCTACGACCGCATCCTCGACGGCAGCGACGACACGCCATTCGACTGCGGGGCGGTCTCGACCGCACTGGTCAACGCCGCCTGGTCCCGCGGTCTGGGCGCGGTCATCAACAGTCAAGGCATCATGCAGTCACCCGTGGTCAGAGAACACGCCGGGATTCCGGACGACCAGGTGATCATGAAGAGCATCGCGCTGGGCTGGCCCGATGATACGTTTCCGGCCAACTCGGTGATCTCCGAGCGCAAGTCGGTCGAAGAGGCCACCACCTTCGTGGGCTTCGAGTAGTAGCGGCGTCGCACCCTGGTCCGGTGGCGGCGGTCAGCGCGGTAGGCGGGTCATTCCGTAGAGTCGCTCGGCCCGCACGCGCAGCAGTCGCCGCTGTTCGCGCACCATCGCGGCCCGATACTCGTCCCAATCCGGATGATCCTCACCGCGAAACGCCCGATACCAGGCGACCAGGTGGTCGACGGTCGCGTCGTCCGGAGCCGCCGCCACCGGACTCAACGAGCCCGTGCCCTCGACCACGGCGTAACCCGAGAAGAATCCGTCGCCGAGGACATGGAGACTGACCCGGGGATCACGCTCGACGTTGCGCGACTTCGCGCGCGGCGCCGTGACCGAGATCAGCGCAGACTCGGTCTCCGGCTCCCAGACATGAACGACGTTGGACGATTGTGGTCGTCCGTCACGCCGGAGCGTGATGAGGATCGACTGCTGGTGATCGGCGACGATCTTCAGCAGTTCAGGGTCGAGGGCATCTCGGGGAACGTTCATGCGCATCTCCAACGTCGGCGGCGCAGAGATCCTTACCAGGGAACCTCAGATCGGGCGGAGTCGAGGCCGTCCGCGTCAGCGCGACAGCGCCTCACGTGCGGCCGTGGCGACTCCGCCGCGATGGATCGGTCCGTGGCCGGGAAGCAGTATGTCGGCCTCGAGCTCGGTGAATCGTTCGACGCTGCGTCGAGCCGTGGGTTCGTCGTGCTGGAAGAGCGACGGGATGCACTGTGGGCCGGTGATCGTCGAGATCTCGTGTCCGCTCACGAGCGCGTCGCCGGATACCAGGGCGCGGCCGTCGGCGACGAGGTAGGCGCTGTGGCCGTCGGTGTGGCCGGGACTCGCGACGGGGACGGGCGCACCCGGGAGATCGAGCGGTTGCCGCTCGTCGACGGCGGCGTCGACGGGGAAACCCGACGCCCGTGCCAGGCCCGCGCGGCTGAGGACACCGAGCGGAGTGGTCTTGGCGAGCCATGCCCATAGTCGCGGATTCGCGACCTGCGGGGCGAGGTCGAGTGCATTGGCCTGCTGAAGGTGGTGGCGCAGCGCGTGATCCACCTCGACCGCGTCCATGTAGACGTCGAACCCGTACTGCGCCTGCAGCTTCACGAGGCCGCCGAGGTGATCCACGTGGGCGTGGGTGAGCAGTGCGCCGCGCACATCCTCGGGCGTGCGGCCGATCCGCTCGATGGATTCGACGACCTGACCGGCCTGCCCCGGGTAACCGCCGTCGATCAGCGTCAGTTCACCGTCCTCCTCCAGGAGGATCCAGTTCACGACGTCGGTGGAGACGAAGTGCGTCGTCGAGGAATCGCCGTCGACCCGGGTGATCGTCATCGGACGCGAGGTGCCGAACGGGAGCCGCATCGTGATCACTTCCGGACGACGAGGACGAACGGGCCGCGCTCTGTGACCTCGAAGCGCGGGTCGTCGAAGACCGTGGGGTCGAAGGTGACCGTGTAGCGCTTCACGTTGGGGTCGTTGGGATAGACGTCCTCGGCGAGACGGAGTGTGTAACCGTCTGCGCTGTACCGGAACAGGAAGACATTCGGCGGAGTCCACGGCGAGCGGTCGAGGGCGTCGACGAGCTGGTCGGCGTTCTCGCTCTCCGCCCATCGCGCGATCGCCGCTGCGCGCTTGTCGAATTCGGCGAGCGGATTCGCGTAGTGGGAGGTGAGTCCCTGGAAACCCCAGTAGGGGTAGATCGACAGGAACCCGAAATCGGCGGTGAGAACGACGTTGTCGGTGCGCGGCTTGCCGGTCTGCTCACGGATCAGTGTGTCCAGCTCCGCGAAATACGATTCGGCGCCGGCCGGGCGGGCATCGGCGCGTTCGCCGTAGCCGTCGGTGTCGGTGTAGGCGGTGGTGATCTCGGTCCCCAGATGGCCCGGGATGCTCTGTGCCATCGCGATGGCCGAGAGAACGGCGAGTGCCCCCACGACGACGCGCACGTCGCCGAACCGGCGCACTGCCCAGTGCGTGAGATCGACGACGCCGAAGACCCCGGCCGCGCTCAGGGTGGCGACCAGGATGGGCTCGAGGCGGAACGAGAGCAGGGTGGTGCCCAGTGCGGTCATCAGCATCGACAGCAGACAGAACAGGTAGACCGTGACGACCGTGACGCCCATCGCCAGGGCGACGGTGCGTGTGCGGAAGCGCACCAGGATCCACAGGAGGCCGATCATCGTGATGGCGCCGACGAGATCCAGGCCGAACATCGGGAGCGGCAACACCGAACCGCGCTCGGGCAGATAGTGTTCGGCGGTCCCCCCGCTGGCGGGGGTATTGGTCAGGCGCGCCCAGAGGTAGGGCGCCCAGACCAGCAGTGCGATCAGTCCGGAGATGACCCCGACGGCGACCAGGCGACCGACCACCGCGAGCACCACGCCGCGTCGTCGGCTCGTGACGGTCGCCGATGGAGTGGCCTTGTTCGACGCGCCCAGCCATCCCTGCACAGCGAAGTAGCCGGCCAAGAGGACGGCGGTGAGGGCGAACAACCCGGTGTAGAGCGTGTAGGTCGCGGCCGAGATACCCAGGAACACACCGGATGCCGCCACGGCAGGCCAGCTCGTCGCGCCGAACAGCGGGCCCACCGGTCCGTCGGCGGCTCGCGTTCGCCCGCGCAGCGCGTAGGTCAGGGTGATCAGCATCGGCACGCCGATCAGCACCAGAATTGCGGCGTACGGTTCCGGCGAGGCATACAGGAGAGTGACGGTCGTGACCGCGAGCCCGAGCGCGACACCGCGATCCGCGCCGAACATGCGAATGAACAGGATGACGCCCACGGCTGCCGCGACCGACATCGACACGATCGCCCACGTCTTGTAGGCCTCCCAGCCGGGCTGGCCGAGCAGGTTGGCGAAGCGGCCACCCCACCAGAACCAGCCGGCCGGGTAATAGGGCGCCAGGTCGGTGTAGGTCATGTCCGCGAGGTGCGGGCTCGACGTCATCCGGGTGAGGTACTCGGTGCGGAACTCCTGATCGACCGACAATCCGAACAGGTAGAGACGTGTTGCGCCCAGCGGCATTCCGATGGTGACGGTGACGAATCCCGACATCGCGGCCGCGGACAGCGCCGGCACCAGCAGGCGTCCCTTGCCGTACCGGTAGAGCAGTGCGGCCACCACCAGGATGGCGATGGCGAGCACCTGCCCGGCGGTCGTCAGCGACCGGGTCACGTTGGAGGAGTTGAACGCCGGCCAGTCGACGGTTCCGATGGCCGTCAGTCCCGCCATCGACACCACCCCGCCGACCACCACGGCGATCAGCAGTGACAGTGCCGTCCGCCCGTAACCGGCAGTCGTTCCGGGCCGGCCCTGGGCGTCGCCGTCGATTGTTGCTGTGGCGTCGGAGCTGTCAGTGGTGGCGGGATGCGTCATCGTCGACTGGGATCAGATCGGCAGCTTGCGGAAGATCGGCCGCGGGATGTGACGCAGCACCATCATGATGTAGCGGAACGGTCCCGGCACCCAGACGATCTCCTTGCCCTTGGTGGCCGCGGCCACGGCCAGGCGCCCCACATCTTCCTTGTCGACCGTGAGCGGCGCTTCCTTGACATGCGCCGACAACCGGGTGCGCACCTGGCCGGGACGGATGACGAGGACGCGAGCACCGAAGGGGCGCAGCGCCTCTCCGAGTCCGAGGTAGAACCCGTCGAGGCCGGCCTTGGTGGACCCGTACACGAAGTTGCTGCGACGGACGCGCTCGCCGGCGACCGAACTCATGGCGATGATCTGACCGTGTCCCTGGGCCTTGAACTTCTCACCGAGCAGCACGCCGACGGACACCGCTGCGGTGTAATTGATCTCGGCTTCGGCGACGGCGAGGCCGTGATCCTGCCAGGCCTGTTCGTCGTCGCCCTGGATGCCGAAGGCGACGATCGCGACGTCGACGTCGCCGTCGGCGAATGCCTTGTCGATGACGGCCCGGTGGGTGTCGGTGGCGCGGGCGTCGAAGTCGATCTGGGTGACCTCGGTGGCGCCGGCGTTCTTGGCCTTCGCCACGGCCGCGGCGGCGGTGGGATCACCCGGCAGGGTGGCGAGGATGACCCGCGCCGGGCCCTTGGTCAGGTACTCGGCGGTGATGGCGAGCCCGATCTCGGAGCTGCCGCCCAGGACCAGGATGGACTGCGGGGCGCCCACGGCGTTCAACATGTGTACTCGCTTTCGATGACGTGCAGGTCGGTGGGGTGCGTCGGAAAGGCTGGGAGTCAGGCGAGTTCGAGTCGCCGGCCCATGTCCGACATGAACACCCGGTTGGGGTCGATCCGACGACGCGTGGCGATCCACTCGTCGATCTCCGGGTACATGGCGTGGAAGTTCTCCGCCGACGTGCGCGAGTCCTTGGCGGTGTAGAGGCGGCCGCCCATCGACATGACGCGGCGGTCGAGCTCGTTGAGGAACTCGGCGAGATCGGCCTTGACGGGGAAGTCGAGGCAGACGTTCCAGCCCTTGAACGGGAAGCTCAGGGGCGCCCGGTTGCCCTCGCCGAAGAGCTTGATGACGTTGAGGAAGCTGACGTGGCCCGACGCCTGGATGTCCTCGATGAGTGCGGTGAACTCGCCCTCGTTGCCGGTCGGGACGATGAACTGGTACTGGCAGAAGCCGCCACCGCGTCCGTACGCGTTGTTCCAGTCACCGAACACGTCGAGCATGTGATAGAACTGCGCGAGATTTTTGACCTTGCCCTCGCTCGGCGGTCCGATCCGGTAGTAGGCCTCGCCGACCGCGGAGAAGCTGAGTTTGTTGGCGAGCCCGCGCGGGAAGATGTCGGGGAACCGGACCAACGGCTTGTTGTTGAACGACAGCGGGTTGTCCCGGTACTTCTCCGGCAGTTCGTCGACGCGGGCGAGGTTGCCCCGCGAGAAGGTGCCGCGGCCCAGCTTGGGCGGTGCGCTGATGGTGTCGAACCAGCCCGAGGCGTACTCGTACCCGTTCTCGAAGCCGTCCTCGAGGTGCAGGTCGATGGTTTCCTGCAGCGAGCCGGTACGAGCGGTGTCGGCGATGAAGTACGCGCTCTCGGTGCGCTTCATCTGGATCGTCGCCCGCAACACGATCCCGGTCAGTCCGATGCCGCCGATGGTCGCCCAGAAGAGTTCGCCGGTGGGATCGTCGGCCGAGCCGCCCGGGGTCAGGGTCAGGACCCGTCCGTCGGCGACGAGGAGTTGCATCTCGACGACATGATTGCCGAAGCTGCCCTGGCTGTGGTGGTTCTTGCCGTGGATGTCGTGCGCGATCGCGCCGCCCACCGTCACCTGGCGGGTGCCCGGAAGAACCGGCACCCACAGGCCGTGCGGGAGCGCTGCCTGCATGAGCGCGTCCAGGGAGACGCCGGCATCGACATCGACGGTGGCCGATTCGTCGTCGATGGCATAGATCCTGGTCAGTGGCGTCATGTCGATCGTGAGGCCGCCGCTGTTCTGGCCCGACTCGTTGTAGGAGCGACCGAGTCCACGGGCGATGACGCCGCGCTTGAGGTAATCCGGCTTGTCCGCGTTGTCGTCGGCCACGCGGGCCACGGCCTCGGCGATGACCTCGGGGTACGGCGTGGACAGGACATGACCCTCGATCGGGGTGGTGCGAGACCAGCCCACGAGCTTGCGGGTCGTGATCGGCAGCAACTCTTCAGTAGACATCGCTAGAGAGGGTACCTGGGCGAGGTGCCCACCGACCGTCATGCCGGGGCCGGGTCCGGGAGGCGCACCGGTGGACACGAGGCCCGTCGGTGCCATCAGGAAACGAACCATTGACTGATGGCACGATCCGTGGTGGCATGCATCACAGACGCAGTCCCGCGTACGACGAGGAGTCCGGCATGGAAGCGCTCAGTGATGTGACCCGTTCCGACGACGGGATCGACGAGGTGTCGCAGCGACTGCTGGCGTCGGCCGCGCGGTTGTCGCGCAATGCGCTGACGGAGATCGACTGGGAGGCGCCGCTCGACCCGGGCAAGTACGGCTGCAGCCCGGAATGGTCGACGCTGTACGGCACCGCGTACTGGGACGAGATGACCGAGCAGCAGCGGATCGCCCTCACGAGGCACGAGACAGCCTCGATCATGAGCATCGGCATCTGGTTCGAGATGATGCTGCAGGAGATGGTGATCCGCGACCAGTACCTCGGGGACTACCACCGGCCGGAGTTCCAGTTCGCGCTGACCGAGGTCGCCGACGAGTGCCGGCACTCGCTGATGTTCGCCAAGACGTCGTACAAGCTGACCGGGACCAGCTATACGCCGCACCCGCGCCTGGGTCGCTTCGGCAAGCTGTTCATGCGGGTTGCCGGCAGCGAAGTCGCCTACGCCGGAATCCTTGCCGCGGAGGAGGTCCTGGACGTGCTGCAGCGCGGGTGCATGCGCGACGACCGGGTGCTGCCGCTCGTGCGGACCGTCAACGAGATCCACGTCCTGGAAGAATCCCGGCACATGCGATTTGCTCGCGAAGAGGTCCGCCAGTCGATGCAGGACGCCAATTGGCTTCGACGACAGTTCAGTTCGGTGATCACCGCGATGGCGGTGTCGTACATCCTGGTCAGTCTCGTCCGTCCCAAGGCCTACGCCGACGCCGGCTTGGACCACCGTCGCGCCGTGGGGGAGATGCGCCGCAACCACCACTTCCAATCGATGGTCCGCTCGGGCTGCGCGCACCTGATGGGTTTTCTCGACGACGTCGGCCTGCTCACCCGGCCCGCGGCGCGCATCTACCGCAAGGTGCACATGCTCTGACGGCGCGACGAGACCGTCTACTCGACGTTGTCCACGGTCTCATCGGCGTGCTCGAGAACGCCCGCACCGCCTTCGGCGAGTTGGGCGCGTGAGGTGTCCTTCAGTGCGACTCCCGATCGTCCGAGTTTGCGGGCGCCGTCGACGAGGGATGCGGTGATGGCGGCCGCGGTCGTGTAGTCGAGCCCGCCGGGCGGGTGGATGTTGGAGATGCAGTTCCGGTCGGCATCGCTGCGCCCCGGTCGGGGGAGGTGGGTGAGGTAGATCCCCAGGCTGTCCGCGACCGACAGACCGGGACGTTCGCCGATGATCACGATGATCGTCTGCGCGCCGAGGGCTTCGCCGATGTGATCACCCAGGGCGACCCGGGCCTGGGTGGCGATCACCGGGGGCGCGATCGAGAACCGCGAGCCCAACTCGTCGATGAGCGCCGCGAGCAGTCCGCGTCCGTGGTCGACGAGCGCGCGCGGCGACAGACCGTCGGCGAGCACGATCCCGACGTCCGAGCCGGTCTCGGGCAGATGTGAGAGGTCGTCGGGCTGCCGTCCGAGGTCGGGTCGTCGTAGATACTCACCGCGGGACCCGGCTCTGCTGGAGACATGCAACGCCGGCTCGATGTCGACGTCGCTGATCTGCTCGGTGAGGGCGGCGACGTCGAGTGGTTCGTGAACGGCATCGCGGGCGGCGGAGTGGGCGGCCTTGAACTCGAGCACCCGCTGCGACGGGAGCGAGTTCCCCGCCCGGCCGAGTCCGATGCGCGCCTGTGTGGTCTGCCGCAACTCGGCCCAGGGGTCCTGCGCCGGCCGGGAGGAGGCGTTCATCGGGCCACGGTCAGTGATCGCAGGGGTGAGGTGTCCAGATCGACGGGCAGGATGCGTCCGTCGGGGTCGACCATGCCGAGCCCGGCGAGCCAGGTCTCGAACTCCGGGGCAGGGCGAAGGCCCAGTGCGCGGCGAACATACAGCGCGTCGTGGAACGACAGGCTCTGATAGCCGAGCATGACATCGTCGGCGCCCGGGACCGCGATGACGAAGGCCGCCCCGGCAACGCCGAGCAGGGTCAGCAGAGTGTCCATGTCGTCCTGGTCTGCTTCGGCGTGATTGGTGTAGCAGACGTCCACGCCCATGGGGAGGCCGAGGATCTTGCCGCAGAAGTGGTCCTCGAGGCCGGCCCGGATGATCTGCTTTCCGTCGTAGAGGTATTCGGGCCCGATGAATCCGACGACCGTGTTGACGAGCAGGGGTTCGAGGATGCGGGCCACTGCGTAGGCGCGCGCCTCCAGGGTCTGCTGATCGACGGGTTTGCCGCCGGTCCCCAGGTGAGCGTTCGCGGAGAGCGCCGACCCCTGCCCGGTTTCGAGATACATGAGGTTGTCGCCGACCGTGCCGCGATGCAGCGACCGTGCGGCCTCGTTGGCTTCGCGCAGGATCGAGATGTCGATCCCGAAGCTGCTGTTGGCCTTCTCGGTGCCGGCGATGGACTGGAACACGAGGTCGACCGGCACGCCTTGGTCGATCATCTCGATCGTGGTGGTGACGTGGGACAGGACGCAGGACTGCATCGGAATTCCGAAGCGTTGCCGTATGTCGTCGAGCAGGTGCAGCAGGTCGGAGGTGGCGTGAGGCGAGTCGGTTGCCGGGTTGATCCCGATGACCGCGTCCCCGCACCCCATCAGCAGTCCGTCCAGGGTTGCTGCGGCGATGCCGCGGGGATCGTCGGTGGGGTGGTTGGGCTGTAGGCGGGTGGAGATGCGTCCGGGCAGTCCGACGGTCGTGCGGAATGCTGCGGAGACCGTTGCTGCCGACGCGGCCAGGATCAAGTCCTGGTTGCGCATGATCTTCGACACCGCGGCAACCATCTCTGGTGTCAGTCCCGGTGCGACCGCGGCGATTCGGGCGGCGCTGTCCTTCCGGACCGCGGTTTCCAGGAACCAGTCTCGAAGGCCGCCGACGGTGAGGTGTGCGACCGCCTGGAACGCGCGGCGGTCCTGGGTGTCGATGATCAGTCTGGTGACTTCGTCTGTCTCGTAGGGAACGACGGGATTTTCGAGGAAGGTCGTCAGCGGGAGGTCGGCGAGTTGCCAAGCCGCAGCTGCACGTTCGGCATCGGACTCGGCGGCGCACCCGGCGAGTTCGTCGCCGGAGCGACGGGGGGTGGCCTTGGCCATCAGGTCGACCAGCCCGTCGAATGTGTATGTCGTGCCCGAGATGGTCTGGGTGTAGCTCATCGGAGATCCTCCTCGGCTTCGGCGAGGGCGGCGAACTCCTCGTCAGGAGAGTTGGCCACCAGGTGATGGCGGCTGTACAGCGCGAAGTACAGCATGAACAAGGCGAACACACCGAGGCAGCACAATGCTGCGACCACGTCGACCAGGAACGTCGCGATGACGGCGATCAGTGCGACGACGAGGGCGAAGCCGGTGGTGACGACGCCACCGGGGGTGCGGTAGGGGCGATTCATGTCGGGTTCCCGCCGCCGCAGGATGATGTGACTGACCATCATCAGCACGTAGCTCGACGCCGCGCCGAAAACGGCCATGTTCAGCAGCAGGTCACCTTTCCCGGTCAGCGACAGCAGGAAACCGATGATGCCGGGCACGATCAGCGCCAGGGTCGGCGCCTTGCGCTTGTTGGTCACCGACAACACGGGCGGCAGATAACCTGCGCGCGAGAGCGCGAACAACTGTCGCGAGTATGCGTAGATGATCGAGAAGAAGCTCGCGATCAGCCCGGCCAGTCCGATGTAGTTGACCACCTTCGCCATCGACGAATCCCCGAGTGCCTCGACGAGCGGATTGCCCGACTCCGACATCGGCCCTGCGCCACCCGCGCCGGTGGTGAGGAACAGCACGGTCACGCAGGTGACGAGCAGAACGCTGATCGCGGCGATGATGCCCCGCGGCACGTTGCGTTCGGGATCGGCGGCCTCCTCGGCTGCGAGCGGCACGCCCTCGATGGCCAGGAAGAACCAGATCGCGAACGGAATCGCCGCCCAGATGCCGAGGTAACCGAACGGCAGGAACGATGACGCCCCGGCTGCGTCGGTCGGTGCGATGTCGGTGAGATTGCCGACCTCGAAGTGCCCGATCGCGGTGATCGCGAAGATCACCAGGCCGATCAGCGCAATCGCGGTGATCGCGAACATCACCTTCAATGCCTCACCGGCGCCCGACAGGTGAATCCCGATGAAGATCGCATAGACGGCCAGATAGACCCACCAACCGTCGGTGATCCCGAACAGGTTCAATGATTCGACGTAGGCGCCGATGAACGTGGCAATCGCGGCCGGTGCGATCGAGTACTCGATCAAAATCGCTGTGCCCGTGGCGAAGCCGCCCCATGGACCGAGGGCGCGGCGCGCGAACGTGTAACCGCCACCGGCCGCGGGGAGGGCCGAGGACAGTTCTGCCATTCCCAGCACGAGGCACAGGTACATGGCCGCGATCACCACCGCGGCGATCGCGAGCCCGCCGAAACCGCCCTGTGCCAGTCCGAAATTCCACCCCGAGTAGTCGCCGGAGACCACGTAACTCACGCCCAGGCCGGCGAGCAGCAACCACCCCGCGGTCCCGCCCTTGAGCTGGCGTCTTGCCAGATAGTCCGGAGACTCCGAATGGCTGTCCGCACCCCCGGCGTGGTGCGCGCTCGCCGAATCGTCGATGGCCATGATGGCCTCCCTTTACTCAGGGGCCAGCCACTCGGTGCTCCGGGCAACTCTGGTCCAAGAAGATGTGACGCCCGACACTAAGTCGCGCAACGTTGCAACCGAGTTGGCCAGGTTGATCACCTACCCGACCGGCCAGGTCGATCGGCCTGCGCACCCTGCCCGCGCCACGGCGGGTCGCAGGGCCCACCTGTTCTGACGGACCAGGGTCGACGGGCCGCGGTTCAGGAATCGTGACGCGGGGGAGTGATGATCGCGGCGTTGACCAACGACAGCAGGTCCTCGACCCTGATGCCGTCGGGCAGCTCGGTGGCGAAGTCGGTCTCCAGCGAGGCCAGCCCGTGCGCCATCGCGAAGGTCGCGATCGCGATGAGATTGCCGGGCACTCCGCCGCCCCAGCCGTCATCCGCGGCGTCGGAGACCGTGCGCATGTGGAGTTCCCACGCCCGTGCCCGCGCCGCGACCAGCTCCGGGGCCTTGTTGTCGACCAGGCGTGAACCCATCATCAGGCCGACCGCGGCGCGGTGGTCGCGCGCGAACCGGACGTAGACCTGGCCCAGAGTGGCCACCGCCTCTCCGAGCGGCGCATTGCCGGGCAGCTGTTCGAGCGCACGGGTGTGCTCGGCGTGCAGGGTGTCGAACCCCTGCACGGCCACCGCCGTGAACAGCGCACGGCGATCGGCGAAGTGGTGGGCCACCGACTGATGGGTGATTCCCACGCGGCGAGCGATGGCGCGGAGGCTCGCCTTCTCCGGACCGGCCTCGTCGAGCTCGGCGACGGCCGCGACGAGCAGCGCCTCCCGGACCTCGGGTGTGGTCCGGCGTCGGATCGGGCAAGCCGGCTTCTGCATGTCCGCGATTATGTCCCACCCATGCGGGTGAGTTGGCGGACTCGAGGTCGCCGGGGCACGTGCTCGAGGCACGTCTCGGACCCCTCACTGCCGCCACGACCCGTTAGGTTAGGATGCGCTAACTGGCAGGGTCGGGGTTGACCGGTGCCGCTCTCGGCAGCGCCGATTCGTGAAAGGGCTTGTTGCATGCGTGCGTCCGTGGTTCGACGTGGAGTGGTGCTGGCGGCGGCGATCGTCGTGGGATTGGCGGGGTGCTCGTCTCAGTCGGACGGCGAGGACGACTCGGCTGCCGGTGGCGGAACACAGAGTGTGGAGCATGCCCGGGGCACGGCAGACGTTCCGAAGAATCCGCAGCGGGTCGTCGTGCTCGAGCCGGTGGAACTGGATACCGCGGTCGCGCTCGGGGTGACGCCGGTGGGCGCCGCGGTGGCCAGCAACGTGGCGGGGATTCCGAAGTATCTGGGCGTCGATGGGGTGGAGCCGGTCGGAACGGTGCCGGAACCCGATCTGGAATCGATCGCCGCCTTGAAGCCGGACCTGATCCTGGGTACCGAGTCTCGTCATTCCAAACTGTACGACCAGCTCGAGTCGATCGCGCCGACGGTCTTCATGGCGTCGCAGGCGGACCCCTGGCAGGAGAACGTCCTCCTGGTCGGGCAGGCGTTGGGCCGCAAGGACAAAGCGCAAGAATTGCTGAACGGCTTCAACGAGCGGTGCGCCCAGATCAAGGACACGTATGACGTCGAGGGCGAGACAGCGAATCTGATCCGGCCGCGCGACGAGACGACACTGAGCCTGTACGGACCGACCAGCTTCGCCGGCGGGACCCTGCAGTGTGTGGGGTACACGATCCCCGACCGCGAATGGGAAGACGGTCTGCAGGCCGACATCTCGCCGGAGAACATCCGGCAGGCGGTGGCCGACGACGTGTTCATCACGACGAGTGATGTCGACGACCCGTCGACGATCCCTGCTGCCATCACCCAGAACCGGGCTGCGTTTCCGTCGGTGACATTGGTGGACACCAGCTATTGGATCTCGGGAGTCGGGCTCAAGGGCGGCGCACTTGTTCTCGACGACATCGAGCGGTTCCTCCAGAAACCCTGATGTCGTCGTTGATCGACGCACCCGCCGGCACCGGCAGCGAGAACGCGGCGTCCGAACGGATGCTGCGGGCCTTGCCGACGTCGATCGGCCTGATGGGTGTGGCGCTTCTTCTCATTGTTGCGGTGGCGATGTCGCTGATGATCGGGTCGAACTCGATCACACCGGCAGCGGTGCTCGAGGTTCTCCGGGGTGGCGGTTCGCCCGAGGCGCGGTACGTGGTCATGGAGCTGCGGATCCCGCGTACGGCCGTCGGCCTGGTGGTGGGGGCGGCACTCGGCGCCGCCGGCGCGTTGATCCAGGCGTTCACCCGTAATCCGCTCGCCGACCCGGGCATCCTGGGAGTCAACGCGGGCGCTGCGTTCGCGGTTGCGGTCGGAGTGGCGTTCTTCGGGTTGCAGAGCATTCTCACCTCGGTCTGGCTGGCGCTTCTGGGGGCACTGGTGGTCACGCTCGGGGTGTATGTCATCGGTTCGTCGGGCCGCGGTTCGGCCGACCCGGTGCGCCTCACCCTGGCCGGCGTGGCGCTGGGCGCGGTGTTCTCCGGCATGACCACGGGTATGACGCTGAGCAATCCGGATGCCTTCGAGCACATGCGTTCGTGGAATGCGGGCTCGCTGGTCGGTCGCGGGCTGGATGTGCTGGCCCCGACCGTGCCGCTCGTAGCGGTCGCCTTGCTCGCGGCGTTCGTGCTGGCCGCCGGGTTGAATGCGCTCGCGCTGGGCGAGGATGTCGCGCGGGCGCAGGGGGCGAACGTGCGCGCCCTCCGCATCGGCGTCATCGCGTCGGTGACGGTTCTGGCAGGCACCGCGACCGCGCTCGCCGGGCCGATCGCCTTTGTGGGACTGATGGTTCCGCATGTGGCGCGGTGGTTGTTCGGGGTGGACCAGCGCAGGATCCTGGCGGCGTCGGTGGTCCTGGCGCCGGTGCTCGTCCTCCTCTCCGACGTGCTGGGGCGAATCCTCATCTCGCCGGCAGAGATTCCGGTCGGCATCGTCACGGCGTTCGTCGGGGCGCCGGTACTGATCCTGTTGGTTCGGCGGCAGAGAGCGAGCACGCTGTCATGACCGGCACCGGGTTGATCGACGTCGGTTACCGACGGCGGGTGATCGGCGTCGGTCCGTACGCGATGCCGGTGCGGGCGCGCAGCGTGGCCGTGGGTGTCGGCCTCGGTCTCGCCGTCGTCGTCCTCGGTGTCGTCGCACTCGGGCTGGGAACCTATCCGTTGTCGCCACTTGCCGTCGTCGAGACCCTGCTGGGCGGGGGCGACGCGCTCGATCGCACCGTGGTCTTCGAATGGCGACTGGCACGCACCCTTGCCGCGATCATTCTCGGCGCACTACTGGCGGTGGCCGGCGCGATCTTCCAGACGGTGACCCGGAACCCGTTGGTCAGTCCGGACATTCTGGGTCTGTCCAACGGGGCGTTCACCGGCATGCTCGTCACCGTTGTGGTGTTCTCGGCGAGCTGGTCGCAGATCACAGCCGGAGCGGTCGTCGGTGGTGTGGTGACCGCGGCAGTCATCTGGATGCTCGCCTACAAGGGTGGATTGCAGGGTTTCCGCCTCATCGTCACCGGCATCGGGGTGGCGGCGATGCTGGCGTCGCTCAACACGTGGATGCTCCTCGAGGTCGAGCTGGACACCGCGATGTTCGCCTCCGCCTGGGGTGCGGGGAGCCTCAACGGTGTCACCGCAACGCCTTTGATCGGCGCCGTAGGCGTGGCGATCGTCCCGGTGATGGTGCTGGCGGTCCTGACGCCGCGGATGCGGCAGCTCGACCTCGGTGACGACGTGGCCGCGGCCACCGGGGCCCGCCCCGCCCTCGTTCGCACAGTGGTACTGCTCAGCGCCGTCACACTCGTGTCCGCGGCGACCGCGGTCATCGGGCCGGTCGCCTTCATCGCCCTCGCGGCCCCGCAGATCGCACGACGACTGTCCGCGACTCCGTATCTGTCGCTGACGATATCGGCGCTCGTGGGGGCACTGTTGCTGCTGGCGTCCGATGTGATCGCCCAGCACGTTCTGCCCGTGACGTTGCCCGTCGGGGTGGTCACCGTCTCGGTGGGAGGCATCTACCTCGTCGCCATGATCATCCAGGAGATCCGTCGCCGTGCCTGACAAACACTCACCCACATCCGGCAACCGGCCCCGCACGTCGACCGAGGGCTCCGTGCGGTTGCGCGCCGACGACGTGACCCTCGGCTACGACGGCAAGACCATCATCGCCGGGCTGAGTGCGTCGATCCCGGACCGGTCGTTCACCGTGATCATCGGCCCGAACGCGTGTGGCAAATCCACACTTCTCCGTGGCCTGTCACGACTTCTCGCGCCCACGTGCGGGCAGGTGATCCTCGACGGCAAGGCGATCTCGAGCCGGCCGGCGAAAGACGTGGCGCGGCGCCTCGGTCTGCTCCCACAGTCCGCGATCGCGCCGGACGGGATCACCGTCGCCGATCTCGTTGCGCGGGGGCGATATCCGCACCAGGGTCTGCTGCGGCAATGGAGCAGTGCCGATGAGCAGGCGGTCCTCGACGCGCTCGAGGCCACGGGGACTGTCGATCTCGCCCCGCGACGCGTCGACGAGCTCTCCGGCGGGCAACGCCAACGCATCTGGGTGGCCATGGTGTTGGCGCAGGAGACCGATCTTCTCCTCCTGGATGAGCCGACAACATTTCTCGACATCGCCCACCAGGTGGAGCTCATGGAGTTGTTCGCGCATCTCAACCGCCAGGGACGTACCGTCATCGCGGTCCTGCACGACCTCAATCACGCAGCCCGGTACGCCGATCACATCATCGCCATGCGGGAGGGTGAGATCCTCGCGGCAGGCCCACCCGCGGAGGTGGTCACCAGCCAACGGGTCGAAGAAATCTATGACCTGCCCAATGTCGTCATCGCCGACCCCATCACCGGCGGGCCCCTCGTCGTACCCCGTCCGATGCCCGTCGGATCCATCCCGCACGTGGAGGCAGCACAATGACGCAGTCGATCGAATCGACCCGACCGTGGGAGTACAGCGCATTCCCGGTGACAGTCGCAAGCACACAACGGATCTCGCCGAACTTCATCCGCGTCACCCTGCTCGACCCGTCGCTGGGGAATTTCGCTCCCTGGGGCCTCGACCAACGCATCAAGCTCGTCCTGCCCATGGTCGACGGCACCGAACCCGACTTCGGACTCCTCGAGGACCCGACCCCGCACCCGAAGCAGTGGTACACCCGTTGGAAGGAGCTCCCGGCGGATCGCAGGAACGAGCTGCGGACTTACACCCCGTCGGCGATCCGTCCCGACCAGGGTGAGATCGATGTCGACGTGTTCGTCCACGAGCCGGCCGGGCCGGCTTCGCGATGGGCTCTGACCTGTTCGGCCGGCGACCGTCTCGTGATCACCGGGCCGGACGTCCGGGTCGGGCGCACCGGTTATGGAATTCACTACCAGCCACCTCACGCACCTGATCGGTTGCTCCTGATCGGTGATGAATCCGCGATGCCGGCGATCGGCAACATCATTGCCGCCACGCCGCCCACCACCCGCACGGATGTGTTGCTCGAACTCGCCGACCCACTCGACGACATCGTCGGTGCGGGACATCCGCACGCTCGGATACAGCACGTCACCCGCGGGCCCGACACGGGCCGACGGCTCGAAGAAGCGGTGCGGGACTGGGGTGCTCGGCATGCCGGCGACTTCCGGGACACGCTCCCGGCCGCCTATGCCTGGATCGCCGGTGAATCGACCACGACGACCCGGATTCGTCGGTACCTCACACACGAACTCGGCATGGACAAGAATCACGTCGCGTTCCTCGGATACTGGAAACTCGGTGGGCCGCTGGTCGGATGAGTGGCGGGGTCGAGAACCAGATTGCCTCGCCGACCCTCCGAGTCACCGTCCCATGGAGTAGAACTCGTCGTTGGGTGCGACCGCCGTCAGGTGTGCGAGACGGTTGGATGCGGCGAAGAACGCCGTGATCGCACCGATGTCCCAGATCTCGACGTCGGTGAGCCCCGCTGACCGAGCCCGGGCCATGTCACTGTCCGCGAACAGTTCTGGTGTCCTGGTGAGGGCGAGACTGAGATCGACGATCGCGCGCTGCCGACCATCCAGGTTCGCGCCCGCCGGGTTGGTTGCGACGTGATCGGACAGGTGTGAGTCCTTGGACCGCACACGCAGAATGGCGCCGTGGGCGACGACGCAGTAGATGCACCGGTTCGCTCCGGACGAGGCGACCACGACCAGTTCGCGCTCGGCTTTCGACAGTGGCCCGGGTTGGTCCATCAGGACGTCGTGGTAGTCCAAGAAGGCTCGCAACTCGTTTGGTCGGTGCCCCAGTGCGCGGAAGATGTTGGGGACGAAACCCGACTTCGACACGATGGGTTCGATCCGTTCACGAAGGTCAGGTGGCAGGTCGGCGAGCTCGGTCAGGGGAAACCGACTCGTACTCATGGGCAACGCCTTCCGTCACAGGGGCAGACTCTGTTCGCTGCGCGACAAGCCAATGCTCGCGCCTGGTGACGTGACTCACCACCCCCGGAAGGAGGGGGCGAAACCTTGCCAACGATCGATGTCACATATAGAGTCCCTGCCACTGGCAGTCTGAGTGTGGTCAGACCAGGGAAAGTCCAGGTCGAACCGCACGAGGGCTGATGTCGATGGGGGTCCGATGAAGAAATCCGGTGCACGTGGCGGCTCGCTGTGGATCGTTCTGGTGGTCATCGCTGTGATGGCGGTGTCGGCGTTCTATGTGGGCAAACTGCGTTTGAGTGAGATCCCGGACCGGGCGATCGGGCACTCACCCCCGGCGCCGCAGGCGGGCGTCGTGCGCGACAAGTCGATCGAGTACGTGGTGACCGGCCCGGCGGGATCATCCGCGCGGGTGTCCTACATCGAGCCCAGCGGGCGGGTCGTGGACGACAAGGTGTCCGTTCCGTGGCGGGTGGTGCTCCGAACGCGGGAACTGACGACATCCGTCGGGGTCCTGACCCAGTCATCGGGCCGCGGAACGGTGTCATGTGCGGTGCGGGTCAACGGATTCGAGCGCGCGCGGCAAGCCGGCTCGGGCGCCGACGGCAGCACTGTCGCCAACTGTCTGGTTCCGGTGGCGTAGATGAGCACCGACGACGGGGAACGGCAGATGGCCACCACACGCGGGCGGCTCGCGCGCCTTCGGCACGGGCTCTTCGCGGAGATCCGGCGACCCGTGCACCGCGAGGTGCTCCGTGACGGGGCATCGTCGCGTCCCCGGTTCGCGCGCTTCCTGTACGCCTGCTCGATCCCGGTCATCGTCATCTGGCTGCTCATCGCCGGTGGTCTCAACATCGTTGTACCGCAGCTCGAATCGACGGTCACCGAACACGCCCAGTCCTTCCTGCCCGACGAGGCGTCGTCGGTGCAGGCGCTGGTCAAGATGGGCGAGTACTTCGGCGGCGGGGGCAGCAACAACTTCGTCTACGTCCTGATGGAGGGTGACGAACCGCTGGGACCGGAAGCCCGCACCTACTACAACGAACTCCTGGCCGAGCTGACCGCGGACACCGAACACGTGAACTCCGCGATGGACCTGTGGTCGAATCCCGATCTCGCCCCGGCGGCGCAGAGTTCCGACGGTCATGTCGCCTATGTGCTGGTCAACCTCGCCGGCAACATGGGCACGGCGCTGGCCATGGAGTCGACCCAGTCCGCGCGCGACACGATCGCCGCGTCGACGCCGCCACCCGGCATCGACGTTCACGTCACCGGACCGTCGGCCGTCGTCAACGACGAGATGGTGGCCATCAACGACTCCATCATCCTGCTGGTGTCGGTGTGCGCGTTGCTGGTCGGCGCCGTGCTGCTGCTCGTCTACCGATCTGTGGTCACCGCGATGGTCCCCCTGTTGGGCGTGGGACTGGCCCTGGCGGTGGCCCGCGCGACCATCTCCTTCCTGGCCGAGAACGAGGTCATCAAGGTCTCGATCTTCGCCGCGGCGCTGTCGGCGGTGATCGTCCTGGGCGCAGGCACCAACTACGGGATCTTCCTGGTGGGCCGCTATCAAGAGGCCCGACGTAAGGGGCGCGACCGGGAGGACGCCTATTACGACGCGCTGGCCGGTGTGCAGCACATCGTCGTCGCGTCGGCGCTGACGGTCGCGGGTGCGATGGCCTGCCTGGCGGCAACCCGACTCGCCATGTTCAGCACGTCGGGATTGCCCTGCACCATAGCAATTCTCATCACCCTCGCCGCTGCACTCACCCTCGGGCCGGCGGTCCTCGCGGTCGCGACCCGACTGGGTTTCGTGGAACCCCGGGAGTCGGCCTCACCGCGACGCTGGCGCCGCATCGGCACCACCGTCGCACGCTGGCCGGGTCCGGTACTCGCGGCGGCGCTCGCCGTTCTCGCGGTCATGATCCTTCCGCTCGCCATGTACGCGCCGAGCTACAACGAACGCCGCGCGCAACCGGCGGACTCGCCCGCGAACGTGGGATTCGCTGCGGCAGACAGGCATCTACCGCCCAACATCATGGCGCCGAGTGTGCTCATCGTCGAATCCGACCACGACATGCGCAATTCGGCGGATCTGATCGCACTCGCGCAGATGACCGACGCGGTCGCCTCGATCGACGGTGTGAACGCCGTCCAGGGCATCACCCGCCCCCTCGGGCAGACCCTCGACCAGGGAACCCTCACCTCGCAGGCCGGGTACATCGGCAACCGCTTCGGGCAGATGACATCGCTTCTGCGCGATCGGATCACCGATCTCGACGCGATCGGCGCAACGGTCGACCGCCTGGACACCGCCATCGACGGCGTCGACGCCGCGCTGCGGCAAGGGGCGGCCGGCGCGGGGTCGCTGTCCGACGCCACCACGCAACTGCAGCAGACCAGCGACTCGACGCTGGCCAAGGTCGACGAACTCTCGGCGGGGATCGCGCCGATGCGCGGGCTGGTCCGGTCGATCCCGCAGTGTGGGGATGTCGCCGCGTGCCGCACCGCCCTGACCGGGCTGTCCGTTCTCGACGACGTTCCCGCCCTCCGCGAATCGGTCCGGGATCTCGCCAACGGCACGCGGTCCCTGAGCGGCGCCTTGCCCACCGCCGCCGAGCAGATCCCGACGCTGCGCGCCACGGTCACACAGATCCGTGAGCTGGTCGGGCCGTTGCGCACGACCCTGGGGGCTCTCCTCCCGCAGGTGGGTGAGATCACCGACTTCCTCGACGAGGTCAGTGGCGCGTACTCGGCGGGCAGTCCCGCTGCCGGCGGATTCTTCCTTCCGAGCCAGGCGTTGGAGAGCCCGCTCTTCCAGAGCGGTATCCCGTACTACTTCTCCGACGACGGCAAGGCGACGCGGATGATCGTCACCCCGCAGCGTGAGGGATTCAGCCGTGACGCGATGGACGTGAGCGCGCACGTCATCCCGACTGCCCTGGGCGCGATCAAGGACACGTCCCTGGCCGGATCCACCGTCAGCATCGGCGGCCCCGGCGGGACCCTGCTGAACATCGAGTCGTTCGCGCACGAGGACTTCATCGCCATCGTCGTCGCCGCCTTCGCCTTCGTGTTCTGCGTCGTCCTGTTCTTGCTGCGCAGTCTGGTGGCGGCGCTCGCCGTGATCGGGACCGTCGGCCTGTCGTATCTGTCGGCAATGGGGGTGTCGGTGTTCCTGTGGCAGGGCATCATCGGCAATCCACTGCACTGGTCGGTCGCGCCGATCGCGTTCACCTTCCTGGTGGCCGTCGGCGCCGACTACAACATGCTGCTGGTCAGCCGCTTTCGTGAGGAGTACGGGGCCGGCGGCGGCACCGGACTGATTCGCGCCATGGTCGGCACGGGAAGTGTTGTCACGCAGGCAGGTCTGACGTTCGGGATCACGATGCTGGCCATGCTCGCCAGCTACGCCCACAATGTCGCGCAGATCGGCACGACCGTCGCCATCGGACTCCTGATCGACACTCTCATCGTGCGGACCCTGGTCATGCCGGCGATCGCACGTCTCTCCGGCCGGTGGTTCTGGTGGCCGACGCCGTTCGTGTCGCTACCTGCGCGACGGACCCGCCTGGAACCCGAACACGACGAGCAGATGAGTCCGACCGTCGCGCAACGGCTCTGACGGTCGTTCGAATCCCGACCCGCTACTGCACCGGTTCGATGCGTAGCGAGCTGATGTGGCCGCCAGGCGTCGACCGTGAACCGGTTGGCCAGATCCCCTCTGCCGCCGGGGAAGTCGCCTTCGATGCGCTGGATGGCGATGACGGCGTCGCCGTCGCGCTCGATACGCATCAGTGTGGCCGTGTACGTGAACGCGTCGGCGACTGCCGCGCGCCACGAGGCGATCGCGGCACGCCCGTCGTAAGTGTGTCCGTCGTCGACGACGGCGGCGAACTCGGCGAACAGCGCGGAGATCCGGGTCGGATCTGTGCTCGGTGTCGCGTCGAGGTATGTCTCGACGACCGGCGGCGACTTCGGCCGCGCCACCCGTCTCAGCGCGAAAGCGTTGCGGTTCTACCACCGCGTCGGACTGCTCGAGCCGGCTCGCATCGATGCCGCCACTCAGTATCGCTACTACGCACCCGAGCAGATCGACGACGCACGTGTGATCCACCCATCCGGTCACTCGACATGCCGGTCGAGGAGGTGCGCCGTGCGCTGACAGCGCCCTCCGCAGCTGCCAAGAACGAGATCATCGCCGATCCGTCAGCGAGCACGGGATCGGTGCGACCGGGCCGGTCAGGGAGACGTATGTCGACGGCATCCCGGGCCAGAGCGGGACAACCGAGATCGCGTGGCCGGTTCACAGCTGACCCCGGTGGCGACAGGCCGCGGGTTTCACGGCCGTCGTCGAGGGGCACGCGGTGGACACAACCCGACGACAGGAGCCCGGCACATGAGTCACAAGCCTCCCAAGGACGTCCAGGAAGCAGCCCAGCGCGCGGTTCGATGGATCGACGACGGCAAGGCGGGGAAGGGATTCACCGACACCGGCCGCCATCGGGCCCACCAGTTGGCCGAGGGCAAGGACGTCGACGACGAGCAGATCCGCAAGATGCGCAACTACTTCTCCCGCCACGAGGTGGACAAGGACGCCACCGGGTTCAGCAACGGTGAAGACGGTTTTCCCTCGGCCGGACGTGTGGCCTGGGATGCATGGGGTGGCGACCCCGGACGCCGATGGGCGAACTCGCAGAAGATCGAGGGGGAGTGACCCGGGCCGCCAGGAGGACTCGGTGAAGATCACGGTGTTGGGGGCGCCGAGTAGTGCCGGTGCCTACTGCGTGGGCGTCGAACGTGCGCCCGCCGCATTGCGAGACGCCGGCCTCGTCGAGCAGTTGGCTGCCACCGGCGCGGAGGTCGTCGACGTAGGAGATCTGACGACAAGGTTGTGGTTTCCCGACCGGCAGAGCCCGTTCGCGCAGAACCTGGGTGGCGAGACGGATGCACTCGAGGAACTCTCCGCAGCTGCTGCCGGCTTGCTCGCAGCCGGGCAGCGTCTGCTCGTGCTCGGCGGCAGCTGCACGGCTGCGGTCGGGATGTGTGCCGCGATGGCGCTGGGCGGCGAACGCCCCCGCATCGTCTACGTGGACCGGCATCTCGATCTCAACACCCCGCGCTCGACGGCGGAGGGTTCGCTGAGCTGGATGGGCATGGCGCACGCGTTGGCCGTCGAGGGGGCGGCGCCGGAGTTGGTCGGCCTCATCGACCGCACGCCGATGCTGCACCCGTCGGACCTGGTCTACCTCGGAGTGGATGTGACTCGGGAGACCACTCGGTGGGAACGCGATCAGGTTGCCGAGCTGGGACTCGCGATCGTCGATCAGCGAACGCTCTGCGACGACCCCGGAGATGCGGCCCGCACCGCCCGCAGCACTCTCGCCCCCGGTCCGTTCGTGGTGCACCTTGACGTCGACGTGCTCGATTTCCTGGACGCGCCGATCGCCGAGAACGTGAACGGACGCAACAGCGGTCCGACCATCGCGATCCTCGAACAGGCCCTGGTCACGCTGCTGCACGACCCTGACTGTCGGGGGATGTCGATCGGGCAGCTGGACCCCGCGCGCGCCGCGGCGGATCGAACTGCGATACCGAGGCTCGTGTCGGCACTCGTCTCGGCACTGACCTTCACCTGAGCGGCCCGGGTCGGATCGGTGAGCCGGTCAGCCCAACGCGTCCACTCCCAGTACCGCGGCAGCGGCGTTGCGGCCCGGGATGCCGCTGACCCCGCCGCCGCGTCGAGCACCCGCCCCGCACAACAACACTCGAGGATGCGGGGTCTCGACGCCCCACTGGGCGACCTCGGCGGCGGTCTCGGCCCATGGCCACTGCAACGGCCGGTGGAAGATGTGCCCGCCGGGGAGTCCGATTGTGTCTTCGAGGTCCTGTGGCGTCTTCACCTCGATGCACGGACGACCGTTCAGGTCATGCGCGATGACCGACTGAACGGGTTCTCCGAGTACGGAGTTCAACGACGCGAAGGTTGCACCGACGGCGTGTTCGACGGCACCGGGTTCGTCGAACACCTCGGGCGGCATGTGCAGGCCGAAGAGAGTCAGCGTGTGTTTGCCGGCCAGCTCCGGTCCCAGGATCGACGGATCGCTGAGGGTGTGGCAGTAGATCTCGCAGGGTGGGAGATCCGGCACCTCACCACGATTCGCCTGCCGCCACGCATCGTGTAGTTGGGTTGCGGTCTGGTTGATGTGGAACGTTCCGGCGAACGCCGCCGCCGGCGAGACCGACCCGTCGCGGAGTCGCGGCAACCGGTCGAGCAGCAGATTGATCTTGAGCTGTGCTCCGCGGACGTCGGGCTCGCAGGGGATCGGCACCCCGTCGAGAAACGTGTTGAAGACCTGAGGCGCGCACGCCGCATAGAGCATCGACCCGCGATAGGTCCCGTCCGTCGTCCCGACGGTGCCGTCGTCGGGATCGACACCGGTGATCTCGACTCCCGTCACGAAGTCGGCGCCCGCCGAGTTCGCCGCCTGATACAGCGCTCCCGACACCGCGCCCATGCCGCCGACCGGCACATCCCAGTCCCCGGTTCCGCCGCCGATGACGTGGTACAGGAAGCAGATGTTCTGGCGCAGGGACGGATCGTCGAGGTCGGCGAAGGTGCCGATGAGTCCGTCGGTCGCGGCGATGCCGCGGACGAGATCGTCGTCGAAGTACTGGCGCAGGAGCGTGCCCAGCGGCAGCGTCGTGAGCGCTTCCCACAGTTCGGCGGTCGAGGTGTCGGTGGTGAGCCCGTCTGGGCCGACGACGAGGTCGTGCATCTCGGCCGCGGTGCGTAGGGGTTGGGTCATGGTCGGGAACACGCGGTCGGCGACCACGCCGAGCCGACGGTAGAACGACCGCCATGCGGTGAAGCCGACGTCGGACCCGGTCACCTCCCGGAACGTCGCGGCCGTCGCGTCGTCGTCGAGGGTGTCGACCAGGATTCCGCGCGCCGGGTCCGAGGGCACCGGTGTGTACGACGAATAGCGTCGGCGGACGAGCGAGATGTCGAGGTCGAGGTCGGCGATGACCGCGCGCGGCATCAGCGAGACCAGGTAGGAGTACCGCGACAACCGCGCGGACAGACCGGCGAACGGTGTCGCGGACACGGTGGCGCCGCCGACGTGGTCCGCTTTCTCCAGGACCAGCACGCGGCGTCCGGCGCGGGCGAGGTACGCGGCGGCGGTCAGGCCGTTGTGGCCCGCGCCGATCACGATGTCGTCGTACGACGCGTCGTCTGCGATGCCCATCGGTCCAGCGTTCCAGATCGACACACGACGCAGGATGCGGTTGTCGACATATCCTGATGCGGTGGACATCCCCTCGGTCGAGCTCAGCAACGGAAACTCGATCCCCCTGGTGGGGCTCGGCACCTACAACATGCTCGGCCGGCCGTGTGTGAGCGCCGTTGGGTCGGCCATCAAATCCGGCTACCGCCTCCTCGACACCGCGCCGCGGTACAGCAACGAGCTGAGCGTCGGAATGGGCCTGCACGGCACCGGTGTCCCCCGCGAGGACATCGTGGTGCAGACCAAGTTGGGTGGCGGCGACCAGGGTTTCGACGAGGCGATCAACGCCGCCAAGGAGAGCGCCCGGCGGCTGGGCGTCGCCCACATCGACGTCTACCTCATCCACTGGCCGTGCCCGAGCCTCGGCCGCACCGTCGACTCGTGGAAGGCCCTGCTGACGCTGGCCGACGAGGGATATGTCCGCACGCCGGGCGTGTCGAACTTCAAGCAGCATCACCTCCAGATGCTGTTCGACGAGACTGGGCGGTGGCCGGTGCTCAACCAGATCCAGTGCTCGCCGGTCCTGCCGCGCACCGAACTGCGAGAGTTCATGGCCGAGAGAGGCATTCACGCACAGGCATGGCATCCGACGGGCCGCAAGGAGGGGCTGCTCGCCGATCCGGTCATCCTCCGCATCGCGCGCAAGTACGGCAAGTCGCCCACCCAGATCGCGTTGCGGTGGTCGGTGCAGAACGGCATCAGCGTGGTTCCGAAGTCGTCGCACACCGGGCGACAGCTCGAGAACGCCGACCTCTTCGACTTTGCTCTCGACGACGCCGATCTCGCCGAACTCGCCACCCTCGACCGCGGCGAACGCGCCGCCCGCGACTCCGACGTCGACGAGGAGTTCTGACCCGCCTCGGCTAGGGTGTCAGCGTGTCTCGACCCGATCCCGGTGACCACGACGAGAACGCCGTCGGCGCTGACCACCATCTCCACGACGCCGATCACCCGCGTCACGAGGACTTCGCCACCCGGCATGCGCCGATGCCGATGGAGTTGCCGCTCGACGACGAAGAGGCATCGACCGACGTCGACCTGAAAACCCAGCTCATCCGGTTCGTCATCACGGGCGCGGGCTCCGCCGTCCTCGACTACGCCCTCACCATGTTCCTGCAGTACGTCGTCGGAGTGCCGGGGGGTGTGGCGAAGGCGGGCGGGTTCATCCTCGGCACCACCACGGCGTATCTGATCAACCGTCGCTGGACCTTCCGTGCCGAGCCGAGCACCGCGCGGTTCATCGCCGTTGTGTGCCTCTACCTTGTGACCTTCGTGGTGAACGTCGGGTTGTACGGCTGGTTGTCGCACCTGTGGGAGGAGACGGCCCTCTACTCCGCGATCGCCTTCGTCATCGCCCAGGGCACCGCGACCGTGATCAACTTCGTCGTCCAGCGGATGGTCATCTTCAAGATCCGCTGACCGGCCGGGTTCGGCATGCAGGGTCCCGCGCCGCGTCTGCCGGTTACGGTGTCCGGATGAGAACAGCGGTCGTCGTCGGCAGCGGACCCAACGGACTCGCAGGCGCGGTGCGCCTCGCGCAGGCAGGTCTCGACGTCACGGTCTTCGAGGCTGCCGACGAGATCGGCGGCGGGACGCGGAGCGCAGAGTTCCTCGAACCCGGCATCGTGCACGACGTCTGCTCGGCCTTCCATCCGCTCGGCGCTGCCTCGCCCTACCTTCAGACCCTCGGACTCGAGCGGTACGGGCTACGGTTTCTCAATCCCGAGATCGACGCCGCGCACCCGCTCGACGACGGCACCGCCGGCCTGTTCTATCGATCCGTCGAGAAGACCGCAGCGGGGCTGGGTCCCGACGGTCGTCGGTGGCGGGCGATGTTCGGCTCGCTCGGCGAGCATTTCGGCACCATCGCCGACGATGCGCTCGGCCCGATGCTCAGGGTGCCGCGGCATCCGTTGCGCTTCGCCGGCTTCGCGGCCCGGTCGGCACTGCCCGCGACCACGCTGGCGAGAGCCTTCTCGACGCCCCAGGCGCGGGCCCTGTTCATCGGTATCGCGGCACATCCGTTCGTCCGCCTGAACCACATCGGCACGGCCGCGGGCGGAGTCATGCTCACCGCCGCCGGACATGTCGCGGGCTGGCCGGTCGCCGAGGGCGGTTCGGCGGCGATCTCCCGTGCGCTCGCGGCCCTCCTGGAAGATCTCGGGGGCAAGATCGTCACCGGCAACCCCGTGCACTCACGTGCGCAACTCGACGCCGACATCGTCCTCTTGGATGTCGATCCCACTGCCGCGCAGCGCATTCTCGGGACCCAACAGCCCGAGCGCGTTGCGCGGGGGTACCGGCATCATCAGGCCGGACCGGCAGCGTTCAAGGTCGACTATGTGATCGACGGCGAGGTCGGCTGGACCGCACCCGGTTGTGACCGGGCGGGCGTCGTGCATCTCGGCGGCACGATGGACCAGGTCGTGAGGTCGGAGAACGCTGTGCTCGACGGTCGGATGCCCGACGATCCCTTCGTACTCATCGGGCAGCAGTGGTTGGCCGACCCGGGCCGGGCAAAGGGTGACCTCAAGCCCTTGTGGGCGTATGCGCATGTGCCGCAGGGATTCAGCGGCGACGCGACGGAGGCGGTGACGGCCCAGATCGAACGCTTCGCCCCGGGGTTCCGATCGCGGATCCGGGCCACGCGGAGCGCAGGCCCAGCCGATCTGCAGGCCGAGAACGCCAACTACGTCTCGGGGGACATCGGCGGCGGCCGAAACGACCTGTGGCACCTCATCGCCCGTCCACGCCTGACGCCGAATCCCTACGCCACGGGAGTCGAGGGCGTGTACCTGTGCTCGGCCTCGACCCCGCCCGGCGGCGGCGTGCACGGCATGTGCGGATTCCGTGCGGCCGAGGCGGCGCTGGCTGCTCGCTGACGCACCGCAGGTCGGGTTCTGGTCGACGGGGTCGTCACGCCCGCTGCGGCACTTCGGGCGGGATCGCCGCGAGCAGCTTGCGGGTGTAGTCGGTCGCCGGGTCGTGCAGGATCTCCGACGCCGGTCCGCTCTCGACGACCTTCCCCTCCTGCATCACCGCGACGGTGTCGCTGATCTGCTCGACGACGGCCAGGTCGTGCGCGATGAACAGGTACGTGAGGTTCTTCTCGCGCTGCAGCTCGGCGAGCAGGTCCAGCACGCTGGCCTGCACGGAGACATCGAGCGACGCGGTCGACTCGTCGAGGATCAGGATCTCGGGGTCCGAGGCCAGCGCACGCGCGATGCTCACCCGCTGCCGCTGTCCGCCGGACATCTCGTGCGGATAGCGGTCGAGGAACGACGCGTCCAGGCTGACGTCGGCGAGCAGCTGCTCGGCGCGTTGCCGCATCCCGTTGCGGCTGTCGGCCAGGCCGTGCGTCCGCAACGGTTCGGCGATCGACGCGGCCACGGTCATGCGGGGGTCGAGTGATGCAGCCGGGTCTTGGAAGACCATCGCGACCCGACGCCGGAGCAGGGCCTCGTCGGAGCCACCGACTCCGACGGCCTCCACCTGTCGGCCGTCGACGGTGACCGCGACGCTGCCCCGGACCGTCGTCCCCTGACCGGAGGTGATGAGTCCGGTGATGACACCCGCGATGGTCGACTTGCCCGAACCCGACTCACCGACGATGCCCAGGGTGCGACCGCGGGCGACGTCGAGATCGACACCGTCGACGGCGTGCACCACCTGCCGTCCCGACGGACCGCGGACCACGTAGTCGACGCCCAGCCCCGTGACACGTAACAGGGGGTCGGCATCGATCCGCTTCTCGAGGGCCGGGGCGTCGCCGCGCTCCACGACCTTGCTCAGCAGCGGACGCGAATCGAGCAGCGTGCGAGTGTAATCGTCCTGCGGGTCGTCGAACAGCGTTGCGACGTCGCTGCTCTCGACGATCCGCCCCTCGCGCATGACCATCACGCGGTCCGCGATCCGACCGATGACGCCGAGGTCGTGGCTGATCCACAGGACCGCCATTCCGCGTTCGCGCTGGAGTTCGGCGACGAGGTCGACAATCTGCGCCTGCGTGGTGACGTCGAGTGCGGTGGTGGCCTCGTCGGCGATGAGCAGCTCGGGGTCGCAGGCGAGCGCGATGGCGATCATCACGCGCTGCCGCTGGCCGCCGGACAACTGGTGGGGATAGGAACGCAGGCGGTTCTCGGGATCGGGGAGGTTCACGTCGCGCAGCAGCTTCAGCGCGCGCTCCCGCGCCTCGGCACGCGTGAGGCCGAGATGGCGGCGCGGGCCCTCGGTGAGCTGCTGCTCGACGGTGAGCAGGGGATTGAGACTCGACGACGGGTCCTGGAAGACGAATCCGACGCGCGAACCGTGCAGTGCCCGAAGTTTCGACGGTGTGGCGCCGACGATCTCGGTGTCACCGAGAACCGCCGAGCCGTGGACATAGGCGCTCGGCGCGTCGAACAGTCCGGTCGCCGACAGGACGCTCAGCGACTTGCCCGATCCGCTCTCCCCGACGATGCCGAGCGTCTCACCCGGTGCGACGGAGAAGCTGATGCCGTGCACGATCTCTCGCGGGCCGACACCGACGACGAGATCCTCGACGCGCAAGACCGAACCGTCGGATTCGTGGCGCTCCGCGGTCGAGGGTCTTGTCACCGTCGGCGACCTGCGCTCGTGCCCCCGGTTGCGCAACAGCGTGCGCTGACGCGGGTCGAGTACGTCGCGGACCCCATCGCCCACGAGGTTGAACGCGAAGACCGTCACCAGGATGGCCAGACCGGGAAAGACGCCCATCCACCACGCGGTGGTGATGAATCCCTGTGCGTCGAAGAGCATCCGGCCCCACGACGGGTCGGGCGGTTGAACACCGAGGCCGAGGAACGACAGTGCCGCCTCCGACAGGATGGCGAATGCCAGCGAGATCGAGGTCTGGACGATGACCGGTCCGGAGATGTTCGGCAGCACATGGCGTGCCAGGATCGCCGGCGTCCGCACGCCCATCGTGCGTGCCGCCTGGACGTACTGGGTCTGCCTCACCCGCAACGTGTCCGCCCGGGCGACGCGGGCGAAGATCGGTATGTACACGACGCCGATCGCGATCATCGCGGAGGTGACGCCTGGCCCCAGGACGGCGACGATGG
Source organism: Gordonia terrae (assembly GCF_001698225.1). Classification (NCBI taxonomy): domain Bacteria; kingdom Bacillati; phylum Actinomycetota; class Actinomycetes; order Mycobacteriales; family Gordoniaceae; genus Gordonia; species Gordonia terrae. The sequence continues at coordinate 396,947 of NZ_CP016594.1, forward strand.
CCAGCGCCAGCAGCAGGACCGGGAACGAGAACACGACGTCGACGATGCGCATGAGCGCCGTGTCGAGGACACCACCCGCGAAACCCGCGACCATGCCGAGGATCACGCCGACCGTGAGGGAGATGGCGACCGCGATGACCGCCACCCGCATGCTCACCGATGCGGCGAGCACGACCCTCGAGAAGACGTCGCGCCCCAGGTCGTCGGTGCCGAACAGGTGCGACCAGCTCGGCGCCTGCAGCGCGTTCGGGACGTCGATCTCGTTGGCGCCGTAGGGAGCGATGAGTGGACCGAACACTGCACAGACCAGCACGACCGCGATGATGACGAGCCCGATCACCGATGTGCGATTGCGCAACAGCAGGCGCCAGGCCGAGTCGGTCGGCGCGCCGGAGCCCGATGCCCCGGTGGCCGACTCGTCGGCGGTGCCCGGCTCGGGAGGATCGGGTGAGGTGAGGGTCATGACAGTCGGATCCTGGGATCGATGACGGCATAGAGGATGTCGACGACGAGGTTGACGACCAGGAAGATCACCGCGATGAGCAGGATCGCACCTTGCAGCACCGGGTAATCGCGGGCGGCGACGGAGTCGTAGACCAGCAGGCCCAGCCCGGGCCAGGCGAACACGACCTCGACGACGATGACACCGCCCAGCAGGCCGGCGAACTGGATACCGGAGATCGTCAGGACGGGTACGAGCGCGTTGCGGCCGACGTGGTCGAGCATGACCTTTCTGGTGCTCAGACCCTTGGATTCCGCGGTGGTGACGAACTGCGCGTTGACCACGTCGAGCACGGACGAGCGCACGTACCGGGTCATGATCGCCCCCGTGACCACCCCGACCGTGATCGCCGGGAGCACGAGGTGTTCCAACCATCCGAGCGGGTCGTCGGCGAAGGGTTGATACCCGGCGGACGGCAGCCAACCGAGCGCGGTGGAGAACAGCCCGATCAGCAGGATGCCCATCCAGAAGTCGGGCACGGAGATCCCGAACTGACTCACGACGCGAATGACGTTGTCGGCCATACGCCCTTCGCGCAGTGCGGCCCAGAATCCCAGCGGGACGGCGATGAGCAGCGCGACGACGATCGCCGCGGTCGCCAGTGTGATGGTGGCGGGGAGCCTTTCGAACAGCATCGTCGTCACCGGTTCGCTGTTGCGGAAGCTGACTCCGAGATCGCCGGTGAAGGCGTTTCCGACATAGTTGACCAGCTGCGTGGCCAGTGGCTGGTCGAGACCCGACGCGCTGCGCAGCGCTTCATACGATTCCGGCGTGTAGCGGGTGCCCAGGGCGATCCGCACCGGATCGCCCGGGACGATCTGCATCAGGAAGAAGACCGCGACGATCACGCCGAGAAGCACTGCGACCGTGTAGAGAAGCCGCACGAGGATGAAACGCAGCAGCGGTGACTGCAGTGCTGTCATCTCAGCTCCTCTCCAACCGGGCATCGCGGAACCGGATGGCCTTGTCGGGGCGGACGACGTATCCCTGCAGCTGTGTCACGAAGGCCTGTGTCGACGACGGGTTGTAGAGGTAGAGATAGCTGACGTCGTCGGCGATGATGCTCGCGGCGTCGGCATATGTCTGTTTGCGCGTCTCGACGTCGAGTTCGGTACGGCCACGGTCCAACAGCGCGTCGACCTCGGGGTTCGAGTACTTCTGTGAGTTCGAGGTGCCCTCGGAATGGTGTTGGGCGTAGTAGAAATCGTCCGGGTCGATGTTGCCCAGCCAACCGAGTAGCAGAGCGTCGAAGTCGCCTGCCGCCTGACGGTCGAGCCATGCGCCGAAGTCGAGCTGTTCGATCTTGACCGTGATGCCCACGTCCTCCAGGTTCGAGGCGATCACCTGTGCCGCGGTCACCGTCTCGGGATACTCGGTGGTGACCATCAGCCGCATGTCGAGGCCGCGGATCCCAGCCTGGCGCAGAAGCTCTTTCGACTTCGCGACCGCGGCGTCGCGATCGAGGCCCGCGGTGTAGCGGTCATATGGGGCGAACCAGGGACTGGTCGACGGAATGGCGAGCTGATTCGGTGTCGCGGTCCCGTATCCCACGACCTGAGCGATGGACTCGCGATCGAGCGCGTAGGCCACGGCTTGCCGGACCCGGGTGTCCCCGAACGGTTCGGCGTCGAAGTTCATCGTGACGTACCAGTAGTCGTTGGCGACCACGGTGCCCACATCGAGTGTGTCGTCGCGGCGCAGGATGCTCAGCTGCTGAGCGGGAATGGCGTCGGTCCAGTCGATCTCACCGGATCGCAGTGCCGACACCGCGGTGGTGCCCTGCGAGATGAAGCTGAAGTGGACTCCGTCGACGGCGGGTGCGCCACCCCAGTAGTCCGGGTTGGACGCGAGGACGATCGAGGCGCCCGGGGAGCGGGAGACGAACCTGAAAGGGCCTGTCCCCACGGGTGTGGTGGCGATCTCGCCGGATTCGGCGTTGCGCCGGTTGACGATGGCCAGTCCCTTGAACCCGCCGATGCTGGTGAGGAGGTTGGGTGTCGGTGCCTTGACGGTGAATCTGACACGGCGTTCGTCGAGTGCGGTGATCGAGGTGATGGCATCGAGTTTGTATGCGTTGGAGAGTTCTTCGTCGATGATCCGTCGGAAGGAGTACTCGACGTCGGCTGCGGTGAGTGGGTCGCCGTTGTGGAACGTGACCCCGTCGCGCAGGGTGAAGTCCCAGTTCAACCCGTCGGCGTCGACCACCCAGCTCTCGGCCAGGGCAGGCCGCATCTGCAGCTTCTCGTCGGGCTCGACGAGGGTGTCGAAGACGTTCTCGAGAACTTCGAACGTGAAGTAAGAACTCGATTTCTGTGGATCGAGCTGATCGGGCTCACCCGCGATGGCTGCCTTGATCGTGTTGGCGGTGTCCGATGATCCACCACCGCATGCGGCCAGGAGTGACGCGCCGAGGATCGTCGTGCCCGCGACACCGGCGACCCGAAAGAATCCGCGCCTGCTCAGCGACGACGACATCGACCCCGCGGCCGAATCGGTCATCGCTGTCCTCCCGCCCGAGGTGTTCACTCACCGGGGTGTGCGCACTTGTCCGTTCGTGCAGTCTGCCCCAGGGTGTGGGGTGGTGCAACAACGGACGCGGCGGCGCGTCGGGCCGGTGCAGTGCGTCGGGTGCGGTGGGCGGACCCCGATCTCAGCCGTTCATTTTGGCGATCACGTTGTCGGCGTACCAGTTCAGGTGATCGATCTTGGTCTGCAGCGGCTCGGTGTCCTCGCCCATCACGTAGGGGAGCCGGAAGCCGACGATCACGTCGGTGATCCCCTTGTCTTCCAGTCGCTTACAACCATCGACCGTATAGGCGTCCATCGAGATGACGTGGATCTCGAACGGGTCGTTGGTCTTACCCTCCGCCTTGCGGATCTCGGCGATCCGGTCGAGCAGCGTGTCGAGTTCCTCGGGCGGCCCACCGCCGTGCATCCAGCCGTCACCCCGGATGACCGCACGACGCAGTGCGGCGTCGGCATGCCCGCCGACGAGCAGCGGGATGGGCTCGGTGGGTGCGGGTGTCATCTTGATCTTCGGGATGTCGTAGAACTCGCCGTGGAACTCGAAGTACTCGCCGGTGGTCAAGCCCCGGATGATGTCCATGCACTCGTCCATGCGCTTGCCGCGACGCTTGAAGTCCACGCCCATGAAGTCGTAGTCCTCGGGCCACGGGCTGGTGCCCACACCCATCGCGAACCTGTTGTTCGTCAGATAGGCCACCGAGGCGGCCTGCTTGGCGACAAGCGCCGGCGGCCGCACCGGCAGTTTCACCACGAAGGGCGTGAAACGGATGGTCGAGGTGACCGCACCGAGAGCAGCAGCCTGGATGAACGTCTCGATGAACGCCTTGCCGTCGAGGAACTCGCGGTTGCCGTCGGGGGTGTACGGATACTTCGCGTCCGACTCCTCGGGGTAGGCGAGCGAGTCGGGGATGGTGAAACCGGCGTACCCGGCCGACTCCGCAGCCTGCGCGAGCGGCGCGTAATACGACGGATCGGTCATGGCCTCGGCGAACGTGAACCGCATCATGCTCCTCGGGACGGCAAGTGGAACTGCCCTCACAGTAGAACACGTTCTAGTTACGTGGCATGGAGTTCGTGATCGTGGCAGGTGGGAGCGGGTGCTAGCGCCGCCCGGCGAGCGGATTGGCTGCAGTCGCGCCGGGGCCGGCGTGCACGCGGAGGTCGCCGACGGCGATGTGCTCGCCGCACGCCGAGCACGTCGGTTCCACGGTCATCGTCTGCCCGCACGAATGGGTCGACACCACCGGCGCACCGTCTGCCGCGGTCCACTTGTCGCCCCACTGACGCAGCGCGGCCAGCACGGTCCAGAGGTCGCGCCCCTTCTCGGTGAGGCGGTAGTCGTAGCGCACCGGGTTGTCTTGATACGGCTCCTTGGTCAGGACGCCGTGCTCCACGAGGGTGTCCAGTCGCTGTGTCAGGACGTTCCGGGCGATGCCGAGGCGAGACGAGAACTCGTCGAAGCGCGTCACGCCGAACATCGCGTCCCGAACGATGAGCAGCGTCCACCATTCACCGACGACCTCCAATGTCTGGGCGATCGAGCAGTTCATCCCGGCGAACGAGGCGCGGCGCATGAAATCCAGACTAGTGGGTTGCGTGACGCAACTCAACCTGCTTGCATGAGTTGCGTGAAGCAACTCAGCAGGCACAGCCCTGTCGACGACGGATTGTCGGACAGTTTCGGAGCGACCCCGACCGGCGATGGCCGTTGGTCGGCGACCATCGACCCCTCCTGGTGGGGGTGGTCGGGTCCGCACGGCGGTGCGATCGCGGCGTTGGCCGTCCGGGTCGGTGCCGATGCGGCGCCCGACGTATCGGTGCGCGCTCTCGATCTGCGGTTTGTCGGCAAGCCGGACGGCGGGGAGTTGCTCCTGACGCCGTCGGTTCGGGAGGTCGGTCGGTACACCCGGATCGTCGATGTGACGGTCACGCAGGCCGGTGTCGAGGTCGCGACGGCGTCGGTCACCGCGGGACGCGTCGGCGATGCGGAGATCACGGATGTCGTCGATCGGATCTCGGGCGTGCCTGGTCCGGAAGGACTGGCCGCGTTCATGATTCCACCCGACATCGTGCCCATGGGTGCGCATTTGGACCTGCGGCCGGTCGACGGTCCGCTGCCGCTCACCGGCGCGAGCGAGTCGTGGATGCGCGCCTGGATCACCACTCGCACCCCGATGGCCGTCGATGCCGCCTACCTCGCTCTGCTCGCAGACTGTCTGCCGCCCGCGGTGTTCCTGACTCTGACTGCGCCCCTGGCGCTTCCGACGGTCGCCTTCTCCATGCACGTGACCGCCCCGTTGGACGATCCGACCCCCGCGCCGGTTCTCGTCCACACTCGTAACACGTCGACGTCCGGCGGGTGGTCGGTGGACGACACCTCGCTGCGCGACCGCAACGGCCGACTCCTGGCCTCCGCACGCCAGAGTCGTCGCGTTCTCGGATGGCCGACCCGATGACCGCCACGCGTGCCGGAACATCCACCCCGGCCACACGTCACGCGCGTCCGGGCATCGTCCTGCTCATACTGTCCGGAGCCGCGTTCATGGCCAGCCTCGATGTGTTCATCGTCAACGTGGCCTTCGACGACATCGGTGCCGACTTCGCCGACGCGACGCTGTCGCAGATGTCGTGGATCCTCAACGCCTATGCCATTCTGTATGCCGCACTGCTGGTTCCGGCCGGGCGGATCGTCGACCGGTACGGTCGCAAGGGTGGATTCCTACTCGGTCTGGCGATCTTCACCGTCGCGAGTGCCGCATGTGCTGCAGCGCAGGGGGTGTGGTGGCTGGTGGCATTCCGGGCGCTGCAGGCGCTCGGCGCGGCGATCCTGACCCCGGCGAGTCTGGGGTTGGTGGTCTCGACGATCCCGCCAGAGCGCCGCGCCCGGTCGGTCCGCATCTGGGCCGCCACCGGGGCACTCGCCGCTGCGTTCGGACCGGCTGTCGGCGGGTTGCTCGTCGAGGCGTCGTGGCGCTGGGTCTTCCTGGTGAACATCCCGGTGGGTGTGGCAGCCCTCGTCGCCGGGGCTGTTGTGCTGGCCCGTCCCCGGAACGACTCGGTCAGCGGCTTTCCGGATGCACTGGGTGCGACGCTGCTCGTCGTGTCGGTCGGTGCGCTCACGCTCGGCCTGGTCCAGGGAAGTGAGTGGGGCTGGTCGGACTTCCGGATCACCGGGGCATGGGTGATCGCCGTGGTGGCTCTGGTGGGGTTCATCGTCAGTTCGATGCACCACGACGAACCGGTCATCGCGCCGGCTCTGCTCCGGGTCCGGGCGTTCTCCGTCGCCAACGTGACGATGCTCCTGTTCTCGATCCCGTTTGCCGGCGCACTGCTCGCGAATATTCTGTGGCTGCAGCAGGTCTGGGGCTTCTCGCCGATCGCGACGGGGCTCGCGGTGTCGACCGGACCGCTGATGGTCCCGATCTTCGCGGCCGTCTCCCATCGTCTCAGCGCACGCGTGCCGGTCGGTGTGCTCGTCGCAATCGGGTGCGCATTGTTCGGGCTCGGCATCGTGCTCGTCGCCCTGTCGGTCGACGCCACACCCGATTTCGCATCGGAGATCCTGCCGGGGTGGCTGATCGGTGGCGTGGGAGTGGGATTCGCGTTGCCGTCGATCCTGTCGTCGGCGACCGCCGACCTACCCGCTGATCAGGCGGCGACGGGGAGCGCGGTGGTGAACATGAGTCGCCAGATCGGCATGTCCCTCGGCGTCAGCCTGCTGGTCGCGATCATCGGTACGTCGGTCGTGTACACAGACGTGCACCAGTCGTTCGTGACCGCGTGGTGGGTTCTCGCGGGAATCGCTGCGCTGGGGGCGATCTCGGCACTGGGGATGACACCGCGGCACGGTGCTCCCTGATCCGAAAGAAGCGCCCCCTCTGCTCTCTGAGGTGGCCGGACCCATTGCTCCCTGAGGTGCGAGGAGCGCAAGCGACGAGCCTCGAAGGGCTCGGTCACGTGCCTCGCAGGGCCCTTCGAGGCTCGCTTCGCTCGCACCTCAGGGAGCGGGGCGGGCTCGTCTCACTCCAGGGAGTAGAGCAGGATCAAGCCCTCAGGGCCGCGTGAACCGCTCCCGGCGTCCGAGGCCGCGGAGGCGTACCCACTCGGCGAACCCCTTCGGATCGCGTTGCTGCACAAGGAAGAACCATCCGAACCGGGCGTACTCCTGGGGCAGCAGCTTCCGGAGTCCGGGCTGGCTCATCAGATAACCGCGGTTGCGGTACGTGAAGAACCGCTTGGTCTCGTTGTCCGGGTACTGGGTGTGCATGCGACCGCCGAGAATCGGGCGGAACTCTGCCGACCCGTCCGGGTGCAGGTAGCCCGCGCGCAGGCATGTCCCGAACCGCACGCCGGATCGCACCAGACGACGGTGCACCTCGACCTCGTCGCCGCGGAAGAACAGCCTGAGGTCGGGAACACCCACCTGCTCGAGGCAGTAGGCAGAGAACAGCGCACCGTTGAACAGGGACGCGATACCGGGCAGCAGGTCATCGGACTGCGCCTCACCGTCGGCAAAGAGCTCCGATCGCTTCCGCCGCCAGACGAGTCCACGACGCAGCGGGAAGGCGAGGGTGTCGGGGTCGTCGAGGTTGGCGACGACGGGCGACACCTCGTCGAGCTGATGCCGCTCGGCGCAGTCCAGGAGCGTCGAGAGCACGGTCGGTCCGTCGGGGCGCCCGTCGTCGTCGGCGCACCAGACCCAGTCGGCGCCGAGGGCGAGCGCGTGCAGCATGCCGAGGGCGAAGCCGCCGGCGCCGCCGAGGTTGCGCTGCGAACCGAGGTACGTCGTCGGAACCGGCTGTGCGGCAACCAGTGCCGCCACCTCGGGTTCGTCGGCGTTGTCGACGACGATCAAGTGGTCGACGGGCCGGTCCTGTCCGGACACCACGGCAAGTGACTCCGCCAGCAACTCGACGCGACGGTGGGTGACCACCACCGCGATCACCTTCTGGCCGGCACCGGCGTCGGTCACTCCGGCTTCCCCTGCGCGTCGGACTTCTCGAGGTCGGCGATCACTTTCCGGACATGCGCCGCGGCGTCGGGTCCCTCGTACGCGCCGACGACCTCTTCGATGCCGCCTTCCATCCGGACCTGACCGTGGTCGATCCACAGGGCGCGGTCGCAGAGCTGGGCCAGGAACTCGTTGGAATGGCTGGCGAACACCAGGATTCCCGACCGTTCGACGAGCGCCTGGAGCCGACCGCGTGCCTTGCGCATGAAGTCGGCGTCGACCGCACCGATGCCCTCGTCGAGGATGAGGATCTCGGGATCGATGGAGGTCACGACGCCGAGCGCGATACGCACGCGCATACCGGTGGAGTAGGTGCGCAACGGCATCTGCAGGTAGTCACCGAGCTCGGTGAACTCCGCGATGTCGTCGATCTTCTTCAGCATCTCCTTGCGGGTCATGCCCAGGAACATGCCGCGGATGATGATGTTCTCGTAGCCGGAGATCTCCGGGTCCATGCCGACGCCGAGGTCGAAGACGGGTGCGACGCGGCCGTGCACCCGGCACGCGCCGCGGGTGGGTTCGTAGATGCCGGAGAGCAGGCGCAGCAGCGTCGACTTGCCTGCGCCGTTGTGTCCGACCAGGCCGACCCGGTCGCCGTGCTTCAGATGCAGGTTGATGTCCTTGAGCGCCTCGACGACCACCACGTTCGACTCGGTGGAACCGATCACGCCGCCGGCGGCGCCGATGACCGACTTTTTCAGCGAGCGCGTCTTGGCGTCGAAGATGGGGAAGTCGACGCACGCATCCCACGTGTCGACCCGGACCCGATCGTCGACGGGGTTGATGTTCTTGGCCATCTCGATTCCGTCCCTACACCCAGTACGCCACGCGGGCCCGGTAGTTGCGCATCACCAGCATCGCCAGCACCCAGCCGACGGCGGTGCAGCCCAGGACGACGGCCCAGTGATAGAACTCCACCGGCTCACCCAGCAGCGGCCCACGTGCGATCTCCAGGTAATGGAACATCGGGTTCAGCTCGACGAGCTTCAGCCGCGACGACGTCTCGCCCGTCGAATTGCCCAGGCTCTGGGTGGTCCAGATGATCGGCGTCATGAAGAACACCAGCTGCACCACGGTGGTCAGGAGTTGGCCGATGTCGCGGAACCGCGTCGACAAGATACCGAAGACGATGGTCACCCAGATCGAGTTCAGCACGTAGAGCACCAGCGCGGGGACGATCAGCGTCACCGTCCAATTGAGCGGCGGCGGAAAGATCAGGAACAGGATGACGATGATGACGACGTTGTGGGCGAAGATGATCAGCGCTCGCCACACGACCCGGTAGACGTGCACGCTCACCGGGGCCGGGAGCTGCTTGATCAGGCCCTCGTTCTTCGAGAAGACCTCGGCGCCCTCGAGGATCGAGCTCGAGATGAAGTTCCAGAAGATGAAACCGAGTGCGACGTACGGCAGGAACACCTTGATGTCCATGCCGAACAACTCGCCGTAGAGCAGGCCCATCGCGATGGCGGTCACACCGGTTGCGATGACGATCCACAGCGGTCCCAGCACCGAACGGCGGTAACGCTGCTTGATGTCCTGCCAACCGAGATGGAACCACAGCTCGCGGCTTGCGAAACCGTCGCCGAGGTCCTTGACCGCGCGCGCGAAGCTGCGCGAATCGGACCCCTCGGGACGCGCGGGAATCGCGTCGTCGTCTACTACCGCTGACACGAGGAGTCAGCGTACCCGTCGGCCCATGTGCTGCTCCCCGCTGGTTGAGCAGGCGACGAGCGCAGCCGCCGGGGCGAGCAAGCGGCCAAGGAGCGCGTCGAGGTCGAGGAGCCGTGTCGAAGCCACTCGCCCGCACCCACAGCTGTCAGAGGTACTGCCCGGTGCTGTGACCGGGACCGCCGGGCGCGGGCATCCCGGGCGGGAGTGCGCCCTGTCGCATCTGCTCGAGCTGCGCGCGGGCGGCCATCTGCTGGGCGAACAGTGCGGTCTGGATGCCGTGGAACAGGCCCTCGAGCCAACCGACGAGCTGGGCCTGTGCGATACGCAGTTCGGCATCCGACGGGGTGCCCTCGTCGGAGAACGGCAGGGCGAGCCGCTCGAGTTCTTCCCGGAGCTCCGGCGCGAGCCCCTCTTCGAGTTCACGGACCGACGACTGGTGGATCTCACGCAGGCGGTTGCGCGACGCGTCGTCGAGCGGAGCCGCGCGAACCTCTTCGAGCAGCTGCTTGATCATCGTGCCGATCCGCATGACCTTGGCGGGCTGCTCGACCATGTCGGCGACGCTGGTCGATTCCGACGAGTCGTCACCAGCCTGCCCGTCCATCCCCGCGCCGACGACGATCACGTTGTCGGAGTCGCCTGCCGAGCCGAACGGTCCTGGGGTCGGGCCGGGTCCTGGAGTGCCTTCGATAGCCATGGGCTCCATTGTGCCCGGACACCGCGAAACGGCAGATGGCCGACGTCTATCCTCGTGCCCATGCCCTTCGACGTCGCCTATGTGCGTGGATTGATTCCATCACTCGGCGACGGCTGGATTCACCTCGATCCGCAGGCCGGAATGCAGATCCCTGACTCGGTCGCGACCGCGGTGACCACTAGTTTCCGCAATCTCTCGGCTGCCCCGGGAGGGGTGTATCCGTCGGCCCGCGTGAGCGCCGAGGTGGTCGACGGCGCCCGGCGCGCGATCGCCGACCTCGTCGGCGGCGACGCCGCGGGTGTGGTCCTCGGACCGTCGCGCTACGCGCTGTTGTCCGGTCTCGCCGATGCGCTCGCGCCGCACGCGTGGTTGCGCGGCGATGTCGTCGTCACGCGCCAGGACGACGAACCGAACATCGTGCCCTGGCTCCGTGCCGCCGATCGGTACGGCGGCCGCGTCCGCTGGGCCGAAGTCGACGTCGAGACCGGCGGCCTCCCGGCCTGGCAGTTCGGCGACCTCGTCACCCCGGAGACGGAGGTTGTCGCGGTGACGCTCGCGTCGTCGACGACCGGGGCGATCACCGACATCAGCGAGATCGCGCCCCTGGTCCGTGAAGCAGGTGCGCTGCTTGTTGTGGACGCCACGAACGCCGCGCCGTACCTCAGCCTGGACATCCACGATCTGGGTGCCGACGTGCTCGTCGTGTCGGCCGAGCGCTGGGGTGGTCCGCGGATGGCGGCCATGGCCTTTCGCGAGCCCCACCTGATCGACCGCTTGAAGCTGATGGCCATGGATCCGGCCGCGCGCGGGCCCGCCCGGCTGGAACCCGAACCGCACCAGGGCGCGATGCTCGCGGGGCTCGTCGCATCGGTGGAACATCTGGCCGGACTCGACGAGGCCGGCATCGGCAAGCGGCGGCGCCGCCTCGTCACCTCGATGGACGGTGTCTACGAATATCTCCAGCGCCTCACCTACTACCTGGTGACGACACTGTCCCAGCTCAACCACGTGAACCTCGTGGGCACCGAGGACAACCGGATACCGCTGGCGAGCTTCACCGTCGAGTCCGTGGGTGCGGACAAGGTGGTCCGACGCCTGGCCGACAACGGTGTCTGCGCACTCGCCGACCTCCCCAATCGCGCGCTCGCGCGCATGGGCGCACCCGATTTCGGCGGGGCCGTGACGGTCGGGCTGGCCCCGTACTCGACGCCATACGAGGTCGACCACCTGGTGCGCACGCTCGGTTCACTCGCCTGACAGCGCGCCGGTAACGTGCCGGTATTCACTATGGTGTTGTTTGAGTTAACGACAATGTATGTTGTCATGCTGTGTCGGCAAAAACGATTGATGGTCCAGACAAGGGCCCACCCCGGTCGCTCACCGCTGCCGAGGCGGAGAGTTGGAAGAACCTGGTCGACGGCGGCTGGGCGCTGTTCGCCCGCGTCAACGACGAGTTCACCAAACGGAGCCTGTCCGTATCCGACCTGCGCATCCTCGAAGCGGTCTGCACCAGCCGGCAGTTGGGCGTGAGCGAGGTCGCCGATGCGGTGCACATGCGCGTCAGCACGGTGTCGCGCATGATCGCCCGCCTCAGCAACGACGGCGACATCGAGCGCCTCGAGTCCAAGGTCGACGGGCGGCATCGGCTCGTGCGTCTCACCGATCAGGGACGACGCACCCTCGCCGACCACGTCAACGTCCGCGATCGGGTGATCCGGCAGTTCGTCGTCGACGCGATGAGCCCGGACGAGTTCGCCGCGCTCGGTGCCGCGTTCCGCAAGATCCGCGCGGCGGTCGACGCCGCGGAACCTCCTACGGCCGGTTGAGCATTACTGGTCACTCCTCGACGCTCAGCAGCACCTTTCCGACGACGTCTCCGCTGTTGAGGTGATCATGCGCGGCAGCGGCGTCGGCGAGCGGGAACACGCGGTCGACGACGGGAACGACCTCCCCGGCTTCGATGAGCGGCCAGGTGCGGGTCAGCGTCGACGCGACGACCTCGGCCTTGCCGCCGGGTCCGTGCACGGGCCGGGCGCGCAGCGTCGTGCCCATCACGGACAAACGCTTCGCCAGCAGATGCCCGAGGTTGATCTCGGTGGTGGTGCCGCCCTGCATGCCGATGATGACGAGGCGCCCGTCGGTACGTAGCGCCTTCAGGTTCGACTTCAGGTATTTCGCGCCGATGATGTCGAGGATGACGTCGGCGCCGCCGGCGTCCTTGAGGACCTCGGCGAAGTCCTGGCTCGAGTAGTCGATGAGGATCTCGGCTCCGAACTCGCGGCAGCGTTCGAGCTTGTCCGGGGTGCGAGCGGTCACCGCGACCCGCGCGCCCATCGCATGGGCGATCTGGGTGGCATGCGTGCCGATACCGCTGGACCCGCCGTGGACCAGCAGGAGCTCGCCGGTGGTCAGGTGAGCGGTGTCGAAGATGTTCGACGACACCGTGCAGGCGACCTCGGGCAGCGCCGCCGCGGACACCAGATCGATGCCCTTCGGGACCGCGAGCAGCTGCTCGACCGGCACGGCGACCTTCTCGGCATAACCGCCGCCGGCGAGTAGTGCGCACACCTCGTCGCCCTCGGACCAGCCGGAGACGCCATCGCCGAGAGCCGATATCCGCCCGGAGACCTCCAGGCCGAGGATGTCCGACGCTCCGGGCGGCGGGGGATAGTTGCCCGCACGCTGCAGGATGTCGGCGCGGTTCACGCCGGCCGTGACCACGTCGATCACGACCTCACCGGCCTCGGGGGTCGGGTCGGGCACATCGGAGAGGGACAGGTTCTCGGATTCGACGACGATGGCTTTCACCTCTTCGATGGTGTCACAGCGCACCGGAGTGCCAGGCGAGGTCCGTTCCGGCGTCGCTGTGTAACCTTGCTCGTCAGGGAAGCGTGGCAGAGCGGCCGAATGCACTCGCCTTGAAAGCGAGCGTGGGTAAAACCACCGGGGGTTCAAATCCCTCCGCTTCCGCCAGGGGCCCCACCTGCGTGCGCAGGTGGGGCGTTTTCGTCATCCAGGTGTGGTGACCGCCGTCGTCAGCTCAGCCGATGACGTGCGATGTGCGAGTCGCCGCCGCACCTCATCGCGAATTAGCAGTGCGAGACGCTCAGCACGGGGCTGTCGACGCATCAGCGGTGAAGGGTGCTGCGGCCGAGATCACGCCGAACGGTCGCAGAGGATCGGGTCTGACCGTCCGTGGGTCCAAGCGTCTCGGCCTCCTGTACGAGATGGGGGTGCGACGCGCGGAAGATACTTCTAAAAAAGGAAATGCCTGGTCAGAGGTGCTTGAGCCAAACTTGGCGGGTTAGTCCCTAAAAAGAGTCAGTTGTCCCCTTGGCCCACGCGGGTACGTACTGCATGTGCTTCCGGCCGGCATCCGGGTCGTGGGGTGCGATCCACCCCGCTTCGAGGGCTTCTCGAATGTATGAGCTCGCGGTCGACGACTCCTTATCTGAAAGCCCAAACCGCTCGCGTACCGTGCTGTTTGTAATGCGTTCACCGCTGACGAATTTTAAGACGGCGTGGAGATACAGGGCCCTTATCCGTTCTTCCTTGCTCATCTCGTTTGGGGCTAAGTGCTGAAAAAGAGTTACTGCGGTGTGATTTTCGCTAACTCGCACTAGAGGTGCGGGAAGCTGGTACATCTCTATCTCGGCCGCAATACGGTCCCACCCGCTGCCACGCTCCTCGCAGATATGGCAACGCCTCATCATGTAAGCAAGTTTCTCATTTCGCGAACGTGGCGGGGCGTCCACGAACCGCGCGGGATCCACGAGCGGGGTGCCTGGATTGGTAAACTCAATTCGATTGTCGTACAACTCGATTAAAGGTCCGCTACCGGATATCGAGAAGTCTTGGTGAATCAGAGCGTTCGCCACGATCTCGCGTACAGCACTGGGCGGAAACATGCTGACCTCAGTGCGAAGTGCCCGACCGATTATCTCATTAGACGGCAATAAGTTGTCAATGTAGTCGACTAGACCAGTAAATCCACAAGCGTAACCGCGTCCACCGAGCTGCTCTTTCTCCGCGGTCAGCTTGTTCTTCCCTTTGTACTTAATGACACGGGGCGCTTTTCGCTCCAGCGCAGGAAAGTCTGTTAGACGTTCCGCGAACATAAGGGCACCGAGATTGGTTATCGCGTACCGTCCAGACGGCTCCAAAACAACGATCTGGTCAGCAACGAGCGCCTGAAGAATAAGTTCGGGTGTCGTCGGGACCGCCCTCTGTTGGAGCGTGAAGTAGACGCCATACTCTAACTGTTCGAGGACCTCATCTACCTCCAGCCCCGTCACGGCGAGTCGGTGTTCGAACGGGACGTCGTCAAGGTTCCGGTACAGCTGCTTCGCCTGAACAGGGTGATCATTCAGCTTCTTCTTATGGCTGCCGATGCGGATGTACGCGGTGCCGTTGAACAGCACCGGTGCGTGACTGGCTGCCGCAATCTCGAGGACGCCGACGTCCTTGCCAGCGATCTTGCCGAAGTGAAGCGTCAATCCCGGGTCCGGGCGCAACTTCGACAACAGCCAGAGGTGAAGGGATTGGTTGCCCTTCTTAGCGGTCCTCAGGTTGAAGGATGTGCCGACGAGTGAGTGAGTTCCGTCTTGAACGCCCCAAACTATGTACCCGCGGGACTCGCCATGCAGAGCCGCTGAGTTGGATAGAGCCGAGACGTAAGCCCCGATCTCCTCCGGGTCGGCCATATTCTCTTTGAACTCGAGCCACTCGCTCTCGGCTGGTTGCTCTCGCAGCGTCGTGACGAGTGCCTCAAACTCAGTACTTGGCGGGTCGGGTGGTGGCGGCGAGGGGGGAGTCACAAGTTGTGACGTTAGTTCAATCAGCTCAAAGAGGTGTGCGCCTCGGGGCTTCCTCCGGCCGCATGTAGCGGATGTCTAGTGGCACCACGGTGTTAGCGGCTACCTCGAGCTCAAGTTCTGCCGGTCGCTCACGTTTAGTTATGCGCGCATATTCGGTGTCGAACGTCATCGTAGTGGGCGTGAGGAACCCGCCAATCGCGCCCTATGACGATCGACCTGGCCGTTCGGGCTCTCTGTGTCACCGTGGACGAGGACCTGACCTCGCTCGCGATCGCATCTCATGACAAGCGCAGCGTCGAGCGGACTGCCGGCCTGTTCGGCTACGACCCGGGTGAGGAGTTGGAGGTAGTTGCGGTCGTCATTGGTCAGCGAGGGATTGATGGCACTTATGCAAACATGGTGCAGCCCATGTAGGACCTGATGGGCCCGCATGCTGCCCGCATTTGTCCTCTTCCGGGTCCCGAGCGGGTGGGAGCCTCTTCTGAGATCGCCTAGCTTCGTCGGCGGGGCCGAGACGTGGAAGGTAGAGCCATGGTCACCGGTGATTTCACCGTTGCATCGTTCAACGTCAACGGGATTCGGGCTGCGCGTCGTCGTGGCTTCGACGCCTGGCTCGCCGGACGGCAGCCCGATGTGGTCGGACTGCAGGAGTTGCGGTGCGGCATCGACGACGTCGGCGACTTCGACGGCTATCACGCTGCGATCGAGGTCGGCTCCATCGCGGGACGGAACGGCGTCGCGGTGCTCACCCGAGACGAACCGGCCGCGGTGCGCACGTGGGTGAGCCATCCGCCCAAGGCTCGAGGACTGCCCTCCTTCGCCCACGAGGGTCGCTACGTCGAGGTCGACCTCGCCGATCGGCCGCTGACCGTTGCCAACATCTACCTGCCCAAGGGTGGGCTACCCGCCGAGTTGCAGCGTCCCGGTTCGTCGCGCGAGACGCTCGACGGTGGCGCCAAACACGCGCGCAAGCAACGCTTCCTGGCCGGGTTCACGCGTGAGTTGGCGCGCAACCGGCTCGCCGCACGCCGCGCCGGTCGGGAGTTCCTCCTCCTCGGTGACCTCAATGTGGCGCACCTCGAACACGACGTCACCAACTGGCGCGCGGCCCGCAAGATGGAGGGCTTCCTGCCCGAAGAACGGGCGTGGTTCGGCGAGATCACCGGGCCGCGCCGGCTCGTCGACGTCGTCCGCGCACTGCACGGCGACCGCCCCGGACCGCTCACCTGGTGGAGCTGGGCGGGCGAGTCGTTCGTCAAAGACGTCGGATGGCGCATCGATCACCAACTCGCGTCGCCCACACTGGCCCGGCGGGCGCGCGCGGTGGTCGTCGACAAGGAGGCATCGCCGGACGCTCGGCTGTCCGATCACGCCCCGCTGGTCGTCGAGTACGCCGAGCTCTGAGTCCGGGCGCTCGGCGCCATCCGGATCACGCAAGCCGTTTGTGGCCCAGTGGCTTCGACTCGGCGCCTCGACCTCGACGCGCTCCTTCGCCGCTTGCTCGGCCCGGCGGCTGCGCTCGGTGCCGGCTCAACCAGCGGTGGGTGCGGTGCCGGCTCAACCCAGCGGTGGGGTGACGGGGCGCCTTCTCACGCGACCGTCAGCACTGCTCGGAGGTACTCCCACTCCATCCGTCCGTCGGTGAGGTAGCGGTCGGCGTGGGCGGCGATGGCGGCGTCGAGTTCGGCGACCCGCGCGGGGTCGTCGCCGATGTTGCGGTACGCCACGATCGTCGGTCCGTAGTGGGCCTTGAAGAACTCGCGGAACGCCGCGCCGTCGTCGAACTCGCTGATCTCCACGGTCTCGGTGACGAACTCATGGTCGGTGACACCGAAACCGAACAGCGACCGCACGTGGTCGGCGTCGCCCCAGAGCGGACCCGGCTGCGCACCGGGCGGCGGTGGCGGGGCGTACGGCTTCATGACCGCGAACAGTTCGCCGATGAAACCTGTTGGCGTCCAGTTGATCAGCCCGATCCGTCCGCCGGGTCGTACGATGCGGACGAGCTCGTCGGCACACTTCTGATGGTTCGGCGCGAACATGACCCCGACACACGACGTCGCGATGTCGAACTCGTTGTCATCGAACGGGAGATCCTCGGCGTCGGCGGTACGCCAGGTGATCGGCAGGTCGCGGTGCCGGGCTTCGCCCACGGACAGGAGCTCGGGTGTGAGGTCGCTGGCGACGACGTGCCCGCCGGCCTCGGCCGCCGGTACGGCCACATTCCCGGCGCCGGCGGCGACGTCGAGGACCTTGTCCCCGGCGGTGACGTGCATTGCGTCGACGAGGCGTCGACCCAGCGGTGCGATGAGGTCGGCGACGGCCGGATAGTCGCCGGAGGCCCAGAGCTTGCGGTGGCGAGCCTTGATCTCGGCGTCGAACGGGGCGCGTTGCGAAGTGGTCATGATGAAAGGTCCCTCGAGTCGTCGGATGGCTGTTGTCCGTGACCGGACACAACGAGCATCCGACGAAGCCCGGCCCGGGCTCTAGACCAAGATCTGTACCGGTGGCAGTTCAGTTTCTGTACTGGTCATCAGTCGACGACGGGTGTGTACTGGGTCGAGGAGGTTTCGACACGGCGCCTCGCTTCGCTCGGGGCCGGCTCAACCAGCAGCGGGGAGGCTGCGATGACATCGTATGGACAGTTCTGTCCGGTGGCCAAGGCGATGGAGTTGCTCGACGAGCGGTGGACAATTCTCATCGTTCGCGAACTCCTCCTGGGCAGTAGACATTTCAACGAGCTACGACGCGGCGTGCCGAAGATGTCGCCGGCACTGCTCACCAAACGGCTGCGAAGTCTCGAGCGCGCGGGGGTGATCAACCGCTCGGAGGTCGGCGGACGTTCGGTGTACACGCTGACGGCCATGGGCGAGGAGCTCACGACGGTCGTGGAGGCGTTGAGCGCGTGGGGTATCCGCTGGATCGGCGAACTCGGCGACGCCGACCTCGACCCCCATCTGCTCATGTGGGACATGCACCGCACCGTCCCCATCGACCGATGGCCGCGCCGACGCACCATGGTGCAGTTCGTCTTTCGAGACGTCATCGGCAAGGCGAGTATTTGGTGGCTGGTCGTCGCCGGCGGTGAGGCGCAGGTGTGCGACTTCGACCCCGGCTACGAACTCGACGCCACCGTGGTGACCGATTTGCGTACTCTCACCGAGATCTGGCGTGGCGATATCGACTGGCGTCTCGCGCTCACGAGCGATCGGGTCGAGATCCACGGTCCCGCGGAGGTGGCTCGGGACGTGCCGTCGTGGATCGGTCAGAGCCTCACCTCGGCGATTCCGCGACCGGCCTGAGCGTGGCTGAGCCGGTTCAGGCGATGTCGCGACGGAACGTCGTGTACCGACCGATGACCGCGAACGCGGCGATGTAGGCGAGCATCACGAGCGCGCCGGCCCACTGCGGGAGCAGGTCGTCGCTCCCGCCGCCCATCGTCGCGAAGAAGCTCGATCCGACAAGGGCGTCGGCGGCCGACCCGGGCAGGAACTTCGACACCGAGGACGTGACGTCGAACGTCGCGAGTGCGATGCGCGCGATGGGTTCGACGAGCTGGGTGAAGGCCAGCAAGATCACGATCGCAGCGACCTGGTTGGACACCACCGCGCCGAACGCCACGCCCATCGCCGTCCACAGCACCATCACCAGCATCGAGAGACCGATCACCTCGAGGGTGGAGCTGTCACCGAGGAACGCGCCGTCCCCGACGGTGGCGAGGATCGGTGCCGCCGTCGCGACGACCGCCAGCGTGCCCAGGACGCCGTAGAGCAGGCCCATCGGGATACCTGCGATCAGCTTCGCCACCAACAGGACTCCGCGTCGGGGCTCGACGAGCAGACTCGCGGTGATGGTCTTGTGCCGGAACTCCCCGGTGACAGCGAGGCTGCCGATCACGAGGGCGAACACATACCCGATCGGGCTGGTGAGCGCGTAGATCGAGCGGGCCAGGTCGGCGCCGACGAGGGTCGTCGGTTGCTGCATCGCATTCTCGGTGGTCATCGAGAAGGCCAGCGCCGCACCGATGAAGCCGAGGTATACGACCATCGCGACGAGCAGTACCCACCACATCCTGGTGGAGGTGAACTTGCGGTACTCGGCGATCAGCGCGGCCCTCATCGGACAGCCTCCGGCGACGTCGGGCCAGCGGCCGGGGGACCGGGTGGACCGCTCGGGAAATGACTCGTCGGTGCGTCCGACGACCTCGTGAGGTTCAGGAAGACCGCCTCGAGGTCGGCGCCGACGTCGGCGAGCTGGTGGAGTTCGATGCCCGCGGCGAAGGCCGCCGTACCGACCGTGGCAGCGCTCACGCCGGGAATCCGGAAACCGTCGTGGGTGTCCTCGACCTGCCAGCCGCGCTCACCCGCGAGCGCGACGAACGACGCCCGCGACGGGGTCCGCACGACGACCGCGTGCTCGGCCAGCGCCTCGAAGTCGGCGAGCGTCGACGCCCGGACCAGCTTGCCGTTGCCGATCACCACGACGTCGTCGACGGTGCTCCGCACCTCGGCGAGCACGTGGCTGGAGACGAGAACCGTCCGTCCCTCGTGGGCCAGTGAACGGAGCAGTCCGCGCAGCCACACGATCCCCTGCGGATCGAGTCCGTTCGCCGGCTCGTCGAGCAGGATGATCTGCGGGTCGCCGAGCAACGCGGTGGCCAGGCCGAGGCGCTGCCGCATGCCCATCGAGTAACCGCCGACGCGGCGGTCCGCGGCCTGGGCGAGTCCGACGAAGTCGAGCACTTCCCGGCATCGTGACGTGGGGACGCCAACCTGTGGAGCGAGCGCTTTGAGGTGCCCGAGTCCGGTGCGCCCGGGGTGGAAGCTCGACGCCTCCAGTGCCGCGCCGACGTGCTGGGCGGGTTGCGGGATCTGCCGGAACGGACGGTCGCCGATCAGCGCCCGGCCGGTGGTCGGTTCGACCAGGCCCAGGAGCATCCGCAGGGTCGTGGTCTTGCCCGAACCGTTCGGTCCGAGAAACCCGGTGACGCGACCGGGCGCAACGGTGAACGAGAGGTCGTCGACCGCGGTCAGGCTGCCGAACCGCTTGGTGAGACCGTCGATCGTGATCGCGGGTGACTCCATCGGTGCCTTCCGTTGGTGGGTTGGCCACTTACGCTATCAAACGCGCTCGTAATCAACCGGATTCGCGAGAATTCACCGGAAAGAGCCGGGAGTTGGTGCGCAATCTGTTGCGGCGCAGTCCAATCGGAGTTCAGCTCACAGCCAGTCGCGTTTACGGAACGAGAGGTAGAGGCCGACGACCACCACGACGATGAGCGTCGTGCTGGTGATGAAGCCGAGTAGTCGCTCGAAACCGGGGAACGGCACATTCTGTCCGTAGAAGCCGGTGATGGCGGTCGGCACGGCGATGATCGCGGCCCACGCGGTCAGCTTCTTCATGACCGTGTTGAGGCGCGCGTCGGCGAGGGTCAGGTTGGTCTCGAAAACGGTGGTGATCATGTCGCGCAACGACTCCGTCCACTCCGATGCGCGCAGCGCGTGGTCGTAGAGATCGGAGAAATGCGGATCGAGTTCGGGCGGCGCGTGGTTGTCGAACCGTCGTCGCTGGATGCCGGCGATCACCTCGCGCATCGGCAGGACCACCCGCCGTAGGACGACGAGGTCCTTGCGCAGGTCGTAGGTTCTGCGTTGCAGCTCGCGCCCCGGGATGCGCTCGTCGAAGAGCAACGCCTCGAGATCTTCGATCTCGTCGTCGAGGCGCTGCACGGCGTCGAAATGTCCGTCGACGACGACGTCGAGCAAGCCGTGCACGAGCGCGCCGATCCCGTATTGCATGGCCCCGCTGTCCGACCACCGCCGCATGACCTCGTCGATGTCGAGCGCCGGGGTCGGTCGCACGGTGATCAGTGCGTTGCGTTTGACGAAGACGGAAATGCGGTGCAGGTCGAACATTCGCGCCCGTCCGTTCGCAGAGGCGCGGAAATCGGTCGCCGCGGAGCCGTCATCGTCATCGTCCCGGTCCTCGGACTGTGCGTCTCCGTTGTGCAGCGACACCGCGTAGACCATCACGAAGGTGTGCCCGGTGTACGTGACGGTCTTGACCCGCTCGGCCGCCGCGACGGTGTCCTCGATCGCGAACGGGTCGAGTTCGAGTTCGTCGGCGAGCCGGGACAGCGTCTCGTGGGTGGGACATTCCAGATCCGCCCAGATCAGTTTCTCGGGATCCTCCAGGCAGTGGGAGATCTCGCCGAGGTCGAAGCCGTCCACCGGATCACCGTTCCGCCAGATCTGACCGCGGATGCGTTCGACGCCGCGAGGTTCCGACACATCCGAGGGCACTGTCATGTGGCCATCGTGACACCGTCGGACGTTTTCCGACGGTTCGACAGGCAGTGGCGACGTCGGTCACGCCGGGTGGTCGTCGTCCGCGGGTAGCATCGAAATCGGTGTCTGTGACGGGAACGGACACCGAATCTCCAGGTAAGGCGGCGACGACATGGTCGACAGCAGTTCCCGCGGACATCGGTTGATGCCCGCGCGCACGAGCGAACAGATCCGCGAGTGGTGCGATCGTTCCGCGGTGCCGGGCGAGCGGCGCGAACTGTCCGACACCGCGGCGCTGCTCATCGCGTCCGGATATCTCACCCCGGGTGGGCGGGCGATCGTGGTGCGCCGGATCTCCACCGGCCGGCCGATGCCGTCGATGTCCGCGGGCTTCGGCGACCTCCGACGCATGCAGCGCGCGATCGTCCAGATCGAACACCAGTTGTCGAGTCCGGTGGTGCCCGGCGTGGTCGGTGCCGTGATGCGCAACCGGCTCAACGGTCTGCAGCGCCGCCGCGAGGACGCCCGCAAGCAGATCGTCGCAGCCAAGGGTGTGTTCGCGTCGGGAACCAGGGCGATCCGGCGCGAGCGGCGCGAGAACGTCTATCTCGAGATCGAGGAACGAGACCGGCTCTTCGCCGGCCTGCTGTGCACGCCGACCCCCAACGTCAACACGTCGAGCTATGTCCGTCGCGCCGGAACCGCGGCGTTCGACCGGATCGCCGGCGTGGTCGGGCAGGTGGCCGCGAAGTCGGGCAACTCGCAGGCGGGGCAGTGGGCCGACCAGTTCCTGTCCGGCGTGCGCGAGGCGCCGGGGGGTGCCGCGCAGGCCGGTGCGCCTCGCGCCGCGACCTTCGTTGACGGTTACGAGACGCTCTTGTTCATCACCGGCCACTACTACGACCGCATCCTCGGCAACCCTGCGTGGCGTTCCGACCACTTCGAGGTCCAGCGCACCCAGGTGAACCTGCATGCCGAGGTCGCCGAGATCGCCGCCGACGTCATCGCACTGCGAGCTGTCCGCATCGACCTCGATCGGGCCAAGCGCAACGGCGGCTTCGACCGCACCTTCGCCGCGCAGATCGATCAGCGTGAGACGACGCTGCGACCGGTGTGGACCGAGCTCATCGACCGCGTCCAGGCGCTCGGCGAGGTCGCGCACGTCGTCGAGTCCGCGGCCGTCGAGTTACAGGTCCTCGCCGAGTACAACAAGGCGGCCACGCTGGATGATCGCATCGACGCGCTGATCGCGAGATCAGGTGACCGGGAGATCTCCGTCGACAACGCCAAGCGACTCACCGAGCAGGTCCGCAGCGGCGAAGAGCAACTGCGGATCTATCGAGATGTGTTGCAGGGCAACATCGCGCGGATCTCGCCGGCGGTGCCTCGCGAGCTACCCGCCCGCTACGAGCCCTCGTGACCACGCGCTGAGGTAGTCCTTCTCGGCGGGGGTGAGCCTTCGCAGGGTGTGCTTCTCGATGTCGACGACGGCCATCTGCGTACTCGCCACACATGCCGGACGACTGTCGGCTTCGGCGCCGGCACTGCGGATCTCGTAGCCGATGGTGAAGTCCACTGAACGAAAGCCCCTGATCCACATCCCGATTCGCAGTGGCGAGTCGTCGTGGCGCAGCTGTGCCTGGTATCGGATGTCGACGTGCACGATCATCGCGCTGGTGATCAGCGGGGCGTGGTCCTCGCCGGCGCTCAACAGCCACGCGATGCGCGCCTCCTCCATGAGCGTGACCATCCGCGCGTGGTTGATGTGACCGAACGCGTCCATGTCCGACCATCGCACCCCGACGTCGGCGACGTACGCGAAGTCGTGTCGCCCGAGCCTCTCGGTCGACGGTGCGTCGTCTGGCTGGGGAGGCTGGGGGTGAACAGCAGGTGAACTGGGCATCGTCGACTTTCCTCGGCGGTCCCGGTGACCGTGAGACGCCGTGGTCACGGCCTTCCACTCCGCTGGACGCCGGGTAGTCTGTGAGTCTAGATGTCCGCGCCGCGCCGATCCGACCGGCGCGGACGCGTACGTGGTGACACGACGGGTCCGAGTGCGCTCGGGGGGACTGTCGGCGAGGGAGTTGGCTGGATGTCGAGGCGATTGATCGCAGGTCTGGTGTGCCTGATGGCGGGGATTCTGTTGACCCCCGCCATTGCCGACGCGGCTCCCAAACAGGTGGCGCGGATCGCCAAGTCCGAGAAACTGAGCGCTCTGCGCACCGACATCTGGGTGTTCTCGCCGGCGATGAACGAGCGGATCAAGCTCTCGGTGCTCACGCCGGTCGGCGGTTCGGCGCCGCGCTCGACGGTCTACATGCTCGACGGCGCGGGCGCCGAGGGCGCGGTCAGCGACTGGATCACCAAGGGTCGGGCCGGACGCTTCTTCGCGGACAAGAACGTGAACGTCGTGCTGCCCACGGGCGGCAAGGGCACCTTCTACACCGACTGGCAGAAGAAGGACGCGGCGCTCGGGAAGCCGATGTGGGAGACCTTCCTGACCAAGGAGCTGCCCCCGCTCATCGACGAACGGTTCGACGGGAACGGCCGCAACGCCGTCATCGGGCTGTCGATGGGCGGACAGGCCGCATTCTCGCTGGCCATCCGTCATCCCGAGATGTACACCGGGGTGGCCTCGCTCAGCGGTTGTCCGCCGGTGTCCGGGCCGGTCAACGAGGCGTATGTCCGGGGCACCGTCGGCCGCGACGGTGGCGACGCCACCAACATGTGGGGCCCGTTCGGTTCCGCGGGCTGGCGCGCGCACGATCCGAGCCTGCATCTGGACCGCCTGCGGGGGAAGAACATCTTCATCTCCGCCGGGTCGGGTGCCGTCGGTCCCCTCGACCTCCAGCGACAGATCGATCCGGAAGAGGGGCCGCGCGAGGTCGTGACCGCGTCGTCGTCGGCGCTCGAACTGGGTGCATACCGCTGCTCGCTGGAATTCGCCATCACGCTGCGCGCGGCGGGGGTGCGCTATACGGACGGGTTCCGGCTCATCGGAACCCACACGTGGGCGTACTGGGAGCGCGATCTCGAGGTCCTCTGGCCGACGATCGGCCGCGGGCTGTAGTCGGCCGCGGGCTCGCGATCGCGACGACAGATCGTCAGGCCCGCGGGCCCTCCCAGTTCTCGGCGAACCGTAGGAACACGTCGTCCTCGGTGGCGTTGGTGACGGTCACCCGGACGCCGTCACCGTCGAACGGGCGGACCACCACACCGGCGTCGACGCAGGCGCGTGCGAATTCCATCGACGCCGCCCCCAGCTCGAGCCACACGAAGTTGGCCTGTGAGTCCGGCACCCGGTATCCGGCGTCGCGCAGTCGAGCGGTGACGCGGGCGCGTTCGGCGACGACCGCGTCCGTGCGGGCCAGCAGCTGCTCGCCGGCATCCAGGCTGGCGAGCGCTGCGGCTTGCGCCACGCTGCTGACCGAGAACGGGATGTGGACCTTTCCGAGGGCTGTGATGACCTCCGGGTCGCCGATCGCGTACCCCACCCGCAACCCGGCCAGTCCGTACGCCTTCGAGAAGGTCCGCAGCACCACCAGGTTGGGGAACTCACGGCGGAGCTCGAGTGCGTCGTACGCCTGATTCGACGGCAGGCGCAGGTACTCGAAGTACGCCTCGTCGAGGGCGACGACGATGTCCGACGGCACGTTGTTCAGGAACTCACGGAGATCGGCTGCCTCGACGACGGTGCCGGTCGGGTTGTTCGGGTTGCACACGAAGATGAGCCGCGTGCGGTCGGTGACCGCGTCGGCCATCGCGCGCAGGTCGTACGTCAGGTCTCCGGTGAGCGGGACCTGCACCGGTGTCGCGCCCGCGACGCGGGTCGCGAGGGGATAGGTCTCGAACGACCGCCACCCGAAGACCACCTCGTCGCCCGGTCCGCTCGTGATGAGGATCAGGTTCTGGCAGAGGATGACCGATCCGCAGCCGACCTGGACCTCGTCTTCGGTGACACCGAGCCCCTTGGCCAGCGCCGCGGTCAGCTCGACCATCCCGTTGTCGGGGTAGCGGTTCACGCCTGCGGCCGCGGCGCCGATGGCGTCGACGACGCTCGGCAGCGGACCTTCGGTGACCTCGTTGCTCGCGAGTTTCACCGCTCCCGGAAACGTCTTGCCCGGCACGTACACGGGAAGGTCGTCCAGGTCGGGGCGGATTCGCAAGCTCACCCGACCAATGTAGGCCGCGACCCCGGAGACGCAGAAACCGGCTCTGACCAACCGGTTTGCTTGTGGACGCGAAGGGTGTGTAACCTTTCGACTCGGCAGTTCGAAAGGACTCCGCCAGGGAGGCGTGCCAGAGCGGCCGAATGGGACTCACTGCTAATGAGTTGTTCCGCTTAAAACGGAACCGGAGGTTCAAATCCTCTCGCCTCCGCCACCGCAGTCGGCCGACGGCGGTACAACTGAAGAGCTGTACAACTGAATATCACGCGCCCGTAGCTCAACGGATAGAGCATCTGACTACGGATCAGAAGGTTTGGGGTTCGAATCCCTACGGGCGCACCACAGAGGCCCGTCACCGATCCCGGTGGCGGGCCTCTTCTGTGTGCGCCGGACCCTGGGTGGGTGGACGAGGTGCCGGGGCACACGCTCTGGGGCACGGCGGCTCTCGGGCGGTCGCCGATGAGCTCGCGGATGATCCGTCGTGGTGCCATCCATCCTCACCGGGCCGCGCGGCGTCGACACGAGTACGGCACTACCCCAATCGGCGAGGGGGTGGCTACCCGCGGAGGATCACCAGCTGCTGGGTCGCCCGGGTCATCGACACGTAGCGGTCGACCGCACCCTCGATGCCCGCGCCGAAGGAGTCGGGGTCGACGAGCACCACGAGATCGAACTCGAGTCCCTTGGCGAGGGTCGGGGTGAGCGACCGCACGCGGTCGGTCCCGGCGAACCCCGGTTCGCCGATCACGCAGGCGATCCCGTCTCGATGCGTCGACGTCCACTCGCCGACCACCGCGTCGAGGTCCGCGCGGTCGCCGTACGTGACCGGAATGTCCGCCCGCCGAACAGAAGTCGGCACATTCGCGTCGGGGAGAACCGCGCGGATGACGGGTGCAGCAGCGTCCATGATCTCCTCGGGGGTTCGGTAGTTGATCGTGAGTCCCGCCGCTGTGACGTCGCTCAACCCGACCCGCTCGAGTCGCTCGGCCCAGGACTCGCCGAATCCTCGGCGAGCCTGTGCGCGGTCGCCGACGACGGTGAAGCTCTTCGACGGGCAACGATCGATCAGCATCTGCCACTGGGCGTCGGTCAGTTCCTGTGCCTCGTCGACGACGATGTGCGCGAACGGCCCGGCCAGCGGGCCGGTGGTCTCACCGTCGAGGTCGTCCCCGAGGTTGTGGCGCAGGTTCTCGTGTCGCAGCATCGCCATCAACCCCTCTCCGTCGTCGTGGACCTCGGCGGCGATCAGGTCGTCGACCACCTGGTCGATCTTCTCGCGCTCCGCCTCCCGGTCGGAGCGCTGCCTACGACGACGGGCCGACGCCGCCGGGTCGCCGATCCGGCGGTGGGCGCGGTCGAGGATCGGCAGGTCGGCCTCGGTCCAGGCGTCCGGGTTGCTGCGCTGGAGTGCGCGGACCTCGTAGGGTGACAGCCACGGCGCGCACATGCGGAGGAAGGCCGGCACCGACCACAGGTCACCGACGATCTCCGCGGCGTCGAGCACCGGCCACGCTCGCGAGAATGCCGTCACGAGTTCGTCGTTCGCCGACAGTGCACGACGCAGCGCGTGGTGCGGCACGTCGTCGTCGTGTCGCGACGCGATGATCGACATCAGCTCCTCCCAGACCTCGTCGCGGGCATCGTTGTGCGCCGTGCCGCGTTCCGGTACGTCGAAGGCCTCCGCCCAGTCGGTCGGGGTCAGAGTTGTCTCGGCCCAGGGCGTTTCGACGACAAAGGGTGCTGTGGGTGGTTGTTCGTAGAACTTGACCGCCGGTTCGACGGCCTCGACCATGCGAGCCGACGACTTCAACCGTGCGACGGCGGCGTCGGCTTCGGTTGTCGCCGAATCGCCTTCGGCAACCAGATCGGCGAGAGTGCATGTCTGGACACTCTCCTCGCCGAGGCTCGGCAACACATCGGCGACATACGAGAGGTAGGGCCGGTGGGGCCCGACGACGAGCAGCCCGCCCCGATTGCCGGCGAGGCGCGGATCGGCGTAGACGAGGTAGGCGGCACGATGCAGCGCGACGACGGTCTTGCCGGTCCCGGGCCCGCCGTCGACGACGAGGGCGCCGTGCGATCCGGCGCGGATGATCGCGTCCTGATCGGTGGCGATGGTGCCCAGGACATCCCGCATGCGCGGAGAACGACTGGCACCGAGGTCGGCGAGGAAGGCCGACTGGTCGTCGAGTGCCGCGTGTGAGGCGAGCACCGCCGGGTCGTCGACGAAGACCTCGTCCCAGTAGTCGGTGATCCGACCGTGTGTCCAGCGGTAGCGGCGTCTGCTCCGCAGCCCCATCGGGTCACGCCGGGTGGCGGCGAAGAACGGCGCGGCCAGCGGCGTGCGCCAGTCGACGAGCAGGGTGTCGCCGGTGGGATCGGTCAGACCGAGCCGGCCGATGTACAGGATCTCCCCGTCGTCGCGGACCAGACGGCCCAGGCAGAGGTCGAGGCCGAATCGGCGCAGAGATCGAATGCGCGCCCCGAGCTGGTGGATCTCCATGTCGCGGTCGACCGCCCGGCGGCCCTTGCCGCCGGCTTCGCGCCGCAGTCCCTGCAAGCGTTCGTCGGCGTCGGCCAGCGTGCGGCACAGATTCGTGGTGATCGACGTGAAGTGTCGAGCGTCGTCGGCGATGAGGGCGGGATCGTTCTTCGGGGAGAGGCGGTGAGGGAGGTCGAACACCGCGGTGGTCGTCGAAGTCGCGTCGGAGGGGGCGTCGGGGGCTGAGGTCACAGAGAGGGGCTCCGAATCGGCAGGCGGCAGGGTGGTCTCGGCAGGTGCGACAGCGATTCTGCACCGCATGGGGGGCCTTGCGGCAAGCCCCTGTCCAGGGCTTATGGTGAAAGGGGAAGAGCGATCGTCGGGCGCGCGGGTGAAACGGACCCCGGTTTCATGTGATCCGATGACCAATCAGCTGTTGCGGGCCGCGATGGTGTATGTGAAAGTACTTTCAGTTCACTACGGTGAACTCCTATCGGTGGGGCCTGTCAGGGGGCTGCCGCCCCCGAGCGCACGGGGGCGGGGCGGCAGCGCGGCCACAGCCTTCATTTCCCGGTCTCCCGGGTCGCGACTCATTCGACCGACTGGTCCGCTTCTCTGCACCGCATCGACGTGACCTGCGGCTTTCCGATCGTCGGCGTGAGCACCAGACCTCGCGCCGTAAGGTCGGAGGTGGAATGACACGCGGCGTCGCGCCGGTCCGCCGGTTCGGAGCGGGTGCTTCGACGCGTCGACGACGACGCAGGATCTCGACCGGAGGCCGACGATGGGACAGCCGTACGGGGAGCCGAACCACGGCGCCCGTGATCCGCGGCACCGCGGCGAGGTCGGCGGCCTGCCCGCCGGGTCGCCCCGCGACCCCTACGGTCGGCCCGTCGCGACACAGCTCTATCCCCCGCTCGGGTACGCCTCCGACGGCACCCCGATGTTCCGTCCCGGCCAGCCGACGAACACCGAACTGAACCTGGCCGAGCGCGCGGAGCGCGCAGAGGCGGAGCGCATCGCGACCGCCGAGCGCGAGGCCGACAGCTCAGCCGGTGAGTCCCGTTCGCGCATTCTCGACGTGCCCACCGCGACACTGATTCTGACGCTCGGGGTGGTGGTGCTGCTCGTGGTGGCCTTCGTCGGTTTCCTCGGTCTGCGCAACGGGTCGTCGGACGAACCGGTCGCGGACTCGCCGCTCATCACCGACACGATGCCGATCCCGCGCACTTTCGAACCGCCCAGCCTCACCCCGCCCGAACCGGGACAACAGCTTCCGGGCCGGCCCGGTGAGCGAATCGACCCGCAGAACAAGCCGGTGACCTACGAGGCGACCATCGACGGTCAGGCCACCATCCTGTACGTCGACGACGCCGGCCTGCGCTCCGAATTCGCCCCGACGAATCCGTGGACTGTTCGCTTCACCGGCGGGATCAACCCGCTGCGTCTGTTGGTGATCGCGGGGACGGGTAGCTCGGTGAGCTGTTCGATCACTGTCGACGGCGAGAAGGTGGTGGAGGACACGGTGACGCCGTCGTCGACGCGCCGAACCGCGTCCTGCATCGCCTAGGTGTTCACGTCCCCGTCACCGCGAATACCGCGTGTCGGTCGGATGACCTGCTCGTCCGATGTGTGATCGGGGCCGTGGCTCGCTACCGTGGTCTCGTGAGTTCTCCGCAGACAGCCCCTGACAGCGGTCAGTCCTCCGCCCCCACCGACGAGTTCAAGACGATGCTCACGTGGCGAGGCGAGGACACCGATCGACTCGAACAGGTCCGCCTGGTCGTGTCCGGCACGCGCCTCAAGGCATACGGACGGATCATCGCCGCGGCGACCGCCGACCACGAGGCGTTCTCCGCGTCGTACGAGCTGCAGACCACCGATGCCGGTGTGGTCAAGCGGCTGACCGTGCACCTGGTGCGCGCCGACGGCGAGACGCAGTTCGGCATCACCCGCGACGACGAGGGCACGTGGCTGATCCGTCGCCCCGACGGCGAGACCACCCGCTCGGACTTTGGCGGCGCGCAGGACGTCGAGCTTGCCCTGTCGCCCATGTTCAATTCCCTGCCGATCCGTCGCGGCGATGTGTCGACCTCGTCGACCGAGGCCGCCGAGGTCCCCGTCGCCTACATGTACCTGCCGAGTGGTGAGGTGAAGCCGGCGACGATGTCGTACACCGCGGTCCAGGGCGGTTTCGAGGTGGTCTCGCCGCTCGCGACGACCACCATCACCGTCGACGACAACGGTTTCGTCCTCGACTACCCGGGTCTCGCGCGCCGGGTCTGAGGGCGGCCGGTCCCGACCTCAGCCCACCCACACCCGGCCCTGGTGGGCCTGACGACGCAGTTCTTGCTGCCAGCCGTCGTCGCCGACGGTCACCCCGCTGATGACCTCAGCGGTTCCGGAGTGCAACTGCTCGTAGGCCGACCGGGCGCGGTGCCCGTCGTCGACGAGCACTTCGACGGTGCCGTGGTCGCGGAGTTCGTCGCGCGCTGCGATGAGACGGTCGATGGTCTCACTGAGGACGTTGAGCACCGCGATGCCGTTGGCCTCGATCATCGCGCGTTGCAGGGCTGGTGCCGTGCCGGCGACCCGGGTTCCGTCGCGGAAGCTGCCCGCCGCCAGCCGCAGGGCGAGATCGCTCTCCCCGGCTCCGACGGCGGCGGTGGCCGCTGCGGTCAGATGCGGCAGGTGAGAGATCGCGGCGACCGCCCGGTCGTGCGCGTCCGGAGCCACCGGCACCACACGTGAGCCGACGGCCACAGCCAGCGAGGCCACCGTCAGCCAGTCGTCCGACGGCGTGTCGTCGGTGGTGGTGACCGCCCACATGGCCCCGTCGAAGAGGGCGGCGTCGGTCGCTGCCCAACCCGACGAACTGGTTCCCGCCATCGGATGGCCGCCCACGTACCGGCCACCGGGGTGGAGGTGGGCGAGCACGCGCGCGACTTCCTGCTTGACGCTGATGACGTCGGTGACCAGGACGCCGGGGGCGTGTTCGGCGAGAGCGGTCACCAGCGGCTCGATGGTCGTCACCGGCGTCGCCAGCACGACCAGCGCGTCCGACGACGCCGCGCGCTGAAGTGTCGCAACGAGATCCGTAGACGCGTCATAGCCGTCGCCGGTGGCGGCGTCGACCGTCGCGGTTGACCGGTTGTAGCCGAAGGCGTCGTGTCCGGCGTCGTGCAGGGCCCGCAGCAGTGACCCGCCGATCAGCCCGAGACCGAGCACGCACACCGGTCGGGGGAGGACGGGAGCGGGGGACGACGGCGCGGCAGTCACCCTGACACGTTCCCATACCGGTCACGCACGGTGAACCGGGACTTGGGAGTACCGGTGATAGGGGCTACGGTTTGCTGCATGGCCGGTGCCGGATTTGGGAAGTCGGGGTCGAACGCGCAGGACGTGGACGACGACATCGACGGTTTCGCCGTGGCGGTCGTCCGCGACGAGAGTGGCTGGAAGGTCACCGCGATGAAACCGTCGGCGCTCTCCGACCTCGAGGACGCCGAAACCCAGTTGCGTGAGCTGCGTTCCGCGGGCGCGGTGTTCGGGCTTCTGGACGTCGACGACGAGTTCTTCATCATCGTGCGGCCGTCCCCGACGGGAGCGCGTCTGCTGATCTCCGACGCGACCGCCTCCGTAGACTACGACATCGCGGTCGACGCGCTGGACGCGCTGAACGTCGAGGTGCCCGACATCGATCCGGACGAGCTCGACCAGATCGATCCGTGGGAGGAAGGGGATCTCGGGTTGCTCGCCGATCTGGGACTGCCCGACGCGGTGATGAGCATCATCGTCGGCGACACCGATCTCTACGCCGACGAACAGCTCGGCATGATCGCGGCACGGCTCGGCTTCGCCGACGAGCTGGGCAAGGTCCTCGACTCCCTCGGCCACTGAGTCGGCACGAACTCGTGCGATGAGTGCGCCCGCCTGGGAGGCCATGGTTCGTGCGGCGCTCGACGCGGCAGCACTCTCGGGGACCGACGACGTTCCCATCGGCGCGGTCGTGTTCGACCCGGAAGGCATCGAACTGGCTCGCGCCGCCAAC
Source organism: Gordonia terrae (assembly GCF_001698225.1). Lineage (NCBI taxonomy): Bacteria > Bacillati > Actinomycetota > Actinomycetes > Mycobacteriales > Gordoniaceae > Gordonia > Gordonia terrae. The sequence goes on from NZ_CP016594.1 coordinate 429,163, forward strand.
CGCCGCGAGGCCGATGGCGATCCGACGGCACACGCCGAGGTGCTCGCTCTGCGTGCGGCGGCGCGGGCGTTCGGTGACGGCTGGCGCCTGCCCGGATGCACGATCGCGGTGACCGTCGAGCCCTGCACCATGTGCGCGGGCGCGATCACGCTGTCCCGGGTCGACGCCGTCGTGTTCGGAGCATGGGAGCCCAAGACGGGCGCGGTCGGCTCGCTGTGGGACGTCGTGCGCGACCCGCGGCTGTCGCATCGGCCCCAGGTGAAGGGTGGCGTGCTCGAACCCGAGTGCCGCGCCCTCATGGTCGACTTCTTCGCCACCCGACGACATCCGTGACCGCGGCGTCTCGGGGTCGCGAGACATCAAGATCGGTGAGATCTCAGGGTCCCGTCCGGTGGTCGTGGCCGCTCGGTCCTGGCAGATTGGACTGCAGTACCCCCGACCCGCGAGGAGTAGTCATGACCGATCCGTCCGACAAGGTGACCGCGGCCTTCGACACCGCGAAGGCGAAGATCAACGAACTCGCCGAGAGCGGCAAGGTCCAGGAGGCGCTGGGTACCGCCCGCGACAAGATCGACGAGTTCGTCGAGAGCAAGCAGGTGCAGGACGCCCTGGGCACCGCGAAGGACAAGCTCAACGACCTCGCCGAGAACGAGAAGGTCCAGGAGGCGTTCACCACCGCCAAGGACAAGCTCAACGAGGTGTCGCAGAAGTTCAACAACCGCTGACCTGGGGTTCTGCAGACCATCGTGGTCCTGTGGCACGGTGGAAGCAGGAGTCAGCTCCTGAGCGGCGGCGTTGGCGTCGAGCCGTGGCGCGACGAACGTCGTCGAGTTCTTCCACTCGGCCGATGGGCCGAACCCTATCGAGGAGGCTTCATGGGAACCACTGACGACGCACAGAACAAGGCCGAAGAGCTGAAGGGTCGCGGCAAGGAAGCTGCCGGCAGCCTCACCGACAACCAGGACCTCAAGAACGAGGGCAAAGGTGACCAGGCGCAGGCCCAGGGCAAGCAGAAGATCACCGATGCCGCTGACGCCGTCAAGGGCAAGATCGACGACGTCAAGGACAAGCTGACCGGCCACTGATCCAGCCGGCCGCCCGGCGGTGCTCGCCTGACCAGCCGATTTAAGTCTGACCGCCCCTCTGCGGTACAGTCTTCGGCGGTGGCGTGTCCGAGCGGCCGAAGGTGCAGCACTCGAAATGCTGTGTGCGGTAACCCCGTACCGAGGGTTCAAATCCCTCCGCCACCGCCAGAAATGGCCCCCCACTCGCAAGGGTGGGGGGCCATTTCGATGTTCTGGCCGCGGTTCCGCGGATCAGCCCATGCTGAACGGCTTGCCGTACACGGCGATCGATTGCGACACGTTGTCGGTCGTGATGCTCACCTTGGCGTAGGAGCGGGCCTGTGCGTAGCCGGCACAGCCGTTCACCATCATCGTCTCGTTGGTGTACGCCAGGGTGCCCTTGCCGCCGGCGAAGCTGATCGACGACGAGTGTCCGGCTGCACCGAACGCGTCCTTGTACTCACGGTCGTTGATGACGTAGTTGACCGCCTGGCCGGGGCCGATGGTCACGCCGGCTCCGGTCTCGGCCGTCGTGGTCGCGCTCTGGAGGTCGTAGTCGGGTGCGGTCGCGCCGGCCCGGCTGTTCGAGTTGCCGCCGAGGGTGAGCTGGCAACCGACGATGTAACCCGCGCCGACGCCGATCTTCGCCGCCTTGTCGGAGGTGGTCACCACGTACTTGCCGGAGACCCATGCATTGCGATGCAGGGGCGTGCCGCCCATGGAGGGGTTGATCCGCGCGGATTCGTTGCTGCGCGTGATGGTCACCGTCGTACCGTCTTTCAACTTCTTCGTGACGGACTGTCCGGGGAGTTGGACGGCGGTGTCGGCCTGCGCGGGTGCGGCGGTCAGCGCGGGCACCAGTGCCGCGCAGGCGATTGCGGTTGTGGCCGCGATGATCCGGGTGCGCGCGGCGGGGCGCTGGGGGACGGTCATGGGAGCTCCGATTCGGCGAGTCTTGGTCATGGTCAACGGGTTCGCGGTCAGCCGATGGAGAACGGCTTGCCGTAGAGGTTCACCTTCTGGTGCACCTCGCCGGTGGTCTCGATCGTGGTGAAGGCACGGGCCTGGGCGTACCCGCCACAGTTCTGCACATCGATCTGGGCGTCGTCGTAACCGAGATGGTAGGTGCCGGCCTTCTCGATGTTCTTGGTGTTCAGCACCACGAACGTGACGTCGCCGGCGGCAAGTGGAACGGTCAGGGTGCCCGAGAGCGACGGCGCGGTCGGGGTCAGCGAGCCGGACAGCCCGCCCTGGAGGCCCTTGATGTTCACCTGGCATCCGATGATGTAACCGGTGGACAGTGTGGCGGCGGCGCCGTTCGTCGCGGTTCCATTGCTCCCCGGTAGTGTCGTCTCGCCGGCCGCACCGACACTCGGCCCTGCCTTGGCGGGCTTGAGATGTGGTGCGTACAAGGTGATCTGGCCGCTGACCCAGGTGGTCCTGGACACGCCGTTCGCGGCCATCGACGCCGAGACCCGGGCGCTCTCCTCGGACCGGACGATCTGGATGCCCTCACCTTTCGCGGTGCCGCCCGGAAGTCGGACGAATGCGTCTGCGCCCGCCGACGCGGCGCCGGCGAGCAGCGCGGCAGTCACCGATCCGCCGATGAGTGCGGACAGTCCGACGGCCCGCAAGGTTCGTTGTGTCATCTCGTGCTCTCCTCGTTTCGTCTCCCCGTCCGCGGACGGGGTGTCGCACTGCGTCGAGAACTCATCGCAGGGGGATGAGCCCGTCAGCTGCGGCAGGGTGGCGATCGTAGGTGAACGTACCCTAAATAGAAGATGAGTGAAAAACTATGTAGGGGTTGACACACACCCCTCGAATAAAGGTAGCCTAACCTCTGTAAGGCGGTGGGCTCCTCCGGCGTTCGCGGGTTGTGGTTCACGCACTGTGTGTCGGGTTCGACTGCAGCGCAGACGAACTCGTTGACCATCGGGGATGTGTGACTCGGACGTCGACTTCGTGCTCGCTGCTGGGAGCAGCCCACGACATTCACGGTGCATTGCCCGCAGTGCACACCGGCGACGTCGTCATCGACTTCGAACGCTTCTATGAGTCCGTGGAGTGGATGGCCGAGCAACTGGTCTTCTGCGGGGTCACTCCCGGGAGCCGGGTGGCACTCGCGATCCACACGGGTTGGGAGTTCGTCCTCGCGTGGCATTCGTTGCTGGAGGCCGACGTCGTGACGGTCCCGATCGTCCTCGGCCCACGCTGCAATGCGGTCGGCACTCAGGATGTCGGTTTCGTCTTCGCCCACATCGACCAGTGCGTCGAGGTCGAGGACTTCGTCGAAGCCGTTGTGCCGCCGGCTCCATCCCGGGTGCTGTACCGGGTTGCCGGTGATTTCGTACTCGTCGCTCTCGGACGGGCTGCTCCGATCCGCGAGGAGGGTGGTCTCGTCACCGACCTCGAAGCCGGGTCTGTCGACAGTGCTCGCCGCCTCGTGGCCGAGGCGGAGTGGATGGCCGAGGACGACGGCGGTGTGCGGCGAGGTGTCCGTGTCCGACTGGAAGGGGATCTCGCCACCCGCGAGACCATGGTCCGAATTCTCGCGTGTGCGTCTGCCGGCGCATGTGTGGCGGTCGACGCGCCCTTCGGGCTGCCCGAGTGGGGTGCCCCCGTCGCTCCGTGACCGATGCGCCCGATACCTCAGCCCAGCGCGGCGGAGACCCGGTCGGCGAGGTCGGTCTCACGACGCCGGGCGAGGAGGCCGAGGATGTCGTCGACAGTGGAATCGTCGGGTAACCACAATGATTCCGCGAGTATCCGGGTGAGCCGGGACCTGGTGATGCGTTCCGGGCGACGTCCGATCCGGGTCAGGATGGCGTTGCCGGGTGACGTGCTGGAGTGCTCGGCCCGTCGAACGGCGAAGGTGCTCGGTCCGAAGTCGAGGAAGACCGCCGAACCGGCCGTGAGTTCGAGTGCGTCGATGAACCGTTTGATCGAACCCGTCCGTGCCTGAACCGACGCCCACCTGAAAGTCTGTGACCCCAGCGCGGTCTCGAGGACGACCGGTGTGCCGGGGCCGATGCCGAGGACGCCGGCGAGGGCGCTGGGAATGTTGAATCCTGTTCCGCGACACTGCGCCGGAGTGATCGTCGTCGCCCAGTGCACGACGTCGTTCTCGCGGTACAGGCCGCGTGTCCGTCCAGGCGTCCGGCGGGGCCGATGTGTTCGTTCGCGCCGGGTGACAATGCCGCCGCGGGTCTGGAACTCGCCGGCCCCGGCGTACGCACGGATGGTGGCCTCGCTGACGTCGTGACGGCCGCGGATCGTCGCGATGACGTCGTCGAGAGGCGCGGCGCCGTCGCGGTCGGACAGAATCGCATCGATCTGCAGATGGACCGGTTCGTATCGTGGGAGGCCCCACTCGGCGAGGCCATAGCGGGTGCGGTCGGTCTTGACGATACGTGCGTCCGATGCGAGGGCGTTTCGAATACTGTTGTGGGCACGCGGGATCGACGATATCGCGTCCACAATCTCGTCGAATGTCAACGGCGCGCCGTGTATCGCGAGCGTCGCGACGACGATCTCCCCCGTCGTCGAGCGGGTGGCGATCGCGTGGCCGTCGAGCACTTCGTATCCCGCCCGCCGCAACCACCGTGCGGCCGAATCATCGGACAGGCCGAGGTGGTCGGCGATCGCGGCTACCGGGGGCACCTCGCCGGGGCGTGCCGCCGCCGCGACGGCTGACTTCGTGAACTCGGCGACCCTTCGGAGGCTGCCCCGGATGATCCAGTTCTCGCTCGTGCGCAGACCCGACGCCGCGGCCACCACTCGCCAGCACGGGGCCTCGAGGTCGCCCACCGGTGACCCGGCGAGCGTCGAGTCGCCGGTGAGCGCAGTGGCGTCCGCGATCGGCGCGGCCCGCCGGTCGATCATCGCCGACAGCTCGGAGAGAACCGGATCGGCGTCTATCAACGAGGCCAGACGGGCTCGGAGGGAGCGATCGATCTGGGTGATCCGCTCGCGGGACAGTCCGAGGATCTCGGCGACCTCTGACTGTGTTCGAGGGTGGGCGGCGTAGACCCGCTCGGTCAGCACCCGCCGCTCCTGGCCGGACAGTCCGGCGTCGAAGGCGGCGACCGCGTCGAGCGCCTGCCTGTCGCCCGGCGTCCGTTCCGACGCCGAGAGTCCGCTGGCATGCGCGGTCATGGGTGGTGCGTTCTCGTCCACCATCGGATTGTCCCCCGAGCACAAAGGTCCGGAGGAAGTCTGGCCTCCGCGACCGTTCCCGTTCGCCTCTCGCTTCCATAGTGTTCTGGATCACATCGACCACCACGAATTCGGAGGCAAGTCCGTTGACCAGCACGTACTTCGCATGGGATCTGACCCACCGCGCCGACACCCCGTGTGTTCGCGATGACGAGGTCGCCCTGGACTACGCCGGTTTCGCGCGGCGCGTCGAGGGTGTCGCCGAACAACTCAGCCGGGGTGGCGTTCGACGCGGGGACGTCGTGGCCACCTTTCTGCCCAACCGGATCGAACTGCTGGTCACGCTGATGGCGGCATGGCGGATCGGTGCGGTTGCCACTCCGGTCAATCCGGCATTCACCCCCGCGGAAGCCGAGTACCAGCTGACGGATTCGCGAGCACGGGTCGTCATCGGCACACGCACAGCGGAACTGGGGTCCGGACTTGCCCGGTTCGACGTGGATGAGCTGGCGACGGGGCCGAGCGCGGACTGGCGGGGCTCAGAATCGCCGTCCGCCGACGACGACGCACTGCTCATCTACACGTCCGGCTCCACCGGCAAGCCAAAGGGTGTCCGGTTGTCGCACGGCAATCTGCACTACATGGCGTCGACGATGGTCACGCACTTCGGTCTCACCGAGGCCGACCACGCCCTCTTGGTGCTGCCCCTGTTCCACGTCAACGCCATCTGCGTGAGCTTCCTGGCGCCGATGCTCGCGGGCGGACAGCTGAGCATCACCGGAAAGTTCTCGCCATCAAGGTTCTTCGATGATGTCGCACGCCTCACCCCGACATACTTCTCGGCCGTGCCGACAATCTACGCGCTACTCGTGTCGCAGGACGGACTGACGAGCGAGGCCATCGGGTCACTCCGGTTCGCGGTCTGCGGCGCCGCCCCGATATCGAGGGAACTCCTCGATCGGGTCGAAGGCGCCTTCGGGATACCTGTCGTCGAGGGCTACGGCCTGACCGAGGGCACCTGTGCGTCGGCCTGCAATCCGGTCGTCGGAGTACGCAAACTCGGGACGGTGGGCCCCGCGCTTCCGGGCCAGCGGATCTCAGTCGTCGACGAACAGGGCACGGAGGTGCCCACCGGTGAGATCGGTGAAGTGGTCATCAGTGGGCCGAATGTCATGCGCGGCTACCTGAATCGACCGGAAGCCACCGCGGCGACCATCGTCGACGGCCGACTGCACACCGGGGATGTGGGCCGGCTCGACGAGGACGGATACCTCACCCTGGTCGACCGCATCAAGGACATGATCATCCGGGGCGGGGAGAACATCTATCCAAAGGAGATCGAGAACGCCCTCGCGACCCACCCGGACGTGCTCGAGTGCGCGGTCGTGGGCGCGCCGGACGAGCTCTACGGCGAGTTGCCGGTCGCATTCGTCGTCGCATACCCGGGCCGCGCGCTGGACGCCGAGACGCTGGCTGCTCACCTCGCCGGTCGATTGGCAAAGGTCAAGCAGCCGAGCATCATTCAGGTCGTCGACCAACTCCCGCGAAATCCGGTGGGAAAGATCGACAAACCGGCGCTGCGATCCGGTCTCCGAAGTCCGCAGCCCATCTGATCCTCACGTCGACCCGACCTCGACGCCCGCGCTGGGCGCCGGGTCGGTGGCCGGCGCGCCGAGACCGGGAATGCCCGACCCGCATCACATCACAACCGACACACAGAACAAGACAAGGAGTGCGCACCAATGGGACTCACCCAACCAGACTTCCCCCAGGTGGACCCGGAGACATTTCTCCAGCGGCCGTTCTTCGACCGGATTCGCGTGCTGGGAGCACATTGGGCCGACCACGGTTTCGGGACACCGAAGATGGTCCATCTGATCTATCTGATGAAGGTCTTCGTCTTCTACGGAGGCGTCGGGATCGTGCTCGCGACGCTGACATCCGGACTGAACCCGCTGCATGTGACCGAGTGGTGGAATCAACCGATCGTCTATCAGAAACTGGTCTTGTGGACCGTGCTGGTGGAGGTCCTGGGCATCGGAGGGTCGTGGGGGCCGCTGGCCGGACATTTCAAACCGATGACCGGTGGCTTCCTGTACTGGCTGCGGCCACAGACGATCCGGCTCCCACCATGGCCCGGCAAGGTGCCCCTCACCAAGGGTGACTCCCGCACCGCGTTCGACATCGCGGTCTACGCGCTCATACTCGCGAATCTTGCTGTTGCGATAGCACTCCCGGGTATCGTGTCGAACTCGCTGGACTCGGTGGTGGCCGACAATCAGGGACTGGTGAACCCCGTCCTGATGTACCCGCTCATCGCGTTGTTCGTCGTGATCGGCCTGCGTGACAAGGTCATCTTCATCGCCGCTCGCTCCGAGCAGTACCTCCCGGCGATGATCTTCTTCGGCTTCCTGCCCTTCGTCGACATGATCCTCGCGCTCAAACTGCTCATCGTGTCGGTCTGGGTCGGCGCCGGGATCTCCAAGCTGGGACATCACTTCTCGATGGTGATCCCACCGATGCTGTCGAACACCCCGTGGCTGCCGAGCAAGAAGATCAAGCGGGCGCACTATCGCAACTTCCCCGAGGACATGCGGCCGTCGAGGCTGGCCGGCGGCGTCGGGCACGTCCTGGGCACCATCGTCGAGGTCGTCACCCCACTGGTCTTGCTGGTCTCGACGAGCAAGTCGCTCACCGTGGCGGCGGTCGTCCTCATGGTGTGCTTCCACTTCTTCATCCTGTCGACGTTCCCACTGGCCGTTCCGCTCGAATGGAACCTGCTCTTCGCCTATGCCTCGGTGTTCCTGTTCCTCGGATTCCCGGCCTGGGACGGCTATGCGCTGACCGACACGTCGATGCCGTGGGCGATGGTGCTGATCGCCGCCGCGCTCTGCTTCTTTCCCGTGCTCGGCAACCTCCGTCCCGATCTGGTCTCGTTCCTCCCGTCGATGCGCCAGTATGCGGGGAACTGGGCGTCGGCCACCTGGGCTTTCGCGCCTGGTGCCGAGGAGAAGCTCGACCAGCACATCGTGCGGCCCGCGAAGAACACCCGCACCCAGCTCCTCGCGTCGTACCCGGCCGACGTGGCCGATGTCGTGATGCACCAGCTGCTGGCCTGGCGTTCGATGCACAGCCAGGGGCGTGCGCTGTACTCGCTGATGATCCGTCATCTCGGCACCGACATCGACTCCTACACGCTGAGGGAGGCGGAGTTCTCGTGTAACTCACTGGTGGCCTTCAACTTCGGTGACGGGCATCTCCACGACGAACGGCTCATCGCGGCGCTGCAGAAGCGGTGCGGTTTCGCGCCGGGCGAGTTCACGGTGGCCTGGATCGAGTCCCAGCCGATCCACCGGGGCACACAGCGGTTCAAGGTGATCGATGCGGCGCTGGGCGTCATCGAGACCGGGACCTACCGGGTGGTGGATGCGGTGAACGAGCAGCCGTGGCTGCCCAACGGCCCCATCCCGTTCCAGGTCGACTGGACTCTCGACGTTGACGCTCGCCGCGCCGTCACCGATCCTGAAGTGGTGCATGAACCGCAGATGCGCTCCGATGACCGAAGCGCGACGCCGGTCCGGCTGACGGATCAGGCGCCGCAGTGACCACAGCTGTCGTGGTCGGCGGCGGGCCCAATGGGCTCGCCGCCGCTCTGCACCTGGCGCGCAACGGTGTCGACGTGCAGGTCCTCGAGGCGGCCGAGGTCGTCGGTGGCGGGGCCCGGTCGGGCGAGCTCACGGTGCCGGGTGTCATCCACGACCATTGTTCGGCCTTCCACCCGTTGGGTGTGGGCTCGCCGTTCTGGTCGGAGGTCGGTCTCGAACGGTACGGGCTGGTGTGGAAGTGGCCCGACGCCGACTGCGCACATCCTCTCGATTCCGGTGAGGCCGGGCTGCTGTTCCGCTCGGTCGGCGCCACCGCGGCGGGGTTGGGCGCCGACGGATCGCGCTGGCAGGCGATGTTCGGTGATCTGGCCCGGCATTTCGACGATCTGGGCGACGATCTGCTCCGTCCGGTCATGCACGTGCCCGGTCACCCGATCCGGTTGGCGTCGTTCGGGCCCCGAGCCGTCCTGCCTGCCACCGTCATCGCGCGCTGGTTTCGCACCGAGCGTGCCCGCGCGCTGTACGGCGGGATCGCGGCACACCTGTTCTCCCGGTTGGACCGCCCGCTCACCGCGTCGCTCGGGCTGATGATCGCCGCGAGCGGACACCGTTACGGATGGCCGGTGGCCGAAGGCGGTTCAGGGGCGATCACCGCGGCGATCGTCGGCGCACTACGGGATTCGGGCGGCAAGATCGAGACCGGTGTCCGGGTGAGCTCGCGTGCCGACCTGCCGCCGGCGGACATCACGTTGCTGGACTTGTCCCCGGCGCAGGTCCTCTCGATCTTCGGCGACGAGATGCCGGCTCGAATCCGACGCTCGTACCGGCGTCACCGGATCGGGTCGTCGGCGTACAAGGTCGACTTCGCGATCGACGGGGACATCCCGTGGTCGAATCCGGATTGCCTGCGAGCCGGGACAGTGCACCTCGGTGGGAGTTTCGACGAGATCGCCCACATCGAGCGACAGCGAGCGGCCGGTGTGATGGTCCCACGGCCGTTCGTCCTGCTCGGTCAGCAGTACATCGCCGATCCCGGTCGCAGTGCGGGCGGCATCAATCCGATCTACGCCTACGCGCACGTCCCTCGAGGCTTCGACGGGGATGCCACCGAGCAGATCGTCGCGCAGATCGAGAGATTCGCCCCCGGATTCCGTGACCGGATCGTCGCGACCGCGAGCACTGGTACCGAACAACTCCATGCCTCGAACGCCAACTTCGCCGGCGGCGACATCATCGGCGGAGCGAACGACGGGTTGCAGATGGTCCTAAGGCCCCGTGCGGCGCTCGATCCGTACGCGATCGGAGTACCGGGTGTGTACATCTGCTCCCAGGCCAGCCCGCCAGGTGCTGGTATCCACGGGTTGTGTGGGTACCATGCCGCCGAGTCGGCATTACGGTACGCACGGTCGACACGATGACCGCCTCGCGATCGTCCCGTGCGCTGTGGACAGCGGGAGACGCCGCGCGCGACCGGCTCGCCGGAGTTCCCGCGGCAGCCGGTTCCGAACTGCTCGAGCAGGCGGCCGTGATCGCGAAGACGTTGCAGGAGAACGTGTCCGACATCGTCTCCGAGTTGAGTGCGATGATGGCCCGGGAGATCGATCAGCTCGACACCGACCCCAAGCTGGTGGAGTTGCTCGAGGCGAGCGTGCACGGCAACGTCTCCACGATCATCCACGTCCTGGCGAACGACATCCCGATCGAGCACCTGCAACCGACCACCGCCGCGGTGGAATACGCGTTGCGACTGGCGCAACGGGACGTGCCGTCGAACTCGCTCGTCCGGGCCTACCATCTCGGGCAGAACAGTGTGATGCGCCAATGTTATCGATTGGTCGAGGATCTCGATCTCGACGCGGGTCAGTCGATGGCGTTGACCCGGCACATCTCCGATGTGCTGTCCGGTTACATCGATTGGATCTCCCTGTACGTGTTCGAGGCGTACGAAGATGAACGCCGGCGGTGGCTCGGGGTCGAGGGCAACGTGCAATCAGCGGCCATCCACTCGTTCCTCGACAGCGCCGAACCCGATGAGCGGGCCTTCGAGTCCGAGACCGGTTATCCACTGGACCGGCGGCACGTCGCGCTCATCCTCTGGTCCTCCGACGATGAACCGCGCGAACTGGTGACGCTCACCCACGCGGCCCGCGAACTCGGTACCCGACTGGGCGGAGGCGCACCACCGATCGTCACCGCGATCGACCGTTCGACGGTCTGGGCCTGGATTCCCTTGGTCGGGCGGGACATCACCGACGACTCCTCCGTGGTCACCGTCCGCTCGACCGTGCCGGCGGGGATCCGAGTCGCGGTGGGACTGCCTGCATCCGGGGCGCGAGGATTCCGGCGAACCCACGAGCAGGCGCGCGCCGCCTACTCGGTGGCGACCATGCCGGGTGGTACGGCGGATCGGGTGATCGGATTCGGAGACCGGGGTGTGGCCGTGGTGTCCCTGCTGGCACGGGATCTCGAGTCGACGCGGGCCTGGGTCCGGGAGGTCCTGGGCGGGCTCGCCGAGGACACCTCGACCGCGAACATGTTGCGGGAGACCCTGTCTGTGTACTTCGCCACCAAAGAGAGCCATCTCCACACCGCCGAGCGACTCAACCTCCATCGCAACACGGTGAAGTACCGGGTCGGCAAAGCACTCGCCGAGGTCCCGTCGGACCGCGATCGCCTGGATCTCGCTCTGGCACTGACGGTCTGCGAATTCCTCGGGCCGGTGATGTTCACCCGTTGAGCGTCGGTGTCCGATGTCGTGGTGTCAGGCGCCGTCGTTCGACTTCTGGATGTCCCGGCGGGGTTGCCCGGTGATCTCGTCGATCTTCGCGCCGGTCGTGGGTGCGAAATGCGTGTCGTCGAACCGAGGCCTTCCGTCGACGCGCAGGTCATACCGTCGAAGTATGTCTCGCACCGGGTCTTTCATCTCGGCGAAGACGAGTGTGATGGCGTGGGTGCGGAGATAGTCGTCCAGTTCGACGAGTTCGTCGACCGCGGTGGCATCGATGTCGACGATGGGTTCGGCCGCGATGATCACGGTGTGCAGTTGTCGGCCCGCTGTTCTCGCCTCGCGGACCTTACCGCGGACGTAGTCGTCGAACATGCCGCCGTTGGCGAAGAAGAGTGGTGCGTCGAACCGGATGATGAGCACACCGTCGATGCGTTCGGCGTCGGGATGGCGGGTCACATCGTGGTAGCCGCGTAGACCCGGAACCCGCCCCAGCTCCGTCCGGTACGGACGCCACGCGAGATTCACGAAGGCGATGAACGACAGGCCGATCGCCACCAGGATGCCTTGCAGGACACCGATCAGCGCAACACCGAGGAACGCGGCGATCGACAGCGCGCCCTCGACCCAGTTGGCGCGGAACAGCGCCACCACGCCGGAGATGTCGATCAGCGAGATTGCCGCGGCGATCACGACGGCGGCCAGCGCTGCCGACGGCAGGTAGGCGGTGACTCCCGGTGCGACGAAGATGAACACGACGATCAGGAGCGCCCCGACGACCGCGGCGAGTTGCGATTTGGCCCCGGCCTGTTCGGCCACCGGGGTCCGGGACGACGACGCCGAGATCGCGAACCCGCTCAGGAACCCGGTGGCGATGTTGGCGGTGCCGATGGCCGCCATCTCCTGGCTGCCGTTGACCTGGTCGCCGGCTCGGGCAGCAAAGGTCCGGGACAGCACACTCGTGTCGGCGAAGGCGATCAGTGCGATACCGACAGCCGGGCCGATGAGGCTGATGACGTCGTCGACGGTCACGCCTTCCAACGACGGTGACGGGAACCCGCGGGGCATGGCGCCGACGACCGGCAGATCGTCGGACCATCCGAACACCGCCACTGCGACGATCGAGGCCACCACCGCGACGAGGACACCGGGAATGGCCTTGCGCCAGAACTTGAGCGCGAAGATCAGGACGAGGCATGCGATGCCGATGGCCGAGGGGAGCAGTTCGGCCTCACCGGACGCGACACCCTTGACGATGTTGACCGCCTCCTGGATGACGGAATCGCCGTCGACGCTGAACCCCAACAGCTTCGGCAGTTGGCTGAGCACGACGACGAGTGCGATTCCGTTGAGGTAACCGATACGGATCGGCTTGGACAGGAGATCGGTGACGAAGCCGAGCCGGAGCAACCCGCCGATCAGCAGGACCAGGCCGACCTCGATGGCCAGTACGCCGGCGAGCGCGATCCGTTCTTCGTCGAACGCCGCGAGCGGGATGATCGACGCCGCGATGATCGGGGCGAGCGACGAGTCGGGGCCGAGGACCAGGATGCGGGACGGTCCGACGGCGGCATACACGAGCAGCGGTATCACCGTGGCGTAGAGCCCGGTGACCGGCGGCAACCCGGCGACTTCGGCGTATCCCATACCCGCGGGGATCAGCAACGCCGTCAGCACGATACCGGCGACGATGTCGCCCTTCAGCCACGACTTCTCGTAACCGCGGAGCACTCCCAACCCGGGCAGGAGCCGTGAGACCGTTTCCGGTTGCATCAGGCGATTATGGGCCTTCCCGGCCGCGTCGGCACGCCTTTGCCGAGTGGATATCGTGCCGGATTCGATCGGGTCAGGCGGTGACGGTCCGGGCGACGCTTCTCGAGGCCGATGTCCGCGGCGGGATCACGGGTGACAGCGCGAGGGCGATGGTGCCGGTGACCGTGAGATGCGCGGGAACCTCGGCGTGCAGGGTGCGACGATGGCGGGAGAGGTCGACCACGGTGAGGTCGGCCATGGTGGCGCCCGCGAGGTGCGTGCCGGGGAAAGCGACGTCGAGCACCGCGGAGTGCAGGGGGAGAGCGGCGTCGACCTGGACGACGACGCGACCGTGTGCGGCAACCGCGGACGTGATCCGGGTGACCAGGGTGGGGAACCACACCGAGGTCGGGCACAGGGACTGGCAGACCGGTTGGCCCGCGGTGTCGAGGTAGAACGCGATCTTGCGGTGCAGGGATTCTGCGCGGAGCGAGAGATCGCCGGCGACGACATCCGTGCCCGACGCGTGCAGCGTTGTTCCCCACGTTGTCGTCTCGAACGTTCTGGTCACGGTGACACCTTTCAGTGAGGGCAGCATGTCGAACAAGGTCACCGGATCAGATCTACTCCGTGAAATGTTGTCGGGGAACAGATCCTGGCGCTAAGAGTTCGTCAATTCGGCTGCTGCGACGCAAGCATCTCGAGCGCGACGTCCCGAGCGGCGTCGAGTGCATCGGGTTCGACGCCCATGCCGGCGGTCACCAGCGCCCCCTCGTGCAGGATGAACAGCCGTTGCGCCAGTGTGTTCCCATCGGAGACACCGGCATTCGCCGCGACCGAGCGGAGCAGGTCCCGTAGCTCGTACTTCTGCCCGACGATGATCGGATAGGCCGGATGGTCGGGATCGCTGATCTCGGCGTGCGCGTTGATCATCGCGCACCCCTTGTGGCCTCGGTCGGCCGACCAGTCCCGCGTGGCGTCGAAGACCGCGGAGAGTTGCGCGCCCGGAGTCGCGTCGGCTGCGTCGAGCCGGGAGCGGAGGAATTCCTTCCAGGTGGCGTTGCGGGCACGTAGGTACTCGACCACCAACTGTTCCTTGGAACCGAAACGGTCGTAGAGGGTGCGCTTCGTGACGCCTGCCGCCTCCGCGATGGAGTCGACGCCGACCGCATGGATCCCGCGCTCGTAGAACAGCGAGGAGGCCGCGTCCAGGATGAGGCGGGCCTTCGGCGTCCAGTCCACGGTCGCCGGTGCGGCCTCGTGATGAGTGGTCACATGACAAAGACTACACCGATCGGTAAGGTCGGCGAACATGCAGACTTCACAGATCGGTATACCCGCGCGGTGGGCGACCTTTGCGATGTCGGCGGTGTTCGTCATCTGCTGGTCGTCTGGATTCATCGGAGCGAAACTCGGCGCCGGGGCGGCATCGGTGCTCACCGTGCTCATGTGGCGCTTCCTGGTTGTGGCGGTCGTGCTCGGGGGTGTCGTGTACCTCCTGTGGCGGCGGCGTGGTCTGGCGACGATGTCGGCGAGGTGGCTCGGTTCTCAGCTGGTGATCGGGGCCCTCTCGCAAGCGGGTTACACCGTCACCGTGTACTGGGCGATCGCGCTGGGCGTCAGCACCGGCACGACGGCACTGATCGACGGCGTCCAGCCGCTCGTCGTCGCCGCTCTGGCTGGGCCGCTGCTCGGGGCGGTCACCCATCGACGCCAGTGGTGGGGACTGCTCGTGGGAGCGGCCGGCGTCGTCGTGGTCACCTGGTCGGACGCGGCATCGTCCGCAGGTGCGCCCTGGTGGGCATACCTGGTTCCACTGCTGGGGATGGCCGCCCTCGTCGCGGCCACCTTCCTCGAGCGGCGCGTCGACGACTCACCCTCGCCTGTCGTCGTCTTGGCGATCCACTGCGGAGCGTCCGCGGTGATCTTCACCGTGGCAGGGCTTCTCGCGGGAGTGGCGATGCCGCCGGCAGACGGCGCCTTCTGGTTGGCCATCGTCTGGCTGACGGTGCTGTCCACCTTCGGCGGCTACGGGTTGTATTGGGTGCTCCTACGACGATCCGGCGTCACATCGGTGAACACGCTCATGTTCCTCATGCCGCCTGTCACCGCTGTCTGGGGCACCGCGATGTACGGCGAACCCTTCGGCTGGGCAACGGCTCTCGGGCTCGTGATGGCATGCGGCGCCACCTGGGTGGTGAATCGTGCGGCACCGCCGCCCGAGGCACGTGATCCGGGAGAGGCCGAAGCGCGTACGGCAACCGCTGCTCCCTGAGGTCGGGCGTTGCACCTCACCCGGCGGGTTCGTCCGTGCGGTCTCCGTCGGCGCGCCAGGTCACCGTGACCGGGACCTGGTCGTCCCACGGTTGGCGGGTGACGAGGTCGGCGACACGCACGTACCCGCGCTCGAACTCGCCGATCGCCGGGTCGACGAGACGGTACTCCTGCGTCTGACGGTGAATGGGTTGCGCGTCGAGCAGCACGATCCGAACTTCACCGGGCTCGAAATGGCAACGTCGCTGCAAGGATTCGATGAGTTGCTCGTTCGAGAGATGCCCGTCCCCGAAATTCCACCCCATCGCCGTGCTGCAGATGCGTTCGCCGTCGGTGAGGACGTACTGCTCTTCGGGCGTCGGGTGCATCGCTCGGTGCGCCAGCGTGAACAGCGCCCGACCGTGACTGTTGAACGAACGGAACGCATATCCCATGTAGAGCGGGATCTGGGCTGCTTCCGGGCTGCCGTAGAAGCGTTCGAGTTGTGCGGCCGGCATGGACGCGATGGCGACGATGCCCTGCTCGATCTTCGCCGACGCCGACGGTTTGATGCACCACAGGCCGGTGTCCCAGTTGCCGGCGTAGTACCGCATTCCCGGCAGGAACGAGACCTTGCGCGGCATCAGATTCCCGACGACGACAGTGCCGGCGGAGACTGCGAAGAGCAGTATCGGCCAGGGCGATTGGAGATCGGTCAGTCCGATGCCGGGGTGACCGAGGAAGATCGCCACGATCCCGAACATCATGAAGACGTTCCACTCCAACGGAACGCCCATCGGGATCGACGACAGGATGCCGAAGTGGAAGACGAGCATGATGGTCGCCGCGATCGCGGTCACCCATCCGCCGTGCGAGAAGAACAGGACAAGCGGGACGAGGCCCTCGATCGCAGTCGAGAAGTGGGCGATCCACCGCGAACGACGCCCTGGCCTCAGGTCATCGGGGAAGTTCTCGAAGAACTTGCGCTTGATCTTCGGCGACCGCCAGATCGGGTTGTTGGACATCATCGTCGCGATGACGAAGGGGAAGTGTTTGTTCAGCTTCGACGTCGCCGCCCCGAGCCAGATGCAGAGGAACACCAGCTTCGCAGCGATGATCATGTCGACACCGCTGAAGAGGAACGCGACCGTGAACGCGCCGTAGACCTCGCCGCGCGCCGCGAGGAACACGGTCTTGTCCCGGAGACCGATCGCCGCGAGCAAGCCCACCACGGCCCAGATCTGCCAGCTGGGGAGGACGCCGACCGTCGTGTCCAGTTCGGGGATCGCGCCGGAACCCGGGCTGAACAGCGCGATGACGAGGACGACGAGCAGCGCGCCGTAGAGGACGACATCGACCGGACCACGAGAGTCTCCTGCGGTCAACGGGATTCGCGGCCACGGTGGTTGACGGATGGTCTTCGGGCGCAACCAGTAGAGGATCGAACCCAGCGGTGGGAAGAACCGGTTGTTCAGCGGACCGAACCCACATCCGAGGCCCACGACCTCGAACAACATGGTGTAGAGCACGATCTTCTGGAAGACGATCGGCTCGTTGTACCAAGTCGTGACGTCGAAGAAGCCGTCGACGCCGGGGGTGCTGATCACGATGACCCAGCCGATGAGGATGTAGGCGAGGATCTTGCCCACATAGAACAGGTGTAGGGCCACCGGCGTGCCGAACCCGACTTCGGCCCAGTGCCGGGCCATCGGCTTGATCTTCTCCGCGCGAGAGCCCCGGCTCCACGTCGGGAAGTCGATCTCCGGGGTCGTCTGTTTCAGGAATCCCATCGTCGGAGAACCTAGCAAACCAAGTGCTTGCTTGGCGCCAGTTCGGTTGTCTGGGCGACAGCGACCGTTGTCGTGTGAACCGTGGTCTACTGAATGGATGATGTACGTCGTGATTGCCGTCTTCGTGGTGGTCATGGCGGCGGCCCTCGTCGTGCTGCTGGGCATGGCGATCGGCGCGTTCTCGGCGATGTTCACCGGCATGCGTGACGACATCCGCAGCCGGAGGACGGCCACACGGTCGAAGGCAGGCGGCCCACTCCCGGCGCGCGCACCCGAGGAATCCTCGGCGGACCCGTTGGCCGACCTCGCCGACACGCTTCGGGTGGCGCAGGCCCGGCGGTGGAAGTCATGCGAGTCGATTCGACAGCGCCTGGACGTCGATCCCTCCGACGGCGGGGAGGGCGATCCCGGCGGGTTCATCTTCCGAGCCCTGGACATCTGGTGTGGTCGATCGCTCGAGGGGTTCGACGATGGGCCCGATGATGCGGGAGGTCGGGCTCAGAGGTACAGACGTGCCGTGGACGAACTCGACGGCTTCTCGTCCGACCCGATAGGTCAGATCGCATGGACGACCGCGTCGGTTGCCGAACGCATCGACGGTCTCCCCGCGTGGCGCCTCGACTTCTTCGATCGCCACTCGGTGCGCGCCGACCTGAGCGGTGAGGTCACCGCCATCGCGAACGCGGCCGTCGGCCTTCGCGACCAGTTCGCCATTCTCGGCGACGCGCCGGCGGGGCACCTGGCCGCCGACCCGGAAGTGGTCTCCACGTTTGCCGAGAAATCACTCCTGCTGTCGGGCCGCCTCGACGAACTGGTCCGGCGCCTGGAGGCGTTCGCCGGCTACGAGCGGATCGTCGCGCAGATCCAGCATCGGCAGGAGAAGCAGGCGTGGCTCGACCGTGTCGGCGGGATCAACGATTTCGAGCATGTCGTCGCCACCGAATGGGATCGGGCGGAGGCCGACCGGGTGCGGCACATGGCCGACGAATCGGATGTGCTGGCCTCGATCTACCTCGATGAGATTGCGCCGTTGGCGAAGTCGTTGAAGCGCAACTGACCGAGACCGGTCGGTGTGCTCATCGCGGGGCGGTGACGATCTGGAACAGGACCTCCCGGCGGACGACGAAACCCAGTTGCTCGTACAACCGGATCGCGCTGACATTGCGGGCGTCGGCATGAAGGATCGGGGTGTCGCCTCGGTCCCGGATGCGGTGTGCCAGATCGAGTACGAGTCGTGAGGCCAGCCCGAGGCCGCGAAACCCCGGGTCGGTGCACACCGCGCTGATCTCGGTGTACCCCGGAAGCCCCAGCCGTTCGCCGCCCATCGCGATGAGACGACCGTTGCGTCGAATCCCGAGATAGGTGCCCATCTCGATGGTGCGAGGACGGAACGGGCCGGGGCGGGTCCGTTCGACCAGATCGGTCATCTCCGGCACATCCGCAGGTGTCAGGGGCACGGCCTCGTCGTCTCGCCGCGTGTCGACGCCTGCATCGATCATCTGTACTCCGGGCAGGTCCATCGTCGTATCCCATTCGTCTGGTGGACGATTGGTGACCACCGGCAAGAACAGGGAACCACCCGGACCGACGAAATCGGCGGCGTCCGACCAGTCCTGCGCGGTGGGAGAGTCGGGGAGAGCTGCCATGGGGCAGACGTCGGGGTGATACCGCAGAGCCGAACCATGGCGCTGTGCGAAGTGGGCGTGCGGACCGGTGAGCGCGGCGAGAGCCGGATTGTCGAGCAACGCGTGACCGGTGATTCCGTGTTCGGGTACCCGTTCGTCGGTGATGCGGTCGGTCACACGGTGACGATACGCCCACACGGTGCGGACATCGGTGGTGGCACGTCAGGGTGCGGGGTTGCACGTGGGTGTTGAAGCCTGTGGATGTATTCGGGAACGTGATCGGCCCGCGCTGTTACTGTCCGCCGTGTGAATTCACCCTATCCGCCGGGATACTCTCATCGCCCGAATCCCGGAAATCCGCGGCCTATCCGGCATCCCGGTCCGCATCCCGCCTTCGGCGTCCCGGTGAACCGTACTCCGCCGCCACGGAAGCAGGGGAGCGGATGCATGGTCGCGCTGCTGATCGGTGGTGGAATCGTCCTCGGTGTGGTCGTTCTTGCCGTCGGGCTCATGACGGCGTTCCGCGACGGGCAGAGGGGGGCGGACAGGGAACAAATGTTCGCAGTGGGCGACTGTGTGGTGTGGAACGCGGCGGGGACAGTGTTCGACCGCGTCCCGTGCTCGTCGCAGCGTGCGGTGGACAAGGTCTACGCGGTGGTCGAGCTGACGGAGCTCGCTCGATGTGTCCAGGTGGACGGAGTCGAGCGTGCGGTGACCCTGACGTCGCCGGACCGCGTGGCCCTCTGTGTGGGTCCGAAAGACATCGATCCCTCGAAGTCCATCAACAATGTGCAACGGGGCGAGTGCATCTCGTCCGAGGTGCCGCCGCAGCGGCCACGCCGGGTGGCGTGCACCGAAAGCGGGGCGAGGAAGGTCGACGCGCGAGTCGACCACCCGTTGCCACAGAATCATCCCGACGCCAAACGGGATTGCATCAACGCGGGAGCCGCTGATTCGACGCTGATGTTCTACTACGGGGCCGATGGAGTGGTGGACGGGAAGCATGAGGCGCATTACCGGTTGCTGTGTCTCTCGGATGCGCGTGGTTGATCATTCGTGTCGAAGTCCATGTCGGTGAGGTGCCGCAGAGGGTCGGGAGGGGGCGTTCGATGATGGGTGGACGTTTGGTGAGTGCACTGTTGAGACTGTTACGCCGATGAACCCGGCCGGCGGCGCCCCAGGGCCGCGCTCACTCCGGGGACAAACCGGCCAGGATTCGAGCCATCAGGTAATTGGACACCCGCAACTCACCGTTCCGAACGCGTCACCAGGAACTTGTCACGCAAACTGGAGACATCGAGCAGGCCACTCGGGCGGCCGCCGCCCAATACGAACGCACCGGGCACCGCGATTCAGCCGGTCTCCGGTGGACGCCAGTCGATGTCTGTGCGGGAGAGTGTCGTGATGTTGTCGCGGCCCAGCCAGACCGGAGTACTGACTGTTTGCGTGACGTACAGCCCGCGGCGTGCCGCGACGACGCGGTCGTACTGGCTCGGCCAGTTGATCTCGGTGGCGATCCCGTCGAGTGTTGTACGTCCACGGTCTAGCGCGCGTTGCACGTGGACCGGCGCGGG
The DNA here is from genome assembly GCF_001698225.1 of Gordonia terrae. Taxonomy (NCBI): domain Bacteria; kingdom Bacillati; phylum Actinomycetota; class Actinomycetes; order Mycobacteriales; family Gordoniaceae; genus Gordonia; species Gordonia terrae. The sequence goes on from NZ_CP016594.1 coordinate 449,706, forward strand.
CAAGCGGTCGGACTTGTTGATGTTGCATCTTTGACAGGCGGTCACGAGATTGGCCAGTCCGTCGATGCCCAGGCGTGACCACGGTAAGACGTGATCTACGTGCCGAAGGCGTGTTGTCGTAGTCCCGCAGTAGAAGCACGACGGGCCGAACCTGTCGACCAGAGCTTCTCCTGCTCGCTGCAGGGATACTCGGTCGGTGCCGAAGAGGTGGCCGACCAGGTCCGGACCGTCGTCGAGGATGGCCTTGTTCATTCGACGCACGTCATCCACCCAGGCGAGTTGAAAAGCCGGTTTGAGCAAGGGGGCAAGGCGCGCAAGGGAGAGACAGACACCGGGGAACAGCGTGAGCCTGTTCCCGTGATCGATGACCACTCTTCGCGAGTCGGTCCCCATCCACGAGTCGTCATACAGGAAGCGTTCATTGGTATCGCCAGATGTCAGGTTCTGCAGGAGTTTCAGTGGATAGCGGACGAGGGTTCGCTTCACATTGGCATGGGCGATCAAGTATGTGTCCGACCTACGCGAAGCGAACAGCTCGGCTGTGCCCTGGCGTGGCCCGGTGGTCTGGGACCGCAAGACGGCAACCGCGTCGAAGATGACCCCTCGACCATCGCTGGATTGACGCAACTGGTTGCCGTCGAGGGGTCGCAACTGACGCCAGTACAGTTCGATCACTCGGCTCGTGAGTTCATCCAGGTCGATGTCCACCGGCGCCTCGGTGTCCTCGGGAACGGACTCGACGGCGAGGTCGAGCAGCGCCACGAGCACTGCGAGTTTATAGGTTGCTGTGCGCCTTCCGTTCTCGAGAATGGCGACGAGCTTCTGGCCGAGAGTCAAGGGATCGGCGGGGACGGACACCCAAGAAGCTTACGACTCTGCCAGTGGCCGCATGTGTTCGACGACTTTCGCCCAGTTCTCGAATCCTGGCCGGCCGAAATGAATGTGGGTCCCCTGGAAGTCTTCGACGCCGCGGGCGGTGCGATCGTCGATGATGAAGTCGCCTCGATTGAGGTTCTTGTGGTGCGAGAGGATTAGTCGCTTGTGGGCGCGGGAGTCCTTCTCGCGTCCGAAGTGCATTTTCACCCACAGCAGCTTCTCGGTCCAGGCGAGGGGATTGTCCCAGGGGGCAGTGGACAGGATGTAGGTGTCGAACAGTCGCGACAGGTCGTCGAAGGCTTCGATGGCTCCGGGCATGGGGTCCATCAGAGAGAAGATCCCGGGAACGTCGTCGAGTCGGCCCTCGAATCGTGTGTGCTCAGCTGCGCTGAGTTTGTCTATGCCGGAATGGAAATCGACGAGCGTGTTGTCCATGTCGATGTAAAGGATCTTCTTGGTGGTAACCACCGGTGCCTCTGTCATGATGTGTGATTCCCTCTGCGCTGGATCAGTTGTGACGATGGCTCATTCTTCCGACAATGTTCGGGCCGTGACCACGGTCGAAAAGGGGCTCGAACACCTGACACTCACAGAGTAGGACGGAGGTATGACAGTTTGACCGTTTCGCGTCGGCACCGCACAAGGCTGGGCGGGTGCATGTGATGCACCCGCCCAGCCTCTTTCGGATCTCGACCAGAAGGTCGCCGAGTCCGAGAACTCCGTAGAACTCAGTTCGAGACGATCTCCACCGGCACCGCGTTGCCGAGGGTGTGCCCGACCGGTGAGCTCGCCTGGACTTTGGCGTGTAGCTCGTCGAGCTTCTCGCGCGGGGCGTCGGAGTCGATGGTGACTGTCGCGGTGATGGACTCGAACCCCGCATGGCCCTCCGCCAGGCCGAGGAAGACGTGGAGGTCGAGGTCGCCTTTCAGATCGATTCGCAGATCCTTGAGTTCGATGCCCGCCGTCGTGGCGTTCGCGGCGTAACCGACGGCCAGGCAGTTGCCCAACGCGCCGAGTAGTTGCTCGACGGGGTTGGGCGCCGTGTCGCCGCCCCCGAGCGCGGCGGGCTCGTCGGATGCGATCGGCGAGAAGTTGCGAATCCGGGCCGCCGATGCGAACGAACCGTTCCACTGGACGTGCGCGGCCCACGTCGTCTGAGCCTTGGTGGCGTCGCCCTGGATCGCTTCGACCAGTTGGCCGACGGCGGCGATGTCCACGTCATTGAGGCGGGTGGCGGTCTCGGTCATGGTGCTCCTTCGACGGTCTGGTTGCCGACGAAGCTAGCGGGCGACGCGGTGACCGGCGAGGTTCTGCGTCAGGCTGGGCGGAAGCCTTCACTGTTGTCGCACGGGAGCGCATCCTGCGCGTCCGCAGATCGTGATCCGTAGCGCTGTCGACCCTGACTGCCAGACTTCAACTCGACTGACAGACCTCGATCGAAGTCTGTCAGTCGAGTTGAAGTCTGGGAGTGAGGGCGAACAGCGGCTGGGTGGTGGCATGAGCGCACCGAACCCGCTAGATTGTTCAGCATGCTGAACAATGTCGAGGTGCCTAGTGTGTGCCGCCACTCGCCGAGGACTGAGGGGCGAGTGTGACACCTGGGGAACAGGTCTCGATTCCACTGGCGCTGTTCGACTTCGTGCCGGTGGTCTTCGGCGCTCTTGGTGGATTCATCGTCGCTCGCCGAATCGGCTGGCTCCCTGCGTATGTCGGCGCCACCCTGGTCTTTGTCGGTGGATTCGCGAAAGCTACCTGGAAGCTTTTGGCTGCCTCCGACGTTGCTGATATCCCCAGGCTGGCGGATGGGTTGTTTCCACTCATGGGATGCGGGTTTCTGCTGCTCGCGGCAGCTGCGTGGGGAGTCCGCAACCTCGCGGTCGCTCTCCTTCTCATGGGTCTGGCGGCTGTTGGTGTGGCGGTACCGGCGATCGCGGACTGGTACCTGATCGCGGTGATACTCGGATCCACAGCGCTCTACGCCGCCCTCGCTCGCGACGCGTGGAAGGTCCGTGACGTCACGACGGTGGCGCTGCTCGCCGTGTGCCTGGTGGCGGCTTACACGCTGGGGCCGCTGGCGGGTCGAGAACAGACGCTGTCGCTGCAGTGGCTCGAGCAGTCGATCAACGCGGTCGGCCAGGCAGCTTTCGCGCTCGCCGCTTGGCGGCTGACGCGTGTGGTTCGCTCGGATGCGGCACGGGACGGGACCGGGGTGCTGACGCAGCACAGCCTCTGACACGGCCCGCCGACTGAGAATGTCGCCTGTCTACCAGGTGATTTCGATCTCCAGCTCGGATTCGTCCTCGCCCCGCTCGATCTCGATCTTCAACTGGACCCTGGCCGGGATGTCCACGCGGACGGTCTTGTTGTTCTCCACGAAGGACACTTCGTTGTGTCGCGCGATGGCGTCCGCGAGTTCGTGAATCTTCTTCGCCGCCTCCTCGCGAGTCAGTTCGGTCTTGGTCTTGTGCTCGAACAGTTCGTCGCTCATCAGTCCATCTGAACCGACCGGATGGGTCCGGTCAAGCGACATGCGTGCTGAGAAACGCCGACCCGTGACACGGACACCTTCTGGTCACCCGCGCTTCACGATCCATTGAAAGTGCTGCGCGACCCTGAGGATCATGACCCAACCCGAACGAGTCGGCACCCCGTCACGACGCACGATTCTGCGCACCGCCGCTGCGGGTGCGCTGCTCGTCCCGGTCGGATCGGCGATGGCGGCCTGTGGGTCGTCGAATACTGGTTCGGCGGCACCGAGCCTGGTCCGGAATCGCCCCGTTCTCACTCATGGAGTGGCCTCCGGGGAGGTCACCAGCGGAGGGGCACTCGTGTGGGCGCGGTCGGACCGCCCGGCGACCATGATCGTCGAGACGGCGTCGAGCGAGACCTTCACCAATGCACGGAAGCTCCGTGGACCGATGCTCACTCCCGCCGGCGATGGGACCGGCCGACTGCGGGTGGCCGGTCTGGAACCCGGGCAGACCGTGCACTACCGCGTCACTCTCGAAGGTGAGGACGGGGCGCTCTCCGAACCGGTGACCGGCGTCTTCACCACCGCTCCGGTGCGAGAGGGGGACATCAGGTTCCAATGGTCCGGTGACGTGGTCGGTCAGGGGTGGGGAATCAACCCCGACATGGGCGGGATGACCATCTTCGGCACCATGGCCGATCGCGATCCGCAGTTCTTCGTCCACTCCGGCGACGCCATCTACGCCGACAACCCCGTCGAACCGACGCAAGAGCAAAATGACGGCAAGGTCTACCGCAGTATCACCAGCCCGGCGAAGGAACAGGTGGCGCAGACCGTCGACCACTTCCGCGGGAACTACGCATACAACCTGACGGACCATCATTTTCGACGCTTCGTCGGGTCTGTCCCGCAGCTGGTGCAGTGGGACGATCACGAGGTCGTCAACAATTGGTTCCCGGGCGAGAGCCTCGCGGGGCAGGGGCGCGAGGGTTACATCGAGATGAGCGTCGATGTGTTGGCGCGCAATGGACGTCAGGCCTGGCAGGAATGGCAACCCGTCGAGATCGGCTCCGCTGGTCGTGTGTATCGCAAGGTCTCGTACGGCCCGCTGCTGGACGTCTTCCTCCTCGACATGCGCAGCCACAAGGACCCGAATCCCGATGCCTGGTCGAAAGACAACGCCGACGGTCTTCTCGGTTCCGAGCAGACGCAGTGGCTCATCGACGGACTCCGGGGTTCGCGGGCCACGTGGAAGATCGTCGCCAACGACCTGCCGCTGAGCATCGTCGTGGAGGACAAGAACACGACACCGGCCCATGGCCCGAAGGCGATGGAAGCAGTCGCGCAGGGGGATGACGGTGGCCCGCTCGGTCGAGAGATCGCGTTCTCTCGCATCCTTTCTCAGACGAGGGACGTTCAGAACATGGTGTTCCTCACCGCCGATGTCCACTACGCCGCCGCGATCTCCTACGAACCCGACCGCGCAGGCTTCCAGGACTTCTCGCCGTTCTGGGAGTTCGTGGCCGGACCACTGCACGCCGGAGCGTTCCCCGAGAGTCCGCTGGACCGTACATTCGGCGCCGAGTACGAGTTCGTTCACGCGCCGACGGAGTCGAATGTGTCGCCGGCCGAGGGGTTCCAGCACTTCGGCGAGGTCACGATCGACGGCAGGACCAAGGTGCTGAGTGTGACTCTGGTCGACGCATCGGGAAAGGACCTGTACCGAAAGGACCTCGAGCCGGCGTCGTGACGACCCTTTGACAGAGTGCGGGATTCGTCCCGGAATCCGTTGCCTGTTCCGCACTCTCGGGAGCGCTCACTAGCTCAACGGCCGCAGGAACTCACCGGTCACGTCGACGGCCGGGGCCGACGACCCGCCGCCCACGACCAAGGTCGCGAACGCCAGGTCCCCGACGATCCCGGCGAACCAGCCATGCGGGTTCTTGTTGTCCCCGTACTCGGCGGTGCCGGTCTTGCCGCCCAAGCCGGGAATGTCCCGGAGTGCGGTGGCCGTACCGCGAATGACCGTGTCACGCATCATGCCCCGAAGTGCACGAGTGACATCGTCCGAGATCTGTTGCGGTTCGATGTCTCCCGTCGTTCGCTGACCCTGAACCAAGCTGGGGACGACGGTTTCGCCGCGCGCGAGACTTGCCTCGGCGAGCGCAAGGCCGAAGGGGCTCACGGTCACCGTGCCCTGACCGATGCCGTTCTCGACACGTAGCGCGGGGGAGTCGGCTCTGGGTACCGAGCCGGTCACGGTCGTCAGGCCAGGAACGGTGTAATCCGCGCCGATGCCGAAGCGGCGCGCCATCGTCGTCAAGGCGTCGTCGGAGAGCTTGTTCGCGAGTGCGCCCATCGTCGTGTTGCACGACCGTGCGAACGCGGTGGGCAGTGGCACGGTCCCCAGGTCGAAGTCGTCCTCATTCGGGATGGTCCGCCCCTCGATGGTGGCGCGACCGGGGCAGCGGACCTGCGAACCGATTTGCACCGCCTCGGCATCGAGCGCAGCGGCGGTCGTGATGGTCTTGAAGGTCGAACCCGGTGGGTACAGGCCGGACAGCGACACCGACCCCGACTTGTCGGCGGCGCCGTTTTGTGCGACGGCGACGATGCCCCCGGTCGAGGGCTTGATTGCGACGATCATGGCTGGGCGTCGGTCACCGTCGACGGCGAGCTGAGCCCGGGTCTGGATATCCCGGTCGATGGTGGTTCGCACCGGCGGTGTCGGACCGGGCTGAGCCGAATCCACCAGGTGGGTGGGAGTGCCCTCGGCGTCGACTATCTGAACCGACCACCCGGCCGTGGCGTCGATCGCCGTGCGCCAGATGTCCTCGAGTCCCGACATCGCCGGCGAGTGGAGAGCTTTTGTCGCGCTGAGGAGCGCGCCCTGCTCGGTGAGCGTGACGCCGGGGATGGCTGCCACGTCGCGCTTCACCCGGCCGATGTCGGAGTCGCGGAGTCGGATGACCGTGTGTTGCCGAGCGTCGTTGCCCTCGAAGCTCGCGCGGATCCCGGCTGCCGTCATCCCGGGTTCGACAGGCCGGAGCGCACGCGCGAGTGTGGCTGCCGAATTGAGTTGGGCGCGCGACAGGCTCACCAGCGTCACGGGTTGCCACGTCATGAGGGGTCGACCGTTGGAGTCGAGCACCGGGGTTCGGTATGCGCGATCGTCGCTGTAGGAGAACGATTCTCCGGCACGGAGCTGTCGGTGCATCACCGACGGCTGCCACCGGACCCGCCACTGCGAATTCGACTCCACGAGCGTCACAGAGGTCTGATATTCGACACTGCGGTCCCGGATCTGCCAACGATGATCGAGCGAACCGCTGACCTCCTTGTCGTCGACGAGGCTGCCGGTCACCGAGAGTTTCGGCGTCTGACCCATGCCGTCGAACACCGCTGCGATCGCCGCGCCTGCCGCTGCCGGATCGTCGGTGAGCGCCGCAGCACCTGTGGCATCACCCTTCTGCAGAGCAGCGGCGAACGACCGCAACGCATCCTCCGGCGAGTCCGAGGTCAGGAAGCACCCCGACACCGTGCCCACGATCACCGCACATGCACTCAGGAGTGCCCACCAACGACGCATGTCCGCAAGCCAACCCATCGGGGCACCGTGACGCAAAGTTTCGGCACGCGATAGGTCGATAGTGATTCGCTATCGCCGCTGTTGGGAAGCCCCATCAACCTCCGTCATCGGGCGTTCGCAATTCGGTGACGACGGCGCGCGCGACCAGCCCGATCGCACGATCGACTTCCGGTAAGGCCATCTCGGATCTCGCACTCATCGTGAACACCGCGATCGCGAGCGGCAGCTCGCCGGGGAACTCGACGACCCCGACCTCGTTGCGGACGGCGACGAGCGTGCCCGTCTTTCCCGCGACGCTGACGCGTCGGAACGGAAACCCCGATGCGAGTCGCGAGGTGAACACCTGCTTCCTCATCGTCTGGCGGACGAACTCGCACGATGATGCGGACGCTGCTCGATCGGTCCAGACCGCGTCGAGCAGGGTCGTGCAGTCGCGCGGTGTCGCGGAGCTGGAGTAGGCGGCGTCGTAGGCGCTGATCGACGCGTCGAGATCGGGATCGGCCAGGGCGGCGAATGCCTCGGCGACCGTGCTCGTGCCGGTCTCCCGCTGCAGACGTTCGTGGAGTTCGGCGACGCCTCCGACGATCCGGGTGTTCGTCAGGCCCAGTTCGACGAGATCGTCTCGGACCTGCTGCAATCCGATCTGGGCAAGGATGACGTCGGCGGCGACATTGTCGGACGCGGTCATCATCGACGTTGCGAGGTCACGCCAGGACAAGGTCACCGGATCCACGAAGAGCGCGAGTCCGGTCGGGCCCTGAGCCCAACGGGTGGGATCGACGGTGACCGACGCGGAGAGATCGATGTCGCCGCGATCTGCGATGCGGCACAAAGAGATCAGCACGGCCAATTTGTAGACCGACGCGAGGACGACCGGCGTGTCGGCGTCGTGGCAGTACTCGATGGGCGTCGGGCCGATCGTCCGAACATGCACACAACCAGAACAACCTGCGTCGGCGAAAGACTCGCGGACAACCCGATCGAGTTCGGTACGGACGGACTCGGGCAGGGTCGACGATGCGCTCACGAGGCCTTGCCGATCCGGTAGAGGGCAGCGGTGACGACTTCGGCCACCTCGCCGAGGCCGGGTTCGCGATACACGACCCGAAGGCGCAGGGCGGTGGCGTCCCGGCCGATGGGAACGCAGCCGACGGCCTCGACCGCGGCGAGGGCGTCACGATCGGCGGTGAGCGCGAAGGCGTGCCCGGCGGCGACCGCCGCCAGCACCTGATCGGCCGAGGTCACCGGATGCAACTGCGGGTCGAGTCCCGACTCGCGGAGGCGGTCGATCAGCTGGTCGTGTGCCGGCGGGTTGAACGATCGCGGCGTGTGGCAGAACCGCAAGTCGGCCAGTTGCCGCAGGCGCGGCCGGTCGGTAGATGCCACCGGGTGCGTTGCAGGCACCACCACCGAACGCTTGAGTACGACGACCGGCCCGGCGGCCAACGAGCCGGTGACACAGGGTGCTTCGACGACGGCGAGGTCGATGGTGCCTGCCGAGACCTGTTCGATGAGGTTCACTGTCGAGGCGCTGACGGAGTCCTGCCCTGATGTCACACCTGCGATGCGCTGTGCCAGAGTGGCCGTGATCGTCGAGCCGACGAGTGATGCAGCACCCCAACGTAATACCTCAGTTCGTTCGTGGAGTCGACGGGCTTCGCCGAGGAACCTCGAGGCATCGTCGATGAGCAGTCGGGCTCGGGGTAAAAGTTCGCGGCCGGCGTCGGTGAGCTCGGCGCCGCGCGTGGTGCGTCGGATGAGCTGCAGACCCAACTGCTTTTCCAGACGCCGCAGTCCCTGCGACACCGGCGGCTGCGTCATCTCCAGGCGGGCCGCAGCCTCGCCGAAATGGCCCTCCTCGGCCACGGCGACGAAGAACCGCAGGTGCCTGATCAGATCCACGCGTTCCAGGATGGCATGGTGGGTGCAGTAAGTCTCTGAGCGAGGAGAAGCAGCGTGGATACGTTCACCACCGACGGACTGATCTTCGAGGTGACGGATTTGGGAGCCGACGACGACCCGACTGTGGTTCTCCTTCACGGATTCCCCCAGGACCGCACGGCGTGGGACGCGGTAGGTCAGTCGCTTGCCAGACGTGGCTTTCGGGTCCTGATTCCGAACCTGCGTGGTTACTCGCCTGAGGCGTGTCCGCGGCCGGTGTCGCGGTACGGGTTGCCACGCCTCGTCGCCGACATCATCGCGTTGCTCGACGCGGCCGAGGTCGACAGCGCTCACGTCGTGGGCCACGACTGGGGAGGGGCTTTGGTGTGGACGATGCGCAGAACTCACCCACACCGACTGCGTACCGCCACCATCGTGTCGACCCCGCACCCCCAGGCCCTGGCGTGGGGTATGACGCGAACAAAGCAAGCTCTGAAGAGCTGGTACATGCTCGCGCTGACTCTGCCGGCCGCGCCGGAATACGTTCTGACTAGACACTTGGCTCGATTCTTGGAGCGATCAGGTCTCTCTGAGGACCGTGCAAGCCACTATCAGCAACGTCTGAAGCGAAGAGGTGCCGCGCGGGGCGCAGTCAACTGGTATCGGCGGATGTTGTTCGAGATGCTTCGGCCGCCGAAGCACCCCCGCCCGCCGTCATCGCATCAGAAGGTGCCCACGGTCTACATCTACGGTCGCGACGATCCGTTCTTCAGTAGGGCTGTGATGCGCAAGACCGCCGAAGTCGCTCGCGGGGTGGACGTTCGCGAGATGCGTGGTGGTCATTGGCTACCGGAGTCCGAACCGGACGCTTTGTTGCACAGCATTGTTCGGCAGGTATTGAATGTCAGTGCCGACTGAACCGGCCGGCGCATGTATCGCGCTTACTGCGGGGGGCCTTGGTGTGCTGCGCAGCAGATGGGTGTGTTATCGACTTCTCCTCCGGCAGAGGAAGTTCTCGGGTCGAACGCCTTGGAGATCGGGATGATTCTTGTTCCCAATGCAGCTGCAGCTCATCGACGTTGCGGCAGTTTGCGCCGGACTTTGGACACAACTGCCGCAACTCGAACCGCGGCCCCGAAACGGGACCGTGCATGGCCTTCACAACACCACAGTGACTAGCTAATCGTCGCTAACAACCGCATTTTGGGTGTGCGCTGGACCGGACCATGGCTAAGGTGTGTGTACCACGTGTCGAGCCGTCGTCGCCTATCCTCTGAGCTGGGCAAGTTCGTCGCGGAGGTTTTCGCGAGCGCGACGTTCCCAGTGGGCCCGGCCGTAGTCCGTTTTGTACAGCGAGTCCATGTCAAGTAGATGGTTGAGAACGGTAGTCCGACCTGCTTTGTAAGCATCGTCTTCGACGGCAGAGTATTCGTCGCGGACACTGGCGTTGTAGGCGGCATACTCGCTGGGGCTGCTCGCCAGTATCGACAAGTCCGCGTCGCACAGTGCCGCCGCGTTCTGGTCGCAAATGTCGGCGGTGTGCGTAGCGGTGACTCGAACAAGCCGTGCGACCTCGGGCGCACACGCACGGCCGGTCAGCATCGTCTCGGCAAGGCTGGCGGACTTTTCTTCATTGTCTGGAGAGCCAATCTCGTAGACAGAATCGTGAAACCATGCCGCAAGCTGAACTGCTTCTTCATCGAATGGAGTACCGGCAGAACGTAGTACGGAAAGCGAGCTGATGACTTGATTCAAGTGTCGAACGTCATGGTACTTCCGATGGGGCTCGCTCCATCGGCTGATCAGCGCATCCCGATCCTGTGTGTTTAGGTATGCGGTTCCATGCTCAGGCATGAAACTCGCCCTTGGGTAGGCGTTGCCGAGCCGTTGACGGCCACCCTTCCGCTGGGGTGGTAATGGTCCAGTTGTCGGGAACTCGGCTGAAATCCATCCATCGACCATGTCCCAAGTAGAGCGAGTACGCCTCTTCGTCCGGGAAGTTGCCCATTCGCACATAGATCGACTCGCCGTCGAAGTTTCCGACGTACCACGAGCTGTCAAGCGGATCGGCAACAAAGTCGATCTGTGTGGCGAGCGCTTGGTCGAGGTCTGCAACGATGGACGCACGTGTTACCACTCTGACTCCTAAGTGTTAATCGTCGAAGTGTGCGGAACTGACCATATCGTTCAGGGCTGACCACGTCTCAAGGCGAGTTGACGCGGTAGTACCCGTGCACTGCAGGAGGTAGGCCACATTGCCCCGTCGATATGCCTCGAACTTATTGACCGTGTAGAGCCATTTGCCGTCATCTTCTCGATGACTGCCTGCTTGTATGGTCGCTCCTTCGGTACGCGTACTTATCGGATACCGGTCCGCGCGTTGCTCGGTCCACTCCGGAAACTCGCGAGCCTCGACGAAGGCGTGATCGAACAAGTCGTTTATATCAACCGTCGCGTCCACTACGAAACGTGTCAGGATCACGGTGACGTTGTCCGTAAAGCCTTCTTCTTGGGCTTGTTGCGCTAAATACAAGGCTATGAGCCCTAATTGCGTACCTGCGGGGTCGGCTCGATATTCGACAGCGTCGACCTCGATGCGCACGTCACCCGGGAGTGTTCGAGGATCGGCGACGCGTGATTGAACTACCGCCATCCGCTCAAGTCTGTCGTACAAAGTCCAGTTCTCGCTCAATCGAACAGGCCACCAATCTGCTTTCCGAATGTTCCTCCGATAAGTCCGCCGGCAAGGCCACCGACGACTACCCCGATGCCGACTCCGATAGGACCACCTGCTGCGCCTGCCAACGCACCGTACTCGGCGCCCGCCCACGCACCACCGACGGCACCTACGCCACTTCCCGCCGCTTCAGGGACGCTCTCCTCGCCATTCTTGACTTGGTTGTACCCGTCGTAAACCTCGTAGGCCACTGCCGCTGGTAGGGCGATCTTCGCCGCAACCTTCGTGGCTGTTGCGCCCATGCGGTCGGGAGCTACTTCTACTGGGCCAGCTCGAGGCGCCCGTGATTCAACCTCCCTTGGATCCGGCAGAACCGGCTTGTCCGGGTCTATCCCGAGACGCGTATTCACGGACTCGCGGCTTGTGGATGAAGACCTGATTATGTCGTCAAGTGCCTGCTCGCGGCTCATCCCATATTTTTGAGCTTTGTGCTCGATCAGTTGTTCCATATTCTTGTTTGGCTCTTCACGAAACAGCTGGGATGCGAGGTTTTGATCCGCCATAAGGGCGCGAGCCTTCGTTCGGATCTCGTTCCGAAGCTCTTGCGCAATCAGTGCCCGCTGATCCAATGGCATATCAGACTTTGCCAAAGTGTCATTGAGGGACTTCAGTCTCCGTTCGGCTTCTGCGTAGTAACTCCGAGTCTCGGAATTCGTCAGTGATCCATCCGGGTAGTGTGGAAGACCAAGCGATGCAATACCGAAGACGCCCGCATAGGTACCGTCAAATGCTCCCGGTGGAATCTGTTCAGGACGAAGTTCTCCGTCTGCTGCTCTGATCGCCGCGGCCAGATCATCATCCGCAGCCTCTGCATTGATCAACAGTTGGTTGACTCGAATCTGAAGCGCCGTCCGAAGGGACTCCCTCTTCTCCGAGTCCTCGGCGGACATCACGGTCTGTAGGGTGGAGGCCACTCTGCCGCTATCCTCGACGATAAAGCCATTGCTAAACGCGTCGCCGCGGATCTGGCCGAGGACTCGCTTGATGGTTTCGACCTTTTGTGCCGCAGCCCGCGCGGCCGCAGCTATCGTGGCGACTTGGTTTCCGTGAGCATCGAAGTCAACCCGGGCCCGACCAATGGAACGCTTTGCGGCTGCGGCGGCGTCACCGTCCCAAGAAGAGAACGTATCCAGGTTCTTCAGATTAGTTGATTGAGTCGTGCAGTGTTCTGCTTGGCCAGCGCACACGCGGAAAACCGCTTCAATGTCCGCTGCATTCCAGCGATCGATATCGGATATCGATATCACAAGTTGAGCATTCGGTCCGAGACCGGGGGAGCGACGTCCGCTTGGCCATCGCTAGGCGGTTTCGCGAGGTTGGCGGCTGAAATACTGTCATCGAGTTCGAACTTGTACGCCGCGGCTACGAACCGAGCTGAGTTCTCTCCGAGACGTGCGGTCAGGTCCCGCGCAGACGCCTGCAGTCCACCAACTCGTTCTGCCAATGCTCGAGCCGACGCGCCCACCCAGCCAGCTTCAGCGGCCTCCGCCAAGGTCCGGAACCCGCCATGAAAAACGTCGATGGCCTCGTCGTGCCAACCGCCTAGCTGTTGACCCCCATACCGCAGATTGACAGGATCAACCGACACTCTCTCGCTCATTGCGACCCCCAGCTATCGGCGAGCATGCGACCCGAGGTATTCGGACCCGTAACGATAGTAGTTGGGCAGGATCTTCCGTACGGGGTGCACGTTGCATCTGGGGATAGACCGGACGCAAGTCGGTTACCCGGCATGGGACGCGGCTACCAGCACTGCTGTTCCACAGACGGGCGCTTGTTGCCCAATCAGCGCAGGAACACCGCGGCCGATTCCGCGAGATCGAGCAGCGGTTGGGGGAAGACACCGAGCGCCACCGTCACCAGCGTGCACAGGGCGATCCCGGAGGTCGTCAGCACGCTCGGCTTCACCACATGCGGGGCGCCGGTGGTGGGGACGTCGTCGAAGAACATGGCCACGATGATGCGGATGTAGACGTAGGCGGCGATCGCGCTGCTGATGACGCCGACGACCACGAGCACGCCGCCGCCGGAGCCGGCGGCTGCGGCGAAGACGTCGAACTTGGCGATGAAACCGCTGGTCAGGGGGATGCCCGCGAACGAGAGCAGGTAGACCGCGAACATGGCGCCCACCAACGGGTATCGGCGTCCCAACCCCGACCATTGGGTCAGGTCGGTGGCCTCCCGGCCGGACAGGTGCGGGTTCCGTGGGGCGGGTGTCGTGCCGTGGATGGCGGCGCTGCGAGCGGAGGACCCGGCGGCGGAGTCGGGTTCGCGGATCACCGCGACGGTCGCGAAGGCGCCGAGAGTGGTGAACGCGTAGGCGGCGAGGTAGAAGAGCGTGGCGCCGAGACCGGCCTCGTCGAAGGCGATCAGGCCGAGCAGGATGAACCCGGCGTGTGCGATGGACGAGTACGCGAGCATCCGCTTCACGTCGTTCTGCGTCACCGCCATCACCGAGGCGATGACCATCGAGGCGATCGCCACCGCCCACAACGCGGGTTCCCACTGCTCGCGGAGCCCCTCGAAGCCGACGTAGAACACGCGTAGCAGCGCCCCGAAGGCGGCGACCTTGGTTGCTGCGGCCATGAACGCGGTGACCGGCGTCGGCGCGCCCTGGTAGACATCGGGAATCCACGAATGGAACGGCACCGCACCCACTTTGAAGAGCAGGCCCGCGGCGAGCAGTGCCAGCCCGATGAGGGCCAGCGTGGTGTCGCCACCGCTGTCGGCAGTCGCGGAGATCGACGCACCGATCGTCGAGAGGTTGAGCGAACCGGTGGCGCCGTAGACGAATGCCGAACCGAACAGGAAGAACGCCGACGAGAACGCGCCCAGCAGGAAGTACTTCAGCGAGGCCTCCTGCGAGATGAGGCGCCGTCGCCGCGCAAGTCCACACAGTAGGTACAACGGGAGCGAGAACACCTCCAGCGCCACGAACATCGTGAGCAGGTCGCCGCATGCCGGGAACAGCATCATCCCACCCACCGCGAGCAGTGCCAGGGGAAAGACCTCGGTGGTGACCGCGCCGGCGCGGGTGGCCTCGAACTCGGCGTCGGTGTTGGGCACCGACGCCCCGGACGGGGTGAACATGTCGGCGTCGACGCCACCGCCGGCCGGGCCGCCGGTGGTGATGCCGTTGCCGGTCGACGGTCCATCCGGTCCGCCGACCCCGGCGAGCTTGCGCATCGTCACCGGCGCCACGACCCGCTCGAGGCGACGCTCGGCCATGAACCCGACCGCGACGATCGCGATGATCAGCAGCAGCCCTTGCAGATACAGGGTCGGGCGGTCGATCACGACCGCGCCGGACATCGCGAACTCGCCGTTCGCGCCATCGTGCGTCTGCGCGATCGTCACCGTGACCAGCGCGGCGAGGCCGATGATCAGTGCGCCCAGTGAGAGCGACAGTTGCAGTGGGTATCGCAGTCGGCTGGGCGCGAAGGCTTCGACGAGCACCCCGATGACGCCGGCGCCGAACACGATGAGCATCGGCGACAGTGACGCGTATTCGACGCTGGGGGTGGCGATGGCGGCGAGCGTCATCGGACCGTCGGTGAGGGTTGTCGGGTTCATCAGTTGCCCTCCGCATCCGGTTCGGCCACCGCTGGTTCGGGCGCCTCGACGCCGACTGTGGTGAGAGTTGCCTGCACTGCGGGATCGATCAGGTCGATCATCGGCTTCGGGTACACCCCCAGCGCGATGAGCAGCGCGAGCAACGGGGCGACGACCACCAGTTCACGTCCCGCCAGGTCGCGCATCGACGATCCTCGGACATCAGGTGCCTTCGGTGGCCCGCCCATCATGCGCTGATAGGTCCACAGGATGTAGATCGCCGAGAGGACGAGCGCCGAACAGGCGACCACTGCGGCGACCGGATAGCGGGTGAATGTGCCGATGAGGACTAGGAACTCGCTGATGAACGGTGCGAGACCGGGGAGGGAGAGAGTGGCGAGTCCGGCGACGAGGAAGGTGCCCGCGAGGACCGGCGCGACCTTCTGTACCCCGCCGTAATCGGCGATCAAGGTGCTCCCGCGCCGGGACACCAGGAAACCGGCGATGAGGAACAGTGCGGCGGTCGAGATCCCGTGGTTGACCATGTAGAGGGCGGAGCCGGTCTGGCCCTGATCGGTCATCACGAAGATGCCGAGGATGATGAAGCCGAAGTGGGAGATCGACGTATAGGCGATCAGCCGCATCACGTCGGTCTGGCCGATCGCCAGCACCGCGCCGTAGACGATGCTGACCACCGCCAGCCCACAGACGAGCGGCGCGAAGTACTGTGACGCGTCCGGGAACAGCTGCATGCAGAATCGCAGCATCGCGAAGGTCCCGACCTTGTCCATCACGGCCATCATCAGTACCGCCGAGGCCGGAGTCGCTGCGACCGCGGCGTCGGGCAGCCACGAATGCAGCGGCCACAGCGGCGCCTTGACCGCGAACGCGAACAGGAAGCCGAGGAAGAGCAGCTTGGCCAGTCCGGTCGAGTCGTCGATCTGTCCGCTCGCGACAGCGGCGGCGATGTCCGGCAGTGCGAAGGTTCCGCCACCGTCCGCACCGACGCCGTTCTGGGCGGTCACCACGTAGAGTCCGATCACCGCGGCCAGCAGAACGAGGCCACCGAAGAGGTTGTACAGCAGGAACTTCACCGCGGCCGCCGACCGGTTGGGTCCGGTGCCGAACCCGCCGATCAGGAAGTACATCGGGATGAGCATCGCCTCGAAGAAGATGTAGAACAGCAGCACGTCGAGCGCGACGAAGCTCATCAGCACCATCGCCTCGGTCGCGAGGAACAGCGCCAGATAGATGTGCGGGCCCTTCTGTGCGCGGCCGCCCGAATTATCCAGCGAGCCCGACGATTCGACGTCGCGCCAGCCGGCGACGAGCAGAAGTGGCAGGAGCGCCGCGGTCAGCAGTATCAAGACCAGCCCGATGCCGTCGAGCCCCAATCCGTACCGCGTACCCAACGCCGGTATCCAACTGACGTCCTCCACGAACTGGTACCGCTGGCCGTCCGGATCGAAACCGATCGCGAGACCGATCGACAGGGCGAGAACGGCCACGGACACCACGAGCGCGAACCACTTCGCCGCGGTCACCCGATGTGCCGGGACTGCGAGGACGAGCGCGGCGCCGACCGCGGGCGCGACCCAGAGGACGGTCAGCCAGGGGATGCTCACAGGACGTTCACCGCCATCACCAGGGCGACGATCACGGTGGTGCCGACGAACATCGACAGGGCATAGGACCGGACATATCCGTTCTGCCACCCGCGTATTCGTCGCGACGCGCCGGTCACCGCATCGCCGACGCCGCTGGTGAGCGCGTCGACGCCGTCGGACTCGACTGCGACGAGGCCGGCGGTGACCCGCTGACCCGGCCGCATCAGCAGCTCTTCGTTGACGGCGTCGCCGTACAGATCGCGTCGGGCGGCCACGGTGAGCACGGACACGTCCTCGGGTGCGGTCACCGGTACCGGCCGAGTCGCGTATCGACGATAGGCGACAGCCACGCCGACGGCGACCACGAGCAGGATGATCGCCGTCATGGCCCACACCGGGATGAGGTGGTGCGGGGTGTGTTCGCCGACAACGGGTTCGAGCCACGTCTCCAGCGATCCGCCGATGGCCAGGAGGCCGCCCGAGGCGATGGACCCGAGTGCGATCAGGATCATCGGGCCGGTCATGACCCGCGGCGACTCGTGCGGGTGCGGTGCCGGCGAGTCCGTGCCGTCGTGCCAGCGCTTCTCGCCGAAGAAGGTGAGCAGCATGACCCGGGTCATGTAGAAGGCGGTGATCCCGGCACCGAGAAGTGCAGCGCCACCGAGGATCAGTCCCTTTGCCCCACCGGCACCGAATGCCGCCTCGATGATGTGATCCTTCGAGTAGAAGCCGGCGAACGGCGGCACCCCGATGATGGCGAGGTACCCGACGCCGAAGGTGACGAACGTGATCGGCATGAGGGTGCGCAGGCCACCGTAGCGGCGCATGTCGGTCTCGTCGTTCATCCCGTGCATCACCGAACCCGCGCCGAGGAACAGGCCTGCCTTGAAGAATCCGTGGGTCAGCAGGTGCAGGATGGCGAACGCGTAGCCCGCCGGCCCGAGCCCGGCGGCCAGGACCATGTACCCGATCTGACTCATCGTCGACGCGGCGAGCGCCTTCTTGATGTCGTCCTTCGCGCAACCGATGATCGCGCCGAACAACAGGGTGACCGCGCCGACGACCACGACCCCGACCTGGGCGGCGGGGGCGAGGTCGAAGATCGCACCCGAGCGGACGATGAGGTAGACTCCCGCGGTCACCATGGTCGCGGCATGGATCAGCGCCGACACCGGGGTCGGACCCTCCATCGCGTCGCCAAGCCAGGACTGCAGCGGTACTTGCGCCGACTTGCCGCACGCGGCGAGGAGCAACACGAAACCCAGTGCGGTGAGGGTGCTCTCGCCCGCCTGGGAGGCGCCGCCGAACACCGCGGTGAAGGCCACCGACCCGAACGTGGCGAACATGATCATGAGGGCGACGGCCAGCCCGATGTCGCCGACCCGGTTGACGACGAAGGCCTTCTTGGCCGCGGTGGCCGCCGACGGCTTGTGCTGCCAGAAGCCGATCAGCAGGTAGGACGCGAGGCCGACTCCTTCCCAGCCGAGGTAGAGGCCCAGATAGTTGTCGGCCAGGACGAGGACGAGCATGGCCGCGAGAAACAGGTTGAGGTAGGCGAAGAATCGACGACGATCGGGATCGTCCTGCATGTATCCGATCGAGTAGACGTGGATGAGTGAACCGACGCCGGTGATCAGGAGGACGAAGCACATCGACAGCTGATCGAGGAGAAGTCCGAAGTCGACCTGCAGCTCGCCCACCGGTACCCAACTGAACAGGATGTCCGACACGGCGCGGTCATCGGCGCCACGAGAGACCATGCCGACGAACATGATCAGCGCGACCGCGAACGACGCGATCGCGAGGACCGTGCCGAGCAGGTGCCCCCACCGGTCGGTGACCCTGCCGCCGAGGAGAAGGATCGCGGCGCCGAGCAGCGGCAGTGCCGGGATCGACCAGAGCAGTGACGCAGTGAGTTCGGCGTTCACCAATCCTCCTCTACCGCTTCAGCAGATCCGCGTCGTCGACCGACGCCGAACGGCGTGATCGGAAGATGGTCATGATGATCGCCAGCCCGACCACCACTTCGGCGGCGGCGACGACCATCGTGAAGAAGGCGATCACCTGACCGTCGAACGACTGGTTCATCCGGGCGAAGGTGACGAAGGCGAGGTTCGCTGCGTTGAGCATGAGCTCGACACACATGAAGACGACGATCGCGTTGCGTCGCAGCAGCACTCCGGCGGCGCCGATGGTGAACAGCAGCGCCGAGAGGTAGAGGTAGTTCTCCGGGTTCACCGGTCGCTCCCCGAGTCCTCGGGGGGCCGAGTCCGGAGCGTCCGCGCGGCCAGGATGGCGTTCACCGACAGGTCCGACGGCGATCCGTCGGGAAGGCGTGCCGGTACGTCGACCGCGTTGTGACGCGCGTACACGCCGGGCGTCGGCAGCGGGGTCAGGTTGACCCCACTGCGGAACCGCGCCTGCGACAGCTCTTTCTGGGTGAGGCGTGGTCCGAAGCGCTCCCGGTGCGCGAGCACCATGGCACCGAGCGTGGCGGCGATGAGGAGGGCCCCCGTCAGTTCGAAGGCCCACAGGTAGCGGACGAAGATCAGCTCGGCGATGGCCTCGACACCGGAGTCGCTCTGCGCGGCCACGACTCCGGGATTCCGGGCGCCGGTGACCACTCCGA
The DNA here is from genome assembly GCF_001698225.1 of Gordonia terrae. Taxonomy (NCBI): domain Bacteria; kingdom Bacillati; phylum Actinomycetota; class Actinomycetes; order Mycobacteriales; family Gordoniaceae; genus Gordonia; species Gordonia terrae. The sequence continues at coordinate 469,047 of NZ_CP016594.1, forward strand.
CGGTGGCGCTGCCGATCCCGGCGATCAGCAGAATCCCGAAGCCGAGCCCGATGAGAGCTGCGGACACGCGCTGACCGCGTAGCGTCTCGCGCAACGAGTCGGAGGAGTCGACGCCGATCAGCATGATGACGAACAGGAACAGCATCATCACCGCACCGGTGTAGACGACCACCTGCACCACGCCGAGGAACAGCGCCCCCTGCGCGACGTAGAAGACGGCGAGAACGATCATCGTGGTGGCCAGGAAGATCGCGGAGTGCACGGCTTTGGTGGCGAACACGACACCCAGTGCGCCGGCGACCGCGACCGCTCCGAGAATCCAGAACTGGATCGCCTCACCGGTGGAGGTGCGCACCACCTCGTCGGCGAGCCACAGCGTGCCCGCGGGGGTCATGGCCGTGTCTCCCGTGCGCTGCTGTCCCGCACAGTCGGATTCGGCAGGGTCACGCGACCGTCGGCAGTCACTTCGCCTCGGTAGTAGTTCTCCTCGGTGGAGCCCGGCGCCATCGCATGTGGCGGCGCGTCGACGCCGGGTTGCAGCGGGGCCAGGAGACGGTCCTTCTCGTAGATGAGGTCGGCGCGGTTGTCGTCGGCGAGTTCGTAGTCGTTCGTCATCGTGAGCGCCCTCGTGGGGCACGCCTCGATGCACAGTCCGCAGCCGATGCACCGCAGATAGTTGATCTGGTAGACGCGTCCATATCGTTCGCCGGGCGAGTAGCGCTCGTCGGGCGTGTTGTCGGCACCCTCCACGTAGATGGCGTCGGCCGGGCACGCCCACGCGCACAGCTCGCATCCGATGCACTTCTCGAGACCGTCGGGGTGCCGATTCAATTGGTGCCGACCGTGATACCGGGCGGCTGTGGGTCGCTTCTGCTCGGGGTACTGCTCGGTGATGGTCGGCTGGAACATGCCGCCGAAGGTGACGCGCAACCCGCTCACCGGTTTCAGGAAGTCAGGCATCGGTCGTCTCCCTCACGGTGCTGGGCATCGGCGGGACGGGGAAACCGCCGGCCATCGGGTCGAACTCGTCGGGTGCGGTCGGGTCTGCATACTCCTGCGGCGGGTCCGGGATGTCGGGAACGCGCATCAGGCGCCAGACCGCGTAGGCGATCAACCCGGTCACCACGAGTCCGGCGCCGGCGGAGACGAGCGCGCGGGTGAGGTCGGCGTCCTCACCGGCGAAGGCGGCGCGGATGATCGCGACGACCATCACCCAGGTGAGCGAGATGGGGATCAGGACCTTCCAACCCAGGTTCATGAACTGGTCGTACCGCAAGCGCGGCAGGCTGGTTCGGAGCCAGATGAAGACGAACAGGAATGCCCACACCTTCAACGTGAACCAGAGCACCGGCCACCATCCGGAATTCGCCCAGTCGAAGGTGCTCACCGGCCACGGCGCCTGCCACCCACCGAGGAACAGCGTGGTGGCCAGTGCGGAGACGGTGACCATGTTGATGTACTCGGCGAGCATGAACATCGCGAACTTCAACGACGAGTACTCGGTGTGGAACCCGCCGACCAGCTCGCCCTCCGCCTCGGGCAGATCGAAGGGCGCCCGGTTGGTCTCGCCGACCATCGAGATGGCGTAGATGACGAACGAGGGCAGCAGGAGCAGCACGTACCAGTGACGCTCCTGCGCGGCGACGATTCCCGATGTCGACATCGTCGCGGCGTCGAGGAATACGGCGGCGAAGGTGAGGCCCATCGCGATCTCGTACGAGATCACCTGGGCGGTCGAGCGGAGTCCGCCGAGCAGCGGGTAGGTGGAGCCCGACGACCAGCCCGCCAGGACGATCCCGTAGACGCCCACCGACGTCACGGCCAGGACGTACAGCACCCCGACCGGGAGATCGGTGAGCTGCAACGGCGTCTGGTGACCGAACACCGACACCATCGGGCCGAACGGGATGACGGCGAAGGCCATCACCGCCGGGACGACTGCGATGATCGGCGCCAACAGATAGATCACCTTGTCGACGCCGGTGGGGATGATCCCTTCCTTGAGGGCGAGTTTGACGCCGTCGGCGAGGCTCTGGAGAACCCCTCTGGGGCCCACGCGGTTCGGCCCGATCCGGGTCTGCATGCGCGCCATGATCTTTCGCTCGAGCAGGATGGCGATGAGCGGATTGACCACGAGGAACACGAACACGGCCAGCGCTTTGGCGACGACGAGCCAGATCGGGTCGTGCCCGAAGTCGTCGAGTGTGGGGAAATCGGCGGCGATGCTCACGCGGCACCCCCTTCGGCGTCGTCTCTGATGTCGACCGGTGCCGGGGCCGGTGCGAGCGCCACGAGGTCACCCTCCTGCGCGCGGAGCGCGGCGTGGACGTGTGAGCCGCGTGAGAACAGCGGCAGCCACACGACCCGATCCGGCATGTCGGTGATCTCGACCGGCAGGACAATGGCGCCGTCGGCGGTGCTGACGCGGAGACGGTCGCCCGCACCGACACCGGCTTCGGCGGCGGTCGACGGCGCGAGCCGGGCCACCGGCGGGCGGGCGGTGCCGGCGAGGTGCGGTTCCCCGTCCTGCAACCGGCCGTCGTCGAGCAGTGTGTGCCATCCGGCCAGAACCGCTTGGCCGACAGCGGGACTGGGTTGCGTCCGGTCGACGGCGTCGATGGTGGTTCGGCGGCCCGACCACGGGCCGATCCGCCGCAGGTCGATGTGGATGGTCGGTACGTCGGCGCATCGGAGGTCGGCACCCATCTGCCGGGCGATCGCGTCGATGATGCGGTGGTCGGGAAGATGGCCCGAATCCTTCAGCGCAGTGGTGAAGCTGCGTGGGCGGCCCTCCCAGTCGACGAAGGTGCCTTCCTTCTCCGCGACGGCGGCCACCGGGAAGACGACGTCCGCGGATCGGGCGACCGCGCTGAGGCGTTGCTCGAGGCTGACGATGAACGGCGCGGCCGCGAGGGCCTCGGTCGCCGCGGCCGGGTCGGGCAGGTCGTCGACGTCGACGCCGGCGACCATCAGCGCGAGTCCGTGATACCGCGCGGCATCGATGATCCCGGCTGTGTCGCGTCCCGCCCGCGGGTCGAGATCGGTGCCCCAGACCGCGGATACCGCGGCACGAGCGGCATCGTCGGCGAGCGGCCGGCCGCCGGGCAGGAGGCCTGGCAACGCGCCCGCTTCGAGCGCGCCTCGTTCGCCGGCGCGCCGCGGAATCCAGGCGAGTCGGGCGCCGGAGCGGTCGGCCAGCTCGGTGGCCGCGAGCAGTGCACCGGGCCGGGAGGCGAGCCGCTCGCCGACGAGGATGATCGAACCGGGTGCCTCGAGATGGGCGAGCACGGCGTCGGACCGCAGCACCCGGGCCTCGTCGCCCGGTACGACCGGGAACAGGGCGGCGTCGAGTTTGGCCGCTCCGCGACTCGCGAACGGCGCCACGGTCGCAATGCGTTGGCCTGCGGTGCGTACCGCACGGCGGAGGCGGAGGAAGACGATCGGGGACTCCTCCTCGGGTTCGAAGCCGGCGAGCAGCACCGCGGGGGCAGCGGACAGGTCGTCGTACGTGGTCGCGAGTCCGTGGCCGGCCACCCGGGCGGCGAGGAAGGCGGCCTCCTCGGTGCTGTGGCTGCGTACGCGGAAGTCGATGTCGTTCGTGTGCAGGACAGTTCGCGCAAACCGGGAGTACGCGTAGGCGTCCTCCACGGTCAACCGTCCGCCGGTGAGGACGCCGACGTTGCCGAGCGCACCGGACAGCCCCTCCGCGGCGGCGCGTACGGCGTGCGCCCACGACACCTCGGTCAGCTCACCGTTCCGGTCGCGAACCAGGGGGGCGGTGATCCGCTCGGCCGAGGACGCGTAGGCGAACGCCCACCGTCCCTTGTCACAGTTCCACTCGGAGTTGACGTCGGGATCGTCACCGGCGAGGCGGCGCAACACCTTGCCACGACGGTGATCGGTGCGCTGGGCGCACCCGCTCGCGCAGTGCTCGCACACGCTCGGCGTCGACACCAGGTCGAAGGGGCGGGCGCGGAACCGGTACTGCGCCCCGGTCAGGGCACCCACCGGACAGATCTGGACGGTGTTGCCGGAGAAGTAGGAGTCGAACGGTTCGTCCGCGTAGATGCTGACCTGTTGCAGCGCACCGCGATCCGCGAGTTCTATGAGCGGATCGCCGGCGACCTCCGTGGCGAACCGCGTGCATCGGGCACACAGCACACAGCGTTCCCGGTCCAGCAGGACCTCCGACGACAGCGGGACCGGTTTGGTGAAAGTTCGCTTGACGCCGTCGAATCGCGATTCGGAACGTCCGGCCGACATGGCCTGGTTCTGCAGGGGGCACTCGCCGCCCTTGTCGCACACCGGGCAATCCAGGGGGTGGTTGATCAGGAGCAGCTCCATCACCCCGCGTTGCGCTCCCGCCGCGATCTGCGAGGTGAGCTGGGTGCGGACCACCATCCCCTCGGTCGCCACCGTCGTACACGACGCGAGTGGCTTGCGCTGCCCCTCGACCTCGACGAGACACTGGCGGCAGGCGCCGACGGGGTCGAGAAGCGGATGGTCGCAGAACCGCGGGATCGTGATCCCGATCTGTTCGGCAGCACGGATGACCAGGGTGCCCTTCGGCACCCGGACGGCACGGTCGTCGATGGTGATGCCCACCAGGTTGTCGGTCGTCGCAGCGGGATCGCTGCCGTGGGTGAGTGTCATCGGACGCCTCCCGACCAGACGGTCGATCGTGAGTGGTCGAACGGGCATCCGTGGTCGAGGTGGGCCAGGTACTCGTCGCGGAAGTACTTCAACGACGACACGATCGGACTGCCCGCGCCGTCCCCGAGCGCGCAGAACGACTTCCCCACGATGCTGTTGGTGACGTCGGCGAGGGTGTCGAGGTCGGCGGCGGTTCCGCCCTCGTGTTCCAACCGGTGGAGCAGTTGCACCAGCCAGTACGTGCCTTCGCGACACGGGGTGCACTTGCCGCAGGACTCGTGTTCGTAGAACTCCGTCCATCGCAGGACCGCACCGACCACGCACGTCGTCTCGTCGAAGATCTGCAGGGCCTTGGTGCCGAGCATCGAGCCGGCCGCCCCGACGCCCTCGTAGTCGAGCGGTACGTCGAGGTGCGCCGGTGTCAGGAGCGGCGTCGACGAGCCGCCCGGAGTCCAGAACTTGAGCTCGTGTCCGGCGCGTACCCCGCCCGCACGATCGAGCAACTCGCGCAACGAAACCCCCAGCGGCGCTTCGTACTGCCCGGGACGCGTGACATGACCCGACAGCGAATACAGGGTGAACCCGGGCGACTTCTCGGTGCCCATGGACCGGAACCAGTCGACACCGTTGCGGATGATCGCCGGGACACTGGCGATCGACTCCACGTTGTTCACGACCGTCGGACTCGCGTACAACCCGGCGACCGCGGGGAAGGGTGGGCGTAGACGGGGCTGCCCGCGTCGGCCCTCCAGCGAATCGAGCAGAGCGGTTTCCTCGCCGCAGATGTAGGCACCCGCACCGGCGTGGACGACCAGTTCGAGATCGAAGCCGGAACCCAAGATGTCGGTGGCGAGATAGCCTGCGGCGTAGGCCTCGTCGACGGCCGTGCGCAGTCGACGGAGAACCGAGGCGACTTCGCCGCGAACGTAGATGAACGCGTGGTGCGCGCGGATGGCGTACGCCGCGATGATCACGCCCTCGACGAGCGTGTGCGGCGACGCGAGCATCAACGGCATGTCCTTGCAGGTGCCGGGCTCGGACTCATCCGCGTTGACCACGAGGTAGTGCGGGACGGACGGGTCGGTCTGGGGAATGAACGACCATTTCATCCCCACCGGGAACCCCGCACCGCCGCGCCCGCGGAGACCGGAGGCCTTGATCGTCTCGATGATCTCGTCGGGAGGGGATGTCAATGCGGTAGACAACGCCCGATACCCGTTGTGGCGCCGGTGGTTGTCCAGGGTCCAGGATTCTGGCTCGTCCCAGTGGCGGGACAGGACCGGGGTTTCCGGGGGTTCGGGTTCGGGTGATGGTGGTTGCGAGGTGGCTTCGACTCGGCGCCTCGCTCCGCTCGGTGCCGGGTCGGCCAGCGGGGTGGGTGCCGGCTCAACCAGCGGGGAGGCCGGGCCGGCGAGGTCGCGTTCGGTCTCGCGGAACGACCGCACGGGACCGGTGCCTCGAACCGGGGAGACCGCGACACCGGCGCGGAGGTCCTCGATGAGTTCGATCGTCGACTCCGGGGTCTGGTCGTCGAAGAACTCCCAGTTGACCATCACCACCGGCGCGAAGTCGCAGGCCGCATTGCACTCCACGTGTTCGACGGTGATTCGGCGATCGGCCGTCGTGTCTCCGGGTTCGATGCCGAGGTGGTCGCAGACCGACCGCAGGATCTCGTCGCCGCCGAGGGTCGCACACAGGGTGTTCGTGCAGACCCCGACCAGGTACTCGCCGGTGGGTGTGCGCCGGTACATCGAATAGAAGGTGGCGACCGAGGCCACCTGGGCAGGCGTCAGATCCAGTTGTGCGGCACAGAATTCGATGCCGGCGCGGGTCAGGCGGCCATCTTGGGATTGCACCAGGTGCAGCAGTGGTAGCAGCGCCGATCGTGCGTGGGGATAGCGGCCGATGATCGGAAGCGCCTCGGCGGTCAGATGTTCGACGACCTCATCGGGGTAACCGGCCGGGCCGTCGAAGGTGATCGGCGGGACCGGCATGTCGTGCGTGGGTGCCGATCCCTCCGGTGGGGGTGCGGTGCTCAGGTCCACGAACACGGGATCGGTCATCGGTCCACGCCTCCCATCACGGGGTCGATGCTGGCCACCGCGGTGATGACGTCGGCCACCATTCCGCCTTCGCACATCGCGGCGACCGCTTGCAGATTCGTGAACGACGGGTCGCGGAAGTGGACACGATACGGGCGCGTGCCACCGTCGCTGACCATGTGGACGCCGAGTTCTCCGCGCGGTGATTCGACGGCCACGTAGCACTGCCCGGCCGGTACCCGCATGCCCTCGGTGACCAGTTTGAAATGGTGGATGAGGGCTTCCATCGAGGTGCCCATGATCCGGGCGATGTGCTCGGGCGAGTTGCCCAGTCCGTCCGGTCCGAGAGCGAGGTCGGCGGGCCAGGCGAGTTTGCGGTCGGCGACCATCACCGGCCCCGGGCGGAGACGCTCCAGACACTGTTCGACGATGCGGAGGGACTCGCGCATCTCGCGGACGCGGATCAGGTAGCGGCCGTAGGAGTCGCAGGTGTCCTCGGTGATCACGTCGAACTCGTAGTCCTCGTAACCGCAGTACGGTTCGGACCTGCGCAGATCGTGCGGGTAGCCGGTCGACCGTAGTACCGGGCCGGTGATGCCGAGCGCCATGCAGCCGGTGAGGTCGAGATAACCGACGCCCTGCGTCCTCGCCTTCCAGATGTAGTTGTCGGTGAGCAGGTCTCCGAGTTGGTCGAGACGAGTGGGGAGTTGGCCGATCACCTCGGCGACCCGCTCGATGCCGTCCGCCGGTAGGTCCTGTGCGACCCCTCCGGGACGGATGTAGGCGTGGTTCATCCGGAGGCCCGTGATGTGCTCGAACAGGTCGAGGATGGACTCCCGCTCGCGGAATCCGAGGAACATCGCCGTGACGGCGCCCAGTTCCATTCCGCCGGTGGCCAAGGCGACGAGATGACTGGAGATGCGGTTGAGCTCCATCAGCATCACGCGGATGACGGTGGCGCGCTCCGGGATGTCGTCGGTGATGCCGAGGAGCTTCTCCACTCCGAGGCAATAGGCGGTCTCGTTGAAGAACGGCGACAGGTAGTCCATCCGCGTGACGAACGTGACGCCCTGGGTCCAGTTGCGGTACTCCAGGTTCTTCTCGATCCCGGTGTGCAGATAGCCGATTCCGCACCGGGCCTCGGTGACGGTCTCGCCTTCGATCTCGAGGATCAGGCGCAGGACGCCGTGCGTCGACGGGTGTTGCGGACCCATGTTGACGACGATGCGTTCGTCTCCGGGTTGCTGTTCGGCGCGGGTGCGGACGTCGGACACGATCGAGTCCCAGTCCTGTCCGGACACGGTGTAGGTGTGGGTGTCGGTCATCAGTTGTACGACCTCCTCCGGTCGGGCGGGTCGACACGGGTTCCCTTGTATTCCACGGGGACTCCACCGAGTGGGTAGTCCTTGCGCTGAGGATGGCCCTCCCAGTCGTCGGGCATCTCGATCCGGGTCAGCGATCGGTGGCCGTCGAAGACGATGCCGAAGAAGTCGTAGGTCTCGCGTTCGTGCCAGTCGTTGGTCGGATAGATGTCGCAGATGCTCGGGATGTGCGGATCGGTGTCCGGGGCGGCGACCTCGAGCCGGACCCGTCGACCGTGCGTCAGCGACGCCAAGGGATAGACGGCGTGGAGTTCACGGTCCGCGTCGCCGGGGTAGTGGACACCGTTGACCCCGAGGCAGAGCTCGAAACGTAGCGCCGGCGCATTACGGAGTGCAAGAGCGACGGTCGGGAGGTGTTGGCGTGCAACGTGGATGGTCATCTCGTCGCGGAAGATCACGACCTTTTCGATGGCCTCGTCGTGGCGCTCGCCCAATTCGCCGAGCAGGTGATCGGCGATCTCGTCGAAGTAGCCGCCGTACGGGCGGGACGAGCTGGGCGGGAGTGTGACCGGGCGGATCAACCCGCCGTATCCGGACGTGTCGCCGGTTCCGGGCGGGCCGAACAGGCCGTGGCGGACGCCGATCTGTTCTGCGTCGCGCGGTGGGGGCGCCGGGTTCTCGGGGTCTTGGTGGCCTGCGGGCGTCGTCATCGGAGCAGCCCCTTCAGCTCGATCGTCGGGGTGGCCTGGAGCGCTGCGCGTTCGGCCGCCCAGATGGCCTCCTCGCGGTTGACTCCGAGCGGCATCTCCTGGATCTTCTCGTGCAGTTTGAGGATCGCGTGCAGGAGCATCTCCGGACGTGGCGGGCAGCCGGGCAGATAGATGTCGACGGGGACCACGTGGTCGACGCCCTGGACGATCGCGTAATTGTTGAACATCCCGCCCGATGACGCGCAGACCCCCATGGCGAGAACCCATTTAGGTTCCGGCATCTGGTCGTAGATCTGACGCAGGACGGGGGCCATCTTCTGGCTGACGCGACCGGCGACGATCATGAGGTCGGCCTGCCGGGGTGATGCCCGGAACGCCTCCATGCCGAAGCGGGCGAGATCGTAGCGTCCCGACGTGGTGGCCATCATCTCGATGGCGCAGCAGGCGAGGCCGAAGGTCGCCGGCCACAACGAACCCTTGCGCATGAACCCCGCCAGATCCTCGACAGTACTCAGCAGGAATCCGCTGGGGAGCCGTTCCTCGAGTCCCATGGGTGGCCTCCTTGTCGGGGTCGGATCGGTGAAAAGCTCTCAGTCCCAACTCAGTCCGCCGCGACGCCATTCGTAGGCGTAGGCGACGGACACGTTGACGATGAACAGGAGCATGGCCATGAGACCGAACCACCCGAGTGAGTCGAATGCGACAGCCCATGGGTAGAGGAACACGATCTCGATGTCGAAGATGATGAAGAGCATCGCGGTGAGGTAGTACTTGACCGGCACGCGCTGGATGGAGCCGGTTGCCACCGTGCCGCCCGCGGTGCGACGCGTCGGGTAGAGCAGGCTCTGTTCGACCGGCTCGATGCCGCACTCGTAGGGCTCGAGTTTGGCGCGGTTGTACCGTTTCGGGCCGATCGCGATGCCGATGAAGACGCTGAAAACGGCAAACGCCACGCCGATTGCCCCGAGGACCATGATCGGGACGTAGGCGTTCAAAGCGCGGACCCCTCCTCGCTTGTGGCGACCGGAGTGCACCTGTTCGGTGCGGCCGGCCCGGGTGTTCGTCCTATCCGCGCCGCCGGCCGATCTGGTCCGCCAGTACGAATGTGAGCTGCAACACAAGCCTAGGTGAGTGTGTGGCGCGAGTCACTGTTTTCTAGAGTTCGGCGTTTCCGATCATGTCGACGAACGCGCGTGGAAGGGCGATCGGGTCGACGGGCAGGACGGCCACGGCATCGGCGCGGGACCAGTCCGCGAGCCATCGGTCATCGGCGCGCCCGAGGAGGACGAGCACCGGCGGAGCGGGGTCGAGTTCGTCCTTCATCTGCTTGGCCAGGCCCATGCCGCCGGCCGGGGTGGCCTCGCCGTCGGCGATCACGGCGTCGACGACACCGGCGTCGAGCTGTGCGAACACCATTGGGGCCGTGGCGACCTCGATATAGCTGACGGGTGGGATGCCGGGATCCGGGTGGCTGCCGATCGCACCGATGACCTGGGCGCGGGTCTGCGCGTCGTCGGAATAGACCAGCACCCGCAGGGCCCGCGCAGACTGGGAGTGGGTCACGGGTGTGATGCTACAACCCGCCACCCTCCGGATCTGTGGAAAACATGCGGGCGCCGCGCCCCGGCCGCCTCGGAGCGCGGGGTCAGTGCTCGGTGGAGAACCCCACGCGGCGTCGGTGCACCTCGAGTGCGAAGGTGACCAGCGAATCGATCAGATCGGGGTAGGGAACGCCGGTCGCTTCCCACAGTTTGGGATACATCGACCCGGGGGTGAATCCCGGGATGGTGTTGACCTCGTTGAGCAGCCAGCCGCGGCCGGACTCCTCGTAGAAGAAGTCGACGCGGGCCATGCCGGAGCATCGCATCGCGGTGAACGTCTTCGCCGCGAGTTCGCGAACCTCGGCGGCCGCCGCGTCGGACACCGGGGCGGGGATGACCAGCTGGGCGGCGCCGGTGACGTACTTGTCCTCGTAGTCGTAGAACTCGCTCCCCGGCTTGATCTCCCCCGGCACCGAGGTCTCGGGCGCGGTGTCGCCGAGAACGGCGACCTCGATCTCGCGCCCGGTCACGGCCTCTTCGATGATGACCACGTTGTCGTAGCGGAGCGCGAGATTCACCGCCGCGTCGAGTTCGGCCTCGTCGTGGGCCTTGGTGATGCCGACCGACGAGCCGAGGTTCGCGGGTTTGACGAAGACCGGAAGCCCCAGGGCGTCGATCGCCCGGCCGGTGATCGTCTCCGGGTCGTCGACGCCGTCGCGGAACTCGACCCAGCGGCACTGCGGGATGCCCGCCTGCTCGGCGACGATCTTCGCCATCGCCTTGTCCATGCAGACCGCCGACGACAGCACTCCCGCGCCCACGTACGGCAGCTTGAACAGCTCGAGCATCCCCTGGATGGTGCCGTCCTCGCCGTGCGGTCCGTGCAGAAGCGGAAGGACGACCGTGATGGCCTCGTCCGCGTGACCGCGCAGTTCGGTGAGCGGGTCGACGACGGTCCCGGCGACCTCGAGCGTGTCGGGGAGTGGCGTCCCGTCGGCGATGGCCGCGATCGCCTTGTCGTTGCGTAGCCAGGTCCCGTCCTTGGCGATGCCGATGGGGACCAGGTCGTACTTGTTCCGATCGGCCGCGGCCAGGACATGCGCCGCTGTGACCCGCGACACATCGTGCTCGGCGGAGACTCCACCAAAGAGGACCACCAGACGCAACAGCCGAGAAGACATGCCTGTCACGATACGGCCCTGTGCTCGTCGGCGGCTCAGCCGGCAGGGCAGGCCCGTCGGCTAGCGTGAGACCGTGCATTTCAGAGCGAGTGAGGTCGCGGAGGCCGTGGGCGGGGAGCTTCTCGGCCCCGACGTGCAGATCGACGGGGCGAGCATCGACTCGCGGAGCGTCCGGCCGGGGCAGCTGTTCGTACCGATCGTCGCCGAGCGCGACGGCCACGACTTCATCCCGGCGGCCCTCGACGGAGGTGCCACCGCCTACCTCACGTCGCGAACCGATCCGGTCGGTGGGACCGCGATCCGTGTCCCCGACACCGCGCTCGCGCTGGCCGACCTCGGGCGCGCCGTCCGTGCCCGGATCCCCGACCGAGTGGTGGGCATCACCGGGTCTGTCGGCAAGACCTCGACCAAGGACCTGCTCGCCGGGGTGCTGAGCACCACCTACCGGACCGCGGCCAGCGAGAGGTCGTTCAACAACGAGCTCGGACTCCCGATCACCCTCGCGGCGGCCGCCGACGACGTGGAGGCGGTGGTCCTCGAGATGGGTGCGCGCGGGATCGGACACATCGACCTGCTGTGCTCCATCGGCAGTCCGACGGTCGGCGTCATCACGCGCGTCGAAGGTGTGCACCTGGAGCTGTTCGGCGACATCGAGTCCGTCGCGCGCGCGAAAGGTGAACTGGTGGAATCGCTCCCGGCCGACGGGATCGCGGTGCTCAACGCCGACCACCGGTATGTCGCCGCGATGGCGGATCGCACCTCGGCGCGCGTCCTGCGATATGGACTCTCGCCGGATTCCGATGTGTACGCATCCGACATCGTGATGGACGACGAGTTGCGCGCGTCGTTCCGACTGCACACCCCGTGGGGTTCGACCGACGTGCGGTTGGGTGCCCGCGGCGAGCATCAGGTCCCCAACGCGCTGGCCGCCGCGGCTGCGGGTGGGGGTCTCGGGGTCCCCGTCGACGACATCGCGACCGGCCTGCTCGGAGCGCAATTGTCCGGCCTGCGAATGGAACTCGCGACATCATCGAAGGGCGTCGTCGTGCTGAACGACGCCTACAACGCGAATCCGACGTCGATGTCGGCCGCGCTGCGGTCGCTGGCCGCCCTGGCCGCGACCCGACGCGTGGCGGTACTCGGCACCATGGCCGAACTCGGCGCCGATTCGGCGGCCCAACATCAGGCGATCGCGCTCGAGGCCCGAGACCTCGGGATCGAGGTCATCGCCGTCGCCGAGACCGGCTACGGCGACACCGCCCGGCACGTGTCCGACGTCGACGGCGTGACGGCCGAACTCGGCGCCCTCGACGAGGGGACCGCGGTCCTGGTCAAGGGCAGCCGGGTCGCCGCACTCGAGCGGGTGGCGCAGGCGCTGCTGGACTAGCTCAGTGGTGGAAGTGTGACCCGTCCCCCTCGCGAGGCATCGGGCTCTCGAGACGATTGAGGAAGTCGACCTCGGCCCGGATGTCGGCGATGAGGGCCCGGGCGAGGTCGTGACTCAGCCCGGCGCGCACGACGATTCGCTGGACGGTCAGGTCGGCGAGGTCGTCGGCCATCGGGTAGGCGGGTACCAGCCAGCCCTTCATGCGTAGCCGGTCGGACAGGTCGTAGAGGTTCCAGTTCTCGCTGTGCCCGGCCTTCAGTTTCCAGGCGAAGACCGGAATGGTGTCGCCCTTGCTGACCAGCTCGAGACCGTCGATCTGGGAAATCTGGCCGGAAAGCCATTGCGCCACATCGAGAGACCCCTGTTGGACCTGGGTGAAGCCGTCGCGGCCGAGTCGCAGGAACATGTAGTACTGCAACAGGACCTGGGCGCCGGGGCGCGAGAAGTTGAGCGCGAGCGTAGGCATGTCGCCGCCGAGGTAGGAGCAGTGGAACACCATGCTCTCCGGCAACGCGTCGGTGTTGCGCCACACGATCCATCCGACACCGGGATAGACCAGCCCGTACTTGTGGCCGGAGGTGTTGATCGAGACCACCCGATCGACGCGGAAATCCCACTCGAGATCCGGCTGGCAGAAGGGGGCGATCATGGCACCCGACGCTCCGTCGATGTGGATCTTGACGTCGAGGCCGGTGTCGGCCTGGATCTCGTCCAGCTTCGCCGCGATCGCGGTCACCGGCTCGTACATGCCCGTGTAGGTCTGACCCATGATGGCGACGACGCCGATGGTGTTCTCGTCCACGTACTTCTCGAGTTCGTGGCCGTCGAGCACGAGGTGGTCGGGGCTGATGGGCACCCATTTCGGCTCGACCTCGAAGTAGTTGCAGAATTTCTCCCAGCACACCTGGACCGCGGTCGAGAGAACGATGTTGGGGTTCTCGGTCGACTTGCCCTCGGCGCGGCGTCGGGTCTGCCAGTGCCGCTTGAGGGCGAGTCCACCGAGCATGCACGCCTCCGACGAACCGATCGTGGAGGTGCCGATCGCGTTGTCGACGTCCGGGTTGTGCCACAGGTCGGCGAGGATGCGCCAGCACCGGTCCTCGATGGCCGCCGTCTGCGGATACTCGTCCTTGTCGATCATGTTCTTGTCGACGGTCTCCGCGTACAGCTTCTGCGCCTCGTCGTCCATCCACGTGGATACGAAGGTCGCGAGGTTGAGGCGAGCATTGCCGTCGAGCATCGCCTCGTCGTGGACGATCTGATATGCCGTCTCGGGCAACAACATCGAGTCACCCAGCGCGAACTTGGGGAGGTCGGTGGCCTCTCCATCGCGGGTGAAGACGGTGCGCAGGGTCATCGCATCGCCGATGTTGGTGGTGGCGCGGGCGCCACCGGACTGGTTGTGAACGCCCGGGTCGGTGGTCATGTGCACCGAAGTTAGTCGAACCGGACCACTTCCGGAGCGCTTCGTGAGTGAACCGCCGACGCACGGTCGTCGAACTCATCCTCCGGCGTTCGACGACCGTGCCCGGCATCGGTCACTGTTGCGCCGCGTTGGCTCGGATCACCTCTCGCAGGTAGACGGCGAGCCCGGGCGCGTGTTCGTCATAGTGCTCGGTGAACCGCGGGTCCGCGACGTACATGTCGGCGAGGCAGATCTGCATGGCGTGGTCGCAGTCGTAGAAGCGACCGATCTGAGCCCGGTGCTCCTCGGCGAGCGCGTTGGCCTCCGCCGAACCGGGTGTCACGTCGCGACGCATCGCGTCGGCCAGACGGCGCTCGAGATCGTCGGTCTCGTCCTTGATCCGTTGCCAATCCTCTTTGGAATACTGCGCGGTCCGCTGCTGGCTCTGTGTCCATGCCTCGGTGTCGCCCCAGCGCTCCTCGGCTTCGACGGCGTACTCCTCGCCGGGCCAGTCGTCTCCGAAGATCTCGGCCTGGTCGGCCGCCGACAGGGTGATGCCCTTCTTCTTGGCGTTCATCATCTCCTCCAGTGCTGCGACCATCCGGAGCAGGCGATCGATCCGGCCGGTGAGGATCTCGCGCTGGGTCTGGAGATGACTCAGCGGGTCCGCATCGGGGTCGTCGAGCAGGGCCGCTATCTGCTCGAGGGAAAAGCCCAGCTCACGGTAGGTGAGTACCTGGTGGAGTCGTTCGACGTCGGTGTCGTCGTACACGCGGTACCCGGCCGGCGTCCGGCCGGACGGCACCACCAGACCGATCTGGTCGTAATGATGCAGGGTGCGGACGCTGACCCCCACCAGCCCGGCGACGACACCCACGGTCAGATCGCGGACGTTGTCGCTCTCGGTGCGCTTTTCCTCGCTCACGGGACCTACCCTGCTGCCTGACGTCGCGTGAGGGTCAAGTGTGGGGGGTTCGGGCTGTCGTCGGGTTCACGGTGCGAAGCCGATGACCGCGGTGCCCTTCTGGCAGGCGGCGAGGACGCCCTCGAGTTGCGACGGCGCGCAGGTCCAGCCGGCGATCGACTGCTGCTGGCCGGTGGTGATCTTCGGTCCGTACTGGGTGGCGATGGTGCGCGCCGAGTCGCAGGCCACGTCGCCGGCGAGCACCATGACCCGCAACGAGCCGTCGGGGCCGGGGATCGTGCCGCAGGAGGTGTCGGAGTCGTCGGATGCGACTGCGCTGGAGGTCGGCGTCGACGACACGGGCTTGCGACCCGGGACCACCGGGGGCGACGTGGCGGGTTGTTCGGCGGACTGCGGTACGGACTCCGCAGCGCCGGCCTGGGTGGTCGACGAGGCGGTGGTCACGTCCTGTTCCGCGCCGCACGCCAGGAGCGTCGACATCGCCGCGGCGAGTCCGACGGCCGTCGCGGCGACCTTGATCGTTCGGCGAGGGCGGCTCGTGGTGGCACCGGTGGGACGAGTTCTGCGCGACATGGTTCCCCACGGTAGCGAATGGGGTGGCGCGCTCCGAACAGGTCGTCGCCACCCGCGCCGGTTTGGGCGGGCGCGCTGGACCTGCGAAGATGCAGGACGTGAGCAGTACCGGAACCGAACTCGCCGACCCCACGTACGCCATCGCCACCACCCTGCCCGGCACCCGCGGGCGCACGGGGACGATCACCACGCCGCACGGGCCGATCCACACCCCGGCGTTCGTGCCCGTCGGTACCAAGGCGACGGTCAAGACGGTACTGCCGGAATCGGTCTCGGCCCTCGGCGCCCAGGCGGTGCTCGCCAACGCCTACCACCTGTACCTGCAGCCGGGTCCGGAGATCATCGACGCCGCGGGCGGGCTCGGCGCGTTCATGAACTGGCGAGGACCCACCTACACCGACAGCGGCGGATTCCAGGTGATGTCGCTCGGTGCGGGATTCAAGAAGGTCATCTCGATGGAGGCCACCGGCACCCCCGACGACGACCTGACCGCCAACGGCAAGGAACGGCTGTCAAGGGTCGACGACGACGGGGTGACCTTCAAGTCGCACCTGGACGGCTCGACGCACCGCTTCACCCCAGAGGTGTCGATGCAGATCCAACACCAGCTGGGCGCCGACATCATCTTCGCCTTCGACGAACTCACCACGCTGATGAACACCCGCGACTATCAGGTGAATTCGCTGGAGCGGACCCGGCTGTGGGCGATCCGGTGCCTCGACGAACACAATCGGTTGAGCGTCGAGCGCGCTCATCGGCCGCAGCAGGCCCTGTGGGGTGTCATCCAGGGTGCCCAGTACGAGGATCTGCGGCGCAAGGCGGCTCGCGACCTCGTCGCCCTCAGCGAGGCGGATCGCGGGGCCGGCGGAAAGGGGTTCGGCGGCTACGGCATCGGCGGGGCGCTCGAGAAGGACAACCTCGGCACGATAGTCGGATGGGTGAACGACGAGCTGCCGGAGGACTCGCCGAAACACCTGCTCGGGATCAGTGAACCGGACGACATCTTCACCGCCATCGAGAACGGGGTGGACACCTTCGACTGTGTGTCGCCGACGCGGGTCGCCCGCAACGGTGCCATCTACTCACTCGACGGCCGGTACAACGTCACCAACGCCAAGTACCGCAGCGACTTCCGTCCGCTCGACCCCGAGGTCGAGAACTACACGTCGCAGTACAGCCGTGCCTATCTGCACCATCTGTTCAAGGCGAAGGAAGGCCTCGGCCCCACGCTGGCGACGCTGCACAACGTGTCCTTCATCGTCACGCTCGTCGACCGTGCCCGCGAGGCCATCGAGAACGGCACGTACACCGAGTACCGCGACGAATTCCTTCGCCGCTATTACGGGGCGTCGCGCGACGCATGACTTCGCCCACCGCGTCGGTGACGGCGGTGTTCAGAAGGGTGGCGGGTTGGCGTCGTTCCAGCGCTGTTCCGCGCGTTGCTGGCGTCGGAAGTCGTTGTCGCGTAACCGTTTCAGTTCGGCACGTGCGGGGTGGTCGGGTGGCCGTCTCGGGGCGAGGCGGTTGAACAGGTCGCGCCCGCTGAAGGCGTTGCCGACGAACATGTGCCCGGTGGGTGTGGTGAACCACGCCGTGAGGAATTCGTCCTGGTGGTCCTGCCAGCTGGTGAAGGTCTTGATGCGGTGATGAAACCGGCACAGCGGTTTCAGATTCCGCGCATCGGTCGGTCCACCACGACGTGGGTCGGTGTGGTCGAACGGGTCGGTGTGATCGAGATCGATCTGCCAGACCGGGGCGTTGCAGCCGGGGAAGGTGCAGCACAGTTCACCCGCACGCACCAACGCCTGCAGCTTCTTCGACGGGGTGTATCGCGTTGTCGAACTGTCCGCCTCGGGAGCCGATGCCAGTGGCGCGTCGGGCGCGGGATGGATGTAGGTGCGGCGGGCTTCGGCGAGGAGTGTTCGGGCGGTGTCGGCGTCGATGATGCCGTGGCGGTCGAGGAAGGCGGGGTCGTCGTCGAGACCGATCAGGGTCGACAGGTTCACCACGATGTGAAACGTCGCCCGCGGCGCCAGCGATGACGACGGCGAGGCGGCCGGCGCGGCCGGGTCATCGACAGCGACGTCGGCTGACGGGTCGACGACGGTGCCCACATCCACCATCTCAGCAGCTGGTGCAGGCGTCTCGACGGTCTCCACTGTCGCTGGGTCGAAATCTAGTCCTGTCTCGGGTTCGGTTGCGGTGGTGGCGCAGTCGTCGCATGAGCACGCGATAGAAGCTTCACCCCGGGCGAGTGCTTTCAGGGCATCGGCCCGGCGGTTGGCCAACGTTCGAGGGTCACCGGCGTGTACCGCGGTGGCCATCGCCGTCAGGCGGGCGTCGAACTCGGCGGCATCGACGTCGGGCAACGTGCCGTTGATCCGGGACTGTCCGGGCGTGAACCGATCGGGGGTGACGGTCACCTTGCGGTCTTTGGTCACCCGTTCCTGGCGGCGGCGGATCGCATCGGGTGCCCATGCCGCGACGATCGCGTCGACCATGGCGGTGAACCGAGCCGTGGACATCGGTGCTCGGGCGAAGATCGCCTCGGCCAGGTGGGCGTCGACGGTCTGCATTTCTTCGTCGTCGGTGATCAGTTTGGTGCGCTTGAGGGCGATCAGGAAGCGACGCTTGTCGATTCGACCGCACGCGAGTGCGTGTCCGGTGAACGCTAGCCGGTAGCGCAGCGCGTCACCGGCGAAGATGAGTTCTTTCGCTTCGGCCGGGGTGACCGTGAGGGTGGCGCCGACTTCGGCGATGGCCTGTTCGAGGCCGGTCGGACCGAACTGCTCATACGGGTTCTCCCCGGCGGCCACGCGTGCCGACAGGGCATCGAAGGCTTCGATGGAGTCGAGTTCGCCGGTGTGCACCTCAGCGCGCCGCTGGGTGTAGTCCATTTCGCGTTCGTCGTGAATGAGACTGGCAACGGTCATCATTCGATGCGCAGACGCGGCCGCCAGGCCGGCGCAATGATTCAAGACCTCGACGAGTTCGGCGGCGGAGAGTTCATTGTCGGGACGAAGGCGCGGTTCGACGGAATGCTGTGATGGGTCCACCGCTGTGGTGGATCCGGCCCCCGCCCCCGATGACATGACTCCACTGTACTCGAATATGTGTTCGAGTCAAGGGTTTCTCATTCGCAATCCGCGGCGAAGTGGGTTGCCCACGGTCCGGGTGGCGCCCCGCCCGGCTCTCTGTGCCGCTAGCTCGGTTTGTGCCAGGTGATCGAGTGTCGCCACAGTGGTAGTCGACGCCACTTCATACCGGGAAGTACCTCAGCGGCGATCTGCCTGACCTCGCCGAAGGTATGGGGAAACTGCATCCGCACAGGGGCATTGTGCTGCCAGAAGCCCCGAGTGCGAGACAAGACCTGGTGCTGCGCCGTTCCTACCAGGTCGCAGGCGAAATCATACGCGGATGAGCTACGGGCGCAGCCGATCACAACAAGGGTGCCGCCGGCAGCGGTGAGTTCGGCCAGCCGCTCGAGTCCGACGGCAAGCTCAGGGAAATGATGAATGGTGGCGACGGCGACCACGAGGTCGTAGTGAGCTTCGGGCAGCTTGTAAGTCAGAACATCCCCGGCAATCCAGGTGATATCTGCCGGGGCGCTCGACCGAGCACGGGCGATGCTCTCGGCGTCCGAATCGATACCGGTGACCTCAGGGAACTTCTCAGCGAGACGAATCGCCAGGAGTCCATCACCAGTGCCCACGTCAAGTGCAGTGCGTGTGTTCGTCGGCGCGGCGTCGAGGGCTTTGTTGTAGTAGTGGATGTTGTGGTTCCACACGTCTCCTTCTTTGCGCACCTCGCCATCGTGGCATGCACCAACAGTCCCGGTAGGAGGTCGACGTGTGCGACGGTGAGGTGATGACGACTCCTGCGCGATTCGGTCTGGTGTCTCTGGCTATCTCGCAGCCGATGTCTTGACGCAGACTCTCACCGATGACCCGACACATCACACAGAATCCTCGCCGACCATTCGTTCACGGATTCCACCGGACACTCCGGTGCTGTCCGGGTTGAGGTCGTGGATCGCGCCCGAATGCGGCTCGACGGGCGTGCCCTTCTCGGTCTCGGACTTCGCGACCGCCGCCGAGAACCGCTCGGTGAGTCCCGGCATGATCTGGTGAGAGGCGTTGGCGGCCTTGGCCTTGTAGCCGATTGGTTGGTCCAGTTTCGGATCGGTGCAGGCGGCGACGATCGCGTCGACCACGATCTGCGGGTCGTCCATCGCGGACATGCGAGGTTCGTGCCCGGTGTAGTTGGCGGCGTGAACCCACCACGGTGTGTCCACCGCCCACGGCATGATGGTGCCGACCTTGATCTCGTCGGCGCCGGCCATTCGCAGCTCCTCGCTGAGCGAGTGTCCGAGGCTCCGGACCGCCGCTTTTGTTGCCGCATAAGTGTTCTGGAGCGCGATGGGAACCGCGCTGTCGACCGAGCCCACATTCACCAGCGTGCCGTGACCTTGCGACCGGAAGATGCGAAGTGCCGCATGCGCACCGTAGATCAGCCCCTTCAGGTTCACGTCGACGAGGCGGGCGTGATCCTCGATCGGGATGTCCCAGAAGTACCCGACCGCGCCGACCCCGACGTTGTTCACCCATACGTCGACGGAGCGGAAGCGTTCGAGTGCAGCGGATGCCAGATGGGCGACCGCGCGCGGATCGCTGACGTCGGTGGGTACCGCCATCGCGGACCCGCCCTGGCCGGTGATCTCCGCGACGATTTCGTCGAGCACGGCGGTTCGACGGGCCGCGACCACCACGTTGGCGCCGAGTTCACCGAGCCGGACCGCGGCACCGCGCCCGAACCCGCTGGACGCCCCGGCGATGACGACGGTCGAACCGGTGATCTCGTTCTTGTCGCTCATGCTGACCGCCTACCCGAGGTCGGGGCCACCAAACCGACATCGACGGCCGGATGGTCGCTCAGGTGGCGGCGCGGGATTGCCGGAACGTCTCGATCGCGGCGCGGTCGTAGGAGTTCGCGGCGGTTCCGATGCCCTGCGCGACATGCGCGGCGACAGCGCAACCGAGTTCGGCGGAGTCGGCGAGATCGAGCCCGCGGAGCCGACCGGTGAGGAATCCGGCGGAGAACGCGTCACCGCACCCGGTGGTGTCGACGACGTCCACCGGGAACGCGGGTACCCCTATGGCGTCGTCGGCGGTCACGACCAGCGCACCCTCGGCGCCGCGGGTGAGTGCCACACATCCGACGCCGCGCCCGAGGAGCGCTCGTGCGCCGTTCTCGAGGTCGTCGGAGCCGGTCAGGCCGCGGGTCTGCTCGTCGTTTGGCAGCAGGTAGTCGAGATGGGGAAGCGCCTCGCCGATCCACTCGAGGAGCCCGGGGTCGCCACCGGAGAGCAGGTCCGCCGACGTCGTGATCCCGCCGTCGCGGGCGCGGCCCAGGAGTTCGGCGGCTAGCGGGCCGCCGAGGAATTCGGGTCCGCCGAGGTGCAGATGATCGAGCCCGTCGAGCGCGCCGGAGGCGAGGTCGTCCAGGACGAACTGGGCATTGGCTCCGATGCAGTGCCACGCGGGCCGGTCCCCGTTGGGCCGCACGGGTATGACCGACGACGACGTCTGGACCCCGTCCTTGGGCACGAGACCGCATGTGTCGACGCCCTCGGCGTCGAGCAGCGCGGTCAGCGATCGCCCGATCGGGTCGCCGCCGATCGCACCGTGGGTTCGGACCGAGGCGCCCAACCGGCTGAGCACGAGCGCGGTGCCGCCCGCGGTACCGGCCGCCGAGAAGCCGATGGACTCGACCAACGCGCCGTCGGAGCCCGCCGGGATGGAATCGATACCGACGACATGTATGTCCAGCACGTGGACGCCCACGGTCGCGATCGTGAGGGGGGCGGTCGTCGCGGACGAAGGTGTCACGTGCGGTTCTCCTTGGGGGTCCCGTAGTCCAGTCGGATCGCCTGGGCGACAGTGGACTGCTGTTCGTCGGCGGTCAGCTCGCGGGGCCGGCCGATGCTACTGGCCCGGTGGTACAACGTGGCGAGCCATTCCAGCAGCAGGGCGTTCGCCACGGCGTCGGCCAGGCTGGAACCGCGTGCCACCGAACCGTGATTCGCCATCAGCGCGACCTGCGTGTCGACCAGGGCGCCGGCGACGATCTCCGCCAGTTCCGGGCTGCCGAACGTCGCATAGGGGGCGATCGGTATCGCGCCACCGAGACCGAGCTGTTGATAGTGCAGCACCGGCAGCGAGGTCAGTCCGCTCACACAGGCAACCGCGGTGCCGAAGGGTGCGTGCGTGTGCACGATCGCCTGGGCACTCGTTCGCTCGTATACGCACAGGTGCAGGTCGAGCTCGGAGGACGGGGCGATCATCCCGTCGACGGCGTCGCCGGAGAGGGACACGACCGTGACGTCGGCCGCCGAACATTCCGCGAGGACGATCCCGGTCCCGGTGATGGCGACGTGGTCGCCCGCGCGGGCCGACACGTTGCCCGCAGTGCCGATCAGGAGGCCTTCGGCGGCCACCCGCCGAGCGGCCTCGGCGACCTGCTCGCGCAGCGACGAGAACGTCATCGGACGTGGGTGTCGACCCGGGGGCCGCGGGAAAACATCGCCGGGCGTGTCGCGGAACTCGCGGCGCGTTGGGTACGTTGGGACCACATACCGGACATTTACCCACATGCCTCAGCGCTCGGCACCCGGTATGGAACAGCCGAGCACCAGCGAGAGAGACGATGAGACGCGGAAAGCGCCGAAAACGCCGACGACACCAGTCGGCCCCCTGTTCTGAACTGAATCATCCGGGCGTTCCGCCCGGCACCGGCACCGGGGCGGTCACATGCTGACCCTCCTCGGAATCGGACTCGGAATCCTGGTGGTCTTTCTGATCACCGCCCTCACCGGTTACTTCGTGGCCCAGGAATTCGGCTACATGGCGGTCGACCGGTCCCGCCTCAAAGCCCGTGCCGAAGCCGGCGACGCTGCCGCGAAACGCGCGCTCGCGGTCACCCGCCGCACATCCTTCATGCTCTCCGGCGCGCAGCTGGGCATCACCGTCACCGGCCTTCTCGTCGGTTACGTCGCCGAACCGCTGATCGGTTCCGGCGTCGGGGAGTTGCTCGGTGGCGTCGGCATCCCGGTCGGTGTGGGCGTCGCGATCGGCACGATCATCGCGATCATCTTCTCGACCGTCGTGCAGATGGTCTTCGGTGAGCTGTTCCCCAAGAACCTCGCCATCGCCCGGCCCGAGCCGGTCGCACGGTGGCTCGCTCGGTCGACCACGATCTACCTGGCCGTGTTCGGCTGGCTCATCGCCCTGTTCGACAAGTCGTCGAACCTGTTGCTCCGGGCGCTGCGCATCGAACCCGTCCACGACGTCGAGCATTCGGCGTCGGTGCGCGATCTCGAGCACATCGTGGCCGAGTCGCGGGACGCCGGCGATCTGCCCGACGATCTGTCCGTCCTGCTCGACCGCGTACTCGAATTCCCCACGCGCACAGCAGAACACGCAATGATCCCGCGGCCGAACACCGATCATGTCGACGCGGATCTGCCGGCCGGCGACGTGCTGACCCTGATGAGTACCGGGCACACGCGTTATCCCGTACTCGCCGGCGGTGACGACGAGGTGCGGGGTGTGATCCACCTGCAGGATCTGCTCGAGTGGACTCATGCGCTGAAACAGCAACCGCCGCAAGCTGATCAGAACGCCACCGCGGTCGATCTATGCCGTCGGGCGGTGGTCGTGCCCTCCACGCTCCCGCTGCCCGAGGTGTTGGAGAACCTCGCGGACGCCCATGACGAGATGGCGGTGGTCATCGACGAGTACGGCGGCTTCGCCGGCGTCGTGACCGCCGAGGACATCGCCGAGGAACTGGTCGGCGAGATCGACGACGAACACGATGCCGAGTCGACCGTCGCCATCGAGGAGATCCCCGAGGGCTGGCGTGTACGTGGCGACGCACATGTCGACGAGGTCTCCCGGACCGTCGGCTGGGACCTACCCGAAGGCGACTACGAGACGATGGCCGGTCTGGTGATCGCCGAGTTCGTCGGACTGCCCGGGGTCGGCGACACGGTCACGATCGCGATCGAACCCGACCCGTCGACCCTGCTCGACGACGACGAGGCGCCACCCCGCACCGTGCGGGCCACGGTGCTCGAAGTGGACAAGCGGGTTCCCGCGCTGCTGTCGATCAGCGTTGCCCAAGACGAGACGCATACGCACGCGAAGAATCCGGCCGAGAGCGGAGAGGGGCGAGACAATGGATAACCCATGGGTCATCACGGCCATCACAGTGGCCCTGATCGCGTCGAGCGCCTTCTTCGTCGCGATCGAGTTCGCACTCATCGCCGCCAAGCGGCACCGGCTCGAGGATGCGGCCGCGACCAGCGGCAGCGCCCGCGCGGCACTCCGCAGCGCATCGGAACTGTCGGTACTGCTCGCCGGATCGCAGCTCGGTATCACGGTGTGCACGCTCGCACTGGGTTCGATCACGAAACCGGCCGTGCACTACTGGCTCACGCCGCTGTTCGCGGGATGGGGGCTGCCGTACTGGTCGGCCGATGTGATCGGCTTCGTCCTCGCCCTCATCATCGTGACGTTCCTCCACCTCGTCGTCGGCGAGATGGCGCCGAAGTCGTGGGCGATCGCCCACCCCGAGAAGTCGGCGATCATGCTGGCGATCCCGATGCGCGCCTTCATGTGGGTCACCCGCCCGTTCATCGTCCAGCTCAACAACCTGGCCAACTGGTGCCTCAAGCGCGTCGGCGTCGAAGCCGTCGATCAGGTCGCGACGGGGCAGGACAGCGATGCCCTCCGACACCTGGTCGAGCACTCGGCCACCGTGGGCACGCTCGACGAGCGGTACCACGCCCACCTGACGAGTGCGCTGGAACTGGAGTCGTTGACCGTCGGAGACGTCGTGACGCCCAACGACCATCTGGCCGCCGTCGGTCCGACCGCGGACACCGATGAGATCCAGACGGCGGGCCGGACCTCGGGGCACCTGCGACTGCTCGTCCGCGACGACGCATCGGCGGCGCCCGTCCGCGGCGTCGTGCACGTCCGCGACAGTCTGAGCGCGTCGCCGGGCGCCACGGCGGCCGATCTCATGCGTCCGGTCCTCAGCGTCGAGTCGGGCCAGCCCGTCTACGAGACGCTCACCGCCATGCGGGAACAGCGCGCCCACCTCGCGCTGGTCACCGATGACGGCCGCGCGGTCGGGCTCATCACCATCAACGACGTGCTCCAGCGGTTGCTGGCGACTACGGCGTAGGAGCGTTGACGAGCGTGCGTCACTGACCCTTCGTGGCTCGTCGCTTGCGCTCCTCGCACCTCAGGGAGCAGGGGTTATGCGTTCTTTCGGATTGGGGAGCGTGGAAGTGGGCCGCTAGGTCCACTCGTCGGACGTCAGGAACCACGGCTCGGTCGGCAGCGCCGCCGGGTCGAAACGCCCGGCCAGCAGCGGGAGGGTCACGGGCTCGTCCCGGCCCCCGAGGCCCAGCGAGTGGGCGATGCGGGACAACACCGTCGACGACGAGATGCCCTCGTCCGCGAGGTCGGACAGAGTGACCGCGCCGTCGCGTTTGCTGAGCCGTATCCCGTTGGTGTTCAGCACCATCGGGACGTGGGCGTACACCGGCGGGGTCGATCCGAGCAACGTCGCCAGGTAGGTCTGGCGCGGGGCCGAGGACAGCAGATCGTCGCCGCGGACGACCTGATCGACACCCTGCGCGGCGTCGTCGACGACCACGGCCAGGTTGTAGGCCGGGGTGCCGTCGTTGCGCTGCAACACGAAGTCGTCGACCGCGCCCGAGTACGCGCCGTGCAGCAGGTCGTCGACGCCGAACACCTCGACATCGGCGCGGAGCCGGATCGCGGGTGGGCGGGTGGCGCGGCGTTCGTCGCGCTCGGCCGCGGTGAGGTCGCGGCACGTGCCGGGATAGGCGCCCTGCGGCGCATGCGGCGCGGACGGCGCCTCGAGGATCTCGCGGCGGGTGCAGAAGCACTCGAAGGTGCGACCGGCATCGCGGAGGTCGGCGATGACGGCGCGATATGTGGCGAGCCGGTCCGTCTGATGGATGACGGGCGGGTCCCAGTCCATGCCCATGGCCGCGAGGTCGGACAGCTGGCGGGAGTCGGCATCCGGGACGGCGCGGTCGAGATCCTCCATCCGGATCAGGAACTGCCGGCCGGTGGTACGCGCGAAGAGCCACGCGAGGAGCGCGGTCCGCAGGTTGCCGACGTGGAGGTCCCCGGAGGGGGAGGGCGCGTACCGGCCCGCTCGCGGCGTCGACATCGCGTCGAGATTACCGTCCCGCGATGAGAATCGTCGTCGGGACCGGTCTGCCTGTGCGGCCCGGACCACGCCCCCGGGTACGCGGCGGCGCGTAGGCGTTGCGGTCGCGTCGACGAGTGAGGAACGATGAGTTTCATGGATCTCCCGGTCATGCCGCCTGTAGCGCCGATGCTGGCCAAGGCGGTGACCAGCGTGCCGCCGCAACCGGACGGTTCGGTGGCGTGGTCGTATGAACCCAAATGGGATGGTTTTCGCGCGTTGGTCTTCCGCGACGGCGACGAGGTCACGATCGGATCGCGAGGCGGCAAGGACCTGGCACGGTACTTCCCCGAGATCGTCGCGGCGGTGAAAGACGAACTGCCCGAGAAGGTGGTCCTCGACGGCGAGATCGGGGTGCCCGCCCTCATCGGCGACACCCACCGGTTGGACTGGGACTCGCTGGCGCAACGGATACATCCCGCCGAGTCGCGCGTGACCATGCTCGCCGAGAAGACCCCGGCGATCTTCATCGGCTTCGACGCGCTTGCGCTGGCGTCGACGAGCGTGATGGCCGAACCGTTCGAAGTACGACGGGAGGCGCTGCTGCGGGCCGTCGGTCCGGGTGGGCGGGATCGTCGCGTGCATGTCAGCCGGGTGACGAGCGACCCCGCGGTCGCCGAGGACTGGTTCTCCGCCTTCGAAGGTGCCGGGCTCGACGGTGTCGTCGCCAAACGACTCGACGGCGTGTACGTCGAGAACAAGCGGGAGATGCTGAAGATCAAACACAAGCGCACCGCGGACTGCGTGATCTTCGGGTATCGAATCCACAAGTCGGGGACCGGGATCGGCTCGATGCTGCTCGGATTGTTCGGTGACGACGGCGAACTGCGGATGGTCGGTGGGGCCGGCGCCTTCTCCGACGCGAAACGGATCGAGCTGCAGCAGATGTTCGAGCCGATGCGCCTCGACCCCGAGAAGGCGTCACCGGGTGAGCCGACGCGATGGCGGTCGGAGAAGTCGGGGGAGTGGATTCCGATCCGTCCCGAACTGGTCGCGGAGTTCGCCTACGACCAGATGGAGAACCACCGCTTCCGGCACACCGTGAAGTTCCTGCGGTGGCGGCCCGATCGGGACCCGGAGAGCTGCGGCTATGACCAGCTCGAGGTCCCCCTCACCTACGATCTCCACGACGTCCTCGAAGGGGAATGACCATGGCATCTCGCTCTCCCGCAGAGGAACTCGACGTCGACGGAATCGCCGTCCGGATGAGTAACCCGGACAAGATCTACTTCCCCGAACTCGGCGAGAACGGGGGCCGCAAGCGGGATCTCGTGGGGTATTACCGCACCGTCGCGCTGGGAGTCGAGGAGAGCGGCGAGGGCCCGTTGATGCACGCGGCCCGCGATCGGCCGACGTTCCTGCAGCGCTTCCCCGACGGGGTCGAGGGCGAGGAGATCTATCAGAAGCACATCGCGAAGAAGCGTCCGGAGCATGTGCAATCGACTCCGATCGTGTTCCCGTCCAAGCGAACCGGCGATGCGATCCGGCCGACGGTGCCCGCCGACCTGGTGTGGGGCGCCAATCTGGGGACGGTCACCTTCCACACCTGGCCGACGCTGCATCCCGACAACGATCACCCCGACCAGCTCCGCATCGACCTCGATCCGCAGCCCGGCACGACCTTCGAAGACGTCCGGCGCGTGGCTGTCGAGGGGTTGAAGCCGCTGCTCGACGACCTGGGTTTCGTCGGTTTCGCGAAGACCTCCGGCGGGCGCGGAGTGCACGTGTACGTGCCCATCGAGCCGCTGTGGGACTTCATCGCGACCCGACGCTGCGTGATCGCGCTCGCCCGCGAACTCGAACGCCGCGACCCGGATGCGGTCACCACGTCGTGGTGGAAAGAGGAACGCGGAGAACGGATCTTCATCGATTACAACCAGAACGCCCGCGACCGGACGATGGCGTCACCGTATTCCGTCCGACGCAGCGCCCGCGCGCGGGTGTCGACGCCGGTGACGTGGGACGAACTCGCCGATGTCGACCCGGACGACTGCACCATCGCGACCGTCCCGAAGCTCCTCGCGGATCGTGGCGATCCGTGGGCCGACATCGCCGACCATCGGCGCGGCGTCGAGAAGCTCCTGGAGATGGTGCAGGCCGACGACGCAAACGGCTTGGGTGACATGCCTTATCCGCCCAGTTACCCCAAGATGCCGGGCGAGCCGCCGCGGGTGCAGCCGAGCAAGAAGGTCGCCGAGCACTGGGACGAGAAGGGGAATCGACGTTCCGATGGGTGACCGCGGAGCCGTCAGGTACGGAACGCGATCAAGAGCCCCAGGTAGACCAGGTAGAGAGCCACGAACGCGACGCCCTCGTACCGGGACACCCGCCGCCCGGAGAGGAACACCGGAATGCACAGCAACGCAACGGCGGCCATCAGTGGAAGGTCCACCCGGATCAGGTCATCGGTGACCTCGAGCGGCCGCACCAGTGCGGTCACGCCGAGGATGAAGGTGATGTTGTAGACGCTCGACCCGATGAGATTGCCGATGGCGAGGTCGCGGTTGCCGCGGAGCGTCGACATGATGGTCGTCGTGAGCTCGGGTGCGGACGTGCCGATCGCCACGACGGTGAGGCCGATGAACGCCTCGCTGACGCCCAGCTCCGTTGCCACGTCCACCGATCCGCGGACGAGCCAGTCGGCCGCGAGCACGATCAAGACGATCCCACCGAGCAGTTCGAGTACCCGGCCCCAGACCGGTCCACCTGTGGCGGGGAGCTCGTCGGTGACGGTCGGCGACGCCCTGGCCTTCACTTCCACGCGGATGGCGGTCACGGTGTAGGCAACCGCGACCGCCAGGAGCAGCACGCCGTCCAGACGGTTCAGGTCGCCGTTCAGGCTCAACACCAGGAGCAGCAGTGCGCTGACGGTCATGACCGGCAGGTCGAGCCGAATGGTCTGACGTCCCAGCGCGAGTGGTACCAGGGCAGCCGAGAGGCCGAGGATGAGAAGGAGATTGACGATGTTGGTGCCCGCGATGTTGCCGATCGCGAGCGGACCCGCATCGTTCAGGGACGCATCGATGCCCACGGCGAGCTCCGGCATGCTGGTCCCGATGGAGACGATCGTGAGCCCGACCAGCAGGGGAGAGACACCGAGCCGGCTCGCGATCGCCGACCCACCGCGGACCAGGAACTCCGCGCCGACGATCAGTCCGGCCAGGCCCGCCAGGATCAGCGCGGCGTCGAGGACCATCCGGACTCCTTCCCGACCGTTGCGGGGTGATCAGCGGCGCAGCGCCTCCGCGGCCCAGGTGGCGAAGCTCTGCCAGCCGACATCGGGGAATCGTCGATGCAGCGTCGGGATGTCGACCTCGTAGCCGCGCCCGCCGAGGAAGGTGAACATCGCCCGCATGTCCTCGGACTCGATGCGTTCCGGGTCGTAGGACTCCGCGGTGACGGTGGTGCCGAGGACCTCGCCGATGATGCGCGCCATCTCGGCCGGCGTCGGCTGGTCGGACGCGAGGTCGATGCGCTGCCCGACGTGGACCTCGGGTGCGGCGAACAGGGTGGCAACCAGTCGTCCGAGGTCGCGCCGCGAGAGTTGTTGCAGCGGCTTGTCGGCGGGCATGGCGATCGGCATCACGCCTGCCGCGAGGGCGTCGGCGCCGCCGAGCAGGTTGTCGAAGAAATAGGCCGGGCCGACGATCGTGTGCGGGATCTCGGTGGCCGCCAGCATCTGCTCGACCTCGAACTTGGAATCGAAATGCGGCACGCCGGTCTGGCGATCGGCCGAGGCGACCGAGGAGAACACGAGGTACGGGATCGATGCGGACGTGGCCGCCTCGATGAGTGCGCGACCCTGGCCGATCTCGGCGCCGACCCCGGACTCGAACGGCGTGGTGAGTGCGAACACGCCTGCGGACCCGGTGAACGCCTCGGACAGACCCACGCCACTCACGATGTCGCCGACCGCGAGTTCGACACCCCGATCGGCCAGGCGTGCCGCCTTGCTCGACACCGCGTCCCGCACGACGGCGCGGACGGGGAAACCGGCGTCGAGCAGCGCATCGAGCACGGCGCCGCCCTGCCCTCCGGTGGCTCCGACGACAACAACAGGAGAGGTATCCGCCATGCCGTCGACCCTAGCGGTGGGATGCCCCCGCCGGACGGTTTGGGTTGGTGCACGCTCGGCGGCTATCATCTCGACGTTGGAGGATTCGCCTAGTGGCCTATGGCGCTCGCCTGGAACGCGGGTTGGGTTAACAGCCCTCAGGGGTTCGAATCCCCTATCCTCCGCCACCGAAGGTCCGTAGTGACGCCCGCTCGCCGGGTGCACCGCGGACCTTCGTCGTTGTAGCGACTGGGCCGGGGGTGGTGTCGCCCCGCCGGAGCCCCTCGCTACACTGGACGACGGATCCCGCGCGGCGTGCATCCTGTGAACTCCCCCAGGGCCGGAAGGCAGCAAGGGTCAACGGGCTCTCTCGGGTGCGCGGGGTCCCCTATATCCGATACACATCTTCTAGGTCTGCGGCGTCGGCCACCCGCACCGGCGTCGAGCCGCGAGAGGGCCCACGTTGAACTTCCACTCGATGAGTGCCGACCAGCTCCGCGACACCCAGGCGGATCTGACCAAGCAGTACGAGTCACTGCGCGCTCTGGGCCTGAAGCTCGACCTCACCCGCGGCAAGCCGGCTCCCGAGCAGCTCGACCTCTCCAACGGCCTGCTGTCCCTCCCGGGCGACGAGTACCGCGACGGGGCGGGCACCGACACCCGCAACTACGGCGGACTCAACGGACTCCCGGAGCTGCGCGGGATCTTCGGCGAGCTGCTCGCCGTCGACCCCGACAACCTCCTCGCGCTCGGCAACTCGAGTCTCGAGATCATGCACGACCTCACCGTGTTCGGGATGCTGCACGGCACCGCCGACTCCGATGCGCCGTGGGGTCGTGAGCCGATCAAGTTCCTGTGCCCCTCGCCCGGGTACGACCGCCACTTCGCGATCACCGAGAGCCTCGGCATCGAGATGATCCCGGTGCCGATGCTTCCCGACGGTCCCGACGTGCGGGTGTGCGCCGAACTCGTGGCCGGCGACCCGAGCATCAAGGGCATGTGGGCCGTGCCGACCTACTCCAACCCGACCGGCGTCACCTTCTCCGAAGAGACTGCCCGCGGTCTGCTGGAGATGCCCGCAGCCCCCGACTTCCGGATCTACTGGGACAACGCCTACGTGGTGCACACCCTGGTGGAGAACCCGCCCGCCGCGCTGCCGATCGTCGAGATGGCCGCGGCCGCCGGCCACCCCAACCGCGTGTACGTCCTCGGCTCGACGTCGAAGATCACCTTCGCCGGCGCGGGCGTCTCGTTCTTCGGCTCGTCGCCGGAGAACCTGGCCTGGTTCAGCAAGTACCTCTCGCTGAAGACCATCGGACCCGACAAGGTCAATCAGCTGCGTCACCTCAAGTTCTTCGGCGATGCCGACGGCGTGCGGGCGCACATGGCCCGTCACCGGGAGATCCTCGCCCCGAAGTTCCAGCTCGTGCTCGACATCCTCGACGATCGCCTCACGGAGTCGAAGGTCGCGTCGTGGTCGGAGCCGGAGGGCGGCTACTTCATCAGCCTCGACGTCGTCGACGGCGCGGCCCGACGCACCATCGAGTTGGCCAAAGAGGCCGGTATCGCTCTCACCGCGGCCGGATCGGCGTTCCCGTACAAGACCGATCCGCACGATCAGAACATCCGCCTCGCACCGACGTTCCCGAACACCGACGACCTGCGAGCCGCGATGGATGGGGTGTCCACGTGCGTTCTGCTGGCGGCGGCGGAGACACTCCTCGCCCGGTCCAGCTGAGGTCGTCGCGCGCCCCCGCGGCCGCTGACACGGCGGCCGTGGAAGCCGCGGACGGTGCCGACACACCCGCAACGCGCCGACCGCGGCGTTAGATTGCTCTCATTCTCCGGCGAGTGCGCTGGCGTGCACGCCACTTTGTGACAGGCTTTCAAATCGTGAATCTGCCCAGGCCGGTTCTTCTCGCAACCGGTTTCGCCGTCGTGGGGGTCATCGCACTGGCGCTCCAGGACGTCGTCGTACCCTTGGGCGCCCAGTTCTGGGGGTTGCTGAACAATCAGATCGACCTTGCGGTGTATCAGGCGGGCGCCCGGTCGGTGACCGGAGGCATCAGCCTCTACGACGTCAAGATGGTCGGCGACCTGGACTACACCTATTCGCCGTTCTCCGCGCTGTTGTTCAGTCCGCTGGCCTGGGTGTCCTTCGATCTCGCGCGTCCGCTGTGGACCGCAGGCATCGTCGTGGCGCTCTACCTGGTGATCATGCTGAGCTTCCGCAGCCTCGGCCGACCGGTGACCTGGCCGTTGCGCGTCATCGCGGTGTCGCTGGTCGCGGTGGCGATGTTGTTCGAGCCGGTGCGGACGACCATCTGGTACGGACAGATCAACGTCTTCCTGATGCTCGTCATCCTCGCGGACCTGACGCGTCCGGACGGTGGACGCCTCAAGGGGTTCTGGACCGGCGTCGCCGCCGGCATCAAGCTGACACCCCTCATCTTCGCCGGATACTTCCTGGTGCAGCGGAACTGGCGCGCCCTCGCGGGGGTCATCGGTGGTTTCGCCACCACCGTGGTGATCGGTTTCGCGGTGTTGCCGGGGGATTCGTGGTCGTACTGGACCGGAAAACTGTTCGAGTCCGACCGGGTCGGGTCGGCGCAGTTGCGCGGCAACCAGTCCCTCCGCGGCATGCTCGCCAACCACCTCGACACCGACAATCCGCCGACGCTCCTGTGGCTCGTCGTGGTCCTGGCGGCACTCGCGGTCGGCTTCGCGGTCGCGACCTACGCCCATCGCAAGGGCCAGGAACTCCTGGCCATCAGCATCGTCGGCATGACCGCGTGCGTCGTGTCGCCGATGTCCTGGGGCCATCACTGGGTCTGGTTCATCCCGATCCTGGTCATCGGGGTCCACCTGGTCCTCGACGTCCGACGCCCGCGCACCCCGCGGGTGTGGGCGGGTGTTGGTGTCGCGGCTCTCGTCCTGCTTGCGTTCTCGTGGCCGACGCACGTGCCCGCGCTGATCCCCGACGGCTATTACACGGGGTTGTACGTCAAGACCCACATCCGGTGGATGAACTGGTTCACCGTCAGCCCCTACCTGTGGGCCTACCTCGGTGTGCTCGTCGCAACGGTCGTCGGCCTGCGGATGGTCGGCAGCCGCGGACCGTCGACGTCCGACCCGGTCATCCCGGCCGGCGTCGCGGCCGCTGTCATCGCCGACGGCGGCTTGCCGACCGGTGATGCGGGCGGCTCCGGGGCCGAGGACCGGCGGCATGCGGACAGAAGCGGCGGTGAGTCCGGACCCCCCGAGTCCGACCGCCCGTCCGAGCCCACCGACCACGTCCACGGTATGGCCGATGACCTGGTCGGAACCGACGGCGAACCCGTCAGCGAGACACCCGAACAGGGGTCTGCTCCGCCAGTGTGAGGCACGCTCATCGAGTGTCACGGGTCGCCGGTAGTCTCGACGCGTGGCTCTGTATCGCACCTATCGCCCGGCTACCTTCGCCGACGTCGTGGGGCAGGAGCACGTCACCGATCCGTTGAGCCGCGCCCTGGATTCCGGGCGCATCAACCACGCGTATCTCTTCTCGGGTCCGCGTGGCTGTGGCAAGACGTCGTCGGCGCGAATCCTGGCCCGTTCGCTGAACTGTGTGCAGGGGCCGACCTCCACACCGTGCGGGACCTGCGCCTCATGCGTGGCGCTCGCGCCGGGCGGACCGGGCAACCTCGACGTCATCGAACTCGACGCCGCGAGCCATGGTGGTGTCGACGACACCCGCGAGCTCCGCGACCGCGCGTTCTACGCGCCCGCCGAGTCGCGCTACCGCGTCTTCATCGTCGACGAGGCGCACATGGTGACGAACGCGGGCTTCAACGCGCTCCTCAAGATCGTCGAGGAGCCGCCGGAGCACCTGATCTTCGTGTTCGCGACCACCGAACCCGAGAAGGTGCTCCCGACCATCCGGTCGCGGACCCATCACTATCCGTTCCGGCTGCTCGCGCCGCCGGTCATGCGCGGCCTGCTGGAGAAGATCTGCGAGCGCGAGAACGTGACGGTGGCGCCCGAGGTGTATCCGCTCGTCATCCGTGCGGGCGGCGGATCTCCTCGTGACTCACTGTCGATCCTCGACCAGTTGCTCGCCGGCGCCGACGACGACGGGGTCGCCTACGAACGCGCCCTGGCCCTGCTCGGTGTCACCGACGTCGCGCTGATCGACACCGCCGTCGACGCACTCGCCGACGCCGACGGGTCGGCGTTGTTCGGCACGGTGGAGAAGGTGGTCGACGCCGGGCACGACCCCCGGCGATTCGCCGTCGACCTGCTCGAGCGTCTGCGCGATCTGATTCTGCTGCAAGCGGTTCCAGATGCTGCCGACCGCGGGTTGGTCGAGGCCCCGGGCGACCAGCTCGCCCGGATGCGCGCCCAGATCGAGACCCTCGGCCCGGCGTCGCTGACGCGGTTCGCCGAGATCGTGCACAACGCGCTCGGGGAGATGCGGGGCACCACGTCGCCGCGGCTGCTGCTCGAGGTGATGTGCGCGCGGATGCTGTTGCCCGCAGTGTCCGCCGACGACGCGGCGCTGCTGCAGCGACTCGAACGACTCGAGTCGGGCATCGGCACCACGTCGATCCCGGTGCCCGCGAAGCCGGCTGAGCCGGAACCGGAGCCGAAGTTCGTCCGGCCGTCGCAACGCAAGGCGATGGAAGACGCCAAGGCCGCCCAGGCTTCCGACCGTGCGGCTGCCGAGGCGGTGGAGGCCGACGCCGCGGCTCCCGAACCCGTGGCGCCGGAACCCGTGGCGCCGGAACCGACCGCGCCGGAACCGACCGCGCCGGAACCTGTGGCGCCGGAACCCGTGGCGCCGGAACCCGTGGCGCCGGAACCCGTGGCGCCGGACCTCGACTCCGCCGCACCGACCGAAGGGCCCGCCGAGGACGAATCGATGTTCGACGAGCTGATCGCCGAACAGCCGAGCGTCGATGCGACAGACCCCGACCCGGTGGCAGACCCGGCGCCTGCCACGCCGACGCAACCGCCGGCTCGTGCCGAGCGGACTCCGTCCGCGCCGGAGCCGCCGTCGCGTCCGCGGGTGACGTCTTCGCCGGAACCGGAACCAGTCGCCGTATCCGCGTCGACGTCGCCCTACGACGACATCCCGCTTCCCGATGAGCCCGTCGATGAGGACGACGTGCCACCACCGGATGCGATGCCCGTCCGCGCCCGCCGGCCAGAACCCGCACCCGAGCCGGAAGCAGAGGCCGAGTCCGAGCCCGAGGCGCCCGCCGGTCTCGACGCCGACTCGGTGCGCAAGCGGTATCAGGACTTTCGGGCCGCGGTGCGTGAGCGTTCGAAGAGTTTGGAGCCGATGCTCTCGGCAGCGGTCATCGCCGACGTCGACGGAACGACCGTGGTGTTGTCGCATCCCGTCGAGGTGTTGGTCGGGCGTCTGTCGGCGCCGCACGCCGTCACGATCATCCGAGAGGCGCTGACCGAGGTCTTCGGTACCGAACTCGACGTTCGCACGGTGCACCAGGCGCCGGGTGCCGCCGCGCCCACGGGCGCGTCTGCCGCACCGCCGTCGAAGCAGCCGGGTAAGGCGCGCCAGTCGTATTCACGGCCGAGTCGTGCGCGCGACCAGTCGGCGACGCCGGCGCCCGCGCCGGAACCGGTTGCCGAACCGGAGGAACCCGAGCCGCCACGCGCCGACGAGGACATCCCGCACGACGAGCGCGCGGAGATGGTGGCCGACGCGCGGACCGGGAACCCCGAGCAGCGGCTCGACCCGGACCAGGTGGCGCTGGAATTGCTCAAGTCCGAGTTGGGGGCCAGGCCGCTCGAGTGACCGGGTGTGTTCGCGGCCGGCGCTCGTGTACGGCCGTTCGTGGTAGAACGCACAGATGCGACGAGTAGCGGTGCGCCTCGGACTGTCACTGATGTCGGTGACGGCGGCGCTCACGATGTCGATGGCGTGCGCTGCGGCGACCCCGACCGAAGCGCCTGCGGTCGGTGCGTCTCCCGGCGGCGGAACATCGGGATCGGCGGTCGGAGCTCCCGCCGTCGGGCCGGCGCCGTCGATGCGGATGCCGGTCGACCGGCGGGTCAGCGCCGTCGGTTTCGTCGACGTCCGGACCGCGGTTCCCGACGCCGTCCTCGACCTGCGATATGCGACGGCCGACAACTTCGTCGGCGAGCGACTGTACCCGCCGAACGCCCGCTGTCTGGTCCACGAATCGATGACCCCGGGACTTCGAACCGCCGCGCGGACTCTACGGGCCCGCGGCGAGGTGCTGGTGTTCTGGGACTGCTACCGGCCGCACTCGGTGCAGCAGAAGATGTTCGACAAGGTGCCGGATCCCGCGTGGGTGGCCAGGCCGGGGCCGTATTCGACCAGCCACGAAGCCGGACGTTCGGTTGACGTGACACTGGCCGACGGCCGCCCGAACTGTCCTCCGGCGCGCGTCGTCGGCGACCGGTGTCGTCTCGACATGGGGACCGACTTCGACTCGTTCACCCCGCGGGCCACCGCGTATGCGACCGAGGGGGTGTCCGCGCCGGCACGGGCCGCTCGAACCCGCCTTCGAGAGGCGATGGCCGCCGGTGGGCTGACGATCTACGCGGGGGAGTGGTGGCACTTCGACGGACCCGGCGCCCACGTCCGCCGCCCGGTCATCGACGTGCCGGTCACCTGAGCGTCGGGACCCTTCGAGGCTCGTCGCTTGCGCTCCTCGCACCTCAGGGAGCGGGGGCTGTCGCTTGCGCTCCTCGCACCTCAGGGAGCGGGGGCTGTCGCTTGCGCTCCTCGCACCTCAGGGAGCGGGGGCTGTCGCTTGCGCTCCTCGCACCTCAGGGAGCGGGGGCTGTCGCCTGCGCTCCTGCAGGTAGCAGAGGCAGGGCAGTCGTCAGGGTCGGGCTCGCCGTCAGGCGTCCCACCACG
Source organism: Gordonia terrae (assembly GCF_001698225.1). Taxonomy (NCBI): domain Bacteria; kingdom Bacillati; phylum Actinomycetota; class Actinomycetes; order Mycobacteriales; family Gordoniaceae; genus Gordonia; species Gordonia terrae. The sequence continues at coordinate 506,043 of NZ_CP016594.1, forward strand.
GCCGGAGTGGTACCTGGTGACCGCCGTCCTCGTCGAGCTTCGTGGCGAGCACGTGATGGAGCTGGATGATGTTGCGGTCGAAGCCGATTCGGCATCCTGCCATGTAGAGGCCCCACAGCAGCGCGGTGCCCTCGCCGACCTCGGCCACCGCCTCGTCCCAGTGCTCGACGAGGTTGATGTTCCAGTCACGCAGCGTCATCGCGTAGTGCTCGCGGAAGTTCTCCTCGTGGATGACCTCCATGCCGCCGATGTCCTGCAGCTTCGAGATGATCTTGCCGGAGCCGGTGAGCTCTCCGTCGGGGAACACGTAGCGGTCGATGAACGATCCGGCTTTGCTGCGACTGGCGTTGTCGGGCCGGGTGATGCAGTGGTTGAGCAGCATGCCGCCGGGGCGGAGCTTGTCGCGCATGAAGCCGAAGTACGCGGGGTAGTTGTGGACGCCGATGTGCTCGGTGAGCCCGATGGACGACACGGCGTCGAATCCGCTCTCGGTGATGTCGCGGTAGTCGCTGTGCCGGACCTCGGCGAACTCGCCGAGTCCTTCGTCGGCGATGGCCTTCTGGGCCCACTGCGCCTGCTCGGCGGACAGTGTCGCCCCGATGGCGTGGACGCCGCGTCGGGCGGCATAGCGGACCATTCCGCCCCAGCCGCAACCGATGTCGAGGAGGCGGTCGCCGGGCTTGAGGCGGAGCTTCTCGAAGATGAGGCGGTACTTGTTCTCCTGCGCGGCTTCCAGCGATGCGTCGCGTTCCGGGTAGACGGCGCAGGTGTAGGTCATCGACGGTCCGAGGACCCACTCGTAGAACGTGTTCGAGACGTCGTAGTGGTAGTGGATGACCTCGGCGTCGCGGGACTTGCTGTGCCGCAGTCCTTCCGCGAATCGCCGCCAGCGCGGCACGGCCTCCTGCGGCGGCGGTGCGATCGGCTTGAAGTGCTCGATGCCCAGCGACCTGGCGATGTGCGCGAGTGCCAGCGGGGAGGGACGGTGGAACTGCAGGTTGCTGGCGAGAGCCTTCAGTGCGGGGTACGGGTCGCCGGGGTGGGCGCCGATGAGTTCGAGATCGCCTGCGATGTAGGCCCGTGCGAGCCCGAGGTCGCCGGGCGCGGTCACCAGATACGTCGTCCCCCGCGGGGTCTTGAGGTCGAGGCCGTATTGGGCGTCCGCGGGTCCGGCGCTGCTGCCGTCGTAGGCGGTGATCCGGATCGAGAGATTGCCGCCGAGGAGGGTCTCGAAGATCTCGGCGAGGGTCATCTTGCCGGCGTGTGAGTCGACACTCGACGGCGTGCTGTCCTTGAACGTGGTCATTGGCGTTTCACCGCTTTCGCATAGAGGTCCAGCAGACGGCCGCGCGGGTCGTACCGCTTCTTGAGGAGCCGATAACTCTCTCCGCCGTAGAGTTCGTCGAACTCCTCCGGCGTGTAGAAACTCTCTGAGTACAGCGACTTGTGGCCGTCGAGTTCGGCGACCTTGCGTTCGATGATCTTGTTGGTGTGTCCGGGATCGCCCGGGGTGACCGGCACGGCCGACCAGAAGCCGACATTGACGTAGGTGCGTTGCGGGGCAAGGGGATACAGCGGCCACGGGCGTACCGGATCGGCGCTCGGGAGGGCCGGCTCCCGAAGACGCAGTGGGCACAGCCAGATCGGTTCGATCGGGATGTCGGCGAGGAACCACTCCACGTACTCGGCGGTCCGTTCGATGGGCACCTCGATGTCCTGCACGACCCGCTCGCCCGCGGGCAGGCCCTTGCGGGCGTTGAGCCGGTCACCGATGTCGAACCGCTGGTCGAGTCCGATGAGCTTCCAGTAGAAACTGCTGCGCAGGTACCGCTTCGGCCACCAGCGTCGGATCTTCGGGTTCTGTGCGCCGAACGCGCGGGAGCACCAGAACCAGTCGGTGTCCCAGCGCCACAGGTAGTCGTGGATCGTGAGCCGATCGGTGGTCTTTCGCTGAATGGACCGGTAGAAGACATCCATCCCGGTGTAGTCGCTGACCGGCCCGTCGTCGTCGGTCTGACGGCCGAGTGTCAGGTAGGACTCGTTGGCGGAGAAGACGACTCCGTCGAGATAGTCGACGGGCTCGCCGTCGTGCGTCTTGGTGGTGACGATCGCGTCCATGGTCGACTGGAGGTCGGCGATGGTGGTGAACCGGAGATGGCGCAACGCCACGTAGGGCTTCACCGGCTCCAGCTCGATGCGGAGGCGGACCGAATATCCGAGCGTGCCATAGGAATTCGGGAATCCGTAGAAGAGGTCGGCGTGCTCGTTGGTCGGCGTCGCCGTCAGGATCTCGCCGTCGCCGGTGAGGATGTCGATCTCCAGCACCGATTCGTGGGGAAGGCCGGATCGGAACGATGTGCTCTCGATGCCGAGGCCGGTGACCGCGCCGCCCAGGGTGATCGTCTTGAGCTGCGGGACGACCAGCGGCGCGAGGCCGTACGGCAGGGTGGCCGCGACCAGGTTCTCGTAGGTACACATCCCGGCGACGTCGGCGGTTCGTGCCGCCGGATCCACCGAGATCACGCGGTCGAGTCCGGAGACGTCCAGTCCGGGATGCGGATTGGCGGCGCGCTTGCGGAAGAGGTTGGACGTCTTCTTGGCCAGGCGCACGGTTGCGTGCGGCGGAATGGCACGATAGCTGGCCAGAAGGTCGGACACCCCCTGGTCGAATGCCGCTCCCCCCATCTCCAGCCGGTTGCTCACCCGGATAGCCTAGGACTTGATCAGTTCGCCCGCCAATCGTTTCGTACTGAGGAGTGTCCAATCGTGGGTCAGGTTTCCGCATCGCAGTCGCTCGACATCGCCGCCGCCCCGGACGCCGTGGTCGGAGCACTCGCCGACTACAACGACGTACGCCCGGCCATCCTCCCGGAGCAGTACCGCGACTACAAGGTGATCAGCGGCGGCAACGGCGACGGCACCGTCGTGCACTGGATCCTGCAGGCCACCTCGAAGCGTCAGCGTGACGTGCAGGCGACGGTCAGCGTCACCCCGGACACCGTCACCGAGCGCGATGCCAACTCGACGATGGTGACCACCTACACCGTCGCTCCGTCGGGAAGCGGTTCGCGCGTCACGACCACCACCACGTGGCAGGGTGCGGGCGGCATCGGCGGATTCTTCGAAAAGACGTTTGCGCCGAAGGGTCTCAATCGAATTCAGGCCGAGGTGCTCGGAAATCTGAAGAAGCGCCTCGAGCGCTGAGAAGTCGGAGTCTCCTCCGGCGGCGTTCGAACACACACACATGACCGGCGCGGGGCCTTCCGGCAGGCGACGTCGGGGCCGGGCGCGGCCATCGCCGTTGCCCATCCGCGACGGCGTCGACGCCACGCGCGTGGTGTTGCGTTCGGGGCCGGAGTCGACGGTGTCGCAGGCGTTGCTGGCCGCGCCCGGTCTGGCGGGGCTGACGGCCGACGACCTGCGTCGACGCGCCTCCGCCGGCGAGGTCGTCGATGCCGACGGTCACCCGGTGGATCTCGATTCGCCGTCGCGCCGCAACGTCTCGCTCTATCTCTACCGCGACCTCGACGACGAGGTGCCGGTCCCGTTCGACCTACCGGTGCTCTACCGCGACGAGAACATCGTCGTGGTGGACAAACCGCATTTCCTCGCCACCATGCCCCGGGGCCGTCACGTCACCGAGACCGCGCTGGTCCGACTGCGTCGCGAGCTGGGCTCCGACACGATCTCGCCGGCTCACCGACTCGACCGGCTCACCGCCGGAGTGCTGCTGTTCACGCTGCGCCCGGAGGTGCGGGCGGCCTATCAAGATCTGTTCGCATCCCGGATCGCCCGCAAGGAGTACCTCGCGCTCGCGCCCGCCGACGAGGCACTCGCCAGCACCGTGACCGTGCGGGATCGGATCGAGAAGACCGCGGGCGACCTCCGCGCGCTCGTCGTCGACGGACCCGTCAACGCCATCAGTGACATCACTCTCGTCGACGGCGCGGGGCGCCACGGCGTCTACCGGCTGGTGCCGCACACCGGTCGCACGCATCAGCTCCGATTGCACATGGCGTCACTGGGTGTGCCCATCGTCGATGACCCGCTGTACCCCGAGGTGCGTCCGGAACTGGCGGCGCGCCCCGACCACGCGGACTTCTCGAGACCCCTGCGCCTGCTGGCACGGGTGTTGGAGTTCAGCGATCCTCTGACCGGCGAGCACCGCAGGTTCGAGAGCCTGCGGTCGGTGTCGGGGTAGCAGGACACGATCTACCCTGGCCGCATGACCATCCGAGCGTCCTACGAGCGGCATCCCGACTTGGGGTGCGAGGCCGTGGTCTTCATCGACGACGAGTCGCTGGCATGTTTTCAGATCCAACGCGATCTCGTCGGGGGACCGCGCGCCGACGAGTACTGCGTCACGACGGGGGCGAGTGCGCCGATCTACGGGGCGATCACACAGTGGCGTCGGGTCGACGACCGATTCGAGTTCGCACTGACAGCGCGAGCGGGACGGCTGTTCGGCGACGAGGTCCTGTCTTTCGAGGTCGCGGCCGTCGAGGAGTCGACCGTCGACGACATCGCCGCGCATGTCGATCGGTTGCTGCGCTGACGCTGCGACTACCCTGGGCCGGGTGACGCAACCATTCGATCCCAGCGCGTTGTTCGGCGGCGGTCAGGGCGGAGAGAACCCGATGGCCGGACTGCTCGCGCAAGCTCAGCAGATGCAGGAGAAACTCCTGTCCGCGCAGAACGAGATCGCTGCGGCAGAGGTGGTCGGCAGCGCGGGCAACGGACTCGTCACCGTGACCGGCAACGGCACCGGCGAGGTGACCGCGGTGTCGATCGACCCGAAGGTCGTCGATCCCGACGACGTGGAAACCCTGCAGGACCTGCTGCTCGGTGCGCTCGCCGACCTGTCGGAGAAGCGCGAGCAGCTGGCCAGCGAGAAGATGGGCCCGCTCGCCGGTGGCCTCGGCGGCGGCCTTCCCGGACTCGGCGGCTGAGCACCACGCCCACGCACGACGCCGAACGACGAGTAGAGACCCCGGACACCATGGACGCAGAACACCATGTATGAGGGACCGATCCAGGACCTGATCGACCAGCTGGCCAAACAGCCGGGGCTCGGTCCGAAGGGGGCCCAGCGGATCGCGTTCCACCTGCTGGCCGGAGAGAAATCCGACATCGATCGCCTCATCGCGGCGCTCGGGCGGGTTCGCGACGACGTCGTCTTCTGTGCCGAGTGCGGAAACGTGTCGGCGAACCGCCTGTGCCGGATCTGCTCGGACTCGCGTCGCGACGCCAGCAAGATCTGCGTCGTCGAGGAGCCCAAGGACGTGCATGCGATCGAACGGACCAAGGAGTTCACCGGGCGCTATCACGTGCTCGGGGGTGCTCTGGATCCGTTGTCGGGGATCGGCCCCGACCAGTTGCGGATCCGCGAGCTGTTGCGTCGGCTGGCCAATCAGGAGGACGGCGTCGACGTCTCCGAGGTGATCGTCGCCACCGACCCGAACACCGAGGGCGAAGCCACCGCGACCTACCTCCAGCGCATGCTCAAGGACTTCCCCGGTCTGTCGGTCACCCGACTCGCGTCGGGGTTGCCGATGGGCGGCGACCTCGAGTTCGCCGACGAGCTCACTCTGGGCCGTGCCCTGTCGGGTCGTCGCATCCTGGCGTGAGGCCCGGCCCTCCTACCCGGCCCCTCGTACCCGGCAAACCGGACGGCTACTGTCAGGTGGTGATCTCGCGTAATCGGTGGCGTCGTCGAAATCGGGTAGTGGCAACGGGCCTGACGGCGGTGGTCGTGGCCGGGCTGGTGAGCGTGGGTCAGTTCGCGGCGACGCCCGAAGCGTCGGCGGCGCCCGCGCTCGACTGGGAAGCATGTCCCGCCGTTCACGGCGTCCCGGCGACCGTCCGATGCGCGACGGTCGAGGTGCCGCTCGACTACCGGAAGCCGGATGGCAAGACGATCGAGATCGGTGTCAGCCGGATGCAGGCGCGAGACCAATCGCGCCGGCGCGGTGTCGTGATGGGCAACCCGGGAGGTCCGGGTGGCGACGGCATCGCGATGTTCAGCCAGGTGCCCCCGCCCGCGGCGATGCTCGACGAATGGGACCTGGTGGCCGTGCAGCCCCGGGGTCTGGTGTCGGGCACGCCGCTGCGCTGCGAACCCATCACCGGCGACGAACCCGAACTGATGACTGCGCTGGGCAAGGTGAATCGCGATCGCTGTGAGGCCCGGACACCGGGTCTGGGGGCCTCGCTCACCACCGAGAACACCGCCCGGGACATGGAGGTCGTCCGCGGTCTGCTCGGTGAGTCGAAGGTCAGTCTCTACGGCATCTCCTACGGCACCCTGTTGATGTCGACGTATGCGACCCTGTTCCCGCAGCGGGTCGACCGGATGGTCCTCGATTCCGGTTTCGACCCCGATCTCGTGTGGAACACCCTCCTCTCCGCCCAGACGCCCGGCTACAAGGCCCGCGTACACGCGATGATGGCGTGGATCGCGCGCCACGACCGGATCTACGGTCTCGGAGAGACTCCGCTGGCCGTGTACCGGAAGTGGAGTGACCGGGTCAGTGCGGAGGCAGGCGTCCCGCCGTCCCTCCTGGCGCCGCCGGCCCAGGTGGGCGACGTGCCCCCGGGACTGCGGGCGTTCGCCCAGCAGTACATCGCCGGCACCGACCTCACCGCCGACGCGCGGGCGCGGTTCGAGAACCTGATGCTCACGTTGCTCCGACCCGGCTCGCTGCAACTGTCGTCGCAGCTACTGGTGCTCACTCGCGCCCTCGCGCCGGATCGGAACTCGTGGCCACTCGTCGCACAGTTGACCGCGAAGCCCGGCCGCAAGCTGCCCACCCCGGCGCCCGCGGTCCTCGAAGCCGCGCAGGTCTCTCAGGACATGCAGGGCGCGGTCCTCTGCAACGAGAACCGGGTGCCCGCACAGCCTTCGCTCGGCTTCCAGGCGTTCGTCGCGAACTACGTCACCGGGGATCCGTTCGAGGCGCCCGGGCTCGCCTATGAGTCCGGACTCGCCTGCGCCGGCGCGCCGGCCCTCGCCCGGCCGATCGAGATCCGCAATCGCGGGCTGGCGGTGACACCGTTGCAGATCCAGAGCGTCGGCGACCCGCAGACCCCGTATCGCGGCGCGCTGAAGATGCGTTCACTCATGCGGAGCCACCTCATCACCGTCGGCGGTGGCGACCACGCGCAACTCGGCCGGGCCAACAAGCCGCTCGAGAACGCGATCGTCGAATATCTCCGCACGGGGCGGACCGCCGTGCAGCGCGTTCCCGAAGCACCCATCACGGCTCCGCTGACGCAGATGCCGCCGGCATTCGCGGCCGGCACGGCCGGTCGGTGACCCATCCTGATCCGGTGAACCCCCGGATCCGCGCCCGGATCACCGACTTGGCCGATCGCCTCGATGCGGGGATCGTCGCCGTCGACGGGCCGTCGGGAGCGGGGAAATCGACGATCGCCGACCTCCTGGTCGCGGACCTGCGAGCCCGTGGAGTCGGCGTGACCCTGGTCCGCACCGACGACTTCGCGACGTGGGACGACCCGGTCGCATGGTGGCCGGAGCTGGAAGCCGATGTGCTGCATCCCTTCACGCGACGACGGGACTACCGGTACCGGCCGCGCGTATGGCAGGACGGCACCCCGACCCCCGGACCCCGTGTGTGGATCGAGTGGCAGCCCCTGCTCATCATCGAAGGGGTCTCCTCGGCGCGGCGACGGATCGCCGACCGCCTGTCCCACGCGCTGTGGCTCGACGGCGGAACACCCGGCGAACGACTCGAGCGGACGATCGCCCGTGACGGGGAGGGCGCGCGGGCACATCTGGAGGCCTGGCAGCAGTTCGAACGCGGCTGGTTCGGCGTGGATCGCACCCGGGAACGGTGCGTCGTCCTCGACTGACGGGGTCCTCGGCCGATGAGGTGCCGCTTCCGACTCGACGGTTAGTGTCGAGGTATGGCCACCCGACGACGCTTCCGTGATCTGGCGGAGCTCGACGCGCAGCTGATCGAGTGCAGAGCATGCCCGCGTCTCGTCGAATGGCGGGAGCAGGTCGCCCGCGAGAAGCGTCGCGCGTATGCCGACGAGGAGTACTGGGGCCGGCCGGTGGCCGGTATCGGTCCGGCCGACGCGCGACTGCTGATCGTCGGACTCGCCCCCGCGGCGCACGGCGGAAACCGCACCGGGCGTATGTTCACCGGAGATCGCAGCGGCGATGTCCTGTTCTCGGCGTTGTACCTCGCCGGCCTTGCGAGCCAACCCCATTCGGTCGCGATCGGTGACGGGTTGGAGCTCTTCGACACGCGGATCACCGCGCCGGTGCATTGTGCCCCGCCGCAGAACAAACCGACGGTGGAAGAGCGCGACACCTGTTCCCGCTGGCTGCACGCCGAACTCGAACTGCTCGCGCCGACCGTGCGTTCGGTGGTCACCCTCGGTGGATTCGGTTGGCAGTCAACGCTTCGTACCTTCGCGAGGCTCGGCTGGGCGGTCCCGAAGCCGATGCCGAAGTTCGGCCACGGCGTCTCCACGACCCTCGTCCGCGACGGCACCGAACTCGAGGTGTTCGGCTGCTACCACGTGAGCCAGCAGAACACCTTCACCGGACGGTTGACGGTGGAGATGGTCGTGGACGTGCTGACCGCGGCCGCACGGTCGGCGGGTGTCGAGAACGGCCACCGCCCGGCTTTCTGAGGTGCGAACGGTGCGAGCGAAGCGAGCCACGAAGGGACTGGCGAGGCACGTCGCCAAGCCCTTCGAGGCTCGTCGCTTGCGCTCCTCGCACCTCAGGGAGCAGGGGTCGCTACCGCCGCCGACCGGCGGCGAGGCGCTCGCGACGAAGCCGGTCGACCTCGGGGAGATCCAGCGGCGCAAGGGATTCGACGCCCATAGCGATCACCAGGAGATGATCGGCGAGTTCGGGGTTGCGGGCCAGTGCCGGACCGTGCATGTAGGTGCCGATGACGCTGCCCTGGACGACGCCCTCGGTGCCGTCGCCGACGCCGTTGCCGACGCCGTGCCGTACTCGACCCAGCGGGGCTGCGTCGGAACCGAGAGTGGTTCCGCCGCGGTGGTTCTCGAAGCCGGTGAGAGTCTGGGTCAAACCGGGCAACGACGGCTCGACGAGCAGCTCGCCGATGCTCCGGGTTGCTTGGGGGGCCGTCGTGAGGTCGAACAGGGAGATGCCATCGACGCGCTCACCCGCCGACGTCTCGTACCAGTGGCCGAGCACCTGGATGGCCGCACAGATGGCCAGCACCGGACGTCCGGCCGCTGCGGCCTGCTGCAGACCGGGGTAGCGCGTGAGATGTCGGGTGGCGAGCCGCTGCGCGTAGTCCTCTGCGCCGCCGAGGGTGTAGATGTCGAGGGAGTCGGGGACGGGGTCGTCGAGCGTGATGTGCACGACCTCGGCGTCGATGCCGCGCATCAGCGCTCGACGTTTCAGCACGAGCGCGTTCCCGCCGTCCCCGTAGGTGCCCATGACGTCGGGCAGGACGAGACCGATCCGCAGGGTCGATTCGCTCACTGCTCTGCCCTCCGCGATCGTGCTGCGCGTTCCAGGGCGGTCCCGAGATCGCGGAACGCCGTGTAGTTGGCCAGGACCTCGACGCGTCCCGGCGGGCAGGATGCGATGGCCGCCATGGGGTCGGGGACGGTGGTGTGCTCGGCGCCCGCGTAGAGCAACCGAACGGAGAGATCGGCGGCGCGCTCGCCGGCCGCGACGACCTGCATGGTCTCGAACGCCTCGAATCGCACATCCCACAGCCACGACAGGTCCTCGCCGTCGGGTACCTGGCCGTTGACCGCGATGACGAGTCCGTCGGCGTCCTGGTCGATCATCGACATCGCCTCTTGCCAACCGGCCGGGTTCTTCGCCAGAAGTGTTCGGACGGAATGGTTTCCGACCTGATGGATGCCGTACCGGCCGGCGACCTCGCCGACCGTGCCGACGGCTGCCACCGCGCTGCGCGGGTCGGCGCCCATCGCGACGGCCGCCGCCACCGCCTGGGTCGCGTTGCCGCGGTTGGCCCTACCCGGTACCGCGAGCTCCAGGGGAGCGCTGAATCCGTCGGGGCCGTAGATGGTCTCGTCGTCGAACCACCAGTCGGGGGTGGGGCGCCGGAAGTCGTCGTCGCCGGTCGAGCGCCACCCCTCCTCGGAACGGACGATGGGCTCGCCGGTCCGCGGGCAACTGACCGAGTCGCCGACCCAGCCGGCGCCGGCCGCGACCCACACGACGTCCGGGGCATCGAAGGCGGCAGAGGTCACGAGGACGTCGTCGCAATTGGCGATCACCGTGGTCTCGGGGTGACGTGCGATGCCCTCGCGGAGCCGGCGCTCGATCATGTTGATCTCGCCGACCCGGTCGAGCTGGTCCCGGGAGAGGTTCAGCAGCACCAGGACCTCGGGGTCGACGGTGTCGCTGACATGGGGGACGTGCAGCTCGTCCACTTCCAGTGCGCAGAACGGGGCGGTGCGGCTGAGTGTGAGTGTCGCGATGATCCCGGCGTCCATGTTGGCGCCGTCGGCCTGCGTCGCGACCTCACCGAGTTCGGCCATGGCGGCCGCGGTCATCCGCGTGGTCGTCGACTTGCCGTTGGTGCCGGTGACGATGGCGGTCCGCTTGCCGGCCGCGAGCCTGCCCATGATGTGGGGGTCGATCTTCGCGGCGACGAGTCCGCCGATCATCGATCCCCTGCCTCGTCCCGCGGTTCGTGACGCCCACCGAGCGGCAGCGGCAGCGCCCAGGGCAACGGCGGTACGCGCGGGAACTCGGGTATTCGTACGGGGTGCGGAACCGGCGGAAGAGAGTCGGTCGGGCATGCGCACGAGTGTGTCACAGGCCGATCCGGCGGGAGTGGTCGTGCCATGCGCCGGCGCCGCGTAGGCTCTGCGGCTGTGAGCCGCGACACCCAACTGCGACTGTCCCTGCCCGCTCGAGTGCAACGCCGCGTGCTGCTCGCCGCCGCGCGGATCCCCGTCGGCGCGCTGGCCGTTCTGGGGCGTCGGGCACCGGTGAACTCCGACGGCGAACGGGTGGCCCCCGAACTCGCGGCGATCGGCTGGGCCAACGACAACGTGCCCGGCTTGAATCCCTTCCAGGGTGAGGTGGCGCAGTCGCGCGCGCAGACCGATGAGAGCGGCGCATCCATGGCCGAGGTGCTGCCGCCGCTGGCGGTGGAAGAGGACCTCGTCATCGACGGGCCCGCCGGACCGATCCCGGCCACCCGATACCGCTCCTCGACCGAGTCGGCGGGATTGCTCGTCTACTACCACGGTGGTGGGTTCGTCACCGGCAGTCGGATCAGCCACGACGCGTTCGTCCGGCGTCTCGCGCACGGCACCGGACTCGACGCGCTGTCGGTCGAGTACCGCCTGGCCCCGGAGGCGCCGTTTCCGGCAGCGGTCGAGGATGCGGTCGCGGCCTGGCGCTTCGCCGTCGAGGTCGCACCGAGGTGGGGGCTCGATCCGGGGCGGATCGTGGTCGGCGGGGACAGCGCCGGCGGGAACCTCGCGACCGTCGTCGCCCGCGAGGTCCGGGGCGATGCGGTGACCCCGGTGTTCCAGCTGCTCATCTATCCGGTCACCGATCAGGCCGCCGACACCCCGTCGCGGCGGGAGTTCGCCACCGGATACTTCCTCACCGCCGACGGCATCGACTGGTTCACCGACCGGTATGTACCCGATGTCGCGCAGCGGCGCGACCCGCGCTGCTCGCCGCTGTTGGCCGACGATCTCAGTGGCCTCCCGCCCGCGCATGTGATGGTCGCCGGGTTCGACCCGCTCCGCGACGAGGGCCTCGCGTACGCGCGCAGACTCGAGGAGGCGGGCGTGCCGGTCACGGTTCGCCGAGAGGGCGCGATGATCCACGGATTCGTCAACATGACCCTCATCAGTCCCGGCGCCCGCGCGGCGGTCGACCGCCTGTGCGCGGTGGTGCGCGATGCGCTCGCCGCGACTCCGCCCGGCGGGACGACGTCACCGGTCTGAGCGCACCGGGATCGCGATGCCGACGAGCGCGGCGGGGCCGACCGGTCCGGAGTCGGGCGACCCGGCCGTGGTCGGATCGACGTCGACCGCGGCTCGTCTGCGGGCCCGCGGACGGGCCATCACCCCGGCCGCGCAGCCGGCCACGACGATGACCGCGCCGATGATCTCGCCGACCGACGGGACCTCGCCGAGGACGACGAAGGCCGCCGAGATCCCGACCACGGGCACGAGGAGCGACATCGGGGACACCCGACTGGCGTCGTTGCGCCCGAGAAGTGTGGTCCACAGGCCTGCGCCGATGACGGTGCCGAAGACCGCGAGGTAGAGCAGACCGCCGAGGGCGCGGAGACCACTCTCGGTGCCGAGCGTGGCGAGCGCCTCGAACCCCGCGGCCGGGCCCTCGACGATGAGACTGACCGCGTACAGCGGCGGGGTGGCGACGACGGCCATCCACAGCGTCATCCGGAGGGAATCATCGGGACGGGCGAGCCGGCCACCGATGTTGCCGGCCGCCCAACTCAGACCGCCGAGAACGGTGAGGCCGATCGGCAGCAGTGCGGCCGCGCCGAGGTCGCTGCTGTGAACGCGGTCCAGCGCGATCACCGCCATGCCGACGACCGCGATCGCCAGTCCGAGGACCTGGCCGACGGTCATCCGCTCCCGGAGGAACAGCACGCCGAGCACGACGGTGAACGGCGCCGAGGTCTGGAGCACCAGCGAGGCGAGCCCGGTGGGCATGCCCAGATCCATCGCCAGGAACAACAAGATGAACTGCACGCTGCCGAAGCCGGCGACGTAGAGCAGAAACCACTTCAGGCGCACCTTCGGGAACCGGACGAAGAGCATCACCGGTATCGCGAGCACCGCGAATCGCATGGCGGCGAGAAAGAACGGCGGAAAGTGGTCGAGTCCGAGTCGGATCGCGATGAAGTTCAGTCCCCAGAGGACGACGACGAACAACCCGAGGAGGCGATCACGAGTGGACATGGCCCCATCGTCGGCGCTACCCAAGTGAAGAACAATCTAATTTTGACGCACTGACTATTCAGATTTACTGAATATTACGCGCGTCACTCCTGGGCCGCGGCGACCTTCGCGCGCACGTCGTCCATGTCGAGACCCTCGACGGCGCCGATCAATTCCTCGAGCTGAGCCGCGGGGAGCGCGCCCGGCTGGTTGAACACCAGGATCCCGTCGCAGAACGCCATCAGTGTCGGGATGGAACGGATGCCGAGACTGCCGGCGAGCTGCTGCTCGGCCTCGGTGTCGATCTTGCCGAACGTGATGTTCGAATGTGTTTCGGAAGCCTTCTCGAAAACCGGCGCGAACTGGCGGCACGGACCGCACCAGCCGGCCCAGAAGTCGAGCAGGACGATGCCGTCCGAGGCGATGGTGTCCTCGAAGGTTTCCAGGGTGATGTCTTGTGATGCCATGCCCCCGACAACGGTGTGGGGGGTCCAGACATTCCGGGCAGCCCGGACGGGGACTCGATGCACGTTGCGCGAGCAGTCGGCCGGAGTGGGCCGCCGGCATGGGTGAGTACCGTTGCCGCATGGAGGTCCGGCGTCTACGGCTGCTGCGTGAGTTCGCCGATCGGGAGTCGATCGGTGCGGTGGCCGATGCGATGCACATGACCCCGTCAGCGGTGTCGCAGCAGTTGAAGGTCCTGGCCGAGGAGGCGGGGGTCGCGCTGTTCGAACCCGACGGCAGGCGAATCCGTCTGACGGAGGCCGGACGCGCACTCGTGTTGCGCGCCGACGACGTGATCGCGGCGGTGGATCGGGCCCAGGAGGAGATGTCGTCGTACCGGTCCGGCAAGGCGCGCGTCCGGCTGGCGATGTTCCCGTCGGGTGCGACGCTTCTGCTGCCGTCGGTCCTTGAGCGCGCCGGGGCGTCGGGCATCGACGTGCACGCAGTGCATCTGGACGTCGGATATCACGATGCCGCACCAGCTCTCGCGGATCACGACATCGTGGTCACCCACCGTGACGAACGAACGCCCGCGATCGACGTACCCCGGGTCCGGGTCACCGAGCTGATGCGCGAACCCGTCGACGTGATCGTCGCCGCCGACAACGAATTGGCCCTGCGGGACCAGGTCGCGGTCACCGAACTCGCCGACCACGACTGGATCAGTGTCGAAGGCGGCTTCCCGGTCGACGATGTGCTGCTGTCGATCGCGGCGGCGACCGGTGTGGCGCCGCGGGTGACCCAGCGGATGCTGGACTTCACGACGATCGAGGCACTGGTGGCCCATGGGCACGGCATCGCTCTGATGCCGCGGTTCGCCGTCCGCCACCCGGAGGTGAAACGGCTGGTGCTCAAGGGTGTTCGTGCCGCACGGGTCTACGAGGCGCTCGCCCGGCCGCGTTCGCGAGCGGCCGTACAGCAGGTCGTCGACCACCTGCGCGGCGTCGGCGCCGACCAGGGCTGACCGCCGCCCGGCGAGGGTGGCACAGGATGACGCACACAGCCCGGGGCGTGGCGCCCCGGGCTGTCGACGATGTCGAGGACTCAGACGCCGAGGCTCTTGCCGACGATGTCCTTCATGATCTCGGTGGTGCCACCGAAGATCGTCTGGATACGCGCGTCGGTGTAGGCGCGGGCGACGCGGTACTCGTTCATGTAGCCGTAGCCGCCGTGCAGCTGCAGGCAGCTGTCGATGACGCGCTTGGCCAGTTCGGTACACCACCATTTGTTCTTCGAGGCGTCGACGGCGTTCAGCTCGCCGTCGAGAACGCCCTGCAGGCAGCGGTCGATGTAGACCTCGGCGATGTCGAGCTCGGTGGCCATCTCGGCGAGGGTGAAGCGATTCGCCTGGAAGGTGCCGATCGGACGGCCGAAGGCCTTGCGGTCCTTGGTGTACTGCAGCGTCTCGTCGAAGATGGCGCGTGCCCCGGCGATGGCGCCGATGCCGATCGACAGGCGCTCGGAGGGCAGGTTCTGCATGAGGTGGTAGAAGCCCATGCCCTCCTGGCCAAGCAGGTTCTCGGCGGGCACCCGCACGTCGTTGAAGTGCAGCTCGGCGGTGTCCTGTGCCTTGAGGCCCATCTTGTCGAGCTTGCGCCCGCGCTCGAAGCCCTCCATGCCGCGCTCGACGACCAACAGGGAGAACGCCTTGTGGCCTGCTTCGGGGTCCGGGTTGGTCCTGCACACCACGACCACGAGATCGGAGTTGATGCCCGAGGAGATGAACGTCTTGTTGCCGTTGAGGACGTAGTGATCACCCTCCAGCTTCGCCGAGGTCTTGATGCCCGCGAGGTCGGAGCCGGCGCCCGGCTCGGTCATCGCGACGGCGAGAATCGTCTCACCGGTGGCGATCCCGGGCATCCAGCGCTTCTTCTGCTCGTCGTTGGCGAGGTGCACGAAGTACGGTGCGACGACGTCGTTCTGCAGGCTGAGGCCGGGTGCCGCCCCGTCGAACTTCGCGAATTCCTCGACCACCACGGCGTTGAACCGGAAGTCGTCCATGGCGCCGCCGCCGCCGTACTCCTCCGGGATGTTGAACCCGAGAAGGCCTGCGTCACCGGCCTTCTTGAACGCGATGCGATCGACCTGACCGGCTCGCGTCCACTCCTCGGTGTACGGGGCGCATTCGCGCTGCAGGAACTGGCGCGCGGTTTCCCGCAGGGCCTCGTGCTCGTCTTCGAAGATGGTGCGTTTCATGGCTTCTCCCTTTCGTGAGTGAGTCTGTCTCAGATGTCGGTCGGTGATCGGTCGGCGTCGCTGTGTCCTCGGGCACCGACGACGCGCAGGGAGATCAGGGCGTACGACGCCGCGACCTCGGCCGGTGTCCGGGGACCAGACGGGCGGTACCAGGTGGTCACCGCCTGGCACGCACCGAAGAGATAGCGCAGGACCTCTTTCGGGTCCTCTTCGAAGTGGAACTCGCCCGATTCGACACCGCGCGCGATGACATCGGCGAGCAGGTCCTCGGTTTCGGTGCGCATCGCGACGTAGGTCTCACGTCGCGGATCGTCGGAGTCGAGATGGCGGAACTCGTGGGCAACGCTGGCGAGTTCGAGATCGCTCGTCATGTGCAGGACGATCGACTCGATGGCATTGGACAATTGCTCGCTCGGCGTCCGGCCGGACTGGATGGCCGCACCGACCCATGCCAGCACCGAGGTCATCGCGGCCTCGAGCAGTTCGACGAGGATGCCGAGTTTGTTGTCGTGGTGGTAGTAGAGCGTCGGCAGGGAAACGCCTGCCCGCGAGGCGATGTCGCGGATCGAGGTGCCGTGATAACCGCGCTCGTAGAAGGCGTGCTTGGCCGCGACGAGGGTGGCCGGAAGCGGCACGGGCTCGCGCTCCCGCCAGTCCAGCCCCTCGGTCTCGATCGTCAGCTTCCGGGGGGGAGCCGTCCGCGCCGCCTCAGACACGTTCGATGATGGTGGCGTTGGCCATGCCGGCGCCCTCGCACATGGTCTGGAGGCCGTAGCGGCCGCCGGTCGCCTCGAGATGGTTGACCATCGTCGACAGCAGGCGGGTACCGGACGAACCGAGCGCGTGACCCAGCGAGATGGCACCACCGCGCGGGTTCAGTTTGGCTGGGTCGGCACCGAATTCGTGTGCCCAGGCCAGCGGCACCGGTGCGAACGCCTCGTTGACCTCGTAGGTGTCGATGTCGTCGATGGACAACCCGGATCGCTTGAGCACCTTGTGGGTCGCCGGGATCGGTGCGGTGAGCATGAAGATCGGGTCGTCGCCGGCGACCGAGAACGAATGGAAACGCGCACGCGGGGTGAGCCCCAGCTTGGCGGCCATGGTGTCGCTCATGATGAGCGCACCCGATGCGCCATCGGTCAGCGGTGAGGAGTTGCCCGGCGTGATGAGCCAGTTGATGTCCGGGAAGCGTGCGGCGGTCTCTTCGGTGTAGAAGGACGGGCGCAGACCGGACAGTCCTTCGGCGGTGGTCGTCGCCCGGACGGTTTCGTCGATGCGGTGGGTGACGGTCTCGCCGTTGGCGTCGGTGACGTCGATCGGCAGGACCTCGCGGTCGAAGAAGCCCTCCGCGGCCGCGGCTGCGGCGCGTTGATGCGACTGCGCGGCGAAGGCGTCGAGGGTGTCGCGATCGAACTTCCACTTGGCCGAGATCAATTCGGCCGAGATGCCCTGGTTGACCAGACCCTCGGGGTAGCGCGCGGCGATGCTCGGACCGTACGGGCTCTGTCCGGCGGTGGTGAATCCCATCGGGACGCGGCTCATGGATTCCACGCCCGCGGCGATGACCACGTCGTAGGCGCCGGCGATGATGCCCTGCGCGGCGAAGTGGGCGGCCTGCTGGCTCGATCCGCACTGCCGGTCGACTGTGGTGGCGGGGACGGACTCGGGGAAGCCTGCCGAGAGGAGTGCGGTCCGCGAGATGTTCAGGGCCTGCTCGCCGGCCTGGCCGACGCAGCCGCCGATCACGTCGTCGACGATGGCCGGATCGATGTCGTTGCGCTCGACCAGCGAACGCAACACGTGCGCCAGCAACTCGACGGGCTTGGTCTCCGAGAGCGCCCCACCGGGCTTGCCCTTTCCGGACGCGAGACGGACGACGTCGACGATGACGGCTTCGGGCATGGGGTTCCTCTCGGTGGCGCGACGCAGCACAGTGCATGGCACGCGTCACTTTATCTAACGATCGTTATACCCGGTCTAGCACGCCATCAGCAGCGGAATCAAGATCGGGGACCGGTGGACACGACGAAGCCCTCACCCGGTGGTCGGGTGAGGGCGATTGCCGCAAGAGCGTCAGATGGTCCCTTTATCGTCCTGACCTGCGGGGACGGCGGTGAATGTGCGCACATCGAGAGGTCCGGCGAGCAGACCGCCGATCGTCTTGCCGAGTTCGGTGAGGGCAGGTGCGGCGCCGTGGGTGGCCAGGGCCTCCATGGATTCCCAGCGCTCGATCATCACCAGATCGGTCGAGTCCCCGGTGGCCTCGTGTAGTGCGTACTTCCCGCAACCGGGCTCATCGTGCACCTGGGGGATGGCCTTGAGGACGGCGTCGCGCACGGCCTGTTCCTCCCCGGCCTTGGGGGAGATGGTGGCGACAACGATCACTTCGGACATTCATGGTTCTCCATTCGCGGTCGAGCGGGGGCGGCGCGGGTGTCGCGCGGTGAACCGGAAGGCCGAACGGTCGACGACCCGGACACCTCGGTGACGTTAGGGGAGTGGGCGGGGCTTCGGTGCCCGTTTGCCGACACGGGGGCGGTGACGCGCCCGTGACCGGCGGTGCGATCCGGAATGAGATGGAGAACACAGTCGAGGCCTCAATGTGACTACGTGTGATGCCTGATATTTGGGACAGAATCGACGCTTCGTGTCTACGAACCCGCAGACCAGTGGCATGTTCCGCTCAAATCCGGTGTGCGAGCCGCTGATCGGACACGTGGATCGTCACTGCCCCCAGCGGGCGGTGTCGATGACCCGGGGGCAGGTGATCGCACCGGATGCGGTTTGCCCGCCACAAACGCGTCTACCTATGCTCCGTGCGTTCGGTCACATTCCGCGGCCGTGAAGTGCCTGGGACGGTTTCGGGGGTTGTGGGTGACTACTGCGAGCATCCGTCTGGGGCGTTCGGGGCCTGCGACCTATGTGCTCGGCTCGGTCCGGACCTTCGGGCGCCTGGTGCGGATGACGGCCAGGTCCTCGGCGATTGCCGGCGCGGAGATCGCGACCGGCCGATTCCCGTTGCGCGAGAGCCTGGTTCAGGGGTGGTTCTTCGTATCGGTGTCCCTGTGGCCGGCGATACTCATCTCGGTACCGATGGGGGTCGTGATCGCGGTGCAGATCGGCAGCGTCGCCTCGAACGTGGGTGCCAACTCGATGGCCGGAGCCGTCGGCGGCATGGGTGTCATGCAGCAGATCGCGCCATTGGCGACCGCCCTGCTCGTCGGTGGCGCCGGCGGGTCGGCGATCGCGTCGGACCTCGGCGCGCGCACGATCCGCGATGAGATCGATGCGCTGCGCACCATGGGTATCGACCCTCATCAGCGTCTGGTGGCGCCGCGGCTGGTGGCGATGTCCCTGGTGGCGCCCGCTCTCGCGGTTCTGGTGATCCTGATGAGCATCCTGTCCAGCTTCGCCGTGGCGGCCATCGGGCAGGGTGTCGCGCCGGGTTCGTACTGGTTGTCCTTCGGCAGTTTCGCATCGATCACCGACCTGCTGATCTGCCTCGGCAAAGCCGTCGTCTTCGGATTCGTGGTGGCCGCCATCGCCTGTCACCGCGGCCTCGAGGCGAAAGGCGGACCGAAGGGTGTCGCCGACAGCGTGAATGCCGCAGTCGTGCTCGGCATCCTCGTCTGCGTCGTCGTCAATCTCGCACTGACCCAGCTGACCATGATGTTCGTCCCCATCCGGTTCCTGTGACGGGCGGCAGATGATCACCGAGACAGACGAACCCGCCCACTACCGGCGGCGTTGGCTCGGCTGGACCCGCTCGCTCCGAAGGGCCTGGGGGCCGGTCGACGCAGTGGGACGCCAGTTCCATTTCGTGTGGATGGCGCTGAGCGGCATCGGCCATGCGCTCCGGATGCATCGCCGACGGACGGCCGAGATCTTCACCGACCTCGCCTGGGGGAATGGCCGGGCCCTGATCGTCGGTGGCGGAGTCGCGCCGGTGCTCGCGCTGATGGGTGTGGTGTCGGGCGCGATGATCGGGATCATCGGGTTCGAGGTACTCGACATGCTGGGGGTCGGGCCGCTGGCCGGTGCGATGTCGGCGATAGCCAATCCGCGTGAGCTCGCGCCCCTGATCGCCGCGGTCGGCTTCGCGGCCCAGGCCGGTTGCCGGATCACCGCCGAGGTCGGCGCCATGCGGATCTCCGAGGAGATCGACGCGCTCGAGGCACAGGCGATCGACCCCGTGCCGTATGTGGTCTCGACGCGCGTGATCGCGTCGGTGCTCACGGTGATACCGGCCTATCTCATCGCGCTCGCGCTCGGCTTCGCGACCACCCGCCTCACCGTCACCGCTGTCCAGGGGCAGCCGACCGGCGCCTACCAGCACTACTTCGACATGTTCGTCGAACCCTTCGACCTCGCCTACTCGCTGGTGAAGGTCGCGGTGTTCGTCATAGTGGTGACGCTCGTCCACGCCTATCAGGGCTTCTATGCCTCCGGTGGCCCGGAGGGCGTCGGGGTGGCGTCGGGTCGCGCGATCCGCGCCAGCCTCGTGGCCATCACCGTGTGCGACATGGTGCTGACCCTGCTGATGTGGGGCCTCGAATCGTCGATCGACTTCGCGGGGTGAGTGCATGACCAATCATCGGGAGCCGAGTGTCCGCGGTTATCGGATCCGCGGCCTGTGCGTCCTCGCGCTTGTGATGTTGCTCGGAATCGCACTGTGGCAGAAAGTGACCCCGGAGCCCGCCGACGGCGTGCGGTTCGCCCTGGTGGTCGCCGACCTCGGCGACGGTGTCGGGGAGGCCACCCCGGTCCGGTTGCACGGGCTCACGGTGGGTGAGGTCGTCGACCATCGGCCGCACGGGCCCGGACGTCAGCTCGTCACACTCTCGGTGGACGGCGCGCGATTCGGTGAGTTGTCCGACGAGCTCGATGTGCGTTTCATCTCCGGCACCGTGTTCGGTTCGACGGCCGTCGAGCTCGTTCCGTCGGAAACCGGTGTGCCACTGCGCCCGCGAGCGGTCCTCGATCTGGGCAACCGCGCGTCCGACGACACCATCACGACCATCATGCGGGACTCCGGACGACTGATGATCGACGTCGTCAACCGCGATCTCGCGATGTCTCTCGACGCGGGCGCCGAACTCAGCGCGGCGTCGGCCCCGCTGCTCGCCTCCGGACTCGTCGTGTTGCGCACGATGCAGCGAAAGATGAATATGCCGATGGCCGAACTGCTTCCGGCTCTGGCCAACGCATCAGAGGGCACCGCGGCGTTCACCCCGTCGGCCATCGGCATCCTCAACTCACTCGCCTCGGTGGCAGAACTCGACGATCCGACGCAGGTGGAGCTCGCCAACGGCACCATCGTCGAGGTCTCGAACCTGGTGTTCTCCTTCGCCGGCCGCCTCGTGGGTGCTCTCGCGCCGATGTCGGGCCTCATGGATGTGATGCTCGACCTCATCATCCCGCTCAATCAAGGGCTGCAGGGCATCACACCGGGCAAGGTGGAGCGCCTGCTCGACGGCGCGGACGGTGCGCTGCATCGTCGCGGCGGCCGCGTCGACCTCGACACCGAGATCCTGCTGCAGGGGTTCCCCGCCTTCGGACTGCCGCTGGCGTCGATGAAGGGGACACGATGAAGAGCCCACGTCAGGCCGCCATCCGGCTCGCCGTTCTCGGCGTCGCGGCCGCACTGATCGTCACGCTGATCGTCGCGGCCATCCAGCGTCCCGTCGCCGGTGAGACGGTGGACTATCGCGCCACCTTCGGAGATGTCTTCGGCCTCACCCAGAATGCCGATGTCCGGTTGCGCGGCGTCCAGATCGGCAAGGTGACCGGAATCGATCTGACCGACGACGCCCGCGCCGAAGTCGGGTTCCACATCCAGGACGAGCACCGGTTGCGCACCGCGGACAAGTTGTCCATCCGATTCCAGAACCTGACCGGTCAGCGCTACCTCGAGGTCATCCGCGGCGAGGCGACCGCCCCGGAGGTCGCCGACGGCTCGCTCGTCACCAACACTGCGGACTCCTTCGACATCACCACCGTCTTCAACGGCCTGCGCCCGTTGCTCAGCGCGGCGGATCCCGAGGTCTACAACCGACTCGCGACCAATCTGGTGGCACTCATCGACGGCGGCAGCGACGACATGGGGCCGGTGCTCAAGGACATCACGTTGCTTGCCTCCTACGCGAGTGACCGCACCGCGGTGATGGAGACGATCGTCGGCAACCTGGAGCAGATCTCGGTCGAGATCAACGGGCGGTCGGAGAATCTCGCGGCGATCCTCAAGGTGTTCCACTCGATCTTCATGCCGATCGCGACCCGGATGGAGGAGTTCCTGTCGCTCATGGACAAGGGGTCCATCGAGCTCTCGGAGATCCTGCGCGTGACCGATGCGCTCGCGCTGATGGGGCTCGGGGCCCGGAGCACCTCCGACGACGTGAATCAGAAGATCACCGAGGTAATCCCCGACACACGCGCCGCGGTGCGGTCGCTGTCGCTGCTCCCCGGACTGCTCGAGGGCCTGAACAAGGTGATCCCACAGGCGAACCCGGCGCGATCGTGCAGCAACGGGCAGGTCACGATGCCGGTGACCGCCGGCGTCCTGCTGAACGGCCGGCCGCTCACCGTGTGCAAGGGGGACCGATGAGTGACACCCGCAGCAAGACGCTGATCGGCGCGGAGGACGCGTCGTCGAGCTCCCAGATGTGGTGGGCGACCGTCAGTATCGCCGTTGTCGCGATCCTCATCGCGACGACGAGCATTCTGTACCTGAAACCGCCGGGTACGCAGACCTTCCACCTGACACTC
Organism: Gordonia terrae; assembly: GCF_001698225.1. NCBI lineage: Bacteria > Bacillati > Actinomycetota > Actinomycetes > Mycobacteriales > Gordoniaceae > Gordonia > Gordonia terrae. Next base: position 528,435 of record NZ_CP016594.1, read on the forward strand.
AGCGAATCCGGCAACCTGCGGGCCGGGGACGCCGTCCGGGTGGCAGGTGTCCCGGTCGGCAAGATACTCGGACTCGGCCTCCGCGAGGATCACGTCGACGTCGAGTTCTCGGTGAAATCCGAGGTCTTCGTCGGCGACACGACATCGGTGAGTGTACGGATGCTGACCCCGATCGGCGGGCTGTATCTCGCGATGATGCCGTCGGGCACCGAGCCGCTGCGCGAGCCCATCCCGCAGACACGTGCCGACGTGCCGTTCCTCGTCGACGATCTCGTCTCGAACGCGGTCGACGTGACCGACCAGATCGACACCGACGCATTGCGCGACGCGATGTCGGCGTCCTCGGTGGCCCTCGACGACGCGCCGGGAACGGTGCGCAGCACCGTCACCGACATGCAGAAGGTGATCGAACTCTTCGCCCGCCAGAAGAACCAGATCGAGGACCTGCTGTCGCTGTCCAACGAGTACCTCGGCGCCGTGCTCGACAACAAGTCATTGATCACCGAGGTGATCCGGGCCTACGCCGTGCTCGGACCGTCGGCCATCGCATCGGCCGAGGAGACGAAGGTCTTCGCCGACTCCCTCTCGATCCTCGTCGGCGTCATCTTCGACTTCCTGTCGGGCCCGTACCAACAGAAGCTCGAACCCCTTCTGCCGCCGCTCGTCGAGGCGCGGAACGTCGGCCGGGACATGGTCGGTTGGTCGACGCAGGTCGTCGACCAGATGCGACACACGCTGGTGAGCCTGGGCGAGCTGGCCGGCCCCGAGGGCAAGGCGCTGATCGACCAGAGCGGACTCACCACCCGGTTGCCCGACGTCTGCCTGCCCGTGCCCGGACGGACCTGCTGATGGCCACCGCGGACCAGTCGTCCCACGTCTCGGCGACCCGACGGCGCGCCCTGGCCGTCCTCACCATCGTCATCACGGTGGTCGCCGTGTGCAGTGTCGCGTTCACCAGCACCGACACCCGGACCGGAACCGGGATCTGTGCGGCGTTCGAGAACTCGTTCGGCCTGTATCCCGGCGCGGCCGTGACCATCCGCGGAATACAGGTCGGAACGGTCGACTCGGTGACGCCGCGCGGCACCTCCGTCCAGGTCGACATGTCCATCGACGACCGGCCTCTCGGTGGCGACGTCGGCGCGGCGATCGTGAACTCGTCGATCCTCACCGACCGACGCGTCGAGCTCGTGAACACCGAAGAACGGAGCGGCACAGCAGAGTTCGACGGCACGTGCATTCCGGAATCGCGTACGGCCGAGCCCATCAGCGTTCCGGATGCGCTGGCATCGTTCTCCCGGTTCTTCACCGAGATCACCACCGCCGACGAGTCGGGCCGACTACCTCTGCAGGTTTTGCTCGAAGGTGCGGACCGCGAGATCGGCGGCCTCGGACCCACGATCAACCGACAGCTACGGTCGTTGGGCCAGATGATGGAATCGCCGGACACCTTCATGAGGCAGTTCGGCACGCTCATCGAGAACAGTGCAGAGCTCACCGAGTTCGTCGACGCCGACTGGGACAACGTCTCCACCACCATCACAACGCTCGGGCCGGGCCTGTCGCTGATCGAGTACCTGCTCGGACTGGTCAAGACCATCGTCGAGAAGCTCGCCGACGCCATCGGCCCTCTCGACCGGCTGTTCAACGAGAACTTCCCGCTCGTCATGGATGCGCTCAACGCGTCCGTACCGATCGTGAAGCTGGTGCGCACCAGAGCAGAGGAATCCCCGGAGCTGCTCCGCACGATCCCCGGCGTCCTCACCATGCTCCACACGATGATCGAACGCCCGGGGCGCGGAATCGGCGTCGACTATCGTGCACCCACTGCGCAGCTGCGAAGCCCCGACGCTGAGCGGATGTGCGCTGCGCTCAACAAGATCCCGGGGAGCCGATGTGAGGTGGCGTCGTCGCAGATGATCGCCGTGCCGCTACCGCAGTTGCTTCTCGACGACCTGACGGGACATCGACGATGATCCACGGCCTCATCTCGCCGCGTCGTCGCCTGACGGCGTGGCTCGGGCTGCTCCTGGCCGCAGTCCTGACGTGCGTCGGCTGCTCGTTCAATCCGGGGAACCACGCCATGCCGGGTACCGGTGTCGGCGGTCCGACGTACCGCCTCGACCTCGAGTTCACCTCCCTGCTCAGTCTTCCCGCCGGCGCCGAGGTGCGCAGCAACGGTGCGAAGGTCGGTTCGATGCAATCGATCACGCTCCGCGACGCGTTCGTGATCGCGCACGTCGAGGTCAGCGAGGACGTCGAGTTGCCCTATGGGACAAGGGCGGAACTACGACAGACGTCGATGCTCGGCGACATCTACATCGCCCTGATCCCGCCGGCCGTGGTGGGGCCGGACAATCTCGGCGACGGCGATGTCATCTCCCTCGCCGACACCGACCCGGGACCGCAGATCGAAGATGTGCTGGCGAGGATGGCCGACTTCGTCAACGCCGGCAGCGTGACCCGCCTGCAGGATGCGATCGCCGGCCTCAACGCCGCGCTGCCCTCCGACGTCGCCGAACTCCGGGGATTGTCCGAATTCGGTTCGGCCGCACTGCACGAGTCCGCTGACAACCGCGACGCAATCGGTCGCACCATCGAGGCCGCAGACCAGCTGAGTGGTCGCCTCGACGCGATGCGTGGCGATCTCGGATTCATCTTCTCCGATCGCGCCCGCAGCCGGATGGAACGAGTGCCGCAGTTCATGACTGCCGTCCTCAACGTCGTGATCGACGTCAACACGCTGACCACCGGCCTGGAGTGGCTCATCCCGCGGCTTCCCCACCTGCGGGCCAATCTCGAGCTGATCGCCCCGCTCATCCGGGAACCCTCCGCGAGTCCACACCACCTCAACGGCAACGCGGCCACGGTGGTGTCCTTGACCACGAACAAGCTTATTCCGTTTCTGTTGGGGCCCAACGTGAACATCGACCGGGTCAGCATCGCTGAGCAGGACGTCAGCGCGAACGCGTTCATGTTGCTCAAGATGGTGGGGGCGGTCCGATGAGTCGAATCCCGGGGTGGGCCTCGGCCGTGGCGCTGATCGTCACGACAGTGCTCGGGGTCGGCTACCTTGTCGTCGACGTGCTCGCGGTCGATCCGATGGAGAAGAAGACGAGCATCACCGTCGATCTGACCGACTCCGCCGGCCTGACAACCGGTTCCGACGTTGTCTATCGCGGTGTGAACATCGGACAGGTCGACGAGGTCACCGGACGTGAAGGTGGCGTCCGGGTCCGCCTCTCCTATTCGGCGAACCACCGCGTGCCCGTGGAGACCGACCTCGAGGTCGAACAGCTGTCATCACTCGGCGAATCTGTGTTCGCGTTCATGCCCACCACCGATGCGGGTCCCTTCCTGACGAACGACGCCCATCTCACGCAGACCGTCGAGGTGCCGACCTCGGTCGCGCAGTTGCTCGGTGACACCTCGGCGATGCTCGAGCAGGTCGAACCGCAGCGGGTGACACGGCTGATCGACACTTTCTCGCAGGCGGTCACGGGCATCGAGTCCACGGTGACCCCGGCGGTGCGTCGCGCTGCCGATCTGTTGCTGCTGACCCTCACGTCGAGACAGGGTCATCTCGACGCACTGACCGACCACCTGACCGAGATACTCTCCAAGATAGATGAACTGAAGCCGGCGATGTTGGCGGCGCCGCCGCAGCTCGACGCGTTCGGGGAATCGTTGGGGGTCTCGTACGAGTACCTGTTCCTCGCCTCCCGCGAGCTCCGGGGGAGCGAGATCATGAGCTCGTGGCGCGACGAGCAGACGCAACTCGTCGAGGTGCTCGAGAAGTTGTCGCCCGACCTGCTCGCGCTCGGCGGCATACTGCGCCCGATCTCCAAGGCGACCGGACCGCTGATCGGCATGATCGACCTCGCCGACCTGATCGACAGCGCTCTGCATTCCCTGCCCGGTGACCGGCTCCGCGTCGAACTCACCGCCCCGGGCGGACAACCGTGAACCCCAGCCTCTCAAGGAGTCGAGCATGAGCCAGCACGAGAACCCCAGCGTCGAGGACACCACCGGCGAGAAGGACGCCGACACCGACACCGGTGGACCGGCAGTGGCCGTGGACGACACACGCGAGGTACCCGAACGGGCCGCGAAACCCGCGAAAACCAAGGCGCCGAAGGTCAAGTCGCCGGGGTCGACGTCGACGAAGGGCGGCTCGGCCAAGGGCGGGAAGAAGGGCGGGAAGGCGAAGAAGAAGGGTTCGGGTGACGCGCCGCGGGCGAGCGCCCGGACGCGTGGACCGTTCGCCGTGCTCAGTGCCGTCGCGGCAATCGCGACCATTCTCGCTGTCGTGTTCGGAACTCTCTGGGCCACCGATGGTTCCGACGACGAGCTGGCGGTGCTGACATCGACGATCGCCACCGAGGCGGAGGCCGAGCGGGTGGCCGGTGACTATGCACTGAACGTGTCGAAGGTCGACTACTCCGACATCGACGCGTGGCGCGGGGCCTTGCAGACCGGGGTGACCCAACAGCTCAAGGAGAAGATGAGCACCGCCGTCGACGTGGTCGCACCGCTGCTGACCCAGATGCAGTACGTCTCCACGGCCGAGAAGCTGGCCGCAACCGTCGCTCATACCGACGGAAATCGGTACGTGGTGCGGGTTTTCGTCGACATGGACTCCAAGAGCAGGCAGACCCCGGACGGTGTCACGGCGACTGCCAGCTACACCATCACCCTCGACAAGGCAGGCGACTGGACGATCACCGATGTCGGCGGCCTGGGCGCCGGGCTACCCGGACAGGGCGAGGAGGCGCCCGCCGGCGGCAACTGAGCCGCCGGCGAATCCCTGAGGTGCGAACGCAGCGGCGGCCCATGCTCCTGAGGTGCGAGCGCAGCGGACTTTCTGCTCCCTGAGGTGCCAGCGCAGCGGACTTTCTGCTCCCTGAGGTGCGAGCGCAGCGGACTTTCTGCTCCCTGAGGTGCGAGCGCAGCGAGCCTCGAAGGGTCAGCGCCAGCCGAGCGCCGGCGCGACGTGCGTCAGGATCGACTCGAGCACATGCGCGTTGTAGTCCACACCCAGTTGATTCGGCACCGTCAGCAGCAGGGTGTCGGCCGCGGCGATCGCCTCGTCCTCACGTAGTTGCTCGATCAGCTTGTCCGGCTCATCGGCGTAGCTGCGGCCGAACCGGGCCACGCTGTTGTCGATGACACCGACCTGGTCCGACTCGGCGACGCCGCGGCCGAAGTAGGCGCGGTCGCGGTCGTCGACGATGGCGAAGATGCTGCGGCTCACCGACACTCGCGGCTCACGCGGGTGCCCGGCGTCGGCCCAGGCCTTGCGGAAGCGCTGGATCTGTTCGGCCTGCAACTGGTGGAAGGGCACGCCGGTGTCCTCGGTCAGCAGCGTCGAACTCATCAGGTTCATGCCCTGCTGCGCGGTCCACTCAGCCGTTGCCCGGCTCCCGGCACCCCACCAGATGCGATCCCGGAGACCGGGCGACTGCGGCTCGATGGGCAGCAGGCCGGGCGGATTGGGGAACATCGGCCGAGGATTGGGCGTCGCGAAACCCCCGCCCTCGATGACGCGTAGGAACACCTCGGTGTGCTGGCGGGCCATGTCGGCGTCGGTCTCGCCGTCGGGCGGGACGTAACCGAAGTACTTGTACCCGTCGATGACCTGCTCTGGCGATCCACGGCTGATGCCGAGCTGGAGCCTGCCCTCGGAGATGAGATCGGCGGCGCCGGCGTCCTCGGCCATGTACAGCGGATTCTCGTACCGCATGTCGATGACCCCGGTGCCGATCTCGATCCGGCTGGTCTTCGCGGCGATTGCGGCCAGCAGCGGGAACGGCGAGGCGAGCTGTCGGGCGAAGTGGTGGACCCGGAAGTACGCGCCGTCGGCGCCGAGTTCCTCGGCGGCCACCGCCAGGTCGATCGACTGGAGCAAAGTGTCGGCCCCGGACCGCACCTGGGACCCGTGGGCGTCCGACCAGTGGCCGAACGAGAGGAAACCGATGTTCTTCATGACCCTCTAAATGAAACTCCGGTCCGTTTTGTTCCCGCGACCCCGCGACCCCGCGGCCGTTCGGCGGATCGGACCAGATCAGCCGAACGGCGGCGGTTCGAGGAAGGTGGGGTCAGGGCGCCCAGGTGCCCGGGGCGGTCTCGTCGTCGGCGGCCGGCACCGAGACGACCCGGTAGGCGCGGTTCACCGCCGAGACGACTGCACGCAGGCTCGCGGTGGTGATGGACGAGGCGATCCCGACACCCCACACCGTCTCGCCGTTGACCTCGGTCTCCACGTACGCCGCGGCGCTCGCGTCGCCGCCCGCGGTCAGCGCGTGCTCGCTGTAATCGAGCACCCGGACCTCGTAACCGACGGTGCCAAGCGCGTCGACGAACGCCGCCAAGGGTCCGTTGCCCGAGCCGGAGATCTCGCGCTCGTTGCCCTCGACCTTCACCACCGCGGTGATGTGGTCGTCGCCGCCGTCGACCTCCGCGGCGTCGACCTTCTGACGGATGCGCTCCAGCGGCCAGATCGGATGCAGGTAGTTCTCCGCGAAGACGTCCCACATCTCCTTCGGATTGACCTCGCCACCCTCGCCGTCGGTGATCTTCTGGATCTCGCGGCTGAACTCGATCTGCAGACGACGCGGCAGGTTCATGCCGTGGTCGGCCTTCATGATGTAGGCGACGCCACCCTTGCCGGACTGGCTGTTCACCCGGATGACCGCTTCGTAGTTGCGGCCCACGTCCTTGGGGTCGATCGGCAGATACGGGACGGCCCAGGTGATGTCGTCGACGTCGGAATCGGCGTCGTCGGCGTCGACCTTCATCTGGTCGAGGCCCTTGTTGATGGCGTCCTGATGGCTGCCCGAGAAGGCCGTGTAGACCAGGTCTCCGCCGTAGGGATGGCGCTCGGGGACGTTCAGCTGGTTGCAGTACTCGACCGTCCGGCGGATCTCGTCGATGTCGGAGAAGCTGATCTGCGGGTCGACCCCGCGGCTGAACATGTTCATGCCGAGGGTGACCAGACAGACGTTGCCGGTGCGCTCGCCGTTGCCGAACAGGCATCCCTCGATGCGGTCGGCGCCCGCCTGGTAGCCGAGTTCGGCTGCGGCGACGGCGGTTCCGCGGTCGTTGTGCGGATGCAGGCTCAGGATGACCGAGTCGCGCCGGGCGAGGTTGCGGTGCATCCACTCGATCGAGTCGGCGTAGACGTTGGGAGTCGCCATCTCGACGGTCGCCGGCAGGTTGAGGATCATCGGCCGCTCGGGTGTGGGGGCGATGATCTCGGTGACCGCGTCGCACACCTCCTTGGCGAAGCTCAGCTCGGTACCGGTGTACGACTCGGGGGAGTACTCGTAGCGCCAGTTGGTGTCGGGGTAGTTCTGCTGCACCTCGAGCACCTTGTGTGCGGCGTCGGTGGCGATCTTGGTGATCGCCGCCTTGTCCGCGCGGAACACGACGCGCCGCTGCAGGACCGACGTCGAGTTGTAGAAGTGCACGATGACGTTGGCGGCACCGCGGCAGGCGTCGAAGGTGCGCTCGATCAGCTCGTCGCGACACTGGGTCAGGACCTGGATCGTCACGTCGTCGGGGATGGCGCCGTCCTCGATGATCTCGCGGACGAAGTCGTAGTCGGTCTGACTCGCGGACGGGAAGCCGACCTCGATCTCCTTGTAACCCATCCGGACCAGAAGATCGAACATGCGGCGCTTGCGTGCCGGGCTCATCGGGTCGATCAGTGCTTGGTTGCCGTCGCGCAGGTCGACCGCGCACCACATCGGGGCGGTGGTGATGACCTTGTCGGGCCAGGTGCGGTCGGGAACCGACACATTCTCGACCTCATCGGCGAACTGGCGGTATCGGTGAACCGGCATCGCCGAACTGCGTTGCGGATTCCATACGGGCTGTCCGGCGGGAATCGGGCCCGCGGGCTCGACGATTCGGCTGGCGCCGGAAGTGAAGCTGTCTGCTGGTGCCATGGTGGTCATTCTCCGTGTCTGGAAGGAAAGTGACCGGCGCGTGATTGGGCCCCGCGACGGAGGGCCGGTCGGTTCAGACCCCGCCGCGGCAACCGAGGAGGAGTGCGCGCTGCATGCGCCTGACTGTACTCCCCGGCGACGAAGTGACCAAAGCTGCAGGTGAGACCCCAGATCGGCTCCCCCCTCTTCGGGGGGTGCCGCCCCAGCTGCCCGCATTCCAGACTATGACATGCCTCTCAGTCGGCAGCGTGAGTGACGTAATTCATCCATGCGGCCGACGGGGCGCCCGGGTGAGTTGTCGTCCGGGATAGCGCGCCGCCCACGCGGCCGTCTGCAGAAAGGGACGAACGCCAGTGACGACCATCCCCGCCGAGCCCCCGGTGACCGACCCGCCGGAGGGCAAGCGCACAAGCCTTCGACGAGTGGCCGCCGCGAGCTCCATCGGTACGACCATCGAGTTCTACGACTTCTTCATCTACGGCACCGCCGCCGCGCTGGTGTTCCCGACGGTGTTCTTCCCGTCCGCCGACGAGGTCACCGGGACGATCGCCTCCTTCGCGACCTTCGCCGTGGCCTTCTTCGCCCGCCCGGTCGGCGCCATGCTCTTCGGTCACTTCGGCGACCGGATCGGCCGCAAGCGCACCCTGGTGTGGACCCTGCTGATCATGGGACTGGCGACGGTCGCGATCGGACTTCTGCCCGGTTACGAGACCGGTGTGTTCGGCTTCGCCGAATCCGGCATCGGTATCGCGGCCCCCATCCTCCTCGTGTTCCTGCGGTTCCTGCAGGGCTTCGCCGTCGGCGGGGAATGGGCGGGCGCAACGCTTCTCACCGCCGAATACGCCCCGCCGGGCAAGCGTGGGCTGTACGCGATGTTCCCTCAGCTCGGCCCGGCCTTCGCGTTCTTCCTCTCGAGCCTGACCTTCCTCATCGCGAGCCTGACCCTCGGCGAGACCAGTTCGGCCTTCCTCGATTACGGCTGGCGGATCCCCTTCATCCTCTCGTTCGCGCTGGTGGCTGTCGGGTTGTGGGTTAGGCTCGCGGTCGCCGAGACCCCGGTGTTCCGGGAGGCGCAGCAGCGCAAGGCGACCGGCGCCGCCACGACCGACGGCCCCGCCCTGCCGTTCCTGGACGCGTTCCGGCACCAGTGGCGCGAGATCCTCATCGCCGGCGGTGCGCTGGCGAGCCTGTTCTCGCTGTTCTACATGGGTACCGCGTTCCTCACGAACTACGGCACCAAGTCGCTGGAGCTGTCGCGGACGTTCGTGCTGACCGCCGGGATGGGTGCGGCCGTGGTGTTCGGTCTGTCGACCGCGGCTTCGGCGGTGTGGTCGGACCGCGTGGGGCGTCGCCGGGTCATCCTCACCTCGTGTGCCATCGCGATTCCGTGGACGCTGGTGCTGTTCCCGATCCTCGAGATCGGCGGCGGCCTGGCATTCGTCGTCGGGCTCCTCGGCACGCTGCTCATCTTCGGCATCGCCTACGGGCCTGCCGGTGCGCTCCTGCCCGAACTGTTCGAGGCGCGGTACCGCTACACCGGTGCGGGAATGGGCTACAACCTGGCCGGCATCCTCGGTGGGGCGATCCCGCCGCTGATCGCCGCCCCGTTGATCGCCGGTCCCGGTGCCATCTGGGTGGGCGTCCTGCTCGCCGGTCTGTCGGCGCTCAGCGTGGTCTGCACGATCATGATCGTCGAGACGAAGGACAAGACCATGCGTGCGTCGGCAACCGACGACGACCAGGTCTTGGTCGCGTAAACGTCTTGGTTGCGTAAACGACTGTCACCCAACGCATACGCACTCCGCCCCCGAGCCGAACGGCTCGGGGGCGGAGTGTTGTGGGACGAGGGTCGGCGGACTCAGGGGGTGTAGCGCAACCAGTCGACGGTCATCGTCGCCGGACTCGGGGTCGTCGACGACGGAGGGCCGGGCCAGATCCCGCCGACGGCCACGTTGAGCAATGCGTACATCGGCTTGTCGAAGACCCATCGTTCATCGCCGGTGAGGGAGGACTTGTTGATCGTGTGGACCGCGTTCCCGTCGATGGTGAAGCGGATCTGCGACGACGTCTTGGTCACGGCATAGACGTGGAAGTCGCCGGGGTCGATGCCGGTGAGGTCGTGGCCCCGCTCCCAGCGGCCGGCGAGGGGGCCCGGCAGCGGGAGTCCGGGCAGCAGGTCGGTGAGTGAGATGTCGAGCGACCCGGTGGCGGTCCCCAGGGCCGTGGGGCCGTGCACACCCACGTGCACCCAGTCGGAAGTGTTGATCGTCTCCGCGACGTCGATTTCGCCGGCCGCCGGGTATCCGACCGAATCGATGTCGGCACCGAGCAACCAGAACGCCGGGTGCAGTCCACGTCCCTGCGGCAGGGAGAGGCGCGCCGAGATCGTCCCGTAGGTGAACTCGAAGCTGTCCTTGGTGGTCAGCCGGGCCGAGGTCCAGCCGCCGGTCGCAGCGCGGCGTGCCTCGATGAGGAGGTTGCCGTTGCCGTCCAGTCGCGAGTTGAGGCGGTCGGCGGTGTAGTTCTGCACCTCGTTGTTGCCCCAGCCGCCGGCGCCGGTCTCGTGCTGCAGCGCCGACGGCAAGGTGCCGGCCGCGCCGTTGAACTCGAGGCTGAAGGGCTCATCGGCGTGGGCGGTCGCCGGCACGGACAGTGCCGCAGCGGCCGACAGTGCCGTGACGGCGGCGACGGGAGCGAGGAGCGCTCCCAATCGGCGGAGCATTCCTCGTCGAGGAGGTGTGACAGTCATGCAGAAGAAGTACCACAAGTCACTCCTGTCCCATATGCCTCGTTCGTCACATCCGCCGGTCAGGTGTCCGCGAAGTCCGGGAACGCGGCATGACCCCAATGGTCGGCGAAGGCGACCTCTTCGAGGGGGAGTCGGGTGCGTGGCTTCTCGTCGCGGGCGCGGATGTCCTCGGGGAGCGACGCCGCGTCGGCGGCGAGCACTCCGATGCCGAGCAACACCAGCGGCCGTCGGCCGGCCGGAATCCCGAAAGCGTCTCGGGCGGCCTCGGCGTCGAACCCGGCCATCGGATGAGCGTTGAAACCGAGTGCCTCGGCCTGCAGGATCATCTGGGCGACGGCGAGTCCGCAGTCGACCGCCCCGTAGGTATGGGCCTTCGCGTCGTCGGGGTCATCGGTGGTGCAGACCAGGACCAGCGCCGCCGACCGCGGCGCCCACCCCGAGTTGCCCCGGGTCAGGACGCCGCCGAGGGCGGCGAAGGTGGGGTCGTCACGCAGGCCGACGATGAACCGCACCGGTTGCACTCGGCCCCAGGTGGGTGCCCAGCGACCAGCGTCGACGATGGTGGTGAGGTCCTCGACGGAGACGGTGGCAGACGGGTCGTAGCCGCGCGCGCTCCAGCGTCCCGAGATCAGTTCGTGCATCCGCCCGAGGGTAGTGGCGCGCGGCCGTCCCGGTCCGCGGTCAGGGCTCGGTACGTCCCACGCCGACGGGACCGGTCGCCGGGAGCGAAGCGAGCGGGACCGGATCAGCACCGTCGGGCAGCTGCACGTCGGCGACCTCGGCCTGCGGATCGGTCGGCTCGTCGCGCATCACGACGAGCAGGATCGTCCCCAGGACGAGCAGGGCGAGACCGCTCGCGAGCGATGCGGCATGCATGCCGTCGACGAACGACTGCTTCGCCGCCGTGGCCAGACCCTCGCCGGCCGGACCCATGTCGGACGAGCGGTGCAGCGTCTCGCCGAGGGTGTCGCCGAACGCCCAGCCGCGATCGCCGTCCCGGAACACCAGGGTGGCCAGCGATCCGAGAAGCGCCAGACCCATCGCGGTGCCGAGTTCGAAACTCGTCTCCGAGATACCGGATGCGGCGCCCGATCGTTCCGGGGGCACCGAACCGACGACCACGACGGAGACCAGGCTGAACTGGATGCCGTAACCGATGCCCGCGATCGTCGTGCACAGGATGTACACCCAGACCGGAGACGAGGTGCCGAGGGTCAGCATGCCGAGGTTGCCCGCCGCCGCGAGGCCGACGGAACCGACGAAGGCCAACCGGGTGCCCAGGAAGGCGGCGACCCTGGTCGCCCCGATCGAGAACACCGCCACCGCGACGGCCATCGGGAGGCCGGCGATGGCCGCGGCCAGGACGTCGTGGCCCATGACCGACTGGAGATAGACGCCGGTCAGGTAGGACATGCCGCCGAGGGCCATCATGCCGATCAGCGCGACGGCGACCGCGCCGCTGAACTGCGCGTTGCCGAACAGTTTGAGGTCGAGGAGGGGGGACGCGATTCGCCGCTGGTGCAGCAGGAACGCGATGAGCAGAGCCGCACCCACCACGCCCGCGACGACCACGGCGGTCGAGGCGCCGTCGCTCGCCACCGTCTTGACCGCGTAGACCAGCGGGAGGATGCCGGCCATCGAGAGCACGACGCCGAGGACGTCGAAGGGATCGGTGGTCGCAGCCCGGTACTCCGGGATCAGGCGCGGGCCGAAGACGAAGAGCAGGACGAGCACCGGAACGTTGATGAGGAAGACCACGCCCCACCAGAAGTGGTGCAGCAGAACACCGCCGATGACCGGGCCCACCGCGCTTCCGCCGGCGAACGCCGCGGTCCACACGCCGATCGCGCGACCGCGCTCGCGGGCGTCCGGGAACATGTTGGCGATGAGCGACAGGCTCGACGGCAGCAGGGTCGCGCCGCCGATGCCCATCAGGGCGCGCGCCGCGATCAGGATGCCGGCCGTGGGAGCGAAGGCCGCGATGACCGAGGCGACGCCGAAGAGGCCGGCGCCGGCGAGCAGGATGCGACGACGCCCCACGCGGTCGCCGACGTTGCCCATCGTGATGAGCAGTCCGGCGATGAGGAACCCATAGATGTCGAGAATCCACAGCTGCTGGGCCGCGGACGGCGCGAGCGCGTCGGTGATCGACGGAATGGCGAGGTACAGCACCGAGACGTCCATCGAGACCAGGAACACCGGGAGGGTGAGCACGGCCAGTCCCAGCCACGTTCGTCGGTCGGCGGCACCCGGGGTCGGGTGGAGCCGGTTCGACGGGTCGAGCTGGGCGGACATCATTTCCTCCTTCGCGGCAGACGACAGCTACCTACGCGTACGGTGTACGCGGGTCAGCGTACGGGGATGAGTACGCTGTACGCAATCGCTTTATTCCCGCTCTGAGCAGGAGGAACCCGAAAGTGACGTCCGACACCTCGAAGCTGTCGCCCGCGACGATCGTGAACGCCGCGATCGCCGTCGCCGATGACGACGGCATCGGCTCGCTGTCGATGCGGCGGGTTGCCGAGAAACTCGGGGTCGGTGCGATGTCGCTCTATCGCCACGTCGCGGACAAGGACGCGCTGCTGCAGGCGATGTCGACCGAGGTGGGACGTCGGTTCCCGTACCCGGTGGACACCGCGCCCGGGTGGCGCGCCCGGGTCGAGGTGGCCGTCGACGTCGACTGGGAGCTCTACACGCGGCACCCATGGGTCGTCCTCGCCTACTCGTCTCCCCGGCACAGCTATGGCGAGGATTCGCTGGCGTGCCTCGATTGGCTCGCGGCCGGGTTCCTGGAACTCGGCGTCGGCATCGAACGCGCGACCGACATGGCGCTGTCGGTCTGGAGTTTCGTCCACGGTGTGGCGCTGGTTGCGGTGAGCGACCAACTGCTGCACGACGACTCGCTGCTCCCGTCCGCCGGACTCGCCGAGGTGATCTCGGGAGAGTCCGAGGTCGAGGTCCCGTCGCACCTCGCCCGTCTGGCCGGGCGGCCCGATGCCGGCCGGCTCCTCGATCCCCGCGCGCGGCTCGACGCCGGGATCGACTACCTCTGCCGGGGATTCGCGGCGTCTGCGGTGTGAGTCCCGGCCCTCGATACGAGAGGGCCCCAGAACCTCAGGGGCAAGGGGGTCACATGGCGTGGGGGAACACGGTGAGCATGTGCGCGCCGAACCACGAGCTGCCCACCACGACCGGCACGACGATCAGGCCGGCGACGACCGGTCGCATCCGGGCGAGCGCCATCGCCAGCGGGATCAGCAGGACGAACGCGGGCAGGAGCAGCCGCGGCCTGCTCATCATCAGCCCGCTCGACAGCACGATCTGCGCGACCAGCAGCGAGCCGTAGAGCAGGACCGGCCACGGCATCCGTGACCACACCGCGACGCCGAGCATCGCCAGCGTGCTCAAGACGATCCACGCGGTCGCCACCGGTGCGATCTCGGCCGAGTGCACGAGCATCTCGTTGACGAACCGGAAAGCGGCCTCACCCCAGTCGAACTGGGTGTCCCACCCCTCGGTCTGGATTCGGAACCATCCGGTCGGTGATCCGGTGTGCGCCCACACCACGCAGAGGTATGCGAGATAGCCGAGGGGGCTGATCAGGATGGCGACGATCGCGCGGACCCGTGCCCCTCGGGAGACGGTGGTTCGGCGTGCCTGCCACAGGAAGACGACGGCCGCGAGCATCACGACCCCGATCAGGACCGCCGCCGTCGGCCGGCACAACCCGCAGATCGCGGCCACGACGCCGGCGAGGAGCCAGCGCTTCTCGAGGACCCCGACCAGCGCCCACACCGCGAGCGCGCAGAACAGCGCCTCGGTGTAGGCCATGTTCAGCACGATCGACATCGGCGTCGCCGCGAACAGCGCCACCAGGAAGAGTCCGGTGCCCCGCTCGGGGGCCGGGCCGACCGGTGACCGGCGGGCCATGCGTCGCGCGCACACCATGCCCAGGCGTGCCGCGCCGACCGCGGCCACACAACCCAGGAGCAGGTTCACCGTGAGGGCGGCACCGAACGGGCTCAGCCCGGGCAACTTCGCGATCAACCCGACGAGGTACGGATATCCCGGGAAGAAGGCGTAGGCCGTGTCGACGGTGTGCAGCCCCCGTGCGTCGGTGAGGGCGTAGGGCACGCCGTCGTAACCGTGGGTCGCGATCGCGATCATCCACTGCCCGTCCCACACCGTCAGGGAGTCGCCGAGCGTGGTCCCGCGGAGGTCGGCGAATCGGGCCAGGACCAGGATGCCGATCGCCCGGATGACGAGGAAGACGAGCAGCGCGTCGAGCCACCAGCGATGTCTGCGGAGGCCGGCGGGCGACGAGCCGACCGGACCGAAGAACACCGAGGTCAGCGTCCGCAGTCGACGACCCGCGTCGGACCGGCTCCCGGTCCGGCCGTCGGCGCCGCTTCCGGTATCGCCGACGTCGGTAGGGGAGGCCACCCGAGCGATCCTAGGGCGGATCGGATCGTCCGGGTGCCGATGGGTGGCGCGGAGACCAGGTCAGGCCGTCGGGCGTGGTCCCGGTAAGGTTGTCCCGGCAAGTTGACGTCTATGGTCCGGCCGACGCGGCCGGCAGGAGGTAACTCGACGTGGCCCTCGTGGTGCAGAAGTACGGCGGATCCTCGGTCGCAACGGCCGAACGCATCCGTCGCGTCGCCGAGCGGATCGTCGAGACCAAGAAGCAGGGCAACGACGTCGTCGTGGTCGTGTCCGCGATGGGCGACACCACCGATGAGCTGCTCGACCTCGCCCAGCAGGTCAATCCTGCGCCGCCGGCGCGCGAGATGGACATGCTGTTGACCTCGGGTGAGCGGATCTCGAACTCGCTCGTGGCCATGGCCATCAGCTCGATGGGCGCCCAGGCGCAGTCGTTCACCGGCTCGCAGGCCGGCGTGATCACGACGAGCAGCCACGGCAAGGCCAAGATCATCGACGTGACCCCCGGCCGAGTCCGCAGCGCCCTCGACGAGGGCAAGATCGTGCTGGTCGCCGGTTTCCAGGGTGTCTCGCAGGACACCAAAGACGTCACCACACTGGGACGCGGCGGCTCGGACACCACTGCGGTCGCGCTCGCCGCGGCGCTCGAAGCGGATGTCTGCGAGATCTACACCGACGTCGACGGCGTCTACTCCGCGGACCCGCGCATCGTGCCCGACGCCCGCCGGCTGGACACCGTCAGTTTCGAGGAGATGCTCGAACTGGCCGCCTGCGGTGCCAAAGTGCTGATGCTGCGCTGCGTCGAATACGCCCGTCGCTACAACGTTCCCGTTCACGTGCGCTCGTCGTACTCGACCAAACCCGGCACCGTGGTGACCGGATCGATGGAGGACATTCCCGTGGAAGAAGCCATTCTCACCGGCGTCGCACATGATCGCAGCGAGGCCAAGATCACCGTCGTCGGGCTCGACGACAAGCCCGGTTACGCCGCGCGGGTCTTCCGTGCCGTCGCCGACGCCGAGATCAACATCGACATGGTGCTCCAGAACGTCTCGAAGATCGACACCGGCAAGACCGACATCACGTTCACCCTGCCGCGCGAGCTCGGACCGCTCGGTGTCGAGAAGCTCACCAGGCTGCAGCAGGAGATCGGCTTCACCGATCTGCTCTACGACGATCACATCGGCAAGGTCTCGCTGGTGGGTGCGGGCATGAAGTCGCATCCCGGCGTCACCGCCACGTTCTGTGAGGCGCTCAGTGAGGCCGGCGTCAACATCGAGTTGATCTCCACGTCGGAGATCCGTATCTCGGTGCTGTGCCGCGACACCGAACTCGACGACGCGGTGCGCGCCCTGCACGCCGCATTCGACCTCGGCGGCGAAGAAGAAGCCGTCGTCTACGCCGGAACGGGGCGATAGCCATGGGTGTTCGTATCGGAGTCGTGGGTGCGACCGGTCAGGTCGGTGCCGTCATGCGAACCCTGTTGGCCCAGCGCAACTTCCCGGCCGACGAGGTGCGGTTCTTCGCGTCGTCGCGTTCGGCAGGCAAGACGCTGCCGTGGGGCGACGGCGAGATCGTCGTCGAGGACGCCTCGACCGCCGACCCGTCGGGTCTGGACATCGCGCTGTTCTCCGCGGGGGCCACGATGTCCCGCGAGCAGGCGCCGCGTTTCGCCGCGGCCGGCGTGACCGTCATCGACAACTCGTCGGCGTGGCGCAAGGATCCCGATGTGCCGCTGGTGGTCTCGGAGGTCAACGGCGAGCTGGCGAAGAACCCGCCCAAGGGGATCATCGCCAACCCCAACTGCACCACCATGGCCGCGATGCCGGTCCTCAAGCCGCTGCACGACGAGGCCGGCCTCCAGCGACTGATCGTCTCGAGCTACCAGGCTGTCTCGGGCAGTGGCCTGGCCGGTGTCGAGGAACTCGCCGGTCAGGTGCGTGCTGTTGCCGGTGAGGCCGAGAAGCTGGTCCACGACGGATCTGCTGTCGAGTTCCCGGCGCCGAACAAGTACGTCGCGCCGATCGCCTTCAACGTGCTGCCCCTCGCCGGGTCGCTCGTCGACGACGGTTCGGGTGAGACCGACGAGGATCAGAAGCTGCGCAACGAGTCTCGCAAGATCTTGGGCCTCCCAGAGCTGCTCGTGAGCGGCACCTGCGTGCGGGTGCCGGTGTTCACTGGACACTCGCTGTCGATCAACGCCGAGTTCGCGAGTCCGCTGTCGGTGGCGCGCGCCCAGGAGATCCTCGGCGCGGCCGCCGGTGTCGAGCTCGCCGACGTGCCGACGCCACTGGCGGCCGCGGGCAACGACGCGTCGCTCGTGGGCCGGATCCGCCAGGACCCGGGTGTTCCCGAAGGTCGCGGACTCGCGCTCTTCATCTCGGGGGACAACCTCCGAAAAGGCGCTGCGCTCAACACCATCCAGATCGCCGAACTGCTGGTCTGAGCGGTCCCACCCGAGCGGCCTTCGTGGCTCGCTGCGCTCGCACCTCAGGCAGCAAAGGGGTGGCTCGCTGCGCTCGCACCTCAGGCAGCTAAGGGGTCTCTTCGGAGACAGCTGCCGCCGCCTCGGTGATGATCGCCCGCATCGACGCCTCCGCGACCTCCGGGTCGCGGAGGCGTATTGCTCTGGCCACGTCGTCGTGCAGTGCGATGGCGGCCGGGTTGGGGGTCGCCGGCATCATCCCGTGATGGGTGCGTCCGGCCAGGACCTCGTTCACCACGCCGGTGAGTGACCGGAACATCTCGTTGCCGCTCGCCTCGAGCAGTGTCCGGTGGAAGACCTTGTCGGCCAACAGGTATGACTCGAGGTCGCCGGTGCGGCCATGCACCGACATGTCCGACACCGCCGCGGCGAGGATGCGGCACTGGTGTTCGTTCGCGCGTTCCGCGGCCAGCGCTGCCGCCACCGGTTCGAAACCACGCCGCAACTCCGACAGTGTCGCCAGGAACTCGGCGCGCTCACCGCCGTCGAGCCGCCACCGGATCAGCCGTGCGTCGAACACGCTCCAGCGCGTCCGCGGTTGGATGGTGATGCCGACGCGCCGCCTCGACTCGACCAGACCCATCGACTCCAGTACCCGGATCACCTCACGGGACACTGTCCGGGAGACGCCGTGTTCGGCGCTGATGGAGTCGAGGGTCAGCACGCTGCCGGCCGGCTGTGCTCCGGACACGATTCGTCTGCCGATCGCCGCAAGGATCTCCTCGTGCCGTTCGGGTGCGCTTCGTGTGCCCTGACTCACCGTTACATCTTCTCATTAGTCGAGGTCCGGCCGAATGTGCGTACTTAATGGCAGGACGTGCCTGCAAAAGTATGACTATTGAGGCAGCCTACGTGATCAGCAGCACAATGTCGTGAGGAGTGAACATGCGATCACCGATTGTCGTCATGGGGGTGTCGGGGTCCGGGAAGTCGACGGTCGGAGCAGCGCTGGCGCAGCGTTTGCGCGTGCCGTTCGCCGACGCCGACGACTTCCACCCGGCGGAGAACATCGCCAAGATGTCGGCCGGACAACCGCTCGACGACGACGATCGCGGCCCCTGGCTCGAATCGATCGGGGTCTGGCTGGCCGAGCACGAGAGCGGTGGCGTCATGAGCTGTTCCGCACTCAAGCGCGACTACCGGAACCGCCTCCGCGAGCACGCGCCGGCGACACTGTTCGCCCACCTGGCCGGCTCGGTCGACGTCATCTCGCGACGGCAGGCGTCGCGGCCCGGGCACTTCATGCCCCCGGCACTGCTCGCCTCGCAGTTCGAGACCCTGGAGCCGCTGACCGCGGACGAACGCGGGTTCACCGTCGACGTCGACCAGAGTGTGGACGCCATCGTCGACGAACTGGTCGCGTCCCTGCCCGACACGCACGTTGACGGCGAGGAGAGCTGACGATGTCGACGACGACCACGATCCTCGCCGCCGGTGCGGACCTACCCGAACCCGTTGCCCCCGGTTGGCAACTCATTCTCGCGGCGCTGGCCGGCATCGCCGTCATCGTCGTCGCGATCACGATCGCGAAGGTCCACCCCTTCCTCGCGCTCGTCGGCGGCGGTGCGACGGTCGGCATCGTCGCGGGTGAGTCCATCCCGACGGTCCTCGAGTCGTTCACCGCCGGATTCGGCACCACCGCAGCGGGTGTCGGCATCCTGATCGCACTCGGTGCCATGTTTGCCAAACTCCTGGCGGACTCCGGCGGGGCCGACGAGATCGTCGACACGATCGTCGGTCATGCGTCACCGCGGATGCTGCCGTGGGCGATGGCCCTCGTCGGCGCCATCATCGGGCTGCCGATGTTCTTCGAGATCGGTCTCGTCCTTCTGATGCCGGTGATCTACCTGGTGGCCCGACGATCGGGACTCGGTCTGATCCCGATCGGCATTCCCGCGCTGGCCGGGCTCTCGGCGATGCACGGTTTCGTCCCGCCGCACCCGGGCCCGCTGGTGGCGATCGACGCTCTCGGCGCCGACCTGGGCATGACCCTCGGACTCGGTGTGCTGGTGGCCATTCCGACCATCATCGTGTCCGGACCGCTGTTCGGTGTGCTCGCCGGGAAATGGGTGACGGTCGACGCCCCGACGACCTTCGACGTCGATCCGGCAGACGGCCCGACGACGAAGCGGCCGTCTTTCGCGATCACCATGTTCAGCGTCCTGCTGCCCGTCGTGCTGATGCTGGGCAAAGCCATCGCCGAGATCTTCATCGCCGACGAGGACCAGCCCCTGCGCAAGGTGCTCGACATCCTCGGCACCCCGCTGATCGCGCTGCTGATCGCCGTGATCGTCGCGATGTTCACCCTCGGCCGTGGGTCCGGGATGGACCGCGAGACGATCTCGAAGTGCACGGGTGCGGCACTGCCCGCCATCGCGGGAATCCTGCTGATCGTCTCGGCCGGTGGCGGATTCAAGGAGGTGCTCGTCGACACGGGCATCGGCACCCTGCTGGCGGACTGGGCGACCGGTGCGAACGTCTCCGTCCTCCTGCTCGCCTGGACCCTCGCGGCACTGATCCGCCTCGCGACCGGTTCGGCGACGGTTGCCACCATCACCGCGTCGTCGTTGATCCTCGGACTGGTCGACGGTATGGGTTCGGGAGAGCTCTCCCTGGTCGTCCTGGCGATCGGTGCCGGCTCGGTGTTCCTGTCGCACGTCAACGATGCCGGCTTCTGGTTGGTGAAGGAGTACTTCGGGATGACCGTCGGCCAGACCTTCAAGACCTGGTCGATGATGGAGACCGTCCTGTCGGTGACCGGACTGATCGTGGTACTCGCTCTCGGCCTGGTCATCTGACGTCAACCTTCGCCGATCGTCGCGGCCTCCGGCCGGACTCGGTGGCGACCCTTGACTTTCCGAAACCTCATGACGAATACTGGCCAACGTGGCGAGCGTCACATTCGGAAACTCTCGGGAGACTGACTGATGGTTGTGAAGAAACGCCATATCGTGGCCGCGTTGGCGGCAACCGTTGCGCTGGCCACGACTGCGTGCGGTGGTTCTGACTCTTCCCGGGCTGCCGCGGCAGACGGGCAGTCACGTCTCGTCAAGGTCATGATGACTCCTGCGGTGGCCTACCGGTTGCCGGTGATGGTCGCGGAGGAGAAAGGGTTCTTCGATGAGCTGAACATTCAGATCGAAGACATCCCCCAACCCAACAACATGACTGGCGCGCAAGGGATTGCGTCGACGAAATCTGATGCGGGCCAACTCTCGGTCGCCACTGCGGTCCAAGCGATTCAGGCCGGGCAGGATCTGAAGATGTTCTGCGGGCTGGTCATGGAGGTCCAGTCGAGTCTGATGGCCAATGTCGATTCGGACTATCCGAGTACGACCGGAGGCGCGTCTTGGCAGGAAGTGATGAAATCGGCTCAGGGCAAGCGGGTCGGCGTGCAGGCGCCGGTCGGGTCGGGGTTTCAGCTGTTGACAGCCGCAGCGTTCGAGGAGGCGGGGGTCACCGACATCACGTGGGTCAACATGGGTGCGGGCAATGCGAGTAATGGCGCGGCACTCGACAGCGGCAGTGTTGATTTCGCGATCGCATCACCACCGGCCACACAGTTCCTCGAGGACTCCGGAAAGCAGGAGGCACTGGAGTATCTTCCCGACGGCCCCAGCACGTTCAAGGACTACTATGGTAGCGCTTGGGCGGCTCCGACCTCATGGGTGGAATCAAATGCCGATACCGCGAAAGACTTCTGTGCTGGGGTGCAGAAGGGTATCGATTATGTGCAGGACCCCGCGAATGCTGACGATGTGAAGCAGATTCTGATGCAAGACACCAAGATTCCGGAGAACATCGCTCAGTCGGTGCTGGAGACGGTCTACAAGCCGTACTCGACCGCACTGCCGGCTGATCGCTTCCGCGCGACGCTCGAGGGGTACGTGGATGCTGGCATCGCCAAGGCCAGTCCTCCGGTCACATACGAATCACTGGTCACGGACTTGTCTGCGCCCTCAGGTCAGTAGTCGCCGGGGTGGGCCGGAGCCTGCGCGTCGTCCACGATCTAGCAACTGATGCCGTTACAGCACAACCGATTCCCGACAGAGGAGCACCCATGTCGTCACAACCTCGCCATGTCGAACCCCAGAGGCGATCGCAGAGAGTGGATGTGGTGGTCCTCGGGACCGGCGCAGCTGGTCTGGCGGCGGCCGTCACCGCGGCGTCCTACGGTGCGAGCGTTGCGTTGGTGGAGAAGGGCGACAAGGTCGGCGGGACCAGCGCCTGGTCCGGTGGCATGGTGTGGATCCCGAACAACCCGCATATGCGCTCGAAGGGGATCGCAGACAATGTGGACGACGCACGGCGGTACCTGACGTCGATGTCGCACGGGATGATCGAGGACTCGCTGGCCGAGTCCTTTCTCGTGAACGGACCCGAAGTGATCCGGTGGCTCGAGGCCAACACACCGGTGCAGTTCACGATTGTCGACGGGATGCCCGACTATCACCCGGAGCACCCGGGTGGTTGCGTTACTGGCGGAAGGAGTCTCGAGTGTGACCTGTACCCGTTCGGAGAACTCGGTGAGTGGGCCGAACGGGTCACGGTTGGAGCACAGAACGCCAAACCATACTTCCGAATGAGCGAGACCCCCATCGGATCGCCGATCCCGGTGCGCCTTGATCCCGGCGAACTCGCACGGCGGAAAGCCGGAAACCTGAGGGGTGTCGGGCAGAGTTTGGTCGGGCGACTCCTCCGAGGGTGCCTCGACCGCGGCTTGGTACCGGTCACGTCGACGGCGGGGAGGCGTTTGATCGTCGAGGACGGAACCGTGGTGGGTGTGACAGTCGAGGGGCCCGACGGTGAACTCGACATACGGGCGTCTGGCGGGGTCGTCCTCGCAACCGGTGGCTTCGAATGGGATTCACAGTTCGTTCGCAGCTTTCTGCGTGGTCCTCTGACTCGGACAGTCTCGCTGCCGACGAACACCGGCGACGGACTGCGGATGAGTATGCGGATCGGCGCGGCGCTCGCGAACATGCGTGAGGCGTGGTGGGTACCGATTGCCGACGTCGAGAACGAGGAGGGTGACACCTACGCCTACCTCATACAGGCCGACCGCACGAAGCCGCATTCGATCATGGTCAACGGGGCAGGCCGTCGATTCACGAACGAGGCGGCGAATTACAATTCCGCCGGTGCTGCGTTCCACGTCATGGACGCGCACACATTCGAGTACGCAAACCTACCCGCGTACATGATCTTCGACGCAGAGTTCCTGAGACGGTATGGCTTTGCGAAACATGCCCCTGGCGACGCCGGTTACGAGTGGCTCACCAGCGCGGATACGATCGCGGGGCTGGCTGCGAAGATCGGTGTCCCGAGCGACGCGCTCGAAGAGACCGTAGACCTCTGGAACAAACACTGCATCGATCTGGTGGACCCGGACTTTCACCGGGGAAGCAGTGCGCACGACAACTGGTGGGGTGACCCGGCGTACAAGGGCACGCCTGCAGCAACACTCGGGCCCGTCGACTCGGCTCCGTACTACGCCATCGAAGTCCATGCGGGTGCACTCGGAACCCGGGGTGGTCCGCGTACGGGCCCCGACGGCGAGGTGCTCGACGTGGACGGCGAGGTCATTCCAGGTTTGTACGCTGCGGGGAATGTGATGGCGTCGCCACTCGGAATGACATATGGCGGAGGCGGGGGCACCCTCGCATGTGGACTCGTCTTCGGCCATCTCGCCGGGAGGCACGCTGCCCAGCGCGCGGCAGGATGATCGGCCGCTCCGTCGATTGTGATCGAAGCGCATCGGCGCCTTGCCCTCGGGGTCAACGGACATCTGCTCGGTCACGACGATGAATTGCAGGCGGCACCTCCGACTGCGAGAGAGCAAGGGTGTCCTCGCAGTCGGAGGTCGTCAGTTCGAGCCGGTTGGCGACAACGGGTGAACGGTGATCACGTTCAATTGACCGGTTCCATACCGGGAGTGAAGAGACCGTTTGTCCAGCTTGCCGACCACCGTGCGCGGCAGGCTGTCTGCCGATGACCAGCGCTCGGGTACCCACCACCTGGCCACCCGGTCAGACGTCCACGCGCTCAGGGCCTCAGGATCGAATCGGCTCCCAGCACGTGTCACGACGACGGCCAAGGGCCGCTCCTGCCAACGGCTGTCGTCGACGCCGATCACCGCGACGTCCTCGACGTCGGGGTGGGTCCGGATCGCATTCTCGAGATCGATCGACGAGATCCACTCACCACCGGATTTGATGACGTCTTTGATCCGGTCGGTGATTCGTACGTAACCATTGTGCGTGACCGAACCGATGTCGCCGGTGGGGAACCAGTCGTCGTCGCCGGGAGACTGACCAAAGTACCGGGCGGCCACCCACGGTCCGCGCACGGACAGTTCGCCGGAGCTCTGACCGTCGAAGGGGAGCTCGTCGCCGGTCTCCACATCGAGAACACGAAGCTGGACCCCGGGAATGACCCTGCCCGCCATGGCGAGGTATGTGAACTGATCTCCCTCGGGGAGTCGGCTCGGCGGATGGCCCATGCTGCAGATGCCGAGAGATTCGGTCATGCCCCACCCCTGGATCATGGGAACACCCCGCGCCCGGTAGAACTCGATGATGTCGCGAGGTGCCGCGGAACCTCCGGACACGATCAGACGCAGGCTCGAGAGATCTGCAGCGTCGTCCTGCCAACGGCCGAGGAGGTCACTCCAGAGTGTGACGACGCCGACCGCAAGAGTCACTCTCTCACGTTCGATCATGTGAGCCATCGGCTCGGGCTGTAAATGCCGGCCCGGCAGCACGATCCGTGCACCTGCCATCCACGCGGCCAGGTGCAGACTGGCGGCGTTGGTGTGGTAGATCGCGACGGAAACCAGCACCGAGTCCGACTCCCCGATCGAATACACGTTGGGCATGCTGATCGCGAAAGTGTGCAGGAAGATGGCACGATGGCTGTACACGACGCCTTTGGGGGAGCCCGAGGTGCCGCTGGTGTAGCACAGCACCGCCGCGGAGTGCTCGTCGATGACTCGAGGCGCCCGGTCCCGTGACGATTCGACCACGAGTTTGTCGAAGTCGAGCCATTCGGGGGGACTGTCATCGGATGGGTTCACGACGATCACGTGCTCGATCGTCGAATCTCCCGCCGTCATAGGCCCGATCATGTCGCTGAAGTGGGAGTCCACGATGAGGACTCTGTCCTGTGCTTCGTGAATCATGTGTGCGAGCTGTTCGACCGGCAACCGCGGGTTGAGCGGGTGCAGAACCCGCCCCGAGCACGTCACCCCGAAGTAGGTGGAAAGGTGCTCGGAGTGGTTCCACATCATCGTCGCGACGCACTCGCCAGGGGCAACTCGCAAGGCGTCCAGAACTGCCGCCAACGAGTCGGATTCGTCACCGATATCGGCGAAAGTTCGAACTGTTGCCACCCCGTCCCGGTAGGAGACGACCTCGGCGTCGGCGTGAACTCGACGCCCGTGCTCGAATATCGCGTTCACAGCGAGACTGAATTCCTGCATGGTGTTGCTGATCATGGTGGCCTCCGTGAGGATTCAGCTCGGGGTTGCACCGAGTGCGCGCCGGAACCACAGTGACGTGACATCCGGGTCGGGCACTTCGGTGCTCAAGACATCCTTGAGTGCGGCCATTGCCGCAACGCCGCTCCGTGCGAAGCTGTCGGCCAGGGTGATGGCAGTGGCCTCCAGTTCCGGAGGGGACACAACCTGGGAGACCAACCCCAGACCGAGGGCCTCGGAAGACCCGATTCGGCTACCGGACAACAGTATTCGTCGTGCTTGTAACCTTCCCACGACGCCTTCGAGTCGGCGGGCGGCGCTCAGCGCGGGCAGTCCGAACCGCACCTCGGGGAAGCTGAACCACGCACGGTCGGAGGCGATGACCTGGTCGGCGCACAGGCACAATTCGAACCCGGCCCCCACAGCAGGCCCGTCGACGGCGACTATGACGGCAACGCCAGTGCGTTCGATGGTGGTCCAGCACGCGTTGACCTCGGCGATGTACTCACGCGGGTCCTGCGCATATTGCTGAGCGTCCTCGAGATCGGCGCCCACGCAGAACTGTTCGGGTCTGATCGACCGGATGACAACTGCCCTCTTGCGCTGGTCGGCGGCTGCTTCCACCGCCTCCGTCAATGCTCTGAAATCGTCTCGCCGGAAGCAAGGTTGTGACGATTCGACTGGTAGCAGGTCTACCAGCGCCACGTGCGGCGGAAGCTCGGTGCGGTTCCCCAGAGGTGTGTTGGTCATCGGATCGGTCCTTGCGTGGTCGCAGGTGTGGTTTCGCGGTCAGGCACGGTCACCTCACGACAGAAGCCGGTGACGACGCTGAGAAATGCATCGTTGGTGCCTCCGGACGCCGAATGTCCTGCGCCCTCTACATTGACGTACTCGGTGTCCGGTCGAACTGCGAGGAGGCGACGCACCGACTCGTCACTCAGCATCGTTGACATCCCGCCGCGCACGAGTATGAGAGGTGTTCGGGATGTTGCCGTCACGGCTTCGTTGAGTTCTCGCTCTCGTAGTTCGAGATCGATATCGAGGTCGAAGACATTGGGATCCCACTTCCAGAACAATGTGCCACCGTCTCTTCGGACATGCCGTTCCATGGCCGCTCCGGGGGCGGGCGTCGCGTCTCCGTTCAACTCCGCCACACTTGCCGCCACCTCATCGAGGGTTGCGAAACCTGCTGTGCTGCGCGCGAGGAAGTCTTGGATCTCGTCGTTCCCGTCCTCATCGACATGAGGAGCGACGTCCACCAGTGCGATCCCCGCGACTCGGTGGCCGCACGCAGCGTAGGTGAGCGCGACGTCACCTCCGTATGAGAATCCACCCAGGACCGGCGGCGCCACAGCGTCGAGCGCCAATGCCTCCACCACCGTGCGCAGGTCGGCTCCCGCCCGAGCCCGGCTGTAGTCGGCGTTCTTCGACCAGTCGGAGTTCCCGTGTCCCCTCAAGTCGTAGGTGACCACCTGGAGATCGGCTGCTGCCAGCGCCTTTGCCGCGCGTCTCCACGAATGACGGCTCTGACCGATTCCGTGTAGTAGCACCACAGTTGCGGTGCCCTCCTTCTCCCACACCTCGCCTTCGAGGCGGACGCCGTCGTCAGTAATGACCGAGAAGATCTGTGATTGCGGTGCGGGTGCATCGATTCCCATTGGCTTCCTTTGCTTGTGAGCATCTGTGGGTCGGCGTGAAGCAAGTGGACGTGTAGTGGATTCGCAGGTTCTGCGGCCTAGGCGGGTGAGACTGTCTGGTCGGCGAACGGACGAGAGCGACAAACCGATTCGTCTGAACATCACCGCGATGTGGATGGTGGCGAACCGGGTGGGCGTGCTCGTTCTCGGCTCTCAATGACATGGCCGGTCTGCGCGCACACCGCCGGCCTTGCGCTGCCAATGGTCCTCCTCGGGCCGTCAAGACCCATCGCGCGTGACTGTGGTCACCACTAAACGCGATCATTTCATCATGAGGATCTGGGGTCAAGGGTCAGCCTTCGCGTGAGGTGACGACACTGACGTCAAAAGTGTTGTTCGACAACCAATCACGAGAAATCCGGTGCGGTGTACCTGAGTGGTTCGATGACTGAATGCCGGTGGGTGAGCCGTTGACATGGCCCGACAACGTGATTAAAGTAACGTTCCATCACAATCATCATGAGAAATAAAGACCGACTGGGAGTTCGCAGATGCCGCTCGAAGACCACGTTCAACTCGTTTCTGTAGATGACCACCTGATCGAACGCCCGAACGTCTGGCAGGATCGGCTGCCGACGAGATTCAGGGAGGCAGGCCCGCGGATCATCGAATCGACGGGCACCGAGAAGGACCAGTACGGCTTCGGTCAATCGGTCTCGAAAGGGCGTCAGGTCTGGACTCTCGAGGGCAAGGTCTACGCGCAGCTGGGCCTGAACGCTGTTGCGGGAAAGCCGCGTGATCAGGTGGGGACCGACCCGGTGCGATTCGAGGAAATGATCCCCGGGTGTTACGACCCCAAGGCGCGTGTTCTCGACATGGATGTGGACGGTGTACAGGCAGCCATGCTCTTCCCCTCGTTTCCGCGGTTCGCGGGGACGTTGTTCGGCACCCTCGACGACCGGGAACTGGCGCGGCAGTGCGTCATGGCGTGGAACGATTACGTCTTGGAGGAGTGGTGCGCCGCTTATCCGGACCGCTTCATCCCGATGGTCATCCTCCCGTTCTGGGACCTCGACCAGGCGTTGGCGGAGTTGGACCGCGTCGCAGACCACAACATCCGCGCCATCTCGTTCCCCGAGAATCCCTCGAAACTCGGGCATCCGTCACTACACAGCAACCACTGGGACCCACTGTGGGCGCGACTTCAAGAGGCGGGGATCGTCGTGTGCCTGCATTTCGGGACCTCCGGACAGGTCACCCTGACGTCGGACGATGCGCCGATGGCGGTGATGACGACGCTGATGGGGACGAACTCGATGGCCGCGATGGCCGATCTTCTCTACTCGCCGATGCTGCACAAGTTCCCGTCTCTCAAGGTCTCCCTCTCCGAAGGTGGGGTGGGCTGGGTGCCCTGGCTCCTCGAACGCGCGGACCAGGTCTGGGAGCGCCATCGCTTCTACCAGAACATCAATCAGGAAGTGCCGCCGTCGGAGATCTTCCGTCGCAACATCTGGGGGTGTTTCATCGTCGATCAGTTCGGTGTTGACAACCGTCATGCGATCGGGATCGACCGACTGACCTGGGAATGCGACTACCCGCATTCGGATTCGTATTGGCCCAACAGCCGCAAGATCGTCTCTGAGATGTTCGACAAAGTCCCGTCGCCGGAGGTCGAGCAGATCGTGGAAATGAATGCTCGGGAACTCTTCCGATTCCCGAGACTGTGAGGTGACGACATCATGATGGCCGACCCCAAGCAAGAGCAAACGCTCGACGAGAGCATGAAGTCAGACTGGGACGAACAAGATCTGCTGACGATCGACGAGGCAGCCGACCGTGTGAGAGAAGAGCAACAGAACCTCACGGTCAGCCTCGAGGGCGAGCGTGACGAACAGGTCCGACACCGGCTCGAACGCCGATTGGACACGTTGTCCAAGTGCCTGGAGAGCATCACGGCGGGACCGACCGAGCTGGCGCGCATACAGGTATAGCCCGTACTGCCCGGCCAGTGTCTTGCGGGGCTGTGGCGGAGGCCCGTGCGTCCGGTAGCTTGACCACTCATGACACGGATGAGGCGGGTCTGGCCCGCGACGATAACCGGGGTCCTGGCCATGGTCGTGTCTCTCGCTCATCCCGCAGCGGCACAACCGGACTCGCCGAGCGCGGGACTCGGGCCGACCGACACCTCGCTCATGCACGGCGACCTCGCTTCGACGGACTCCACCCGGCATCGCGGACCCGGCCCCGGCGCGCGGCTGGCTGCCTCTTCGGTCCCCGGCGGCGCCTGCGCGGCGACGTTCGTGGGGCGCGACGGGATGCCCGTCGCGTTGTGCACGCAGTTCGTCGGGTCGTCGCCGCCTGCGTTCGCGGTTCCGATGGTCGTCCTCTTCGATCCCCGGACCGCGCGGCCGCTGGCGTCCACACACCTGACGAAGGGCGGTCTGCTCGGCGGTGTGTACGGCTACCTCGATGACCGCGACCGGGTGGTCGTAGCCGACGGCTCGAATTCGATTCTCCGTGTCGCGCACGCGAAGACGGCCACCGGATGGCAGGTCTACGTCGACCATCGGGTCGACGTCCGGAAGGCGATCCCGGCAGGTGACGCGATCACCGGCCTGGCGCCGGACTTCGACGGCCGCGTCTGGTTCGCGACGACAGGCGGGGTGGTCGGGACGGTGGACCGGCACGACATCGTGCGGTCCACCCGGCTCCCGGCTGGAGAGGAACTGGGCAACGGCCTGTCGATCCGGCGGGCCGGCGCGTCGATCCTGACGACGCACGCGCTGTACGAGATGCGCGCCGACGCAGGCGGCGCACCGCGAGTCGTCTGGCGTCGCGCCTATGACCGGGGGCCGGCACGCAAACCCGGGCAGCTCACCTGGGGGTCGGGGACGACACCGACGTACTTCGGTCCGGGCGGCGACGGGTGGGTCGCGATGGTCGACAACGCGGAGCCGCCGCGACTTCGGGTGCTGCGCAGCGACGACGGCACCGAAGTCTGTAGTTTGCAGGCGTTTTCGACTTCGGGTCCGGGCACCGAGAACTCGCCGATGGCGTGGGGGAACTCATTGGTCATCCCCAGTACATACGGTTATCAGTACCCGCCGATGGCGGTGCGGGGTCGTGCGGTGCCGGACGTTGCCCCGTTCGTCGGCGGAGCGACCCGCATCGACGTCGGTGAAAGCGGTTGCCGACGCGTCTGGGAGAACCGCGGCCGGATTGCCACGTTGCCCAAACTGTCTCGTGCGGATGGTCTGATCCATGCGATCGGGTACGGACCTCTCGAGCCGGGTCGGCCCCAACAGCTGGGTGAAGTCGTCTACCTCGCAACCGACTTCGAGACGGGGCGGCGGGTGGCGACCGTGCCGGTCGGTACGGCGCCGTTCGACGAACCCCTCGAACTGACCGGAACGATCACCGCGGATGGAACACTGTGGCAGGCGACTCTCGGTCGCATGCTGAAGGTCGCGCCGGGGCGTTGAAGCGACTCTCAGCAATCCCCCTCGGCCACTTCGTCGACCAGCCCCCAGGACAACGCGGTGGCGGGACCGACTCGCAGCCCGGACATCGCGAGATACGAGGTGCGCCATCTCCCGATCCGGCGCGGGATGCTGACCGTACCGCCGGCGCCGGGAATGAGGCCGAGACCCAGCTCGGGCAGTCCGAACACGGCGTCGGGACGGGCGACGATGGTCCCGCAGTATGCTGCCATCTCGAGACCACTGCCGAGGACTGCGCCGTGGACGTGCGCGCGGAGTCGGGTTCCGAGTCGTGTGCGAACCGCGTCGAGGAGCAGGGCGGGGCTGTACTTTGTGCGAGCGAGGTGCGCGGCGGCGGGATCATCGAGTAGTCCGAACTCGACGAGATCCCCTCCGCTACAGAAGGATCGACCACTGCCGGTGAACACGACCGAGGCGATGGACTCGTCGGTGAGGGCGACCTCCAGGCCGTCGATGAGTCCCGAGCGCAGGGCGTTGCTGAACGCGTTGTGTCGATCGGGTCGGTTGAACGTGATCGTCAGGGCGTCGTCGTGGCGGTGGAGTAGCACGGCGTCAACTTGCACGTGTGGTGCGCAGTGGCCCTTCTCCGCCAGCCAGCGGGCGAACTCAGGACCCGCCTGCAGCGTGGAGTAGGCGAGTGATTCGGTGGTCAGCCCCCGCCGAGTGCCGGTACCGGGGGTGTTCACGCGCAACACGTCGTCGCAGACCCTCGCTGCCACCGGGTTTGCCGAGATCGTGGCGCGAACACTCTCGAGGCTGTCGGTGATCGAGTCGACGACCACCAGACGCGGATCGTCGCCCGACTGCTCGGTGAGCGTGAACGAGGCGTGATCGGCCCAGGCATCGGCGACGGAGCCGGGGGGCACCGATCCACTGGGACTCACGGCGACGACGATGCCGCCGAACGAGTCGTGCTCGTCCGGCGGCGCGTCGAGACCGTCCAGGTCGACGACCGTCAGAGACGTGTCGAGGTCGTCCATCGTCGTCGCGGTCTTCCTCTCACACCGGCCGCGAGGCGGCGTCTTCGCCGGCGAGGTAGCCGAACACGACACCGAGCACGATGGTGCCACCGGCGCCGCCGTAGAATCCGAGAGTGGTTGCGCCGCCGACATTCCCGGCAGCGTAGAGCCCTTGGATCGGGTCGCCCTCGAGATTGAGGACGCGCCCCTTCTCATCGGTGCGTGGGCCACCCAGTGTGCCGATCGCACTCGCCTCGACCTTGACCGCGTAGTACGGAGGCCGATCGATCGGGCCCAGCGCTCCCGAGGCCGGATTCTTCAGGGCGGGTCGCATGATCATCGCGAGTGGACGCACCAGGCATCGGCGCATGAGGTCCCCTCGCCGGGAGCGGGAGAAATGGGCCATCACGAAACCGGCGATCGGGCCGATCAGCTTCGCGAGGGTGGCGCGACTGCGCTCGGCCAGACGTGGCGACCATGCGTTCCACGACAGTCTTCCCAAGAAGGGGTTGTGGTCTCCGAAGAACCGCTCAAAGGTCGTCGTGCCGCGACCGAACCACGGATCGCGTCCCTTCGCTGCCTCCGGGTTGAAGTCGCGGACGGTCTCGGCAAGGCCGGCCGGGTCGATTCCGCACTTGCGTGCAAGTGCCTCGAGGGTGGGCGCGGACTCCACGTTGGGCGGGTACTCCCCACCCGGCTGGGTGCCGAGGAAGGCGTAGCGCTCGTGGTAGTACTCGTCGAAGATCATCCAGGCGGTCTCGTTGACCATTTCGCCGCTCTCGGGATCGGCAGCGCGCATGACTGCGCCGAGGTCGTTGTACGACGCCGCCTCGTTGCCGAACCGTTGGCCGTGTCGATTGACCATGATCGTGTGCGGGAGTGCGCGTTCGCCCTGGACCAGGCGACTGATGGGCCTACCGTCCAGTTCCTCCCCGGGTACCTGGATGCCGGGCATCCACCAGGCCTGGTCCATGCCGACGAGATCGGCACCGACATCGGTCACCATCTGCACGGCGTCCCCGACATGGCCCTTGACGCTGACCTGGACGGGGAATTCACCTCCCAGGTATTTGGACGTCAGATCGGTCGAGCCCTCGAAACCTCCCGAGGCGAGGATGACGCCGCGCCGCGCCGATATCGTCGTGTCGCCGCCGGCGGTCTGGATCTCGACGCCGGTGACGACTCCGGCTTCGGTCACCAGGCGGGTCACGCGGCTGCGGGTGCGGACCTGCACTCCGAGGTCGAGACATCCCTCCAGTAGCGCCCCGATCAGTGCATATCCGCCGAGCCACACACTCTGGATGCCGTTCATCAGCCAGAGCGGCAGCGGATTGCGCGCCATGCCGGACTTCTTCGGCGGACGCACCACCGACGTGTCGTCACCGAGCCCTACGGGCGACCACGGCGCGGGGAACAGGGCACGGAAATTCGACGCCCCACGGATGTCCGAGGTGTAGTCCGGCCAGGCGACCGGTATCCACCGCAGACCTGTTCGCTCTTCGACGAAGTGCGCAACGGCCGGCGCGGTATCGAGGAAGGTGTCGATGACCTTGGTGTCGAGAGTGGCGTCACGGCCCTCTCCGAGAAGATAGACGCGGCCCTCCTCGCGAGAATCCGAGGTACCGAGCGCGCCATAGGAGTACTGGTGGTTCGGGACCCAGATGGCGCCACCGGAGATCGCGGAAGTGCCGCCGACGAGGTCCTCGGATTCCAGAACCAGGACGGCGGCCCCCTTTGCTGCTGCGCTCAACGCTGCGGCCATGCCTGAGGCACCGGAACCGACGACGATGACGTCGATCTCGGTGGGAACGTCGAGTTCGGCGGCTGAGCCGACTCTTCCTCGAGGTGCAGAGGTACGATTGTTCAGCTTCATGAGGCCCCTCACTGACTCTCTCTACTATGCGCTGGCTCACACCATACGCTATTCATCATGATCAAATTTCTGGCGGGGTTTCGGCTCGGTCAGCGGGCGAGGTACCCGGCGTCGACCGCCAGGGAATGCCCGGTCACGTATGACGATCGGTCCGAACACAGCCACAAGCAGGCCTCGGCGATCTCGTCCGGAGTGCCCAGGCGCCCGAACAGGCTGAGGCCGAATTCGTCGGGAGGCGTGACTCCCGACGCCGCTCGCGCGGCGCGAATCATCGGCGTGTCGATGCCGCCGGGTAGAACCGCGTTGACGCGGATCTGATCCCGGCCGTGCTCGAGCGCGGCGGTCTTGGTCAAGCCCACGACGCCGTGCTTGGTCGCGACGTAGGCCGGATTGTGTGCGCGCGCTTTCACCGAGCTGACCGAGCCGAGGTTCACGATCGATCCGGATTTCTGCGAGACCATCTGTCGTAGCTCATGTTTGAGGCACAGAGCGACTGCCCGGAGGTTCACCGCGACGATACGGTCGAACGTCGCGATGTCGAGATCGACGATCGGCGCCGAGTCGGGGGGCATGGCGGCGTTGTTCACGGCGCAGTCGAGCCGGCCCCACTGGTCAGTCGCAACGGCAACCATGTTCGCGACGTCGTCCTCATTCGACACGTCGACGCGTGTGAAAGACGCAATCCCGCCCCCGGCCGAGATCTCGTCGACTGTCGCCTGCCCTCGGTCTACGTCGAGGTCGGCTATGAGGACCCGCGCCCCGGAAGAGGCGAGAAGCCGGGCAGTCGCGGCGCCCATTCCAGAACCTCCGCCGGTGACGATCGCGACGCGACCGTCCATCTCGGATCGGTGTCCGGTGTGTGTCATGTGGTGCTCCTGTCTGCGAAGGAAACTTCGCACTATGGGTCCGAGAGGTTGTCCCGAGAAGCCTGTGACCTCGACTGTCTCGCAGAGGGTGTGATCTCCATCTCGAGCGATCCGAACTGTGACGCGGCTTGACAACCTATTCCTCATGATAAACACTTTGATGTGACAGTCGCCATAGTGATGCGACGTACAGCCACCTTGGAAGGACGCTCATGAGCTGGAAAA
This sequence comes from Gordonia terrae, assembly GCF_001698225.1. Lineage (NCBI taxonomy): Bacteria > Bacillati > Actinomycetota > Actinomycetes > Mycobacteriales > Gordoniaceae > Gordonia > Gordonia terrae. The sequence goes on from NZ_CP016594.1 coordinate 562,595, forward strand.
AACTGACGGCGCTCGTCGGCACCGCAGCGGTAGCCGTTGGCATCGCCGCATGCGGAAGCGGCGGCAGTTCGGGAGACGCAGGGGCCATGCAGGTCATGATGTTCCCGAGCGTCGCCTACCGCCTTCCGGTGATTGTGGCCCAGGAGAAGGGCTTCTTCGCTGACGAGGGCGTGAGCATCAATGTGATCGCGCAGCCCAACAATCTGCAGGGCATCCAGGCGCTCGAGGCGACCAAATCCCAAGCCGGCATGATGGGCACTTCGACTTTCGCGCAGGGCATCCAGGCCGGCAGCCAGGTGCAGGCGTTCTGCGGTGGAATCGATGTCACGCAGTCCTCGATCGTCGCATCGGCAGACTCCCCGTTGCCGTCGGTGTCCGAAGGGGCATCTCCGGATCAGGTCTTCGACGCGATCAAGGGCCGCAAGGTCGGCGCACAGACTCCGGTCGGCAGTGGTTTCCAGGTCATGCTCGAGGACGCGCTGACCGAAGGCGGCGCGACGGACCTGACCTGGGTCAATGTCGGCGGCAGTAACTCGGTCACGCAGGCATCGCTGCAGAACGGCAGCGTCGATGTCGCGCAGTCGAGTCCGTCGGGAACGCAGCAGTTGGTCGGAACCGGCGTGGCCAAAGAGCTGATCTACCTGCCCGATCACAGCGAACTCTATGGCCAGATGTACGGCAGCCCGTGGGTCGGCCCGACCGCCTGGCTCCAGGACAACGCGGAGACCGCCAAGGGGTTCTGTGACGCGACGGCCACCGCCCTCGACTACATCAAGGATCCGGCCAACCGAGACGAGGTCCGGCAGATATCGATGAAGGACAGCGGGATCACCGACGAGAAGGTCGCTGATGCAGTCCTGGCAACTTACGATCGGGGCTACTCGGCCGACCTGTCGACAGATGTCATCCAGCGGACGTTCGACAAATACGTCGAACTCGGCATCGTGAAGCCCGAGCCCCGGCTCGACGCCTCGACTCTCGTGAACACGGTCGGACGTTGACATGACCACTGTCACGCCGAACACACGAAAGAGCGGCAAGCACATGAGCGAAGCGGTACGTGCCGCTGATCCCGTCGCCGAGCCCCGGGTCAGCTTCACCAACATTCGGCAGGTGTTCGAACTGCCGAAGCAATCGAAGAAAGACACCTCCGCAGCGTCGACCGTTGTTGCGCTCGACAACGTGACGTTGGAGATCCCTGACGGCCAGTTCGTGGCGTTGGTGGGGGCCAGTGGCTGTGGAAAGACGACGCTGATGAACATGGTCGCGGGTTTGGTGAAACCCACGCATGGGACCGTCAAGGTGAACGGGGAAGCTCCCCGTCTCCCCAACCTGGACATCGGGTACATGTTCGCTCGAGATGCCCTGCTGCCGTGGCGAAGTGCTCGTCGCAGTGTGGAACTGCCACTCGAGGTTCGCGGTTGGGATCGGCAACGTCGCCGGGAACGCGCCGACGAGATGCTCGACCTCGTCGGCCTGCGTGACAAGCACACGCAGTACCGAAACCAGCTCTCACAGGGGATGCGCCAGCGCGTCGCGCTCGCCAGGACGCTGGCCTCCGATCCGTCGATCCTGTTGATGGACGAGCCCTTTGCCGCACTCGACGCGCGGACCAAGCTCACGCTCGAAGGAGAGTTTCTTCGAATCTGGGAGAACGGTGGGGATGAACGCAAGACGGTCATCTTCGTCACCCATGATCTGGACGAAGCTGTCCTGCTGGCCGACCGGGTGGTGATCATGCTGCCCCGTCCGGGACGTATCGCCGAGGACATCATCGTCGATCTACCTCGCCCCCGTGCGGACCATCTCGGTGAGGTCCGTTACACGGAGGAGTTCCGTGAGATCACTCAGAATCTCTTCGACAGCCTCGAAGGCGCGATCGCCTCGACTGCACCTGACGCGGTGAATGAGCGATGACGATATCTGATGAGAGGGTGACTCTTTCATCCTCGACGCCGACGACGGAGCCAGATGATGCGGCGAAGGCGCCGTCGAAGATGAAGCACCGCTTGGCGGTCACGGCGATCCAGGTCGCCGTGGTCGCGACCTTCCTCGCGCTGTGGGAGTGGGCGTCTCGGACCGAGGTGATCGACCCGCTGCTGTTCGGACGACCCAGCCAGGTGTGGACCGCGTTCTTCGACTATGTCCCGTCGCCCGAGGGCTTGGCGTCGCTGAGCGCGACCTTCCAGGCGGTTGCCCTGGCCTTCGTGATCGGGTCCGTTCTCGGTACCGTGTGTGGCTTCATTCTCGGGCTCAGCAGCTGGGCCAACGACATCTTCGGTCCGTTCTTGGTGCCGCTCAACAGCATTCCGCGCATCGCGCTGGCACCGATGTTCATCGCCTGGTTCGGACTGACGATGAACGCGAAGGTGTTCCTCGCCGTGACGATCGTGTTCTTCATCCTCGCTGAGAACGCCAGGTCGGCGGTCCAGTCGGTCGACACCGATCTCATGACGATGGCGCGGGTGGTCGGTCTCAAGGGCCCGGCGCTGGTCTGGAAGGTCGTCCTGCCGTCCGCGGTGCCGACCATGTTCGCAGGTCTCCGCCTGACCTTCACGTATTCGCTGCTCGGTGTCATCGCCTCGGAGATGATCGCCGCGACGAACGGTATCGGTCAGGACATAGTCCTGTTCTCCTCGGGTTACCAGATCAACACTGTGTTCGCGATCATCATCGAGCTGGTGATCATCGCGGTGTTCGTCAACGCGGTCTTCCAGTACACCGAGCGTCGGCTCCTGCGCTGGCAGGACTGAGATCGTCACAGACCCCGGCCCCGGCGACATCGTCGCCGGGGCCGGTTTCAACTGCGCTGTCGGTGCTCGGTGGGCCGTTCGGCATCAACCTTTCATGCCGCGCGCATCCATTCCACTCAGCGAATCACCTGCGACCTCGGCGTTGTGCGCGTGGCCCATGTGATGGAGCCCGAACACCGAATCGAGTCCAGACCGGAAGCCTTGCAGATCTTCGGCCTGATTGACCGCCTTCTTGGCCAAAGCCAGGCCGAAAGCCGGCATCGTCGCGATCCTCGCGGCGATGGCGTCGACGCGGTCGTCGAGTTCGTCACGCGCCACGACCTGGTTCACCAAACCCGCGGCCAGTGCGCGAGTGGCATCGAAACGGTCACCGGTGAACAGGAACTCCTTGGCCGTACGAGGGCTCATCACCCAGGGGTGCGCGAAGTACTCGACGCCCGGGATGCCCATCTTGACGACCGGGTCGGAGAAGAACGCATCGTCCGAGGCGACGATGAAGTCGCACGCCCAGGCAAGCATCAGACCGCCGGCTATGCATGCGCCGTGGACCTTCGCGATCATCGGCTTGGGGATCTCGCGCCACCTGCGGCACATGCCCAGGTAGACCTCGGACTCGCGGGCGAAGCGGGAGTCCACGCCCTCGCGGCCGACATGATCCCAGTAGATGAGCGCGCGCCGGTCGAAGCTCTGGTCGACATCGCGCCCCGGTGTGCCGATGTCGTGTCCGGCACAGAAGTGCTTGCCGGCGCCGGACAGGACGATGGCCTTCACGTCGTCGTCCTCGACCGCGCGGACGAGAGCGTCATCGATGGCGTAGGTCATCGCGGAGTTCTGTGCGTTGGAGTACTCGGGCCGGTTGAGCGTCACGTATGCGATCGCTTCGCGGGTCTCGTAGGTGATGAGGCCGGGATTCGTTTCTGTCATGGCCGGAGGGTAGCAGCACTTCCCAAATTCATCACGATGAATTGATGCTTCTCGCGAACTCACCAGATAGGCTGTGAGACATGAAGATAGGACCGTTTGATGTCGTACCCACGCGCCGCGACGCGCGGTTGGACATCGCCGATTATCGGGCCGCTGCGCGTCGTCGTCTACCCCGACCGGTGTGGGCTTACGTGGAGAACGGCGCGGACGACGGTCGAACCACTGCCGCGAACGCGTGGGCGTGGAGTCGATGGAATGTGCGACAACGCGTGCTGGCCGGAGTGCCGTCAGTCGACACCGCCACCACGGTGGTCGGTGATGACCTGGGGCTTCCGATTCTGCTTGCGCCCGTGGGTCTTGCGGGGGCTGTGGGAGGCGCCGGTGATCTCGCAGCCGTCGAAGCGGCCGAACGTGTTTCGACGCGCGCGATCCTGAGCACCGGGTCAACCCACTCGCTCGAGGAAGTCGGCCGGTCGGCTACCTCGGCCGGTTGGTTCCAGCTCTATCCCTGGGGCGACCGGAATCTGACCGGGTCACTCATCGATCGGGCTCGCGCCGCCGGGTTCGGCACCCTCGTCGTCACCGTGGATGTTCCTGTCGTCGGTAATCGATTGGGGGAGAGGCGCTTCGGTATGAATTCGGAACCATGGCTGTCGCCGGCCGTCGCTCTGCACTATGCCGCTCGTCCCCGCTGGCTCCTCGCAGCAGCCCGGCACCGGCGGTTCAGCCTGGCGAACCTGTCTGCTGCCGGCGACGACGGTGGGATCGCCGAGTCGGTTCGTCGCCACGCGATCGCGATGCGCCCCGACCTGTCCTGGGACGACCTGGCGTGGATGCGTGCCCGCTGGGACGGGCCCGTCGTGGTCAAGGGCGTCCTGGACGGGGAAGATGCCGCTCGCGCAGTCGACAGTGGTGCCGAGGGGGTGATCGTCTCCAACCACGGTGGTCGACAACTTGCCGGAACCCTGCCCACGGCTCGGGCGCTGGTCGACATCGTCGACCGGGTGGGGTGTGACGTAGACGTTCTCGTTGACGGTGGAATCCGTTCGGGCTCAGACGTTGTCGTCGCATTGGCGCTGGGGGCGCGGGCCGTCCTGATCGGTCGTCCCTGGCTGTACGGGTTGGCTGTGGGAGGCGTCGACGGTGTGTCCGGCGTACTCGACATACTCGATTCCGAGACGCGGCGCACCGCCCACCTGATGGGTGTGAGCTCACTTCGCGACTTGTCTCGCAGTCACCTTGCCTGTGTCGAAGGTGAGGTGGGAGATCTCTGGTGGTGATGACGCCACCGGTCGGTTACTTGCGGCCGGTCACCATCCACCCATCATGGGTGGATGGCAGGGGATCGGCACGAGGCGGCGTGACCGCTCACCGGGCGATGCTCACGGGCAGGGCGATGTCACACTCGTCGGTGGTGACGATCTCCTTGGAAACAGGCACATTCCCGTGCGCCCCGTACCCCCACGACATCATGACGCACGAGTAGGCGCCCGGGCCCCCGGCCACGAGCACCAGGACCGCTTCGGGTGACTCCAGCGCCCTACGGTTGCCATGCGCGTCGACCGGAGCCTCGTCGGCGAGTGGGATGTCGCCGTTCAGCCGTGCCAGCTCGTATGGGTTGGTCGCCCTGTCATACAGCTCGCGCTGGATGTCTGCGCGGGTGTAACCCGCCGCATGAAGAGCCCTGGCGTGCTCGAGATTCAGGCAGACGACGACGGTGCCGCGTCCGGCGACCGCGTTGTTGTTGCCGGGCGACGTGATCGTCCGGGCTATCAGCTCGAGAAGACGATTGTGCTGGTCCGGGTCATCGTCATCGAGAACGCATGTGAGGGTGTGTGGTCCGAGGACGTTCACCGCGGTCAGCACGCTCTGTTCCGCGTCGAAGCCGAAGGTCTCGTGCAGCCGTGGGTACGGGCTCTCCTCGTGCTCCGCCAGACAGTACGACAGCTTGCCCGGGTGTCCGAGCAGGGTCATGTCGGTGAACCCCGGCCATCCTCCTCCGAGATTGATGAGGCACAGCCGAATTGCTCTGCCGATCGTGAGGTTCGCGGCGTGTCCGTAACCCAGGGCGCCGTGCGAACCGGAGATCGCGAGCGCCGGGGCGATCGGGCCGCTGACGATGAGCAGTGGGGTCAGCGCGTGCGTCGTCGACTGGACCGCGGACATGTCGAGTCGTTCGTCGCAGACAGCTTTCACGCCGGCCACGACCACCGGCAGATAGTCCGGGACGCACCCCGCCATCACGGCGTTGATCGCCACCTTCTCGATGGTCGCCTCTCCCATCTGCGGGGCGACCCGTCCCAGGATGAGGTCACGGTCGAGGCCGGCGATCGCTGCCGCGAACAACATCTCCTCGACACGTTCCCGCGTGGGGAGGATGACCGGGAGCCCGTCCGTACGGCGATTGTCGCGCAACCAGTTCTGCAGTTCGTCGTCCGAGCGGCCCTCTATCTCGCGTGAGACCAGCTTTGACTGTGCCATGTCAGTGCCCCACTCCGACGGGAAGCGGCTGTCCGGCGAGCACGCCGATCACCTCGTGGACCGCTCCGGCCGCGATGCGTTCGATGTTCTCGACGCCGGTGCCGGAGACAGGGTGTGGGAGCGGCACCCGTGGCACGTCAGGCATTCTGGCCGAATCGGCGATGAACTGTGCGAGCTCGAGGAACTTGTAGGACACGAGGGCCACGGACGGTATGCCCAGTTTCGCGATCGCCGCAGCATCCCGCACGGTGCTGGAGGTACAGGAACCGCACTGCCCCAACGCCGTCACGACGATGTCGGAGTTCCGCACGTCCTCCAGCATCTCCTCGCTCACGGTGATCGTCGGGTCGTCTCGCTCGAAGAGTCGGATCACCGGGCGGTCGAGCTTCTCTTCGAGTAGCCGCCCGACCGCGGACAGCAGCGTTCCGGCGTCCGGGAAGCCGTTCGAGACCAGACCAACCCGCAGGCCGGCCTGTGTCACATCCGCTTTGAGTGTGTAGTCGACGACGTCGACGGGGTCGGACGCCGCAGGATCGTAGATGACTGGCATTTTCGGAACCCTCTCGATGAAGCGCGGATGGTCGGTCTACCGCCGACTCGCGGGACGCCGGTGAGGAGCCCCTCAGCCGACGAGCGTCCTCGCGGGGGCGACTACTGCGCACCCAGGCACTGTGGCGACGCTCACACCAATGTTTATCATGAGAAATGGTGCTGTCAAGGTGCGTGCGTGCTCGAACTGAGCCGCTGCGCTGCTCAGGGCACCAGCACGATCTTGCCGGTGTGACTACTCGCTTCTAGCCGTTCGTGGGCACGCGCGACATCGGCCAGCGGCATCACGCAGTCGATGACAGGCTTGATGGCGCCTGATGCGTAGAGCGGCCACACCTGCTCGACCAGTTGGGAGCAGATCGCCGCCTTCTCGGCGAGTGGTCGGGGCCGGAGCGAGGTGGCGATGACTCGTGCGCGCTTGACCAGCAGTCGGCCGATGTTCAGGTCACCCCTTGTGCCACCTTGCATTCCGATGATCGCGAGTCGTCCGCCGGTTGCCAGTGTCTTCAGATTTCGATCCAGGTACGACGCACCCATGTTGTCCAGGATCACGTCGACGCCCCTGCCTCCGGTGGCTTCTTTCACCACTCCGACGAAGTCCTCGTCGCGGTAGTCGATCCCCACGTCCGCGCCGAGGTCCAGGCATGTGGCGACCTTGCCGGGACTGCCTGCCGTGGCGAACACGCGATGGCCGCGCGCGGCGGCCAGGCTGATGGCGAATGAGCCGATCCCGCCGGCGCCGCCGTGGACGAGGATGGTCTCACCGGGTTTCATTGCGGACTCCATGAAGACGTTCGACCACACGGTGGCCGCGGCCTCGGGCAGAGCCGCAGCCGAGATCAGGTCCACGCCTGCGGGTACCGGCATCACTTGGCCCGCGGGTACGACCGCCCGGTCCGCGTACCCGCCGCCGGCGACGAGAGCACACACCTCGTCGCCCGGTTTCCACCGCGTGACGTCGTCGCCCACCGCGAGGACGGTGCCGCTGCACTCGAGGCCCATCACGTCGGTGACTCCTGGTGGCGGCGGATAGTTCCCGACCCGCTGATGGGTGTCGCCCTTGTTGACGGCCGTGGCCGCCACGCCCAGGAGTACTTCACCGGAGGCGGGGGTCGGGTCGGGCAGCTCGCTGATCTGGAGGACCTCGGGCCCCCCGAACTCTCGGACGGTCACGGCTCGCATCGTCGGCTCCTCGTATGGAATTCGATCGGCGCATCACGCACCGGTGTAAACATCATGAGAAATAAGATAATGTGTTCCACGTCGCAAGTCCACGGTCGGCGTGAGCGCCGGCTCTTCAGGAGGTTCTTCTGACATGACCGCAACCGGCCATCACCGATCCAGCGTCGACGGCACCGAAGTCGACGCCCGTGCCGCGGCATTCCTCTCGGCGGGGACGATCCCGCACGTGATCGAGGGAGAACGCCGCATGTCACGGGTCGGCGGGGAGCGGCCGATCATGAATCCTTCGACCGGGAACCAGATCGGTGTGGTCGCCGACGGCGACGCCGACGATCTCGACGACGCGGTCCGCAGTGCCCGCGCCGCATTCGAGGACGGGCGCTGGCGCCTGCTGGCCCCGCGTGAGAAGGAGGAGCGACTCCATCGGCTCGCCGACCTGATCGCCGAACAGCGCGAGGTGACCGGCGACCTCGACGGGCTCGACGCCGGGATCGTGCGCAAGTACGCGTCGTTCGTCTCCCAGGCGTCGATCAACGCCCTGCGCTACTACGCGGGCTGGCCCACCAAGATCTCCGGTCACATGCCGCCGGTCGGGCCCGACTACACCGTCACCGAGCGGATCGAACCGATCGGCGTCATGGGGGTCATCAAGCCGTGGAACGGACCGGCGGCCTTCTTCAACCAGGTCGCCCCGGCGCTCGCGGCCGGCAACTCTGTCGTGCTCAAGCCGGCCGAACACACTCCTCTCACCGCCACGTACATGGCCCTGCTCGCCCTCGAGGCCGGCATTCCGCCCGGTGTGCTGAACGTGGTCCACGGAGCCGGCGCGGTAGGCAGCGCGCTGGTCGCGCACCCCGGGGTCAATCGACTGTCCTTCACCGGTTCGGTCAACACCGGGCGAGCACTCGCCGCCGCGGCTGCGCAGACATTCAAGAAGGTGAACATCGAACTCGGCGGCAAGTCGCCGGTGGTCGTCTTCCCGGATGCGGATCTCGATCTGGCGGCATCGACGGCCGCGGGGTCGGTGTGGAACAACTCCGGTCAGGTCTGTACCGCCGGTTCGCGCACTCTGGTGCACCGCGACATCTACGACGACTTCCTCGAGCGCGCCGTGAAGGTGTCCGAAAACCTCACCGTCGGTCACGCTTTCGACGAAGCGGTCGATCTCGGACCCTTGATCACGCCGCAGCAGCGCGACAAGGTCCGCTCCTATGTGGACATCGGACGGGCCGAAGGAGCCACGGTCAGACTCGCGGGTGGGGCGCCCGACTCGGGCGGCAACTTCCAGGCGCCGGTGATCTTTGCCGACGTCGACATGTCGATGCGGGTGGCTCGGGAGGAGATCTTCGGCCCGGTGATGTCGGTCATCCCGTTCGACACCGAGGACCAGGCGTATCGAATCGCCAACGACACCGAGTTCGGTCTGGCGGCAGGGGTGTTCACGCGCGACATCGCACGCGTCGAACGAGCTGCCGACGTCCTGGACGCCGGCACGGTGTGGATCAACTGCTACCAGGTACTCGATGCGGCGGTGTCCTTCGGCGGCGCGAAGTACTCGGGATACGGCCGCAGCCTGGGGTCGCCTGCGCTGGAGGAGTACACGCGTCGCAAGTCGGTGTGGTCTCGCCGCTACCGATGAGATTCGCCTTGCGATAATCATCATGATAAATTAATGTGGCTTGTGACACAGTCGTCTGAAGTACAGGTGAGGGAAAGCGGATGTCTACGACACAGGAAATGGTCGAACGGATGGCGCGCGTGGTCGATGACATGGAGATCCGACGGACGATCACCGACTACGCGACCCTTGTGGACGCGCGGCAGTGGAAGCGACTTGCGGCCATCCTCGACGAGGACGTCGTCGTGGAGTACCACAATGGCCGCACGACCGTGACGGGTGCGACCGCAGTGGCCGAATACGTCGAGGCCAACACCTCGCACGTGTCATGGCAGCACCACATGGTGTCGCCGTATGGCGTCGACGTCGACGGTGACACCGCGTCCGCCCTTGCCTACCTGGTCTCACACCAGCAGATCCGCAACGACGACGCCGAGTTCCTCATGATGGCGGCCGATTACACGCTCGAGCTCGCCCGTCGCGATCGCGGATGGGTCATCACCCACATGGTCCACACGATCAAGGTGGCGAGCTTCCTGCCGATCTCGTCCACACCGATCGCCGGTGCCGAGGTCCCCGCCGCCGTCCGCCACTGAGAACGTCTCGCCAACCAGCCAGCCAAGATTCGAGGACACATCACCATGGCAGCCCATTCGACCCCCGAACTCACCGAAGCCGACCTGGCGGAAGCTGCGGAGCGGCTCAAGCGTGCCGAGGCCGCCGGTTGCCCGGTCGTCAACTTCGACTACACGACCCCGCAGCCGGCCTTGAGCTACTTCTCGAAGTTCGACGAGCTGCGAAACCAGGGGCCGACCGCGTACTCGTCCTACGGCCCCGGGTTCTGGATGCTGTTGACCTCCGATCTGGTCCGTGAGGCATACCAGACCCCGGAGGTGTTCAGCAGCCACGCGACCATCCCGTCGATCCCCAATCCGGACTGGCACTGGATCCCGACGATGGTCGACCCGCCGCAGCACAGCGAGTACCGTCGGATGCTCAACATCGCGTTCTCGCCCCGTTTCGTGAAGCAGAACGAGGACCGGATCCGACAGGATTGCATCGAGACCATCGAGAAGTTCGCCGCCGACGGAAAATGCGACTTCATCGAGCAGTTCGCGAAAGTGTTTCCGACACAGGTTTTCCTGCGTATCGTCGGCCTGCCGATGGAGCACACCGAGATGTTCATGGCGTGGGTCGAGGCGACCTTCGAGGGCCTCGGCCACTTCGGGGACAAGGCGGTCAGCCAGCGCGACGCGCAGATCGCGATCCGCGGTTACTTCTCGGAGATCCTGAAAGACCGGCGGGAGAACCCGCCGGCCAATGCCGAGGATGACTTCTTCTCCATCCTGGCCAACACCGTGATCGGCGGCGAACCGATCACCGACGAGAACTTCGCCAACATGTCCGAGGTCATCCTGCTGGCCGGGCTGGACACGGTGAAAAGTCAGCTCAGCTACATGTTCTACTGGCTGGCCAACAACCCGAGCGATCGTGAATGGATCGTCCGCGAGCCGGAGATCATCCCGAATGCCGTGGAGGAGTTCCTGCGGGCCCACAACATCGTCATGACCGCTCGAAAGGTGACCGAGGACACCGATTTCCACGGTTGCCCGATGAAGAAGGGCGACATGGTGATGGTCGCCAACCCCTCGGCGTCGCGGGACGAGGCGGAGTTCGACAACCCGACCGAGATCCAGCTCGACCGTCAGATCACCACTCATTACTCCTTCGCGGGCGGTCCGCACCGCTGCGTCGGCGCGCACCTCGCCCGCAAGGAGTTGGCGATCGCGCTCGAAGAGTGGCACAAGCGCATCCCGAACTACTCCGTCACCAACACCGAGGGCCTTGTCGAGGCGGGCCCGCAGGTCGGACTGGAACGACTGGAGCTGGGGTGGACGGTATGACCATGCACGACACCGCAATCCGTCGAATCACCATCGACACCGGCCGGTGCAGCGGTCACGGACGCTGCTACACGCTGGCCCCCGACGTGTTCGATCCCGACGACGAGGGCTTTCCGGTCCTGCTCGCCGAGACCGTCACCGGCGATTCGCCGCACCTGCGTGACGTGCAGGCAGCCGTGGACGGCTGCCCGGAGCGCGCCATCTCGATGGAGGCCGAGGCATGACGGCAGCCGCCACCCGGCGCCCCGATCTCGACGAGCACACCGTCTCGGCCCGCGTGTGGCTGGCCGAGAATGCGCCTGCGACATCCGTGGCCGCCCGTGATGCTCACGACGTCTCGGTGTTCCACAACCTGTCCCACGACGTCGAGCAAGGACTGATCGACGAGCTGCGCGCGTGGCAACGCACGAAGTTCGACGGTGGCTATGCGGCGATCTCCTGGCCGTCAGACATGTACGGCGCGGGCCTGCCGGCCGAGTTCGAGGACGCGTTCAAACAGGCGGAGGCCGAGCTGGTCCCGCTGCCTCGGCACGAATTGCTCTCGGTGACCGTCAATCTGATCGCACCGACGATCCGTATCTTCGCCTCCGAGACCGTCCGGTCGATGTTGCTGCCGGGGCTGCTGGACGGGTCGTTACTGGCTTGTCAGCTGTTCTCCGAACCGGCCGCCGGCTCCGACCTCGCCAACGTCTCCACTCGCGCACGTCGGGACGGTGACGACTGGGTCCTGTCCGGACAGAAGGTGTGGACCTCGGGCGCCCAGTTCGCCGATTGGGGTCAGGCCATCGTCCGCACGGAACCGGGTTCGTCGGGGAGCGGCGGACTGACGACCTTCGTCATCCCGATGGATGCCGAGGGTGTCGAGGTACGGCCGATCCGGCAGATGTCGGGCGGCACCAGCTTCAACGAGGTGTTCCTCAACGACGTTCGGATACCGGACAGCCATCGGCTGGGTGACATCGGCGACGGGTGGGCGGTCACTCGCGCCACACTCGGTTTCGAGCGGGCGAACGCATCGAACAAGAAGGGGGTGGGCGGCTCGTTCGACCAGCTCCTGGAGCTCGCGCAGCGCACCGGTTCCCTGCAACACCGCGACATCCGCACGGGGCTGGCCGAGGTGCGCCTCCGCGAGGTCGGCGCCGAGGTGGCGCTGCGCCGGGACAAGCGTGCCCGTGACGCCGGCGAGGCGCCTGGTGCGGCCGGGTCGATGCGCAAACTCCAGTGGGTGACGCGGCTCGGCATGGTCTCCGACCTGGCGCGAACAATGCTGGGAGACAAGCTGATCGCTGACGACGGCGACCCCGGCACGTTCTCCTGGAACGCACACCTGCTCGGTGCGCCCGGCTACCGGATCGCCGGCGGCACCGACCAGATCCAGCGCTCCATCATCGCCGAACGTCATCTCGGGCTGCCGCGGGAACCGCGCGCGCCCAAGCCCTCTCGAACGGAACCCACCAAATGAGTGTCTCCATCGACCTGTCCGGTCGTGCCGTCCTGGTGACCGGCGGCAGCCGCGGACTCGGACTCGAGATGGCACATGCCTACGCCGAGGCCGGTGCCAACGTGATCATCGCGAGCCGCAAGCAGGCGGGTGTCGACGAGGCGGCCGCTGCCGTGACCGAGGCGAGTGGAGTCCGTGCCGCCGGGATCGCCGGTCATGTCGGTGACTGGGACGGTTGTGTCGCGCTCGTCGATGCCGCCGTCGCAGAATTCGGCCGACTCGACGTCCTCGTCAACAACGCCGGGATCGCGCCGACCTACGACTCGCTCGAGACCGCCTCGCAGAAGCTCTTCGACAAGACCCTCGAGGTCAATCTGAAGGGGCCCTTCCGGATGGCGACGCTGGCCGCACCGAAGATGGCCGACGGCGGTTCCATCATCAACGTCAGCTCGATCGCGTCGGTTCGTCCGAAGACCACGGACCTGATCTATGCCGCGGCCAAGGCCGGCCTCAACACGCTGACAAAGGGATTGGCGCAGGAGTACGGTCCCCGCCTGCGCTGCAACACGATCATGGCCGGCCCGTTCCTGACCGACCTGGCCGACGCCTGGTACACCGACGAATGGCGAGCCCGGGCGAAGGGCTTCCCGATGGGACGAGCCGGCCAGCCCAACGAGATAGTCGGTGCCGCACTGTATTTCGGGTCCGATCTGTCCAGTTTCACCACCGGGACGGTCCTGCCCGTCGACGGTGGCCGGACCGCGACCTCCTGAACACCGACGGGATGAGTGAGCACACCATGAGCACTGCCTCTGACGATGCTGTGGCGACCGACCGACGGCCGGTCCCCCGGACGGGTCCGCTGGCCGGTGTCCGCGTGGCCGATTTCTGTTGGATGGGTGTCGGTTCGGTGGCGACCCGGATGCTGGCGGACTTCGGCGCCGAGGTCGTCAAGATCGAGAACCGCCGGCGCATCGACCGGCCCCGGCTCCTTCCGATCTACAAGGGCGAAGTCCGCAACTACGGCGAGGAACGTTCCGACGCCGACCCGAATCGTGGCGGGTTGCACAACAACTACAGCCGCAACAAGCTCGGCATCACAGTCGACATGAAGACCGCCCGGGGCCGCGAACTCGTCGACGAGCTCATCTCGCAGAGCATGGTCGTCACCGAGAATTTCGCGCCGGGTGTGATGGAGCGGTGGGGCCTCACCTACGAGCGACTGCGCGAGCTGTCCCCCGAGGTGGTCTACGGCCGGATGAGTGGGTTCGGCCATTCCGGACCGCACGCGCACTACAAGTCCTACGGACCCATTGTGCAGGCGGTCAGCGGTCTGTCGTTCATCAGCGGACTGCCCGGCGTCGAACCGTCGGGATGGGGCCTATCCTACATGGACAACCAAGCCGCGTATTACAACTCGGCCGCGCTCATGATGGCGATCCTCCGTCGACGCGCGACCGGGCTGGGTGCCGAGGTCGATGTATCGGCCGTCGAGGTCGGGATCTCGATGATCGGTGCCGACATGCTCGACGTGACGGCCAACGGAGCGGCCACTCGTCGCCCGACGTTTCCGCGCGGCAACCGCCTCGACGATCCGACGGCCGCCCCGCACGGGGTGTACCCGAGCGTCGACGAGGACCGGTGGGTCGCGATCGCCGTCTTCGACGACGCCGACTGGCAGCGCTTCGTCGCGGCCATCGGCCGGCCTGCGTGGACCGCCGACCCGCGGTTCGCGACGCAGCCTGACCGGCACGCCAACCAGGACGCCCTCGACGTCCAGGTCGCCACCTGGACGCGCGAGCGCAGCGATCGGGAGGCGATGGAGGTGCTCCAGGGTGCGGGCGTCGCGGCCGGTGCAGTGCAGAACGCCCAGGACGTGAGCGAATGGGATCCCCAGATCGCCGCTCGCGGAACGTTCTTCGAACTGGACCATCCGGTGATCGGCGAGGCGCGGTTCGAGGGGACCCCGGTTTCCTTCTCCCGCACCGAGCCGCACACCTGGCGATCCGCGCCGCTACTCGGCGAGGACAACCACTACGTGTTCGGGAACATCTTGGGCCTGTCCGGCGACGAGATCACCGAACTCGAGAACGACGGAGTGATCTGACATGTGGCAAGGACCGGTGGACACACTCACCTACAGCGGCCTCCGTGTGGTGGAGCTGGCAGACGACCCGCGAGGAGAGATCCTCGGGAAGCTGCTCGCGGACCAGGGCGCCGACGTGATCAAGGTCGAGCCCGTCGGAGGCTCGCGGGGAAGGCGTGTGGGCCCTTGGGTTCGCGGGCACGAGGGCGATCCCGACTTCAGCCTCAATTTCTGGACGTACAACACGAGCAAGCGGAGTGTCGTCGTCGACGCGACCACCGCCGAGGGACGGACCGAGCGCGACGACCTCATCGCCACCGCCGACGTGCTCATCACCTCGGACACCCCCGACGGCCTCACCGCGGCGGGCATCGATCTGCAGGAACTGACCGATCGTCATCAGCATCTGATCGCGGTCTCGGTCTCGCCCTACGGCCTCACCGGGCCGTGGGCCAACCGGCGCTCGAGCGACCTCGTCGCGCTCGCGTCCGGCGGGATTCTGATGAGCTGCGGATACGACGATCACTCCATTCCGCCGATCCGCCCGGGCGGCAACCAGTCGATGCAGATCGCGGCGAGTTTCGGCCACACCGGGCTGCTGCTGGCGCTGCTGGAACGACAGATGTCGGGACTCGGCCAGATCGTCGATGTGTCGATGCACGAGGCGATCGCCGTCAGCGGTGAGCTGGCCAACCCGTACTGGTTCTATCCACGGGTCCTACTGCAGCGCCAGACCTGTCGTCATGCTCAACCGAGCCCGACATCGCCGGCACTGTTCGAGTGCGCCGACGGCGTCCAGGTGTACTTCGCGCTGATCCTCAGCGACACCAAGACCTGGGGCATCCTGGTCGATTGGCTCGACTCGCTCGGCATGGCGCTCGACCTCGCCGACGAGGAGTATCTCCAGCTGTCACATCGTCAGGAGAACTTCCCCTACATCCAGACATTGCTGGAGTCGTTCTTCCTCATGCAGGATTCCGGGGCGGTCTACACCGAGGCGCAGCGACGCGGCTTGCCACTGGGCCCCATCTCCGCCCCCGAAGACCTGGTCGAGGATCCGCACCTGGCAGCACGCGGGTACTTCGTCGACGTCCCGATGGACGGTGAGTCGGTGAAGTTCCCGGGCTCGCCGTTCTCGTTCTCCTACGGGACCGGCGCACCCACGAGCCCACCGAAGCTTGGTGCAGACACGGAAGCAGTTCTCGCTCAGACGAAATCGTCGGCCGCCGAGGCGACCGCAGGCGTGGGGATCGGAGTGATGTCGTGAGCACCTGGAAGCCCGACACCTGTGCCGTCGTCGGGATCGGCACCACCGAATACTCGAAGAAGTCCGGTGTCAGCGTCACCTCACTCGCGGCCGACGCGGCTCTTGCGGCGATCGCCGATGCGGGACTGAAGCCCGGTGACATCGACGGTCTGATCCGCAGCGATTACGACGAGACGTCCCAGGTGGCGCTCGCCGATGCCATCGGTGCCGACGACATCGCCTACTGGGGACAGAACGGGCCCGGCGGCTCCGGTCCGTGCGCGATGGTCGGCCAGGCCGTCGCCGCGATCATGTCCGGCCAGGCCACCACAGTTCTGGTGTACCGCGCGCTCAACGGCCGATCCGGTCGCCGACTCGGCAAAGGAGTCAGCGTCGACGGCGGTGTCGGCGGCGCATCGAGCTACCTGGAGTTGTTCGCACCTTATGGCATGACCTCCCCAGGCCAGTTCTTCGGGATGCTCGCCCGCAGGCACATGTCCGAGCACGGTCTCACCCACGAGGCGCTTGCCGAGATCGCGATGGTGTGTCGCCGCCGCGCCAACGCGAACCCGGCCGCCCAGATGTACGACCGGAAGCTCTCGCTCGAGGACTACTACGATTCCCGAATGATCTCGGACCCGCTTCGGCTCTTCGACTTCTGCCTCGAATCTGACGGCGGCGCAGCACTTGTCGTCACCACGGCCGAACGGGCGAAGGATCTGCGGCAGCCGCCGGCCCTCATCAATTCCGTTGCGCAGGCGACAGGACTGCGCGTGGGACCGGGACAGATGTATCCGGTGCTGTTGGGAGAGAGCCTCGAGCACCTGACGTCCAAGCGTGTCGCCGAACGGCTGTACGAACGGTCAGGGCTGCGCCCGTCCGACGTCGACGTCGCGCAACTGTACGACTGCTTCACGGTCACGGTCTACCTGCAGCTCGCCGACTTCGGTTTCTGCAGCCGCGACGACGTGTCGGGATTCGTCGAGAGCGGTGCCCTGGATCTCGACGGTGCCATCCCGATCAACACCGCAGGAGGGCAGTTGTCCGAGTCGTACATCCACGGCATGAACCACATTGTGGAGGGGGTCCGACAGATCCGTGGGACGTCCACCTCGCAGGTGCCGGGCGCGCAGGTCTCACTCGTCACCTCCGCGCCGCCGCCCGGCGCGAGCGCACTGCTGTTGGTGGCCGCATGAGCGCCCCGGGCAGCGACGCGAACACCGAACTCGGGGGCGGTGTCGGACTCCGGCCGGTGGTCGACGACCCGGAGACCGGCGGGTTCTTCGCCGCTGCGGCCGATCGTCGTCTGGTGGTCCAGACGTGTCGCACATGCAACCACCAGCAGCACCCACCGAGGCCGCGATGCCGTTCCTGTCACGGCGACGATCTGGACTGGGCCGACGTCCCACAGGCGGGGACCGTCCACACCTGGACCGTCGTCGAACACCAGATCAACCCGCATTACCCGGTGCCGTACACGTCGGTCCTCGTGGACGTCGAACCCCGGCCCGGCGAGCCGGTGATCCGGTTCCTCGGTCACATCGCCGGACGCCCGGCGATCCACGTCGGCGACCCGGTGCGCACGGTGTTCGTCGACCTCGACGAGTCGATCACCATCCCGAATTGGGAGCTCGTCCCCGCCACCGACCCACTCACCTGAACCTCCCCGACTGAAGGAGCCCCCCATGGCATGGGACTTCGAGACCGACCCCGAGTACCAGGAACAACTGGACTGGGTGGAGCAATTCGTTCGCGACGAGGTCGAGCCGGCCGATCGCATGTACGACCATCCGCTCGACATGGCCGACCCGGTGCGCAACGCCATCATCAGGCCACTCCAGGAGAAGGTTCGCGAAAAAGGTTTGTGGGCCTGCCATCTCGGTCCGGAACTCGGCGGTCAGGGCTATGGTCAACTCAAGCTGGCCCTGCTCAACGAGCTGATCGGCACCACGCTCAGTGGACCGGTGATCTTCGGGACCCAGGCCCCCGACTCCGGCAACGCCGAGATCTTGGCGCATTACGGTTCCGACGAACTGAAGAAGACCTACCTCGAACCGTTGCTCGCCGGCGAGATCGCGTCCTGCTTCTCGATGACCGAGCCCACCGGCGGCTCCGACCCGACCTCGTTCCGATGCCGCGCCGTCCGCGATGGGGACGACTACGTGATCTCGGGTGAGAAGTGGTTCTCGTCGAATGCGCGTTTCGCGTCGTTCCTGATCGTCATGGCGGTCACCGATCCCGACGCCGAGCGCCATCGCCGCGCGTCGATGTTCGTCGTACCCTCCGACACCCCGGGTATCGAGATCGTCCGCAACGTCGGCGTCACCGGCCACGCCGGGCATGAGGGCACCCACGCCTACGTCCGCTACAACGATGTCCGCGTGCCCGCGGCGAACCTCCTCGGTGGTGACGGCGACGGGTTCAAGGTCGCCCAGGTCCGGCTGGGTGGCGGTCGCATCCATCACGCGATGCGCACCGTCGCGCTGGTGCGTCGCTCGCTGGATGCGATGCTCGAACGCGCTGTCTCGCGCGAGACCCGCGGCCGCACACTCGGCGAGCTGCAGCTGGTCCAAGAGATGATCGCCGACTCGTGGATTCAGCTCGAACAGTTCCGGCTGCTCGTGTTGCGCACCGCGTGGAAGATCGATCAGGTCAACGACTACAAGCAGGTCATCAAGGACATCGCCGGCGTCAAGGTCGCCATGCCGAAGGTGCTGCAGGACGTCGCGGGCCGGGCCGTCCAGCTACACGGTTCGCTCGGCATCTCCACCGAACTACCCTTCGGCAAGTATGTCCTCGAGGGCTTCCACATGGCCATCGCCGACGGTGCGACCGAGATCCACAAGCAGTCGGTCGCCAAGCAACTCCTCAAGGGCGTGGAGCCCGCCCCGGATCTGTTCCCGTCGATCCACGTCCCCCGTCTCCGAGATGCCGCCGACACGAAGTTCGCCGACGTCTTGGCCGCTGCCGCGGCCGACGCCGCCGAGGTGAACTGACATGATCCTCGACGATGTGGACGCCGTCGCCGATCGCGCCGACTTCGCGGAGGTCCTCGCCGGCGTCGCCAACCGTGCGACACCGCGCAACACCGTCGTCACCCGAGCGGATGCGGCCGCGTCGGGGGAGATCGACTCCGCACTCTGGGAACGCCTGATCGGTGAGATCGGGGTGCTCGGGCTGGCGGTCCCGGACGAACTCGGTGGGGCAGGGGCAACCTGGGCGGAGATCGCCGTGCTGATGGAGCAGATCGGACGCAGCACCGCAGCGGTTCCGGTACTTGGTGCGGTCCTCGCCGTCGAGGCGATCACGGCATCCGGGGACTCCGCTGCCCTCGCCGAACTGTTGCCCGCGATGGTCGCGGGCTCGACGATCGGAACCGTGTGGTCGGGAACGGGACTGACCGCCGACGCCACCGGAGCGGTGTCCGGCGAGGCGCGCCTCGTCCTCGACGGCGGCCATGCCGACGTGGTCCTCGCGCAGGCCGAAACAGGCACCGGTGCAGCGTGGTTCGCAATCGAGACCGCAAGTGCCGCCGTCCGTCGTCACGAGACGCTCGACCTCGTCCGCGATCTCGCCACCATCACGTTCAGCGACGCTCCCGCGCGGGCGATCGCGGTCGCCGACCCCGGCGGTTTGGCTGCTCGGCTGCGGGATCTGGCGCTGGTTGCGGTGGCCGCCGAACAGCTCGGGGTCGCCGAGCAGGCGCTGGCGGATGCCGTCGAATACGCCGGCGTACGTGAGCAGTTCCGCCGGGTCATCGGCTCGTTCCAGGCGCTCAAACATCTCATCGCCGATGTCGCCACCGAGACCGACCTCGCTCGTTCGATGGTGGAACACGCTGTGTGGGCTGCGGTCTCGAGTCCGGATGATCTGCCGGAGGCGGCGGCCATGGCGATGCTGGCGGCGTCACGTGCCGCAATTCTCGCCAGCGGTGAGAACGTCCAGATCCACGGTGGCATCGGATTCAGCTGGGAGCACCCCGCCCATCTGCTGTTCCGCAAGGCGCGAAGCAACGACTCCCTGCTCGGCCCGACCGAACGCCTGACGGACCGCATTCTGTCGACTCACGGTGTGCACCGATGACTCCCGACGGTGGTCATCGAGTTGTGGTGCTCGGTGGCGGAATCGGCGGTGGACGCACCTGTGCCGCACTCCGATCGGAGGGTTTCGACGGTCACATCACCCTCATCGGTGGGGAGGAGCACGACCCCTATGACCGTCCGCCGCTGAGCAAGGCGTGTCTCACCGAGTCCGCCGACCCCGGCCTCGGACTCGACTTCGAGGAACTCGAGGTCTCGGTCCGGCGCGGCGTGTGGGCGACCGGACTTGATCGGGGCGCCAAGATCGTCGCGACCACCGGTGGTGACATCGGTTACGACACACTGGTTCTCGCAACCGGTTCGGCACCAGTTCGACTCCCTGGGCCGGGTGAACAATTGACTTTGCGCACACGAGAAGACGCCGAGAAGCTTGCGGCGGTGCTACGGCCCGGGGCGCGGATGGTCATCGTGGGAGCCGGTTGGATTGGCGCCGAGGTTGCCACTGCAGCGAAGGGTTTCGGCTGCTCGGTGGTGTGCGTCGAGGCAGGTGACGGCCCGCACGCGGGTCCGTTCGGTGCAGCGGTGTCCCAACGAATGGCCGAGATGTGGGAGGGCGTCGACCTCCGCGTGCGAACAGGTGTGGCCGAAGTCGAGGACGCCGGCGTCCGGCTCATCGACGGCACTCTGCTCACCGCGGACGCAGTCGTGGTCGGGGTTGGTTCGCGAGCTGATGTCGGCTGGCTGGCCGCGGCGGGTCTCGACGTCGATCGGCACGGGATATGCGTCGATTCGGGGCGTCGGACAAACGATCCTTCGATCTATGCGATCGGTGACGTCGCGAGCCGGTGGAGCGACCGTCTGTCGGCGCGGGTCCACACCGGCCACTGGGATGAGGCGGCAGTAGGCGGCGCGGTCGCGGCGCGCTCGATCATGCATTGCGACAGGGGGACCGATGACATCCCCTACTTCTGGTCAGACCAGTTCGGGCGCAAAGTGCAGTATGTCGGGCAACATCGCCGAGGGCATCGGTTGATCGTCCGCGATCACCCGACGACGGATCGCTGGGGTGCGGTCTGGCTCGACGAGTGCGATCGCGTTGCCGCCCACCTGTCGGTTGGTTTTCCGCGGGCAATGATCCACGCGCGATCCGCCATCGCGGACGGCCGCCGGGTGGATCGGAGGACTCTGGCTGATCTGACTGCACCGCTGGGATGAGCGCATCGGCCGGGTTCGGACTCGATGCGCGGACCCGCCTCGATGTGATAGATCATCGGTATGAATTGCTGACCCGTGGAAACTCCGCAGGTACTGCTATCAGGGATGGGGACAACATGACCGAATCGAATGCCAGGACGCGTGACATCGCTGACCAGCCCGCGATCGCGATTGCGGGAGGCGGTTCGGTACTCCGTCCGTTGAAGGCTGCGGAGGTCGTCGCGCGCGCGGTTGTGCGAACCATTCGCTCCGAGGGTCTTCAGACCGGGGACAGTCTGCCGTCCGAGGCCGAGATGCTCCCTCAGTACGGGGTGAGTCGCGAATCCTTACGAGAGGGATTGCGGCTTCTGGAGGTCCAGGGCATGATCTCCATCCGCCGCGGGCCCGGAGGAGGCCCGATCGTCGGCACGGTCGATTCGGCCAACCTGGGTCGGATGGAGGCGCTGTACCTCCATCTCGCCGGGGCGACATACGACGAGTTGTTCGAGACGTGGGTGTTCGCCGAGACCACCCTGGCCGGGATGGCAGCTGCAAACCCTGACAGCGAGGCGCGCCATGCCGCCATGGCACCGTACATCGACGGGCTCGTGGACGAGGTCGTGCACGGCGACCTCGACGTCTACATGTCCGGACACGAGGGCTTTCACGGATCGGTGGCGGCCCTTGCGGGCAATCGCGTCTTTCAGGTGACCTTCCGCGCCTACGGACAGATCGTTGCCCACCACCTGGCCATGGTCGGCGACGTCAAGTTGATCCATCAGGAGCTCGTCGACGACCATCTCGAACTCGCCCAAGTGATCTCCGAAGGAGATCCCGAACGGGCATCCACATTGATGAACCAGCACCTGACTCGTGTTCTCGCGTTGAACCGAGCGCAGCTGGGCACTCTCCTCGACGGCGACGTGGAGTGGGTCTGAATCCCTCCCGAGTCGTCGACTCACAGAAGGAAATTCACGATGTTCTTCCACGAGTCCATCGCCAGGTCGCTGCGCGCCGAAGGCGTCACCAGCATCTTCGGCGTGATGGGTGACGCGAATCTGTACATGATGGACAGCTTCGCGGATCTCGATGACACCCAGTTCATCTCGACTTCCAACGAGGCCGGGGCGATCACCGCGGCCAACGGATACGCTCGCGTCACCGGAGGTCTCGGCGTGGCCAGCGTGACCCATGGCCCCGCGCTCACCAACACCTTGACCGGCTTGGTCGAGAGTGTGAAGGATCGGACCCCGGTACTCCTCGTCGCCGGTGACACCGCGGTTGTCGATCGCGACAACTTCCAGAACATCGCCCAGCGTGAGCTGGTCGTCGCCACGGGTGCCGGTTTCGAACAGGTGCGGTCTGTCGAGACGATTGCGGAGGACGTCGCCGTTGCGGTTCGCCGCGCGATGACCGAACGTCGGCCGATCGTGCTCAATGTGCCGATCGAGTTCCAGTGGCAGCAGGCCGGACACTCTGCCGGAGAGCGCAGGTGGGCGCCGGTTCAGGCAGTGCGGCCGGCAGCGCAGGCGCTCGAGGATGCGGTGGCAGTCGTTGCTGCTGCCCGACGGCCGTTGGTGATCTCCGGGCAGGGCGTGATGTCTGCCGAGGCGCGCGCCGCCGTCGCGCGTTTCGCCCACCGTATCGGCGCGCCTCTCGGTACCACACTGCGCGGCCGCGATTCATATCGCGACGACCCGCACAACATCGGCATCGTCGGCACCATCTCGCACGAGGTCGCCCTCGATGTGATCGGCGATGCGGACACCGTGATCGCCTTCGGTGCCGGGTTGAACAAGTGGACGACTCTGGAAGGCAGCGTGCTCGCCGGCCGCCGCGTAGTTCAGATCGATTGTGACCGAGACGCCCTGCACCGCAATGGTTCCGCTGATGTCGTGGTTCTCGGCGATGCCGCGGCGACCGCGGATGAGCTCGTGGAGATGCTCGACTCGATCGAGGTTCCGGCAACCGGTTTCGCCTCGCCGGAACTCGCGGCGCGACTGACCGAGCGCCGCGATGACGGGTTCGTGGACCGCAGTCGCGTCGGAACGGTGGATCTCCGCTCGGCGATGATCGCCATCGAGAATGCTTTCCCGCGCGATCGCGCTCTGGTCTATGACGGTGGCCGGTTCATCTTCAACGCGTTCGCGCTGTTTCACGTCGAGCAACCCCGGGACTACGTGCACACGGTGAACTTCGGATCCATCGGACTGGGGATGGGAAATGCGATCGGTGCAGCGGTCGGTTCCCGTCGGCCGACCCTGTTGGTCACCGGTGACGGTGGCTTCATGCTCGGCGGTCTCGCCGAGTTCAACACCGCGGTGCGTCACGGACTCGATCTCGTGGTCGCGGTCTTCAACGACGGGGCCTACGGCGCCGAACACATCCAGTTCCGCCGAAAGGAGCTGGATCCGTCTCGGTCGACGTTCGATTGGCCGGACTTCGCGCCAGTGGCCGAATCGCTCGGTGGGCGGGGCTACACGGTGAGGTCGTTGGACGATCTCCATCGGGCCCTTGCCGAGCTGCCGAATCGCGATCGTCCGATTCTGCTGGACATCAAGCTGGACCCGGACGAAGTCGACTCAGCGGGACACTGACCCGCCCGTCATCCCGATCCCGAGTCGCCGAGCGTGCTCGGCGAGGATCTCGGACCGGTGCGGGTCGGTGCTGGGCCAGACGACGTCGGCCCAGATCACGATGTCGTCGAATCCGGCGTCGATCCATCGACGGAGCTCGTCGGTGTCGGCGCCGGGCATTCGGAACCAGGTCCGAAACGGGGTGGAGCGGTCGTGCCGTGCGGTCTCGGAGTCGAGCCGGTCGCGCAACCCGACCGCTTCCGCGAGTGTCGGGGTGCCGCTGCTCAACCAGCCGTCGCCGAGCGATGCGGCGCGTCGGAGCGCGCGGTCGGAGTTGCCTCCGAGTATCAGGGGCACCGAGGTGGAGGAATCGGTGATCTGGACGGGCTCGAACCGGTACTCGCCGGTCGTTCGCGAGATCCAGCCGCCGCCAAGGGCTTCACGGATGATCCCGGTCCCGTCTCGTAGACATCGGAACCTGGCCTCGAATGGTGCGTTCAGAGCGGCGAACTCCTCGACGAGCCAGCCCGCGCCGAGACCCAGGATCAATCGGTTTCCGGTGACCTCCGCGACGGTGCACGCCGAGCGCGCGATCTGCAGAGGATGCCGCAGCGGCGCCACGTAGACCCCGGTGGCCAACGTGATGCGGTGCGTCACCGCACCCGCCGCCGCCAGCGCCGACAGGGGATCCACGAGGCGCACGGAGGCGTGCGCATGCCCGGTGGTGTGATGGCGGACGGCTGCGGCTGCCTGCGGATGAGATGACTTGTACCTCTGCGGGGCGAGAACGTGCTCACCGATCCACACGGAGTCGAATCCAGCGGCTTCGGCATCACGGGACAGAGCGATGATGTCTGGCGCAGCGAGGCCGTATGCGGAGAGTCCGATACGCACATTCGTTCCTTCGTATTCCCGGTGGAGACGCACCGCGCGGATCGGGAGTTGTTGCCGCGCAGGCCTTGGCAATAACATCATGAGAAATTATTCTCGAATGTGCCACCCCGATGGCATGGCGAACACCACCGTTCTCGGAACGAGCTGACCTCGCATACCCGCGGACACGTCGAAAGGTACTGCCGAACAATGAAACTCAAGGGACTGTCGGTGGCGATCACCGGTGGTGCATCCGGTCTCGGTCTCGCAACGGCCCAACGTGTCGTCGACGCCGGTGGGCTGGTCACCCTGATCGATCTGCCGACCTCGGACGGGCAGGCCGTGGCCGACGGCCTGGGCGCCGCTGCCTCGTTCGCCGCCGCCGACATCACCGATGCCGAACAGTTCGCCGCGGCACTCGATGTCGCCGACAACCGCGGAGGTCTGCGCGGGCTCGTGCACTGTGCCGGAGCCGGCCGCCGTATGCGCATCCTGGACAAGGAAGGCAAGGCCGGTTCAGTCGAGGACTTCGAGTCCGTCATCAGGCTCAACCTCGTGGGGTCGTTCCATGCGCTCTCGCTCGGCGCCGAGCGCATCGCTCGGCTCGATCCGATCGACGGTGAGCGTGGGGCGATCATCATGACCGCGTCGGTCGCGGCGTTCGAGGGTCAGATCGGCCAGATCAACTATTCGGCGTCCAAGGCCGGGATCGTCGGGATGACGTTGGTCGCAGCCCGCGATCTGGCGAGCAAACTGATTCGGGTGAACACCGTCGCGCCGGGCATCATGGACACCCCGTTGCTGGCCCGGTTGCCCGAGAATGTGCGGACGTCGTTGGCCTCGAGCATTCCGAATCCGGCGCGGCTGGGCCGGCCGGAGGAGTTCGGTCAGCTCGCGGCCTCGATCCTGGAGAACGCGTATCTCAACGGCGAGACCATCCGCCTCGACGGGGCGATCCGGATGGCTCCGCGATGATCGCGGTCGGTCGCGGCCGGACGCCAGGATTTGTGATCCCCGCACCGTGAGGCGCCGTCGAAGGCTTCCCACCGTCGATGACGTGATGCGACTGGATGAGGTGGACGTGGGTCCGATCCCGGCCGACCACATCGACGGGAACGGGCATCTCAGCGTGCGGTTCATCGTGGAGATCGCAGCCCACGGGGCGCACGAGGTGCTGGTGGCCTGTGGGCTGACAGACGCGCGCCGCGCGAGTACCCATCAGGGTGTGTTCACCGCTGAGCACCACCTCGTCTATCTGAGTGAGATGAGGGTCGATTCCGATCTCGGCGTCTACGTGCGAATACTGGATCGGTCGAGTCGCGCGGTGATCCTGTTGGCGTTCGTCGTCGATCGGACACGGCGACGCGTCACCACGGTCCTTCGAACCGTAGTCGTCAGCGTCGACCTCACCACGCGGAGGGCGAGACCGTTTGCGCCAGAGGTGGCTCGTGAGATCGACAGGGTCATGCGCCGCCATGAATCGCTGTCCTGGTCGCCACCGTTTCCGCGATGGGGCAGGTTGTCTGGCTCTCGTCGGCGCAGGTGGCGACGCCGCATCGCCGGCGGCTTGCTGTAACCCTCATGAGGAATTAGTGTGGGCTGCGACACATCCGCTGCCTCCGTTTTGCGTGTGTCACTCACCAAGTGGTCGAACGGAGGCCCGCGATCCCGCAGCCCTGTCGGGCGCTTCCGATCGACCAGTCGAGGAGACGTCTCTTGAGTGCACATACGACGACCCAGCTCACCGATGCGGAGTTGGCTGACGCTGCCGAGCGACTCGAGCGTGCGAAGACTGCCGGCTGTCCGGTCGTCGACTTCGATTACACGACACGCCGGCCCGCGATGACCTACTTCGAGGAGTTCGACAAGCTCCGCCACCAGACGCCCACGGCGTATTCGTCGTATGGGCCCGGCTTCTGGATGCTGCTCACTTCTGACCTGGTCCGCGAGGCGTATCAGACCCCGGAGATATTCAGCAGTAGCGCGACGATTCCGTCGGTTCCGAACCCGGATTGGCACTGGATTCCGACGATGGTCGACCCGCCGTTGCACGGCGAGTACCGCCGGATGCTCAACATCGCGTTCTCGCCGCGCTTCGTGAAGCAGAATGAGGACCGGATTCGGCAGGACTGCATCGAGACCATCGAGGAGTTCGCCTCCGCCGGACACTGCGATTTCCTGGAGCAGTTCGCGAAAGTGTTTCCGACACAGGTGTTCCTGCGCATCGTTGGCTTGCCGATGGAGCATGCCGACATGTTCATGGCCTGGGTCGAGGCGACGTTCGACGGTTTGGGTCACCTGGGGGATGATGCGCTGGACCAGCGGGAGGCGCAGGTCGCGATCAAAGAGTACTTCTCGCGGGTCTTGACCGACCGGCGCGAGAACCCGCCGGCCGATGCAGACGACGACTTCTTCTCCATCCTGGCGTCCACCGTGATCGGCGGGGAACCGATCACCGACGAGGCGTTCACCAACATGGCTGAGGTCATTCTGCTGGCCGGTCTGGACACGGTGAAGAGCCAGCTCAGTTACATGTTCTATCACCTGGCCAACACTCCGAGTGATCGAGAATGGCTTGTCCGCGAGCCCGAGATCATTCCGAATGCCGTCGAAGAGTTCCTGCGTGCCCACAACATCGTCATGACCGCGCGGCAGATCGCCGAAGACACCGAGTTCCATGGTTGTCCGATGAAGAAGGGCGACATGGTGATGGTCGCCAATCCGTCGGCATCGCGCGACGAGGCGGAGTTCGACAACCCGACCGAGATCCAGTTCGATCGCCAGATCACCGCCCACTATTCCTTCGCGGGTGGGCCGCATCGCTGCGTCGGAGCACACCTCGTACGCACCGAGTTGGCGATCGCGCTGGAGGAGTGGCACAAGCGGATCCCGAACTACTCCGTCACCAATACGGAGGGTCTCGTCGAAGCCGGACCGACCGTCGGACTCGAACGTCTGGAGTTGGGGTGGTCGGTGTGAATCCGCCGACAAGGTGAAGCGGATCGCCGAGACGAATGCACGGGAACTCCTGTCGGCCAGTCGGATTGGGAGTAATCGAGTCCCTCCGCCATCGAAGCCATCCGGCGGGCCGCAGTTGACTAAATCATCATGAGGAATTAAGGTGTGACTGTGTTCACTCATACAGGCCGCGCCCGCCGTGCGCCATGGGACCGGTGCTCGAAGGCCGGGAGCGTTGACGCATGACCGCCGGTGCACGTGACGATCTCACTCCGGATGTCGCGCCGGTGCGCGACGGCGAGAATCTCGACTGGGATGCGCTCGAGACG
The DNA here is from genome assembly GCF_001698225.1 of Gordonia terrae. NCBI lineage: Bacteria > Bacillati > Actinomycetota > Actinomycetes > Mycobacteriales > Gordoniaceae > Gordonia > Gordonia terrae. The sequence continues at coordinate 590,749 of NZ_CP016594.1, forward strand.
TATCTCCGGCTGCACCTCTCTGAGGTCGGCGGACCGTTTTCGGTGCTCCAGTTCCCGCGCGGATCGGCGAACCTCACCTATCGGGTGACCTTCGGCGATCGGCATCTCGTGGTGAGGCGACCGCCGCTCGGGCAGGTTGCGGCGGCCGCGCACGACATGGCGCGCGAACATCGGGTGCTGTCCCGCTTGTACGCCGCCTATCCTCGGGCGCCTCGTGCGTACCTCCACTGTGCGGACACCGCGGTCATCGGCGCGGAGTTCTTCGTCTCGGAGTACCGGCGCGGTCACGTGGTCTGGGACCACGTCCCAGCGGCGATCTCGACCGACGCCGATGCATCCGTACGGGTGGGTCTCGCGGTCATCGACGCACTTGCGGACCTGCACGACGTCGATCCCGCCGCGTGTGATCTGCAGGATCTCGGCCGCCCCGAGGGATTTCTCCGGCGGCAGGTCGAGGGGTGGACGCGCCGGTGGGCCGCAGTCGCGGAGCAGTCGTTGCTCGATGATGCAGTGCAGACCCGGGTGATGGTCGACGAGGTCGCCGCGCGCCTTGCGCGCGACCTCCCTCGGACCCAACGAGCAGGCATCGTCCACAACGATTTTAAGATCGACAACTGTCAGTTCATCGCCGGTGATCCCGACCGAGTCGCCGCGGTGTTCGACTGGGACATGGCAACTCTCGGGGATTCGCTCGCCGACTTCGGCACGCTGCTGAACTACTGGCCCGACCACACCCTGTCAGCCGATGATCCCGGTGCGTTTGTCGCTGCGTCGGCCACTCGTGAGCTCGATCTCCCCGATCGTGATGCGGTCGTCGAGCGATATGCGTCCACGAGTTCGCTCGACCTCGCCGAGATCGCCTGGTACGAGGCCTTCGGATGCTGGCGCACCGTCGTCATCTTGCAGCAGCTGTATGCGCGAGCGGTCCGCGGCGAGAGCGCCGACCCACGCATGCTGCAGCGGGGCGAGATGGTCGCGCCACTGACTCGCCGAGCGCTTGCGTTGCTCGGCGGCATCGTCTGACCCACTTCCTTCTCCAAGCCGATCAGAAAACGAGGAACTCATGAAGACCGGAAGCAGGCTTCTCAGCTCGGTATGTGACACCGAGGTCATGGTGGTCAAGGGCGCCGACATCGAAATCGACTGTGGTGGTGCGCCGATGGTCGACGTCCGGACCGCTGACGTCGGCGATGTGGCAACCGGATTCGACGGCGGCACGGCGCTCGGAAAGCGGTACGTGCATGAGGCCTCGGGTCTGCAGGTGCTGTGCGTCAAGCCGGGTGTCGGAAGCCTGTCCGTCGACGGCGAGATCCTCCCGGAGCTCGCCGCGAAAAAGCTCCCCTCGTCGGACTGAGGCGCCGGATGAATGTGACGATGCTCCTCGAGATGGTCGCTCAGGCGGCCGGGGACAGAACCGCGGTCGTCGCCGACGGCACCCGCCTGACCTACGACGCGCTGGCCCACCAGGCCGGCGCGTGGTCGGCCGCCATCCGTGAACAGGACGTGCACGCTGTCGCCTACGTCGGCGAGAACTCCGCCGACACCGTGGCGCTCTTCTTCGGTACCGCGATGGCCGGGGTCTCCTATGTTCCGGTGAACTATCGGTGGACCGACGAGCAGCTGCGCGAGGCGCTCACGCGTATCGCACCGGTCTCGGTGGTGACCGACGAACGGTCCGCCTCACGTGTTCTCGGACTCGACGGTGTACATCCGTTGGGACGCCCTGATTCTGGTCGTGTCGCCGATGCCGCCGACACGGACGCCGACTTCCCCGCCGTCCTGCTGTTCACGAGCGGCACCAGCGGCACGCCGAAGGCCGCGATCCTGCGTAATCGGCACCTGGTGCCCTATGTGCTGTCCACCGTCGAATTCCTCAACGCGAGTGAGGAGGAAGCGATCCTCGTATCGGTTCCGCCATACCACATCGCCGCGGTGAGTTCCATGATCACGTCTCTGTACTCGGGTCGGAAGATGGTGCTGCTCACCGCATTCGAGGCCCGGGGGTGGGTCGATCTGGCGCGGCGCGAGCACGTCACCCAGGCCATGGTCGTGCCCACGATGCTCGACCGGATTCTCGACGTGATCGAATCCGACGGCAAGTCCCTACCCGCCCTGCGGCACCTGTCGTATGGCGGTGGGCGGATGCCGGTCGACGTCATCGAACGGACCCTGCGACTGCTGCCCGGCGTCGACCTGGTCAACGCGTACGGTCTGACCGAGACCAGCTCCACGATCAGCCTTCTGGGTCCGGAGGACCACCGAACCGCCTCCGCCAGTGCTGATCCCGCAATTCGCGCCCGCCTGGGGTCCGTGGGTCGAGCGCTGCCCTCGGTGCAGATCGAGATCCGCGACGACGACGGGGAGGTGCTTCCTCCCGGTGAGTCGGGGGAGATCTGGGTTCGCGGCGAGCAGGTGTCCGGCGAGTATCTGAGCCACTCGGCGATCGACGCGTCCGGGTGGTATCCGACGCGCGACCGCGGGCACCTCGATTCCGATGGGTTCCTGTTCCTGCACGGTCGAGCCGACGACGTCATCGTGCGCGGCGGCGAGAACATCTCGCCGAGCGAGATCGAGGACCGCTTGCGGCAGCACCCGAGCGTCGACGATGTGGCCGTGGTCGGGATCCCCGACGAGCAATGGGGCGAACGGATCGAGGCCTTCGTGGTGAGTTCGCGGGGAATCGATGTCGATGAACTGAAACAGTGGGTGCGCGACGGGTTGAGGTCCACCCGCGTGCCGCAGTTCATCCATCACGAGGCCGAGTTGCCGTACAACGAGACCGGCAAGTTGCTGCGGCGCGTGCTCAAGAACGAGCGGGTTGCAGCTCTGTAGTCGACCGTGACCGCTCAGCCGGTCCGAGGAGAAATCAGGTGAGGTCATGACGTTCGTGATCACGCAGAACTGCTGCAATGACGCGTCCTGTGTTCCGGTGTGTCCGGTCAACTGCATCCATCCGACTCCCGACGAGCCGGAGTATGCGACCACGGAGATGCTCTACATAGACCCGGACGCCTGCATCGAGTGCGGCGCATGCCTCGATGCCTGTCCGGTGAGCGCGATCGAACCCGACTACGATCTCGATGAGTCGTCGTTGCCGTTCATCGAACTCAACGCGGTCTACTACCGCGATCCCGCGCATCAGGAGTACGCCCAAGTTCCGTTCACACAACCGCCTGCGCGCTTCTGGGCGGGTGCAGAGAAGCTGCGCGTGGCGATCGTGGGGGCCGGGCCGGCAAGCAGTTACGCAGTCGAACACCTACTCGCTCAACGGGGTCTCGACGTACAGATCGATGTCTTCGAGAAGCTCATGACCCCGTGGGGGCTGCTGCGACATGGGGTCGCACCGGATCACGAGGCGACCAAGCAGGCGGCCGAGGCTTTCACCCGGTCGATGCGGCATCGCGCGGTCAGGGTGTTCTTCGACGTGGAGGTGGGTACCGACGTCACCTTCACCGAGTTGTCCGATCGGTATCACGCTGTGCTGTACGGCGTCGGTGCGGCGTCGGACCGACGGATGAGTATCCCCGGTGAGGACCTGGCCAACAGCATGTCCGCCACCGAACTGGTCGCCTGGTACAACGGGCACCCCGACGGGCTCGATCACGAACCCGATCTCTCATCGGAACGAGCAATCGTGATCGGGAACGGCAACGTGGCACTCGATGTCGCGCGAATCCTCGCGACCGATGTCGACGAGCTGCGGAAGACCGACATCGCCGAACATTCGTTGACAGCACTCGCCACGTCCCGTATCCGGGAGGTCCGGGTCCTCGGGCGGCGGGGTGCCGACGTGGCAGCCTTCACGACCCCGGAGCTGATCGGACTGCGAGAAGCGCTGGGCCCAAGGCTTGTTCGCAGCGAGGACCTCGGCGAACCCAGTCCGGACTCATCGGTGATGGCGATGTTCAAGAGGGAGTTGATCGAGAAGCTGCCGACGAGACGCCCGGACACCGACGAACCCGTCGTCGTGCTGGACTTCCGTCGGACCCCGGTGTCGGTGGTGGGCGACTCGACGGTGGCTGCGCTGCGCTGTGTTCCGACCGGCGGCGGTGAGGCGCTCGACCTGGCATGTGGTCTCGTCGTGCGGGCGGTCGGATACCGATCCGAACCGATCGCCGGCCTGCCGTTCGATCTCGAACGCGCCGTGGTGCCCAATGACGAAGGGCGCGTTACGGACATCGATGGCAGTGTGATCGCGGGCGCCTACGTGACAGGGTGGGTCAAGCGCGGCCCGACGGGCGCGCTCGGGACGAACCGACGCTGCGCACGCGCAACCGTCTCCTCCCTACTGGACGACTTCGGCGCCGGTCGGTTGGCCGGCCCGCAGGTGACCGACGACATCGCGGAGCGGTTCCCGAGTTCGGCGAACTTCGATGACTGGCGACGTCTGGACTCGCACGAGAAATCGACTGGCCGAGCATCGGGACGGACGCGGTTGAAGACGGTGACCCGCTCCGAACAGCACTCCATAGTCTCCGCACGTGACTCCTGACCCGAGAGTGCCCCTCACTCATGGACCAGACCGGAGACCGATGAATCACCCCGCCAGCGCTCCTCGCGTGTTCCCCTCCGTCGAGGCCTTCGCCGACGCGGTCGGCGAAGAGCTCGGGATCAGCCCGTGGCTGATCGTCGATCAGGGGATGGTGGACGCGTTCGCGGACGTCACCCGTGACCACCAGTGGATTCATGTCGACCCCGTCCGGGCGGGGGAGGGGCCGTACGGCGCGACCATCGCGCACGGATACCTGACCCTGTCCTTGCTGCCGTCGATGGGTTGGCAGATATACACCGTCGAAGGCGTGCAGATGGGTGTCAACTACGGGCTCGACTCCGTTCGCTTTCCTGCGCCGGTGCCGGTGGGCTCGCGCATACGCGCCGTGGCCACGCTGACCGACGTGCAGGACGCGACCACGGGTACGAGGTTCACCGTGCGTTTCGTCGTCGAGATCGAGGGGGCCGACAAGCCGGCGTGCGTGGCCGACACCGTTCGCGTGCTCGTCGGCTGAGGGTCGCCGGCCCTCCGGTCAGTCGAAGACCTTGCCCGGGTTGAGGATTCCGTTCGGGTCGAAAGCCGCCTTCACGCCTCGGTGCAGATCGAGCATCTCCGCTGTGAGTTCTCGTCGCAGGAACGACTTCTTGAGCAGGCCCACGCCGTGCTCGCCGGTGATCGTGCCGCCCAGCGAGAGTCCGAGATCCATGATCTCTCCGAACGCCTGGAACGCCCGGTCCACACTGTCGTCGTCATAGAAGATGGCCGGATGGAGGTTGCCGTCTCCGGCGTGACCGGGGCAGATGGCCCGGACGTCGTGGCGTCGGCCGATCTCGGCGACACCGTCGACGAGTGAGGCGAGAGCACTGACCGGAACGCACACGTCGTCGGCCAGCGGGCTGCCCTGGGCTGCGATCGCGGGGCCCAGGAGGCGCCGCGTCTCCATCAGCATGTCCGCTTCCTGGGAATCCGACGCGGTGTAGACCTCGTCGGCGCCGGACGAGAGGAAGCATTCCTCGAAGACTCCCAGGTCTTCTGCTGCGCGAACTCCCCGATCGGAGCGGATGAGGAGTACGGCGCCGGAGTCCGGAAGACCAACATCGCGAAAGTCCGAGATGATCGCGATGCTCGGGCCGTCGAGCAACTCGAGCATCGAAGGCCGGCGACCGGTCGCCTGCACGGCGGCAACGGCTTCGGCCGCCGCACGAACCGTGGGGAACATCCCGACTGCGGTCAGCGACTCCTCACGCTCGGGCAGGAGCGCAACGGTGATCTCGGTGATCGCGGCCAGCGTTCCTTCCGAACCGGTCAGCAGGTGGGTGAGATCGTAACCGGCAACGCCTTTCGCGGTTCGGCGTCCGGTGCGCATGACCCGACCACCGGGGAGGACGAACTCGAGGGCACGGATGTAGTCGGCGGTGACTCCATACTTCACGCAACACATTCCGCCCGCGTTGGTGGCGACGTTTCCCCCGATGGTGGACATCTCCCACGACCCTGGGTCAGGAGGATAGAACAGGCCGAGCTCGGCGACGGCCGCCGCGAGTGTCGAGTTGACCGTCCCGGGTTGGACGACCGCGATCTGTTCGACCGGGTCTATCTCCAGGATGCGGTCCATCTTCTCGAAGGAGAGCAGGATGCACCCGTCGACAGCGTTCGCCGCGCCGGCGGCGCCGGTCAACGCGCCTTGACACACGACGGGAACGCGCTCGGCGTTCGCGACCGAGAGAACGTGGGAGACTTCGTCGGTGGTGGTCGCCGAGACGAGTGCGATCGGTTCACCGGCGGCGCAGAACGGGGCGATGTCGCGCAGTCGGTCGATCCAGGACTCGGGAGTGGTCCGGAGCGCCGACGGGGCCAGCCCACCGGCAAGGCGATCGAGAACCCGGGTCGTCGTCGCCGTCATCGTTTCAGACACGAGCTTCCTGTCCCTCTATCGTTGGTCGTCACACGAACGTCGGCACACGGGCTTCGGCGCTCGCGTGAAGCCGGGGCAGGGGCGCGCGGATGCCGGCAGTCAGGTGTAGGCCGTCGAACCGCCCGAAGCGTTCTGCGTGGAGTTGTAACCTGTCGACCCGCACCTGCCATTCGAAGCTGGCGAAACGATCGCGTAGCCAGAGAATGTTGATGAAGGCCAGCGTGTCGTCGAGGTGGCCAATCGTGTGCCGACGAACTTCTTGTTGCAGCCGAGCATGATCGAGCCCCGTGACCACCCAGAGCTCGGTGGTCGTCGACCGATCCCTCAGGAGGACGCCGGAATTCGCAATGGTGAGGAGCACGATTATCGCTGCGTTGAGCCGGGGACGAGCTTGTAACCGACTGCGGGTCGTCGAGCACTTCTCTTGTCTGCCATCTGGTTTCCGCCCGTGATCTGTGAGTGCGAGAGCGAGCACAGGTCGACGCGTGGGCGCGGCCCGGGGGCCACGGACCCGGGTGCGAAGCCGGCCGCGAGAGCGTTCGGGTGTGCTCCACGCCACTCTAACATTCATCCTGATGAATTCGCCAGCCACCGCCTGCCGCCGGTCGTCGAACCCCGGACCGCTCTCAGCGATACCCGTCGGCCGTTGTCGGCTCCGAGGTTCGCGATACATCGGGAACTGCCTGTCCGACTTCGGATTCGCGTGTCGCCGGGGAAGTGGTCGGCGTCGTGGGCGTCGAGGTCGGTGGGCCATCGGTCGGTGAGGCCGGGTCCGTGGACGGCTCGGTCGACGATGATCCCGGGGTCTGCGACGCCGAACTCGGCGAGCCGGATTCGCTCGGGGTCGTGCTCGACACGGACGGGGCGGTGCGGGCCTGACGTCCGGGTGCTGCCCCGGGACTCGTCACCGTCCCCGGCGTCGCGCACGACGAACTCAAGACAGCCTTCGTGATCCGATGGGTCAGTGTGGGACTCGGCGAGATCCAGAAGTTCCCCACGCGGGAGACGAGATGAACCGTCGTCGAGCTGGGGAGCAGATCCAGGAGACCCGCACTCACCGTGTAGCTGACGGTCCCCGACGCCTGGGCCGGTAGGTCCTGGGTACTGAGCAGGAGACCGGTCGTCGTGGCCCGGAACTCGAGCCGGTAACCGAACGCGGGCCCGACCACCGGCCAGCTCAAGAGGGCGCTCGTCAGCAGTGTTCCCTGGGTCGCACAGGTGAAGCTCGCCGGCCGGGGCGCGGTGCCCAGCGTCATCGTCACCTGGCCGACGGTCCGGTCCGTCACCCCCGCTCGGGCGGCACCGGGCGGCAACGCGACGATCAACGTCGCCGACAGCGCACCGACGAGGAACATCGACATCCCGGCATGCGTGGCGCGTCCGGGGAGGCCGGGGGGCGGAGTGGTCGCCCGGTGCCGACCGCTGTTGCGTCTGCGCCGGTGGGGTCCGAACACCGCGACGAGCAGCCAGACCGCCAGGACGATGCCCGCCGCGCGGGCAGCGGGCGTCGACGACCACGCGACGGCATAACCGAGATAGGGGACATCGGCCAGCACGCGCTCGACGTCGGTGACGACATACGGGATGAGATCGGGTTCGGTGTTCGCGTCACCCTTCAGTACGAGCGACACCGAATTGCCCGCGCCGGCATCCGCATTCACCACCCGGTGGGTGATCCGATTGCCGTTGTCGGCGATCACGCTCACGACGTCACCCGGCTCGACCGCGCCGGCCGGGACCTCGCGAGCGAGGGCGAGGGAACCGACGGGGATCGCCGGCTCCATCGATCCGGACCGGAAGACGAGTGGTGTGATGCCGAACAGCACGGCCGACAGGGCCAGGCACATACAGACCACGCCTGCGACGGCACCGACGCTCAGCGCGACGTCGGTTCCTCGCCCGGGCCGGCGACCGGGGGTGACGGGCTCAGACATTCGCCACCCCTGTGCCGTCGAAGGTGAACACGACGCCGCCGGTTGCGGCCTGGGTGGCATTCGATGCCGTTGCGGGCAGCGTGAACTGAAGGCACAGGATCTCGGCTCCGGTGCCGGCCGCGAGTGGGCCGCGCGTACCGAGGATGGCGGCGTCGGCGCCGGTGAGCGGCATGGTGGGAACCGTGGGGGTGCCGGTGCACGTCGATCCCGAGATGGTGCCGCCGACCACGACGGCGAGTTGTACCGCGGTACCGGCCGTGCCCGTCCCTCGGACCTTGGTCGTGTAGGTCGCGGCGACATTGCCCCGACTCTGGACGGTGACACGCACCGCGGCGGATTGTCCGGGCAGCAGCGCCGACCCGAGTGGCACCGACAGCGGCGCGGCCTGGGTCGCGTTCACGTTGTCGAGCCACAGATCGACGGTGCCGGTGGTGAAGGTCCCGGAGGTGGTCGTCGTGGTTGCCGACCAGGCGGCCAGTGTCCCGACTGTGCCGAGTCCGAGAACGATCCCGACCGACAGCACCGCACGGACGCGGGTCGACCGCAGGAATCGCCCGAACCCACGTGCGGCCGCGCGCATCGTGCTCATCGCGGCGCGGATCCGGTCGACACCCGCCGCCTGTCGACGACCGCACCGACGAGCTGAACGGCGGCATAGAGCCCGAGGGCGCCCGCCATGACGGTCACCACCAGAACGCGAGTGTCTCCGGTGAGCCAGTTGTTGACGTAACCGAGGTACGGGATCGAGTACCACACCGCTCCGCGGATCTGGGCCGGCTCCACGGACCCGGGGTCGGGCTGTGGGTTGTTGTCGCCCTGCGTCGTATACGTACGTCCGCCGGTACTGTCCATGCCCGTGGCGATGATCCGATGCGTGACGACTGCGGGTTCGCCCGACCGGATCTGGTAGGTGATCACCTCGCCGACCGGCAGGCGGTTCGTGTCCGAGTCCCGGACCACGACCAGCGTGCCCGGCGGGTAGGTGGGTCGCATCGACTCCGTCAGCACCGTGTACGGCTGGGCGTTGCCGACGAGTGGGATCACGACGAGCGCCAGGACCAGTGCCGAGACCGCGAACACGAGTAGCCAGGTGACGATCGTGCTGACCCACCACCATGGTCCGGTGCGCGACGGATCCGACTCCGTGGTCGACCGAGTGTCGTTGTGCCGGTGGCTCATACCTGCTCCGCCCGGAAGCCGAAGACGTGGGTGTAGGTGGCCGGTTCGGCCCCGGCGACGGAGATCAGCGTGCTCCGGATGCACCAGGTGTCCTGCGCCCCGGCGGCCAGGGTGCGGAACGCCGATGCGACGGTCGAGACGGAGCCGACGCCCGACAGTGTCGGGAAGGCGCTCGTCGGCCCGAGAGCCGATGTCGCCGTACAGGTTCCACCGATTGCCCCGGCGAGGGCCACCGCGACCGTCGACGCCGTCGACACCTGTGGGCCGGCGGAGGTCAATCGGTACCGCAGTGGCGTCGTCCCCGTGTTGACGATCGCCAGCGGCGCCTGCCGGAACTGGTTCGGGACGAGAGCCGCTCCGGTCAGCTCGGGAAAGGTGTAGACGTTGTCGGCTCCCGAGCCGGTGGCGAGGGCCAGTCGGCCGGTGGCCACCTGGCCGGGAGCCGACGACGCGGTCTCGGTCCAGTACGCCCCGGTCGAGCGCACCGACACCGCGATCAGGACGACCACCACCGCGAGCGCTGCCGCGCCCGCGACGGGCCCGAACACGTGGCGCGACATGCGCATCCGTCGTCGTCGAGGTCGCTCAGGCGCGTTCCTGCTGCAGGGTCACCTGCAGCTGCGAGAGGTTGACCGTCGAGTTGATCCCCACCTGATCGGGGGTGTCGCGATCGAAGTCCACCGTGACGGTGACGTCCACGGTCTTTCCGTTGTCGGCCGTCGTGATCACGCTGCTCGGAATGGGCGCGCCGCCGAAGGTCGCGGTGTTCGTGACCGTCACCCAATCCGTCAGCGCTGCCGGAATGACGTTGGTGCCCTGATTCGTCGTGGTGATGCGCGCGGTCAGGTTGTCGCCGATCGCGGCGACCCGGTAGCTCGCGGTGAACTGCAGGACGTCACCGGGCACCATCCGGAAGGTCGCCGGATCGATGTCGACCGGGGCCGCGGCATTCGAGACATCCTGCCACTGACCCGCATTCACTGCTGTCAGGTCGAGCGTTCCGGTCTGGACGTCGCCGGAGTCGGTGGTCTCGCTGTCGCTCCACAGGGCGTAGGTGCCCAGGCCGCCCAGCAACAGCAGCACGGCCGCCACCGCTGCGAACAGACCCTTGCTGACCTTCTTGTTCACTTTTTCGCCTCTCGTCGTGGTGTGCCGATTCGCCCGAGAATTCGATCGAAATGGGGTCAGAATCGACGCGAGAAATGTACCGATCCGACTTCGAGGCTATTCGTATGAATGGGTGAGGGAAAAGTGGCGGTCATTCTTTTTGGGGAACGCGAGCGAAATTGCGCATTGTTCAATCACGAGACCGTAACGAATTCTTTCGCTGCACTGAAATGGTCGGGCCCCGTGGGGAGGATGTTCGGCCCACCGCGTCGGGACTCCGTCGTCGGCTGCTCCCCCGGACGCCGGAGTGGGGAACTCCTGGTGCCCGGACCCCCCGACGCGATGCCAGTCACCTGACTCAAGTTACTGTGGGGTAGGTTACACAGCCATGAACGGGAGGTCGGGGAAGAACATGACTCATCGCAGGACATCGAGACGTGTCGTCGGTGTCGTCGGCGCGCTGGTGGCGGCCTGTGCCGCATCCTTGCTTCCGGCTGCGGCCGGTACCGCTGCCGCGGCGGATTTCTACAGCCCACCGGCCCGGTATGCATCCGAGCCGGGTTCAGTGATCCGCAGCCAGTCGAGTCCGCTGCTGCTCCAGATCCCCGGGATGGCCGGTCAGTGGCCGGGGACGGCGCGCACCGTGATGTACACCTCGCGTCGTTCCGACGGGACACCCGTCCCGGTCACCGGCACCGTCGTCGAGCCCACCGCGCCGTGGCGCGGCAAGGGTCCGCGACCGACTCTGGTCGTCGGGTCCGGAACGATCGGTCAGGGCGACCAGTGCGCCCCGTCGAAGCTGATGGGTCTGCCGATGGCGGTCGACCTCACGAAGCCGAGCATCTCGGTCAACTACACGGCACCTGAGATGTACTACATGCTCGTCCACGGCGTGCGGGTCTTCGTCACCGATTACGTCGGGATGGGCACGCCCGGTGTGCACACCTACGTCAACCGCGCCGAGTCCGGACAGGCCATGCTCGACGGTGCGCGGGCCGCGCTCGACCTCTCGGGCGCGCCCGCCGATGCGCCGGTCGGCTTCGCTGGGTACTCGCAGGGCGGGGGAGCCGCGGCGTCGGCCGCCGAACTCGCCGAGACCTACGCGCCCGAGCTGAACGTCCGCGCCACCTACGCCGGCGCACCCCCGGCCGACCTGGAGAAGGTCATCCCGGCGATCGACGGCACCACCATCGCGGGTGCGATCGGTTTCGCGATCAACGGACTGACCGAGCGGTATCCGAACGTCGCCGACGTGGTGCGCCGAGAGACCAATCCGACCGGCAAGGCCGCGCTGAAGCAGATCTCGACGAGTTGTATCGGCGACATCATCCCGGCCTTCGGTTTCCGCCGCGTCGAGACGTGGACGCGAACCGGTGAGACGCTGTCAGCCCTCATCGCGCGATCGCCGGGGCTGCAGGACGTGGTCCGGCAGCAGCGGATCGGACGCCTGAAGCCGAACGCGCCCGTCTTCGTCGAAGGCGGACTGCACGACGACGTGATCCCGTACGGCCAGGTCGCGCAGCTCGCCGCGGACTGGCGGGCGCAGGGCGCCGACGTCACCTTCGTCACCGATCCCACCCCGCCCATCCTGACCAAGTCGATCGTCAACCACGTCGTGCCCATGCTCGGGACATTCGTGCCCGGGATGGAATTCGTACTGACCGAGTTCCGGAAATAGGCCGCACGTTGTCGGGCGTTTCTCGGCGCTGGAGGGCCGCCGGGGCGAGTGGCAGGATCGGGGCATGACGGATCCGAAGGACCCGACCGGCGGGACGTCCGGCGACCCGGCCGGGCGTGACCCCGACCGTGTCCCGAGCCAGGCCGAGCTGGATGCCGAGGACCTGGCCGCCCTCGAACGATCCTCCCGAGACCGGGACCAGGCGGCGCTCTATCCGGCCCGGCCCGGCGATCCCGGACGGCCACCGGATGCGCTCGCCGTGCACGCACGGATCGTGTGGTGGGGCGCCGCGGTGATCGGGTTGGTGCTGACGATCTACGGCTTCTTCAACCTGGGGACCATCACCGACGACCTGCGTGGCCGGTTGCTCGAAGGAGTGGTGGCCGACCCGGCGAACTCCGCCCCGGAGAGCGAGGTCGATACGCTCGCCGGGTTCTTCCCGCCGTTCATGCTGGTGATGATCATCGTCGTGCTCGCCATCGAGTACGCGTGCCTGGTCACCGCTGCCACACAGCACAGCCGCCACCTCCGGAACTTCTTCCTGGCTGCCGTCGTCGTGCACCTGTTGTGCATCCCCGTCGGCGTCGACCTCCTCTTCCGGTACCCGGACGTGTCGTCGACCATGGTCGTCCTGAGCTATGCGCAATTCGTTCTGCTCGTGGTCGCCGCCCTCTGCACCCTGCGTCGCCCGGTCAACCAATGGCTACCGGAGTCGACCCGGATGAAGCCGACGCGGATGATGCGCGGACGCTGAGTCGGTTGCGGAGCCCGGTGTCGCGACCATCACGTCGCCGACGGCGGTGTCGCCGGAATGTTCGGTGAACGGAACGGGTTGGAACGACCGTTGGCCGAACCCGCACTGAGTATCCAGGAGGATCTCGAATGGCAATCGAACCGGTGTACACCATCTCGTCGAAGGCGTCCGGCGGTGGACGCGACGGCGAAGTCGTCTCGGCAAGCGGCCAGATCGACCTGGACCTGCGCCCGCCGAAGGAACTCGGTGGCAACGGCGAGGGAACCAATCCGGAGGAGTTGTTCTCCGCGGGCTACGCGGCCTGCTTCCTGAGCGCGCTTCGTGCCACGGCCAAGCAGGCGGACACCCCGGTCCCCGACGGGGCAACCGTGGACGTGACCGTCGGAATCGGGAAAGACCCCGCGGACAACGGATTCGGGCTCACCGTCGCCATCGAGGTGTCGCTGCCCGGCCTCGACGAGGCCAAGGCCAAGGAGCTCGCCGACCTCGCGTACACGTTCTGCCCGTACTCGAAGGCGACCAAGGGCAACATCGACTCCGCGGTCACCGTCCGCGTCTGACCGCGTCGCACAGCGCAGTCGGAGCACGACTGCGACCAGCTATGACAAGAAGGGAGTTCTTGATCATGACCACTACTCCGATCACCAGCACACTCACCGACGAGCAGCAGTCCGTCGCCGGAAAGGCGTTGCAGGACACTCTCGTCGATCTCATCGACTTGTCGCTTATCGCGAAGCAGGCGCACTGGAACGTGGTCGGCAAGCAGTTCCGATCGGTGCATCTCGACCTCGATGAGCTGGTCACGGTGTCCCGGGAGTTCACCGATGCGGCGGCCGAACGGGCCACCGCGATCGGCGTGAGCCCCGACGGCCGTGCCGAGACCGTCGCGAAGACCGCCCACACCAAGGGATTCGGTGAGGGATGGACCAAGGACAGTGACGTCGTCGAGGCGATCGTCGACAATCTCAAGGCAGTCGTCGCGGGTCTCCGCGAGCGAATCGGGGTCACCGAGGAGGCCGATCCGGTCACCCAGGATCTGCTGATCTCGTTCGCCTCGAAGCTCGAGCAGCTGCACTGGATGTGGCAGGCGCAGATCGCCTAGCGAGCCGCCTGACCCTCTCACAGCAACGAACCCCCGCCGGGCGGTCCAGCCCGGTGGGGGTTCGTTGTGTCTCGGGTCGCCGGTCGGTCAGTCGACGGGCCGTGTGGAGACCGGGGTTTCGGTGGACGGGGCCTCGGTGGACGTGGCTTCGGCCGTCGGGGCTTCGGCGGACGCGGCTTCGGTGGACGGGGCCGAGTCCGGATCCGAGTCCTCGCCGGCGTAGGAGTCGCTGAAGGACACCCGTGGCGTGGTCGCCGAGTGATACAGCGCGATGCCGACGTACACCAGCGTCGAGACCCCGAAGACGCCTGCGGCCACGATCGTCGCGACGTGTACGACGGTCGCGAACACGCCGTCGAGTGATCCCACCGCGAGCGCTCCCGCTCCGGCGAGCACCGCACCGAGAAGCGCCCACGCGGCGCTCCGAATCCACGGCGCGACCACCGAGGCGTAGAAGAGCCGGTGATAGATGGTCAGCGAGAACTCGTCGACCGCGGCCAGCCGCACCTCGTCGTCGCCGGCGAGGTCGCGCAGTTCCCGGGCGAGCTGGGTCTGGCGCTGCAGGGTCGTCGATTCCCGTTCGCGGTATCGCACGAATCCGACGACGCCGAACGCCGTAGCCACGAGTCCCAACCCGACCATCACACCCCAGTAGTCCACGACATGCACGCTACAACTAGAACCTGTTGCAGTCGTGAAGCGGGTCACAGGGCCGCGTCGTCGTGGCCGGTCACGGCCTCGCCCCCGCGGTGGCCGTCGAACCCGCACTGCCGGCGCTGCTACGTTGGGCGACCGTCTGCGCCGGAACGGACGGACCGGGGCGAGCCCGGCGGCCGCGCGGAGGATTCGGCAACGAACGGGAGGGTGCGCGGGTGACCGGTCGGGTGATCTGGACGTCGATCGTGTGCGTGGTCGTCGGCCTCGTCGTGAGCGCTTCGGCAACCGGTGTCGGGGCGTCTGGCGTCGGGGCGTCCGGGATCGGTGCGTATACGAACCCGCCGCCGGGCGTCGGCGTGCTCTCCGGCGATGTACCGGAGTCCGTTCAGCTCAGTCGCGAGCTGTACGCCCGATCCGACGAGGCGATCCTGGTGGGTCCCGACGCACTCGAGGACGCCGCCGGCCGGGCCGCTGCAGCACGTGTCGCACAGGACAAGCACGTGCCGGTCCTGGCCGTGACCCCGCAGACGGCGCCCAGCGTCACCGACGAACTCCGACGACTCGGGGTCGAGACCGAGGTCCGGCTCGGCCGGGTCGATGGCATCCCGTCGCCGCGTATCTCCGCGGCTCTCGACGACCTGCGGGGCAACGCCTCGAGGTCGGGGACCGCACCGGTGGTGATGCTGACCCGCGACGCCCCGGCCGACGCGATCATGACGGCACGGTCGGCGGCACGTGTCGTCGAGGTGCCGGTACCCGACCCGCGTGCGACCGCCGAGTCGGTGGCCACGATCGAGGCGGCCGCGTCCGAACCGGCCGCCGTGCGGGCGGTGGGACCCGGCTTCGGCACCACCGAGGAGTTCGCCCGGCGCGTCGAACTGGCCCGCGACACACCGGAACTGCCCGGCGGTGGGCAGGTCGTCTTCCCGGGCAGGCGGATGGTGGCGTTGTACGGCTCGCCGGACGCGCCGGCGCTCGGTCCCCTCGGCCGGCAGGGCATCGCGGCGTCGATAGACCGGGTGCGTCGCCTCGCCGCCGAGTATCAGCGGGTGAGTGCCGAACCGGTGGTCCCGGCGTTCGAGATCATCGCGTCGGTCGCCTCGGCCGAACCGGGCCCGGGGTCGACCTACACGAACATGATCGATCCGGAGACCCTGCGGCCCTGGGTCGAGGCCGCCGGCCGCGCCGGGGTCTACGTGACCCTCGACCTCCAACCGGGCCGCATGGACTTCCTGACGCAGGCGCGTCGCTATGCCGACCTGCTGGCCCAACCGCATGTCGGCCTGGCGCTGGACCCCGAGTGGCGGCTCGAACCCGATCAGGTCCATCTCACCCAGATCGGCTCGGTCGGGGCCGGGGAGGTCAACCGGACCTCGGAGTGGCTCGCCGGACTCGTCCGAAGCCGCCACCTCCCGCAGAAATTGTTCGTGCTGCACCAGTTCGACGCCGGGATGCTCGACGATCGGCCCGCGATCGTGACCGACCGCGACGAGTTGCAGGTGGTTCTGCACGCCGACGGGCACGGCACCCCGGACGTCAAGATGGAAACCTGGCGCAGATTGGTCACCGATCTCCCGGCGGGGATGTGGATGGGCTGGAAGAATTTCTACACGGAGGACAAGCCGACGTTCTCGCCCGCGACCACGCTGGCGGTGCGCCCGTCCCCCTGGTTCGTGTCGTATCAGTGACTCCGACGTCACCATGCGGTCCGGGCCGGACGGACGTCGTTCGCGGCGGTTCACCGCGGGTTCCGAACGGGACCCGGAGAACTGCAACTCCGCCCGGTGGCGGGGCCGCACCGACGTGAAGGAGCGCCCGTGGCGACATCCCTCTCCACCCTGCCCACCGCTGCCGAACTCGCCGCGTGCCCCACGCCGACCGAGCGCGCCGACCCGCTGAAAATCCTGGCGGCGCAGGCACAGACCCGGGTCGCCGACCTGATCCCGGTGCGGCACGCCCGGATGTCGGCCACCCCGTTCACCTTCTACCGCGGTGCGGCCGCGGTGATGTCCGACGATCTGTCGCGAACCCCGGACACCGGGATCATCACGCAACTCTGTGGCGACGCACACCTCAGCAATCTCGGTCTCTTCTTCAGCCCCGAACGTCGAATGGTGTTCGACCTCAACGACTTCGACGAGACGCACGTCGGCCCGTTCGAGTGGGACGTCAAACGCCTCGCGGCGAGCTTCGCGATCGCCGGACGCAACAACGGATTCGACGACGCGATCAACCGCAAGGTCGCCAAGACCGTCGCCAAGTCGTACCGGCGGGCCATCGCGCGCAGCGCCACGCAGACGACGCTCGAGAACTGGTACGCCGGCATCGACGCCGACGACTTCCTGACGGATTTCGGTCCGAAGCTCGACACGTCGATGAGTGAGCGTACGCAGAAGGCCCTCGAGAAGGCGCGTCACCGCGACAGTGCCCAGGCCCTTGCGAAGCTCTGCGTGATCGACGCCGACGGTACGGCGCACATCCGCAGTGACCCTCCGCTTCTGGTGCCCCTGCACGAACGGTTCCCGGCGGAGACCGCCGACGTCGTCGCGGAGCGGGTCCGCGAGCGGATCAGTGCCTACCGCGACACCGTGCCCCTGCACGTGGCGGCGCTCCTCGACCAGTTCGAGATCGTC
This sequence comes from Gordonia terrae, assembly GCF_001698225.1. NCBI lineage: Bacteria > Bacillati > Actinomycetota > Actinomycetes > Mycobacteriales > Gordoniaceae > Gordonia > Gordonia terrae. Next base: position 608,200 of record NZ_CP016594.1, read on the forward strand.
GACATCGCGTTCAAGGTGGTGGGAGTCGGCAGCGTCGGTACGCGGGCATGGATCATCCTGCTCACCGGCAAGGAGATGGGTGACCCGCTCTTCCTCCAGGTCAAGGAAGCGCAACGCTCGGTTCTCGCCGACCATGTGCCTGCGTCCGGCTTCGACAACCAGGGCCAGCGGGTGGTCGAGGGTCAGCGACTGCTCCAGGCGACCAGCGATCTGTTCCTCGGCTGGTCGACGGGGACCGACGAGAACGGCGAGCGACGCGACTTCTACGTGCGCCAACTGCGGGATGGCAAGGGTTCGGTGGTCGTCGAGGCCCTGAGCCCGGAGGGCATGAAGTTGTATGCGCAGTTGTGCGGTCTGGTCCTGGGTCAGGCGCATGCGCGCACCGCGAGCCGCTTCCGGATCGCCGAGTACCTGGAGACCACCAAGGGCTTCGGCGAGGCCATCGCCGAGTTCTCGATCGGCTACGCGGATCTCAACGACTCCGACCATTCGAGGATGATGGAGGCCATCGGCCGCGGCGAACTCGAGGTGTACGACCTGGTGGCCGAGGGAAAGAGCTGAGTCCCGTCCGTTCGGCCGGGACCGCCCGATTCGAGGACAGACGGGAGATCGCCGGTGGAATCGACTGCGCGAGAAAACGACAGGGACGTCGAACTGCGTGACCAGGTGGCCGCGCTGATGCCGCAGGCGAGGTCAGATCTCGCGGAGATGGTCGGTTTCCGGTCGGTGCACGATCCGCATCAGTTCCCCGTCGAGGAGTGCGACGGGATGGTCGACTGGCTGCTGTCGGCGTTCCGGGATGTCGGCGTGGAGGACATCGCCGCACATGTCACGAGCGACGGGAGCAAGGCGGTCACCGGATCGATTCCCGGCCCGGAGGGCGCACCGACCGTCCTGCTCTACTTTCACCACGACGTCCAACCGCCCCTCGGTGACGATGAGTGGGATTCTCCGGTGTGGGAATTGACCGAGCGCGACGGTCGCTGGTTCGGGCGCGGAGCGGCGGACTGCAAAGGCAACATCGCGGTACACCTCACCGCGCTGCGGGCACTTGCCGGCTGTGCCGGGGTGACGGTGAAGATCATCGGTGAGGGCTCGGAGGAGCAGGGGACCGGCGGCCTCGAGGACTTCGCGGTCCGGAATCCGGAACTGCTTGCGGCCGATGCCATCCTGATCGCGGACTCCGGCAACTTCGCCGTCGGGAAACCGAGCCTGACGACCACCCTGCGGGGTATCGCGAACATCGTGGTGTCGGTGGAGACGCTCGGGTCGGCCATGCACTCCGGGATGTTCGGCGGCGCCGCGCCGGATGCCCTCGCCGCCCTCATCTCGATGCTCGCCACCCTGCGTGACGAGCGCGGCAACACCACCGTCAGTGGACTCGACGCCGACGCCCGCTGGTCTGGGGTGTCCTACCCGTCCGAGCGATTCCGTGGCGATGCAACGGTTCTCGACGGGGTCGAACTGGTCGGATCGGGATCGGTGTCGGACATGGTGTGGGCGCGTCCGGCCGCCACGGTGCTCGGTATCGACTGCCCACCGGTGGTCGGATCGTCGGCGGCCGTGCAGCCGCGGGCGCGGGCGCGGATCAATCTCCGGGTGCCGCCGGGGATGGACCCCATGCATGCGCAGGACGCACTGATCGAGCATCTCCGCCGGGTCACGCCCTGGAACGCACGGGTGTCCTTCGAACGCGAGGCGGTCGGGGCGCCGTTCGTCGGGTCCACCAGCGGCCCGGCGTACGACACACTCACCGACGCGATGTCGACCGCCTACGGCAGTGAGGTGCTGATCCAGGGACAGGGCGGGTCGATCCCGTTGTGCAACGTTCTCCAGTCGCTGTACCCCGACGCCGAGATCATGCTCTTCGGTGTCGAGGAGCCGCGCTGCCTGATCCACGCACCCAACGAGAGCGTCGACCCTTCGGAGATCGAACGGATCGCGCTGGCCGAGGCCATCTTCCTGCGCGACTTCACCTACCGCTGAAGAGCTGCAGCAACGCGTTTTTCAGCTCCGGTCGACTCGCGGCGACCAGGATGAACGCGGCTTCGCGGAACAGTCGCTCGGAATGACTCCCGCGCACGAGTGCGCGTCCGCCGTCCGCGGACACCAGCGCGGCCGCGGCGTCGAGTGCCAGGCGGGCGGCGTCGGCCCGGGCTGCCAGCAACGCGGCGGCATCCGCCATCCCGTCGTCGAGTGCGGTTCGCGCGACGTCGGCGCGCTCACGCAGCGCACGGGCTTCTCGGTCGTGCCCGCTGATGTCGAGCAACGCGGTGCATCGGCGCAGGAGCCCGAACGGGAGGGTGCCGTTGAGCCGGACGCCGACGTTCTGGTTCGCGAAGAACTCCGCGAGGCCCACTCGGGTCACCACACGATCGACGGGGACGATGAGGCCGTCGACGCGCAGCGACACCGTCTTCGTCCCGGCGGCAGCGGACAGGTCGACGGGTGTGGCCTGCACCGCGCGGGCCGACGCGCCGTCGAGGAGATCGGACATGCGCACGATCGCGGACACGACATCGTCGGTGCCGGCGTCGCGTGCCGAGATCTGCAGGAGGTCGAGGTCGCCCCAGCCGCTGACGAAGGGAGCGTGACCGGAGAGCAGCCAGCCGTCGGCGGTGGCCGTCGCGGACATCCGTGGCGGCGTGGGGACGACCCCGGCATAGGCGACCCCCGCACGCAGTCGTCCGGCCACGGTCGCTTCGAGGAATTCCGCTCGTAGGTCGGCGTTCGTGGTCCGGGACAGGGCCAACACGACGCCGTGATGCTGAATCCAGGTGAAGGCGGTGGCGAGACAACCGCTGGTCAGTACCTCCAGGATCTCGGTGATCTGACCGAACTCGAGTCCCGGCCCACCGGCCTCGACCGGCGCGGCCATCCCGTACAGGCCGGCGTCGGCCAGCGCCTGCCAGTGCGCTTCGGGCACTGTGCCGGTGCGGTCCACCTCTCCGGCCGCCGGGAACAAGACCTCATCGGCGATCCTGAGCGCGGCCGCCCGGAGCTCGACGCGTCGTGCGTCTGCGGCGTCGTCGGTGGTCACGGTTCTCACCCTACGACGCGTGCTCCCGCCGGCCTCCAGAGTTGGACGTCTGACCCGGTCTGGCGCCGACCTGGCTCACGGAACCCGTCGTGGCGCAGCACGATCCCGGGACCAGAATCCTTGAAAGTGGGACCAAAGGCCCAAGACCGGCGACGTGAGCGTCGATAAGCTCGTGTATCGGGTGGGAGCAGTCTTCGTGTGGAAGGAACCCAGGTGACCGCAATCCTCAATGGTCGGGACGTGCAGTCGATACGCGTAGTGCCGGAATCGAATTCGGGTGCTCCGCGGTCGGATATGCGGACGAGTGAGCGGTACTTGCGCGCCGCGGTCACCGACCTCATCGAGCGCAACTTCCGTGATCCCGACTTCAGCGTCGAGATCGTCGCCCGGCACCTGCACGTGAGTCGCCGGCACCTCTACCGGGTCCTCGCCGGCGGCACCACCTCGCTCGCGGAGATGATCGCCGACCGCCGCCTGGAATGGGCCCAGGGATTGCTCATGGGTCCGGGCAATCTGAAACTCGAGGCCATCGCGCACGCGTCCGGCTTCGCCTCGACGGCGACGATGCGCAACCGCTTCCGGTCGAAGTTCGGGTGCACGCCCGACGAGTTCCGCCGCACCGCGCCGATACCCGGGCCGGACGCCGAGGCAAGCTGAAAAAGCTCCGGCGCAAACACTTTCGTGCCTGCGCCGGAGTCTGTGGTCATCGTCTGACGGTGGCCGTCACACCGTGCACAAGGGCGAGTAGTCGCTGCGTCCGCCGGTGGTCGGAGACACCAGGAAGGTGCACGGGTTGTACCCGACCTTCTCGATCTCCTTGGTCAATCGACGCAGCTCCGAGTTGGGGACCACCTTGTCGCGGGAGAGCAGAAATCCCGATCCCCGGGTGGGATCACCGACGATCGCATACCGGTAGGGGCCGGTCGGGTTCGGGCCGTCCTCGAGATAGGCGACGATGTAGTTGGGCGCGCCGCCGGGGTTGATGCTGCCCGGGGTCTGCGGGAAGCGAACGCTCAGTTGCGCATTGGTCTGCGGGTCGACGACGGTCGCGCGCCCGACGACGCCTCCGCGCATGCCGGTGGGGCCGGTGCACTGGTTGTCGACGCCGATCGTCGTGGCGTCGATGTAGGTGTAGGTCGCGCTGGTGTCCCGGGCGCAGGTGACGCCGAAGAACGACGGCACTGTCGCCAGCTGCCACCACTTACCGAGGTAACGGTCCACCTCGACCTTCGCCACGGGGGCCAGCGGCGCCGCTTGCGCCGGGCCGGCTCCGGCTGCGAAGCCGACGCTGAGGACTACGCCTGCGACAAGGGCTGCAAGGGACCGGGTGATGCGCATGGTGTTCCTTTCGGGCGAAACGTCGTCGCGCGGCTCTCGAGGTGGAGCAGCGTCACCAGACGATTCGGACCGGATGCGCGTCGTGGATTGGTCGGTCCCCGCAGCCCTCGTCTCAGCGAAGTGTTCTCACTGCGTCAGTGGCCGGTCGGTCACAGGTTGTATTCGTTGGTGGGATTCCAGGTGGAGACGGCCCAGATCACGATCAGATCCAGGACGATGATCAGGATGGCCCACGCGGGGTAGTAGGGCAGCCACAGGAACTGCGCGATGATCGACAGCGACGCGATGATGATCGCGGAGATGCGCGCCCAGTCGGCGCCCACGGCGAGGCCACCGGCGACCAGGACCCCGACGATGCCGAGGATCAGGTGGATCCAGCCCCAGGTGGTGAGGTCGAACTGCCAGATGTACTGGGGTCCGGCGACGAACAGTTCATCGTTGGCGATGGCTGAGATGCCCTGGAAGATCGAGACCAAGCCGGCTACGAAGAGCAGCGCGGCGGCTACGATCGCGATCCCGAATGCGAAACCCTGCTTGGCAGACGAGTTGGCCTGCTGATCCGGGGAAGCGCTCATGGTTGGCGTGTCCTTTCAGTGGTTGTACGCCGACTCCCTGGTCCCGACCGACGGCGCGGCGGCACTGGTACGGATGGACCACAACAAGAATGAGGTGCGGGAGGCACTTTCGCACAGCATTTGAGCCAGACCGGGCACATCTTTGACCAGGCGATTTAGTACTCGACCACAGTGGGGTATAAGCTATCGCAGGCTACACACGGGGTGTGGCGCAGCTTGGTAGCGCGCTTCGTTCGGGACGAAGAGGTCGTGGGTTCGAATCCCGCCACCCCGACGCAAGGTTGAGATTGCAGACGAGACCCTGACCGGAGACATCCGGTCGGGGTCTCCTCGTTTCTGCAGGTCGCCGGGTCACTCCGGCTCGTCCTCCGAGGAGAGCCGACCACCGATGTGGGCCAGAATGATCGGGTCGTCGGTGAGGACGCGGTCGACTTCCTCGCCACCGTCGCAGCGGAGCAGACCCAGCGTCACCCCGGCCGGTCCGTGGTGGACCACCCGCCACGACGCCCCGGAGTCCTCCCAGCGCAGCAGGTCCTCGAGGGTCATCCGGGCGCGACGCTCTCGGCGCGGCTCAGCTGACGCGCGAGGTCGAGCAGATCCGTGGCGTGGTAGTCGTTGTCCGGCGAACCGGAGTCGTCTTTCTCGTCCCCGCCCCACTCGTCGGGCCGCTCGATGAACGCCGTCCGCAGTCCGAAGGACCGGGCGGCGTCGAGATCGCTCTGGTGGGTTGCCACCATCATCACCTCGGCTGGTTCGACCTCGAGGAGATCGGCCAGCCCGCAATAGGTCTCGCGCGCCGGCTTGTAGTGCCGCCAGAGGTCGGAACCACCGACGACGTCCCAGGGGAATCCGTTGTGCCGGGCCATGTCGGTGAGCAGGGCGACGGTCCCGTTGCTCAGCGCGCAGATGATGTGATCGCGTTTGAGGCGCCGGAGGCCGTCGGCGGCGTCCGGCCAGCCGGGGATCGTCCGCCAGGCACGGACAAGAGAGCGGGCCTGCGCGCCGTCGAGCGACACGTCGTGCAGCGCGGCGACCTCCTGCAGGGTCTCGGTCTGCAGATCGTCGAGGCGGCGCCACGGCAGCTCGCCGGATTCGACGCGAGCCAGGATCGGCGAATACCGGCGCCGCCAGTCCTTGGCGAACGACGCGGCGTCGACACCCGGGACGGTCTCGCGGACGGAGTCGGAGATGCCGGTGAACCAGTCGGTGACCGTCCCGAAGGTGTCGAAAGCGAGGACCTTCACACGGGGATGAAGGTCAGCGCTCACATGGTCTCCCGGGCCAGCTGCGGCAGCGACTGGTCGGCGTCGTAGTCGGCGTCGCCGTGGGACACGGGCGTGAGGGTGAGAAGGCTGGCCTCCGGACGGCAGCAGAAGCGTGCCGGAGCGTACGGCGAGGTACCCAGGCCGGCGCTCACGTGCAGTTTCATCGAGGAGCCCCAGCTCGACGGGCCCTTCACCCGGGACCGATCGAGCTGGCAGTTCGTCACCAGCGCGCCGAAGTACGGCAGACAGAGCTGCCCACCGTGCGTGTGACCGGCCATGACCAGGTCATAACCGTCGGCGGCGAACCGGTCGAGGACCCGCGGCTCGGGCGAGTGGGTCAGACCGAGCCGCAGATGGGCCAGTGGGTTGGGGCGTCCGGCGATCGTCTCGTAGCGGTCCCGCTCGATGTGTGGATCGTCGACGCCGGCCGCGACGACCCGTACGCCGCTGACCTCGAGTTCGCGGACGGTGTGCGTCGCGTCGAGCCATCCACGTTCGGTGAACGCGGCCCGCAGGTCCTGCCACGGCAGCGGCTCGCCCTGCGTGCGCTGGTGGTCTTTCTTGAAGTACTTGAGTGGGTTCTTGGGCTTGGGGCCGAAGTAGTCGTTGGACCCGAACACGAACAGGCCGGGCCGCGACAGCAGGCCGCCGAGCGCCTGGATCACCGACGGGACCGCCTGCGGGTGCGCGAGATTGTCTCCGGTGTTGACGACGAGGTCCGGTTCGAGCGCCTCGAGCTCGGCGATCCACGCCTGCTTCAGCCGCTGGCCGGGCATCATGTGCAGATCGCTGATGTGCAGGACCCGCAGCGGGGAGGCGCCGGGTTCGAGGACCGACAGCGTCGTGTGTCGCAGCGCGAATGCGTTGCGCTCGATCACCGTCGAGTAGAACAGCCCGGCCGCGGCGAGTCCCGCGGCGCCGGCCAGAGCGCGGACGGGTACCCCGGAACCGGACGGACCGAGGCGGGGGATGCCGAGGCGTGCGATGTCGAGTTCGGAGTGCTGCATCCCCCCAGGATACGCATCCCGCGCGCCGGTTCCGCCCCCGTTTCCCTGGCGGCGCGGGCGGGTCGTCGACCGTCCGATCGCGATCAGCCCGGGAGCTGGATCACCACCGGACCGACGCCGGGCACGACGACCGTCGTCTCGGTGGGACCACCGTCGTCGCCACCGGCACGGCGGCCGTTGCTGACGTAGATAGTCACGGTGCTGCCGGGCATGGCCGAGTCGGACGGCGCGGTGAAGACCACGGTGCCCTGCGGACGTCCGCTGTCGACGTCGAGTTCGCTGACCTTGAATCCGGCGCCCTGCAAACGGGACGTGGCCTCGCTCGCGGGGAGGCCGCTGACCTGCGGGATGCGCCCTCGATCGCTCCCGTTCCAGTACTCCCGATCGACCGGGGGCAGGTTGACGGGACCGAACTTCGTGGCCACCGGCCGGACGGCCTGGAACCACGTCCGGGCCGGTTCCATGCCGCCATAGAGATCGCCGTCGTAGCAGGACCGCAGCGGGCTGCTGCACACGCCCTGCGGGTTGGGGCCGTCGCTGTAGACGTAGGCGGCACCGGCGATCTGGTTGGTGAAGCCCACGAAGGCCGACGAGCGGTGCGCCTCGGTGGTACCGGTCTTGCCCGACATCGGCAGGGTCCAGCCCGCCGAGCCGGCCGCACCGGCCGCGGTGCCGCCGCCCACGTCGTCCTTGCTCATCGCGTTGGCGAGGGTGTGTGCAAGTCCCTCGTCCACGACCTGCTCACACGGGGGCGGCGTGAACGGAACCGCGGTCAGGGCGCGCTGGCCGTCCGGTCCGATGACCGGGTTGCCGTACTGGTCCCGCTTGATCCGGCTGATCGCCTTGATCGGGTTCGGCGGGCACCACGTGCCGCCCGACGCGATGGTCGCAGCGACATTGGCGAGCTCGAGACCGTTGAGCGGCAGGGGGCCGAGGGTGAAGGAGCCGAAGTTCCCGTCCTTGACGTACTGGGCCATGCTCTTCTCGCCGTAACCCGACGATCCGGGGATGGTGTACGAGCGCAGGCCCAGCCGAACGGCCATGTCGACCGCGGGCTTGACGCCGACCTGCTGGAGCAGCTTCACGAACGCGGTGTTCGGCGACTGCGCCAGGGCGTTGGTCACCGACATCGAGGCCGGATACCGGCCGTCGTTCTTGACGCAGTAGGCGTTGACGGGACATCCGTTGGCCCCACCGCTGTTGCCCATGCCCTCCACGGCGATGGAGCCGGGGACGGGGATGTTGGATCCCGCGCCGAGACCCTTCTCCATCGCGGCGGCGACGGTGAAGATCTTGAACACCGAGCCGGCGCCGTCGCCGACCATCGAGAACGGCTGGGGTTGCATCGTCTCGCCGGCGCCGAGGTCGAGGCCGTAATCGCGGCTCGACGCCATCGACAGCACGTCGTGCGACTTCTTGCCGGGGCGCAGCGTGCTCATCACGTCGGCGACACCGTCGGCGGTCGGGCTGGCCTGTGCCTTGACCGCCCGCACGGTGGAACGCTGGACCTCGGGGTCGAGCGTGGTCTGGATGATGTAGCCGCCGCGCAGGACCGAGTTGCGGGACATGCCGTTCTCGGCCAGGAACTGCAGGGCGTAGTCGCAGAAGAAGCCGTTGTTGTCCGCCGCGATGCATCCCTGCGTCGGGGTCTGCGGACGCGGCAGCACGCCGAGCGGCTTCTCCTTGGCCGCGATCAGCTCGTCACGCCGTTCCGGGAAGTTCTCGATCATCGTGTCCAGCACGACGTTCCGGCGGGCGAGGGAGGCCTCGGGGTTGGAGTACGGGTTCAGCGCGGAGCTGGACTGGACCATGCCGGCGAGCAGCGCGGCCTGCTCGACCCTGAGGTCCTTGGCGGGGATGCCGAAGTAGGTCTGCGCGGCGGCCTCGATGCCGTAGGCGTTGTTGCCGAACGGCACCACGTTCAGGTACCGGGTGACGATCTGCTTCTTCGCCTCCTGCTTGGCAGCGGCGTCGTCGAGTCCCTTGTCGCGCTTGGCCTGATCGATGAGGGTCTGCTCGAGGGTCAGCGCCATCCGCACCTCGCGGAGCTTGCGCGCGGGCGTGGTCTCCACTGCGGCCTGGCGATCGGCCTCGGTCCGGGCGAGCACGAGGAGCTGGTAGTTCTTGATGTACTGCTGATCGAGGGTCGACGCACCCTGCTGGACCTCGCCCGACGACGAGTTCTTCAGAGCGGCACGGATGGTGCCCTTCCAGTCGACGCCGTCGTGTTCGAGGAACCGTCGGTCCTCGACCGAGATGATCGCGCGGATCATGTCGGGCGAGATGTCGTTGTAGCCCACCTGATAGCGGTACTGGTCGAACAGCACCGCGATCGGCTTCCCGTCGACATCGGTCATCGTGGTGACCTCTGGCAACGTGCCGTTGAGGAGTTCGGAGGAGACGTTCTCGACCGCGGCCGCCGCTCGGTTGGAGACGACCCCGATTCCGCTGGCCACGGGATAGAGCAGACCGGCGACGAGAACTCCGGCCAGCAGGCTCGCCCACGCCAGCGACCACAGTTTCTTCGACATCACCCCGACAGGATACGTGCGTTCCTCCCGAACACCTCCCTGCACTCGCCCGCGGCGACGGCGACGACCGGCTCGACCGGCGTTCCCGGGGCGGCGGGGTCCGTCCGCGCGACAGGGTGATCGCCGACCGTCCGAACAGATGAGTTTGCACGGTTGTCCCACTTTGTTGCTTCCAGGGGTTGCGCCCCCCAGCACAGATCCCTAGATTGAGTGCAGAATGTGACTCACTTAACAGTTCGCTGCAAATGTGGCTTGAGCAGCGAGGTTGAGACGTTCTCGCAGCTACGCAGATACGACAGGTAGGGGTGGCGGATGGCGACAGCGGCAGTTTCCAACGAAGAGGATCGCTTGGCGTGGGTTGCTCAGGCGCGGTGTAGAGGGGGAGACCCCGACGATCTGTTCGTGCGAGGCGCGGCCCAGCGCAAAGCCGCCACGATCTGCCGCCACTGCCCGGTGCAGCTCGAATGCGGCGCCGACGCGCTCGACAACCGTGTCGAGTTCGGCGTGTGGGGCGGATTGACCGAACGCCAGCGCCGTGCACTCCTCCGCCAGCACCCCGAGGTCACATCCTGGTCGGCGTTCTTCGCCGCGCAGCGTCGGCGCCACCGCGACGCGGTCTGAACTCAGGGGGGGAGCAGTGATCAGCCGCGGCCGGTGATCTGCTCGGCCACCGCCCGCAGTGCGGTCACGTCCGCGACCTCGAACGGCAGCGCCGGCACCCCGACGATCGGTACCCGCGGATGCGACGCCGTGAATCGTTGCAGCAGATGGAGTTCGCGTTTCCCCGTGGCCGCTCGATCGGCGTGAATCCGGAGGACTCCCCGGGTGAGGTCGTCGGTCACCGAGTCGAGGGCGACCAACGCGGCCTCCTCGTGGATCGACGTCAGGTTCGGATGGGTTCGGTTGAGGATCAACCCGGCGAGCGGCATCGACTCCTCGGACAGGCGGTCGACGAAGAACGCGGCCTCCCGCAGGGCGTCGGCCTCCGCGGCGGCGACGACCGCGAACTGGGTGCCCGGCTGCTTGAGCAGGGCGTAGGTCTTCGCGGCACGGTCCTGGAAGCCGCCGAACATCGAGTCCAGCGACTGCACGAACATCGCGACGTCGCGGAGCATGTCGCCGCCGATGATCGTCGCGACACCGCGCATGGCCAGGCTCATCGCGCCGGTGACCATGCGGCCGACCCCGCGGCCGCCGCCGACCAGCACCTTCATCAGGCGGCCGGAGAGAAACGAACCCAGCCGCTGCGGCGCGTCGAGGAAGTCGAGTGCGTTCCGCGACGGCGGGGTGTCGACGACGATCAGATCCCAGTGGTCCTGTTCCAGCAGCTTTCCGAGCTTCTCCATCGCCATGTACTCCTGCGTGCCGGAGAACGACGAGGCCACGGTCTGATAGAAGGCGTTCTCCATGATCGCCTCGGCCCGCTCGGGGGAGGAGTACTCGAGCACCATCTCGTCGAAGGTGCGTCGCATGTCGAGCATCATCGCGTCGAGCGTGCCCTTGCCGTCGATCGCCACCGGTTGCGGATCGTTGGTGAGTTCGGACATCCCGAGGGACTGGGCCAGACGCTTGGCCGGGTCGATCGTCAGCACGGCCACGGTCCGGCCCTGCTCGGCGGCGTACATGGCCATCGCGGCCGCGGTGGTCGTCTTGCCGACTCCGCCCGCGCCGCAACAGATCACGACGCGCGTCGACGGATCGGTGAGCACCGAGCCCATCTTGAGGTCGAGTGGCATCACGCACCCGCTTTCTGGAGGAGGTTGGCCAGCTCGTAGATGGATCCCAGGTCGACGCCGTCGCCGAGGGACGGGAGTTCGAGCGTCGGCAATTCGACCTCGTCGAGCTGCGCCTTGGCGATCTGCTGCGCCTGCAGCCGGGTCGCGTGCTCGATGGTCTCGGTGAGCAGGCCGGCCAGATCCCCGTCGGCGAGCTTGAGTCCAGCCGCGGTCAGGCTGTCCTCCACTCGCCCCGCGTCGATCCGGCCCTCGGCGATCTCGTCGATCACGTCGGCGGGAAGATGGGGCGCGCTCACGCGGTTGATGACGAGGCTGCCCAGAGTGAGGTTCTTGCCCCGGAGTTCGTCGATGGCCTCGATGGTCTCCTGGATCGGCATCGCCTCGAGGAGCGTCACGAGGTGGATGATCGTCTCCTCGGAATGCAGGAGCCGGACCACGCCTTCGCTCTGGTTGCGGATCGGGCCGGTCTTGGCGAGATCGGCCATCGCTTGCGTGACGTCGAGGAAATTCCCGATGCGTCCGGTCGGCGGGGCATCCACGACCACCGCGTCGTACACACGGTTGCCCTGCTTGTCGGTGTGGATGATCCGCTCTTTGATCTTGCCGGTGAGCAACACGTCGCGAAGGCCGGGAGCGACGGTCGTGACGAAGTCGATGGCACCGATCCGCTTCATCGCGCGGCCGGCGAAGCCGAGGTTGTAGAACATGTCGAGGTACTCGAGCAGGGCATGCTCGATGTCGATGGCCAGCGCGGACACCTCGCCGCCGCCCTCGGCCGTCGCGATGCGGGTGTCGGTCGGCGGCAACGGCGGGATGTCGAAGACCTGCGCGATGCCCTGGCGTCCCTCGGTCTCGACGAGGAGGACCTTCTTGCCGTCGGCGGCCAGCGCCAGCGCCAGCGCGGCCGCGACCGTGGTCTTGCCGGTGCCGCCTTTGCCGGACACGAAGTGCAGGCGGGCGCGGGCGGCGGCCGCAGGCCACTCGTTCCCACCCGCGACGGACGAAGCGTCTGTCGCACCGCTGCCGGAAGCGTCGTCTGTCACGCCGGAATCGAGCGACTCACCCGACCCGGATCGCGAGCCCTGTTCATTGGCCACGGCAACACCTTATCCATTCACCGTCGCCAGATAGGGTGAGTCCATGAGTGAAGTGACCGCGTGGGAATACGTGACCGTGCCGCTGCTGACGCACGCCACGAAGCAGATCCTCGATCAGTGGGGCGCCGATGGCTGGGAACTGGTTTCGGTTCTGCCCGGTCCGACCGGCGAGCAGCACGTGGCGTACCTGAAGCGACCGAAGGGCTGACCATGGTGACCACGTGGACCGATCGTCTCGTCGAGCTGGGCATCGAGCTCCCGTCCGTGGTGCCGCCGGTGGCGAGCTACACCCCGGCGGTGCGCACCGGCAACCTCGTCTACACCTCGGGTCAGCTGCCCGTCGTCGACGGCGAGCTGTCGGCGCGGGGCAAGGTCCACGAGGGCGCCGAAGGCATCGTTCAACCGGAGGATGCGACTGCGGCAGCCCGGGTCTGCGCGCTCAACGCACTGGCGGCGATCGATGCCCTGGTCGGGATCGACTCGATCGTGCGGGTGATCAAGGTCGTCGGGTTCGTCGCGTCCGCCCCCGGTTTCACCGGTCAGCCCGGCGTGATCAACGGGGCCTCGGATGTCCTCGGCGAGATCTTCGGTGACGCCGGGGTGCACGCCCGCTCTGCCGTCGGTGTCGCGGAGCTGCCGCTCGGTGCGTGCGTCGAGGTGGAACTGATCGTCGAAGTGGCCTGACGTCCGCCTTGGACGTCGCACTCCTGATCGCCGCGGCCGCCGCGGCGGGCTGGGTCGACGCCGTGGTCGGCGGCGGTGGACTCGTCCTGATCCCGGCGATGTTGATCGTTCAACCGGGGTTGCCCACCGCGACGGCCCTGGGGACCAACAAACTCGCCGCGGTGTTCGGCACCGCGTCGGCGGCATGGCGCTACACGCGTCATGTTCGGATCGATCTTCGTCGGCTGATCCCGGTTTTCGTCGCGGCGCTGTTCTTCTCGGCGCTCGGTGCAACGGTGGCCGTGGCGCTGCCCACCGAGATCTTCACGCCGATCGTGCTGGTGATGCTGGTGTGCGTCGGACTGTTCGTCGCGCTCAACCCGGGCTTCGGCGGTGACGCGTCGGCGGGCGCGCGCTCGCGCGTGTCGACGATCGCCGGTCTCCTGGTGGCCGGCGTCGTCGTCGCCTTCTACGACGGGGTGATGGGACCGGGGACCGGGACGTTCCTGATCATCAGCCTGACCGCGCTGGTCGGCACCAGCTTTCTGGAGAGCTCGGCGATGGCGAAGGTCGTCAACACCGGCACCAACCTCGGTGCGCTCACGGTATTCGGCCTCCAAGGAAATGTCTTGTGGCTCTTGGGGTTGGGGTTGGCCGTCGCCAACGTCATCGGCGCCCAGATCGGATCCCACATGGCGATCGGACGGGGTAGTTCGTTCGTGCGGTGGGTCCTGCTGGCCATTGTCGTGGTGATGGTGGGGAAGCTCGGGTACGACCTCATCGCGGGGTGAACGCCGCCGGGCGTCGCAACAGGCGGGTGGAACGGCTCCGGCCGATCTATGCTCTCCTCGTCGAGCCCGCGGCGGACGGGCCGTGACGCGGCTGTCGTGGAGGCGGTGCACCATGGGCGATTCGGCGACTTCGGAAACCGCGGCTCCGCTGTCGGGCAAGCAGCGGGTGCTCGCGCTGCTGCTCGCGATGGCGATGTTCGTTCTGGTCGTGGACACCTCGTTCATGAACGTGTCGATCTCGGCGGTGGTTCGCGATCTCGACACGACCGTGAGTGGGGTGCAGTCGGCGATCGCCCTGGAGGCTCTGGTGTCCGCGGCGTTCATCCTGATCGGGGGCAAGGTCGGCGATCTGATCGGCCGGCGGCGGGCGTACGTCATCGGATTGCTGGCCTACGCCGTCGGCGCATCCGCCATGGCCCTCGCGCAGGGACTCACGACGATCGTCGTCTTCTGGGCGATCATCGGTGGGATCGGGGCGTCGCTCCTCCTTCCCGCGATGCAGTCGCTGGTACACGGCAATTTCCAGGGCGACGATCAGAAGCGGGTGTATGCCCTCGTGGGCGCCGCGGCGGCGATCGCGGCTGCGGTCGGCCCGCTGTTGGGCGGATTCATCACGACGTACCTCTCGTGGCGCCTGGCCTTCGTCGCCGAAGTCGTCATCATCGCAATCGTGTTGTGTGGAATCGGTTTGGTCCGCGATGTCGCGTACACCGGGCCGCGCGGAGTCGACCCGATCGGAGCGCTGCTGTCGGTGCTGGGGATGGGCGGGATCGTCTTGGGGATCCTCGTCTGGCAGGAGGGCGGTGAGGCGGTTGGCATCCTGCTCGTGGTCGGAGCCGCGGGTCTGGTCGGCCTCACCTGGTGGTTGATTCGCCGGCGCCGCGCCGGCCGACCCACTCTCCTGGACCCGGATCTGTTCCGCTCGAGGCCTTTTCGTCTGGGCGTCAGCCAGCAGCTACTCCAGCAGATCGCACTCGGCGGCATCATGATCTCGCTGCCGATCTATCTCCAGATGGTCCTCGAGTACGACGCCATGGAAGCCGGGCTGTCACTGGCACCCCTGTCGCTCAGCATGTTCGTGGTCGCGTTGCTCGCCGGGCGGCGGACGCACACCCGGCCCCCGTCGGCGATCGTGCTCGCCGGTTTCGGGCTGCTCACGCTCGGTGTCGCCGTCCTCCTCTCGATCGTGCCGCGGGCGGATTTCGGTTGGGGTCTGATCGTGCCGCTGATCGTGGCGGGTGCCGGTCTGGGACTGCTCGTCTCGCAGCTGAACGACTACACGCTGGGGCCGATCAGCGACGAACGCGTGAGCGAGGCCGCCGGGACGAACTCTGCGGCCGGTTCGTTCGGATTGTCCTTCGGGCTGGCGAGCGCAGGCGCGATCCTGCTGGCGTCGCTCGCCTTCGGATTCGTCCGCGAGGCGGAGTCCAGTGAGGTTCTGGCACCCGCGGAACAGCAACAGGTGGCTCGAGTACTCGACGACGATGCGCAGGTGATGAGCAACACGCAGCTGACCGAGTTGCTGGCCGGTCAGCCCGCGGACGTTCGCGACGAGATCATCCGCATCAACACCGAGGTGCGGCCGGTCGCGCTCCAGGTGGCACTTCTGATCCCGTTGGCCGCGGGCGTGCTCGGCACGGTCAACGCGCTGCGGATGAGAAGCGGGGCGGGTCGGCGGCGATCATGAGTTCGCTTGTCGCCCTGCAACGGCGAACCGTCGTGCTGCTCTGTGTGGCCCAAGTCCTCTGCGGGTTGTCGATGGGTGGGGCGCTGGCGCTCGGCGCGATCCTCGGTGAGGAACTGTCGGGGACGGACTCGCTGGCCGGTCTGCCGACCACTGTGGTCACTCTCGGTGCGGCCGCCGCGGGGCTCCCGCTGGCGTCCCTGGCAGCCGGGCGCGGTCGTCGTCCCGCTCTGACCACCGGTCTGCTGATCGCCGGAATCGGGACCCTGACCGTGGCGGTGGCGGTCGACCACGGTTGGTTCGTGCTGATGCTCATCGGCATGGCCGGACTGGGGTCGGGCAGCGCGGTGAGTCTGCAGGCGCGGTTCGCCGCGACCGACCTGTCGTCGCCGGGAACCCGTGGGCGCGATCTCTCACTCGTGGTGTGGACGACGATGGTCGGCGCGGTGATCGGACCCGCGGTCGTCCCGTTCGGTGCGACCGTCGCGGGGTGGTTCGCGATGACCGAGCTGTCGGGTCCGTTCCTCGTCGGCGCCGCGGGGTGTTTCGGCGCCGCCGCCGTGCTCTTCGTCGGGTTGCGTCCCGACCCCCTCGTCGTGGCGATCGGCGAGACCGGTGGACCGCGTGCCAGAGTGTCGCTGGCCGAGGGGTTCTCGGCGATCGTGCACACACCGCCGGCCCGCGCGGCGATGGCTGCGGTGGTGTCGGCGCATGCGGTCATGGTCGGGGTCATGGCGCTGACGCCGGTCCATATGCATCACGGCGGCGCCTCGGTGACCCTAATCGGTCTGTCGATCAGCGCGCACATCGCCGGGATGTACGCGCTCGCACCGGTGATGGGACTGCTTTCGGATCGGGCGGGGCGAGTCCCGGTCATCCTCGGCGGTCAGGCGGTACTCGTCGTCAGTTGCGTCGTCGGGTTCGCTTTCGCGGAGTCGCAGACCGGCCTCGTCGTGGCCCTGGTCCTGCTCGGCATCGGATGGTCGGCGTCTACGGTCGCAGCGTCGACGTTGCTCACCGACAGTGTGGACACCGCACGACGTGCACCGGCGCAGGGCGTTTCGGATACCTCGATGAGTCTCGCCGGAGCGGCCGCGGGCGCGCTCGCCGGGATCGTCGTCGGTGCCTTCGGTTATCCGGCGCTGGTTCTCGGTGCCGCGGTGATCGCGGTGGTGACCGCGGCCTACGTCGTGCTCGACGGTGTCCGCGACCGGCGTCGGACCGTGATGGCCTAGGGTTCGACACACTGCTCGGGAACACAGGGGAGGCCGTCGGATGACAGCGTCGCAACTCGTCGGGCGTACCGGAACGGTGACGATGTCGATACCGGGCGGTGAGGTTCTCGGGGAGATCGAGTTGCCGTTGGCAGGCGGAACCGAGAGGTTCCTGGCACGCGCCGTCGAACCGATCGGGTTCGACGCGCCCGTACTGGTGATCGCCGAACGGCCCGGCCGAATCGTCGACGTCGAACCGTGGATGCCGGTCCCGGGCACGGCGGATCGAACCATGTGAACAACCGATCGTCGAAACGGCCCGGATACGGCAGGATCTGACGTCGACACCTACCGCCTGCCTCTCGAGGAGAGACCATGCTCGGCTACTACGTTCCCGAACCCGACGAGGCGATGCTGATCTCCGGCGCCAAGTCCGACTTCGACGATGCGCCGTTCGTCGTGGTGGTGGGGCACGGCAAATGGGTCATGCCCTTCTTCCGGAAGGTCCGTTTCCTGTCGATGGCATTGCACGAGGCGACGATTCGCGAGGTGTGCGTGACGACGCAGGGCATCCAGCTGAACGTGCGGGCGGTCATCGCCCACAAGGTCGGCAACGACGTGGCGTCGATCGTGAATGCCGGACAACGGTTCATCTCCGAGCAGGAGAACGAGATGAACCAGCTGACCGGACAGATCTTCTCGGGCCATCTGCGGTCCATCGTGGGCTCGATGACCGTCGAACAGATCATCCGCGAACGCGACACCCTGGCCCGTCAGGTGCTCGATGCCTCGAAGCGCGAGATGGGATCGATCGGCCTGGTCGTCGACTCGTTCCAGATCCAGTCGATCGACGACATGGACTCCGGTTACATCAATGCGCTGGCCGCTCCCAACATCGCCAAGGTGCAGCGCGAGGCTGCCGTCGAACGGGCTCGCGCAGACCAGGAGTCGGCCAAGGCGCAGCAGGAGTCGCTGCGCAATCAGGCCGATTACGAGCGGGAGACGGCGATCAAGCGGGCCGCGATCAAGGCCGAGACCGACAAGGCCAATGCCGAAGCCGCCCAGGCCGGTCCACTCGCGCAAGCCCGCGTCAACCAGGAGGTCATCCGTGAACAGTCCGTGCTCGCGCAGGCGCAGGCCGAACTCCGTGAGCAGGAACTGATCTCGGAGGTCGTGAAACCGGCCGAGGCCGAGGCGCTGCGCCGCCAGATCATCGCCGAGGCGGAGGCCAAGGCGGTCGAGATCCAGTCGGCGGCCGCCGCGCAGCACAATCGGATCGCCCTCGACCAGCAGCTCATCGAGGCCCTGCCCACGCTCGTCGGCGAGGTCGCCAAGGGGCTCAGCACCGCGAATCTCACCGTGTACAACGGCGCCGAAGGGGTCAACGGGATCATGACCGGTGTGATCACCCAGGGTGCCGCGCTCCTGCGGAGTCTGCAGGATCAGGTGGCGCCGACGTTGGTCGACGGATCCGCCGACGAGCATCACGTGAACGGCACCCCGGTCCGCGAGAACTGATCGGGCCGTTCGGCTCGGCGTGGTCGGATCGTCGGGCTTCGCCCGGCCGTCCGGGCCGAGTCGATAGGCTCGGAGACCATGAGCTCACCGAATGACGCCGCACCGACGCACCCGGCCTACGGGGTGCTTCGGGAAGTGACCCCCTTCGCGTCGGTCTTGCTGTGCGACAACTCCGGGATGATGGAACTCGATGGTACGAACACCTATGTGCTCCGTGCGCCCGGAAGCGACGAGTGCGTGGTCGTCGACCCGGGGCCGCCGAAGTACAAACACCATGCCCGACGCCTCGCCGAGCTGCCCGGGGTCTCGCTGGTGCTGGTGACCCACCGGCACTTCGATCACACCGGCGGGGTGTCGCGTCTGCACAAGCGCACCGGTGCTCCGGTGCGCGCTCGTCTCGAGAAGTACTGTCGCGGCGGGGCACCGCTGCGCGACCGTGAGGTGATCGAGGCCGCGGGCCTGCGGATCACGGTGTTGTCCACACCCGGGCACACGGGTGACTCCGTCAGCTTCCTCGTCGAACACGAGGGACAGCGCGCGGTCCTGACCGGTGACACGATCCTTGGGAGTGGCACGACCGTGCTCGATCCCGCCGACGGTGGGCTGCGCGATTACCTGAACTCGCTGAACCGCCTCATCGTCGACGGGGAGGGGGCGGCGCTGCTCCCGGCGCACGGTCCGGACCATCCCGACCTCGGACCCGTCGCGCGGTACTACAAAGCCCATCGCGAGGAGCGGATCGACCAGATCGTCGCCGCCCTCGACACGATGGGCGTCTCGGCCCGGGACGCGAAGCCGATGAAGGTGGTGCGCAAGGTGTACGCCGACGTCGACAAGAAGCTGTGGCCCGCCGCCCGGATGTCGGTGAAGGCACAGCTGGAGTACCTGCGCGAGGCCTGACCCTTCGAGGCTCGCTTCGCTCGCGCCTCAGGGAGCGGGGAGGAGCAAAGCCGCTCGCTCCCGGAGGAGCGAGCGGCTTCGTGGTGTATTCGGGTCAGCGTGCGCGGCGCGCGAGACGCTCGGAGTCGGCGATGAGGACGCTCTTGCCCTCGAGGCGCAGCCATCCGCGCTGGGCGAAGTCGGCGAGTGCCTTGTTGACGGTCTCGCGCGACGCCCCGACGAGCTGGGCGATCTCTTCCTGGGTCAGGTCGTGGGTGACGCGCAGGGCGCCGCCCTCCTGGGTTCCGAAGCGCTGGGCGAGCTGCAGGAGCTGCTTGGCGACGCGACCGGGGACATCGGTGAAGATGAGGTCGGCGAGGTTGTTGTTGGTGCGGCGCAGGCGGCGTGCCAGGACGCGCAGCAGCTGCTCGGCGATCTCCGGGCGGTCCTTGATCCACGCCTTGAGCGCGTCGCGGTCCATCGACACCGCACGCACCTCGGTGACGGTCGTCGCGGACGAGGTACGCGGGCCGGGGTCGAAGATGGAGAGCTCGCCGAACATGTCGGACGGTCCCATGATCGTCAGCA
This sequence comes from Gordonia terrae, assembly GCF_001698225.1. Taxonomy (NCBI): domain Bacteria; kingdom Bacillati; phylum Actinomycetota; class Actinomycetes; order Mycobacteriales; family Gordoniaceae; genus Gordonia; species Gordonia terrae. The sequence goes on from NZ_CP016594.1 coordinate 628,126, forward strand.
GGTTCTCGCGTCCGTCAGGGGAGCGGCGGCCGACCTTCACCTTGCCGGACATGATGATGTAGAGCCGATCCCCGGGCTCGCCTTCGTGGAAGATCACATGTCCGCGAGGGAAGTCGACGGGCTGAAGCTGCTTGGTCAGCGCCGCGACGGCGGAGGGCTCGACGCCCTGGAATATGCCCGCCCGCGCCAGTACTTCTTCCACCTAGGGAACCTTTCTCGAATCTTTGCTACAGCCACGCGTCAGATCGCGCCCTTGGATACGCTACCCCGCGCACAAGCATATGTGTTGGATGGGTCACTGGAAGCTCATTGCGCGTGTGTCCGGTCGTCGAGGTGTCGACGTGGCGTCCGGTACTAGGTGGAGGCGGACTCGCGGTGACCGATCAGCTGGCCCGCTGCGGCGACGCGGCGTGGTCGGCGACGGCCGATTCGTGACGCGTGACGCGTCGGTCGCGGAGCTCGTCGAGTGCGGCCGGCATCCCCTCGCGGGCGAGGGTCTGGACGTTCTGGGCGTCGGCCGAGTCGAGGAAGTCCTCGACCTCGTCGCGGGAGACCGCCGTGCGGTCGATCCGGGATTGGACCTTGTCCATGCCCATGGCGAAGAGCATGAGTACAGCCGGGAACAGCAGCGCCGCGAGACCGTGCATGGGGACCAGTAAACACAATGGACCCGCCGGAATCCCCATCCGGAGTGCCGCCGTCACTGACTTGTTACCTGACCGTAGGTTGTGGGTGAGCTGATCCCCGCGACCGGCCAGAGGACTTCGCGCAGGGCGGAAAATATATGTTGAACTGCGCAAACGGTGGGCATTCCGACGTGGTGCCGGCAGGCCGGGCTGTGCCTGGAGCCGCTGGAATCGGGATTGCCGCTACACATCGCTAACCTGAATCAGGTGAGCGCACGCAAGACCGCTGCCTCGGGCCCGGCCCCGGCACGTAAGCAGGAGACCCATCTCGGATTGGTCCGGCGCGCGCGACGGATGAACCGCACCCTGAAGGTCGCCTTCCCGCACGTGTACTGCGAGCTGGACTTCACCGATCCGCTGGAGCTCTCGGTGGCGACGATCCTGTCTGCACAGTGCACCGATGTCCGCGTGAACCAGACCACCCCGGCGCTGTTCGCGAAGTACCGGACGGCTGCGGACTATGCCGGTGCCGACCGCACCGAGCTCGAGGAGATGATCCGACCGACCGGGTTCTACCGGAACAAGGCGAACTCGATCATGGGACTCGGCCAGGCCCTCGTCGAGCGGTTCGATGGGGAGGTGCCGAACAACCTGAAGGACCTGGTGTCGTTGCCCGGATTCGGGAGGAAGACCGCGAACGTGGTGCTGGGCAATGCCTTCGGCGTTCCCGGGATCACCGTCGACACCCACTTCGGCCGCCTGGTCCGACGCTGGCAGTGGACCGAGGAGACCGATCCGGTGAAGGTCGAGCACGCCATCGGCGAGCTGATCGAACGGCGCGAGTGGACCGACCTGTCACACCGGATCATCTTCCACGGCCGCCGGGTGTGTCATGCGCGCAAGCCGGCCTGCGGCGTGTGCATCCTCGCCAAGGACTGCCCGTCGGTGGGGACCGGTCCGATGGACAAGGCCGACGCCGCCGCTCTGGTGAAGGGGCCGGAGACCGAGCATCTCCTCGCGCTGGCCGGGATCGCCGCCCCGTGAACGACACCACGGACACAGACCAGAGCGCAGGGACCGAAGCGGGTCCGTCGTCGCGGGATTCACGTTTTCCCCCTGTCGCGCGGTGGACCGTCGTCTTCGTGATCGTGATGATCGCCCTGATCGTCGCGATCTGGCCGCGCGGGGACGATCCGGCGCCGATGACCGGCACGCCGTCGTCGGCGAGTGGAACCCGCCCGATCGACGCCCCGGTCGACGAGGCGCGGGTGGCGGAGGCGCGCCAGGCCGCCGCACTGCCTGAGTGCCCGGTCACGGGTCTGCCGGAGTCACCCGATTCCGTCCTCGAGGGCGTCGTCGAGCCCTGTCTGGGCACCGGCGCGCCGTACGACCTCGGTGCGGCGACTGCGGGCCGCCCGCTGGTGATCAACGTGTGGGCGCAGTGGTGCGGTCCGTGCAAGACCGAGTTGCCCTACTTCGAAGAGTTCGCCGCGCGCGCCGGGGACCGGGTCACCGTGCTGGCCCTGCACGCCAAGGAGGGCGGTAGCAATCCGTTCTTCCCGCTGACGCTGCTCGCCGAGATCGGAGTCCGTTTGCCGTCCGTGCTCGACCTCGACGGGAAGGTCGCCGCGGCCATCGGCGCGCCGCGGGTGTTCCCGTCGACCGTCTTCCTCAGGCCCGACGGCACGGTGGCCGAGGTCTATCCCGGTGTCTTCGACAGCCCGGAGGAGATCGCCGACTCGGTGGCCGAGCACCTGGGCGTGCGGATATGAGTGGGCGGCCGCGCGCGGACGCGGGTCCGCTGGTCCCGCGTGCGGAGATCCCACCCTGGCTACGAGCTCTCACCGAGGACGTCACCGCTGTCACCAGGAGTGTCGACAATCGTGGCGGCGACCGGTCGCGCTGGGCGTCGATGCTGCCGACGAAGTCGCGGTCGGCGGCGGTCCTGATCCTGTTCTCCGGGTCGTGGGAGTCGGCCGACGACCATCCCGGCGGTGTGCCCGCCGACGCCGAGGTCCTGCTGACCGAGCGTGCGCCGACGCTGCGCCAACACAGTGGGCAGGTCGCGTTCCCCGGCGGTGCGGCCGATCCGGGCGACGACTTCCCGGTGGGCACCGCGTTGCGTGAGGCCGCCGAGGAGACCGGCCTCGATGCCTCCGGGGTCAGCATCCTCGCGACCCTCCCCAGCTTTCCGGTCGGGGTCTCGGGGTTCGACGTCGTCCCGGTGATCGGCTATTGGCACCGTCCGAGCGAAGTGCGCGTCGTCGACGAGGGCGAGACCGCGCGGGTGGACCGCATCAACCTGCGCGAGTTGCTCGACCCGGACAACCGATTCCAGGTCCGTCGCAAGGCGGTCGGCATCGTCTACAAGGGTCCGGCCTTCTTCGTCGACCGGCTGCTCGTGTGGGGCTTCACCGGTGGGCTCGTCGCCGCCATCAGCGAGGTGTCCGGCTGGGACCGCCCCTGGGACAAGAACGACGTGCGTTCGCTGGAGAAGATGATCGAACTCGCCGGCAGCCGTCAGGAATCCGGTTTCGCCGAACTCCACCCGGACGACCGCGACGTCGTCGATGCCCGCAACGCCGAGTCGGGTGGTCCCCGGTGACCGGCTCGACCTGGGTCGACATCATCGTGATCGGCATCGCGCTGCTCGCCGCGGCCAGCGGGTACCGATCGGGTGCGGTCGCATCCGCCCTGGCGTTCATCGGTGTCGCGCTCGGCGCCGTGGCCGGTCTGCTGCTCGCGCCGCGCCTGATCGAACGGTTCGACGACCTGCAGGTGCGGGTGCTCGCCGGAATCCTGGTGCTCGTCGTACTCGTCGTCGTCGGCGAGGTCGCGGGCATGGTTCTGGGCCGCGCGGCTCGCGGTGGTATCCGGTCGCCCGGGCTGCGGGCCGTCGACAGTGGTGTCGGCTCGCTCCTGCAGGTGGTCGCCGTGCTGCTGGCCGCAGGCCTGCTGGCCATCCCGTTGCGGGAGTCGGCGGACCCGGCGATCGCCGGGGCGGTGCGTGACTCCAAGGTGCTGACCGGCGTCGACGCGGTGTCGCCGCAGTGGGTCGACGACCTGCCCGACGACTTCAAGGCGCTTCTGGACAGTTCGGGGCTCCCGAAGCTCCCGTTCGTCAGCACCCCGTCGACGAATGTCGACCCGCCGGACCAGGCGCTGGCCGAACTGCCGGTGGTGACGCAGGCGCGTCCCAGCGTCGTGAAGATCGAGGGCGTCGCGCCGAGCTGCCGGCAGGCGCTCGAGGGGAGCGGGTTCGTCGTGTCGCCCGAGCGGGTCATGACCAACGCGCACGTGGTCGCGGGTACCGAGCGGCTCGAGGTGCAGACCTCGACCGGGGCGCAGCTCCCGGCGCGCGTGGTGCTCTTCGACAGCGAGAACGACATCGCGGTGCTCGACGTCCCGGGTCTGCGTGCGCCTGCCCTGCGGTTCGCCTCACGGCCCGCGTCGACCGGGGACGACGCGATCGCGCTCGGTTTCCCCGAGGCCGGACCCTTCTACGTGAGTCCGCTGCGGGTTCGCGCGGTGTTCGCCCACACCGGCGACGACATCTACCGCACCGGGCAGGTGACCCGTGAGGTCTATGCCGTGCGTGGTCTGATCCGGCAGGGCAATTCGGGTGGACCGCTGCTCAACTCGGACGGCGAGGTGCTCGGCGTGGTGTTCGGGGCGGCCGAGAACGCGGCCGACGAGACCGGTTTCGTGCTCACCGCCCGTCAGGTTCGCTCCGACTTCGACGAATCCGAGCGGCGAAGCGAGCGGGTGAGTACACAGCGCTGCGTCCTCGCCTGACCTTCCGCGCCGATCGGCGCGTGCCGTCCGCGGTGGGTTCGGGCTCGTGGCGCAGGAACTCGATGATGTGCCCGGTCACCGCGGCCGGCTGTTCCTGGTGGACGAAGTGACCGCTGCCCTCGACCTGCCGGTACAGCTGGTGTGCAGCCCACCGGTGGCTGTCGGCCATCGCGTCGTCGAGGATGTAGGGGTCGTCGCGGCCGCGGAGGGCGAGCACCGGCAGGTGCAGTCGTTGATCCATGAGTTCCATGAAGCGGGCGCCGTCGGGCCGGAATTGCGAACGGAACGCCCAGCGCCGGTACTCCAGGCTGCAGTGCGCGACGTTGGGGATCAGCATGGCCGAACGATTGAGCTCGACGGTGTGCCCGTAGTCGGGCTCGGCCCGCCAGGGAGCCGACGACCGTTCCGCGAAGTAGTCGGCGACGAAGGCGGCGTCGTCGCGGGTGACCTGACGTTCGCCGAGACGCGGGATCTGATTGCGCAGGAACAGCGGCAGGAACCGGGACCGCTGGGCCTTGTCGCGCAGTACTCGTCGGCGCAGGGCGCGCGGATGGGGGGACGCGATGACGACGATCCGGTCGACGACCCGTGGGTGGAGGGTCGCGGTCGCCCAACAGACCAGTCCGCCGTCGGAATGCCCGATGAGGGTGGCGCGCGAGTGCCCGAGTGCGCGGACGAGGCCGTTGGTGTCGCCGGCCAGGGTCCAGCCGTCGTAGCCGCGCGGCGGCTTGTCGGTGTCGCCGTAGCCGCGCAGGTCGACGGCGACGGCGCGGAATCCGGCGTCGGTGAGTGCGGTCAGTTGATGCCGCCAACTCCACCAGAACTCGCCGAAGCCGTGCAGTAACAACACCAGTGGACGGTCGCCTGCCGGGACGCCCGCGGGCTGGACGGCGTGGAACCGGACTCCGTTGGCGCGGACGTCGAAGTGCTCCCAGTCGCCCGGGAGACGAACGCTCGAGGGGTCGGGCTCCTCGCTCACGGATCAGCCTTCGCGGGCGGGCGGGATTCTCGGGTGGGTGGTCTCGTGTGTCGCATGACGGTTCGGCAGGACGGTCGGCAGTTCGTTGACCGACTCGATCGTCTTCTTGGGGCCGCGCACGCGTTTGAAGAACAGATACCCGACGAACGCGGCGACCACGGTCACCAGGACCAGGATGAGGAACACGATCAGGAAGGCCAGCCAGCGCCAGACCCATTCGTCGAGCAACTCGGCCAGGAAGAAAAAGAAGAAGAAGCTGGAGTACAACGCCATCACGCCGGCGACGATCAGCAGCCCGGTGCCGGTGCCGGCTTTCTTCGCCTCGGTGACGAGCTCTGCCTTGGCGAGCGCGACCTCGGATCGGAACAGGGTGGAGACACTGGTGGTCGCGTCCTTGACCAGGCTTCCGATGGTCGGCTCGCCGTTGTGGCCGGCGTTCGCGTCGGAGAGCGGGATCGACGGGACGGAGTCCCGGCCAGCGTCGGGCAGGCCGTGCTCGTTGGGGCTCACAGAATCCTCCGTTGTTCGGCAGATGCGCCTTATGTTGCCATGCGAGTGCCGCTGAGGTGGCGCCCCACCCTCGGGTGCGTCGGTGAGTTCCCCGGACGTGCGATGCGCCACCGGCGGGAGTCCGCCGGCGGCGCATCGACACAGTAGTGCTCGCGGGGGAGCGGTCGTCCGGGCCCGATCAGGCCTTCTTCGCGCGGATCGCCTCGAACACCGACGGGTCGACGAGCGTCGAGGTGTCGCCCAGTTCGCGACCTTCGGCGACGTCCTTGAGCAGGCGGCGCATGATCTTGCCCGACCGTGTCTTGGGCAGTTCGGGCACGACGTTGATCTCGCGGGGCTTGGCGATCGGTGAGATCTCCACCGACACCTGCTGGCGCAGTTCGGCGATCAGCTGATCACCGGTGTTCTCCACACCCTCGCGCAGGATGACGAAGGCGACGATGCCCTGGCCGGTGGTCTCGTCGGCGGCGCCGATGACCGCGGCTTCGGCGACACCGGAATGGCCGACGAGGGCGGACTCGACCTCGGCGGTCGAGATGCGGTGGCCGGAGACATTCATGACGTCGTCGACACGTCCGAGGACCCAGAGGGCGTGGTCCTCGTCGTAGCGGGCGCCGTCACCGGCGAAGTACCAGCCCTGCTCGGCGAAGCGGGACCAGTAGGTTTCGCGGAATCGCTCGTCGTCGCCCCAGATGCCGCGCAGCATCGACGGCCACGGCTGGTCGAGCACGAGGTAGCCCTGCTCGCCCGCACCGACGGGGTTGCCCTGGTCGTCGACGATGTTGGCGCTGATGCCGGGCAGGGGCTTCATCGCCGATCCCGGCTTGGTCGCGGTGACGCCGGGCAGCGGCGAGATCATGATGGCGCCGGTCTCGGTCTGCCACCAGGTGTCGACGATGGGCGCGGAGTTTCCGCCGATGACCTCGCGGTACCACTTCCAGGCCTCGGGGTTGATCGGTTCGCCGACGCTGCCGAGCAGCCGGATGGTGGACAGGTCGTGGGCGTCGGGGATCTCGCGGCCCCACTTCATGAAGGTGCGGATCAGCGTCGGCGCGATGTAGTAGATGGTGACGCCGTACTTCTCGATGATCTCGAAGTGGCGGTGCTCGTTGGGGGAGTTGGGGGTTCCCTCGTAGACGACTTCGGTCGCGCCGTTGGAGAGCGGGCCGTACACGAGGTAGGAGTGGCCGGTCACCCAGCCGATGTCGGCACCGCACCAGAAGACGTCGCGGCCTTCTTTGTGGTCGAACACGTAGTGGAACGAGTAGCTGACCTGGGTGAGGTAGCCGCCCGAGGAGTGGACGATCCCCTTGGGCTTGCCGGTGGTCCCCGAGGTGTAGAGCAGGAACAGCGGGTGCTCGGCGTCGAACGCCTCGGCCTCGTGGGTGTCGGACTGCTCGTCGACGGTGTCTTCCCACCACACGTCGCGTCCTTCGACCCAGTTGAGGTCGGGGTCGTGGTTGGTGCGACGCACGACCAGGACCTTCTCGACCGACTTCGCGGCGTCGGCGCCGGTGCCGAGCGCCTCGTCGACCTGGGTCTTCAGCGGTGCCGGCTGGCCACGGCGGTACTGGCCGTCGGTGGTGATGACGAGTTTGGCCTCGGCGTCGTCGACGCGTGAGCGCAGTGCGCCGGAGGAGAAGCCGGCGAAGACCACGGAGTGGGTGAGGCCGAGGCGGGCGCAGGCGAGCATCGAGATCAGGGCCTCGGGGACCATCGGCATGTAGATGGCGACGCGGTCGCCGGCGACCAGTCCGATGGAGGCGAAGTAGTTGGCCGCCTTGCTGACCTCGGCGAGCAGCTGGCTGTAGGTGAGATCACGGGTGTCGCCGGGTTCGCCGACCCAGTGGATGGCGACCCGGTCGCCCTTTCCTGCGGCGACGTGGCGGTCCACGCAGTTGACGGCCACGTTCAGCTTGCCGCCGACGAACCACTTGGCGAAGGGTGCGTCGGACCAGTCGAGGGTGGTGGTGAAATCGGTGGCCCACTCCAGCCGCCGGGCCTGCTCGGCCCAGAACTCGAGGCGATCGGCATCGGCATGGTCGTACATCTCGGCGGTGCCGTTGGCCTGGGCGGCGAACTCGTCGGAGGGTGGGAATGCCTGGACGGTGGAGGACATCGGTGACAAGGGCCTTTCGCTGTCGACGGCGGTCACTCAACAGTAAGGTGACCCGACGTCAGTACGGGGAAACAGTGTGAGCGTAGTCACGTAGGAGTCGAGCCAGGAACCGCCCCGTATGCGAACGCGACCGATACGCGATGAACGGCAGGTGAGCGACGACGAACGGTCGTACGCCCATCCGGGTGCGGTACGACGACCCACGCCGACGTTTCAATCAGAGTTCTGACATATCCCGCAAACAATTGACTACACGGATTTCCTGAAACGACGACTAACAATGGATCGTCGGAGTTTCCAATTCGCCGAAAGGTGTAACTCTCGATGCGGGGGGTGGCCATCCGATCGTCCAACCCGGGGCGTCCTGGCCGGGGTGTCGACGACGCAACTATCGTCGGTTCGTGACCACCGACCCGCTGCTGCCCCTGCTGGAACTCCCCGGCGTCGCCGACGCTGCCGACCGCGCGCGCGATGCCCTGTCTGCGGTCCACCGGCACCCCGCCAACCTGCGAGGATGGGACAAGACGGCCACCGAGGCCTCGTGGCGCGCGGGTCGGTCCTCGGCCGCGATCGACGGCGGAAGCGTCGAACTCCGGCGCGACGGCGACTTCGACGATCCGATCCTGGCGGGCGCGATGCGGGTGTCGCAGGCGCTCGACGGCGACTCCCTCGTCACGCTGACCGCCGTGATCCGGCGGGCGCCTGCGCAGGCTCTGGCGCGGCTGCACACCCTGGCCGCGGCGGACCTCGTCGGGGACCCCGAGGAGCTGGGACGGCCACGGAGTGGGACGGATGCGGGTGAACGTCTCAACCTGTTGGGGCAGTTGACAACCGGTGCTACGTCGGTCCCGGCGCCGGTGCTCGTCGCGGTGGTCCACGGCGAGCTGCTCGCCGTGGATGCCTTCCCGACCGCCAATGGCGTCGTCGCCCGAGCCGCGTCCCGCCTCGTCAGTGCTGCGACCGGTCTGGACCCGCACTGTCTCGGCGTGCCGGAGGTGACCTGGTTCAAACGGGTCGGCGAGTACCGCACCTTGGCGGCGAACTTCGGGGCGGGTACCGAATCGGGCCTGCGGGATTGGATCGTCTTCTGCTGCGAGGCCCTGGAAGCCGGTGCGGCGGAGGCGAAATCGATCGCCGACGCGGCGCGGGCGGGCTAGCGTCCCGGGGTCGGCGCCGGCCCCGGACAGCACTGCGGGCGGCCGCCGGCGTCGTAAACGACGCGGTTGCCGCCCGCGTAGCACGGACCCAAGTTACCAAGCGTGCTTGGTGGGCTGTGGTTACCGCCTCGGCGATTGACCACGAGTCGGGATTGCGGACCGTCCACGTGCTGCCAGCTGTGGGCCATTCCTCCCGGGCCTGGCGCCTCATGAGAGGAAGGCGGTGGCGCATCGAGTGGTGGCGGTCGGTCGTCCTGACTGTGATGTCGCAGGCGCACAACACTTTTGCCATATGCGGCGTGCTCCGCGTGGGTGCTTGCCGCCCGTGCTGGGAAGTGCTCGGCGTGGGGGTCCGTTCCTTCTCTTCCGGATCGAACTTGGCCTTCCGAGTTTCCGTAACCACTGTTCTACACCGTGATGCCGATCACATCAAGCGTTCGGCGCCGGAATGTTGGACCAGTTGCCGAATTCGGTGAGATCGACTGGGGCGCAGGCGAACCGAACGCCCATCGAGGTGTCGGGGGCCCGAGGCGGCATGTGGCGAGCCCGCTGGGCGCACTGAGAAGACGTTGCAATGACGTTGCGAAGATTCGCGCGTCCTAAAGGCGTTTCCTCGATAGCGGACAGGGGGCGCGTGTATTTCGCAGAACTTGTTACCGAGGAGTAGAACGGACATTCGCGAATGCGATTGTTGTGCTTGCAAAGAATCCGAAACCGTGTGTATAGTCATCGGTACCCGGTTCTCATACCGTCACGTTTCAGCCCGACCCCCCGGGGCTGAAACGTGACGACCCCGGCCTCCTCCCCCCCTGGCCGGGGTTGTCCTCTTTCTGGGGTCTTTTCTACCGCGGAAATTCGGCGGTCGCGCCCGGTTGTCCACAGGCCCGGACTCCATCCCCAGGCGGCGGTGTTCCGGCCGGTCGGCGTCCTCCGCCTGCCGCATGATCGTCCGCATGCCCGACGAACTGCTGGTTCTCGTAGACCCTGACCTCCGCGACGACGTCGCGCGCTGCGCCGCGGCAGCCGGTTACCTCGTGCACGTCGGGTCTGCCGACGACTGCCGACGCGAGTGGCTGACGGCCCGGGCCGTGGTCGCGGACCCGCCTGCGGTCGCGGTCCTGTCCCGCATACGCCCGCCCCGTCGCCCTGGACTCGTGCTGGTCAGTGCTGCCGAGCCGGGGGCACACACCTGGCGGATGGCGATGGACCTGGGTGCCGAGGACGCGTCGACCCTGCCGGCCGAGGAGGGGCGCCTGGTCCGCGTGCTGACCGAGTGTCGGGTACCTCGACGCCGCCCGGCCGGCGTCGTCGCGGTCATCGGTGCACACGGCGGCGCCGGAGCATCGACGCTGGCTGCCGCGGTGGCGCTGACGTCGGCCGACGCCGGCTCGCCCACGCTTCTCCTCGACCTCGACGACATGGGCGCAGGTGCCGACCTTCTGCTCGGCATCGAGCGTCGCCCAGGGCTGCGTTGGCAGGATCTCGCGCTCGACGGTGGGGTCGTCGGCGGTACGGCCCTCCACCAGGCGCTGCCGAGTGCGCATGACGGTCTCGCGGTGCTGACCTCCCAGCGACTGCCCGCCGCCGGGTTGAGCGTGGAGGCCGTCACCGCGGTCATCGATGCGGGACAGACGCACGGCGATCTCGTCGTGCTCGACCTGCCGCGCTCCGACAACCCCGTGGTGCGCGCGGCAATCGCATCCACCGACGTCGTGGTGGTGGTGACCACTCCCACCGTCGGCGGATGCGCCGCCGCTCGACGAATCGTCGACCGTGTCGTCGGCGACGAGGTGGCCGTCGAGCTCGTCGTGCGGGGACCCTCGCCCGGCGGGCTACGGCCACAGCAGGTCGCCGACGCGATCGGACTCCCACTGCTCGCCGCCTTTCGCCCGGACCCGCGTCTGGCCGTGCGGCTGGAAGGTGGCCCGTTGCGACTGCGACCTCGCAGCCCACTCGGGCGCGCGGCCGCGACGGTGCACTCGCGGGTCGCCGAGCGACGGCGGCTCGCATCATGACGCGGGCACGAACGGACGGGCAGGCCGACGAAGCGCTGTTGGACCGGGTGCGCTCGCGTCTGGCCGCCGACGCGGCCGACCCGAGTCCGGCCGTCATCGCCGACGCGATCCGGGCAGAGGCCGGGGGAGTGCTCGGCGACACCGACCTGCTCGCCGCGCTCCGATTCCTGCAGACCGAACTGACCGGGGCGGGCAAGCTCGAGCAACTCCTCGCCGAACCCGACATCGCCGACATCCTGGTGGCGGGTCCGGACGAGGTGTGGGTGGATCGGGGTTCCGGGCTCGAGTCGACGCCGATCCGATTTCCGGACGAGGGGTCGGTGCGTCGACTGGCGGGCCGGCTCGCGCTCGGGGCCGGACGACGCCTCGACGACGCCCAGCCCTGGGTCGACGGGCAGTTGTCGAACGTCGGACGCCGCGGGTACACCGTGCGGCTCCACGCGATCATTCCGCCACTCGCTGCGGACGGGACGTGCATCTCACTGCGGGTTCTGCGTTCGGCGTCCAAGGACCTGCCGAGCCTGATCGACAACGGCGCGATCCCGTCCGAGGTGGTGCCGGTCATCACCGACATCCTGCGCCACCGGCTCGCCTTCCTGGTGATCGGCGGCACCGGCTCGGGGAAGACGACCCTGCTGAATGCGCTGATCGGCGCCATGGATCCGCGCGAGCGGGTGGTGTGTGTGGAGGACGCCCTCGAGCTCGCCCCGCGCCACCCGCAGGTGGTACGGCTGGTCGCGCGGGCATCGAATGTCGAGGGCGTGGGTGAGGTCCCGGTGCGGGCCCTCGTCCGGCAGGCGCTTCGGATGAGACCCGACCGGATCATCGTCGGCGAAGTTCGAGGCAGTGAGGTCATCGACCTGCTCACGGCGCTGAACACCGGTCACGACGGGAGTGCCGGTACGGTGCACGCGAACTCGACCTCGGAGGTGCCGGCGCGGATGGAAGCGCTTGCCGCGCTGGGAGGTATGGGACGTGATGCCCTCCACAGTCAGCTGGGTGCCGCGTTGCAGGTGGTCCTCGGGGTGGCACGGAATGCGGGTGGAGCACGGGGTCTCGTCGAGATCGGGATCGTCCGACGGGACGACTCCGGGCGGGTGATGATCGTGCCGATCTGGTTGCGCCACAATGGTTTCACCACGGAGCGTCAGCAGTTCGACGCGCTGGTCGCCGGCCGGGGGACGGCTACCGGGGAGTGCCGGTGATGTCGACTCCGGTCGCCGTCGCGCTGGTGTCGGCCGCTGCGGGTGTCGCGGTACTGATGACTTCTCCGCCACGGGTGACGTACCGAATCCTGGCTGGCTGCGGCGGCGAGGATCCCAGCCGGTCATCCACCCCGGTCGTGCTGGCTCCGATGGCGGTGCCCTTCGGTGTCTCCCTGGTGGGCGGATTGCCTGCCGCCATCGCGGCCGCGATCATCGTGACGGTCGTGCTCTGGGTGCGCCGCCGCCGACTGGCCGAGAAGTCGCGCGATCGTCGGTCGGACGACCTGCTCCTCGCGCTGTCGCTGATGATCGCCGAACTGTCGGTCGGCGCGCCACCGGTGCGGGCCTGCGAGGTCGCGGTCGCCGAACTCCGCCGTCGTGATCCCGGTGACGGGGGTTCGGGATCAGCGATCGCCGACGGCCTGGAGGCGATGGCCTGCCGTGCCGCCCTGGGTGGTTCGGTGCTCGATTCGACGTCCGGGGACGACGCCGCGGCGGGTGGCGAGTCGTGGCGTCGTATCGGTGTGGCGTGGCAGATCGCCGACGACCGCGGTCTGCCGATGGGCGACCTCCTCGGCGCGGTGCGCTCGGACCTGCAGGCACGGCGGGGTTTCGCGGATCGAACACGGGCCGGACTGTCGGGGCCACGCGCGACGGCAGCGGTTCTGGCCGGTCTGCCGCTGCTCGGGATCGCGCTGGGGCAGGCGACGGGTGCGGGACCGATCCAGGTCCTCCTCGGTGGCGGTCTGGGCGGCGTTCTGCTGGTGGTCGGGTGTGGCCTGGTGGCCGCTGGGATCGGCTGGTCGGAGCGCATCACCGGGAAGGTGCTGGCGCGGTGATGCCCGGCGGGATGGCGGGCGCCGCCTGGTCCGCGGCCCTGTTGGCCGTGGCGTTGTGGCTCTGGCCGGCGCCGCGGTGGTTGCTGTGCCGGGTGACCGGGCCGCCCCCGCCCCCGGATCGCACGCCACGGTGGCTGGGTGCCGGACCTGCTCCCGACGACCCGTTCGCGGTCGCGTCGGCATTCGATCTGTTCGCCGTGTGCCTACGTGCCGGACTCCCGGTGGGGACCGCGGCGTCGGTGGTCGCCGAGCGCGCACCGGCGTCGATGGCCGGGCCCCTCGCCCACGTCGCCGACCTGCTGCAGCTCGGTGCCGATCCGGACGCGGCGTGGTCGGCGTTGATCGACGGGTCGAACGGCGCGGCCTCCGACGACCACCTCGACGCGCTCGCCGCGATGGCTCGTCGCTCGGCGCGGGCCGGCTCGTCGCTCGCGGGCGGGCTCGCCGAACTCGCCGAGGACGTGCGGCGCCGGGCCCACGACGACGCCCTCGCCGCCGCCGAGCGGGCCGGTGTCGCCATCAGCGGCCCGCTCGGATTGTGCTTCCTACCCGCATTCATCTGCCTCGGTATCGTTCCGGTCGTCGTCGGCCTCGCCTCGACGGTTCTGGGTTCGGTCTGACGCGCTGTCGGTGCGAGGACGCACAATGGACCCATGACCGACTCAGGTTCCCGACACCACGCAATCGACTACATCGAACTCACCGTCACCGACTCCGCCGCGGCACAGGCGTTCTATTCGTCGGCGTTCGGCTGGCAGTTCAACGACTACGGGCCCGCGTACGCGGGGATCGTGAACCCGGGCGGTCCCGACCTGCCCGAGGTCGGTGGCCTCGCGACGAGCGAGACGGCTGCGGTGCGCGGTGGCCCGCTCGTGCTGCTCTACTCCGACGACCTGGACGCCACGGCGGAACAGGTTCGCGCCGCCGGCGGCGAGATCGTCAACGGACCCTACGCTTTTCCCGGCGGCCGACGGTTCCATTTCACGGATCCGAGCGGCAACGAACTCGGGGTGTGGTCGACCTCGTAGGCAGTCGTCGTCCGGGTCCGGCCAGGGCTCGGCATGGTCTCGAAATCCGAGGGATCCGAATCGGCGCCCGGCGCGTCCAAGTACCTGCAACACCGCAAGTGCTCGGACCAGATCGGCCCGCGGTTCCATCGACTCTCAGGAGAGATCATGTCACGCACCATTTTCCGGACTCACGACGCTCCCGCCGCGCACGACCCCGGCGCCGTGACCGAACGTCTCGGCGCGCACCTGACCCGGCTCATGACCGACGAGGAAGGGATGTCGACCGCGGAGTACGCAATCGGGACCATTGCCGCGGCCGCGTTCGGTGCGATCCTCTACACGGTCGTCACCGGTGACAACATCGTGAGCGCGTTGACCGGCATCATCGGGAAGGCGCTCAACACCTCGGTCGGCTGATGATCGGGTCACAACGATTGCGACGCTTGGCCGTCGACGAATCGGGGATGGTGACCGTCGAGGCCGCGTACGCGATCGCCGCGATTGTCGTCACGGTGCTGATCGCGGTCGGCGCCATCGCCGCGGTGACCACGCAGATCCGATGTACCGATGCGGCACGAGAGGTGGCGCGACTGTCCGCCGCGGGGGATTCCTCGGCGCGGGAGGCCGCCCGGCGGCTCGTCGGTGACGCTGTACGCGTGTCGATCTCGGCCTCGGACGAGAATGTCGTCGTCGAGGTCAGGTCGGAGGTGGCGATGCTGCCGGGTCTGACGATGTCGGCACGGGCGGTGGCGGCGAAGGAGCCGACGGGTGCGGATCAGGTGATGTTCGCGCCGGGGGTCGGACCATGACGGCCGGCCGGGGACTGGTCGTGGACGATGACGGTCACGCGACCGTACTGGGTGCATTCGCGATCGCGGCATTCGCCGCCGTCCTCGTGATGGTGATCTACGTCGGGGGCGCGGTGCTCGCCCGGCACCGGGCGCAGTCGGCGGCCGATCTGTCGGCACTGGCCGCGGCGATCGATCACGTCGCCGGCGAGGTGAATCCGTGTGCGGCCGCGCACGACCTGGCCGGCCGTCAACGACCCCGCGCAGAACTGGTCGGGTGTCGTGTCGACGGCGATGACGTGGTGGTGACGGTACGGGTGCCGGTCGAACTCGGAAGCCTCGGGACGAATCACGCCACCGCACAGGCCCGGGCGGGGCCGATCGACTGACGCCGCCCGGGCACGGCTCACCCGAGCCCGTCCGAGTCGACGGCGATCTGCTTCGGGTACACGCGGATGGATTGCATGGGGGCAAACCACAATTGGTGAAAGTGAACCTCGGTGTCACCGCGGTACGCGAGTTCGAATCCGTCGGTGCCGGTGTTCAAGGGAATCCACGACCGGGCAGCCCGAACGAACGACGACCAGTGGATGAGCTCGCCCTCGGTGAGGAAACCTCCTGCTGCTGCCCAGATCTCGCCGGATTGGGCATCGGAGGAAGCCAGATAGACCTCGCCGAGCGACGCGGTCACCCGTGGCCCGACCATCGCCGTCTGGAGGTACCACTGCGCCGTCGTCACGACATCGGTGAACCCGCCGGACCGGGCAGCGCACCAGGCGTAGTGGAGGTCGAGGGCGTCGAGTGCCTCCTCTTCGGAGAAGAAC
The DNA here is from genome assembly GCF_001698225.1 of Gordonia terrae. Classification (NCBI taxonomy): domain Bacteria; kingdom Bacillati; phylum Actinomycetota; class Actinomycetes; order Mycobacteriales; family Gordoniaceae; genus Gordonia; species Gordonia terrae. Next base: position 643,993 of record NZ_CP016594.1, read on the forward strand.
ACGTCGCGTTCGCCGATGGAGGACGGCAACTGGTCGGTGTTCTGCGTCGGCCGGGCGAGCAGGAAGAAGGCACGGGAGGGGCGGGTGACCTGACGGTACGTGTGGGTTCCCCGGTCGGATGCCTCGTCATGCATGGGCCAAGTATTCCCGACGGAGAAGATCCAGGACGGCCACTGCGCCATTCTTGTCCAGCGGGTCGTTGCCGTTGCCGCACTTGGGGCTCTGGACGCAGGACGGGCAGCCGCTCTCGCACCCGCAGCCGGCCACCGCGTCCCGGGTGGCGTCGATCCAGGTCAGGAAGGCCGAGTGCCCCCGTTCGGCGAAGCCGGCACCGCCCATGTACCCGTCGTAGACGAAGACCGTCGGCAGCCCGGTGTCCGGGTGGAGGTCGGTGGAGAGTCCACCGATGTCCCAGCGGTCGCAGGTGGCCACCAGGGGAAGGAGGCCGATGGCCGCATGCTCGGCGGCGTGGAGAGAGCCGGGGAGCCGGGTCTCGTCGATGCCGGCGTCGGCGAGCGACTCCGGTGTGAGGGTGTACATCACCGCGCGGGTACTGAGTGTCTGTTCGGGCATGTCGAGTTCGACGGCGTCGAGCACCTCGCCGGTCCGCAACGTGCGCAGATACCCCACGACCTGGTGCGTGACGTCGACCTCCACGAACGCGACCGTCAGCGGACCGAACCGTCGGCTCGCGAGGGTCACGGTCACGGTGACGTCGGTCGTCTCTCGCGCCGACGTCGTCCAGTCCGGGTCCTCGGGGTGTGTCAGCGCGAGACCGTCGTCGAGGTCGAGCTCGTCGACGAGATAGCTTTCGCCCTGGTGGATGTGGACGGCGCCGGGGTGCACCGTGGACATGGCCCGGCCGGTGTCGACCGTGCCGAGCAGTTGCGACGTCGTGGTGTCGACGATGAGGACCTGACCACCGATGCCGCCGCGGATGTCGACGTCGGCGTGGGGTTCGGTCCCGGCGGTGACGTACCAGCCCGACTTGCGTTTGCGGAGCAGACCCTCGGCGGCGAGGTCATGTGCCACGTCGTGTGCATTCCAGGCGTCGATCTCTGTGTCCGACAGCGGCTTCTCCATGGCAGCGCACAACAGGTGCGGGCCCAGGATGTACGGATTGGCCGGGTCGGTGACCGTGGCCTCGACGGGCTTGCCGAGCAGCGACTCGGGGTGGTGCACGAGGTAGGTGTCGAGTGGGTCATCGCGCGCGACGAGCACGACGAGCGAATCGCCGGACTCGCGCTGGCGTCCCGCCCGTCCGGCCTGCTGCCAGAACGAGGCGACCGTGCCGGGATATCCACTGACGATCACGGCGTCGAGTCCGCTGATGTCGACGCCGAGTTCGAGCGCGTTGGTGGTGGCCACGCCGAGCAGTTCGCCGTCGGAGATGGCCTTCTCGAGACGGCGGCGGTCGTCGGCCAGATAACCGGCGCGGTAGGCCCCGATCCGGGACTCGAGCTCGGGGGCGCTCTGCGACAACAGGTGTCGCGCACTGAGCGCGGTGAGCTCCACGCCTCGTCGGCTGCGCGCGAAGCACAGTGTGCGAGCCCCCTCCACCACGAAATCGGCCAGCAGTCGCGCGGATTCGGCCCCGGCCGAGCGGCGCACCGGTGCGCCGTTCTCCCCGGTGACCACCGGCAGGAAGTTGGGCTCCCAGAGGGCGACGGTCCGCTCACCGCGGGGAGACCCGTCCTCGGTCACCGCCACCGCGGGCTCGCCGATCAGCCTTCCCAGCGCCTCCGCCGGCTCGGCGACCGTCGCACTCGCCCCGATGACGATCGGGTCGGCGCCTGCGGCCCGCGCGATGCGCAGCAACCGCCGCATCACCAGCGCGGTGTGCGAGCCGAACACCCCACGGTAGTGGTGACATTCGTCGACGACGATGAATCGAAGATGTCGGAAGAACTGTCGCCACCGGTGATGGTGGGACAGGATGCCGATGTGCAGCATGTCGGGGTTGGTGAAGATCCAGCGCGAATGCGCACGCGCCCATTGCCGGATCTCGGGGTCGGTGTCGCCGTCGTATGCGCACGGCTGCAGGTGCCCGAACTCCGGTCGTCCGGCGATGATCGACGACACCGCCCGGATCTGGTCGGCGCCGAGTGCTTTTGTCGGCGCGAGGTATAGCGCCGTCGCATTCTTTTCGTTCAGCAAAGCAGTGAGAATGGGCATTTGATACGACAGGGATTTGCCCGATGCGGTACCCGTGCAAATAGCGACATGATTTCCGTGGAATGCGGCGTCGGCCGCGCTCGCCTGATGAGTCCACACCTTCTCGATGCCGTTGTCGGCGTAGGCGTCGATCAGCGGTTGCGGCACCCATCCCGGCCACTCGACGAAAGATGCTGAGCGCGACGGGATTACCGACAGGTGGGTGAGGGGGGAGGGGTCGGCGTCGGAACCCGCGAGGGTCCGGGCCAGTAGTCCTGTCCCGAATGTGGAGTACTGCATCTTCTGGTGACAACTCTTCGAAATAGTGTCGCGGCTACAGGTCTCCTGACCTGCGGCGATGTTACCGGCTGATGTCGTTGCTCTGAAGTTTGACGAGGTTTTGACTCACTTTGGTTCGTGTGACTATCGCTGGGGGGCCGAACATGATTGACTGGTTCCGGCCGCAGCTTTCGCGACCCACCGCCCGGTGGGCGACAAGCATGTTGCAGCCGTGGTACTGAGGTTAGTTTGGCGGATCGATGCAGATCTTCGCGGGGCTCTTTGAGGTATGGCGGTCGACCGGCCACGACACGATGACCCATCGTGTCGCGACAGTTGATATGTAAAGGATTGCAAGAATGGCACAGGGAACTGTGAAGTGGTTCAACGCGGAAAAGGGCTTCGGCTTCATCGCGCCTGATGAGGGTTCCGACGACGTGTTCGTCCACTATTCCGAGATCCAGGGATCCGGTTTCCGCACCCTCGAGGAGAACCAGCGGGTCGAGTTCGAGGTCGGACAGGGCACCAAGGGGCCGCAGGCCACCGGCGTCCGCGCCGTCTGAGAACACCCGTGTGTGACTGCACCACGCAGTCGGGGCGAACCACCGCTCCCGTTTCGATTCGTCGAGGCGGGAGCGGTTTGTTGTCCGTGCCCCACAATGCGCCTCTGTCCGCGCTCCCATACCTCCTTCTTCGTCGTGCCGATCACCGATCGCTCCCTGGGAAACCTCCCACCGGTTTCCGAGGCACACCACTAGTCTCGACTCGTGGGCCAGTTGTCGTTTTTCTCTGCCGAGACCGAACAGCCCGCGTACGCCGATCTCGCGGGGTTGCTCGCGGCGCACGGACAGTCCGTCCGCTCCGAAACCGGTACGCGGGTCTCGATCGTGGTGGCCGACCGCTGGCGGGCCGAACAGATCGTCGTAGAGATGCGTGCGGCCGGACTCGACGCCGAGTCGACGGCGTCGGACGAGGGCACTCCACTGGCACGCACCGCCTCCTGTCATGAACTGGACCCGCTGCACAAGGCATGGTCGGCGGGAGCGGTGAAGGCGATGCCGTCCGGCTGGGTTCCGAGTTACCGGGCACTGCGTCTGTGGGTGATCGCCGCAGGCCACCTGGACGACGGTCGCTACCAACTCGGTTTGGATCCGCACGCCCCGGAGTCGCACGCCGCGCTCGCCACCGCGCTGATGCGTGTCGGCATCGCGCCCACCCTGGTCGGTACGCGTGGGCATTCGCCGGCACTGCGGATCGCCGGCCATCGGCGACTGTCGCGCCTGCACGAGTACGTCGGAGTGCCGCCCTGCGCCGAGGCCGTCGCGGACTGGCCGCCGGTGGACGAGCATTAGCCATCCCACACTCGAGGCTCTGAACTGGTAGAACGTGTCAAAGTGCCGGCGGATCCGTCGCTCGCTGGGGTCCGGCGCGGAATTCAGATGTGCAAACGGCGCTATACATAAGGTACAAACCCATCGAACACACCTGAACTGACACGCAGGAACGTTCTCCACCCAGTCAACCAAAGGACGCCCCGGTGGCAGAGACCAGCACCGCATCCCGCTCGAGTGGGGCCACCCGACGCCTCGTGATCGTCGAGTCGCCGACCAAAGCCCGCAAGATCGCCGGCTACCTCGGGTCGAACTATGTGGTGGAGTCCTCCCGCGGGCACATCCGCGACCTCCCGCGTGGCGCCGCCGACGTGCCGGCCAAGTACAAGGGTCAGCCGTGGGCCCGTCTCGGGGTCAACGTCGACGAGAACTTCGAGCCGCTGTACGTGGTGTCGCCCGACAAGAAGTCGACCGTCAGCGAACTCAAGTCCCTGATGAAGGACGTCGACGAGCTCTACCTCGCCACCGACGGTGACCGCGAGGGGGAGGCGATCGCCTGGCATCTCCTCGAGACGCTCAAGCCGAAGATCCCGGTCAAGCGCATGGTGTTCCACGAGATCACCGAACCGGCCATCCGGGCGGCCGCCGAGAATCCGCGTGACCTCGACATCGACCTCGTCGACGCGCAGGAGACCCGACGCATCCTCGACCGCCTGTACGGCTACGAGGTGTCGCCGGTGCTGTGGAAGAAGGTCATGCCGAAGCTGTCGGCAGGCCGCGTGCAATCGGTGGCCACGCGGATCATCGTCGAGCGCGAACGCGAGCGAATGGCGTTCGTGTCGGCCGAGTACTGGGACATCTCGGCGACGATGGATGCCGACGCAGATGCCGGTGTCGGCAACCCCCAGACCTTCAAGGCGCGACTGGTCAACGTCGACGATGCCCGTGTCGCCACCGGCCGAGACTTCGAGTCCACGGGTGCGCTGAAGAAGTCCGACGGGGTGATCGTGCTCGACGCCGACCGCGCCGAGGGGCTGGCAGCCGGTCTGCGGGGCGCGGCGATGACCGTGACGTCGGTCGAGGAGAAGCCCTACACGCGTCGTCCGTATGCGCCGTTCATGACCTCGACGCTGCAGCAGGAGGCCGGCCGGAAGCTGCGCTTCACCTCCGACCGCACGATGCGGATCGCGCAGCGCCTGTACGAGAACGGCTTCATCACCTACATGCGTACCGACTCGACGAGCCTGAGCGAGTCGGCGATCAACGCCGCCCGTGCGCAGGCCCGCGAGCTCTACGGCGACAACTTCGTCCATCCGACGCCCCGGCAGTACACCCGCAAGGTGAAGAACGCTCAGGAGGCGCACGAGGCGATCCGGCCCGCCGGCGAGACCTTCCGTACCCCCGGCCAGGTCGCGGGGCAGCTCGAGGCCGACGAGTTCCGCCTCTACGAGCTGATCTGGCAGCGCACCGTCGCCTCGCAGATGGCCGATGCCAAGGGCACCACGCTGAGCCTGCGCATCGCAGGGACCGCCTCCACCGGAGAGCGCGCGACGTTTGCCGCGTCGGGCCGCACGATCACCTTCCCCGGCTTCCTGTCGGCGTATGTCGAGACCGTGGACGAGCAGAGTGGCGGCCAGGCCGACGACGCCGAGAACCGGCTCCCGCAGCTGACCGAGGGCCAGTCGCTGACGGCGACCGACCTGACCGCGGACGGTCACTCGACCAACCCGCCCGCACGCTTCACCGAGGCCTCGCTGGTGAAGGTGCTCGAGGAACTCGGCATCGGCCGCCCGTCGACCTACGCCTCGATCATCGGCACCATCCAGGACCGCGGCTACGTGGTGAAGAAGGGCAACGCCCTCGTGCCGTCGTGGATCGCCTTCGCGGTCGTCGGTCTGCTCGAGGCGTACTTCCAGAGCCTCGTCGACTACGACTTCACCGCGACCCTGGAGGACGACCTCGACCAGATCGCGACCGGCAACGAGAACCGGACGAAGTGGTTGACGGAGTTCTACTTCGGCGATGACCACCCGGGTGCCGACGGCGAGAACCGTTCCGCCCATTCGGCGATCGCGCAGTACGGCGGACTCAAGAAGCTCGTCGGCGTCAACCTCGAAGAGATCGACGCCCGGCAGGTCAACTCGATCCGCCTGTTCAACGACGAGGAAGGGCGTCCGATCTACGTGCGGGTCGGCCGATTCGGGCCGTACCTGGAGCGCAACGTCGCGACGTCGCCCGACGCCGAGCCGGATCTGCAGCGCGCCAACCTGCCCGCCGACATCACGCCGGACGAGCTGACTCTCGCGATCGCCGAAAAGCTGTTCGCCACACCGCAAGAGGGCCGCTCGCTGGGCACGGACCCGGCGACGGGCCACGAGATCGTCGCCAAGGAAGGCCGGTTCGGTCCGTACGTGACCGAGATCCTGCCGTCGGACGACGATGACGACGACGGCGACACCCCGGCGACCATCCCCGCGGGCCCGACCCCGCGCGATGGCGGGGCCGGCGGTGGCACCGGCGGTTCCGATTCCGCCGACGGCGACGTCGTCCCGCTCGACGCGCCGGGCGGCGGCACGGCGACGAAGACGAAGCCCGCGGCCAAGAAGACCGCGAAGAAGGCTGCGAAGAAGGCCGGTCCCAAGCCGCGCACCGGCTCGCTGTTCAAGACGATGGACATCTCGACGGTCACGCTCGACGATGCGCTGAAGCTCCTGTCGCTGCCGCGTGTCGTCGGCGTCGACCCGGAGTCCGGCGACGAGATCACCGCGCAGAACGGCCGGTACGGTCCCTACCTCAAGAAGGGGTCGGACTCGCGGTCGCTCGGTTCCGAGGAGCAGCTGTTCGAGATCACCCTCGACGAGGCCCTCAAGATCTACTCCGAGCCCAAGCGCCGCGGTCGGCAGGCTGCCGCACCGCCGCTCCGTGAACTCGGCAAGGACGACGAGGTCAGCGGCAAGCCGATGGTCATCAAGGACGGCCGCTTCGGACCGTACGTGACCGACGGCGAGACCAACGCGAGCCTGCGCAAGGGCGACGAGGTCGCCTCGATCACGCCGGAACGCGCGATGGAACTGCTCGCCGATCGGCGCGCGCGCGGCCCCGCCAAGAAGGCCACGAAGAAGGCGGCCAAGAAGGCTCCGGCCAAGAAGGCTCCGGCCAAGAAGGCCGCGGCGAAGAAGACGGCGGCCAAGAAGACGGCGGCCAAGAAGACCACTGCCAAGAAGACGGCAGCGAAGAAGACCACCGCGAAGAAGACAGCTGCGAAGAAGGCGACCCCGGACGCCGAGTGACGCCCGGGGCGTCGCTCAGGCCGACCGGTCCGGCTCGAGTTGCGGGCGCGCGAGAAGCGTCTCGATCCCGCGGCCGCGGAGTTCGACGCCCTCGCCGATCTCCCAGTGCTCGGCTTCTTCGTGGGATGCCAGGAACACGGCGCGCGCCGACCCGAGAACGCGTGTGGGTTCATCTTTCGCGAGTTCGGTCAGGCGGGCCGCCTCGTTGACCGGGTCGCCGATGACGGTGTACTCGAGTCGCTGTTCGGCGCCGATGTGTCCGGCGATGGCCTTGCCGGCCGACACCCCGATGCCGATGTCGGTGTCACCGAGGGACTCGTAGAGCTCGGCCCGCAGCTCGCGCGCGGACGCGAGTGCGCGGCCGGCGAAGTCGTCGAGGTCGAGCGGTGCCCCGAAGATCGCGAGCGCCGCGTCGCCCTGGAACTTGTTGACGAATCCGCCGTGGCGTCCGACGACGCCGACGACGACCCGGAAGAACTCGTTGAGCAGCTCGACGATCTCGCGCGGTGGCCGATTGACCGCCAGTCGCGTCGAGCCGACGATGTCGACGAACAGGACGCCGACATAGCGCTCCTCGCCGCCCAGCTCGGTGCCGGTCTCGATGGCGCGCCGGGCGACATCCTCGCCGACGTAGCGGCCGAACAGGTTGCGGAGCTGCTGACGTTCCCGCAGATCGGCGACCATGTCGTTGAAGCCGGCCTGCAGCAGGCCGAGGTCGCTGCCGTCGTAGATCTTGACCGCGACATTGAGGTCGTTCTCGCTGACCTTGGCCTGCGCGCGGCGCAGCTGTTTGATCGGATCGTTGATGGCGGCCACGACGCGCACGATCGCGATGACGCTGAACGCCAGTGCGGAGATGGCCATCCACAGGATCGGGCGTTCGAGGCCGGTGGAGTCGGCCTCGATGATCCCGAGCCGGTGGAGCACGATCATCCCGATGATCACGAGCATCGGCGCCACGACGCTGATCACCCAGAAGGCGGTGATGCGGGTGGTGACGCTGGGAGCGATCGCGTTGTCGGGATTGTTGGCCATCGCCGCGACGGTGATCGGCCGCATGACCTTCTCCGCCTGCATGTAGCTCAGCGCACACGTCACCATCGCGCCGATCGTGCTGGCGATGGCCACGATGAAGGCGTTCTTCGACGACACGGTCAGGTTGACCAGTGTGAACAGTGTGCCGCCGACCACCCACAGCGCGGCGTTGACCGCGGTCAGCAGCATCGGCAGAGCGAGTGCGCGGCGTCGCGCGGCCTCGTTGTCGAGCCGGGTGCGGCGCCGATGCCAGATGAGCACCGGTAGGGACAGCTGGATGCTGGCGAAGCCGCCGATCACCATGGCGATCAGCAGGTAGGCCGCGAAGATGACCTGGTTCAGCGCGGTGATCTCGTCGAGGCTGATCGAATCCTGGATCGGCATGCCGAAACGCAGGAACGCGAAGGTGAACAGTGCGCCGACGAGATTCGCCCGCAACATGTCGAGCGCGAGAATCGGCCACGGCGTATGAATCAGCCATCGGGCCAGATGCAGGCCCTTTGACCACCGCGACCGTTGTTGAACCACGGAGACCACGGTAGCTGGCTGCTTGCAATCGTTAAACACGGTTCCGTGTCTCAGGCGTGTCCGAACTGCGGATTAGGGTGTTGCTGTGACAAATGTCTTCGATCGGCTGACCGGGCAAGAGGCCATCGCCGACGATCTGCGGGCGGCCGCGCGCGCCGCACGGGTTCTGGCGGCGAGGCTCGACGCGGGGGCCTCGGCCGACCTATTCCTCGCCGACGATGAGATCCCGGCCGTCGACGCGGGATGGTCGCGGGCATCGATGACCCATTCGTGGTTGTTCACGGGGCCGCCGGGCAGCGGCCGGTCGGTGGCCGCGCAGTGCTTCGCCGCGGCGCTCCAGTGTCAATCGCCCGATGCCGCGAACATCGGCTGCGGCGAGTGCCGCGCCTGCGTCACCGTGATGGCCAAGACCCACGCCGACGTCCGCCATGTGGTGCCGGAAGGGTTGAGTCTCGCCGTGGGGGCCATGCGGGACATCGTCCAGGCCGCCGCCCGCCGGCCGGGGACGGGACGCTGGCAGATCGTCATCGTGGAGGACGCCGACCGACTCACCGAGCAGGCCGCGAATGCGCTGCTGAAGGTCGTCGAGGAACCGCCGTCGCGAACGGTGTTCCTGTTGTGCGCGCCGTCGGTCGACCCGGAGGACATCTCGGTGACGCTGCGGTCCCGCTGTCGGCACGTCGCGCTCGTCACGCCGACGACCGCCGACATCGAGCGGGTTCTCGTCGAGCGGGACGGCCTCGACCCGGAGCAGGCGAGATGGGCGGCGTCGGTGTGCGGCGGTCACATCGGTCGCGCGCGCCGGCTGGCGACCGACCCGGATGCGCGCACGCAACGCGAGAAGGCCCTTGGGCTGGCGCGTGCCGCCTCCCGGGACTCGACCGCGTACGCCGCAGCCGAGGAGCTGGTCCGGTCGGCCGACGAGGCCGCCAAGGCGATCAGTGCCGAACTCGACGTGGCCGAGACCGAGGAGATGAAGACCGCGCTCGGTGCGGGCGGTACCGGCAAGGGCACTGCGCGGATGCCACGCGGTAGTGCCGGCGCGCTCAAAGAACTGGAGAAGCGGCAGAAGTCGCGGGCCACGCGCGTCGGCCGCGACGTCCTCGACCGCGCGCTGGTCGACCTCGCCGCGCTGTTCCGCGACGCACTCGTCGTCGGGGTGGGCGCGCAGGTCACCGCGATGCACCCGGACAAGGCTGACGACCTCGCGAACCCGCTCGCCGATTATGCCGAGCCCGAGCAACTGCTGCAGTGCGTCGAGGCCGTGCTCGCCTGCCGTGAGGCGCTCGACATGAACGTGAAGCCGAAGTTCGCCGTCGACGACATGGTCGCGCGGATCGGGCTGGCGCTCGCGCGTCCGATTCGAACGTAGGCACTTCCCACATTGGTAACTCGTATGTTACCAATGTGGTGTGGACGAGTTCGAGGTGATCGCCGATCCGGTGCGTCGAGCCCTCATCGAGCGGCTCGCTCGAGGCCCCGCGCGTGTCGTCGATCTCGCCGCCGACCACCCGATCAGCCGGCCCGCGATCTCGCGACACCTCCGGGTGCTGGGTGAGGCCGGCATGACGACCGTCGTCGATCAGGGGCGCGAGCGGCACTACGAACTCGTACCTGGTGCGCTTGCCCCGGTTCGGGCGTGGCTCGACGCCGTGGACTCGGAGGTCGTCGAGCCGAGATTCGACGATCGCCATCTCGATGCGCTCGACCTCGAGGTGCGACGCACCGTGCGCGAACGCGGCCAACGTGACGCGGAGGCCGACTCTCTGGATTCCGCTTCCACACAACAAGATTCCGCCAGCCGACACAAGGAGACAGGATGAGCGCCGAACTGACGGCCACGGGCCGTCGAGAGATCAGGGCCGGTGTGCCCCACGTCGTACTGGAGCGAGCCTTCACCGCGCCTGTCGACGCCGTGTGGGCGGCGATCACCGAACCGTCTCGGCTCGAGCGGTGGATCGGCACGTGGGCGGGCGATCCGGCCGACGGTGTCGTCGACTTCCGGATGACCGCCGAGGGGGACGACGTGGAGTCCGAACGGTTCTCGATCCTGGAGTGCGATCCGCCGCGTCGGCTCGTCGTCGAGTCGAAGTCGCCCGGCGGCGACGGTGACGGCGAGGTCTGGCGGCTGGAGCTCGATCTCACCGAAGCCGATGGGACAACCACTCTCACCTTTGCGCAGGGGTTACCGAGACCGGACTCGGCCGAGAACGTCGGTCCCGGGTGGGAGTACTACCTCGATCGTCTGGTCGCAGCCGAGGGGGGCCGCAGTGTCGCCGAGGTCGACTGGGATGCCTACTACCCGGCCTTGGCGTCGTCGTATGAGGCCATGTTCCGGGACTGATCGCGCATCCGGTGCGCAATCGTCGAAGGCGTTGCGGGCCGCGTCCTATCATGAATTCACGGTTGCAAGCGCGACCGGACGATGAGCGAGGAGCAGACGATGTCGGACTTCATCCGCAAGATCAAGGAAGATGCCAAGGCCGTCTCGGCCGCCATCGATCAGGAACTGACGGTGCTCGAGGGTGTGCCGGGTTACGACCCCCTCGCCGACAACAAGGACGCGGACGCGTCCGACGAGACCGCCGAGGGCGCGGCCCACGTCGAGGGCGACGCCCGGTAGGGCTCAGACGCCAAACGGCCGCCGGATGGGAAACCATCCGGCGGCCGTCCTGCTCACCGAGGGTGTGCTCGCTGCTGAACCCACCCCGGGGCGCTCACTTCTGAACGAACCCCAACAGCGCCTCGTTCACCTCAGCGGCGTGAGTCCAGAGCAGGCCATGGGGGGCGTCGGGGATCTCGACGTACTCGGCGTCCGGGACGGCCTGGTGGAACCGCCGTCCGCTGGCATCGATCGGCAGGATGTTGTCCGCGGTGCCGTGCAGGATCAGCGTCGGCTTGCCCGAGTCGCGAACTGCCGCAACATCTTCGCGGAAATCTTCGATCCAGGTGGGGACGACCGCGTAGGCGGCGACCGGTGCGCTGCCGACGGCGGTGTTCCAGTTCGCGTCGACGACCTCCTGGGTGATGCGGGTGCCGAGATTGTCGTCGAGGTTGTAGAAGTCCTTGTAGAACTGGGTGTACCAGGCGTAGCGGTTCTCCTTGGCCGCCGCGGCGATGCCCTCGAAGACGGACCGGTCGACGCCTTCGGGGTTGTCGTCGGTCTTGACCAGGAACGGCTCGAGCGAGGCCAGGAACGCGAACTTCGCGATGCGGTCCGTGCCGTGGTTCTTGGCGTAGCGGGCGAGTTCGCCGGTGCCCATGGAGAATCCGACCAAGATGACGTCGCGGAGGTCGAGCGTGGTCAGCACGGTGTCGAGGTCCGCGGCGAAGGTGTCGTAGTGGTAACCGGTGCCGACCTTGCTGGATTTCCCGAATCCGCGACGGTCGTACGTGATCACGCGGTAGCCGGCGTCGATGAGCTCGCGCGCCTGCAGCTCCCAGCTGTTGCCGTCGAGCGGGTAGCCGTGGATCAGCACGACGGCCTGGCCTGCGCCGTGATCTTCGTAGTACAGCTCGATGTCGGTCGAGTTCTCGGTGCCGACTTTGATGTAGCCCATTGCGATCACTTCTCTCTGCTGAGGCGACCGATCGAGATCGGGATCGGTGCGGCGGGCGGGAGAACGTTCGTTCTCGCCGGTGATTGCTACACTAGAGAACGATCGTTCCCCGCGCAACCCCTGCGTGGGAACAGGTTGAAGAGGAGTTCCGGGTGACCGACACAGTGGACCCGCGAGAGCAGGTGGTCCGTGCCGCTGACCAGCTGTTCAACGCGCACGGCGTCCACGCTGTCGGAATGGACAAGGTCCGCGATGCCGCGGGGGTGTCCCTGAAGCGGATCTATTCGATGTTCCCCTCGAAGGAGGCGCTGATCCTCGCCGTGCTCGAGGACCGCACCCGGCAGTGGAACGCCGGGATCGCCGCATGTGCCGACGGATTGTCGTCGCCGCGAGAGAAATTGCTCGCCGTGTTCGACTTCCTGCTCGAATGGTTCGGAACCGACGAATTCCGCGGATGCGCGTTCATCAACGCCTACGGGGAACTGGGGGCCGAGATGCCCTCGGTCGCTGCGGCGGTTCGTGCGCAGAAAGCTGATTTCCAGCGATACGTCGCCGGGCTGGTGGGCGAACTGGGAGGCCCCGACGGCCTCGGCGCGCAGCTGTCCATCCTCGCCGAGGGGGCCCAGACCACGGCGGCGATCGCCGGCTCGGCGCGTGCCGCCGACGATGCACGAGCCGCCGCCGAAGTCCTGATCGATCAAGCTCTGCGTTGATCGTGCGTCGATTTTCGTCGACTGTGCGTCGTTTCTCGTCGACTGTGCATCGTTCGTCAGTGACGACGACAGCGTTCGCTCATGACGGCCCGGCCGGACGGGAAAACCGCTCGCGCCGGGACGTGATCGATGCGACGCTGCGACGGTGACCGACCCCAACCCGTCCATCGCCGAGACCTTCATCGAGAAGGGCTTCGTCAAGATCGAGCGTCCGTCATTGCGGAGCGCGGCAGACCGTGCGCGGGCGGGTCTGTGGGCGCAACTGGGGTTGTCCGAGGACGACTCCGCGGGCTGGACCGAACCGGTGCGCTGGGCGTCGGACATGGTGGGCGCCGGCCCATTCGGAGTGCTCGCCAACAGTGCGGAATTGACCGAGGCGCTCGACGCGATCTGCGGCGTCGGTGGGTGGACGCCCCGGGGCGCCCTGGGCAACATCCCGGTCCGTTTTCCGCTGCCGCCGACGGTCGATGACCGTGGCTGGCACATCGACGCAAACACGCCGCGCGAGGGCGGGTCATGGGTGGTGAGCCGACGCCCCCATACCGTGCTGATCCTGACCCTGCTGTCCGAGGTCGGGCCGACCGATGCGCCGACCCGCATCCGGATGGGATCGCACCGCGATGCCGTCGACGTCCTCACCGACGACGGGCAGAGTCCGTTCGACGTCGGCCCGTCGGTCGATGCGGCGAGCCGCGACCGCCCGATTGCCTTCGCGACCGGCAACCCGGGTGACGTCTACGTGGTCCATCCGTTCACGGTGCACGCGGCCGACGAACATCGGGGTGCCACACCGCGATTCATGGCCCAGGGGCCGGTGATGCTCGCCTCGCCGTTGTCGGCGGACGGGGCCGGGCCACTCGCGTGCGTGTTCTGAGGCCGACGATGAATCTAGGCGGTGGAATCCGCCGACTCGCTGCCGGAGTTGTCGCCATCGGAGCGGTCACTCGAGTCGGAGTCGTCGTCCGATCCGGAACCGCTGCCGCCCGCCGGATCTCCCGACCCCGGGTCGCCGGACTCACCGGGCCGGCTGTCGTCGACCTGCTCACCCGACTGCGAGTCGGGATCGGGGTCGGCGCCACCGTCCTCGCGCTCGGTCGGCGTGTCCGCACTGCTGTCGACATCGGTGTCGTGCACCGTCTCTCGATCCACCCGCCGTGGTTCCACTTCTTCCCGAGGCGACTCGACATCGGAACCCCCGTCAGAGGAGGTCTCGGTCTCGCGAGTCCCGGTGTTCGGCTCGATGGGCCGGCCGCGGGGCGGTTCCGTGGTGCCCGACTCGCCGCGGGGGTCGGGATCGGTACGTGGCGTCTCGACAGGCGAGTCGGTTCGTGGGGTGCCGCTGTCGCGACCCAGTGACTTCAGGAGCGCGGAGACGAGCGGGATGGTCTCGAGCCAGACCCGGATGCTCCACGGCCCCCGCGGATCCGACACCAGGACGATGACCGGTCCATCGGTGTCGGTCGGAGGTGGAGGCGTCAGGCTGGTGTTGCCGTCGGTCTCGCCCGGGCCGCCGGAGGCCTGGGGGTCGCCGGTGTAGACGACGAACGGGCTGTTCGCGTCCAGTCCGGCGATGACGGTCATCACCGCCAAGTTCTGTTGCACCGCACGCTCTTTGGTCTCGTCGTCGAGCTCCGTCGACAACACGGTGCGGGTCATGGGGCCGCTGGCGATGATCGGACCGACTGACTGCGGGTGGTCGATGACCAGTATCCGAGGCGCGCCGGCGACGGGCAGTTCGCGCGCGATGGCTGCCCCGGGGTCGGTCGGCAGCGATACGGCAGGCGTGTGCGGCGTGGTGTTCACGACGACGGACGGCGGGGCCGGGTTCGGGCCGAGCGGGGTGGTGAGTTGCTGCGCAGCGACTTGGACAGTGGCGGGTGCGGCGAGGGCGTGGACCAGGGTGGTGGCGTTGATCGACGCGACTGCCGTCGGGATCACCGTGAAAAGCGAAAGTGCGGCGAGAGTGAGGGAGGTGCCGGCGACACCCGGGGGTCGTCGAAGAGGACCGCCGCCGTCGTTGTCGACGGCGCGGTGCGTGCCGCGCCGATGTGATGCCACCCCTGGGCCCCCTCTTTTGTCGATCAGATAGTAGACGACGCACGGGGTGGCATGGTGTCGTCTGAATGACGCAAATCGGGACATCTGCGCGATTGTGCTGCCCGAAGGGGGCGAGGAGTGGCTGCGCCATGCGGCGCAACCGGGTCGAGACGAGATGGAGCCGCCCAGGGGAATCGAACCCCTGACCTATTCATTACGAGTGAATTGCTCTACCGACTGAGCTAGGGCGGCGTGCTACGCGAGGCAGCGCAGACGAGTCTAGCGAGGGTCGGAGAACGAGCAAAACCCGGGTCGTCGACGCAGGTGGAGCTTCCGTCGAAGTGGATGCCGGGTCAGCCCGGGAAGTCCGAGCCGCAGACGACGGGCACCCGGTGATCCGGGTCGAGCGCGTTGCGGACCAGCGCCCCGACGGTCGGGGAGTAGGCCATCCCGACATGACCGATCCGCGACGCCGGGCACACATCCTGGACCAGCGTGTTGGTGATGTTGGGCCCGGGCGGCATCAAGGTGACCGGGTACGGCGTCGAGATCTCGTCGTATCGCGTCGCGAGATTGACGTACTCGATCGATGGATGTCTCGGACCCCAATAGCTCTGTCCGGGCGCCCGAGCCGGCAGCCGATCGGTGAGGGAGCCGACGCGCGAGTAGCCGCGGTTGGACGCGGACAGTCCGACGATCGTGCCCACCTGTGCCGCGCGTCCGGGTATCTGGGTGACAAGCTGGGCGATCGCGCCGCCCTGGCTGTGACCGACGAAGTCGATCTGCTTTGCGCCCGTGGCGCTGAGGACCCGCCCGACTAAGTCCGAGACCGTGCGGGCGGACTGCTCCTTGTTCCCCAGCCCGCCGGTGTTGCCACTCCAACTGGTCTGGCCGTAGGTCAGGCTGAACACGCAATATCCCGCGTTCGCCAGCGTGGGCGCGAGGTACGCCCAGTTGGCGCTCTGGTTCATGGCCGTCGCGTGCAGCAGCACGACGGGGTTGCGTCCGTCACGGTCACGGCAGTCGAAGCGATTGGCGCCGGGAGGCGACTCCGACGCCGGGCTCAGATACCGAGAGGCGATGGCGGTCGCCGCGTCGGTCGTGACCGGGAACGGGGCGGCGTGCGCGGTGCCCGCGGCGAGGCACAGAACTGCGGCCACCACCGCGACGAACGCTGACGTGACTCCGGCTCGGATGCGGTCCATGCAGAGGATTGTGGCCGACCGGACGGTAGGGGCACGGCGTTTCGCCTCTACTGGGCGTCGCGACGGCGGAACTCGACGCCACGCGGTGACAATTCGTAACCGACGACGAGGCTGTCGGTCAGTCCTAGCTTCTTGAGCTTGGTGATGTCCTGCTTCAATCCCGCTCTCTCCCGACCGAGTTCGGCCGCGAGGTCGGTCGACACCACCCCTGGGCGGCGGGCGATGACGTCGAGCACTTCGCGCGTCCACGGTCCGCGCGTGGACCGTGCGTCCATGCGATCGAGGCGGGTTCGGATCTCGTCCACATCGTCGTCGGACAAGTTGTCATCGGCGCGCAGGGCGATCCGCGGGTCCTCGCCGATACACCGCAATCCGATTCGGTACGTCGGGTTCTGGACGTTGACGCACAGGGCGGTCCGGACGGCGTCGGCAGCGTCGTATCCCGCGCGACGTGCTTCGTCGTCCGTGATCCGCTCGGGGTCGACGCGCTGCATCGACGTCACCTCGATCACGTGCGTCAGCGCGATGAAGCTCGAGCCCGGATGTATGCGCGGATCGCCCCATCGCCGGAAGGCGAGGTCGACTGTTCCATCGGCGACCCCGCGAGCAACTCCGGCCGTCAGAAGCACAGTCGCGACCCTAGCGAGCGGGGCGTTTCGGTGCAGGACCCGTGGTCAGGCGCCCGTGTCACCCCTGTGGATGACAGCTGAGAGGTCCCTGAGAGCTGTTGTAGGGTGACCCGAGGTCAGCGACGGCACTGCCGACGTATTCGGGGGACCCCCTGCGTCGTGCTGTCGTTGAGCGCAACTTCACGACGACACGATCACCGGCCGGGGGGAGGGATCTTTGGTGCCGCCGCGCGCTCCTGCTCTGTGGTTTCCCGACGTCCCGCCGTGGCCTGCCATCGATGCGACACCCGCCGCCGATCTGGCCGCTCACCTGGCCCGACACCGTTCCGTCGGCCCAGCTCACGCAGCTGCGCAGTCGTCCGGGGTGGCCGTCCTCGAGCGGCCGATGGAGGTTGTCGCGCCGCCGAGCAGGCCGGTGGTCGCCGGACCGGAAGTCATCACGCCACGCGTCCCCTCGGAGCTCGACGTGTTCCTGGCCGAGGCCGAGAAGTCGGTGCGAGCCAAGCGGAAGACCGGATCGGCTGGGCGCGACGAGAAGTCCCCACGTGTCGGTTCGCCACTGCGAATCGCCGGTGCGGCAGCAGCGATTCTTGTGATTGTGGCCACAGTGTTGGGTGTAGTACTGACCCGCGGTGACGGACCCGAGGCGACGACGGCATCGACGTCGAGCAGCGATGCCACGTCTGCGGGGTTGGCAGCGTCCACATCGCCCGTGGTCCGGGAGCCCGCGTGTACCCAGCGCCCGGTGGGTGCCGGAACCACGGTGTCCGACGGTGACGACGCCGGCAATCAGGAGTCGGGCGCCGGGGCGATCCGTGCCTTCAACCACGCGTATTACGTCCTGCGTTCGGCGAGGGCGGCACGCGCGGTCGCAGCTCCGGGCGCGGTGGCCTCTGAGTACGTCATGCAGCAGTACATCAACCAGCGACCGCTCGGGACCCGGCACTGCTTGACAGTCTCCGACCGCGGACCCGGCGAGTACTCGGTGGTGCTGACCGAACTGCAGCCCGACGCGGCGCCCATCACCTACCGGCAGGTCATCCGCACCACGACCACCGGCGGCAAGTCCTACATCCAGTCCATTCGATCCGTTGAGTGAGTTTCTGCCCGCCACCGCGGGCGTACCAGAGAGGTAGTCGAGTAATGAGTCATGGTCGGGGTCGGCATCGGAAGCGTCGTGTGCCGAGTGGTCCATTGCTGTCGGTGACGTCGGCAGTGGTCGCGGTGTCGATCACCGCAGGCGCCGGGGCAGCGTTCGCGGTGCCGGAGCAGGGTGGGACCAGTCCGGGTGATTCGGCTCCCGGTCAAGGCGGCACGAGTCCGGGGGATGTGTCCCCGGATGGTGGTGCCGGTGCCGAGGCGACTGTCGAGCCGATCGTGGTTCCGGGGCCGGGCAGTATTCCGGGTCCGCCGGTGGAGGCGCCGTATCAGGCGTACACCGCGCCTGGGTCTTATTCGTATGACGAGCCGTATACCCCGTTGATCAACAATCGGGTGGCTCCGCGGGTTGCTCCGCCGGTTCGGCCGATTGCGCCGCCGCCGGAGAAGATTCGTGTGGGCAACTTCGTCACCGACATCCCGCAGGGCATGTCGAAGCGGGATGTGAACTCGATCAATGCGTGGTCGGCGTATGGCGAGGCCAAGATTGCGCAGGGTCTGATCTCTGCTGGCGTGCCGGAGGATGAGGCGACTCGTCGTGCTGCTGCGACGATCATCGGTGTGATGGCCGGCGGTACCGCGGGTGCTGTCGCACTGGGTATTCCGTCGGCGGTTGTGGGGGCGGGGGTTGGGGCCCCGGTCGGTGCGGGCGTAGGTGCGATCGTGGGCTGGGTCACCACGGGCGGTCTTACCTCAGGTGTCAATGCGCTTGCCGGAGCAGGAATCGGTGCCGCGGTGGGCGGGGCAGGAGCTGGGGTAGCGGGGGCGGCAGTCGGGGCCGCCATAGGCGGTACTGCCGGCGGATTGCTCGCGTACTCACTGGGAGCCGGAGACCCGGGCGCTGATCCGGATGAGCCATGGCGTCAGAACGGTCCGCGTCATGCGCTGCCGGAGTCTGGACCGAACCAGTTCGAGTTTTATCTGTCGGCAGATCACGCACGCCGCTCAGGACTGCCTGCGGTGGACTACGTGGTGAACCACCGTGGCGACGTTGACGCAAAGATCGGAGCCTCGACTTTCAAATGGTCTGGTGTGCAGGCTCGATCGCCGTACGCGGTATTCGGTCCGCACGCTGAGAAGTCGGTTCGTGCCTGGACCCGTTCTCAGTCCGACAGTCTGAAGAACGCGATCCCCGGCGGGGACGTGCTGTGGCCTGCGGAAGCGACGGGCGCTGATAGGCCCGGACTCTAGCGGTTCGGAAATATTCGCTGTCTTGTGGTTATAAAAGGAGAGTATCGATGAGACGATTGATTGTCGTTTGTTTGGCTGCGCTGATCGCTTCTGCAGCCACCTTTGCAGGGACTGGAAGTTCACAGTCTGCACCACTCCCACTTCAGTTCGCGGTGCTGGGTGACAACTTTGGGACGATCGGGAACCACTCATTTTGCCGGGGAGCTATAAACGTCCGGCTTTCGGTTCCGAAAGGCGAGAAAGGTGTAGTCCGCGTGACTGCAACTTCCCATGGATTCACTGGAGACGGGCCTGGGTGGAGAAGAAATCCAGTGTGCCGCATGGTCCTTGGCACCGAGTTCATTAGCGCACGTGGGTATCTCGTGCCGAAGTACTCCAACGCCGCATTCGGACCAAAACCCGGAACCAGAGTGGTGCAAGACGTGCACACGGGCTCGGGCCCAGTGGCAATTGAGACTCGGACGTATGCGCCCAATAGCGGATTCCGTCAGATCTACTCGCGAGGGGTCAGTTACTACGTTCTCGTTCCCTGAAATCGAGCGTTACAGCCAAAGGTCCTGGGCGAGTTGCATGCCCTTCGACGGGCGCTGCTTGCTGCGAGGCGCGCAATTCCGACGAGAAGCAGAATAGTCCTAGCGACGGAGAGTTGGACGTGAAGAAACTGGCTATTGTGGTTTTGCTGGCCGCATTCGCGGCGGCGATGGTGTCTGGTGTCGGTCAGGCGACTGCTGCGCCGATTCCGAACATCGCGCTCTACGGCAACAACTTGGGCACGATGGGCGACCATTCCTACTGCCGCGGGAACGTCAACGTGACGATCCATACACCGCAGAACAAGGGTGGCGTTGTCCGGGTCACTGCACGGTCCGCTGGTTTTGGTGGAGAAGGTGCGAGCTGGAAGCGGAATCCGAAGTGTCGAGTTCTCTTCCAAACTCGGTACACCAGCCTTCGTGGCTACGCCCTCGACAAATGGACAACTGCGGCCTTCGGGCCGCGTCGGGGTGAGACAAAGGTGTGGGACGTTCCGACGGGACCGGGTCCGGCAACGATTGGAGTCACGACGTCTGCGATCAACAACCCAGTCCGGACTCCGACGGGCGCTCTACTTGTGTTCCACATGCTCGTTCCCTGACCCCAGATGACCGCACCAACCACCCCACGCGACGGCGACCCGCAGGCCTGGGCCGAGCGGGCCGTCGTCGTGTGCGGGACAGCCGGTGGCGTTGGGACGTCGGTTGTTTCGGCGCTGCTTGCCGAGCATCGGGCGTCGTCGACGCTCGGGTTGCTCTCATGGTGGGTGGACGCCTCGGGCAACGATTGCGACATCGAGCTGCGATTGCGTGGTTCGGGGAATCAGGAACTGCTCCGCACGGCGTCGGGGACTGGCCTGTGGCTTCCGCCCGATGATGCGACGGCCACCGATGCCGTCGTCGAAACGTGGCGGCAGGGCGCGGTTCCCGTTGTCGACGCGGGTGCCCATCCGCTCACGTTGCTGCCCGAGCTCGCCGAAGACGACCTCCCGAACCTCACCCCGGTGCTTGTCATCGCGGCGCGACCCGACCTGCTCAACCGCGCCCGCGTCGTCTTCGCCGAGTGGGACCGGGCAGGCGTACTCGAGAAGACGATCGTCGTCATCTCCTCGCAAATGCCGACCACCCACGACGACGGACTCGCCGACATGCTGGTCAATGTGGTGTCCGGGGCAGTCGGCGGCGTGATCGGCCTCGACTACGACCCCGTCATCGGCGCGGGTACCGCCCTCGACCAAGACGCGCGTCGCGGCTTCCTCCCGGCGACGCACCAAGCGATCGCAACACTCGCCGCGGCGACCACCAATCGAGGCTGAACCGCGCGCACCCTTTCGTAAAGCCGATGAAGCGGGCAGCATGGGGCGGTATGACCGGCTCAACCCGCTCACCGCTCACCACCGCCCAGGCTGCCGAGATGGTGGCCGATCCCTGGCGCGTCATCGCCGACAGGCTGGCCGCCGCCTACAACACCGGCTCGATGGTGCGCGGCGGTGAGTTCGTCGCGAAGATCATCGACGCCGCCGAGGAAGCGAACCACCACCCCGACATCGATCTGCGTTACGGGACAGTGCATCTCGTGCTCACCACGCACAGTGCGCATCAGCTCACCGAAGCCGATGTCGCACTGGCGAACCGGATCACCGGCATCGCCGCCGACCTCGGCCTCGAACCGGCCTCCGCACCCGTCACGCAGTTCAACCTGGCCATCGACGCCCTTGACATCCCGGCCATCCGGCCGTTTTGGAAAGCAGTGCTGGGCTACGGCGACGCCACCGAGCGCGAACCCGTAGACCTCGTCGACCCGGGAGGCCGACTGCCCAGCGTTTGGTTCCAGCAGATGGACGAGCCGCGCCCGCAACGCAACCGCATGCACGTCGACCTGTGGATTCCGACCGACGAACTCCACGAGCGTCTGCAAGCAGCGATCACCGCCGGCGGACAACTGCTCACCGACGAGTACGCCCCGGCCTTCTGGGTGCTCGCCGACGCGGAAGGCAACGAGGTGTGTCTGTGCACCTGGCAGGATCAGAACTATTGAGCCCCTTCCGAGCGACTACGAGCAGTGCCCCTCCGCGCGGGCGACCTCGGCGACAGCAGCCGCGACGGCCGGGGCGACCCGGTCGTCGAGCGGGCTGGGCACGATGCGATCGGCGCGCAGGTCGTCGGCGACGACCGAGAAGATCGCCTCTGCCGCAGCGATCTTCATACCCTCGCTGATGCGGCGTGCGCCCGCGTCGAGGGCACCCTTGAAGACGCCGGGGAACGCGAGCACGTTGTTGATCTGGTTCGGGAAGTCGCTGCGGCCGGTCGCGACGATCGCGGCGTACTTGGCCGCGGCCTCCGGATGGATCTCCGGGTCGGGGTTCGACAGCGCGAAGACGATCGAATCGTCGTTCATCGACGCGATGAGCTCTTCGGGGATGAGTCCCGCTGAGACACCGATGAAGACGTCGGCGCCGGCAAGGGCCTCGACCGCGCCGCCGGTCAGTCCGCGCGGGTTGGTGCGGGAGGCCAGTTCGCTCTTCGACTCGTTCAGTCCGTCCCGTCCCTGCGACACGATGCCCTTGGAGTCCAGCACCACGACGTCGGAGATGCCCACCGCGAGAAGGATGTTCGCGCAGGCGACGCCCGCGGCGCCGGCGCCCGAGATCACGACCTTCAAGCCCGCGAGATCGCGGCCAAGGTGGGTCGTCGCACCCTTGAGGGCGGCTAGGACGACGATCGCGGTGCCGTGCTGGTCGTCGTGCATGACCGGGCAGTCGAGGGCCTCGATGACTCGACGCTCGATCTCGAAGCATCGGGGCGCGGAGATGTCCTCGAGGTTCACGGCGCCGAAGCTCGGACGCAGCCGGATGAGGGTCTCGACGATCTCGTCGGGGTCCTGGGTGTCGAGGACGATCGGGATCGAGTTGAGTCCGGCGAAGCTGCGGAAGAGTGCGGACTTGCCCTCCATGACCGGCAGCGAAGCGCGCGGTCCGATGTCGCCGAGTCCCAGAACTGCCGATCCGTCGCTGACGACGGCCACCAGCCGGTCGGTCCACGTGTACTTGTTCACCAGGGTGGCGTCGGTGTCGATCGCGCGCGACACCTGGGCCACGCCCGGGGTGTAGGCGATCGACAGGTCGCGCTGCGTGTCGATGGGGGCGCGCAACTCCACCGAGAGCTTGCCGCCGACGTGCGCCAAGAAGATCTCTTCATCGGTGATGGGGTGATCGGCGATCGTGGGTTCGGTGTAGGGGGTCTCACCCATACGTGTGTCCTCCGTGCTTGTCACGGGTCCTCCTGGAATGCCGCGAAATATGCGGGTTGCATCGTCTCGCCGGCCACGCTGCCCGCGAGCTAGAAGTGATCCGCATCAACGCGAGCGGGTGGACTCAGCGGACGCGGGTCGGGCTCGTGTGAGCGGGGTGACGCTCGTTACGGCCGGATTAAGTGTCTCACCGTCTGGGATTGTGCCGATAGGTGGGTCGGGCCAGGTAAACCACACAATGGTCATTGGTAAGGTACAACTTGTGTCTATGTTGCATGCGACCACCGAATCTGCTGCTGAGCGGGTATACGCCGAGGTCAAAGAGCAAATACTCACAAACGAGATCGCCGGCGGTGAGCTGATCAGCGAGGGCGAGATCGCTGCGAGGTGCTCTGTGAGCCGCACTCCGGTGCGCGAGGCATTCCTGCGTCTGGAGACAGAGGGCTGGATGCGTCTCTACCCCAAGCGCGGGGCGCTCGTGGTGCCGATCGGCGAGCGCGAGATCCGGGACGTCGTCGACGCTCGGCTCCTCCTCGAACGGCACGCGGTCCGGTCGGTGGTCGCGCGCCCGGCCGCGACCGCCGCACTCGTGCGGAGTCTGCGCGACAACCTGACCGCGCATCGCAGAGCAGACGCCGCTGACATCCGGGAGTTCGCGCGGATCGACGCCGAGTTCCATCAGCTGATCGCCGCAGCCGGTGACAATCCGTTGCTCTCCGACTTCTACACGACGCTGGGGGAGCGGCATCGTCGGATGACGACGGCCTCGGTCCACCGGGACGCCGCCGTCGCCGCCCGAATCCTCGACGACCACCTCGCGCTCCTCGACGCCGTCGAGTCCGCCGACGCCGACCGCTTCGACGAGCTTCTCGCCGGCCACCTCGTC
Organism: Gordonia terrae; assembly: GCF_001698225.1. NCBI lineage: Bacteria > Bacillati > Actinomycetota > Actinomycetes > Mycobacteriales > Gordoniaceae > Gordonia > Gordonia terrae. Next base: position 667,769 of record NZ_CP016594.1, read on the forward strand.
GCGGTCCACGATCTACCCGGACACGACCTCCCCGGGGCACGGGCGTGAGCGCCGGCCGCGCGCGCTTCGGATGGCCCGCCGTCGCGCTCGCCGTCTTCACCACTGCGTGGGGCGGCAACGAGTTCACGCCGTTGCTGGTCATGTACCGCCAGATCTCCGACCTGTCGCCGGTGGTCGTCGACGCCCTGCTGTTCGCCTACGTCCTGGGCATCGTGCCCGCTCTGCTGATCGGTGGACCACTGTCGGACCGGCTGGGTCGACGACCGCTCATGCTCCCCGCCCCGCTGTTCGCGGCCCTCGGTTCGGGATTGCTGGCCGCGGGATCGGAGTCGGTGGCGCTCCTCACCGCCGGGCGCGTGTGCAGCGGCATCGCGCTGGGTCTCTCGATGGCTGTCGGCGGTAGCTGGATCAAGGAACTCTCCGACCGTGACGGCGCACGAACCGGTGCCGGTGCCGGCCGCGCGGCGATGAGCCTCACCGCAGGCTTCGGCGTCGGCGCGGGGGTGGCCGGTGCTCTCGCACAGTGGGGCCCCTGGCCGCACGTCCTGCCGTATCTGATCAACATCGCCGTCGCGGTCGTGGCGGCGAACCTGATCGTGCTCGTACCGGAAACGCGTCACAGGCAGGCCTCGCCGGGTCGTCTGCGTGACGATCTACGCATCCCGTCGGCGGCCCACCGTCGTTTCCTGTTCGTCGTGATGCCGCTCGCACCCTGGGTTTTCGGTGCCGCGGCGTCGGGCTATGCGGTCGTCCCGGCCCTGATGTCCGCTCGTACCGCGGGAGCGCCGATCGCGTTCGCCGGCCTGTGCTGCGTCCTCGGCCTGACCGCCGGTTTCGGCATCCAGTCGCTGGGGCGGCGGATCGACCGGCCGGGGACTGTCCGCGGAGTCGTCGTCGCCCTGGTGGTGCTCGTGGCCGGAATGGTCCTGGCGGCGGTGGCCGCCCACGTGCTGACCGTCTGGGTTGCGCTCCTGGCGTCGACGGTGCTCGGCTGTGGCTACGGCATGGCGATGATCGCCGGTCTCCTGGAGGTGCAGCGCATCGCCGGCCCCGACGACCTCGCCGGACTCACGGCGGTCTATTACGGCGTGACCTACCTGGGCTTCGCCGTGCCTGCGGTGCTGGCGTGGATCTCGGAGACGTGGGTGGGGATCTCGTATCCGATGATGTTCGGGTTCGGGGCCGTCGCCGCCGTCGTGTGTCTGGCGGTGACACTCGTCGGGCATCGACGCCACGGGCCGGACGCCGCGGTCGACCCGCATGCCCCGCACGCGACCGCAGACCTCGGGGCCGCCCGGGCGCGGTGACCCGGCACCGCCGCACAACCACCCGGTACCCTGCTGGGAGTTTGGTCGGCCACCGCAGGCGGTGTGGTCGACGGTGCGACGGGGAGTGCAGCGGGTGAGTGTGGAAAGGCGCGGGCGATGATGCTTGGGGCATGGGTCGTCGTGGTGTCGGCGCTCGTGCTGATCGTGCCGGGCGCGCTCGTCGGCCGGCGGATGAACCTCCCGTGGCCGGTCGCGCTGGCCGCCGGCCCGCCCATCACCTTCGCTCTTGTCTCGATCCTGACGGTGCTGTACTCGATCGTCGGTTTCGAGTGGAACGGGGTGTCGGCGCTCGTCGGCCTGGTCTTCGCGGTCGCCGGCGCCTGGATCTATTCGGCGCTGCTGCTCACGCGCCGGGGTAGACGGCTGGCGCCGCCATCCGAGGACACCGGTGAAGACCGGGTGGGCCGCACGGCGGTGCTGCGGGTCGCCGCGGGCCTCGCACTCGGGGGCATCGTCATCGCCGTCACCTGTATCCGGCCGATCGTGAACACCGCGTTCGCGGGTCTCGGCAACATCTCGCAGGTGTGGGACTCGTTGTGGCACGCCAGTTCTCTGCGCTGGATCCACGAGACGGGCATCGGCTCGGCCATGCGTATGGGCGAGCTGATGAACTACGACACCCAGGGCTTCAACTACTACCCCAACACCTGGCATGCGCTGGGCGCCCTGCTGTTTCCGCTGACCGGCGCCGACCCGGTGGAGCTCTACAACACCTATTCGCCTGCGGTGCTTGCGGTAACCGTGCCGCTCGGCGTCGCGTCGCTGGCCTACTGGTTCGCGCGGCACCGCTACGACGTCGACTCGGCCGCCTTCATCGCCGGCACGGCGGGAGTGCTGAGCGCGCTGTTCCCGTCGCTGCCGTACGTCGAGATCCAGCTGACCTCCGTGCCCAATGCGGTGGGCGTCAGCCTGGCGCCGGTGGCCGCCGTGCTCGTGATGAGCGTCGTCTCGGACCGCTCCCGTGTGTTGCCCGCCGCGCTTGCCGTTGCCGGTGTGACCGCCACGCACCCGTCCGGTCTCATCGTCGTCGGCGTGATCGTCGGCCTCTGGTGGCTGTGCGAGGGTCTGTGGCGTCCGGTTGCCGGGCGCCTGCGTGACCTCGCGGCCCTGGCGGTGACGGCCGTGCTGACACTGGTCCTCATCGCGCCGGTGGTGCTGGGCACCATCCGGGTCGCCGACACCAACGAGCTCCCGTTCTTCGACTTCCGCGAGGACACGATCGGCGTCCTCGACGGACTTGTCAAAGGTGCGTTCAACGGGACGATCCCGCTCGAACTCGACCACTTCCCGGTGTGGCCGCTGATCGCCGTCACCCTGCTGGGCCTGATCGCGCTGGCCTGGTCGCGGTGCTGGGCCGGGCTCGCCGCGTGGTTCGTGTTCGCGCTGGTCACCGCCAACGCCATGGTGTCTCTCGGCCCGCTGTCGGCGCCCCTCGGGGTGATCGGTGGGTACTTCTACAACTCGCCGCATCGCCTCACGTTCGTCGTCGCGATCATCTCGGCGGCGGCCGCCGGTGTGGCGATCGGCGCTCTCGCGCTGGGCGTGGCCGACTTCGTCCGTCGCCGCGCGGTGTCCGGTCAGGCCGAGGGCCGGGAACCGGGCGAGACTACGTCGGGGAAGGCGGGCTGGGTGGTGGCCGCGACGTATGTGGTGCTGCTGGCGCTGATCGCCGGCGCCGCCGTCGTCCGCTATCCGCCGAATGCGCAGATCGCGTTGAAGGAGCGTGGCGGCAAGTACGTCGGCCCCGACGACCTCGCCGCCTACGCATGGCTGGCGTCGCAACCCGATGCCCAGGACGTGCTCGTCCTGAACAACCTCGACCAGGGGACCGGCTGGCTCTACCCGGTCACCGGGGTCACACCCATGTTCCCGTTCTATCGAGCCAACGAGTTCTCGGAGCGGCAGCGCGACGTGTTCTGGGGTGTGTCGAAGATCGGCGCCGACCCGGCGATCGACCAGATCGTGCGAGACATGAACGTGCACTACGTCATCGACTCGCCGCCAAGCTACTGGGAATTCCAGCGCGGTATGCCCGATCCGGCACGCGGACACCAGGGCGACCCGTTCCTGTCGCTACGGCAGAACGGTGCGCCCGGACTGACCGAGGTGTTCCGCCGCGGCGACGCGGTGATCTACCGCGTCAACGACCTGGTCTATCCGCCGCCCGCGCCCTGATCGCCCTGCTCGCTGCTCCTCGAACCCGAAAGAAGCGACCCTCCTCTGCTTCCTGCTCCCCTAACCCGAAAGAAGCGACCCCCCTCTGCTCCCTGCTCCCCTAACCCGAAAGAAGCGACCCCCCTCTGCTCCCTGAGGTGCGAGGAGCGCAAGCGACGAGCCTCGAAGGGCCGGCGAGGCACGTCACCACGCCCTTCGTGGCTCGCTTCGCTCGCACCTCAGGGAGCAGGGGGACGCCGCTGGCACCTCACAGGGAGCAGGGGGACGCCGCTGGCACCTCACAGGGAGCAGAGGGACGCCGCTGGCACCTCACAGAAAGCAGAGGGGACGCCGCTGGCACCTCACAGGGAGCAGAGGGGATGCCGCTGCACCTCAGGGAGCGGAAGGGGGCTCAGTGGTCACGAGCAGGGGCTAGCGTCGGGACATGCGGCCCTGGATGTGTGTCTTCTGCGCCAACGAGTTCCCGCCGGGCGAGACCCCGCCCGCGATGTGCCCGATCTGCGACGACGACCGGCAGTGGCTCCCGGAGAGCGGACCGGGTTTCATGCCGTTGGACGAGTCCGCCGACAACGCACTGACCACCGACGAGGTGGAAAGCGGCCTGACCGCGCTGACGGTGCGTCCGTCGGTCGGGATCGGGCAGCGCGGCTTCGTGATCGCCACGTCCGACGGGAACATCCTGTGGGAGCCACCGGGGTTCATCGGGCCCGCGCTGGTCGAGTGGCTCGAACGGCACGGCGGGCTCGCCGCCGTCGCCGCCAGCCACCCGCACCTCGTCGGCGCGAGTGTGTCGCTCAGTCATCGATTCGGTCGGGTCCCCGTGTACTACAACGACTTCGACCGACGCTGGGTGACCCGTCCGGACCCGGTGATCGAATTCTGGACCGACACGGCTGATCTTCCCGGCGGGGTGCGACTCGTCCGGTGCGGTGGGCACTTTCCCGGGAGCGCGGTCCTCCACCTACCCGACGCCGCGAACGGGCGGGGCGCGATCCTGACCGGCGACACCGTCAAGGGCGTGATGCAACCGGGCATGGTCACCTTCATGCGCAGCTACCCGAACATGATTCCGCTGTCGCCGCGGCTCGTCCGCCAGATCGTCGACCGAATCGGTGAACTCCGGTTCGACCGGCTCTACGACGCGTTCGGCGTCGTGATCGACCACGACGCCCGCGGCGTCGTCGAAACCTCCGCCCGGCGCTACATCGGCTGGGCGACAGACGAGATCGTCGACCCCGACGACCCGCACACGCCCGCCTGAGCGGGGGCCGGGGACCGCCTCAGGCGTCCGGGTACCCCTTCGGATTGCCCGACTGCCACCGCCAGGTGTCCGCGCACATGTCGTCGATGGTCTTGTCGGCGTGCCAGCCCAGGTCGGCGTTCGCCCGAGTCGGGTCGGCGTAGGACGCGGCGATGTCACCGGCACGACGGGGAGCGACCTCGTAGGGGATGGGTCGGCCGCTGGCCCGCTCGAACGCGTGCACGACCTCGAGGACCGAGACACCCTGGCCCGTACCGAGATTCCACGTCGACATGCCGGCCCCTCCGGTGCTGATCCGGTCGAGCGCGGCGACGTGACCCGCGGCCAGGTCGTCGACGTGGATGTAGTCGCGGACACCGGTTCCGTCCGGGGTGTCGTAGTCGTCGCCGAACACCGACAACTTCTCGCGCCGGCCGACCGCGACCTGCGCGACGAACGGCATGAGGTTGTTGGGGATGCCCGACGGGTCCTCGCCGATCGTCCCGCTCGGGTGAGCGCCCACGGGGTTGAAGTAGCGCAGCGCCGCGATACGCCACAGATCCGAACTCGCGGCGACGTCCCGCAGGATCTGCTCGATCATCACCTTGGTCCAGCCGTACGGGTTGGTCGCCGACGTGGGCAGATCCTCGGTCATCGGCAGTTCGGGCTCGGCCCCGTAAACCGTCGCCGAGGACGAGAACACCAGCGTGTGCACGTCGTGGCGCTCCATCGCGCGGAGCAGCGCGAAGGTCGTGCCGAGGTTGTTCTGGTAGTAGTCGAGCGGTTTGGCCACCGACTCGCCGACCGCCTTGTACCCCGCGAAGTGGATGACCGCGTCGATGTCCTCGTGGGCGAAGAAGTGTTCGGTCTTGTCGACGTCGGCGAGGTCGAAGGCGTGCACCGGGATGGAACGCTCGGTCAGCGCCTCGAGCCGACCGACGACAGTCGGTTTGGCATTGCTGAAATCGTCGACGATGACCACGTCGTGTCCGGCGGAGACCAATTGGACGACGGTGTGCGAGCCGATGTAGCCCGCGCCGCCGCTCACGAGTACGCGCATGACCACCACCGTATGCGGCGACCCTGAGAACCGGCCACGCGTGTCGTGTCAGCCGGTGACGCGTTCGGTGGCGGCGTATTTCTGTTCGACTGATTCTTTGGTGGGTTGCCACCAGGCGGCGTGGTCGCGGTACCAGTCGATGGTGGCGGCCAGGCCGGTGCGGAAGTCGAGGTAGGAGGGGGTCCAGCCGAGTTCGGTGCGCAGGCGGGTGGAGTCGATGGCGTAGCGACGGTCGTGGCCGGGGCGGTCGGTGACGAAGTCGAAGGCGTCGGTGGGCTGGTCGAGGAGTTCGAGGATGGTTTCCACGACGGTGCGGTTGTCGACTTCGCCGTCGGCGCCGATGAGGTAGGTCTCACCGATCCGGCCGCGGTCGATGATGGTCCAGACGGCGTCGTTGTGGTCGTCGACGTGGATCCAGTCACGGATGTTGCGGCCGTCGCCGTAGAGCTTGGGGCGCACGCCGGAGAGCACGTTGGTGATCTGGCGGGGGATGAACTTCTCGATGTGCTGGTAGGGGCCGTAGTTGTTGGAGCAGTTGGAGATGGTCGCGGCGACGCCGAAGGAGCGGACCCAGGCGCGGACGAGGAGGTCGCTGCCGGCCTTGGTCGAGGAGTAGGGGCTCGACGGGTTGTAGGCGGTGGTCTCGGTGAAGCGGGCGGGGTCGTCGAGGTCGAGGTCGCCGTAGACCTCGTCGGTGCTGATGTGGTGGTAGCGCACCTGGTGGGTGCGGACGGCTTCGAGCAGGGTGTAGGTGCCCACGAGGTTGGTGGTGACGAAGGCCGACGGGTCGGCCAGGGAGTTGTCGTTGTGGGATTCGGCGGCGAAGTGCACGACGAGGTCGGCCTCGGCGACCAGGCGGTCGACGAGGGCGGCGTCGGTGATGTCGCCCTCGACGAGTTCGACGCGGTCGGCGACCGGGGCGAGGGTGTCGGGGTTGGCGGCGTAGGTGAGTTTGTCCAGGACCCGGATCGAGGTGTCGGGGCGGGTGGCCAGCGTGCGCAGCACGAAGTTGGCGCCGATGAACCCGGCACCCCCGGTCACGAGAACACGCACGTGCGACGCCTTTCGTCGAGGTCGGTGGACGCCGTCACTCTACCGAGCAGCCGGTGCGGGCGTCCCGGGTGAACGCATGGTGGCACGACGCACCTGGCGTCGCGAAGGGTGTCGGGCATTACCCTGATCGCCATGAAAGGGATCATCCTGGCCGGCGGTACGGGCACCCGGCTTCACCCCATCACGCAGGGGGTGAGCAAACAGCTCGTCCCGGTCTACGACAAACCGATGATCTACTACCCGCTCTCGACGCTCATGCTGGCCGGCATCCGCGACATCCTGATCATCACCACCCCGCACGACGCCCCGGCCTTCGAGAACCTGCTCGGCAACGGGGACCAGTTCGGCATCAACCTGACCTACAAGACCCAGCCCTCGCCCGACGGTCTCGCCCAGGCCTTCGTCCTCGGCGCCGAGCACATCGGGACCGAGTCGGTCGCACTCGTGCTCGGCGACAACATCTTCTACGGCCCCGGTCTCGGCAGCCGGCTTCAGGGTTTCGAGAACGTCGACGGCGGTGCGGTCTTCGCCTACTGGGTGGCCAACCCGGAGGCCTACGGCGTCGTCGACTTCGACGCCGACGGCACCGCCATCTCGCTGGAAGAGAAGCCCGCCGACCCGAAGTCGAACTTCGTGGTGCCCGGTCTGTACTTCTACGACAACGACGTCGTCGACATCGCCCGCGACCTGAAGCCCAGCGCCCGCGGCGAATACGAGATCACCGACGTCAACGCGCACTACCTCGACCGCGGCAAGCTGTCGGTCACCGTGCTGCCCCGCGGGACGGCCTGGCTCGACACCGGAACGTTCGACAGCCTGCTCGACGCCGGCAACTTCGTGCGCACCGTCGAACAACGGCAAGGCCTGAAAATCGCTGTCCCGGAAGAGATCGCCTGGCGCCAGGGTTATCTGGACGACGATGAGCTGCGGGCTCGGGCCGACACATTGCGCAAGTCCGGTTACGGTGACTACCTGCTGGAGCTCCTTCAGCGTGGCAAGGGTTTCTGACGCGAAAGGCTTCTCATGAAGGTCCGCCCACTCGCCATCGAGGGTGCCTGGGAGTTCACGCCGGTCCAGCACGGCGACGCCCGGGGGTTGTTCGCGGAGGCGTTCAAGGCCGATGTGCTGGCCGAGGCCATCGGGCACCGCTTCGACCTCGCGCAGGTGAATCTCTCGGTGTCGGCCGCCGGCGTGCTCCGCGGTGTCCACTTCGCCGACGTCCCGCCGGGACAGGCCAAGTACGTCACCTGCCCCAGCGGTGCGATCCTCGATGTCATCGTCGACATCCGGGTCGGCTCACCCACTTTCGGTGCGTACGACACCGTCCTGCTCGACGATGTCGACCGCCGGGCGGTCTACCTCGCGGAGGGACTCGGACACGCGTTCTGTGCGCTCGCCGACAACTCGACCGTGACCTACCTCTGCTCCACCGGTTACAACCCGACCGGTGAACACGGCATCAATCCGCTCGATCCCGAGCTCGCCATCGACTGGCCGACGCGGGCACGCGACGGTTCACCCCTGGAATTCGAACTCTCCCCGAAGGACACCGCTGCGCCGGGGCTTTCCGAGGCACGTGAGTCGGGCCTGCTCCCGGTTTACGACGAGGTGGCCGAGTTCCTGCGGGCCCGACGTAGCTGAGGCGTCCGAACGCCGAAACGTGTACGGCGTGGCCGTACACGTGCCGGGGCGGGCGGAAGTCAGCCGTTGGTCGACCGCCGGAAGGCGGTGACCGCCCAGAAGTAACCGACGACCAGGAACACCACACACCAGCCCAGCGCCCACGGCCAGCGATCGCTGATGTCGAGACCCATGAGGAGTCCGCGAAGCGTGTCGGCGATCGGACTGAACGGCTGGTACTCGGCGAACTGGCGGACGCCGTTCGGCATGCTGTCGGTCGGGACCAGCCCACTGCCCAGGTAGGGCAGGAACAGCAACGGCAAGGGCATGTTGCTGGCACTCTCGGGGTTCGGCGCGACGACGCCCATGGCAACCGCGATCCACACCAGGCCCGCGGTCAGCAGCAGGAGTAGACCGCCGGCCGCGAACCAGTCGAAAAGGCTTGCGTCGGCGCGGAATCCGAGTGCGAAGGCCACCGCCAACAGGAAGCAGACCGCGACGACACCCTGGATCAGGGCGCCGACGAAGTGTCCTGCCAGGATCGCCGTCGGCGGAGTGGCCAGCGATCGCAACCGGTTGATGATGCCCTCGGTGACGTCCTGGTTGACCGAGACAGCCACCGCCACCGTCAGGAACGACGGCACGAAGAGGAGCAGGCCGGGCAGCAGATAGTTGATGTACTTTCCGTCGATCGGGCCGTCCGCGGACAGTGCGCTCTCGATGGCACCGCCGAAGAAGTAGGTCATCATCAGCAGGATCACCACCGGCATGGCGATCGTCGAGAACATCATGGTGGGATAACGCCGCAACCGGATCAGATTGCGTCGCACCATCACAGCGGAGTCCGACAGGGTGTGGTCGAGCGTGGTGGTCATGGCTTCTCCTTAGTTGGTGGCGGCGGCGCGGCCGGTGATCGTGAGGAAGACGTCGTCGAGATCCGGTGTGTGCACCGAGATCCCGGAGGCGTCGATGTTCGCTTCGTCGAGGGTGGACAGGACGTCCCGGACCGCGCCGATGCCGGCACCCCCCGGCACGGCGAGGGTGTTCTCGCCCGGGGTGTCCACCGCCGACGGGAAGCGGACCCGCGCCCGTTCGAGGTCGTCGGCGTCGGTGAAGTCGATCCGGATGTACCCGCCGGGGACGAGCCGTTTCAGTTCGGCGGCCGTGCCCTCGGCCACGACCCGGCCCCGGTCGAGCACGGCAATGCGGTCGGCGAGATGGTCGGCCTCCTCCAGGTACTGCGTGGTGAGGAAGATGGTCGTGCCGCCGGCGACAAGGCCGCGGACGGTGTCCCACACTGTGCGACGAGACCGTGGGTCGAGCCCGGTCGTCGGCTCGTCGAGAAAGATGATCGACGGTTCGCCCACCAGCGTCATGGCCAGGTCGAGGCGTCTGGTCATGCCGCCGGAGTACTCGGCGACCCGACGGTCGGCGGCCTCGGTGAGGTCGAAGTCGGCGAGCAGTCGGTCGACCCGTTCACGGGCCGCCGTCCTCGACAGGTGCCGCAACCGGGCAACCATGGTGAGGTTCTCTCGTCCGGTCAGCAGTGTGTCGACCGCGGCGAATTGACCGGTCAGACCGATCTGTGCGCAGATCTCCGTGCGGTCGGTGCGCGGATCGAGGCCGGCGATCTCCACCTCCCCGTCGTCCGGGTGCGACAGCGTGGACAGGATCTTGACCGTGGTCGTTTTGCCCGATCCGTTGGGACCGAGCAGCGCAAAGACGCTGCCTGCGGGTACCTCGAGATCGATACCGTCGAGGACGGTGTGATCGCCGAAAGACTTCGTGAGTCCGGTGGCGCGGATGGCGGTCGTTGTCATGATCGTGCTCCCTACGGTGGATGGAAAGATGAATAAACACATGCGCATATATGCATAGGTGGGCAGACGACCATCCCTGATGGACGTCGTCGGAAGTGCTCGGTTGTGCTGGCGGGTCGGTCGGGTGGAACTACCCTCTGCTCCTTGAGGAGCGGAGGTGGCGCACCCCCTTGCTCCCTGAGGAGCGAAGCGTCACGAAGGGTCTTCGACTGTCACACGTCCAGGTCTTCGACTGTCACACGTCCAGGTCTTCGACCTCGGGTCGGAGGGCGGCTGCGGTGCGCGCGTAGAACCGCTCGGGGACAAGAGGTTTGAGCTGCTCGGCGGTGTCGACGATGTCGACGCGGTAGTCGCCCCAGTCGGGGAGGTCGGCGGTGAACAGACTGCGGACGCTGGGCAGGCCGGTCAAGTCCTTCAGCCAGTTGCCCGTCTTCTGCCGATGTGTCACCCCGTAGTTCATCCAGTCGACGTGGTGGACCGCGAGGACGATCTTGCCCGTGCGACCCTCGTAGGAGCTCAATTTCGTCGCGTTGCCGGTGGCCTCGTCGTACTCGGTCTCCTCGGCCAGGAGTCGACCGAAGAATCGCTTGCGTCGGACGCCGTCGGGTCCGTCCCGCAGAACCACCTCCTCGTAGCCCGCGTCGCGGTAATCGGCCGCCCGGACGTAGGCGCGCAACGCTTCGACGACCGCGCCGGAGAGGTTGCCCCCCGACACCTGTTGAGCGCGTTCGAGGACCTTGATGTCCTCGTCGGAGACGTAGATGGTCTTGTTGGGCATGCGCCAACTATAAGTAGATGTATACGTAGACGCAAGGGTGAATGCGAAGTTTCTCGGGCGACCCGTCCGCCGGCCCCGGGTCTCCGAATCGTTCAGTAGGCTGAGTGTTGGGAGGTGGCGAGCGGATGCTCTCGGAACTGTTGGGAAATTCGGCGATCATGGCCGCGATAGGGCTGGGGATGATCGCATTGACCGCGTGTGCGCTCCACCTGAGGCGATCGTGCGGGGCGGTGACCTGGCTCGTGGTCCTCCTCGGGGTTGCGCTGACGTTCGACAATGTCGCGGTCGCGGTCGGACGCATGGTCGGATTCGGCGACGTGCTCCACGCGATCAATTTGCCGCGCTTCTGGATTCACGGTCTGATGACCCCGCTGATCGTGGTGGCCGCGGCGATCCTGGCCTGGCGTCTGGGAGTTCGGTGGCGCCGCTCGGTCGTCGTTGTCGGGGCCCTCCTGGTCGCCGCGCTCGTGGTCGTCGGGATCGTCGAACTGTTCGTGGCGCTGGATCTGACGCCGGAGACTGACGGTGACGCGCTGCGGTACGCAAACGCGGCGGCTGCCGGCCCGCCGATCCCGGCGTTGGGCACCGTGCTGCTGCTCATCGCGATCGGTGTGTCCGCCTGGCGTCAGGCCCGATCGTGCTGGCTGCTCATCGGGTCGGTCACGATGCTGGTCACTGCGGCGGCCGGTATGTCGGTTCTCTGGCTCGGCAACTTCGGCGAGCTCGTTCTGTACGCCTCCATCGTCGCCAGCATGTTTCAGGTGGCCACGACCGTAAGGCGTTCTGCCGTCGATGATGACAACGAACAACCCGAGTTGGCGGGTGCAACTGCTCAGCAGGTGACGGTCGGACGCTAGTCGCCTGGTCCGCCGCGGTGCTCCCGCTCGGCGTCCTGCAGCGCGATGGCGCGGGCCAGTCGCGCGTATTTGACCTCGAGATCGCGGAACCGCAGATACGTCGACACCGTGGTGAACGCGAAGGCGATGACCAACAGGAACAGCACCAGGTCGAGGCCGCGCTGGATGCCGATCTTGTTGGCGACCCAGGTGACATCGTCCTGACGCAACATCGCGTAGAGGCCGAATCCGATGAACGCGACGAACAGCAGCTTGACACCCGCTGATGCGCGAGCCGTTCCGCGGTTCACCACGAAGAAACCGACGAGCGCGACCAGACCGAGGATCGCGAGGATCTGGAACCAGATCATCGAGGCCTCACTTCCTCATCCGGGTGTGAAAGAGTCCGTCGGCGACGATGTTGACCCCGTTGATCAGCGACTGACCCTTCGCGCGCGAATAGTCGGTGTAGAGGATCGTCACCGGTTGTTCGGCCACCCGCCACCGGTGGTGATCGATCAGCGCGATGAACTCCGACGCGTGGCTCATCCCGCTCATGAGGAGATCGAGCTCATCGGCCACGGTCTTGTTGAAAGCGCGAAGCCCGTTGTGCGCGTCGGACAATCCGAGGCGACGGGTGCGCGGGCTCAGGAACACGATGGTGCGCAACGCCATTCGGCGCAGCAACGGAACCGACTCGCTTCGGCCGTCGGCGAAGCGGGTTCCGACGATGATGTCGACCGGCTCGCGTCGCAACCGCTCGATCATCGCCGAGACGTCGTCGACCTGATGCTGGCCGTCGGCATCGAACGTCACGAAGAACCGGGCCCCCGGCCGGCGACGCGCATATTCGACGCCGGTCTGGATGGCGGCGCCCTGACCGAGGTTCACGGGGTGGCGCACCAGATGCACGCCTGCGGCCCGGATCTCCTCGGCCGAGTTGTCCGAACTGCCGTCGTCGACGCAGACGATGTTGGGAAACGTCTCGCGGGCCTTGGCTGCCACCTCGCGGATGACCTGGCCCTCGTTGAACACGGGTACCACCAGCCACACGTCGGCGTTGGTACTGGGGTCGGCCATGGTCACCAACCCTAACCCGCTCCCACGTGGTGCCTGTCGTCCGGCACGCCTGCTGCGCGGCAGCGGGTTCGGACCTGGTTAGTCTTGTCCGGTGACGATCGACGTGATGATGCCGTTCTACGGCGACGTCGCCCGATTCCAGCAGGCCGTGACCAGCGTTCTCGAGCAGAGCGACCCGGAGTTGCGCCTGGTGGTCGTCGACGACTGTTACCCGGATCCGACGCCCCGACGGTGGCTGGAGTCGCTCGGCGATGCCCGGGTCCACTACCTGCGCAACGAGACCAATCTCGGCGTGAACGGGAACTTCCGACGCTGCGTCGACCTGGTGACCGCCGACTGGTTCGTCGTCATGGGATGCGACGACCTCATGCACCGGGACTACCTGAGCACCGTCCGCACGCTGGCCGGCCACCACCCCGATGCCGCGGTCATCGCGCCCGGTGTCGACGTCATCGACGAGAACGGTCAGGCCGTCACGCCGCTGGGTGACCGGATCAAGTCGATCCTCGCGCCGCCGCGCGCGACCGTGCTGGAAGGGGAGCGGCTCGCGACGACGCTCTACCACGGCAACTGGACATATTTCCCGTCCCTGCTGTGGCGAACCGCCGCCGTGCGTGAGGTCGGGTTCCGTCCGGGACTCGAGATCGTCCTCGACCTGGCGCTTCTCGTCGATCTCGCGAGCGCCGACGGCTCACTGGTCTACGACCCTGAGGTGGTCTTCTCCTACCGCAGACACAGCGCGTCGGTGAGTTCGATCCAGGCGGTCGACGGCCGGCGGTTCGCCGAGGAGAACCGCTTCTTCGCGGAGGAAGCGCAGCGATGCGCCGCGCGCGGTTGGCCGAAGGCGGCGCGCGCCGCGAGGTGGCACGCGACGTCGAGGCTGAACCACCTCTCAGCTCGCGTCGGGGCGGGCATCGGCCGATTGCGGGCTTCGTCCGGGAGCTAGGAGCGCCTCTGCTCCCTGGGGGTTGCCGAAGCGACCCCGACCCCTGCTCCCTGAGGTGCGAGCGAAGCGAGCCACGAAGGGCCTCGCAAGGTCTCTCACCAGGCCCTAATGGGGGTGGATCGGCTTCCTTTTGGGGGATGCTGGTCGTGTGAGCCTTCCCGGTCGGTGACCACTGCCAGGCCCTGAAACGGTGTCGGATTTCTACACGAAGACCGTGGCCCGGCCGGGCGAGGATCACCCGCTAGAACGCTTCTGGGATGTCGTGCCCCCTTGAACGTGTGGGTGAGCACTGATCCATTAGGCCGCGTCAGGGTGATCACCCAAAGGTTCACACCAGATCGTCGAGACGACCGAAGACGAGGTGAACGAGTGTCATGATCTTTGTGGGCAACGACTGGGCATCAGATCATCACGATGTGTGCGTGATGGATGAACACGGCACCACCCTGGCCACCCGCCGAATACCCGAGAACGCTGCCGGCGCCACCACCATGCATGAACTGATCGCCCGGTATGCCCAAGAGCCTGGCGAGGTAGTGATCGGGATCGAAACCGATCACGGCATGTGGGTCACCGCCCTGGTCGCCGCGGGCTATCAGGTGTACGCGATCAACCCGTTGTCGGTATCGCGGTACCGCGACCGCCACCATGTCGGGGGCACCAAATCCGATAAGGCTGACGCGAAAACGCTGGCTGACCTGGTGCGTACCGACCGGCACAACCATCGGCTCGTCGCCGCCGATACCGTCGCCGCGGACGCGATCACGGTGATGGCCCGCACGCACCAGAACCTGGTGTGGGCGCGTTCAGCGCAACAGAATGTGTTGCGCTCCCAACTGGGCGCCTACTACCCGGCCGCGGTCGATGCCTTCGGCGGCGACCTCGCCCACAAAGACTGTCTGGCGGTGTTGCGTCGCGCTCCCACCCCACGACAGGGTGCGGCACTATCGGTCGCGGCGATCCGCTCGGCCCTGAAAAAGGGTGGCCGACAACGCAATACCGATACCCGTGCCCGCGACATCCAGCACGCCCTACGCGGTGGCGGCCATCTGGGCGCACCCGAGGCACTCACCGCCGCCTACGCGGCGACCGTGACAGCGACCGTGGAAATGCTGGCCGCTCTCAACACCCAGATCATCCAACTGGAAACCACTATGGCCCAGTCTTTTAGAGCGCATCCGGACGCCGAGATCTACCTGTCCATGCCCGGAGTCGGTGACATCACCGGCGCCCGGATGCTCGGCGAGTTCGGGGATGACCCCGAACGCTATGCCACCGCCAAGTCTCGCAGAAACTATGCCGGCACCTCACCACGCACCATCGCCTCAGGCAAAGGGCACGTCGTGTTGGCCCGCCACATCCGCAACACCCGACTCAACGCCGCCGCACTGTGCATGGCGCAAAGCGCTCTGACCGGTAGCCCCGGCGCCCGCGTCTACTACGACAGCCTCCGCGATCAGAAGAAGTCCCACACCCAAGCACTACGCGCGGTCGCCAACCGGCTCATCGGCATCCTCCACGGCTGCCTCACCCACCGCACCCACTACAACGAACACACCGCATGGAACCACCGCACACACCTCGCCGCTTGACACCTTGGACCCCTGGGATGTCTTCGTGGCTCGTCGCTATCGCTCCTCACACCTCAGGGACCAGTGGGTGTGGTTCTTTCGGATCAGGGAGCACGTTGTCTACAGCCTCGCACCCAGTTTTGCGGCCTGGCAGGGCCGGACCAACGAACGGTCAGGCCCGCAGGACCCCGACGAGATGCGCGCCGATCCCGATCAGCGGACCGACGACGAGGGCGACGCAGGTCCGGGTCGCGACGTCGAACGGCAGCAGGAGCATCGCAACTGCCACGAGGGTCGCCACCCACCAACCGGCCGCATACCAGCGGTGGGCGCCCGCGGCGATCGCGGCGGCGCCGGTCACCGTCAGCAGCGCCAGGCAGGTCGCGCCGAGTGTCAGGGCGGCCACGACCAGCCCGTCGAGATCGAAATCAGCCCCGAACACCGACCTCAGCAACCACGGACCGAGCAGCCACGCGGCGAGGACCCCCACCCCGCCGACCGCGGCGACGATCCCGAGTGGGACACCGAGCGAGGCGAGCCGACGGTCCCGGCCATCGACGAATCGCGAGATCAGAACGCCCTGAAAGCTGTTGAGCGGCACCAGCAGCGGCGCGCGCGTCAGGGTGACGGCGAGGATCAGTGCACCGATCGTCCGGGTGTCGTCGGCGTCGGACCCGCCGCGCAGGTCGGTGGTGAGGTTGATGAGGACCGGGAACCCCATGACGAGGACGGCACTCGCCGCTGCGGCGGCCATCGCGGTCAGCGTGTTGACCGTCAGGCTCCGGGGCGGGATGTCGCCGGCAACGCCGATCGCGCGGCGGGCCGTTGCCGAGACCGCCAGGACCACGCACCACGACAGGGAACCGATGACGGTGACGACGAGGAACGCGGTGGTGCCCCAGCCGGCTGCCACCACGATCCCGGCACCGGCGAGCCGGATCAGCGCGTCGATCGACAACAACATCGCGAACGACGACCAGTTCAGTCGTCCCGACAACGCGCCACACAGGTGGGCGTAGACCGCGAAGCTCGCCACGCCCACGGCGAGCAGCAGCACCGACAGTCCGCGGTCCGCGGTGAACACCCGGCCGCTCCACAGCGGTGACGACACCAGGACGAGAACGGCAAGGCCCACACCGATGCCCGTGTTCACCAGCAGCGGCCGCGACCGGGCGAGGCCCTCCGACGCCGCGGTTCGCACCGTTCGGGTGGTCTCCTGCAGCTGTCCGTTCTGCGCGCCGGTCACCAGCCCATACGCGGCCCAGAACACAGCGAACACGCCATAACCGACGGCGCCGAGATGGCGGGCCGCCAAGAGCAGGACGGCATATCCCGACGCAGCCGCGACAACCGTCGCGATCGTGACCCGACCCAGCGAACGGGCGGACATGTCACCGGACGGGACCGCCGCACTCGGGTCGGGACCCGGCGTCGTCGGATCGGTCGTCATCGAACGGTCAGGAGGGACCAGGGAACGGCGGCAGTTCGGGCGTGAACAGCCAGTCGTCCCAGAGTTGCTTGAGTGGCGTCGACGACTGGGTCGCGGCGAGCGCCATGAAGTCCTCGGTGGTCACCGAGCCGTAGCGGTGCTTGTCGGTCCATCGCTGCAAGAGTGCGAAGAAGTCCCCGTCGCCGAGGGTCAGCCGCAGTGCGTGCAGGGTGAGTGCGCCGCGCTTGTAGATCCAGTCGTCGAACATCTTGCGAGGGCCGGGATCGGCGAGTGGCACACGCACCGGGGACGATTCGAGTTTCGCGTAGTAGTGACGCGCCCACTCGTCGGCGCTCCGGCCACCCGAGTGCTGACTCCACAGCCACTCGGCGTAACAGGCGAAACCCTCGTGGAGCCAGATGTCGCGCCACCGGGCCGCGGTCACCGAGTTGCCGAACCACTGGTGTGCGAGTTCGTGGGCGATCAACCGCTCGGCATGCCGGCTGCCATCACAGTGGTTCGCGCCGAAGGTGGAGAAACTCTGTGCCTCGATGGGGATCTCGAGCTCGTCATCGGTCACCACGACGGTGTACAGCGGGAAGGGATAGGGCCCGAACATCTCGATGAACGCCGAGACCATCTCGGTCTGCTTGCCGAAGTCGATGCCGAAGTTCTCCTCGAGGCGCGCGGGAACCAGACCCGAGACCGGAATCGGCTTGGACGCCAACGAGATCTGTTTGTACTGGCCGATCTGGATCGACGCCAGGTAGGTGGGCATCGGCTCCACCTGCTCGTACACCCAGGTGGTGTGCGCGGCGCGGACACGTTTGGACTCCAGCACGCCGTTCGCCAGCGCGTGGTACGGGCTGTCGGTGGTGATCGAGATCCGGTACGGCGCCTTGGCGCTCGGGTGGTCATCGCACGGGAACCACGATGCCGCCCCGTTGGGTTGGTTCGCGCAGAGCGCACCGTCGGTCAGTTCCTCCCAGCCGACCTCGCCCCACGGGCCGCGGATCGGGTGGGGGCTGCCGTGGTACCGGACCGTGACGGTCATGGCTCCACCCGGGGGGAGCGGAGTGTCCGGCGTGATGGTCAGCTTGTGGTTCCGGTGCGAGTAGCGGGCGCGCTTGTCGTTCACCGACACCCGGTGCACCGAGAGCGAACTCGCCAGGTCGAGGGTGAAGCGTTTGAGCTCGGCGTACGACGTCGCGGTCAGGATCGCGGTGCCCTCGAGTCGGTTGCTGGCGACCTTGTATTCGAGCTCCAGGTCGTATCGGGAGATCCGATACCCCAGATTGCCGTTGTCGGGCAGGTAAGGATCGAGGACGTCGGCGGGTGCTCCCAACACTGGTTGCCCGGAATTGCCCCGTGAACCCAGCCCAAACTTTCCCGGCACTCTCGACTCCTACTCCGTTCTGCCCGGCGGGCTGACGTGCGGTCACGCGCTTCGACGAGTCGCGTCGGCGACGCGCTGCGACCGGTCACGAAGCGGTTGCGGTTGGGTGGTGATGTCTCGATTCTGCAGTTCACCCGCGACGGGGCGATGCTGTCCCGGACACTGAGAGAGTACCTGGCGGCGGCGCAACCGGCCCGCCCGATCGATCGAGGAGTGCGGAATGAGCGGATTCGGTAGTGTGGCGCAGTTTCTCGCGCGCCTGATACTCGGCATCATCTTCATCGCCCACGGTTGGCAGAAGCTGTTCACGCAGGGTATGGATGCCACCAAGGTGGCCTTCGGGCCCGGCGGGATGGACGTGCCCTACCCGGAGCTGGCGGCCTATTACGCCACCTGGGTCGAGCTGATCGGCGGCATCCTGCTGATCCTCGGACTGCTGCTGCCGATCGTCGCGACCCTGCTGATCGCGGACATGATCGGTGCGATCGTCTTCGTGCACTGGGACGCCGGGTTCTGGAACATGGACGGCGGTTACGAGTGGCCGCTCGCGCTGATCGCGGGCCTGCTGGCGGTCGGGTACACGTCGGCGGGCCGGATGGGCGCCGACAGCTACATCATGCGGCGACGACGCCGAGACGTCGTCTGACGGATCAGGCGAAGGCCAGACCATCGATGGTGGCAGTGCTCGTCGACACCGCGCCGGTGTCGGCGAGGGCGGCCACGAGTCGTGCGATCGTCTCGCGTTCCTCCTCCGCGTGACGGAGGCCGACGCCGTCGATGAGACCGGGCGAGAGCAGGGCGAGGGGATCGGTGTCGTGCCGGTGGATGACCGCCGCGCCGAGGAGGCGTTGCGCCTGGCCCGGATCGGATTCCCAGAGCGCGTCGGCGGTGAGCAGGTACAAGCGGACGGCCGGTGGGTACTCGTGGAGGTGCACGAGCGCCCAGGCCCAGTGCTTCGCGACATCCACCGTGTCGGCCTCGGCCCGCCCGTGCGTGCGCACGTACTTGCCGTGCAACTCACGACACAGATGACTGGCGTCGGACCACAGCATGAGATGCGACATGCACCGGACGCAGTCGTGCACATTGGACAGGTACATCACCGAATAGGGGCCCTCACGGCGCGACCTGATCTCGCGGAGCACGGAGAACTCGGCCAGCGCGTGGTCGTATTCACCGGCCGAGAGCAGCGCCTGGGCCTCGGCCTGCATTTCCTCGATCACCTTTGTGATTGTCGCCGATACCGCGATCCACCATGGCTCGTTTCGCCGAACCGGCCGGCGGTCGCGGCACACAAAGGACCCACGCACCTGCGCGCCTGGCGGAGCAACCGACGGGCTGGCATCGTGGCAAGGATGAAGGACGACATCGGTAGTACCCCGGAGGGCTCGGACGGCGAGTACAGCCTCGACGAGGACGATCAGCTCCAGCCCGAGGACACCCTCGACGACCGCGGGGTCGACGACGTCCTCGACGAGGGGTACTCACCGCCCGACTACGAGCCCAAGGGCGCGGTGCACGGGCTGACCTCCCGCGAGCAGGCCGAGGGGGAGACGCTCGACGAGAGGCTCGCCGAGGAGGAACCCGACGTCGGGGCGGTGGACCCGCTGGATGAGATCACCGCCGAGGAACGTTCTCGGACCGATTGGCGCGCACATGATTCCGACCGCGACGAAGAGTTCGAAGAGGACGACGAGGTCGGGGATACCCGAGCGGGTCGGCTGATCGCCCCGGATGCGGGCTCCGGCATCGACACCGAGGCCGAGGCGGTCGCCGAGGACGCCGGGATCGACGGTGCCGGGGCCTCCGCGGAAGAGGCTGCTGTGCACTACATCTCGGACGCCTCCGAGTAGGGGCGCCGACGGTCGGAGACCGAGCCCGCGCGGGGCGGTCAGAGGCCCGGCGAGAGTGCGGAATACAGGACGGGGATGTCGCGGGCCCAGTATGGCCAGGCGTGGGTGCCGACGGGTCGGAAGTGCGTGGCGGGGCGCAGTCCGGCGGCGCGCATCCGGGCGACGAAGTCCCGCGAGCATGTGTTCACCAGGCTCTCGAGTACCGCGCCGGTGGTGATCTTCTCGAGGCGGGAACGTCCCGGATCGAGCCTGGTCAGCCGGTCGAGGGGGCCGGGGGTGCCGGTCCCGGCGGCGATGAAGATGTGTTTGCCCTGCAGGGCGGACAGTCGACGCGCCGGGTCGTGGTCGGCCCACCCCGGCCCGTTCCAGGGGCCCCACATGTTCGTGGGGTCGCCACCGTCTCTGATGACGGCGGCGCGGATCTGCGACTCGTTGACCGGACCGGTGGTGGGAGGACAGCCGCTGATCGAACCGACGCCGGTGTAGAGCGCGGGGCGACGGGTCGCGAGTGTGAAGGCCGCTTGGCCGCCGGCGGACAGCCCGGCGATCGCGTTTCTGCCGGTGCCGTGGAAGAGGCGGTCGACGAGTGGGGGGAGTTCGCGCGTCAGGAAGGTCTCCCACTGCGGGCGGCCGAACCTCGGGTCCGCGCGGTTCCAGTTCGTATAGAAGGCGCCCTGACCGCTCGGCATGACCACGTTGACCGTTTTGTTGCGGAAGTGGCGATCGGCGTGGGCTTCGGTGATCCAGTCGCTGACCGTTCCCTTGTGGCCGCCGCCGTCGAGGAGATAGAGCGTGCCGCGAGGGCCGCCGTGGGCCGGGTGCAGCACGGTGACCGGTACGTCTCGGCCCATGGCGGGGGAACGGATGAGCAGGTCGTGGCGATGCTCGTCGACCGCAACACTTCTCACCAGTGTCGCGGTCGGGGCCCCGGAGGCGACGCCCGGTGTGCACAGTGCCAGTGCCGCTGCGATGAGGGTGGCTGACAGGAGTCGCAGTCCTCCGGGTCTCATCCCGGCAGCAGACCCAGCTGGCCGAGGAAGTCGAGCTGGTCGAAGTAGAGGTGCTCGGACACGAGTTCTGAACCTCGCACGCGGTAGGTTGCGCTCCACCGGAACGTCACGGACCTCCCGGTGGGGTCGACTGCGCCCTGCGGGCTCTGCAACACGCCGTCGTGGACCCCGGCGAAGACTCCCTCGACCGAGGCGTGTTCGGCGTCGACGACGTAGGAGTGAACGGTGAGCCGGCCGTCGGGGAACGCGTCCTGGAAGACCGACAGGAACCCGAGTACCTGGTCCCTCCCGGCGAATGATCCACCCGGCGCGATCAATTCGGCGTCGGACGACCACGGCTCGTCGTCGGGGGTGCGGGTGTTGAACGCGTCGATGTGCGCGTCGATCACTGTTCGTGCATCGGTCATGTCAGTGCTCCTCCTGGGTGTTGCCGCTCCGGGGTGTCGCCGGTCGGGTGGTTCTGTTCGCGGTGGTCAGGTCGGCGAGTTGGGTGGACACGACGCGTGCCGGGTCGTAGTCGGCGATGGCGCGCGCCATGCGGGCGCATCTGCCGGTCAACTCGTCGTCGGCGAGGACGCTGGCGACCGCATCGGAGATCTGCCGGGGCGACGGTCGCCGGGTTCCGAGATCCACTCCGACTCCGAAATGCCGTACACGGGCGGCGACTTCGGGTTTGTCCTCCCCGCCCGGCGCGACGACGACGGGCACCGAGTGGCTCAGCGCGTGCAGCACGCCGCCGTAACCGCCGTTGGTGATCATGACCGAGGTCCGCGGTAGGAGCGCGTCGTAGTCGAGGTATCGCGAGACGGTCGCGTTGCCGGTCGGGATCACCGACCGGGGATCTGCGCCGCCGGTGCTGACGACGACCCGGACGTCCATGTCGGCCAACCCCGTCAGCGTCGGTTCGACGAGTTGGGAGAAGTCGTGGTTGTCGAGCGTGCCCTGCGTGACATGCACGATCGGGCGGTCGTCGTCGAGCAACTCCGACCACCATGGTGGCATCGTCCGGGCGTCGTCCGGGGGCTGTGCACGTCGGTCGAGCACCGGCCCGGCGAACACGGTGTCGGCGGGCAGATCGGGCCGCGGGTACTCGAACTCGGCGGGACCCAGCTGGACGAATCTGTCGAATGCGCGGGAGAGGTCCAGGATGAAGTGGTCGAGCGAACCGCCGGCACCCCGGGCCAACTCTCGTGCACGTCGCTGTGTCGAGGCGAACAGGACGCGTCGGACCACAAGGTGTGCGAGTCGATTTCGCATTCTCCCGGCCGGGCCGTTCATGGGTCTGAGGCCGCTGTTGAACGGTGCCACATGGGGGCTCGTCTGCGCGAGCGGGATGGTGCCGAGACCGAGCACGGGCGGCCGCCGACTCGCGGGGCGCGACAACAACGGGATGATCCCGGCGAACGTGCCGTCGCACAGCACCGCACCGACGTCGTGATCGCGGAGGGCGGAGTCCACCGCGCGGGCCTGGTCTGCGAGTGGGTCGATGAACGTGCACTGCACCTGGTATCGGGACAGGGTCAGCCCACGGTAGCGATCACGATCGGGGGTGAAGCTGTCGGGATCGCGTTCGTCCAGGTCGGCCGTGCCGTCGAGCGGGTGAGGGATCATGCCCGCGGCGGCGACCTGGTCTGTGAAACGCGAACCGGTCACCACGATCACCGTGTGTCCCCGGTCGACCAGCGTGCGTCCGACGGCGATGACCGGTCCGACATGACCCGCCAGGGGCGTACTGCACATCAGGTAGGTCGACATCCAGCCTCCGTATATTCGATAGAGTCAGACTCTATCGAATAAGTGTTGGGGTTGCTGGGGAACGAGTGTTTGCGGGGTATCGTCACTGATCAGGCGCTATACCCGATGAGTGCCGCCCATCGCTCCCGCGGGGACGTTTGTCCACGCCGCGCTAGAATCGATGGAATTCGACACCAACCGTAGCGGAGGCCGGCATGAGCAGACGCCCGTACACTCCGCGTAAACGTGCGATCAGCGCGGCGCACACGCGCTCGAGAATCCTGGATGCCGCCCAAGAGCTGTTCGTCGCCCAGGGGTATTCGCGGACCACGCTGCAGCAGGTCGCCGACCGGGCGGGTGTCGCCGTGGGCACCGTCCACCAGGCGGGTTCGAAGGCGTCGCTGATGATGGCGGTGCTCGAGCGGGGATTCACCGGCGACGAGAAGTTCGTCTCGCTACTCGAGCGGCCGGAGTTCATCGCGATCATGGAGGAGGCCGACACGGCCCGGGCCATCGACCGCTACCTCGACCACATACTTGCCGCGAACAGCCGGATCGCAGATCTGTGGCACGCCGCGACGCTCGCCGCGGATTCCGATCCGGCCATCGGGGAGCAGCTCGAACGGTCCGAACTCCGCCGGCTCGACGACGTGCACACCGGTTGTCACTGGTTCGCCCACCGCAGCCTCATCGAGGACACCGAGGTCGACGAGTTCGCGGACATCCTCAGCCATCTCACCAGCCCGGCCACGTATCGCTACTTCACCGTCGAACGGGGATGGACCCCCGCACGACTCAAGAAATGGATGATCGTCAGTATCGAGGCCGCGATGCGGTGACGACGCGTTCGTGGGTCGTCCGGTGTGGCTCGAACCATGCCGGCCCGTCAGTTCGGCCCTCCCCGGGGCGCCTCACTCCTGGATGGCTCGAGCAGGAATGCGGGGGTGCAGGGTCAGAGCGGATCTGTCGGCGGGTTGGCTCCTCAGCGCTGTTCGGCGCAGACGGCGATGACGGTCAGCCCGTCGGGTCCGGCGCGTAGGCGACGGCGGGTCTGCAGATCGACGGAGATGAACTGGCCTGGCGCGATCGGCGTCGGTTCGTCGTCGACGACGACCCAGCCGCTGCCCGCGATGACGGCGTAGACGTCATCGTTGCGATCGTCGATGTGATCGTGGTCGACCGTTTCGGCGCCCGGTGGGAGCTCCACCTGGTAGACCTCGAAAGCCGTGACGTCGAGGGCCTCGCTGATGCGCCGGTCGAACGGGCTGGCTGCCGGATGCGGGCCGTGGCCGGCAGGCACCGAGGATGCGTGGACGATGACGTGACCCATGAACGCATGCTAATTGCCGGACGCTCACTTGGTCTCGCCGAGAACTCCACCACCCGTCGGACCCCGAAGCGATTCGACGGAAAGCATTGCGGCGCAAGCGTTCCCGCGGAACTGAACCGTGCGCTAATCGGACGGCGGCGTCTGCTCCATGACCTGAGCGAGCGCCTCGACGATCTTCCCCCGAACCGCTTCGGGGGTCAGGCCCAGTCCGCCGAGTGCGCCGGCCAGGCCGTCATCGGCGAACATGCCGAGAAGCAGGTGTTCGGTGCCGATGTAGTTGTGGCCCAGCTCGACCGCGACGCCCACGGTCGACTCGAGTACCGCCTTGGCCGCCTCGTCATAGGGCACCACGCTGGTGGCCTCCGCGTCGGGGATGTCCCGCGGACTCGGCACCAGCGGTGTGATCGCGGCCGTCCACGCGGCTGCGTCGACACCGAACTCGGACAACACCACGAAGACGAGAGACGTCGGCTCGGCGGTCAGGGACCGCGCGATATGGGCGGGGGTCACGTGTTCGGCCCGGTCCGCGGCCGCGCCTGCGTTGGCAGCCATGAGAACGTTCGCCGCGCGTGGGGTGAAGCGCGAGAACGGGTTGTCGTCGGCGGGGGCCTCGTCGCTGCTCGCCGTCGACACCCGGTCGACGAACCGCTTCTGGGCGGCCTGTTTGCTCACCCCCATGCTGGCGCCGATCGATGTCCAGGACGCGCCGGAGCGTCGTGCCTGGTCGACGAAATGGCCGATCAGGCTGTCGGCCACGTCGCCGAGATGCTGGGCGGCGAGGACGGCGTCCGACAGCTGATCCAGCGGGTCGTCGTGGACTTTTCGAATCGCGGTGATGAGGTCGTCGAGACGGATGGTGACAGGTGTATCAGGCATACGTCAACCATAGGTTGACGACCGATTCCCGTCAACCCTTGGTTGACGAACCGCGGCGACCGGGGCGTTCGGCCGCGTTCGTTGACAGGATCGGAAACCGTCGTGACGATGGATGCGGAGATCGGCGAAGACGTCGCCGGCGACTCCCTTCTTGCCACGGAGGATTCCAGTGAGCATCACCGAACCGTCGATCCGTCCCGAGTCCTCGCATGACGTGCCCGTGAACGGCGCGGCGTCGCCGACCCACAACTCGCGCACCGACGCCGCCCAGCGGTTCGTCGATGTCCGTGCGCTGACCGACACGTTGGCATCGAGGCTGTCACCCGAGGATCAGACGCCGCAGTCGATGACCGAGGCCAGTCCCGCGAAATGGCATCGGGCACATGTGACCTGGTTCTTCGAGGAGTTCATCCTCCGGCAGGATCCCGGATACCGGGTCTACGACGAGTCCTTCCGTTACCTGTTCAACAGCTACTACGAGGCTGTCGGAGAACGACATCCGCGCCCCGATCGAGGCCTGGTCACCAGGCCGGGGGTGCGCGACGTGACCCGCTACCGCGAACACGTCGACGCTGCCATGGTCAGTCGGCTCGAGAGCGGGACTCTGGACGACGCGACCCTCGAGCTCGTCGAGTTGGGGTGCAATCACGAGCAGCAGCACCAGGAGCTTCTGCTCATGGACATCAAGCATCTGTTCTCCACGAACGTGTTCGCCCCGGTGTACGTCGATCGCGAACCGGACGAACCGGGCACGCCGAAACCGCTGGGCTGGCGGCGATTCGACGGCGGCGTCCAGGAGGTCGGTGCTCTGGGCAACGGGTTCTCCTATGACAACGAGGGGCCCCGGCACCGCGTCTACCTGGAGGACTTCGAGATCGCCGACCGCGCCGTGACGAATGCGGACTGGCTGGAGTTCATGGCCGACGACGGCTACCGCCGTGCCGAGTTCTGGTTGTCCGACGGCTGGGCGAGGATCCGCGAGACCGGCTGGGACGCCCCGGGTTACTGGCGGAACGAGGCCGGGGCCGGGTCCACCGGCCGGGACGCGGAGTGGACCACCTACACGCTGTCCGGACGACGCCCCATCGTCCTCGACGAGCCCGTGCTGCATGTCTCGTTCTACGAGGCCGACGCATACGCGCGATGGGCGGGCGCACGATTGCCCACCGAGTTCGAGTGGGAGATCGCCGCGGCGTCGCTGGGCGACGAACGCGGAATGCTCCTCGATCCGCAGCGGTGTCACCCCGGTCGCGCGGGTGCGGCGATGGTCGGCGACGTCTGGGAGTGGACCGCGAGCGCCTACCTCCCGTACCCGGGTTTCGTGCCGGCCAACGGAGCGGTGGGGGAGTACAACGGCAAGTTCATGTCCGATCAGCACGTGCTGCGCGGTGCCGGTGCGGTGACCCCGGTCGGCCACGAGCGCATCACCTACCGGAACTTCTTCCCGGCACAGTCGCGCTGGGTCTTCTCGGGGCTGCGACTCGCCCGATGACCCTCGACAGCGACGCGAGCGTCGATTCTGGGACCACCACCGGCGGTCTTGCCGCCGACGCATTGTCCGGCCTGTGGCAGAACCCGCCGACCCTGCCGACCAAGTGGCTCTACGACAAGCGCGGCAGCAAGCTGTTCGACGAGATCACGCGGCTGGACGAGTACTACCCGACGCGCCGCGAGACCGCCATCCTCCGCGCACGATCCGCGGAGATCGCGGCGACGACCGGGGCGGCGGTCATCGTCGAACTCGGATCGGGCACCTCGACGAAGACGCGCCTGTTGCTCGACGCGTTCGACGCCGCGATGGGCGCCGAGCAGCGCCTGACCTACGTTCCGGTCGACGTGAGCACCGAGATGCTCACCACCACTGCGAAAGTGCTCTCGGCCGACTATCCCGAGATCGACGTCGTGCCGGTCGTCGCCGATTTCACCGAACCGGATCTCGAGCTGCCCGCGGCCGACGGGCCTCGGCTCGCGGTGTTCCTCGGGGGCACCATCGGGAACTTCGTACCCGACGACCGCGCCGGGTTCTACCGACGGCTCGCGGCGTCACTCGCGCCCGGTGACTACTTCCTGCTCGGCACCGACCTCATCAAGGACACCGGGCGTCTGGTTGCCGCGTACGACGACCGGGCGGGTGTCACAGCGGATTTCAACCGCAACATGATCGAGGTGCTGCGCACCGGGCTCGATGCGCGCGGGCTCTACGTCGACGACTTCGAGCACATCGCGCGCTGGAATCCCGACGAGCACCGCATCGAGATGTGGTTGCGCGCCCGACGTGACGTCGATGCCTACTTCGGAGCGCTCGGCCGGTCATGGCGGGTGCCCGCGGGGACGGAGATCCACACCGAGATCAGCACCAAGTTCGAACCCGGTGCGCTGCAGAGCGAACTCGAGGCGTCCGGCCTGACCGTCGAGGCGACCTGGACCGACCCGGCCGGGGATTTTCAGCTCACCCTGACTCGGCGCTGAGCAGTTCCCGCACGCGCGGGATGACCTGCGTCCCGTACAACTCGATGCTCCGCATCAGTTCGGCATGGCCGAGTGTCCCGTGCGAGTACTTCAGATCGAAGCGGCTCACACCCAGTGCGCGGACGGTGGATGCGATCTTGCGCGCGACCGTCTCGGGTGACCCGACGTAGAGCGAGCCCCCCGGTCCGGTCGAGCGTTCGAACTCGATGTGCGTGGGCGGCGGCCACCCGCGCTCGCGGCCGATGCGACCGACGTATTCGCGGTAGTGCGGCCACAACTCGTCGCGTGCCTGGGCGTCGGTCTCGGCGACATGGCCCGGCGAATGCACGCCGACGGGCAACGGGGACTTGTCCATCTCGCGCAGGGCGCGGTGGTAGAGGTCGACGTACGGCTGGAACCGAAGCGGGTCGCCGCCGATGATCGCGAGCATGAGGGGCAGCCCGTACGACGCGGCGCGCACCACCGATTCGGGGCTGCCGCCGACGGCGATCCACGTCGGCAGGGGTGGGTTCTCGAGTTCGGGGTAGACCTCCTGCGCCTGCAGCGGTCCGCGCGTCGAACCCGACCACGACACGGGTCGGCCGGTGCGCAGTTCGGCGAACAGGGCGAGTTTGTCGCTGAACAACTCCTCGTAGTCGGAGAGGTCGAATCCGAACAGCGGGAACGACTCGGTGAACGATCCGCGACCGAGAATCACCTCCGCTCGTCCCGACGACAGGGCGTCGACCGTCGCGAATCGCTGGAAGACGCGGATCGGATCATCGGAGCTGAGCACGGTCACCGCTGAACCCAGGCGCATCCGGGTGGTGCGCGCCGCGATCGCGCCGAGCACGACCTCGGGTGCCGACACCGCGTAGTCGTCCCGGTGATGCTCACCGACACCGAGGAAGTCGACGCCCACCTCGTCGGCGAGTACGGCCTGCTCGAGCAGATCGCGGAGCGTCTGGGCGCCGGAACGCCGGGTGCCGTCGGCGTCGGCGGTGATGTCCCCGAACGTGTCGAGCCCGAGTTCGACGCCGGAGACCGCGGTGTGAGAGTTCATGTCGCCCTTCGCGGGTTGATGATCGAATGGGCGCGTGGTCGGAGGAGTCGCGCCCGCACTGTCCTCCCACACGATTTCACGGACATCTTTCCAGTTCGTCAAGGTGTCCGGCCCGGTGCTGTGCAATGCTCATATCGGTTCATGTGCTCGGCGAGAACACTCCGATTCTTCTAGACAAGGGAGACACTCCGATGTGGGATTCATTCTGGGACTTCATCTGGTACACGATCGTCATCTTCGCGTTCGTCGCCTACTTGATCGTCCTGTGGCACATCATCAGCGACCTGTTCCGGGACAAGGCCGCCTCGGGCTGGCAGAAGGCGGCGTGGGTGATCTTCCTGATCGTCTTCCCATACCTCACCGCCATCGTGTACCTGCTGGCCAAGGGCAAGGGGATGGCCGAGCGTCAGCGTGAGGCCTACAGCCAGGCGAAGCAGGCCTCCGACGAGTACATCAAGTCCGTCGCCGGTACCTCGCCGACCCAGCAGATCACCGAGGCCAAGTCGCTCCTCGATTCGGGAGCCATCACGCCTCAGGAGTACGAACACCTGAAGAACAAGGCTCTCAGCGGCGCTGCCTGACCGCCGGGGGCGGGAGTGATCGGATACCTGTGCAGGCGCATCGCCACGTGGGCCGCACTGGTGTTCGTCGCGACCAATCTGACCTACTTTCTCGCGACGTGGTTTCTCGATCCGCGGTCGAACTACGCTCTCCGGCGACCGCCGTTGCCGGAGAGCGTGGTCGACGCCTCGCTCGAGACCTACAACCTGAACGACAAGACACCTCTCGTGGAGAGATGGTGGAACTGGCTGTCCGGGATTCTGCTCCACTGGAACTGGGGCTCCACCCCCGTCGGTGAGAGTGTCAACTCCGAGATCGGTTTCCGGCTGGTCTCGTCCGTGCAACTCCTCGCAGCGGCCACCGTGCTCTCGACGATCGCCGGAATCGCCCTGGGCGTGTACACCGCCCTCCGGCAGTACAAGGTGTCCGACCGGGTGTGGCAGTTCATCTCGATCGCGGCCATCAACCTGCCGGTCCCCGTGGTGGGCCTGGGGATCGTGCTGGCCGCGATCTCACTCAATCAGGGTGTCGGACACACGGTCGTCTACGTCTCGGGCGCGTCGAGCATCGACATCGACGGCTTCTTCCCGGTGCTCTTCGACCGCCTCCAGCACCTCATCTTGCCGACCATCACGCTCGTGATCGTGCAGTACGCCGGCCTGCACCTGCTGCAGCGATCCCTGGTGCTCGACACCGTGAACGCCGATTACGTCCGGACCGCGCGCGCCAAGGGGCTCACCCGCGGCGCCGCCGTCCGTCGGCATGCCCTGCGCACGGCCATCATCCCCGTCGCGGTCGGTGTCGCCTTCGCCATCCCGGCGGTGTTCACCGGTGCCGTACTCACCGAGACCATCTTCGGGTGGGAGGGCATGGGACGCTACTTCGTGACATCGATCAACACCAACGACGTCCACGGCGTCGTGGCCGTGGCCGCCTTCGGTGCCCTCGCGACGGCCGTCGGCGCCATTCTGGCGGACCTGGCAGTCGTCTATCTGGATCCGAGGGTGCGGGTGAACTGACATGACGATGCTGCCTCCTGAACCGCGCGGTCGGAGTTCGGGACACCAGGACGCCACCGTGCCGATCATGGGCGAGGCCGGGGGCCTGCTGGCCGAATCCGACGCCACGTCGGTGCCGGTGGCGCGGCGCCGGGCGGGGCGGACGAAGATCATCGCGACGCGCTACCGGCGAAACCGCTCCGCGATGCTCGGGCTGTTCATCTTCGGGTTGTTGGTGCTGTTCGCACTGTTCGGCGGGTTGCTCACGGCTTACTCCTACACCGACACCGACTTCCTCGCGATCGGGTTCCCGCCGACCTTCTCGGGATCCGAAGGCGCGCACTGGTTCGGCACGAACGACGCGGGCAACGACCTGTACGCCCAGGTGGTCCACGGGCTCCGGCGGTCGCTGACGATCGCGCTGTCGGTGGCGATCGGGACCACCGCGATCGCAGCTGTGCTGGGCGGGTCGGCCGCGTATTTCGGCGGATGGGTGCAGCGGATCGTCCTGGGTGCGGTCTACCTGCTGCTCGTCGTGCCGACGTTCCTGATCCTCGCGCTGGTCTCGAACAGCACCGGGGGCGACTGGCGCTGGTTGATCGTCGTGCTCATCGCGTTCGGATGGATGATGCTGGCCCGGGTCATCCATTCGCTCGCCACGACCGTGCGCGAACGCGACTACGTCACCGCCGCACACTATCTCGGGGTGTCGCCGGTGACGATCATCGGACGACACATCCTGCCCAACATCGCCTCGCTCCTCGTCGTCAACTTCGCGCTCGGCGTGGTGGCCACCGTCTTGGCCGAGACCGGTCTGTCCTTCCTCGGTTTCGGCGTCGAGATCCCCGACGTGACCCTGGGGTCGTTGCTGCAGGCCGGGGCGGGAACGCTGGCCGCCTCCCCGTGGCTGTTCTGGTTTCCGGCAGGGGTGTTGTCGTTGCTGACGGTGTCGATGGCGCTGATCGCCGACGGGTTGCGCGATGCCTTCGACCCGACCTCCCGGGCGTCGACCCGTCGACACCGTCCCACCGATGAGGCCGGGCGATGATCGGCGCGGTCGACTCCGCCGTGCAGCCGGCGGTCATCGAGGTCCGCGATCTGCGGGTGGACTTCGACACCGAGGCCGGCGCACTGAACGCGGTCCGCGGCCTCGACCTCGATCTCCGATCCGGTCGGACGACGGCGCTCGTGGGCGAATCGGGTTCGGGAAAGTCGGTGTCGGCGTTGGCCGTTCTCGGATTACTGCCCGATGCCGCGCGGGTCTCGGGTTCGGTGACCCTGCGCGGCCGGGAACTGGTGGGCCTGCCGGATCGGGATTTCTCGGCGATCCGGGGTTCGGAGATCGCCATGGTGTTCCAGGACCCGCTGTCATCGCTCACGCCGGTGTTCACCGTCGGCGCCCAGATCTCCGAGGCCCTGCGCGCTCACCGGCAGCTCTCCGGCAAGCAGGCGTGGGCACGAGCGGTCGAGTTGCTCGATCTCGTGGGCATCCCGGATCCGGCGCGGCGTGCCCGGTCCTTTCCGCACGAATTGTCCGGCGGGATGAGGCAACGGGTGATGATCGCGATGGCCATCGCCAACGATCCCGCCGTGATCATCGCCGACGAACCGACCACCGCACTCGACGTCACGATCCAGGCGCAGATCCTCGAGGTCCTGCGCACCGCGCAGCGGGAGACCGGTGCCGCCATGCTGCTGATCACCCACGATCTGGGGGTGGTCGCCGGCACCGCCGACGACGTCGTGGTGATGTACGCCGGTCGGGCGGTCGAAACCGCGGATGTCGAACCGATATTCGTCCGTCCGCGGATGCCGTACACGATCGGTCTGCTGGGCGCGGTTCCGCGGGTCGACCGCCGAACCGACACGCTCACCCCGATCCCGGGTGCGCCACCGGCTCTCATCGATCTCGACGACGCCTGCCCGTTCGCACCGAGATGTCCACTCGCGGTCGACGACTGTCTGCGCGCCGAACCGGAACTGCGACCACTCGTGGGGGGCGGCGAGGGTGTCGAGGACGACATGGCTCCCGTGCACAGCGCCGCCTGCATCCGTGCCGACGAGATCGGAGCGGACGGGCGGCTCGGCGGAACCCCGGTGTTCGACGGACCGGTGTTCGACACGCCGGGGTTCGGTGCGCCGGCCCCTCGAGGCGACGAAGATCGTTCGTCAGCAACAGTTCTCGAGGTCGAACGGATGGTCAAGGTCTTTCCGCTCACCAGCGGCCTGCTTCGGCGCCGCGTCGGTTCGGTCCGCGCGGTCGACGGCATCTCCTTCGATGTACGACGCGGTGAGTCGTTGGCGATCGTCGGCGAATCGGGAAGCGGGAAGTCCACGACCCTGCTCGAGATCATGAACTTCGCCCAGCCGGCCGGCGTGATCCGCATCGGCGGCGTCGACCCGGCATCGGTCCGCTCGCGTGCCGCACGAGCGCTCCGCCAGAAGGTGTCGATCGTCTTCCAAGACCCCTCGGACGCTCTCGATCCGCGCTTCACCGCCTTCGACATCGTCGCCGAACCACTCCGAGCGCTCGGCCACCCGAAGGCCGAGACCGAGCGCGCCGTCACCGATCTCATGCTTCGGGTGGGCCTCGACCCCGTCCACGCCGACCGGTTCCCGGCCGCGTTCTCGGGCGGGCAGAAACAGCGACTGGCCATCGCCCGGGCCCTGGCCACCGATCCGGAACTGATCATCCTCGACGAACCGCTGTCCGCGCTGGACGTCTCCGTGCAGGCCGACATCGTCAACCTCATCCGGCGGTTGCAGTCCGACGGTGACGTCGCCTACCTCGTCGTCGCGCACGACCTGTCGGTGGTGCGCCAGCTAGCGGACCGGATCGCGGTGATGTATCTCGGGGCGATCGCCGAAGAGGGGCCGACCGAACGCGTCTTCACCCGGCCGTTGCACCCCTACACACGGGCCCTGCTGTCGGCGGTCCCGATCCCCGACCCGCGAATCGAACGCGAGCGTCGGCCGATCGTGCTGAGGGGCGAACAACCCAGTCCCACCGAGGACATCGTCGGGTGCAGCTTCGCCGCCCGCTGCCCGTTGCACCGGGACCTCGACGACGCGCGACGCGAACGCTGCCGCTCGGTCGTCCCCCGATTGCGGACGACCGAGCAGGATCCGCACACCGATCACCGAGCGGCCTGCCACTTCGTGGAGCTCGACCCCGGCCCGGGGGGATCGACGTGAGACACTTCTGGATCCTGCTGTCGGTGGTGGTGATCGCGGTCGGGTCCGTCGCGGGATGCGGTGCCGCGCTCGACACGTCAGCGGTGACCACCGACGGCGCGTCGCTGAATCCGCAGCCGCGCGAGAACCTCCGCGACGGGGGCAGTCTCACGACCGCCATCACCGAGGTGTCCGCCCAGTGGAACACCTTCCACGCCGACGCTTCGGCCTACACCCTGGCGCTGTG
The DNA here is from genome assembly GCF_001698225.1 of Gordonia terrae. Lineage (NCBI taxonomy): Bacteria > Bacillati > Actinomycetota > Actinomycetes > Mycobacteriales > Gordoniaceae > Gordonia > Gordonia terrae. Next base: position 701,395 of record NZ_CP016594.1, read on the forward strand.
GCGGTGGTACAACCCGAATCTGGCCTACTTCTCACCGGACGGCGAGTATTCGCCCAACCCCGACTACCTCACCGATGTCCGCACCGAGACCGTCGACGGCGACACCGTGGTCACCTACACCATCAATCCGCGGGCGTTCTTCAACGACGGGACGCCCATCGACTATCGGGCCTTCGTCGAGACCTGGCGGACCAGTAGGGGAATCGACGACCGATACATCGTGAGTTCGACCGACGGGTACAGCCAGATCGGCTCGGTCACCCGGGGGATCGACGACCGGCAGGCGGTCGTGCGGTTCGACGGCGTGTATGCGTGGCCGGACGGTCTGTTCAATCTGGTGCTTCATCCGAAGGCGACTTCCCCGGACACCTACAACAAGGGATACGTCACGAACCCGCACCCCGAATGGGGAGCCGGGCCGTACACGATCGCGTCCTACGATCCGAACGCGGGAACGGTTGTGTTCGAGCGCAATCCGAAATGGTGGGGCAAGCCGGGCAAACTCGACCGGCGGGTGTTCCGGCAGCTCGAGTCGCAGGCCGCACTCAACGCCTTCCAGAACGGTGAGATCGACGTCGCCGGAGTGGCGGCGAAGGATGCCCGTGCCCGCGTGCTGACCATGAACGGCATCGACATCCGGACGGCTGCCTCGCCTCAGCAGGCCCTGCTCGCGCTCAACCTGGACGCCCCGATCCTCGCCGATCGGACCGTGCGCGAGGCGGTGATGACGGCGATCGACCGAGAAACACTGGCGCGCATCCGGTTCACCGGTCTCAACTACACCGAGGAACTTCCCGGATCGCTGTCGCTGTATCCGTTCCAACCCGGCTATCGGGACAACCTGGCCGGTGTGGTCTCCTACGACCCGGATCGCGCCTCGGGTCTGCTCGACCAGGCGGGGTGGCGCATCGGGGACGACGGCATCCGGACCCAGGACGGAGCGCGGCTGTCACTGACACTGCCGAATGTCGGCGACGACACCACCAGCGCCAACCTGTCACGCGCCCTGCAGGCGATCCTGGGCAAGGTCGGCATCGACCTCGTCGTGACCCAACGACCGTCATCGGACTTCTCGAAGGTCGTGGTGAACAAGGAGTTCGACCTGTTCATGATGGGCTTCTCCTCGAGCGATCCGTTCGGGATGGCCTATTTCTGTCAGGTCTGGTGCAGCGACTCGCAGTTCAACCCCGCGGGCGCGGGGACACCCGAGCTGGACGCGCAGATCGAGGCCATGTCGCAGATCGGGGACCCGACAGCACAGATAGCCGCCGGGAACCGGGTCGAACACGAGGCGTTCCAGCAGTTCTCGAACCTGCCACTGTTCAACGGTCCCGCCATGGTGGCGGTGAAGGAAGGGCTGGCGAACTACGGGGCGGGTCAGTTCTACATCGGCCCGATCGAGGACATCGGCTGGGAGAAATGACGGGAGCGACCGGACGGTCGGCTAGTCCGCGGGCCCCGCGCTCAGTCGCCACAACGGATTGACCGGGCCGTGGCCGGCACCCAGCGGATAGGCGGCGGCCAGGCAGCGCGTGACCCAACCCTTTCCGAAGCCGACCGCCTCGGGGACCGGGTAGCCGTGTGCGAGGGCGCTCGCGATCGCCGCGGCGAGGGTGTCGCCCGCGCCGTGGTCATGCGGGGTGTCGATCCGCTCATGACTGAGTTCGATGAACTGGTCACCGTCGTAGAGCAGGTCCGGGGACCGATCCGACGTCCGCAGGTGCCCGCCCTTGACCAGGGCCCACCGCGGCCCGAGATCGAGCAGTGCCCTGGCGGCATCGCGCTGCGAATCGGCGTCGGTGACCTCGATCCCGGTGATCAAGCGGACCTCGTCCAGATTGGGTGTCACGACCGTGGCGAGGGGGAACAGCTTGTGACGCAACGTGTCGAGCGCGGAGTCGGCGAGCAGCTGGTTTCCGTGCATCGATGCGCACACCGGGTCGACCACCAGCGGGACGGATGCATCGCGGCCGATGCCGCTCGCGCCGCACTGCTCGACGATGGCCTCGATGATCGGTGCCGACGCGAGCATGCCGGTCTTCGCCGCGGCGACACCGATGTCACCGGCGACGGAGTCGATCTGCGCCGCCACGGTCTGCGGGGAGATCTCTTCGAAACCGCTGACACCCAGCGAGTTCTGGACGGTCACCGCAGTCACCGCGACACACCCGTGCACCCCGAGCAGGGCGAAGGTGCGCATGTCGGCCTGGATTCCCGCACCACCGCCCGAATCCGATCCGGCGATGGTCAGGACCCGAACGGGAGCAGAACCGGGCTGTGCAACAGGGAGTTCCACGAAACCCTCGTCGAGCGTGCGTCGATGTCCGTCGACTGTGCGTTGTTCTGCGTCGACTGTGCGCATCACTTCTCGCCAACCGTCTCGAGGGACAGGGATCCGGAATCGGCGGGTGCGCTGCTGTCGTATGTGGCGGATACAGGTGTACCCATGGCTCAACTCCCTACGCCGGCATTACCCGGACAGGTTCGAGCGGTCGGCGACCGCCCGTCGCCATCTCAGCCCTCGGTCATCGTGAGAGCCCCCGCGGTGTGTAGTTGTCGTGCGTCCGCAACCCTACATCGCCCGACGAGACGGGCGGGCAGGGTGCGGCGAACCGTATCGATATGCGACAAACGAGCCATGGGGTCGGCAGTTACGGTTCCGTAAGGTACCGTGTGACCCGGATCACAGGCGGGTGTCATGTCGAGTCAGGGCGGCGCGCGCCGGTGGTCCGATGTCCGTGATCACGAGGTGAGGAGGGTCGGGTGCTCCGCAAGCATCGTCAGCGACCACCACAGTCGGCGAAGTCGATTCTGCAACAGATCTCGCAGGTGGTACACAACCCCGACCGCGACCGATTCGAACTCTGGGTGGCCGGCGATCTGGTCGGCGTTCTCGGCTACACGACCGAGACGGCCGACGGTCAGACGACCATCACCGTGCTGCACACCGTGCTCTACGACGAGTACAGCGGACACGGTCTCGCCACCCGGCTCACCCGCACCGTCGTGCACTACACCCGCGAACAGGGCGCCCGGCTGCGTCCGGTGTGCACGTTCACCAAGCGCTACCTCGACAGCCATCCCGGGATCGTCACCCTCGCTCCGGTGTGAGGGGTGCGCCGGCTCAGTCGGCGAGCAGGGTCTCGCGCAGCACCTTCTTGTCGATCTTGCCGACCGCGGTCACCGGGAGGGTGGTCACGATCCGCACCGCGTCGGGCAGTTTGAACGAGGCGAGTCCGCGCTCGGCGAGGAACGTGCGGATGGTCGCGAGCTCCAGCGGCTGGGCCGGGGGGTGCTCATGCGAGAGCACCACGGCGGCGCAGATCTTCTCCCCGAGTGCGTCGTCGGGTAGGCCGACCACCGCCACCTGTCGGACCGAGTCGTGGGCGAGGAGGTTCTCCTCGACGTCGTCGGCAGCGACGTTCTCGCCGGCTCGGACGATGGTGTCCTTGATGCGGCCGGTCACCGCGAGGTGGCCCGACGGCAGCCTCGTCACCTTGTCGCCGGAGCGATAGAAACCGTCCGGCGTGAAGGACTTCTCGTTGTGGGCTGCGGCCCGGTAGTAACCGCGGATCGTGTACGGCCCACGCACCAGGAGTTCACCTTCCGTGCCATCGGGGACGTCGTCGCCGTCCTCGTCGACCACGCGCACCTCGTCGAGCTCCGACATCGGCGAACCCTGCACCTGGTGAACAAGCTCGCGCGGTTCATCGAGACGGGTGTAGCAGATCAGACCCTCGGCCATCCCGAACACCTGCTGCGCGACGGGGCCGAGTGCGGCGTCGAGGGCGACGGCGTCGGGCTGGGCCAACTTGGCGCCGCCGACCTGCAGCAGGCGCAGCGAGCTGATGTCGGCGGGTTCCCACTCGGTCGCCGCGCACCAGAGTTGCGCGAGGGCGGGGACGAGCGAGGTCACCGTGATGCGGTGTCGCTCGATCAGGTCGAAGGTGTTGTCCGGGCTGGGGTTGTCGGCGAAGACGATGTGCCCGCCGACGCCGACCACGCCGAGGATGCCCGGGCAGCTCAACGGGAAGTTGTGTGCTGCGGGCAGCGCGACGAGGTAGGTGTCGTCGGCGGTTAGGCCGGCGATGCCCGCCGACAGTCGCGCGTTGAGGTCATAGTCGTCGTGGGTGCGGGCGATCAGTTTCGGCAGGCCGGTGGTTCCCCCCGAGACCAGGAACAGCGCAGGCAGGCCGGGGTCGGGGCCGTCGGGGAGCGCGGTCGCGGCGGGGTCGGCGTCGGGCAGCGCCGCGAACCGGCCGGGATCGCCGGAGATGAAGACCTGCGCGACGTCGGGCACCCGCGACTGCAGTTCGGCCGCGAGGTCGCGGAAGTCGAACCCCCGGCGGTCGTCCTCACCGATGTAGGCGACCGCCCCCGAGCCGGTCGCGAGATGGGCGATCTCGGTGATCCGATGCGCCGGCAGTGTCATCACCGGCACGACACCCGCGCGTAGGAGGCCGAACAGGGTCACGGCGAAGTCGAGGGAGTTGTTGAGCTGCAGGACGACCCGTTGGGCGGGCCGCAGACCGGCGTCGACGAAACCGGCGGCCCGGCGCAGGGTGGCGGCGCGGAACTCGGCGTAGGTGAGCGTTCGCGGACCGTCGGCGGAGGCGTCGGTCACCGCCGGCGCATCGGGGGAGCGCTCGGCCGCGACGTCGAGGGCCGCGAACAGCGGGCGGCCGAGGAACACACCCGCGTCCCGGTATCGCTGGGCCTGTGCATCGGTGTGGGGGGAGAAACCGTCGAGCAGATCGGTCACGTGGTCGAGGTGCGTCGGCATGAGTTCATTCAAACACAGCCAGGATAGGGTAACCTTACCGGTCGATGCGGGACGGTGGGCCCGCTCTCGACCGTGGGGGGTTGTTTGATTAGGCTGCCCTAAGCTTCCCTATGATCATCGGTGCTTGAGTGCATCACGACCGGAGGAACGAAGGACATGTCGCTGACAACCGAATCGCACGCCGCGCAGTTCGTCGACCTGCTCGCGCCCGCCTCGCCGCTGGGTGAGTCCGATGCTGCGCGGATCACGGCCGCCTGGGCGGGTTCCGGCGAGTTCGGCGATCATGTCGTCTACGAGCGCGACCGGCGATGGACCTTCGCGGCCGGGGTGCGTGCTCGTGTGGTCGTGACGCGGAGCGAGGTCATCGTCGACGATCAGGGTGACCGGACGACGACGCCGTGGCGCGGCGACCCCGCCGACGCGCTCGCTGCCGCGACCGCTTCGTTGTCGATCCCGGACTGGCGCGTCTACGGCTGGGTCGGCTTCGACTTCTGCGCGCCCTATCACGGCATCCTCGACCGCGTCCCGGAGGACACCGTCCTGGCGCACCTCATCGTCCCCGAGTTCGAGGTGACCGTCGATGCCGAGGGCGTCGACACCGGCGCCGTCGACGCCGATCGTGCCCGTCGTCTTCTCGAGATCGCCTCGCAGGCAACTGTTTCGGCAGAGTCGCGACCGGTGGATGTCCAGGCGGACCCCGACGACTACCGGGGGCGGGTGGCGACTGCGGTCGCCGAGATCGAAGCCGGCCGGTATCAGAAGGTGATCCTCTCCCGCGCCGTCGACATCCCGTTCGACGTGGACATCCCCGCGACCTACGCGCGCGGCCGGGCCGACAACAATCCCGCCCGCAGCTATCTGCTCTCGCTCGGCGACCTCCAGGCCGCCGGATTCAGCCCCGAGCTCGTCGTCGCGGTGCATGACGACCGGACGGTGGTCACCGAACCGCTCGCCGGGACAAGGGCTTTCGGTATCTCGGCGGATCAGGACGCGGCGGCGCGCGCCGACCTCCTCTCCGATGCGAAGGAGATCGCCGAGCACGCCATGTCGGTGCGGGCATGCTTCGACGAGATCTCGTCGATCGCAGCGGACGACACCACCGCGGTGAGCGAGTTCATGGAGGTCCGCGAACGAGGCAGCGTCCAGCACCTGGCCTCGACCGTCCGCGGCACCCTCGCTGCTCACGAATCACCCTGGCGTGCACTCGAAGTCGTCTTCCCGTCGATCACCGCGTCGGGGATCCCCAAGACCCCGGCGGTGGAGGCGATCGACCGCCTCGAGCCGCGGCGTCGTGGCCTGTACTCCGGCGCCATCCTCACCGCGGCATCGACGGGCGAACTCGAGGCCACCCTTGCGCTGCGCACCATCTTCTCCTCCGGAGACGGCGCGTGGCTGCGTGCCGGCGCCGGGATCGTCGCGCAGTCCACGCCGGAGCGCGAGTTCACCGAGACCTGCGAAAAACTCGGCAGCGTCGCCCCGTACGTGGTCCCGCGCTGATCACCCGATACTTTCGACCGAACACCCCATCTCAGGAGTCACCACATGTCCGACCACATCACCGAAGCCCTGCGCGGCATCCTCGAAGAAGACCTCGACCTCTCGCTGGGAGACGTCAGCCGCGACGCGAAGCTGATCGACGACCTGGGACTGGATTCGGTGGCGTTCGCCATCGGTGTGGTGGCGATCGAGGAGCGGCTCGGCGTGAAGCTGTCCGAGCGGGAGCTCTTCGAGTCCAAGACCGTCGGTGACCTCGAAGACCTCATCCGGTCGAAGGCCGGCACCCCGGCCTGAGACGGAGAGTCGACATGAGTGTGGACACACCGGTGCAGACGTACGCCGAATTGCTCGACGCCGCGTTCGACGAGCGGGTGACGTCGTGGACGGCGCAGGCCGAACAGGATCACCGGTTCCCGCGGCCCCTTCTCGAGCACCTCGGCTCCGAAGGTGTCTTCGTCCGTAAGTGGGAGGACCGCAAGTTCACCGACCTCCACGATCATTTCGCGCTCGGCGCCCACCTCGGCGCGCTCGGCTCCGCGGCGATCGGGGTGGGGGTGAGCCTGCACGACTCGGCGATCGCCATCCTCCGCCGCTTCGGCCGCAACGACTACCTCAAGGACCTCGCCCAGCGTGCGCTGACCGCCGAGACCGTGCTCTGCATCGGGGCCTCCGAAGAGCAGGGCGGCTCGGATCTGCAGAACTCCGAGACCCGGATCTTCCCGGAGAACGACGGCTTCCGCGTCGTCGGACACAAGAAGTTCGTGTCGCTCTCGCCGATCGCGGATCACGTGTTCGTGGTCTGCCGTGGCGTCGACGACGGTCCTGATCTGGGCGGCAACGTGGCCCTCGCCGCGGTGCCGATCGAGTCGGTCACGGTGGGTGAGCCGTACCAGAAGCTGGGCGCCGGGCCGCTCGACACCGCCCCGGTCACGATCGATGCCTGGATCCCGGAAGAGGCGCTGATCGCGCGGCCGGGGACCGGCCTGGCCATCATCAGCTGGGGGCTGGCGCACGAGCGGTACTCGGTGGCCGCCCAGATCGCCGCCGCCTGCGAGGTCATGATCGGGGTGACGCTCGCCCGGATGATGGAGCGCACCCAGTTCGGCAAGAAGCTCTACGACCACCAGGCGCTGCGCCTGCGCGTGGCGGACCTGCAGGCCAGGGTCGACGTTCTGCGGTACGCACTCGCCGGCGTCGCCGCCGAGGGCAAGATCAACCTGCGCACCGCCGCGGCGCTGAAGGCGACGGCCGCCAATCTCGGTGAGGAGGTCGCGTCGGAGTGCCTGCACATCTTCGGCGGGATCGGTTACCTCGAGACCGAGACCCCGATCGGCCGGTGGTGGCGGGACATGAAGCTGGCCCGCGTCGGGGGCGGCACCGATGAGGTGCTGTGGGAACTCGTCGCGGCAGCGATGAAGCCCGACACCGAGCGTTACCAGGCCATGTTCATCGATTCGGAGCTACACCGGCCGGGCTCGTCCGCGTCCTGAGAAGCATCCGAACATCCACTCCCACCCAGGCGGTCCTCCCATGAACAGCCCAGCCGGCCAGGCCCCGGTCGACGCACGCGTCACCGAACTCGCGCCTCCCGACCACACCTACCTGCACATGGACAAGGCCGGTGCGCCGATGCACTGGTCGATGATCCTGCAGCTCGAGGGCGGCGGCGACGTGCTCGGCCTCGATGCGGTGCGGGAGCGGGTCCGCGAACGATCCGGGCTGTTCGAGATCTTTCGGCTGGGAATCCGTAACGGGCGCTGGCGCAAGCCCGAGGTGGTGCTCGCCGACGACAGCTGGGACGCCGGCGAGCACGTGACCGAACTGGGGTTCACCGACCGGGCGCACCTGCAACGTCGGGTGGCGAAGCTCCTCGAGTCGCCACTGCCTCGCCCGCGCCCGTTCTGGGACATCACGCTGTTCACTCCGTCGGCCGGCGCCGAGGGCGTCGGGCAGTGGGTCCTGCTGCGGGTACACCACAGCGTTTCCGACGGCATCGCGGGCGCGGCGTTCGCCGCACTCCTCGCCGACGGCGAACCCGAGGACCTGGCCGAGTTCGAGCGGTTCGCGACCAGCCCTCGATTCCGGATCAGCGGCATCGATCCCGAGGAACTCGCCGAGGCGAAGGCCGCCTACGGTGATCAGCACGCGGCCGGCGGTGGCAAGAAGCGGGCCTGGCCGGCGCTCACCAAGTCGGGCGAGCGGGAGTACGCACTCGTCGATGCCTCGACCCGAGACCTGCGCAAGGCGGCCAAACGCAACGATGCGACGGTCCACGAGTTCCTGCTCGCCGCCATCGGACGGGCGATCAGCCTCAACCCGCCGACGAGTCCACAGGCGGACGTCGTCCGCGTGACCCTGCCCGTGACCCTCGACGACGGATTCCGCCACACCGGTAACGCGGTGTCCGTGGCGCTCCTCAACCTGCTTGGCAACGAGCCCGATCTCACACGCCAGATCGACCGCGCGCGAAGCGAACTCGAGACGATCGCGAGACGGAAGCCGGAGCTGTACCTGGCCGCGGCCGACGACCTGCCGCGCGCACCGCTGTGGGGTCTGCAGCGCGCGATCGTGAACGCGTCGATGTCCCACATGCACCCCGACATCCACATCGGCATCAACCCCGGCTTCTCCCGGGTGCGGTCGGTGCTGGGGCAGTCGATCGTCACCCTGACGCCGCTGTCGCCGCTCGCGGGCTACTCGCTGTCGGTGACGACGTTGATCCTCGGACACACCACGACGTTCGGCGTCGTGACCGATGCGCAGGCACTGCCCGGTTACGCCGACCGCTTCGTGGCGACGCTCGGTGAAGTACTGCGGGAGGCCCTCCCGTCGACCTGACGGGGGTGCAAGCTTAGGCTTGCCTTGTCATCCGATGTCCGAGGGCTGCAAGATACAGGTGGCCGTCGGCTCGGCGGGGGCGAAGACATACACGGAGAAAGATCAACATGAGCAACGACGTCAACTACCAGGACCCGTCGGCGGTCGACTACCAATCCGGGGTCGATTACCGCGAACCGGATGCGGGTTCGTCGCGTCGGTCGGGCGGGGTCAGCATCCCGACCGTGCTGGCGTCGGCAGGCGTCGCCGCCATCATCTCCGCGATCGTCGTGACGATCGGCGTGGTGGGCATCGTGGTGAGCGAGCGTAACGATTCCGCCACCGCCGCCCAGCCGACCGTCGTCAACCTCGGTGCCGCGCAGACGGCGCTGCCCCAGCAGGGCATCGCGGGCCAGCAGCCGGGCGCGGTCCCGGGCCAGCCCGCACCCGCCGGGGCGCCGGCCGCCGGAGCGCCCGCAGCGGCCCCGACGGAGAACGTGCCCGAAGGCGGCGGCGCGATCGGCGGACCGGTCGGCCCTCCCGGTGAGGGAGCTGGTCAGGCCCCGGCACCGGCGCCGGCACCGGGCACCACGGCCGCGCCGCAGCAGACCGTGGCCGCCGGGCCCACTGCGCTGACCCCGGGACAGCTCAACACCAAGGTCCGGATCGTCATGAACTCCAACGGCAGCCGCGCCGCCCGGGCCGCCGAACTCGAAGGCGGTGAGCGTGCGCTCCGCCAGATCGACCTCGTCGCCCGTGCGATCACGACCTACGGCAACGTCGGGCTGAGTTACCAGATGGTCGGGCCGGTCCAGGTCAGTGGCAACACGCTGACCGCGCCGCTGCAGATCAGCGTGGTCGGCCGCGGAAGCCAGAACCGGTCGATGACGTTCGTGTGGAGCGGCAACAAGTGGAAGCTGTCCAACCGAAGCGTCTGCACCATAGCGGGATTCGTCCTGCTGCCCTGCTCGCTCTGACGGCCGGGCACACACTCTGTCCGGTCCGCCGGACGACATCGACACTCCATTGGGGGATCTTCACGTGACTTCACGACATCGCCTGGGCGCTCTCGTCGCGAGCGCACTCCTGTTCGCGGGCCTGCTGGCCGGTTGCTCGAGCTCGGATGACGAATCCGCGGGCGGCTCCGTCCAACTCAATCTCCCGGACGGCAGGCAGGTCACCATCCCGGACACCCCGGAGCGGATCGTCACACTGGGTGACCAGTGGACCGACGTCGTGTTGTCGTTCGGTGAGACGCCGGTCGGTTACTACGACTACTCGAAGTCGGCGACCGGCGAGATGCAGCCCTGGTACGGCCAGAAGCTGGCCGATGCCACGTTCGTCGACCCCACCAAGGGTGACGACGCGACGACCATCGCCACACTGAACCCCGATCTGATCTTCGCACCGGGTTTCGCGTCGGACAGCCCGGAGTTCGAACAGATCTCGAAGCTGGCGCCGACGGTGAACGCCATCAGCGACCAGGAAATCGACCCCTGGCAGGACATGGTCACCGTGATGGGCACGGTGCTGCACGATCCGGAGAAGGCGAAGTCGATCATCGACGACACCAACGGCAAGATCGCGGCGGTGTCCGAGGAGTACCCGGGTCTGAAGGGCAAGACCTACGCGTTCGCCTTCATGTACGGCCCCGATCAGCTGTCGGTTCTCGGTGACGAGAACGACGGTGCCGGAAAGCTGTTCACCCAGCTCGGCATGAAGATGGCCCCCAAGCTGGTCGCCGAGTACCAGCGGACCGGGCAGCCGCGGTTCGGTCTGAGCACCGAGAACATCCCGATGCTCGACGCCGACGTGCTCGTCGTGGCCACCGCCACCCCCGAGCAGGCGGAGACCCTGCGGTCGCTTCCCGGATACAAGAACCTGAAGGCGGTCAAGGACAACGCCGTCACGTTCATGACCCAGTCGCAGATCACCGGCCTCAACGCGCCGACGCCGAACTCGATCCCCTACGTCCTCGATCTGCTCAAGCCGTCCTTCGCCGCGGCGTCCAACTGATCTCCGTCTGACGAACTCGCCCTCCGCGGAAAGCGGAGGGCGAGTTCGTTTCCGGGGCACCGGCCCCTTCGAGGCTCGTCGCTATCGCTCCTCGCACCTCAGGGAGCAGAGGGGGGCTCGTCGACCTCGACGCGCTCCTTCGTCGCTCACTCGGCCCGGCGGCTAACGCTCCTCGCACCTCAGGGAGCAGAGGGTGCCCCCTGCTGGTTGAGCAGGCGACGAGCGCAGCGAGGAGCCGTGTCGAAGCCACTTCGCAACCCCATGAACGACAACGGCCCGACCCGCGAGGCGGATCGGGCCGTGGGCAGGGTCGACTAGGGAGCGACGATGTCGTCGTCGTCCGCGGCGCCGAAGCTGGTGAACGCGGTGTGCTTGGGCAACCGGTAGGCCTCTCGGCCCAGAACCGTGTTGAGGATGCGCGCGTTGCGGACGGCGCCGATGTCGAGGTTCGGGGCCGAGACGCCGTGCGCGTGCTCCTCGGCGTTGGCGACGAAGATCCGGTTGGTCAGGGCGTCGTCGGTCTCGATCTCGTGGTTGGCGCCGATGACGAGCCGTCCACGGGAATCGCGATGCAGCGCAGACTCGATCGGAGCGAGGAAGTCCGCCTTGCGCGCCTGGTATCCGGTGCTGGCGATGACCATGTCGGTGGTGTGGGCCAGTTCGGAACCGGTGTCGAGGTGGCGGCCGCGCACCCGGAGCTTGCCGTCGGCGAGGGTGTCGACGCCGTCGACCTCGACCGAGATCCGCAGCTGCACCGGGTTGAGCTTGTCCTGCAACTGACGCCGGTACAGCAGGTCGTGGAGCCGCTCGAGCGAGTCGGTGGAGATTCCCTTGTGGAACTGCCAGTGCTGCGGGCGGACCCGGTCACGTGCGGCCTCGGGAAGACTGTGGAAGTAGTCCATGTAGGCCGGCGTGGTCATCTCCAGCGACAGCTTCGTGAAGTCCAGGGGTGCGAACCATGGTGTGCGCGTCCACCATCGCACGGCGGGGCCGCCGCGCAGGTTGGCCTCGAGCAGATCGATGACGATCTCGGCACCCGACTGGCCGGATCCGACGACCGTGACGGTGTCGGCGGCCAGCGCCTTCTCCTGGTTGAACAGGTAGTCGGAACTGTGGACCACGGCCGGCGACTCCGACGAGAGTGCTTGCGGGATGAAGGGTTCGGTGCCGATCCCGACCACCACGTGACGCGCGATCACCGTCGAGGAGCTCGTCGGTGTGTGCATGGTCACCCGGAAGGCATCGGCCTCGGCGTCCCATGTCACCTCGTCGACGGTGGTGCTCCACCGGAGTGAGTCGAGCCGGGACACGCACCAGAGGAGGTAGGCCTCGTACTCGATGCGCGTCGGAAAGAAGTCCTCGCGCACCAGGAATCGGTACATGCGATCGACGTCGGCCATGTAGTTCAGGAACGACAGCGGGTGGGTCGGATCGACGAGCGTCACCAGATCGGACAGGAAGCTCACCTGCAGGGTGGCATCGTCGAACATCAGGCCCGGGTGCCACCGGAACTCGTCGCGTGAGTCGACGACGAGGAGGTTCACGTCGTCGAGCGTCGAGGCGAGCGCGGCGAGGCCCAGATTGAACGGGCCGCAACCGATCGCCAATACGTCTACGTTCTCAACAGAGTTCATTCGGACACTCTCACCATTTCTTCACTGTATGTTCCCGCGCCGGGTGCGGCGGTGCCTTCGGACTCCACCTCGAGGGCGACGCGGAGGAGTTCGTCGAACAGTTCGTCGATGTCGCTCTCCGAGGTCTCCGGGTTGAGGAGGGTCAGCTTCAGGCAGGTCTGTGGCTCGTCCTCGCCCGGGATCCGGACCTGGGTACGGCCGATGAGGGCCTTGCCGTCGGCGATGAGGCGGCGCCGCAGTTCACCGTTGACCGCGTCGAGATCGGTGCACCGGTAGCGGAACACGACGGTCGTCAGCGTGACCGGCGCGATGAGTTCGAGCTGCAGTTCGGTGGCGACACGCTGTTCGGCGTACAGCGCGAGGTCGTTGCACTTGTCGAGCATCTCCCCGAGGGTGCTGCGCCCGTAGGCGAGCAGGGTGGTCGCGACCTTGAGGACGTCCGGACGCCGGGTCGTCTGGAGGGTCTGACCGAGGAGTCCGCTGTATCCGGCCTCCACGTCGTCGTCGGGATTGAGGTATGCCACCGAGCGATTCAGGGACACGAAGCGATCGGCGTCGGACAGGAGCATGAGGCTCGCAGCGGCGGGCTGCCAGCCGACCTTGTGCAGGTCCAGGGTGACCGAGTCGGCGCGTTCGACGCCGGCGAGCAACCCGGCGAGGCGGTCGGAGAACAGCGAACCGAAACCGTATGCGGCATCGACGTGCATCCAGATCTCATGACGCTCGGCGATGTCGGCGATCTCCCCGAGCGGGTCGACGGTGCCGAAGTCGGTGGTGCCCGCGGTGGCGACGATCGCCAGTGGGGTGGCGGTGCCGGAGTCCCGGATCGCTGCCTCGAGGGCCTCCGGGATCATCCGGTGGTGTGAATCGACGTCGACCGGGATGACCGCGGACTCGCCCAGACCCAGTGCCGCGCAGGCACGATGGACCGAGAAGTGGGCGACCCGCGAACAGAAGACGACGGGGCGATGCAGTGCGCCGACGCCGTGATGACGCACGTCCACACCGTGACGCGCGGCGGTGTGATCGCGGGCGATCATGAGCGCCAGCAGGTTCGAGATCGATCCGCCGGGACTGAAGACACCGCCGGCATGCTCGCCGAAGCCGGCCATGCGGGCCAGTGACTGCACGGTCCAGGTCTCGAGCGCGAGCGTGGCCGGACCCGAATCGTAGGTGTCGAGTGAGGCATTGGTCGCCGATGCGAGGGCGTCCGCGGCAACCGCCACCGACAGCGGAGCGGGCTGCAGATGTGCCGCGGCCATGGGGTGGGTGAGGTCGAGACCGAACTCGGCCACCAGGCGAGCGAGCCGGGTCAGTGCCTCCGATTCGCCGATGCCGGTCTCGGGAATCCCGTGCGGACCGAGCAGTGCCGTCACGCCGCCGAGTACAGCCACGGGGTCGCCGCTCGGCAGCGGGGCGCCGTGGTGATCGTCGCTGACCGCGGCGGCGACCTCGGTCAGGCCTCGGCCGACGTCGGCCCAACCGTGACCGGGACGGGCGAATCGCGAGGCACCCCAGACGGACTGGTGGTCTTCGGACACTGAGTTCCCCCTTGTTGACTCTGGCGCGCGATGGCGCGGCGGCAGGCCGGTCATCCGGCGGTGCCCTTCTGCGGAACGCGCTCGGCGAGGATTTCGAGGAGCGCGGAGACGGAGTGGTGCAACGACGTCGGGATCAGGTCGACGAGCGTGGTGAGCACGGCGGTGGCTCGGTCGGCCATCTCGTCGGGGACGATTCCCGGCTGGTGATCGACCTCGACGTGGGTGCTGTCGTCGTCGGCCTCGAAGGCGATCGAGAGCGGATAGTTCGCGATCCCGTTGAAGACCGACCGGCAGGTGACCGGCGCGTCGGCGGGTTGCGGGATACCGCGCAGCGGCGCGGGTCGGACCGACGCCATGATCTCGATGACGGGGAACCGTCCACCCTGCTGTCGCAACGCGGTGAGAACCGGCCCGAAGTCGGTGCCGGAGTGTTCCATCGACCGGTAGATGACCGAACCCGCTTCGCGGAGGGCCTGTTCGACGGTGGCGTCGGGGTCGACGCGGAACCGCATCGGGATGATGTTGCCGCAGTAGCCGACGTCCTGCGGTGCCTGCTCGCGCCGACGATTGTCCGCCGGCACCACCAGGACGTGGTCCGCGGCGCCGGTCAGTGCGTACGACGCCAGCGAGCAGACCCCGATCAGAAGTGCGTTGGGCGTTGCCCCGACGGTCTGGGCCACCCGCCCGAAGGCGGACAGCGAGTCGGCCGCCACCGGGGCGGCGGCCTTGATCCCGTCGCGGTCGTCCATCGGTGACAGCCAGCTGTCGGCGGCGCTCTCCGTGGGCAGCTCGCCGGTGAGCGGGTAGCGGACATCGTCGGCAGCCCAGGTCGCGATCGCATGCCGCACCGCGCTGTTCGCTGCTTCCGCGGCCGCCGCGGGGTCGGGCGTCTCCGGTCGGGCGTCCGCGGTGACGTCTCCCGGCCACGAACCCGACACCAGGGTGCCCAGGAGCAGGGGCCATGACGTGTCGTCGACCGCGAGGTGGTGGACCACCAGGATCATCGTGACGTTCCCGTCCGACCCCGAGACACGCATGCGCAGTGGGACTTCCGAGTGGAGATCGAACGGTGTCCGGGTGAGCGCGGTGGCTGTGGCGTCGACATCGTCACCGGCGTCGCTCACAGCCGAGTCCGTCGGTCCCCAGGTCCACACCGATCGCGAGGCGTCCCACGAGCCCGCGCGCGGCACCTCGCGGCGGCTCGGCGTGCCCGCATCGTCGACCTCGACCACCGAGCGCACCACCCGGAACCGGTCGACGAGCAGCTCGGCGGCGGCGACGACCGAACCGAGCGTCCGGCGTCCGCCGAACTCCAGCACGAGTCCGATGTTGTGCGACAACGATTCCGGGTCCAGTTCATAGATCCGCCACATCCGGCGTTCGGCGATGCCGAACTCGCCGAACGGCACAGTCGCCTCGGGTCGAGTGTCACCGGCGCCG
Organism: Gordonia terrae; assembly: GCF_001698225.1. Lineage (NCBI taxonomy): Bacteria > Bacillati > Actinomycetota > Actinomycetes > Mycobacteriales > Gordoniaceae > Gordonia > Gordonia terrae. The sequence goes on from NZ_CP016594.1 coordinate 717,123, forward strand.
GGAGCGGAGCGAGCGGGCCGAAGGTCACCGGCGCCGGGAGCGGGCCGAATGTCACCGGCCTGCGCGAGCCGACGACGCAGGAGCGTGAGGCGCGCTTCGGTCAACGCGGGCATGGTTCCCTCTCGGTCGATGTGGCGGCGGTCGGCGTCGACGCAGCCGCGGCCATGGCGTGCAGGGTGTCCCAGTCGCGGACGACCTCGACCAGCTCGCCCGTCGCCCACTGGGCAGCCTGGTCCTGGAAGTGTTCGGATCGGGGATCGCCGCTCACGCCCAGCGGGACGATCCAGCGACTTGCGCTGCGATCGGCGAGATCCCACACATAGCGTGCCGCGGCACCGGTGATGCACAGGTGTGTGCCGACCGCCGCGGCGTTGGCGAAGACGCTCTCGGCGTCGCCGGCCAGGGGCAGCGGTGTCGGACGCAGCGTGGCGAACAGGTCCGGGTACTGCGGCGATGCGCCGACCAGGTCGAACCCGTGGATGGGGGCGAGGCGGTGGACGCTGCCCCAGGTGGGTGTCGAACCGAAGCCGGCGACGCGGGCCACCACGGCGTCGAGTGCCGCCACCGCGACGGCCTCGATGTCGATGCCGATCCCCGCCGTGTTGGCGACCACGGACGTCAGTGCGGTGGCCAGCCGGGGTTCGGGCACGAACCAGGGCTGGAACACCGCCGGGAATCCGTGCGGCCCGCGGAGCGGGGCGAGGATGTCGGTGTTCGCCACCCCCAGGACGAGTTGGGTACGGAACTCGGCGTACAGATACGCATCGGTGCTGTCGGCGGCCATCGAACGGTCCCACGCCACCAGCCGCTGCCGGACATCCTCGGCCGCGGCGTTGTCGGCGCGTACGCGGGACAGCAACTCCTGGACGACGGTCGCCTGCTCGAGGCGCACGTCGGAGTGGATGTCGGCACAGTCGGCCGGACTCACCGAATCGAGATCGTCGAGCCGCGCGGCGATACGGTCGGCGCGGAACGGTTCGACGCACTCGCTCGTGAGCGGTTGCAGCGCAGGCACGTCCGACATCCGCTGGTTGGCGGTGACGGTGATGCCCGTGGAACGGAGTGTCGCGTCGAAGTCCGGATCGCCGAGCGAGCCGCGTTCGTATCCGCGCCACTGGTAGCGCTCGTCCCAGCCGGGCACCGGCAACCAGTAGTTCTCGGGCGCACGGACCGGTACTCGGCCGGCCACATGGGTGGCGACGGTGCCGTCGGCGTGGGCGATCACCGCGCGGTTGACCGGCTCGACCCAGTTGACGAGCGCGGCCTCGACGTCGGCGACCGTGCTCGCGAACAGCAGATCCAGCGGCGCGTCGAAGGAGACGTCTTCCGAGAGCAGGGGTGACCGGATGCTCATCGCGAACGAGTCCTCGGGGCCGCCGAACACGACAGCACCGTTCGGGGTGGTGATCACCTGTGTCGCCACGGGTTCGGCACCCCGGACCAGGATGGTCTCGGTGCTGACCCGGGCCGGCACCCGGCTACCCCCCGGCACCTCGACCAGCAGTGTGCCCGTCTCGTCGCGCGTCAACCGCTCGAGGAAGAGATCCTGATAGTCGCCCATGGCGTTGGTGATGCCCCAGGCGATGTCGTCGCCCTGGCAGAAGTGGGGGACCCCGGGTACGCCCGCGAAGGCGAACCCGGCCATGTCGAATGCGTCGAGGGGTCCGGTGGAGGCGAGATGGAACTGCTGATAGATGCCCGGCAGCTCGAGGAAGCGATGGGGGTCACCGGCGACGATCGGCGCGCCGGTCGAGCTCCGCTCCGCGGAGACGCCCCATGCGTTGCTGCCCGACATCGGATCACCGAGGTCGACTGCGGGGGAGGGCTGTTCGGGGGACACCGGCCGGGTGATCGCCAGGATCTCGTCGAGGAACGCCTCGTCGGGCATCGCGGGCATCGTGGGGTCGGTCTCTCGTGTCTCGAAGTCCCAGAATCGCAACGCGTCCAGACCGAGCGTGCGGCAGGCGTGCAGCCGGAACAGTTTCGTCGTGAACCGTCCGAACAGCACGTGGTGCATGATGAACACCGAGATCGGTGTCCACGGGCGCCACGGTTGCGGACGATGCGCGAGCGCCTCGAGTTCCGGTGCCGCAGCAGAGGTGTCGGGGTCGTCGAGGGTGCTGTTCACCCCGGCCGCATAGGCGGCGACGAGATCTCGGGTCCGGGCGGAGGATGCGTCGAAGATCCGTCTGGCCGCGGCATCGAGCTGTGCCCGGCGGGCGAAGGTGTCCCACTCCACGCACGAGGCCCCGAAGACCTCGGCGGTGCGTCCTTCGGCGCGCAACCGCATGAACTCGATCTGCCAGCGCCGGTCCTCACCGCATGCCCGACCCTGTCCGTACAGGACGGCCGCCGGGTCGGCCCCGCGGACGTGCGGGATGCCGTGGCCGTCGCGCAGGATCTCCACGTCCGGTCCCGCGCCACTGTGGGTGGCGGTCATGTCCATCACCGGCCCCTCTGCGACGCAATCGGATTGGCGAGCCGGTGACCGGCATCGATCAGTGATGCGTAGGAGTCCTCGATGTCGACCATGCGTTTGTTGTTGCGCAGCTGCAGGCCGTTCATGTGCACCGCGCCGAACTCCGGCGCGAACAGATCCCAGCGGGTGAACCGGTCCTCGAGTTCGGGATGGGCGGCCACGAACTCGTGCAGGCTCTCACCGACCAGCGACCAGAACTCGCCGTCGTCGACGATGCCGTGTGTGTGCAGGACCGCGGCGAGGGGGCGCAGGAAGTCGTCGAAGACATCCGACAGCACGCCCAGGTTGCGGATCTCGTCCGGCTCGGTCGTCCGGACCCGTGCGCAGCTCTCGGGGAGGCCCTGGGCCTCCCCGAACACCGACACCTCCTCGCCGATGTCCTTGAGGATGGCGCGCACCGGGATGCCGTCGGCGAGTACCAGGATGAGGTTCTCGCCGTGCGGGGAGAACTTCAGCTCATATCGGTAGAGCAGATAGGCGATGGGATGGAGATAGGTCCGCAGGTAGCGGCGGATCCACTCCGTCGCCGGGACACCCGATCGCTCGATGAACGCGCCGACGAGTGGTTCACCCAGGTGATCGACGTGGAGCAGCGCGGCCATGGTCGACAACTGCTCATCGGCGGCCGTCAGCGGCACCGGGCTCTGTCGCCACAGCGCCGACAGGATCTTGCGGTACTCCGATCCCGGCTGGGTGATCGGCGTGAAAGTCGGGCTGCGGTAACCGATCGCCGCGACCTCGAAGATCATCTCGAACCCGATCGCCGCGAGGTACTGGTCGTCGGCCACGAGTCCGCGGACCCAGTTGTTGATCAGCGGTGTCGTACGCATGTAGTCGGCGGACATCCCGCGCGTGAAGCCCATGTTCACGATCGACAGCGCGACCTTCACGTAATTGCGGGTCGGCGTGGTCGAGTTGAACACCGTGCGGATCGACTGCTGGGCCTGGTAGAGGTCGGGACTCGTGCCGACCTCGACGATGCGACGGCCCGCGATGTCGGCGGAGTACAGCTTCCGTACCTTCTCGACCCACTGCCAGGGGTGTACCGGCAGATAGCGGTAATCAGCGGGGTCACAACCGGCTTCGCGCAGCGCCGAGTCGAACCCCGCCACCGTCTCGGCACCGAGCTCGTCGACGAGCAGTGTGTCGTAGTCGATGTCGCTCACGGTGGCGACATCGCAATCCTCGCGACGAGCAGCCAGCCAGACGAGCCGGAAATGGTTGCCGACCTCGGGAGCGTAACGCTCGATGTCCTCGGAACTGAAGCCCAGTCGGCCCGCGTTGGCCACGATGCACGGATGGCCCTCGGTCATCGTCGCCTCGATGGTCTGGAAGTCGGCGTGCGCGAGATCGGTTGCCGGAATGCGGCGTTCGTCCGGACGGTCGGCGCTGATCGCCAGGGTGTTGATGAACTCCTCGAGGTATTCCGGCAGGGCCTGGGGCCCGATCCCCAGGAACGGGGCGAGGTCGACGATCATCGCGACCGCGTCGATCGGGAGTTCGTCGCCACCCCGCACACGACGCAACGACGACTCGTCGATCGCCCAGCTGTCCAGGGCGAGCCGGTCGGCGCGGAAGTGGTAGTCGGTGAGACCGTCGGCGGAGGAGACGACGTAACCGTCGCCGCTCGCGACCGGGTGGAGGGCCCGCTCGTGCGAGAACTCGGCGAGGATCTTCGTCGCGATCCTGGTGTGATACGTCTGGCGATGGCTTCGCGCACCCGACCCCCCGGCCGTGCGCGTCGCGAATTCCTGAATGGTCCCGATGTCCTGGAGAGTCAACGATCTACGCCCCCAGGTCCGTGACCTCGACCGGTCCGACGGACTTGCCGTTGTCGGTCACCGCGAGGAAATCGGCGCGGGTGCAGTAACTCAGGTGAGCGGTCTTGTTCCCGACGGGATAGTCGCCGTCGACGCGGAAGCCGACACTCGCGTTGAGACGGTGCACGGCTTTGTTGCGGACATCGGGCTCTACGACGACGCGCGCGGCGCCGACCTCCAGGATCGCGGTACGCATGATGTGCAGCATCACCGCGCCGGTGAAACCGGGCAGTGCCTGTTCGGCGTGCGCGACCAGGAGATGCATGCCGATGTCACCGTCGGCGGGCACGTAACCGCTGGCCGGGTCGGCGAGTTCACTGGCGGCCGGGTCGTAGAGCTCGAACAGGAACTGCGGACGCCCGTCGTGGTAGCCCAGGCGCATCCCGTACGGGGTACCGGCCGTCGCCTCGGCCGAATCGCGAATCATCTTCTCCACATCGGTGACCGAGCTGTCGAGCATGTCCCAGTACTTGGCCTTGGGGTGGGTCAGCCATTCGTGCACGGTCGCGGCGTGCGACACGTCGTCGAGGTCGACCGAGTTCAGGTCGTAGGTCGGTGCGGAGGAAATGGTCATGATGCCTTTGCTCTGGGTGGTGGTCTGCTGTTGTGGCCGGAGGAGGTGCCGGATGCGGTCAGCTGCGCGCGATCTCGGCCTCCACCTGTTCGTCGGTGAGGTGTATGACGTCGAGGAAGGTCTGCGCCACGAAGGATGCGCGTTCCCCGCCGAGCTCGGTGAGCCGTCCGGCGAGACCCGCGATGGTCCGCTGGGTGAAGATGTCCGCGACCGAGAGGCCGGGTGCGTCGAGCCACTGGCGCACCAGCGCGACCACCCGGGTGGCCTGGACGGAATCCCCGCCGAGAGAGATGAAGTCCTCGGTGACGCTCGCCGGCGGGGCGGGCAGGACCTCGCCGAAGATCACCGCGAGGGCTTCTTCCACCGGGCCGCGAGGTGTGACGGCCTCGAGCGGGTCGTCGTCGGTGTCGGTGCCGGCGGCGATGGCCTTGCGGTCGTGTTTGCCGTTCGGCGTCAGCGGGAACCGGTCCAGGACCGCGACGGAACGCGGGACCATGTGTGGCGGCAGGGTTTCGGTCAACCGGGCGCGCAGGCCGGCGTCGTCGTCGGTCGCCCCGGCAGTGAGCACGACCGCCGCGCGTAGGTCCCGGCCGTCGGACCACGCGACCGCCGAGCCCACCCCGTTCAGGCCCAGGAGGCCGGCCTCGACCTCACCGAGTTCGACGCGATATCCACGGATTTTGACCATGTGGTCGGCGCGACCGAGGAAGTCCAGGAAGCCGCCGGGTAGGTAGCGCGCGAGATCACCGGTGCGGTACCAGCGTTGACCCTCGTGCTCGACGAAGCGGTCGGCGGTGCGTTCCGGATCGCCCCGGTACCCGTCGGCCACCCCGGCCCCGCCGATCCACAGTTCGCCCGGTACGAGGTCGGGCCGGTCGCGACCGGCGTCGTCGACGATTCGGCAGCGGACGCCGCGCAACGGTATTCCGTACGGTACGAACGCCATTCCGGCCGGGACGGCATCGGCTTCGCAGATGGTGGAGTGGATGGCCGTCTCGGTGGTCCCGCCGAGACCGGCGACGCGACAATCCGGCAGTTGCGCCGCGACACGGTCGAGCAGTGACACATCGACCTTGTCGCCGCCCATGATGATCATCCGCAGCGACGAGGGCAGGGGCGCGAGGTCGAGGAGCATGCCGAGGATCGACGGCACGCAGTTGAGCACACTGACCGACTGTTCGCCGAGCAGTCGCACCCAGTCGTCGACCTTGGTCTGCTCGTCGTCGCCCGGCACGACGACGGCGCCGCCCACGGTCAGCAATCCGAAGATGTCGAAGACGGAGAGATCGAATTCCAGCGACGACACCTGCAGGCTGCGGTCGCCTGCCCCGATCGCGTACCGGTCGACGAGGTCGGTGATGGTCGCCACCGCGGCGCGATGCGGAACCTGCACGCCCTTGGGCAGGCCGGTCGAGCCGGAGGTGAACAGTACGTAGGCGAGGTCGTCGGTGGCCACCGCGATCGGCTCGGTCGGCTCGGCGAGCCGGGCGTCGTCGAGCGTGAGCACGGTGCCGGCGGTGGGTTCCCAGGCCGCGGGATCGGTGGTGAGAACAGCGGCGGGAGTGGCGACGTCGAGGATGCGCTCGCGGCGTGCCCGGGGCTGTGTGGGGGCGATCGGGACGTAGGCGGCGCCGGCGGCGAGGACTCCCAGCGCCGCGACGACCTGGTCGCCGCCCTTGGGTAGATGGACGATCACCGTGTCGCCGGACGCGACACCAGCCGCGACAAGTGCGCCGGCGACGCGCCGGGCTTCCTCGGCCAACTCGGCGTGGGTCCAGGTACGTGCATCGGACACGACGGCCGGCGCGTCGTCGTGCTCGGCGGCCCGGGCGAAGAAGGTTCCGTGCAGGGTCCCGTCGAAGGTGTCGGTGACCGGCAGTGGGCCTTCCACCGAGAGTCGCTGTGCGCGAACCTCCGCGCTGATCGGCGACGGTGCGGGCGCATCCCATTCGCCGTCGACGAGGAGTCCGAGAAGCCGGACGTAGTGGTCGAACATCGAACGCGCAGTGGAGAGTCGGAGATCAGAGGCGCGGACGTCCCAGTTGAGGAGGAGGCCACCGGCCACCTCGGTCACCTGGGCGTCGAGAAGGACCTGCGGGCCCTGCGACACGATCCAGGACGGATCTCCCAGCACGTCGGTCGCCTGCTGGGAGAAGAGGTCTCCCAGTCCCAGTGCGCTGGTGAACACGATCGGCGAGACAACGGGCTCGCCACGGTGGCGGCTCAGTTCGCGCAGCACGTCCAGGCCGCTCATCGAACCGTGCGCGGCGGCCTCGTGCATCGACGACCGCATCGACCGTGCTCGCTCGGCGAGTGTGGCCGGCGCGCTCAGGTCGACACCCACGAGGATCGACGAGGTGAAGTCGCCGACCACGCGCTCGACGTCCGGGTGCACCTGGGGTCGGTCGAACAGCGGCACGGTGATCAGGAAACACGGTGTGGCCGAATGTGTTCCGACTGCCTCGGCGAACACCGCGGCGACCGCCGCCGCCGGGGTGACCCCGCGTCGGTGTGCGTGCTCCTCGAGCCGTTTCCAGTCCGAGGCGGACACCGAATGGTGCAGGCGGACACTGTGCGGCTCGACCTCACCGCGCGCCGCGCGCTCGTCGAGCGGGAGCTCGGGCGGTCCGGGGAGCGTGGGAATGCGTTCGCGCCACCAGGTCACGTCGTCGTCGAGGATCTCGCGGGACGTGCGATCCGCGGTGATCGTCGCGAAGGTCACGCCGAGCTCGGGCAGGGTCTCACCGCGGTATAGGCGAGCGAAGTCGTCGACGAGTACCCGGTAGCTCATCGCGTCCGCGGCGATCATGTCGACGTCGAGGTGGACACGGGCCGAGTTCGCCGGCAGCAGACTCAGTTCGGCGCGGATGACCGCTCCTTCGTCGACCGGCAGCGTGCGGTGTGTGCCGTCGGCGCGCTTCGCGGCCAGGATCTGCTCGACCATCTCTGCCGAATGGGACCGGAGATCATGCACGGCAATGGCTTCCGGGTGCGCCGGGCCGATCTCCTGGGTGCCGTCGGGGAGCACGCGGACGCGCAGCATCGGGTGGCGCTCCATCAGCGCGGACATGGCCGCGGCGAAGCGTTCGGGATCGACGTCGGAACCGTCGAACTCGATGTAGAGGTGTGCCGCGACGTTGCCGAAGGCGTGACTGTCCGATCGCCCGATCCAGTAGGCGTGCTGCATCGGGGCGAGGGGGAACGGTCCGGTGGTCGCTTCGGACACCGGTGACGAGGAGTCGTCGTCGGCGATCGGTGCCGATGCGCCGCCCAGCAGTGCTGCCCAGGCGGTGATGGTCGGTTGTGCGGCGAGGCGGGCGAAGTCGATGTCGATGCCGCGTTTGCGCCAGGTGCCGGCGAGTCGCATCATCCGCAGGGAATCGAGTCCCTGGGCGATGAGGTCCTGGTCTGGGTCGAGCGACTCGGGAGAGACGCCCAGCGCGGTGCCCACCTCGGCGCGGATGTCCGGTGTGGTCGTGTCCACCTCGGCGTCACCGGTGGCAGCGAGAAGGAGTGGTGCCCAGGCGGTGATGGTCGGTTGTGCGGCGAGGCGGGCGAAGTCGATGTCGATGCCGCGTTTGCGCCAGGTGCCGGCGAGTCGCATCATCCGCAGGGAATCGAGTCCCTGGGCGATGAGATCCTGCTCCGGGTCGATCGACTCGGGCGTCAGGCCGAGGGCCCCGGCCACCTCGGCGACGATGTCGGCCATGGTGGCAAGGTCCGTGGTCTGGGAATTCGTGGCCATCAGCCGGCGTGCCTCTCGCAGTTCGGTGACATGGTTACTCAGGCTGGGGAACCCGCATTTAGGGTAGGTTATACTAACTAACCGCTCTGCCCAATCCCTGGGCATGCCGGCGAGAGAGCCCCACGAGCCGACGCGAATTAGGTTAGCCTAAGTTGGCTCCGAACGTCCCATCGGATGATGTGAATCACGCTGCGCCACCGACAGGATCTGGGTCTTGTGTCCTAGAAAGATTAGGCTACCCTACCCAAATGACGCGAACGTTCATGTTCGCCGGACCGGCGGTCGAGACGACACGCGGGACGACCCCTCGGTCGCCGACACGACCGAAGGCTTTGACACGACCGACGCCACATGCTGGCGAGAACGGGAAACGAGAATGTCGCAGAACAGCGTGATCCTGGAGGAATCGGGCTCGACCAATGCGTTGGCGGCCACCGTTCGTGAGGCGATGCTGGCGGGAGACACGAGCCTCTCCGTCCTGGACTCCGATACCGGCGAGTGGGTGACGGCACCATGGCGCGAGGTCCACGCCCGCGCCGAGCAGATCGCCGTCCAACTGCTCGCCGACAGCGAACTGCACGAGCCGCAGGCCCTCGGCCTGATCGGGGACCCCACGGTGGATCTGATCGCCGCCATCCAGGGCGCGTGGCTCGCCGGCGTTCCGGTCACCATCCTGCCGGGTCCGATCCGAGGGGCGGACGAGGAGCGGTGGGCGCAGAACACCTACCAGCGGTACGTCTCGATCGGCGTCGGCACCGTCCTCGGCAGCGGCACCCAGCTCGACCTGCTGACCAAGGTCGAGGGACGGCTGCACATCGCCCGCGTGGCCGAATACGGCCTGGGCGCAGACACCACCGACTTCGTCGCGCGCAATGTCAACGGCAACACCATCGCCGTCCTCCAGGGAACCGCCGGTTCGACCGGCGACCCGAAGACCGTCGCCCTCACGGCGTCGGCCGTCTACTCGAACGCCATCGAACTGGTCAGCCGGCTCGGCCTCCACCGCACCCGCGACACCGGATTCAGTTGGTTGCCGCTCTATCACGACATGGGTCTGATGTTCCTGCTCGCCGGAATGACCACCGGCATCCCGGCCTACATCGTGCCCAACACCGCCTTCGCCGCGGCGCCCTTCAAGTGGATGCAGTGGCTCACCGAGACCAAGACGACCGTCACTGCTGCGCCGAACTTCGCCTACGACATCCTCGGGCGCTACGGCAAGCTGCTGCGCGACATCGACCTGTCGAATCTGCGCGTCGCGATCAGTGGCGGAGAGCCGATCGACGCCGACGCGTTCGACAAGTTCCTCGAGGCGACCGCGCCGTTCGGCTTCGATCGGTCCGCCGCCGCACCCGCCTACGGAATGGCTGAATCCGCGTGCGCGGTGACGATGCCCGCGGTCGGCGAGGGCGTGCACTACGACGAGGTCACCGTGACCCCGCCCGGCGGTGGCGAGCCCATTCGCCGCCGGTACGCGATCCTCGGTAAACCGCTGGGCGGCATGCAGGTTCGCATCGTCGAGCCGAATGTCGACGTCCCGGTGATCGACGGGCGCAACGTCGGGCACGTGGAGATCCGCGGTGCGTCGATGATGCGCGGCTACCTCGGCGACGCGGATCTCGGTGCGGGTGAATGGTTCTCGACCGGCGACCTCGGTTACCTGGTCGACGACCGGCTGGTGATCTGTGGACGGGCCAAGGAGGTCATCATCGTCGCCGGCCGCAACCTGTTCCCGATCGAGATCGAACGTGCAGCCGCCGAGGTGGCCGGGGTGCGTCGTGGTGGCGTCGTGGCGATGGCCCGAGGTGAGGGATCGTCCCGTCCGGGCCTCGTGATCCTCGCCGAGTACAAGGGTTCCGATCCGGACACCGCGCGCGCCGAGGTCAACTCCGAAGTCGCATCGGCGTGCGGGATCATGCCCGCCGAGGTGATCTTCGTCGCGCCGGATTCGGTGCCCCGCACCACATCCGGAAAGATCCGCCGGCTCGAGACCCGTCAGATGGTCGAGAACGGCACCTTCGAGTAGATCCGATTTTCCGTGGGGCGTCGTGTCATCCCGGCGGCCACGAGAATGACAGTGTCTCTCCGGCCCGTCACCGGGCCGGGGAGGCGCTGTAGAGAGGTTCAGGTATGAGCGAGGTATCGACCAAGGGTCGTGGCTGGCAGGGCGCGGTCATGAAGATCCTGGGTGGCGATGACTTCACCTTCACCGTCACCGCGAAGGAGTCGGTGACCGACCACTATCTGCGACTTCATTTCGATGGTGGCGGGCTCCTCGCCGACTCCACGGTCCACCCCACCATGTGGGTTCGACTGTGGTTCGCCGACGGCGGCAAGATGCATCAGCGCGGATACACGCTGGTCGATCCCGACCCGTCGACGGACACCTTCGACATCGAGTTCGCCATCCACGACGGCACCGCGGCGCGGTGGGCCCGGGACGCGCAGGCGGGGGACACCATCGGTGCCACCCTGATGGGCTCGAAGTTCGCGATCCCCGAGCCCGCCCCGGTGGGCTGGCTCATCGCCGGCGACACCGCTTCGCTTCCCGCGATCAACTCCTTGCTGGACACGCTCGGGAACTCCGGTGCTGGAGCGACCATCTGGTTCGAGTACCAGCACGAGAGCGACAAGTCATTGCCGCTGCGACTCCGCGATCACGACACGGTCCACTGGATCGCGCGCGGGGCGGACGGTGGCGCTCTCGTCGACGCGGTTCGGTCCGCCGCCTTCGATGCCACGGACCATTTCGGTTGGGTGGCCCTCGATTCGGTGAGCACGCGCGCAGTCGCTGGATCGTTCAAGGCCGACTTCGGGCTTCCCAAGAAGTCGGTGAAGTCCCAGGCGTATTGGATCGTCGGGAAGTCGTTCGCCTGAGTCGACCATCTCATGCTCCCTGAGGTGCGAGCGAAGCGAGCCCCATTGCTCCCTGAGGTGCGAGCGAAGCGAGCCACGAAGGGGCTCGCAACGCATCTCGCTGCGCCCTTCGTGGCTCGTCGCTATCGCTCCTCGCACCTCAGGGAGCATGGGGAGGCTCGCACCTCAGGGGGCAGCGGGAGCTCGCACCTCGGGATGGGCTGAGTTTCACTCCGCGACCTCGAAGACCACCGGGGCGTGATCGCTGGCGCCCTTCGCCTTTCGCGCGTCGCGCCCGATGTGGGCGCCCATGATGCGGGTGTCGAGGGCGGGTGAGCAGAACGCGTAGTCGATGCGCATGCCCTCGTTGCGGGGGAAGCGCAGCTGGGTGTAGTCCCAGAAGGTGAACCCGGGCGCGTACGGGAGGGCCGAGTCGACGAGGCCGGCGTCCAGAAATCCCTGTACGGCTGCCCGTTCGGGCGGGGTGACGTGTGTGCGACCGTCGAAGTACTCGCGATCCCACACGTCGTCGTCGGTCTGCGCGACGTTCCAGTCGCCCGCGAGCATCAGTTCGGCGGCCGGGTCGTGCGCCAGCCGCAGGGTGATGTGGTTGCGCAGCGCGTCGAGCCACGCGAGCTTGTAGCTGTAGTGCGGGTCATCGGGGGTCCGGCCGTTGGGCACGTACAGGCTCCAGACGCGAACGCCGTTGCAGCGCGCGGAGATCGAGCGAGCCTCCCGGATCGGCTGGCCGTCGACCGGATGCGTCGGCACGCCGTCGAAGGCGATCTCGACCTCGTCGAGCCCGACCCGCGAGGCGATCGCGACGCCGTTGTAGGCGCCCTGTCCGACATGCGCGACGTCGTACCCGGCGGCGAGGAAGCTCATCAGCGGGAACGCGTCGTCGTGGCACTTGGTCTCCTGCAAGGCCAGTACATCCACGTCGGCGCCCTCCGCCCAGGCGACGACGGACTCCGACCGGGCGCGGATCGAATTCACGTTCCAGGTGGCGATTCTCATCGGCCGCCCCCCGGCGCGACCGGCAGGTCCGGCGTGACATACCGATAGGTGTGGTGCAATCCGAATCCGAGGCGGCGGTACCAGGACCCGGCCGACCGGTTGTCGGACTCGACCTGCAGGTAGACCGCCTCGGCGCCGCGGTTCACCCCCCAGGCCGTCAGTGCCGCAACCACATCGGAGGCCAGTCCGCCTCCTCGCCGGCTCGGCTCGGTCCACAGTGCGGTCAATCCCAGCCATCGGCGCCCGTCCGGTGCCTCGGTCACCGAGCCCCGCCCGATCGCTGCCGTGTCGCCGATGGTCGCGAAGGTCAGCGGGCCGTCCCCGGCGGTCACGACATCGGCGGCCGCATCGGGCTGCCGAGACGCACGCCCGGTGGCGTACGCGCCCAGCCATCCGGCGTCCGGCGCGTTCTCGAGTCGGACAGGGCGCGAGGCGTTCTCGCCGATGCGCGCGTGCAGGGCGGCGAGGTCGGCCGTCAACATCTGCACCTCGACCCCGGGATTCCCGACCCCGGGATTCTCGGCGACGGCGGTCGGCGGGATGAGCCGGTCCGGCAGGGCGAGCAGCGCGGGGAGGTCGCGATCGGCGTACCACGCGCCGATGCGTCGCAGGGTCGATGCGTCCGGACGAGCGTGTCGCTCGAGGGGCACCGCCGAGTTCGCGCGCCTGCTGAATCCGTGCCCGGCCCGCAGGAACCAACCGTCGACCCACTCGCTGTCGACGCCGGGCCAGGCGGCGGCGGCAGCCCACTCGAGGTTCCGGATCTCGTTGTTGCGCACGGGTTTCGCCGACAGCAGGCGCACCGACGTGATGGCCGCGAACGGGATCGACAACTCTTCGTCGTCGCGTCGTATCCGCACGGGGTCGGCGTCGTCGAGCAGGACGCCGGTCACGTCGGACCGGGCCGCCGCGGGATCGCCCCGCCAGTCGGCGGGGGTGGAATCGCCCAGCCGGTACCGGACGACCACGCGGTCACCGATGACCGCACCCGACAATGAGACCTCCACGCGCGAAAGCGAGATCAGTCGTCGTCGTGGCCGAACGGGTCGGCGACCTCGCCGGGCGTCCAGGTCAACCCCGGCACGCCCCAGTTGTTCCGCTTGATCGCCTTCTTCGCGGCACGGGCGTTGCGCCCCACCAGGACGTCGACGTAGAGGAAGCCGTCGAGGTGGCCGACCTCGTGCTGGAGCATGCGGGCGAAGAACCCCTCGCCCTCGATGACGACCTCGGCGCCGGTCCGGTCGACCCCGGTGACGCGCGCCCAGTCGGCGCGGCCGGTGGGGAACTGCTCGCCCGGTACCGACAGGCAGCCCTCGTCGTTGTCGTCGGGATCCGGCATGGTCTCGGGGATCTCGGACGTCTCGAGGACCGGGTTGATGACCTCGCCGCGCCGGCGAGCCGACGACCGGTCGCCGTCGGGGCAGTCGTAGACGAACATGCGGGAGCCGACGCCCACCTGGTTGGCGGCGAGGCCCACGCCGTGGGCGGCGTCCATGGTCTCGTACATGTCGTCGAGGAGACCGACGACCTCGTCGGACGGACGGCCGTCCGCGTCGAGGGGGACCGGAGTGGTCGGCTGGTGCAGGACCGGCTCGCCCACGATGCAGATCGGGAGAATCGCCATGGCGCTCACCTTAGCGCTGCTCAGGGCGCAGGAACGACGCCGGGTACGGCGTCGCGGATGGCGTCACCGGCGGGGCCGGGAATGCCGGGGAAGAGCGTCGACTGCCAGTCGAAGCTGTCGACCGGCTCGGTCACCACGGCGCCGGCGCACGACCCGCGCAGGGAGGCCCGCACATCGGCGATGATCGCCGGGTCACGCATCTCGATGGTGTGGTCGAAGCCGGTGTTCGCGAGGGGGACCGGTGAATAGGCGCGGCACTGTGCGGTCCCGTCGAGGCGGCCGTCGGTCCATTCGCCGTCGCTCTGCACCACCGAGTAGCGAGTGGGGCCGGGGGCGTCGGGACCACGGTTGAGGGCGGTGACCGCGTCGGCGTACATGCAGGTGTCGTACCCGCCGTCGCGCGGCTGAGCGCACCCGCCGGGTGAGCCGTACTGGGCCGTGCCGATCGCCACGTACTCGTCGACGACGGCGGACCCGCCGAGGAACTTCAGGTAGTGCCGGGCGCCGAGCCCGCCTGCGCTGTGGGCGACGATGCCGATGGACGACGCCTTGCCGACGAAGGGCTCGACCGTCCGTTGGATGAGCTTCGCATCCGATGCGACGTCGCGACCCCCGGCGTGCGCGTACACCACGGTGTTCCCGTCGGCGCGGATCGCGTCGGCGAGCGGACGGAACGTCTCCTCGTTCTGTGCATCGCCCGCGTAGAGCTGCTGACCGGGCACGATGACGACGACCCGATCGGCGGGCGCCGCGCCGGCGGCCGCGGGGAGTGCGGTTGCCGCCGAAGCGATCGCGATCGCCGACGCCAGGGCGACGAGAGCGCCGCCGAGTGGTCGACGGGGCCGTGCGGTCCCGGATACAACTGTCGTCATCTCTGTGCCCCCGATCGATGGCATCCCCGGTCGGGAGATGTGTAAGGGGAGCCTAACAGTGGGCGCCGTCACCCGGATCGTGCGGAGTGCGGGCCGTGGCGAGTCACAGCGCGATCGGACCGGTCCGCCGTGGTTAGATTGTCTGCGAACCACACCGCTGTCATTCGTCGTCGTGAGGCGACGTCCGCATCCGCATCGCCCAGCGAATCGGTGCACGTCAGCGGAGGTGTGAGGTCGTTGACTGTATCTGAGGGAGTGAGATGGACAGCGCAGCTGCGCGTAGCCAGAAACAGGGCGATCAACCCACCCCCGACACGAACGCCGGAATCGGGGCGGACGGGACCGCCGCGCCGCTCGATCCGCACGAAGTCGGCGCGGACGGACTGACCCGTCGCGAACACGACATCCTCGCGTTCGAGCGGCAGTGGTGGAAGTACGCCGGTGCCAAAGAAGAAGCGATCAAAGAGCTGTTCGGGTTGTCGGCGACGCGGTACTACCAGGTGCTCAACGCGCTGGTCGACCGTCCCGAGGCGCTCGCAGCCGATCCGATGCTCGTCAAACGGCTGCGCCGTCTGCGGGCAACACGACAGAAAGCCCGCGCGGCGCGTCGTCTGGGCTTCGAGATCACCTGACACGCTGAACCCGGTCGCCGTCCCACGGTGCGTTAAGGTCGTCGGTGATGAATGCAGACCGTGAGCCCAATCGCCTTCCGCTGCGCGCGGGGGCGATGATGCTCTTCGCAGTCGCCGTCGTCTTCATCGGCCTCGGCTGGCATTCCGCGGCGACCGCGGGGAACGACTCGCCGACGACCGAGGCCGCGACGACCGTGTCATCGACGCCCACCTCGACGTCGCCGTCCACCAGTGCGGTATCGACCGGCAAGCGGCTGTGCGTGATCAATGCCGGTCAGGTCGCGGGCCTGGCCTCGGACGTGACCGAGCTGCTCCAGGCCAAGGGTTATCAGATGGCCGAACCCGGCAACTACACCGCGGGCGGGTTCAGCGAGAACACGATCTTCCACGAGGACGACACGGACAAGGCCCAGGCCGACGAGGTGGCGGAGGCGCTGGGCGGGACGGTCGCCGTCGAGGAGCGTCCGACGTCGTTCACGCGCTGCCGGGGCGGTATCCCCGTCGTCGTGGTGACCGCGGTCAGCGGCGCGTGAGCGGTCGTGAGATGACACCGCGTACGTGACGCCGATGCCGAAGCATCCCTGGCCCCGAGAACCCGCCCGACCGACAACGCTTGATCCTGAAAATCATTGTCCGCCAAACAAGGAGTGACATGTCCGGACGTTCCAAACTCGCCGCGCCCCGCGCCCTCGCCGCGCTGGTCTCCGCGGGACTGATCGGCGTGGCACTGGCCGGGTGTAGTCCCGACCAGGAGCCCACGGATGTCCCGGGCACGACGCCGCCTGTCGTCAGCGACGCGCCCCTTCCGCCCGGCGCCGAAGACGACGTGGACAGCGAGCCCAGCGGTCAGATCGCCGTCGCCGAGATCAAGGACACCTCCGGCGACGTCGTCGGCCAGGCCACCATCACCGCGGCCTCCGAGACCGCCGAGCCGGTCACCATCAACGTCCGCGTCACCGCGGGTGACCTGCCCGCCGGGTTCCACGGCATGCACATCCACGAGAACGGCACCTGCGACGCGGGCGCCGGCGGTTCGCAGGCGTTCACGTCCGCGGGCGGGCACCTGCAGGTCGACGGCAACACCAGCCACCCCTCCAGCGGCGACCTGATCTCGATCAACATCCTCGAGGATCACACCGGCCGGACGGTCACGACGACCGACGCCGTGAACCTCCAGCAGCTGATCGGCAAGTCGATCATGATCCACGAGAAGCCGGACAATTTCGGCAACATCCCGGCCGACAAGTACCCGGGCGGCGCGAACCCCGACACCCTGAAGACCGGCGACGCCGGCGCCCGTATCGCGTGCGGTGTCATCGAAGAGCAGAGCTAGGCGTCCTGGCACCGTCCGAGGCCGCCACGCACATGGCACCGATCGAGTTCGACGGGTCACCGACCCCCACCCTCGGGGTCGAATGGGAATTCGCCCTGACCGACAAGGTGACCGGCGACCTGTCGAACTCGGCCGCGGCGCTCTTCGCCGCCGTCGGTGACCACCACCCCGACTTCGCGGGCAAGATCCACAAGGAACTGCTGCGCAACACCGTCGAGCTGGTGACCGGGATCTGCCGGACCACGGGTGAGGCGATCGCCGACCTCACCGGCACGCTGGGGGTGGTACGCGGGCTGACCGAGGAACTCGGCGTCGATCTGTACGGCGCGGGTACGCATCCGTTCGCGGAGTATTCGACCCAGCTGCTCACCGAGGGGCACCGATACGCGGAGCTGATCGAACGCACCCAGTGGTGGGGTCGGCAGATGCTGATCTGGGGCGTGCACGTCCACGTCGGGATCAGCCACCGCGACAAGGTGTTACCCATCCTCGACGCGCTCCTGAACTACTATCCGCACCTGCTCGCGCTCTCGTCATCGTCGCCGATGTGGGCCGGCCAGGACACCGGATACGCGAGCAACCGCGCGATGATGTTCCAGCAACTCCCGACAGCGGGGTTGCCGTTCCAGTTCCGGACGTGGGAGCAGTTCGAGAACTTCGTCGCCGATCAGAAGACGACCGGCATCATCGACCACCTCAACGAGATCCGTTGGGACATCCGGCCTTCGCCGCATCTCGGCACCATCGAGGTGCGAGTCTGCGACGGCATGACCAACCTCGGTGAGCTGTCGGCGATCGTCGCGCTCATCCACTGCCTCGTCGTCGACCTCGACCGTCGGTTCTCGGCGGGGGATACGCTGCCGACGATGGCTCCCTGGCTCGTCCAGGAGAACAAGTGGCGGGCGGCTCGATACGGACTCGATGCCATCGTCATCCTCGACGCGGACTGCACCGAGGAACTGGTGACCGACGATCTCGCCGCGCTCCTCGAGCGTCTCGAACCCATTGCGCGCGAACTCGATTGCGTCGACGAGCTCGCCGGCGTCGAGCGCATCATGGCGCAGGGGGCCAGCTACCAGCGCCAGCGCGCGGTGCATCGTCGGACCGCGTCCCTGCGCGAGGTGGTCGCGTCGGTGGTCGGCGAACTCGACGCTCCCTGACCCGGTCGGATCGAGGTCGTCCCGGGACTCGAGGTCAGAGGGCCAGGCCGATGGCGAGTACGAGGATCGCAAGGGCCGGAACGACTCCCTGCTTGAGTGCGGCCGCGATCTTGTCGGGGCTCGACACGGCGAGCACGAGTGCGGCGGCCGCCATCGACGCCGTGCCGGTGATGACGAGCGTCGCGCCGATCGCGGTGGACCCGCCGATGACGAAGGCGATCCCGACGAACACGGCGATCGCGAGGAACAGGTTGTAGAACCCCTGGTTGAACGCGAGTTCTTGCTGCGCACTCGCCTGTTCCACCGTTCCGGTGCCGAATGTCGCGCGTGCACGCTTGCTCGTCCACGCGATGGACTCCAGATAGAAGATGACGACGTGGACGAGCGCCGCGATCGCGGCGAGCACCAGACCTGCGATGACCATTTCTGTACTCCTCGTTGTCGACGGCCGGCCGGAGCCATAGTGTTCCGACCGGTCTAAAATACCGAAGGGCGACGAGAGAGAGGCGGGTGGGCCGCGGATGGGACGGATCCAGGAGTTCGACACCACGGAGGTCGTCCGGGCCGCCCGCGGGATCTTCTGGCAGCGGGGATACGAGAGCGCGTCCCTGCCCGACCTGGAACGGGCGACCGGAATCGGGCGATCGAGTCTCTATCACGCCTTCGGGTCGAAGCGAGGTCTCTTCGATGCGGCCGTACAGAGCTACCTCGACGAGGTGGTCCGCCCCCGGTTGCGTCCGCTGACCGGCAGCACCATCACGCCGGACGCCGTCGAGGACTACCTGAACGGGCTGCGATCGTCGCTGACCGACGACACGTCCCCGGCTCGTGAGGGTTGCCTGCTCATCAACACCGCAGGCGCCCCCATCGGGCGCGACGCCGACGTGGCCCGGACCATCGCCGGGTATCGCGAGGAGTTGCGGGGTGCCGTGGGGGCCGGTGTGCGGGCGAGCGCACCCGCGCTGAGCGACGCCCGACAGGCTGCACTCGCCGACGCCGTGTCGGCGCTGGTCATCGCCGCGCTCGCACTCGTGCGGGTCGTTCCCGAGGAAGCGGCCCGGGGCCTCGACACCGCCGTCGCGCTGGTCCGTGAGGGGCGTCGGACGGCCGGTTCGCAGTCAGTCGCGGTCCGGTGACTCCATGTCCCGCTGATCGATGAGGCCATCACGCGCCCGCTGTTCCTGATACGCCAGCCGGCCGATCCGATGCGCCACGACGGGTGCGGTGATCAGGGCGAAGAGCCCGGCGAGAACGAGCATCCCGCTGTCGACGTTGTCGCCGAGCCGCAGGACCGCACCGAGCAGGATGAGCAGAAGGCCGAAGGTCTGCGGTTTGGTGGCCGCATGCATGCGGCTCAGGGTGTCCGGGAAGCGGACGAGACCGATCGCGGCGGTGACCGCCATCAGGCAGCCGGTGAGGAGCAGCGTCGCGCTGATGATGTCGATGATCATGTCTGGTCGTCCCGTACTCGGAATCGCGCGATCGCGACCGATCCGACGAAGCTGAGCAGAGCCAGGGCCACGATCGCCGGGACGACCGTCGAATCGCGGCTGAACGCGGCCCACGTCCCCAGACCGCACATGCACAGCGCGATGAGCACGTCGAGCGCCACGAGCCGGTCCAGCGTGGTCGGACCGCGCAGGATCCGGACCATCGTCAGCACCGTGGCGACGAGCAGCATGGCTGCCGCGATCGTCCACACGTAGCTCATGAGTCCCCCCGTTCCGTCTCGGCTGGTCGGTGGTCCGGCTCGGGCGCATCGGCGGAGTCCGTGGTCGAGGACGCCGTGTCGACCGAGCGGTCCACCGAGCGGACGTGGTGGAAGTCCTCGTCGATGCCGTGGAACGGACTCGGGTGCCATTCGCTGTCGCGCTCGAACGCCTTGATGAACATGCGCTCGACGTAGGCGACCTGATCGTAGAAGGCGCGGACCTTCTTCTCCGATCGGACATCGAAGACGTGAACGTAGAGCATCCGGCGGCGGTGGTCGATCTCCAGGACCATGGTGCCCGGCACCAGGTTCAGGTAGTCGACGGCCAGCGTCAGCACCATGTCGGACTTGATCGCGACGCGCACCCGGACGACCGCACCGAGCGGTGGGCGGCCCGGACGGATGGCCATCCACCCGATCTGCACACTCGACACGAAGAAGTCGACGATCAGGCGGAACACGAGCTGCAGCACCGACAGCGGATGGATGCGGCCCTCGACCGGGACCCGCGGCAACGGCAACACCGTCAGCACCAGCGTCGCCAGCACCACGCCACCGATCACATTGGCCCAGGAGAGCGTGCCCCACAACAGAACCCAGACGAAGGTCAACCACGCGATGGTCCACAACCGGACCGCGACCTCACGACCGTCGCCACCCAGCCACCTCGGCAGGCGGGTGTGCGTCCGCAGCCAGACCAGCGCGCCGACGAAGTGCCAGAAGACGAACAGCAGCGACACCCGCCACACGTTGATGACGAGGGACAGGACCGGCCCCTTGGTCGAGACCACCGGTGAGCGGCGCCTCGGCGAGTCGCCCGATCCCCGGTCGCGTTCGCTCGCGCGTTCCTCGGCGCTCATCGGGAACCACCTTCGCCCAGCACCGCGTCGACGTAGACGGCACGGTCGACGACGTCGGTCGCCGCATGGTCGGTGAAGTCGAAGATCGGTCCCGCCCACAGCGTCAGGACGAGTCCCGCCGCCACCATCGCCATCGTCGGCAGCACCATCATCACGGGCATGCGGCCGACGTCCTCGCGGTCGGAGAAGGCGGCGTCGTCGGCGCTCTCGTCGATGAGTGCGGAGGGGCCCTTGTCGGCGAGCTCGCCTTCGGGGGCGTCGGCGCGCGGCCGCCAGAAGCCCTTGGTCCAGATGCGGGCCATGACGTAGAGCGTGAGGAGGCTGGTGACCACCGAGCCGGCGACGAGAATCCAGGCCAGCACGGACCCGTCCTGGGTGCCGGCCTCGAGGAGTGCGACCTTGCCGATGAAGCCGGAGAACGGCGGGATGCCGCCGAGGTTCAGCGCGGGCACCAGGAACAGCACGGCCAGCAGTGGACTGGCGATGAGTCCGCCGAGTCGGCGGAGCGACGCCGAGCCGGCTTGCCGTTCGATCAGTCCGACGACCAGGAAGAGGGTCGTCTGCACGAGGATGTGGTGGGCGACGTAGTAGATCGCCGCCGACATCCCGAGGTCGGAGGACAGCGCGATGCCGAAGATCATGTAGCCGATGTGGCTGACGAGGGTGAAGGACAGCAGCCGTTTGATGTCGGCCTGGGCGATCGCGCCGAAGATGCCCACGAGCATCGTCAACAGTCCGGCGACCAGCATCACCGTGTCCATCGAGCCGCCGGGGAACAGCAGTGAGTGCGCGCGCACGATCGCGTAGACGCCGACCTTGGTGAGCAGACCGGCGAACACGGCGGTGACCGGTGCCGGAGCGGTGGGGTAGGAGTCGGGCAGCCAGGTCGACAGCGGGAACACCGCGGCCTTGATGCCGAACGCGACGAGCAACACCGCGAACAGCGCGTTGCGGGTCCCGTCGGGGACGTCGTCGAGGCGGACGGCCATCTCGGCGAGGTTCAGGGTGCCGGTGGTGGCGTAGGCGAACGCGATGCCCGCCAGGAAGATCAGCGACGACACCATCGAGACCATCACGTACGAGGCGCCCGCACGGACGCGCTCGGCACTGGCACCCAGGGTGAGTAGCACGTAACTCGCGGTCAGCAGGATCTCGAACGAGACGTACAGGTTGAACAGATCGCCGGCGAGGAACGCGTTGCACACGCCGGCGGTCAGGATCAGATAGGTCGGCAGGAAGATCGACGTCGGCTGCTGCGCCGTGCCGTCCCGGATACCCTGACCGATCGCGTAGACGATGACGCACAGCAGCACGATCGTCGACACGACGAGCATGAGCGCCGCGAGCTGATCGACGACCAGCGTGATGCCGAGTGGTCCATTGGGTTTGCCCTTGTCGCCCCACCCGCCGATCGCGACCGCGAAGGTGCCGTGGCGATCGGTGAGGTAGAGCATGATGCACGACGCCACGAAAGCGACCGTGATGGCGACGATCGACACGAATCGCTGGATCTTGGGACTGCGTCCGAGCAACAGCGAGATGGCGGCGGCGCCCAGCGGCACGAGGGTGGGCAGGGTGATCAGGACCGGAATCCACGACTCTTGCGGGGTCATCGGTCACCCCCGTCCTCGTCGGCATGCTTCTTCTTGTCCGGCCCGACCACGTCGCGGTCCGGCATCTCGTGCTGGTCGATGACGGCGGGGTCGGCGTCGTCCTCGCCGGACCCGTCGGGAGGTGCGGTGGCAGCCTTTTGTCCCACCTCATCCGGACCGAGTTCGCCTGGTCCGTACACATCCGGCCCCGCCTCGCGGGCGGCGCTCTGCTCGGTGGTCTCGGGGTCCGGTTCTTCCTCCGCGCCGCCGATCTCGTCGACGACGTCGGAGTCGGTCGGCATGATGTCGGTCTCGTACAGCGCGGCCTGGCGGGCGGCGGCCTGCTCCGGGGTCAGGGGATTGCCCTTGTCGTCGAAGTAGTCGCCGGTGGGCGTGTCCGAGTGGGTCAGCGGATCGTCGCTGCGGTCGCGGTCGGGCGCCGTGCCCAGTGAGCCGCTGAGGATCTTGACGTCCTCCTCGTCGTCCTCGACGTCGTCGTCGTCGCGGTTGATCACGAACAACCGGTAGACCAGTGCGAGCACGAAGGCGGCGACGCCCATCATGATGACGATCGCCGTCAGGACCATGCCCTGGGCGAGTGGATCGGCGTCGGACGCGCGGTTCTCCGACGAGCGGCCCATGATCGGCGGATTCCCCATGCCGCCGGACACGACGATGATCATCAGGTTGAGCGCGTTGCCGACGAGCAGGAGTCCGAACAGCATCCGGACCAGGCTGCGTTCCATCAGCAGGTACACCCCGCACGCCGCCATCGCGCCGACGACCAGCATCAGCGGGAGATTGGTGGTCATCGGCTCACCTGCCCGCCGGCCGCGTTCGCTGCCTCGCCGGTGGTGTCACCGGTGGCGGCGCCGCTGCTCGAGGTGCCACCGTCGGAGTCACTGATCCGCGCCGCGGTGCGGGCGATGGTGGTCTCCACGTCGAGCCGCGCGCCGAGACTGCGCAGCACGTCGAGCACGAGACCGACCACGATCAGGTAGATGCCGAGATCGAAGAACAGAGCGGTGACGAACTTGATGTCGCCGAGGACGGGCACGGTGACCTCGAAGACCGCCGACGACAGCGCGGGCGCACCGAGGAACATCGAGACGATCGCAGTCGTCGCGGAGACGGCGAGGCCGGCACCCAGGATGCGGCCGGGTTCGATCGGCAGGGCTTCCCCGAGTTCGTAGCGTCCGCCCGCGAGGTAGCGCAGCACGAGCGCGAGACCCATGGTCAGGCCACCCGCGAAACCGCCGCCCGGCGCATTGTGACCGGCGTAGAAGAAGTAGATCGACAGCACCACCATCGTCGGGAACAGCAGGCGGGTCGTGGCCTCCAGCACCATCGACCGGTGGCGCGGGTCGCGCAACCCGGAACCGAGCAGCCACGTGGTGCGGTCCGGTGGGACATGATCGTCGTCGTCCCCGTTGTCGCCGGCCTGCAACCGGGCGGCATCGGCCACGCGCGGCGCGGCCCCGAACCGGCGGTTGCGGAAGACCATCGATGCCACGCCCGTGGCGGCCGCGATGAGCACCGAGACCTCGCCGAGGGTGTCCCAGGCGCGGATGTCGACGAGCAGGACGTTGACCGCGTTGGCGCCGTGGCCGAAGTCGTAGGCGGCCTCCGGGAGATCGACGTGAAGCGGTTCGGTCGAACGTGCCGACGCCGCGAACAGGCCGATGAGCACCAGCATGGCGCCGAAGGCGAGCCCGATCAGGGCGCGCAGCGGCTTGAACCCGGTGGCGTGACGCTTCTCCGGTTCGGCGGGCAGCTTGCGCAGCACGAGCACGAAGATGACCAGGGTCAGTGTCTCCACCAGGAACTGGGTGAGTGCGAGGTCCGGTGCGCCGTACAGCGCGAAGAGCATCGCGCAGCCGTAACCGGTGATGCCGACGACGAGCGTGGCCGCCAGGCGGTTGCGGAGGAGGACGGCGGACAGCGACGCGGCGACGATGCAGCCGCCGATCACCCATTGGACCGGGGTGGCGGTGTAGTCGATGCTCAACCGATCGCGAGCACCGGCGAACAGGACGATCGTCGGCAGCAGGATCGCGGTGCACAGGATGACGCCCTGTGTGACCGGCAGCGAACCGCGCTGGGTGTTGCGGGTCAGCAGCAGCGACAAGGTGTCGGCGCCGCGCAGCGTCGCGTCGTAGATGCGGTCGGCGTTCACCAGCGGGCGGAAGCCGAAGACCCGGTCACGAACACGCCGGACGCCGAGGAACAGCGCAGCTCCGCCGACGATGACGATGATCGAGAAGACGACGGGCAGGCCGAACCCGTGCCACAGCGCGAGATGCTCGAGTTCGTGCCCGTAACCGTTGAGGGTCTCCGCATACGGTTCGAAGAGGCCGCCGAGCTGGGGACTGAACACGCCTGCCGCCACACCGGCAGCGGCGAGGGCGACCGGCGAGAAGTAGAACGGCCACGTCGGCGGGTGCATCTTGGCGACCGCCGGACTCGGGGTGTTGCGTACCTTGCGGCCGAACGCGCCCCACAGGAAGCGGAGCGTGTAGGCGCAGGTGATGATCGAGCCGACCAGCAGGACGATGTCGACGGCATGCGCCTGCCAGGAGACGAATGCACCGGTCTCCCACACCGACGCGAAGGCCGTCTCCTTGCCGACGAATCCGAGGGTGATCGGGATGCCGGCCATACTCGCCCCGGCCACGGCGGCCGTGACGGCCAGTCCCGGGAGTCGATGACCGAGGCGGGCGAGCTTGCGGACATCGCGGGTACCCGTCGAGTGGTCGATGATGCCGACGACCATGAACAGCGACGCCTTGAACAGAGCGTGTGCGACCAGCATGGCGATGCCGGCCATGGCGACGTTCGCGTCGCCGATGCCGACGAGCACCGCCATGAAACCGAGTTGCGACACGGTGCCGAACGCCAGGATGAGTTTGAGGTCGAGTTCACGCAACGAACGCCACCCGCCGAGCACCATCGTCACCAGGCCGAGTCCGACCACGGCGACCTGCCAGCTGATCGTCACCGAGAACGCGGGGGCCAACCGGGCGATGAGGTAGATGCCCGCCTTGACCATCGCCGCCGCGTGCAGGTAGGCGCTGACCGGGGTGGGCGCGGCCATCGCGCCGGGCAGCCAGAAGTGGAACGGGACGATGGCCGACTTGGTGAGGGCGCCGATGAGCAGGAGCACGACCGCGATGTCGACGTAGACGCCGGTGGGCGGGGCCGAGATGATCTCGGACAGCAGGTAGGTGCCCGACCGCTCGCCGAGCATGATGATGCCGACGAGCATCGCCAGACCGCCGAAGGTGGTGACCAGCAGGGCCTGCGTGGCGGATCGTCGAGCCGTCGCGCGCACCCCGTAGAAGCCGACGAGCATGAACGAGAGCACGGTGGTGAGCTCCCAGAACACGTAGAGCACGAGCATGTTGTCGGAGATGACTAGGCCGAACATGGCCGCGGCGAAGGCGACCATCTCGCCGCCGAACACCGCGACCCGGGGGCGGGCGTCGTCGAAGTAGTGGGCGCAGTAGCAGAGCACGAGCGCGCCGACCCCGAGGATGAGTACCGACAGGATCGCCGTCAGGGTGTCGAATCGGGTGACGATGTCCATCTGGAGCGATGGAACCCAGCTGACCGTCTCGACCCGGGCGGCGGCCGCGTCGGCCGGCGGCCAGTTGGCGATCACCCAGATCAGACCACCGAGCGGCGCGAGCGCGAGGACGTAGAAACCGCGGGTGCCCATCCAGTGGATGACTGCGGGCGCGACGAGTGCGCACACTGCCAACGCAGCCAACACAGTGATCAAAAGGGCACTCCGTCTTTCTCCCGGCGGGGTGTCACGGGCGAACACCCGCGGTCGCTACTTTACCGTTGCCCGTATGTTCCGGTTCGACTGGCTCCGGCGTACCGCCGTCATCACCGCTGCTGTCCTGCTGGTATTCGGCCTCGTCGCGGGGTGCGCGGACGAGGAACAGGCCGGTCCGGACGGCGTCCCGCTGCCGTCGGACTTCCCGGTCACCCAGGTGCCGCTCATCGACGGCCACGTGCTCTCCGCCGGGGGCAGCCGCTCCGACGGCTGGGAGGTCACGGTGCAGGGTCCGGTGAATGCCGGCAACCAGCTCGAGGCCGCGACCGACACACTGGCCGAGGCGGGCTTCGCCGAGTCGCACCGCTCGACCGAGGGCGGCCAGTCGGTGGTCGTGATGTCGGCGACCAAGGAGGGTGCAACCTACTGGGTCCAGATCGGCGCGTCCCCACAGGCCGCGGGCGGCGGCTCGTCGGTCTTCTATCTGGTCAACGTGGAGTAGCGCGCACCGCGGGGGTGCCATCACGACGTTCGGCTGTGGTCCACGATCGCTATCGGGCAGCGCGTGCGATGCTGCGCCGCGCGTGCGACCGATCCCGCCCAGGCGGCGAAGGCGCTCCCTGCGCGTGGTCGGGTGACGACGAGCAACGACGCCTGCGGAACCGCCTCCCCGACGGCCCGGGACGGGTTGCCGTTGACCAGTTGCAGCGTCGTGGCGCAACCGGGGAAGCGCCGACGCCACGGTTCGAGCAGCGCGTCGGCCCGCGCGTACACGGACTCGATCTGGGCAGGGGGAGCCGCGTCGGGTATCGCACACACCACCGCCACCGCGTTGCCCGTGCCACCGGCGTACTCGAACGCGGTCGACAGGGCGAGGTCGGAAGGGGCGTCGACGTCGAGCGCGGCGACGACCGGACCGCCGGTTGCGAGGTTGCCGTACGGGACGGTCACGACGGTGCAGTGCGAGCGCCCCGAGAGCGCGGAGCTGATGCTTCCGGTGGTGAGACGCTCGATCAGTCCGGGCCGGTGATGACCCACGACCATCAGATCGACCTGGCTCGACAAGCGCGTGAGGAGCGGGATCGCGAAGTCGTGCTCGACGACGGTGTCGATGCGCAGGCCGGGATGGTGTGCGCCGAGGCGGCTGGCCACCGCGGACAGGTGGTCGACCGCTGCCCGCCGCGTGGCGGTCACGTCGAAGTCGAGCTCGAACTCGCTGAGAGGTTGCAGCGCCCCGGCGGCCGCGAATCCGTGGATCAACACCAAGCGGTCCCCGATGCGGGCCGAGGCGGCCGCCCAGCGGGCGGCCGCCTCGGATTCGGGACTCAGGTCCACCCCGACGGCGATGGTGTTCATCGCGTGCGGGTGGGGTCGCCCGTTCGCGTGTCGGCGACGGACCCGGTGACGTCTTCCTGCGGTCCCTCGGCGGGGGCGAAAGCCTGCGGCGCCGATGCGGCGATGGCTGCCTCCTCCGCGCGCCGTTCCTCGTCGCTGCTCATCGTCTTGAGGGCGACCTCCTTGATGAGCGTGATGGCGATGAAGCTCAGCGCCGCCATGACTGCCGCGACCAGGAAGATCCGGGCCGTTCCGTCGCCGTACGCACCGCGGACGATGGCCGCGATCGGAGCCGGCAGCTCGTTCAGATTGGCCAGGCCGGCCGCGCCGCCACCGGTCTGTCCGGACCCGATGCCCAGGGCCCCGAGACCCTTGGCGATGAGATCGGTGACGTGGTTGGACAGGATCGCACCGAGCACCGACACACCTGCGGCGCCGCCGAGTGAGCGGAAGAAGGTGACCGTCGAGGTCGCCGCGCCGAGGTTGTCCGGGCTGACGTTGTTCTGCACCGCGAGAACCAGGTTCTGCATCGTCATGCCCATGCCGCAGCCGAGAACGAACAGGAATGCACCGACCAGGACCATGTCCGTGTGCGCGTCGATCGTCGCGAGCAGGCCGAAGCCGATCGTCATCATCGCGGCACCGGCGACGAGGAATCGCTTCCACCGTCCGTACCGGGTGATCAGGTTGCCGGAGACGGTCGCCGACAGCATCGAACCGATGACCATCGGGAGGGTCAGCAGGCCGGCCGCGGTGGGCGAGTACCCGCGGGCGATCTGGAAGTACTGGCCGAGGAAGACCGCGCCGCCGAAGAGAGCGACACCGACGCCGATGCTGGCGAGGGTCGCCAGGGCGGTGGTGCGATCCCGGAAGATGTGCAGCGGGATGATCGGGCTGGACACCTTCGACTCGACGACGACCGCGGCGACGAGCAGCGCCACACCGAGCGCGACGAGCCCGTACGAGGTCAGCGACGCCCAGTCGAAGTTCTTACCGGCCAGCGTGACCCAGATCAGCAGGGTGCTGACACCGGAGGCGATGAGCGCGGCGCCGAGGTAGTCGATGCTGACCTTCTTGCGCACGACCGGAACATTCAGCGTGCGCTGGATGACGACGAGGGCGAGGACGGCGAGCGGGACGCAGACGTAGAACGTCCAGCGCCAGCCGAGCCAACTGGTGTCGACGACGACGCCGCCGATGAGCGGACCGGCAACGGTCGCAACCGACATCACCGCGGCCATCGGGCCCTGGTACCGGCCGCGTTCGCGCGGGCTGAACATCGTCGCGACGACGATGACGACCAGCGCCTGCAGACCGCCGAGGCCCAGACCCTGGATGACGCGGAAGCCGATCAGCATGTCGACCGAGGTGGAGAGTCCGGCGAGGACCGAACCCAGGGTGAACAGGAACAGGGCGCCCTGCACCAGCAGCTTCTTGCTGACCAGGTCGGCGAACTTGCCCCAGATGGGCGTGGTCGCGGTCGACGCGAGCAGTGTCGCGGTGATGACCCAGGTGTACTGGTCCTGGGTGCCGTGCAGATCGGTGATGATCGTCGGCAGGGCGTTGGACACCACGGTCGAGGACAGGAACGCGACGAACATGCCGAGCAGGAGGCCGATGAGGGCCTCGATCTTCTGGCGATGGGTCATCGGCACGTCTTCGACCGGCGCCACCGCGGATGCGGGTGCACTCATAGAACAAACCTCCGAGAAAGAAAGCTGCCCGCGACGAGGAGACGAGCGGGCTGCGAATCGGCGCGCACGGCGGCGCACCCGATTGGTTGATTGATGCAACTATAAAGCGTGATGGTTGCAACCAACAACTATCGGAGGTTATTCCGGGTGTGTTCCGGGACTCACCCGGCAGCCGAGGGGACTTCGGCAGTGGTCACTCGAGCCGACGCTCGGCGTAGGCCTTGAGGTCGGCGACCTGCGCGGGATCGAGCGACGGCCGAACCCGCTTGCGGGCCTCCTCGACGTCGGCCACGGTCACCGCGGCGGCGTCGATGTCCCGGCGCATCGCCGACAGGGCGGCCTCGCGCAGCAGGGCCGAACAGTCGGCCGCCGAGTAGCCGTCGAGGTCGCCGGCCAGCTCATCGAGGTCGACGCCGTCGAGCGGGACGTCGCGCCCGGTGGCGCGCAGGATGTCCCCGCGGGCGTCGGCGTCCGGCGGCGGCACGAAGACGAGCCGTTCCAGCCGCCCGGGCCGCAGCAGCGCCGGGTCGATGAGGTCGGGTCGGTTCGTCGCACCGAGCACGACCACGTCCTGGAGCGGTTCGACGCCGTCCAGTTCGGTGAGCAGCGCGGCGACCACCCGATCGCCGACACCGGAGTCGGTGGACTGACCGCGGCGCGGTGCCAGCGCGTCGACCTCGTCGAGGAAGATCAGCGAGGGCGCCGACTCGCGGGCACGGGCGAACAGATCCCGCACCGCCTTCTCCGACGACCCGACCCACTTGTCCATCAGCTCGGCGCCCTTGACCGTGTGCACCGACAGCTGACCCGACGCCGCGAGCGCGCGGACGACGAACGTCTTGCCGCAGCCCGGCGGGCCGAACAGCAGCACCCCACGCGGCGGGTCGACGCCGAGCCGGGCGAAGGTGTCGGGGTGTTGCAGCGGCCACAGGACCGCTTCGGTCAGAGCCTGTTTCGTCTCGACCATGTCGCCGACGTCGGCGAGGGTGATCGAGCCAAGCGCGACTTCGGGGGAATCCGAGCGGGACACCGGCCGGATGACGTCGAGGGCGCCGACGAGATCCTCGGTGCGCAGCGACGGCGCGGACTTCTCGGCACTCGCACGCGTCGCGGCGCGCAGCGCGGCCTCGCGGGCCAGCGCGGCGAGATCCCCGGCGACGAAACCGGGGGTGCGCGAGGCGACCGACGTGAGGTCGAGGTCACCGTCGGTCGGGACGTTCGACAGGATCGCCGAGAGCAACCGCGCCCGGGTCGCGGCGTCAGGGAGGCCGATGACCAGTTCCCGGTCGCAGAGCGACGGGTCGCGCAACCGGGCGTCGAGGCGTACCGGTTCGGCGGTGGTCGCGATGAGTGCGATGCGGCCGTCGGCGATTCCGGAACGCAGTTCGTCGAGGATCAGTGCGGCGACGGGCTCGGGTTCGGCGGGTAACAGCGCATCGACGTCGGTGATCAGCAGGACCCCGGCGGCCGCCCGGGTGCGGGCCACCGCGTCGGCGACCGTCCGCAGGCGGGTGTTGGCCTCCGTCGCACCGACCGTCGGGCCGTCGATGGTCACCAGCGTGCGCGACGCGCACACCGAACGGACGAAGGTCGCCTTGCCGCCGCCGGCCGGGCCGGTGACCAGGACGCCGAGACGCGGTGTCGCACCGAGGGTGCGCAGCACCTCCGGCTCGTCGAGGGTGATGGTGAGCCATTCGGTGAGCTTGGTGACCTGGGAGTCGACGCCGACCAGCTCCGACACCGGCCGGACCGGGATCTCGGGCTCCCGGGCGGGCTCGCGGACCGGGCTGGGCGCGGCGACCGTCCGCGGGCGGGAGTCGGACTCCGACACCATGCCGAGGGCGCCGGGGATCCGGGGTGACCCCGGGCCGGTTCGGTCGACGAGGGGCGGCACCTCGCCCGCGGTCGTCGACCACAGCACAGCGGTGTTGGTCTGCACGCTGACCGGTGCCGACACCTGGTCGCCCGTGGGCGGGCCCGGCTCGGTCGCGGTGACGGTCAGCAACTCGGTGGTCCAGGTGATCCCGACCGAGCGGGCCAGCGCGCGCGTGGCCTCGGTGGCGGCGAGTTCGGGACCGAGGTCGCGGGGGAGCAGCGAGACGGCGTCGCCGACGGACAGGACCTTGCCCAGCAGCGCGCGGCGCAGCGTCGACTCGGTGATCGACTGGGTGGCCAGCACCGAACCGCTCACCACCACGCGGCTTGCGCCCTGCACCTCGACAGGTGCGAGAACGACCGGCGAGTTCTCCCGGACACCGGCATTGGAGAAGGCGATCTCGTCGAGGAGGGCCACCCCGGTCGGCGCGGTGGGCTCGGTCGCGGCCACCACGGCAGCCGTGACGCGTGCGCCGGTGATCGACACCGCGTCCCATTCACGCAGCGACAACGCGGTCAGCACCTCGGGGTGCACCCGGATGATGCCGCGCCGGGCCTCGGCCGCCGAGGGATTGTGGCGCGCCGTCAGGGTGAGGGAGGCGGGCGTGCTCATTCGGGCTCGCTTTCGGTCGTCCCGCCGGTCGTGCTGGGCGCGGTGACGCCGGGGCCGGTGGGGCGGTTCAGGCCCAGGCGGCCGAGTGAGTTGATGACCGGCCGCCGGCGCCGTCCACCGGGAGACGCGGTGCGCAGGGCCCGACGCTGGGCACGACGTTCGGCCGGTTTGTCATCCCAGTGCTCGGGACGGGAGGCGACCCAGCGACGTGCGCGCCACGCGAACGGGATGTGCACTGCGTACCCGGCGATCGCGATCATCATCAGCACGTAGGGGAAGGTCACCAGCAGTGCCGCGGCCGCGGCGACGAGCACCAGCAGGCCGGCCACCGCGCCGGGCGGGATCGAGGCGGTCTTGAGCGAGGAGGTCGGGATTCGGCTCACGGCCATGAACGCGACGAGAATCAACCACCCGCCCACGGCCGGCAGCGAGGTCCACCACCCGTCACCGAACTGTTGTTCCAGCCCGATCGGCAGGAGTGCGCAGATCGCCGCGGCGGGCGCGGGGACACCGGCGAAGAAATCCTTTGTGTACGCCGGTGCCTCGTCGTCGTCGAGCAGGGTGTTGAATCTCGCGAGCCGCAGCACGATGGCGCAGCAGTAGATCAGGGCGAGCACCCAGCCGAGGTCGTGCCCGTCGATGAAGTGGAAGTAGATGATCATCGCCGGGACCACACCGAAGTTGATCGCGTCGGCCAGTGAGTCGATCTCGGCGCCGATGCGGCTCGTCGCTCCCATCAGGCGTGCGACCCGGCCGTCGATACCGTCGAGGAACGCCGCCGCGACCAGGAGCGCCATCGCGGTGTCGACGTCGCCGTTGATGGCCGACCGCATGGCGGTGAGGCCCGCGCAGATCGCGAGGATCGTCAGCGAGGACGGGATGACGATGCGGCTGGCCTGTGCCTGGCGGCGCAGACGACGGCGCTCCGGCTCCTTTCGCGGAACCGGGTGCGCCTGTGCGTGTCGGCTGGCCGAGCGTGCTGTCGGGGTCCGGGCGGTGCGCGAGCCGGGTCGTCGACGCCCGGGGGTCGTGCCGGATGAGGTCATGTCGGTCGCGTTCACCTGGCCGGAGTTCACTGATCCAGGTACGCGAACGGGGTCTCGCCGCCCACCGCGCGCTGGCCGACCGAGACGCGGGGCCGGGTGCCGGCCGGGAAATAGACGTCGACCCGCGAGCCGAATCGGATCAGCCCGTAGGTCTCACCGAGCGCCAGCGAGTCCCCGATCGTCGGCTCGCACACGATCCGCCGCGCGATGAGACCGGCGATCTGCACGACCGCCAGCTCGGGGCCGGGCGCGCCGCCCGCGGCGGTGGTGCGGATGGTCATCGTGGTGCGCTCGTTGTCGCGACTGGCCTCGGGGAGGTCGGCGGAGACGAACGCGCCCGGCGTGTGGGTCACGGCGGTCACCGTGCCCGCGATCGGCACGCGCTGCACGTGGACGTCGAAGATCGACAGGAACGTCGAGACCCGGGGCAGCGGCTGCGTGCCCAGGCCGGACTCGGCGGGCGGGACGGCCTCGTCGACCAGAGCGATGGTGCCGTCCGCGGGCGCGACCACCACCCCGGGCTCGGTGGGCGGAACCCGCTTCGGATGCCGGAAGAAGGCCGCGCACGCCCCGGCGGTCAGAGCGGCCGGCCGGGCGATCCAGCGGTGCCTGCGACCCAGCAGGGCAACGGCGGCCGGAGCGGCGACGAACGGCACACCGGCTGGATGGATCGGGGGGATGGTCTCTCGGGCCAGATCGAGAAAATGGGCGACACGGCCGGTGTCACCGGAGCCGTCCGGACGCGGACGTCGGGCCACGATCAACCTCCTCTGGCCTGTGTCCAGGCCGGGTACTCGGTGCGCACCGCATCGCCGGGTGCCTCGGCGTCCACTCTAGAGCGCTGCCCCCGCGGGCCTCGTCGTCAGCGCAGGACCAGCACTTCCACCAGCGTTCCGGCCTCGACTGCCTCGACGTCGGCGGGGATGTCGATCAATGCGTCGGCCTCGGCCAGGTAGCGCAGGTGATGGGAGGCGGGTGGGCCGATCGGATCGACCCCGACGGCTCCGTCGAGGTGCCCCGCGTCGAGTACGCCGCGCAGGAACTGTCGTTTGCCGCGGGGTGAGCGGATGTCGGCGCCGAGGCGGGCCTCGACCCGCTCCCGGTCGGCCGGCAGGGCCATCGCGGCGCGCAGGGCCGGCCGGATGAAGACCTCGAACGACACGAGCGCACTGACGGGGTTGCCCGGCAGGGTGATGATCGGTACCCGCGTCCCACGCGTCGAGGGGAAGTGGCCGCAGCCCTGGGGCATTCCCGGCTGCATCGCCACCTTCACGAACTCGACGGTCCCCGTCGCCGACAGTGCGTCTTTGACCACCTCGAAGGCGCCGGCGCTGACGCCGCCGGAGGTGATGATCAGATCGGCGTCGTCGGCGACCTCGTCGAGCCGCGCGGCGAAGTCCGCGGTGTTGTCGGGAACGAAGTGCAGGTGACGACCGATCGCGCCGGCCTCGGTGACCGCGGCGGTCAACATGGCGCCGTTGGACTCGTAGATCTGACCGTGGCGCAACGGTTTTCCGGGCTCCACGAGTTCGGAACCGGTGGACAGCACGACGACGCGCAATCGTCGGGTGACGGTGACCTCGGCGATACCCAGTGCCGCCAGCAAGCCGATCTGCGGCGCGCCGATCACCGTGCCGGCCGGCAGTGCGCGGGTGCCGAACTCGATGTCGGAGCCCCCGCGCCGGATGTGCTTGCCCCGCTCGGGCGCCGCGGTGAAGGTGACCGTCGGCGCGGCGGCCACCGGCCCGACCACGGCGTCGGTCAGTTCGACCGGGACGACCGCATCGGCGCCCGCGGGCATCGGGGCGCCGGTCATGATGCGGTGTGCGGTCCCCGGTTCGAGCGTCAGGTCGTCGGTGCGGCCGGCGGGGATGTCCGCGGCGACCGGCAAGGTGACCGGTGAATCGGTGCTCGCGTCCGCGAGATCGGCGGCGCGCACGGCGAATCCGTCCATCGCGGAGTTGTCGAAGCCGGGCAGGGGCAGCGGAGCGTCGACATCGGTGAATGTGGCGAGACCCAGCGATTGCGGCACTGCGACCCTCGACGGTTCGGGCGCGCCGAACAAGGCCGCGACGACGCGCTGATGCTCTACGACGGTACGCATGGGCTCAGCATGCCAGGTGCCGCCGTGGGCGCCGCCGCGGTCCCGGCCAGGTGGCCGGGCCTGCCCTGCGACGCAGCTGCCCGAGGACTACATTCGTGCGCATGGCGCTGGGTCTGCTGCTCGACATCGACGGGGTGATGGTCACCTCGTGGCGGGCGCTGCCGGGCGCGGTGGAGGCGATCGCCGAACTCGCCGATCAGGGCATCCCACGGATGTTCCTGACCAACACGACGTCCCGGTCGCGCGGGGAGATCGCCGAGGCGCTGAACGAATGCGGTTTCGAGGTGGAGTCGGACGAGATCCTGTCGGCGGCCAAGCTGACCGCCGAACACGTCGCCGCCACGTATCCGGGCAAGCGCGTATGGGTGCTCAACGAGGGGCCGATCGCCGAGGACATGACCGGCGTGGAGCTGACCGACGATCCGGCGTCGGCCGAGGTGGTGGTACTCGGCGGCGCCGGTTCGGTGTTCACCCACGCGGCATTGTCGAAGGTCCTGGAGATGCTGCTCGACGGCATCCCGGTGATCGCGATGCACCGGTCGATGACCTGGTCGACGTCGGCCGGTCTGAGCATTGACACCGGGGTGTACCTCGAGGGCCTCGAAAAGGCCTCGGGCGCAAAGATCAAGGCGATCGGCAAGCCCTCGCCGGTCGGTTTCCGGGCGGCCACCGAGATCCTGGGTCTCGAGCCGACGCAGGTGGTCATGGTCGGCGACGACATGCACAACGACGTCCTGGGAGCCCAGGCCGCGGCGCTGATCGGGGTGCTGGTGCGCACCGGCAAGTTCCGCGAGGAGGCGCTGCATGCGTTGCAGCGTGACGAGTTCGGGCCCTACCCCGACCACATCATCGACTCGGTGGCCGACCTCCCCGAGCTCATCAACAAGCTCAGCGGAACCTGATCCCCGCGCCCTGAGGAGCGAGCTTGCGAGCGTCCCCCGCCCCCTGAGGAGCGAGCTTGCGAGCGTCTCGAAGGGTCAGTTGGACTCGGCGGCGCGCTTGATCTTGCCGAGCGTCTCGGCCATCCCGAGCTTGAGTTCCTCTTCGAACGAGTCGGCCCCACCGAAGAGCTTGTCCACGAGCACCGACGAGACCTTGGTGGTCGATCCGTTGACCTCGCGGCGCTCGGTGACCGTGACGCCGGCGTCCTTCGGGGTGATGGTGTAGCTCCAGATGGTGTGGTTCTCGGCGACCCGGAAACCGAGTTCCTGGTTGGGGGTGAAGCGCACGACCTTGGAGGTGGTCGGCCACACCAGCGGGCCCCGGCGGTTGATGTTGATGGTCTTGGTCCCCAACCCGACGGTGCCGCCGCGGATGATCATCTTCTTGCACTGGGGGCTCCACTCGCCCATGCGCTTGAGATCGGAGATCACCGACCACACCTGCTCGGGGGTGGCGTCGATGTCGATGGATTCCTCGATGAGTGCTGCGGTCATGGTGGCTCACCCTATGGGCTTGTTGGCCGAGGGTCAATAAGCATGTTCGGGTGCCTGAGTCAACCCCGGAAAACGCGTGGACCAGCGGTGTCGCCCCGAACTCAGACCAGCAGGGTCATCCCGATGACGGCGCCCACGGCGACGAACACCGCGGCCGTGATCCACCCCGCGGGATGCTCGTCGGCGGTCCTCCGGCCGGTGTCGAGGGAGTCGGGAGCGTCGTCGGCGCCCGGCGCCCCGTCGAACAGCAGCGTTCCCAGCTTCCCGGGCGTGAGCCAGTCGATCAGCACGAACGACCACATCATCACCGCGATCGTGAGCACCGAGTACGCCGCGGTGTAGAGCAGCGCGCGCCACAGCTCCAGGAGTTCGGTGTCGATCACCGAACAGACCAGCACGATCGCGAGACCGATGACCATCGACGTGGTCAGCAGCACCGCGTTGCGATTGTGTTCGATCCACACCAGCTGCCGCAGCCGGCCGGGCGTCACCAGGTCGAGTGCCGCGAATCCCAGGATGAGCAAGGCGATGCCGACCAGGCTGAACGACGCGCCCGCGGCCAGATTGTCCCGCAGCAGTTCCATCCGGATCCCTCTCGCCTCACGACACCGTCAGCGGGCGGCCGCCCGACAACGACTTCAGCGAAGGTCCGCGCGCGAGAAGCGCACAAGGACCTTCGCTGAAGGACAGTAGCCGGGGCACAGCCCCCGCAGCACCCCTCCGGAGCGTGTCCGGGGGAGATCGGCGTGTCAGCCGACGCTGAGCATGTCGTAGGAGTCGACGTTCTCCGCCAGGCGGGTCACATGGTCCGACGCGTCGCCGAGGGTGTGGCTGATCGCGGTCAGTCGGCTCACGTAGTGGGCGATGGGGTACTCGGCGGTCATGCCGATACCGCCGTGCATCTGGATCGCTTCCTGGCCGACCAGACGCGCGGACCGGCAGATCTGCAGCTTCGCCCGCGACGCGATGATCGGGTCGGCGATGCCGTCGGCCAGCGCCGAGGTCGCATACAGGCTCAGGCTGCGCGCCAGTTCGAGCTGGACGTACATGTCGGCGGCCCGGTGGGTGAGCGCCTGAAACGACGACAGTGTGACGCCGAACTGCTTGCGCGACTTGAGGTATTCGACGGTGAGATCGAGGCTGCGCTCCATCGCGCCGACGGCCTCGGCGCACAGCGCCGTCTGGATGCCGACCTCCGCATCGGCGATCGTCTGCGAGGCGTCGCCGTCGCCGAGGCGCGTGGCCTTGGCATCGGTGAACTCGATCTGCGCACCGCGCCGACGATCGTGGGTCCGGTAGGGGGTGCGGGTGACGCCCTCGGCGTCGGCGTCGATGAGGTAGAGGCCGACGCCCTTGTCGTCGCGGGCCGACACGATCAGCTTGGCTGCGCAATCGCCGTGTCCGACAAGGCTCTTGGTTCCGTTCAGGACGCCGTCGGCCGACGCGGTGGTCTCGACCCGGGCCTCCGGCCACCGGTCACCCGGCTCGGTGTGGGCGAAAGCCATCAGGAGTTCGCCGGATGCCAGTGCGGTCCGCAGCTCGGCGCGGGTCGCGTCGTCGGCGAGGCCGAGGAGCGAGCCGGGGACGAGGACCGAGTCGAGGTAGGGCTCCGGAGCCAGTGCGCGGCCGAGTTCGGTCATCACACTGGTGAATTCGACGGGCCCGGCATCCATGCCGCCCTCGTTCTCCGGGAAGGTGAGGCCGAGGATGCCGATCTCGGCCAGCGACTTCCACACCTTCTCGCTCCAGCCGAGGTCGGTGTCGGTGACCTTGCGCAGCGTCTCGACGTCGTAGGTCTTGGTGAGGACTTCGCGAACGGTGTCGCGCAGCATCCCCTGCTCTTCGGAAAGCTCGAAATCCATGGTGTTCCTTAGGTGAAGGTCGGTAAGAGTCGTGGCCGGGGCTCAGAGGCCCAGGACGGCCTTGTCGATGATCTGGCGCTGCACTTCCGACGAGCCGCCGTAGATCGTGACCTTGCGGTAGTTGAGGTAGGTCGGTGCGGCGAGCTGGGCCCACTCGGGGGCGCTCACCTCCGCACTGCCGTTGGGTGCCGACGCGTCGAGCTGGGCGACCGGGAGCGAATCCGGGCCGGCGATGTCGGCGAGCAGCTCCATCGCGGCCTGCTGCAGCTGGCTGCCGGTGAGCTTCAGCAGCGACGACGCCGGGTTCGGCTTGCCGTCGGCCGACGACGCGGCGACACGCAGCTGGGTCAGCTCGAGCGCGAGCAGTTCGTTCTCGACCTCGGCCAGGCGGGCGGCGAACAGCGGGTCGTCGAGCAGGGTGCCCTTCGCTGTCCGGGTCTGCTTGGCGAGTTCCTTGGCGCGGGCCAGCTTCGCCTTGGTGTAGCCGACGCGGGCGATGCCGTTGCGCTCGTTGCCGAGCAGGAACTTGGCCTGCGTCCAGCCGCTGTTCTCCTCGCCGACCATGTTCTCGGCGGGTACGCGGACGTCGTTGAAGAAGACTTCGTTGACCTCGTAGCTGCCGTCGATGAGCTGGATCGGCCGGATCTCGACGCCCGGGGTGTCCATCGGGAACAGGAACATGCTGATGCCGGCCTGCTTCTTGACATCGGGGTTCGTGCGCGCGAGGCAGAAGATCCAGTCCGCGAACTGGCCGAGCGTGGTCCACGTCTTCTGTCCGTTGATGACGTACTCGTCGCCATCGCGAACCGCGCGGGTCTTGAGCGAGGCCAGGTCCGAACCGGCCTCGGGCTCGGAGAAGCCCTGGCACCACCAGATGTCGAGGTTCGCGGTCTTGGCGAGGAAGCGTTCCTTCATCTCGTCGGACCCGAACTGGGCGATGACCGGACCGATCATGCCGACGTTGAAGGGGAGCATGTCGGGGACGAACGCGAGGCTCATCTCCTCGCGGTAGATGTGGTGCTGGATCGGGGTCCAGTCCTTGCCGCCGTACTCCGCGGGCCAGCTCGGGGTGGCCACACCGTGCTCGTTGAGGATGCGCGTCGTGGTGACGAGGTCCTCCGGGTAGTTGAGTTTGCCCTCTTCGCACCGCTTGCGAACGTCTTCGGGGACCTTGGCGAAGATTCCGCGCAACTCCTCGCGGAAGGCCTCTTCTTCAGGACTGAATGTCAGCTGCATGGGTTCTTCTCTACTCCTGTCGAGGGTGTCCGTACTCCGGGCGGTGTGGCCGAACTGGGGACCTCTGCCGTGTGCCTCCCGGCTGGGGAGACCCAGCCGGTTCACGAATGACTAAGCGCTTGCTTAGTGATAGGTTGCACTATGCCGCGCGGGCCGGAGGCTGTCAATCACGGGTCCGTTGCGATGACCAGTCCGACCGTTTCGAGAGGGTGACGATGGGCCCGTCCGCCGATCCGGCGTCGCAAACGCGGCCGATGGCCGCTCGGGCCCGGCTCCTGCGTGCCGCCGTCGAGGCGTTCGCCGCGAAGGGGTTCAACGGCACCACCACGAGGGACATCGCCAACGGTGCGCAGATGAGCTCAGCAGCGGTCTACGTGCACTTCCGCTCCAAGGAGGAGCTGCTGTTCGAGATCTCCGACGCGGGGCACCGTGCCATTCTCGCGGCGATCGACGACGCCGACGATCCGTCGGCGTCACCCGGTGACCGGTTGCGGGCGATCGTCCACGCGTTCACCGAGCACCACGCGCGCGAACACGTGGGCGGTCGGGTGGTGAACTACGAGCTGAACGCGCTCGCGCCCGACCATCTCGGCACCGTGATGGCCATGCGC
This sequence comes from Gordonia terrae, assembly GCF_001698225.1. Lineage (NCBI taxonomy): Bacteria > Bacillati > Actinomycetota > Actinomycetes > Mycobacteriales > Gordoniaceae > Gordonia > Gordonia terrae. The sequence continues at coordinate 756,991 of NZ_CP016594.1, forward strand.
CGCGAGATCACCCGGCGGGTGCGCGCGATCGTCGACGCCGGCATCGGCAACGGGGACTTCGCCGTTGCCGATTCGCTCGCCACCACCAACGCGATGCTGTCCATGGGTATCGACGTCGCGCGGTGGTATCGCGACGGGGGTTCGCTCTCGCCCGAGGAGATGGGGGACTTCTACGCGGAGCTGGCCACTCGGATGGTCGGGTGGCGACCGACCGTCGCGGAGTGACTCAGCCCTTGCGCGCTGGTTCCGGGTGCGCCGCAGCGTCTTCGACGGAATCGCGGACTGCTGTCGTCGCCCGGCGGTGCATCGTCACCGCGAATGTCGCCGCGATCATCACCATCGCGAGGACATAGCCGACGTAACCGATGATGGTGTCGCGCAAGCCGATGTGCGACACGACGATTCCGGCGATCACGGCCGGGACGCTGAAGGCGAGGTAGCTCGCCACGAACACCGACGAGAAGACCTGACCGCGCTGGGCGGGCGGGGTCGCGGCGGTGATGTTGTCCATCGCGGAGAGGAAGGTGGCGGCCCAGCCCGAGCCGGCCACGATCGAGCCGACGATGTAGAGCGGCAGGGATTCCGCCAGGACCCCGGCCAGTGAGATCACCACACCGGCGGCGAGTGCGGGGAGACCGTACGCCGCCTTGATCGTCGACGGGCGATCGGTGATGAACAGGGACGTGAGGGCCGCGCAGGCGAAGAAGACGAACAGGATTGCGCCCGCCGCGCCGTGGTTGTCCACGCCGAAGACGCGGGAGACGACCGACGAGCCGAGGGAGAGATACAGGCCGCCGAGGGACCAGGTGGCGACGAGCGCGGGGACGGATGCCAGGAACACCGTGCGGACCTCGCGGGGCACGCGCACCTGCGGCGCGAGCGTGCCCGCCAGGTGCCGTCGGGAGTCGAAGCCGATCCGCTCGCGTGTCTCCGGGACGATGAGCAGGGCGATCAACAGCGCGGCGAACAGGCCGAGGATGATCTCGTAGATCAGGACGCGGGGCGCGGGTGCGTATTCGACGAGCACACCGGCCACGGCGACGCCGCTCGCCAGGCCGATCGCCGGTGCCGCGCCGACGATCGTCGATCCGATCCGAGCCGAGGGCTGCAGATCGACCGTTGTCGCGGTCAACGTGCCCATCGCCGCCCCGGTGGCCAGGCCTTGGAGGGCGCGGGCGGCAAGCAGCGTGCCGACGTCCTGGGCGACGACGAACAGCACCATGCTCGCGATGAGCAGGACGAGCGCGACGGCGAGAACGGGCCGCCGGCCGACATGATCGGAAAGAGACCCGACCGTGAGGAGGCTCAACAGCATGGTGAGCACGTACACCGCGAACACCAGCGTCAGCGTGAGCGCGGAGAACCCCCAGAGTTCCTGGTAGACGGGATACAGCGGTGACGGTGCCGCGGACGCGAACAGGACCATCATGTAGGTGGCCGCGATCAGCCAGAACGCGCGATGGGGATGAAGTGGCGCCACGAGGTCTCCTTAAAGCAAACAGAGTTGCATTCAGAAACTAGCCCGGACTGTGTTCCAAAAGCAATCAGCTTTGCAATAATGGCGTCCATGACGACCGCCCGCACTTCCGACAAGCCGACTCCTGGCGGCCCCGCCGCGCCGACCCGGCGTCCCGGTGGTCGCAGCGCGCGCGTGCAATCGGCGGTCTACACGGCCGTCGGTCAGCTCGTCGGCGCCGGACGCCGCGAGACGATGACGATCCCGGAGGTCGCCGAACTCGCCGGGGTCAACCCGACCAGCATCTATCGACGGTGGCGGTCGATCGACGCACTGCTCGGCGAGGTGGCGGTCGCGGCGCTGACGCAGGGCGAACCGTTGCCCGACACCGGCACCCTCGCCGGGGATCTCGCGGAGTGGGCGCAGATCATCGCCGCCGACATCGCGCGTCCCAAGCGCCGGGCCTACCTGCGCGCCATGGTCGCGGCCCGCGAGGACATCGTCGAGGTCTGCCCCTGCTGGGAGATCAGGCGAGAGCACGCCGAGCAGATGATCGCGCGGGCGCAGGAGCGCGGTGAACCCACGCCGTCCGTGCGCCAGGTGCTCGATCACGTGATCGCCCCGCTGTACCACCACGCGGTGTTCGGGCTCGCCTTCGACGCCGATCACGCCTCGGACCTCGTGGGTGACGTCTTGTCGATGATCGGGGTTGCGCCGAGACGGTAGGGTCCGGGCATGAAACACGTCCACGCGTTCACCGACGACGCACTCGGCGAGCACGACGCGGTCGGCATCGCCGACGCGATCTCCTCCGGCCAGATATCCGCAGCGGAAGCGGTCGAGGCCGCCATCGCCCGCATCGACGCCGTCAACCCGCACCTCAACGCGATCGCCTTCGACGATCGCGAGCGCGCTCGGAAGCGTGCCGTCGACGACGACTTCCCGCTGGGATCGTTCATCGGGGTGCCGTCGATCATCAAGAACAACACCGACTTCGCGGGACTGCCGACCCGCCATGGTTCGGCGGCGGTGCCGCCGCGGCCGGCCGAGGCCAACGAGGCCTTCACCAATCAGTTCCTGTCCAGCGGGGTGAACGTCGTCGGGGCGTCGACGATGCCCGCCTTCGGGCTGACCTCGACGACGGAATTCGTCGACCGCGAGCCGACGCGCAATCCGTGGGACACCGACTATTCCTCGGGTGGTTCCTCGGGTGGTTCGGCGGCGCTCGTCGCCGCCGGTGCGCTACCGATCGCGCACGCGAACGACGGTGGCGGGTCGATCCGGATCCCTGCCGCCATCTGTGGTCTGGTGGGGCTCAAGCCGAGTCGCGGGCGGGTCGAGTCGTCGAAGGAGACGCGGGACGCTCCGATCGACCTGGTGTCCAACGGCATCGTCAGTCGCTCGGTGCGGGACACGGCGCGCTTCCTCGCCGACACACAGGGTTTCCGGCCCGCACCCGGGATGCCGCCGATCGGTGTGGTCGACGGTCCGGGCACGAAGCGGTTGAAGATCGCGCTGATCACCGAGCCGCTGACCGGTGCGCTGCTCGACCGCGAGACCCAACGGTGCGTTGCCGAGGCCGCCGAACTCGTCGAGTCGCTGGGCCACCGCACCGAGATGGTGCCGTTGCCGGTCGATCGCGACTACGTCCGGGACTTCATCGACTACTGGTCATTGCTGGCCCTGGCGCTGGACCGGTTCGGAAAGCGGGTCGTCGACAAGGGCTTCGACCGCTCGCAGGTCGACTCCTTCACCCGCGGGTTGTCGCGGAGCGCCCTCCGGCACTTCTACCGGCTCCCCGGCGCGGTTCGCGGGTTGAAGAAGTCGACCGCCACGATTCGGGGTCTGCACGACACCTTCGACGTGATCCTCACCCCGACCGTCGTCCATACAACTCCCGAGATCGGATACCTCGATCCGGCAATCGAATTCGACGAGGCGATGGACCGGCTGACGAAGTTCATCGCGTTCACCCCGGCCAACAACACCGCGGGCACCCCGGCGATCAGTTTGCCACTCGGACAGACGGAGTCGGGTATGCCGGTGGGCATCCACTTCGCCGCCGACCTCGGCCAGGAGCGCACCCTCCTCGAATTGGCCTTCGAACTCGAAGCCGCCAAGCCGTTCGCGCGGATCCAGGACGCCTGAGTCCCGGGGTTGATTGTGTTCCCGCGGTTCCGTTTCCGTTCCGCTTATTGGATCCGATAAGCGCGACGGAAACCGCGCCGCGAGAAGGACCCACACCAACGACGGACGCACCACCGAAGATCGGTGGTGCGTCTGTCGTTGCGGATCGAGCGCGAGTGGCCTAGTGCTGCACGGCCTTCTCGGCACCGATGCCGGTGAGGGACCGAACTTCCATCTCCGCGTTGCGTTCCGGGGTGCCGTTGTCCGACGGGGTCGTCAGCGTGCCGACGATGCCGAGGACGAAGGCCAGCGGGATCGAGATGATGCCGGGGTTGGCCAACGGGAACCAGGCGAAGTCGGCGCCGGAGATCATGGCGGTCGACGACCCGGAGACGGCGGGGGAGAAGATGATCAGCACGATCGTGGAGATCAGGCCGCCGTACATGCTCCACAGGGCGCCGCGGGTGTTGAAGCGCTTCCAGTAGAGCGAGTAGACGATCGTCGGCAGGTTCGCGGCCGCGGCGATCGCGAAGGCCAGCGCCACCAGGAAGGCGATGTTCTGACCGTTGGCGAGGATGCCGAGGACGATGCTGACGATGCCGAGGACGACGACCGTGTACCGCGAGACGCGGACCTGGTCGGCCTCACTTGCCTTGTTGCGCTTGATCACCGAGGCGTAGATGTCGTGGGCGAAGGAGGCGGACGCCGTGATGGCGAGGCCGGCGACCACGGCGAGGATCGTCGCGAAGGCGACCGCCGAGATGATGCCCAGGAGGACGACACCGCCGAGCTCGAACGCCAACAGAGGTGCCGCGGAGTTCTGTCCGCCCGCGGCGTCGAGGATCTTGTCCGGGCCGACCAGGGCGGCCGCTCCGTAACCGAGGACCAGGGTGAACAGGTAGAAGGCACCGATCAGGGCGATGGCCCAGACCACCGACTTGCGAGCCTCCTTGGCGGTCGGCACGGTGTAGAAGCGCATCAGCACGTGGGGCAGGCCCGCGGTGCCGAGGACGAGTGCGATGGCGAGCGAGATGAAGTTGATCTGGCTCGTCAGCGATCCGCCGTACTGGGCACCGGGTGCGAGAACGTCACGCGCGGCGACCTTTTCGCTGGTCGAGTCGGTGACCGCGTCCTGCGCCGCACCGAGGATCGACGACAGGTTCATGCCGAACTTGGCCAGGACGATGAACGTCATGATGCCGGCGCCCGCGATGAGCAGGACGGCCTTGATGATCTGCACCCAGGTGGTGCCCTTCATGCCGCCGATGAGCACGTAGACGATCATCAGCGCACCGACGACGGCGATGACGATGGACTGGCCGAGGCGTCCTTCGATGTCGAGGAGCAGCGCGACCAGGCCGCCGGCGCCGGCCATCTGGGCGAGCAGGTAGAACAGCGACACCGCGAGGGTCGAGATCGCCGCGGCCAGACGGACCGGGCGTTGCTTGAGCCGGAAGCTCAGGACGTCGGCCATCGTGAACTTGCCGGTGTTGCGCAACAATTCGGCCACCAGCAACAGGGCGACCAGCCACGCGACGAGGAATCCGATGGAGTAGAGGAAGCCGTCGTAGCCGTAGACCGCGATGGCGCCCGCGATGCCGAGGAAGCTGGCCGCCGACAGGTAGTCGCCGGCGATCGCGATGCCGTTCTGGGGTCCGGAGAAGCCGCGGCCGCCGGTGAAGAAGTCGGCGGCGGTGTTGTTGTTCTTGCTGGCCTTGATGACCACGAACATCGTGACCGCGACGAAGGCGGCGAAGATGGCGATGTTGGCGACGGGGCTGCCGACGGTCGCCGCGAGGACGGTCACATCGGAGGAGGGCACGGTGGTGTTCACAGCGAGGGTCCGCCTTCCATCTCGTTGCGGATCGCCTCGGCCTTCGGATCGAGGTTGCGATTGGCGAAGCGTACGTACATGCCGGTGATGACGAAGGTGCTGACGAACTGCAACAGACCGAGGATCAGACCGAGGTTGATGTTGCCCCAGACCTGGGTCGCCATGAAGTCATGCGCGAAGGCGCCGAGCAGCACGTAGAGGGCGTACCAGATCAGGAAGAACGCGGTCAGCGGGAAGACGAACTTCCGCAGCGTGCGCCGCAGCTCCTGGAACTCCGGACTGGCCTGCATCTCGATGAACTCTTCGCCGGTCGGCGCGTGTGGCGCCGGTGGTGGTTGGTCGACGGTCGACACGGTTCCTCCCAGGGTGACGTGGCCACATGTGTGATGGCTCTGCGAGAGTCAGCCTGAATGAGGTGCAGGTCACAGGCAATCACGTGGCGTGGGTCACACGCCGAAGCCCGCGGTCTGTGCGACGGACGGTCGGTGAGATCCGACGAACGGTGAGCGGTCACCTGTCCGATCGGTCATCGGCCACCCGTCCGGGTGTGCGGTCCAGCCCCATCCCGACGCGCTCCGGCACGTGCATCCGTGCGAATGTCCGGGCCAGATCGGCCGGTATCCGACGGCGGGTCATCCGGCTGACCAGCACCATCGTGCCGAACGCGAGCGGCACGGTGATCGCGGCCGGATAGCCGATCACCACCGCGAGCCACCCGCCCAGCACGTCGTCGTCGACGACCCCGGCGATCGCCAGCATCGTCGCCGACCCCGACGCCGCGCCGCCGACGAGGAGTCCGGCGATGGCGCCGACGGCCGTCAGACCGCGCCACCAGATCCCCAGGACCAGCAAGGGGCACAGTGTCGATGCGGCGACCGCGAACACCAATCCGACGGTCCGGGACAGTTCCAGGGAGGCAGCCGCCAGGGACAGGCCGATGGGGATGAGTCCCCCGATGACCGCAGCCACCCGAAAATCGCGGACGCGGCCGCGCAACAGATCGGTGGCGAGCGCACCGGCGACCGACACGAGAAGTCCCGACGACGTGGCGAGGAACGCCGCGATCGCCCCCGCCGCGACGAGCGCGGCCAGGACCTGGCCGGCGATCCCGCCGACCGCCGCACTCGGCAACAGCAGGACCGCGGCGTCGGCGGTGCCGGTGATGAGCAACTCGGGAACGTAGAGTCGCGCGAACACCCCCAACAGGATCGGGAACAGGTAGAACAGCGACAGCAACGCGATGACGGCCAGTGCCGTCCGCCGGGCCGACCGCCCGTCGGGATTGGTGTAGAAGCGCACCAGCACATGCGGTAGACCCATCACGCCGAGGAACGTCGCGATGATCAGCGACAGCACCTGGTAGAGGGGATGACTGCCGCCGAAACCGCCGCCCGGTGCGATCCAGTCCGCGTTCTGCGTCGGTGCGCCCGCCACGACGGGGGTGGCCGCGCCGGCGTCGAGGAAGATCGTGGAACCCGCGGAGATCACGTGCGGTCCGGTGGTGGCCACCGGCGCGTCGTCGACGACGACTCCGTCCAGCGTCCCGGTGACCCGGACTCCGGTGGTCTCGGCGACGCTGACCGACACGTCGGTGGTCACGTCGACGGCGGTCGCGGTGGTGATGCGGGGCGGCGCGGGTTCCCCGACGGGGGTGGGATCCTGGGCGAAGACGCCGATCAGGACGAGCGCGGGGACCGCGATCGCGGTCAGTTTGAGCCAATACTGAAACGCCTGCACGAAGGTGATCGACCGCATGCCGCCGCCGACGACGTTCACGATCACGATGAGGCCGACGCCCACCACCCCGGCCCACACGGGAGCGCCGAGCAGGATGTTGAGGGTGAGTCCCGCGCCCTGGAACTGGGGGATGAGGTAAAGGACGCAGACGACGACCACGACCAGCATCGCGGTCTTCCGGACGGCGGTGGAGGCGAGGCGGAACTCGGCGAAGTCGGGCACGGTGTAGGCCCCGGAACGACGCAGCGGCGCAGCGACGAACAGCAACAGCCCGAGGTACCCGGCGGTGAACCCGACCGGATACCAGAGGGCGTCGGCGCCGTACTTCGCGATGAGCCCGGCCACGCCGAGAAACGATGCCGCTGACAGGTATTCGCCGGAGACCGCGGCGGCGTTCCAGCGCGAGCCGACGCTCCGCGAGGCGACCAGGAAGTCGGAGGTGGTGCGCGAGAACCGGCCGCCCCAGGCGCCGACCACGATCGTGGCGATGGCGGCGGCGAACAGCCCGACCGCGGTGAGGACGTGGACCTCGGTGGTCACGGCGCGCCTTCGTCGGACACATCGTCATCGACGAGGCCCATGAAGTCGCGTTCGGCCTGTTCGGCGAGATGGACGTAGAGCCGACCGGCGAGGTAGAGGACCGGGAAGGCGACGAGCCCCAGCACCAGCCAGATCAGACGGATACCGAAGATCTCGGCGTCGGCGATGCCCGGAAACAGCCAGGCGGCAACGGGTATGGCCATGGCGACGGCGAGCAGGGCGCCGCCGAGCCGGAGGCCGAGACCGAGCTGGGCGCGCATGAGGCCCCGGACGAGGGCGTCGCCGACCTCGGTCTGTTCCTGGACCTCGACGCGGGTGCGCACCATCCGTGCCCCGCGGCGTGAGGCGAGCACGACCCGTTCCCGCTGGGGTGGGTGTTCAGCCATCGTCGCGGCCGGCGGGGGAACGATACTGGCGCAGTGGGTCCCGGATGAGACGGTCCTTCAGTTCGCGGACCTGACGCCGGCTCACGGGTAGTTCGACGGCGTCGGAGGCGCCGTTGGCCCGCACGCACACCACGGTGCCGCCGCCGACGCTGCGCAGGCCGGTCACCATCGGCAGCGCGACGAGGTAGGACCGATGTACGCGCGCGAAACCGGTTTCTTGCCAGCGTGATTCGAGGGTCGACAACGGGATGCGCACGAGGTGGGCGCCCGAGTCGGCGTGCAGGCGGGCGTAGTCGCCGACGGCCTCGACCCAGGAGATCGAGTCGCGCCGGACGAGCGAGGTCACGCCGCTCATCTCCACCGGGATGACCTCGTCCGTACCGGTGCGACGCTCGGGACGAGCCGCCGGCTGGGCGGGTTCGGGCGCGCGTTCCCGACTGTCGAGGCTGGCGCGGACCCGCTCGACCGCCTGGGTGAGACGTTGTTCGCGAAGGGGTTTGAGCAGGTAGTCGACGGCACCGACCTCGAACGCGTCGACCGCCCGGTCGTCGTGGGCGGTGACGAACACGATCGCCGGGGGCGAGGCGTATTTCGCGAGCACGCCGGCGAGTTCGAGTCCCGAGAGGCCGGGCATGTTGATGTCGAGGAAGATCGCGTCGATACGGTGCTCGTTGAGCTCGCGGAGGGCGCCGGTGGCGTCGGAGGCCGAGTGGACCTCGGCGACGTCGTCCTGCCGGTTCAACAGGTAACCGAGCTCGTCGAGAGCTGGTGGTTCGTCGTCGACCGTGAGCACCACCAGTGCGGTCATGGAACACCTCCCGCCTCGACGACAGACCGCAGTTTACCGCCCCGGTCCTCCGGCGCCCGCCGGAACCGTGCCTTGCGTTGTCACGCCCGGATGCCGGCGCGGAACTTCGGGACACGCATCCCGACCTTGGTGCCGGCGCCGACCGCCGTCTCGACGACGAGCCCGTAGTCGTTGCCGAACGCGGCGCGGAGCCGATGGTCGACGTTGGTCAGGCCCACGTGGGCACCCTCGCTGTGATCGAGGGCGTCCAGCGCGCCGCTGCGCAGGAGTTCGGGTTCCATTCCCACGCCGTCGTCCTCGACGGTGATGACGCAGTCGGTGCCCTCGTCGGCCGCGACGATCGTGATGGTGCCCCCGCCCTTCGACGCCAAGCCGTGTCGCACGGCGTTCTCGACGAGCGGTTGCAGGGCGAGGAACGGCACGACGACGTTCAGGACCTCGGGCGCGACATGCAGTCTGACGTCGAGTGCGTTGCCGAAGCGCGCGCGCTCGAGCGTCAGGTAGCGGTCGATGTTGCGCAACTCGTCGGCGAGAACCGTGTATTCACCGGCCGCGCGGAAGGAGTACCGGGTGAAGTCGGCGAAGTCGAGGACGAGTTCGCGCGCCCGGTCGGGGTCGGTCCGCACGAACGAGGCGATGGTGTTGAGCGCGTTGTAGATGAAATGCGGACTGATCTGCGCGCGGAGCGCGAGGACCTCGGCGCGGTTGAGTCGTGCGCGTGAGGCGTCGAGGTCGGCGAGTTCGATCTGGCTCGACGCGTACCGCGCGACTTCGGCGATGGCGCCGAGCATTCCGGGGCCGGGCCGTCGCGTGGTGGCGACCACCAGGACCCCGACCCCGACGTCGTCGGCGACGAGGGGCTGGGCCACCAGCGCGCGTACCGGCGACTCGGCTCCACTGGGGTCGGTGAGCAGTACGCGCCGGAGGTCGCCGAGCGCCGAGGCTGCCGCGCGGTCGGCATGCGCGAGCATCTCGCGGTCCCAGATGTCGTCGCCCTCGGGCAGATGGGCGAGGCGGCTCGGCTCTCCGTCGTAGAGGGCGACCGCCTCGGCGGCGGTGAGTGTGTGCAGGTGGGGCAATGCCTCACGTGCGGATTCCGCCGACAGTCCGGTCCGCAGGGAGCGCGCGGCGAGGGACGCGGTGTGCAGTGCCAGGTGGACCGCCCGCTCGGCGGGGGTCCGCACGACGCGCCGGGTGCGGATCAGCACCACCGCGCCGACGCAGGCGAGCACGCCGAGCAGGACGAGCGCGATCGTCACCCCGCTAGACATCGGCGTTCCCGGTAGAGCCGGCGGCGCCGTTGCCGTTGTCCCCGTGGGGCAGCGAGGAGACGGCGAGATCGATGAGGGTGTGCCGGTCGGCGTGCCACTTGTCGGGTGGCAGGTGGCCGTGGGTGTCCAGGTCGGTGAGGCCGTGGGCCGCCGCGAAGAGCAGCGCCGCATGGTGTCGTGCCGCGTCGGCGCCGACGATGCGGCCCACGAGGGACACGAGACCGTCCTGTGCACGTGCGGCCGCGGGGATCGTCGGCGCGCCCGCCGGGGTCGCAAACATGAGCCGGTAGAGATGTGGCCGGCCCAGTCCGAGGTCGGACAGTGCGTGTAGCGCCGACCGCACGGCGTCCCCGGGGGACCGTTCGGCGTCGGACGAGATGGCGTCGAGTCCATCGGCGACGACCGCCCACGCGTCGGCGGCGACCGCCGCCAGCAGTTCGTCCTTCCCCACGAAGTGCCGGTACGCGGCGGACCGGGAAACCCCGGCGCCACTGCCGACTTCGCGCAGGGTCACCGCTTCCGGTCCGCCGTGATCGAGGAGCGCCGACGCCGCCACCAGCAGCGCCTGCCTGGTGTGCGCCGCGCTCTCGGCCCTGGTGGTCATCGCCTCACCCTACAGTTGACATCGTCAACCGAATGCGATTCGTCGGGAGCCGCTCATGTGGAGCATGTGCATTCGCGGACGCCTCGGCGTCAGTAGGTCGCCCACTCGCCTTGCGCGTACCGCAGGATCCGGGGGTCCATAAGCGTGGACGGAGGCAGGTCCAGTTGCTGCCGATCGAGTGGGAAAACCGTTGCGGCAGCCAACTGCTCAGGGCTGAGGAACCGGAGCGGTCCCGGCGCCCGCACCGACGGGGTGACCCGGCCCTCGACACCCGCGAGGTGGAAACCCCAGTCCCCGAAGGCGGGGACGTCGACGTGGTACGGGGTCGGGTCCAGTCCGGCCGCACGCATGGTCGACGCCACGCACCAGAACGATTTCGGTGCGAAGTAGGGGGAGCCGGCCTGGACGACGGTGCGGCCCGTCTCGGCGAGATGAGCGCGGACCATCGCGTAGAACTCGGTGGAATACAGCTTCGCGGTGGCCGAGTCGTCGGGGTCGGGCATGTCGACGATGATCACGTCGAACCGGCGGTCGGTGCCACGTAGCCAGGAGAAGGCGTCGGCGGCGATCACCTGGGGTCGTGGGTCGGTCATCGATCCCCGGTTCAGCCTCGTCAGACGCTCGTCGGTCCGGGCCAGTCGGATCATCTCCGGATCGAGTTCGACGAGCGTGACGTCGCGCGCGTCGGGATAGGTGAGCACCTCGCGCAGCGCGAGTCCGTCACCGCCACCGAGGACCAGAACGGAATCGTGCTTGCCGGACATCGCCGGATGGACCAGGGTCTCGTGGTAGCGATGCTCGTCGACCGAGGAGAACTGCAGGTCGCCGTTCAGGTACAACCGGGTGTCGGCCGCTGCCCCGAAGCGGTTCTCGGTGATGACGATGTCCTGGTACGCGCTGCGCTCGGCGGCCACGATCGGGTCTCGGTACAGCGCCTGGCGAGCGGTGACCTCGAAGCGACCGGACAGCATCAGCCCCGCGACCAGGACGGCGACGACCCCGATCGCCGACGCGGACAGGACGAGCATCTGGGCGCGCGACATCGACTTCCGGAAGACCACGAAGACGAGGAAGCAGCCGGCCGCGGCGTTGACGAGTCCGACCACCAGTGCCCCACGCAACTGGCCGAAGAACGGCAGCAACAGGAACGGGAAACACAGTCCGCCGACGAGTGCGCCGATGTAGTCGACGGCGAACATGTCGGCCACCGCCGAGCCGGCCTCCTGGCGTCGTATCCGTTGCAGGAGGACCATCAGCAGCGGGATCTCGGCGCCGATCAGAAGGCCGAGGACGAAGGCCACGAGAACGAGCGCGGGCGTGTACAACTCGAGGTACGCGAATGCGGCGTAGAGCGCCATCACCGACAATCCGCCGATGAGTGCGAGCAGCAGTTCGATGACCGCGAAGGCCGTGACGGATTGCGGCTGGAGCGGTTTGGCGGCGAGCGACCCGATCCCCATCGCGAAGACCATCACCGCGAGGACGATCGACGCCTGTGTCGCGGTGTTGCCGATCAGGAACGAGCCGAGCGAGACCAGGGCCAGCTCGTACACCAGGCCGCAGGCGGCGCAGACGAAGACGACGGCGAGCAGCCCGGCGCGGGCGAACCTCGGTCGCAGCGCCAATGCGTCCGGTGCGGCGTCGGTCGCCACCGGACCGCGGCCGTCCGGAGTCGGGTCGTGGTCGATCACGGACGAGCGGGGGACTGTGGTGACACGGTCACAGGATGGAGGCGGCGACGATGATCGACACCCCGATGTGCGCGATGCCCTGCACCCAGACCGCCGGGTGGCTCTCCGGATGGACCAGCAACTCGCCGAGATTCCCGGGGGTCAGCAGGTCGATGACGAGGAAGGTCACCGCCATCACGATGAGGCCGATGGCCGAGTACACCGCGGTGTAGGCGAGTCCCTCGAGGAGCCGACCCTCGCTCGCGACGATGGCCGCGGTGACGATGACGGCGACGGCGAGCATGTTGGAGCCCACCAGGATTCCCGCGTTGCGGTTGCGGTCGGTCCACAGCTGCGAACGGAGCTTTCCCGGCGTGAGGAGGTCGAGGATGCCGAACGAGATGATCATCAGGATCACGCCGACACCGGCGTAAGCGCCTGCAGCGTAGGCGTTCTCAGCGATATCAGCGAGCATGGTCTTCTCCGTTGGTTGATCGGACGAGTTCGATGGGGAGTTCCGGACGGACAACGATCATTTGCCGCCACCGCCGCTGCCGCCGCCGCGGTTCCCGCTGCCGCTACCCGCGTAGCGCGGGGTCGGTACCCAGAAGGCGCCGACGTAGGGGTGGTAGTGGTGGTAACCCGACCGGTAGTCGCGGCTGAGCATCACCCGGGTGGTCCCGGCGGCCAGCGGGAACAGACCGACGAGATAGTCGGGATACTGCAGGAATTGGGTGCCGGCGATGTTGCCCGCGCCCGAGGCGCCGCTCCGCTGGTCGCTGGGACGTTCGGCGTCGCGGATCTCGTTCGCGACCTCGGCGGGGCTTCCGTCGGCCACGTAGGCGTCGACATCGCCCTCGTCGAGGGAGGTGTCGCGCTCGTAGTTCTGCGTGATGTAGTCGCGCGCCGACCCGCCGATGCCGCCGCCGCGCGCGACTCGCGCGGTGCACGCCCCGATGAGCGCGAACACGGTGAGCACGACGATCACGCCGATGATGATGTTGCGGGTCTTGTTGAGCCGTCGGCGCGGGTCGGGCGGCCCGCCGGGCGGGGGCGCTCCGGTCATGGGCGGGCCACCGGGCCGCGGTCGATCCTGCTGGAGGTGACGACGACCTCGGCGGCCTTCGGGTAGGTGTGCCAGGTGTGCCAGCTGATGGCGTCGTCGGTGGACTCCGAGACGATGGCGGTGACGGCATACGGCTCGCCCGGGAAGTGACCCATCACGCACGGGTGGCCGGTCGCCGACTGCTCGGTGACGCGAGCAGCCAGTTGCTCGACGAGGGCGGCGAGCTGGTCGGGGTTCACGGACTCCACACGGGAACTGAAGTAATAGCCGCTCTCCTGGAAACTCTCCGGGAGCGCCGAGGTCACTTCCGGCAGGCAGGCGACGGTCTCACAGATTCGTTGCACGCCGTCTTCGACGAGCACCTGATGGCTCGCGCCGAGCAGACGCACCGACACGGTGATGCCGTCGATGTCGCGGTCCTCCTGGGCCAGGGGTTCCTGCAGCGGGGCGCTCAGCGAGAATCCGAGCTGGGCCGCGCTGGTGTCGGCGTAGGCGACCGCCAGCTGGGCTGAGGGGTCGCCGGGGTGTCCGAGGTTCTCTGTCATGCGTGCTTCGATCTCCGTGCTCAGGACGTCTGGGTCGGGTGGACGGCGGTGAGGGCCGTCAGGGCGTCTCCGGAGCCGGGTTGCTGGGATAGATGCGGTAGTCCGCGCGTGCCAGCAGTTCGCCGCGAGCGCACTCCCAGCCGCTGCCGTAGTCCTCGAACGACAGGCGGTCGGGGCCGGCCTGGTAATCGTGGTAGGCCATCCGGCCCGACGCCGCGACCCCGGTGGTGCCCGCGGAGGTGAAGCGCGCGGAACCCGCTTCCTCGGACCGGTATCGACGACCCTCGAGTTCGACGGTGTCGGCGCCCGGCGTGACGGTCGCCCCGGGCACCTCGTGCCACAGCACCACCTCGAGGTCGGGATCGTCCTCGACCGAGATCCAGGCCTTCGACCCGACCCCGGTGTCCAGGAAGTTCTCCGTCCAGGTGTACCCGTCCTGCGTCAGGCGCAGCGTGCCGCGGACCGCGTAGGTCTGACCGCGCAGCTCGACGAGGTCGCCGGGTTTCAGATCGCGGGGATCGCCGAAGACGGAATCGTCGTCGGCCGACGAGAACGGGTCGCCGGGCCGGTAGGTCCGCTCACGCAGGGCGTCCTGCTCGGCCTCGCGGGCCTTGCGATTGCCCAGGAAGTTGAAGATGACGACCACCGCGATGATCGCCAGCAGCGCCACGATGACGATCAGCAGGAATTCCACCCGACGACCCTATCCGGATCGGTCACTCGTCGTCAGGTGGGTTCGACGATGATCGGCGGGCTGAATGATGCCGGGGCCGGCGCTCACGCGTCGACGGCACGCAGTTCCGAGATCACCGGGGCGAACGTCTCGAGTGCCGGTTCGAGCACGGTGAGATAGCTGATGCCGGTTCGGGCGCGGAGTTCGACGAGGCGTGCGGCGATGTCGGAGACGGATCCGATGAGCACCGACGGCAGGTCGATGAACTCCTGGGCACTCATCGACAGTTCGTGTCGTGCGATCAGCTCCTCGGCCACCGTCGTCGCGTCGTCGGTCACCTCGACGATCTGCATCAGCAGATTCCATTCGACGTCCGGGGCGCGTTCGCCTGCGGCGGCGCGGGCGAACGCCACCCGTTCGTCGAAGCCGGCTGCCGACAGCGGTTCCAGATCGCCGTCGGGACCCGTCCGGGCCGCCGTGAATCCGACGACGTCCGCGTGCTCGGCGGCCATCCGCAGCACCCGGTCGCCGTTGCCGCCGAGCAGGAGCGGTACCCGCGGCTGCACGGGACGCGGCCGGTGATCGCGGTCGGCGAGGAGTTCGGTCACCTGCGAGACGGTCACCGCCAGATGGTCGACGCGTCGTCCCGCGGACCGGAATTCGATCCCGGCTGCGTCGAACTCCGCCCGGACGTACCCGGTACCGAGGCCGACCTCCACCCGGCCGTCGGACAGTTGGTCGACGGTGGCCACGTCGCGGGCGAGCAGCGCCGGATTGGTGAACGCGGCGTTGAGGACGAACGGGCCCACGCGCAGCCGTTGGGTCGCGGTGGCCGCGACCGCCAGCGCGGGCCACGGGCTCGGGATGCCCAGATGGTCGGGGACGAGGAGGACGTCGTATCCGAGCTCTTCGACGGAACGTGCACGAGACCGCCATGAGGCAGTGGTGTCGACGGCGAGCATGTTGACGCCGAATCGGAACGCCCTGGACGCGAGTGCCATGCCACCAACGTAGCCAGGGGTACCGCGCTCGACCATGCCGGCGAACGGACGCCGGCGGCAGCCTTGCACTCGCAGTGGTCGAGTGCTAAAAACGAGGTTGGCACTCACGGACTGTGAGTGCCAGGTCGGGACGGTGAGGCCGGTACCGAATGACACACCGGTCGTCCGTCGCGGGCACCGAGTTCCGGCCATACGAACCTAGTGTCACCCCCTTCGGAGGATCACTTACCCATGGCCAAGCAAATTGCGTTCGACGAAGAGGCCCGTCGCGGCCTCGAGCGGGGCCTCAACAGCCTTGCCGACGCCGTCAAGGTGACGTTGGGACCCAAGGGTCGCAACGTCGTCCTGGAAAAGAAGTGGGGCGCCCCCACGATCACCAACGATGGTGTGTCCATCGCCAAGGAGATCGAGCTGGAGGACCCGTACGAGAAGATCGGCGCCGAGCTGGTCAAGGAAGTCGCCAAGAAGACCGACGACGTCGCGGGCGACGGCACCACCACCGCCACCGTTCTGGCCCAGGCTCTCGTCCGTGAGGGTCTGCGCAACGTCGCTGCCGGCGCCAACCCGCTGGGTCTGAAGCGCGGCATCGAGAAGGCCGTCGAGGCCGTCACCGAGTCGCTGCTGAAGAGCGCCAAGGAGGTCGAGACCAAGGAGCAGATCGCTGCCACCGCCGGTATCTCGGCAGGCGACCCCTCGATCGGCGAGCTCATCGCCGAGGCGATGGACAAGGTCGGCAAGGAAGGCGTCATCACGGTCGAGGAGTCCAACACCTTCGGCCTGCAGCTCGAGCTCACCGAGGGCATGCGCTTCGACAAGGGCTACATCTCGGGTTACTTCGTCACCGACGCCGACCGCCAGGAAGCCGTCCTCGACGACCCGTACATCCTGCTGGTCTCGGGCAAGGTCTCGACCATCAAGGACCTGCTGCCGCTGCTGGAGAAGGTCATCCAGGCCGGCAAGCCGCTGCTGATCATCGCCGAGGACGTCGAGGGCGAAGCTCTGTCGACCCTCGTCGTCAACAAGCTCAAGGGCACCTTCAAGTCCGTCGCCGTCAAGGCCCCGGGCTTCGGTGACCGCCGCAAGGCCATGCTGGCCGACATCGCCATCCTCACCGGTGGCGAGGTCATCAGCGAAGAGGTCGGCCTCTCGCTCGAGGGTGCGGGCGTCGAGCTGCTCGGTACCGCACGCAAGGTCGTCGTGACCAAGGACGAGACCACCATCGTCGAGGGCTCGGGCGATCCCGACGCCATCGCCGGTCGCGTGGCGCAGATCCGCGGCGAGATCGAGAACAGCGACTCCGACTACGACCGTGAGAAGCTGCAGGAGCGTCTGGCCAAGCTGGCCGGCGGTGTTGCGGTCATCAAGGCGGGCGCGGCCACCGAGGTCGAGCTCAAGGAGCGCAAGCACCGCATCGAGGACGCCGTCCGCAACGCGAAGGCTGCTGTCGAAGAGGGCATCGTCGCCGGCGGTGGCGTGGCCCTGCTGCAGTCGGAGCCGGCCATCGACGCACTCTCGCTCGAGGGTGACGAGGCCACCGGCGCCAACATCGTCAAGGTCGCGCTGTCGGCTCCGGCCAAGCAGATCGCGATCAACGCCGGGCTCGAGCCGGGCGTCGTCGCCGACAAGGTCCTGAACTCGCCCACCGGCACCGGCCTCAACGCCGCCACCGGTGTGTACGAGGACCTCCTCAAGGCCGGCATCAACGACCCGGTGAAGGTCACCCGCTCGGCGCTGCAGAACGCAGCCTCGATCGCGGCTCTGTTCCTCACCACCGAGGCCGTCGTCGCCGACAAGCCCGAGAAGAACGCTGCCCCGGCCATGCCGGGCGGCGACGAGATGGGCGGAATGGGATTCTGACCTGACTCCGTCAGGGATAGGCTTCTGATCTCCTGATCAGATCCCTGCGTCTACTCACACAGCAACAACCGAAGGCCGGTCACCCGCAAGGGTGGCCGGCCTTCGGCGTTGTGAACACCGACTCGACGACCTCCGGCGACCACTGAACATATTCGACGACGGCGCCGTCGGGGTGGCGTAGATAGGCGAACCGTCCTGTCGCACTGCGGGAATCGCCGAGGACCTGGGCCTCATCTAGCAGCGAGATGAGTGCATCGAGTCCGTCGACGACGACCGGGCCGACGGTGTTCCGATAGGGCTCGACGTCGTCGTCGGCGCCCGCGATGAGGAGGAAGTCGCCGACCGCGGCGAGCTCGGCCTTCTCGAAGGCGAACCGTAGGTCGGCCGATGCGCCGACGAGGCGCTCGTACAGCGGCAGCGACTCGTCGAGGTCGGCGACGAATACTCTGGCGTAGGTCTTCAGCACTCGCATCGATCCCACGCTAGGAGCCCAGGCGAATGAGCGGCAGTACGCACTTCGAGGTGAGCGGGGGCGCGGTGTCGTCTGTCGGCGTCGAGGAGCAGGCACGCCAGGTTGCGCGATCGGTGTTCGCCGTCGTGTCGACGAAGTGGGGTCTGACGGTCCTGGAGGAGGTACGGCAGGGCCCTCGCCGGTTCCGCGAGCTGAAACGGTCGATCGGGACGATCAGCGACAAGGTGCTCACCCAGACCCTGCGCGACCTCGAGGCGCACGGACTGATTCACCGCCACGACCATCGCAGCGCGAACCCGCGGGTGGACTACACCCTGACGGACGCCGGGCGGGACCTCGTCGCGACTGTCCACGGTCTGTGCGACTGGTCGCGGGCGCATCTCGACGACCTGCTGGAGGCGCCGCGGTCGGCCGGCTGAGCCAACCCGGGAACGTTCTCGATCCGTGCGGTGTTGAGACGGCCATGAGTGCTCCCATCACCGTCGACATCTGGTCCGACATCGCCTGCCCGTGGTGCTACATCGGCAAGCGCAAGTTCGAGGCGGGTCTCGCCGAGTTCGCCGGGCGTGACGACGTCGAGGTGACGTATCACAGCTTCGAGCTCGCGCCCGACACGCCGGTCGACTTCGACGGGTCCGAGGTCGACTTCCTGGTCCGGCACAAGGGCATGCCTGCCCAGCAGGTCGAGGGCATGCTCGAACAGGTGACCGGGATCGCCGCCGAGGTGGGTCTCGACTACGACTTCGACAGCCTCCAGCACACCAAGACCCTGAAGGCGCATGAGGCGCTGCACTTCGCGAAAGAGCGTGGCCGACAACTCGATCTGGTGGAGCGGTTGTTCAAGGCCTACTTCGAGGAGGGTCGTCACGTCGGCCGTCCCGACGAACTCGCTGATCTGGCCGCGGACATCGGCCTCGATCGCGACGAGGTCATCGCAGCGCTGGACTCGGGCGCTTACGCGCCGGCCGTCGCGGCCGACATCGACCAGGCGCGCGCGTACGGAATCAGCGGAGTGCCCTTCTTCGTGATCAGCGGCAAGTACGGAGTCTCCGGCGCGCAGGCGCCGGAGATCTTCACGCAAGCTCTCGACAAGGTTCACGCCGAGGCGGGCGATCGTGTCTGAACCGCTCGTGCCTTTCGAGATGGTCGGGGACGCTGACGCGGCAGTCTGCGTCGATGGTGTGTGCGCGCTGCCGGAGGCCGAAACCGACACCTCGGAGCCAGTGCCTGAATGAGTTTCGGAACCGTCTGACGCGGTCGGGGATTCTTGTCGGTGGGTGGTCGTATCTTGGTGTCATGCAGTTCGGGGGTGAGGGCGCAGGTGCCTCGGGCGAAAGGCCCGAGGCCGAGTTCTCCTTTTCTGCAGCGCTTTCCGATACCGATTTGTCCGCCGGTGAACTCGTGGACGTCATCACCCGAGCTTGTCAAGATGTCTGTGTAAGACCGTGACTCCTGGGTTTCCTGTAGTTGCTGGTTGGGTCTAGTTGAGGTGGGGTTCGATGCGGTCGGGGTAGGCCAGGGCGAGTTGCCCGAGGGCCTGTTTCCAGTTCGTCACGACCTGGCCCTCGACGAGTCGTCCGGGGGCTTTGCGGGTGGCGGCGGGCTTGCCGCGTTCCTTCTCGCGTTGCCGGGCCCGTTTGTCCTCGATGTCGCAGATCGCCAGCCACAGCAGTTTGCGCGCCGCGATGTCGTTGGGGAAGTGTCCCCGGTTCTTGATGACCTTGCGGAGCTGATAGTTCAGCGACTCGATCGAGTTGGTGGTGTAGATGACCTTGCGGAGCTCGGGCGGGAACGCCAAGAACGGAATGAACCGGTCCCACGCTCGATCGAAAGCTGCTGCCGCACTCGGGTATTTGAGTCCTAACTCGGAGTCTCGGAAGGCCTCCCATTCGCGGCGGGCGGTCTCGGCGTCGGGGGCGGTGTATATCGGTTTGATCGCCCGCGCCACGTCTTTGCGGTCCTTGTAGTTCACGAACCGCATCGAGTTGCGGATCAGATGCACCACGCAGGTCTGCACCGTGGCCAGTGGCCAGGTCGTCTCGATCGCCTCGGGGAATCCGGTCAGCCCGTCGCAGCACACGATGAGCACGTCACGTACGCCGCGGTTGGCCAGATTTGCACACACCCCGGCCCAGAACTTCGCGCCTTCCTCGGCTTGTATCCAAATACCCAGGACGTGCTTGACGCCGGTCATGTCGACGCCAATAGCGATGTGGGCGTGCTTGTTTCGGACGTGAGCGCCGTCTTTGACTTTTACCACCAGGGCGTCGAGGTAGATGACGGGATACAAGGCTTCCAGCGGCCGGTTCTGCCATTCATCGACCGCGTCGAGGACCTCGTCGCAGATCTTGGAGATCGTCTCGTGGGATAGATCTGTGCCGATCGTCGAGGCTAAGTGATGCTGGATGTCGCGTAACGTCATGCCTCCGGCATAGAGCGAGATGATCATGTCATCGAGGCCGCCGAGCCGGCGCGAGCCTTTCGGGACCAGGCGTGGGGTGAAGGTGCCGGCACGGTCTCGAGGGACGTTCAGCTCGACCGGCCCGGCCTCGGACTGCACCGTTTTCGGGCTCGACCCGTTGCGGGCGTTGGGCAGTTCCCGACCGGCCGGATCGCCCTTCTCATAACCGAGGTGATCAGTCAGCTCGGCCTTCAGACCGCGTTCGAGGGCGAGTTTGATCAAACCCGGAATCAGGCCGCCGTCGCCGGTGATCTGGACCTGGCCGGTATCAATCTGGGCCAGCAACTCATCGACCATGCCCGAGGCCTGCAGCGCCTCGGCTACCTCCGCGGTCGAACGCGGCTCGGCCAGCTCAGACAGCTGCTGGTCGTCGCTCTGCTGTTTGTCGTCTAACGCCATGCTCATAGATTGTCCTCTCACTGATGAGCACTGGACTTACACAGACCATCTGACACCCCCCATCACCCACTGCGCGTCGATCACCTCCGCCGCCTCCTATCGTCTCCTGACCGCGGCAAGCTTGCTGCACGAGGAACGCGAACTCGACTACCAGCTGCGCCGCACCGAACTCCGGGACGGGCAAGCCTCGTCGGCAGACGAACTGCATCGACGCGCCGCCGACGCCGCGGCCGGGATCGACCCCTACGTCGAGTACGGGCCCGATGGTTTCGACCAAGCCACCGCCGAACTCGGTGCGGCACTGATGATCCCCGCCGCGCAAGCCCGTGACCTCATCCGCACCGGAGACGTCCTGCGCTACCGCCTCATGCTCACCGGCAACACGCTGGCCTGCGGACGGATAGACCAACGCCGCTTCACCATCGCCATGAAACGCACCGACTACGTCTCCGACAGCGACATGCAAACCGTCGATGCCCATCTGGCCGAGGCGATCCTGGCCCGCCCCCCGATGTCGACGACCCAGTTCACCACCCTGGTCGACGCGATCGTCGCCAGACACGCCCCTGACGCGGTCCGCCGCCGCCGCGAGCGCGCCACCCGCGATCGCCACATCACCATCGCACCCGACCGATTCCAGCCCGGCCAAGCCCGCATCACCGGCAGCCTCCCGGTCACCGACGCCGCCGCGTTCAACGCCCAACTCGACGCGATGGCCGCCTCCGTGCACCCCGACGACCCCCGCAACAAAAGGCAGCGACGCGTCGACGCGATGATCGCCCTCGCCGCCCACCTCGACACCCTGCCGTGCCGCTGCCGACACTGCGCTCCGGTGCCCAAACCGGTCGACCTCGACGACACCGTCAACGAGCCGGAGATGGAAAGGCCTTCGGCAGCAATCAAATCCGACGACACCATTACGGAAGCGCTTGAACCGACACCCACGCCTGAACCGGCCCCGGTGACGGTCGATCCGCACGCCCCGGTGCCGACGTTCCACGTCGTGGTGAACCTGTCGACTCTGCTCGGCGTCGACGACGACCCCGGTTTCCTCGACGGCCACGGCCTCATCGACGCCGACACCATGCGCTCACTGCTCGCCGATGCCCGTCGTTCCTTCGTCACCACCGGCATTCACGCCGATGCGGAAGCCGAATCCCGCTACACCCCGAGCCGCACACTCCAGAACCTGGTGCGCTGCGGCGAGTTGTGCTGCACCTTCCCCGGCTGTAATCAGCCGGTGTGGACCACCGATCTCGACCACACCACCCCGTTCGACCACCACTCGCCCCAGGCCGGTGGCGCGACCACCCAGCGCAACCTCAAACCGCTGTGCCGGTTCCACCACCGCATCAAGACCTTCGGCATGTGGCGGGACTACCAGGACGAGTACCTGACCGCCTGGTTCCAGTCCCCGACCGGACACACCTTCGTCGGCAACGCCTTCAACGGCCGCGACCTGTTCGGCTACCTCGTCCCCGGCCGACCCCCCGACCATCCGGCCCGCAGCAAGCTCGCCGGCCAGCGCGAAACCCGCACCACCACCCACCGCCGAGAAATCGACGCGTGGAACGCCGCCAACCCACCACCCTTCTGAGGGCGCAAACCAGGTCGGGGAAGTCAGCGCGCGTCGGTGGACCCACTGACGGTGTCGTTCTCGGCTGCCGACACGCCGATGCGTGTCGCCTCCATCCGGCGGTAGTAGCGATATGACGCGACGACAGCGAATGTGAGCACGATCGTCGTCAGTGCGCTGCCCTCGGGACCGTAGTCTCCTCCGGTCAGCACTGACGATGCCGAGGTGTCCGAGGCGAAGGTGAAGACCGTGACATCTCGGGCGCTCGAGTCGCCGAGGATGCCGAAGATGTTGCCCTGCGCCATGTTCCATGCCGCGTGGAGCTCGGCCGTCAACCAGATCGACCCCGAGCCGAGCGACAGGAACGAGAACAAGACGCCGAACAAGAAGATGTTGACCAGCACCAGCGGATGGAAATCGAGGTGGACGACCGCGAAGAGGATCGACGGCAGGATCACCGCGGCCCATCCGTTGGTCAATCTGAGGCCGTGCCACTGCAGCAGGTAACCGCGGACGGCGATCTCCTCGGTCGAGGCCTGCACGATCCAGACCGGGATCAAGGAGAGGACGATCCCTACCGCTGCGGTGCCGGTCGTGGTGTGGCCGGCCGCCGAGTCGGCGTCGTACCCGGCAAACACCACGAGCAGCAGCAACACGATCCCGAACAGCGCGAATCCGGATGCGGCTCCGACGAGAAATCGGATCGGACCGCGACGGTCCCGCAGTCCGACCGACAGGATCGAACGTCGTTCGTAGGCCACCACCCACGCGAAGAGGACCACCAGCGTCATGCCGTTGGTGATCACCTCGTTCCACTGGGCGGCCACACTGCCGTCCATTCCCGAGCCGGTGATCGCATTCGCGATCGCGGCTCCGACGACCTGGCCACCGACGATGGCGACCAGCGCCACCACCCACACCAGAATCAGGTGGGGACGGCGTCGGCCCGTCGTCGCGTCGTGGACGAGTGGCGAGGACGTCAGATTCAATCCGGGATGTCGCTGATCGACCGCTTCAACCATGAGCAGAGTTTCGGTGCGAAATCGGTAGCGGGTGGGTATGCAGCCGCCATGCAGACGTTCTTGCCCTACCCGGATTTCCGGCGCTCCGCGGAGGTCCTCGACCCCGCGCGGCTCGGCAAGCAGCGGGTGGAGACGTTGCAGATCCTGCGAGCGCTCGAATTGTTCGACTACGGCTGGTCCAGCCATCCCGCGGTCACGATGTGGCGCGGGCACACCCCGGCGCTGGTCGCGTACGGGCTCGCGTTCGTCGATGTGTGGACCGGCGAAGGGCGTGCGGACAGCACCGCGCCGATGATCGCCGAGTTCGCGCCCGACGTGGTGGGCCGGGCCCAGTCCGAGCTGGCCGCGCAGGGCCTGATGCCCGCGTGGCTGGGCGACGACCGGCTCCATCGCAGCCATCGTTCCGCGCTGCTCCGCAAGGCGCCGGACTTCTACGGCTCCGTGTTCGACGACGTCGACGACGAACTGCCGTACTTCTGGCCCGATCCGCCGGTCGCCGATACCCACGACCTGGACGAGCCGACCCGCACGGTGTGGATCGTCCGCGCCACGTCCGACGACCAGTACACCGAGTTCCGGCGGCGACGCATCGTCGGGTTCGGCACCGAGTCCGGCATCGATGCCGACGCGTCGTCGGGCGCCGAGGCGAGCCTGCGGACGCTGCTGAAAGAGTGCAGCCCGGGGCGTCGGCGGGGGAAGGACCTGCGCGTGCTCGCGTCCTTCGTCGCCGACCTGAAGGTGGGGTACCAGGTCGCCGTGGTCGACCCGGCCGACCCGGACGTGCTGGCGCGGGGCCAGGTGGTCAGCGACTACGAGTTCTCGACGCGCGCCGCGACGCTCACCCCGCACCGCCGTCGCGTCCGATGGACCGGCACGCTCGAGCGGACGTCGGTCACCCCGCCGGCACTGCTACAGAACCCGCGCACACTGTTTCCCGTAGCAGTGATGCAGTGAGTGATCCCGGGCTGAGCGCTGTCGTCCGATCGACCGAATCTCGGGCGGATGATCGTGACGCCCGGCAGTGCACGAGCCGGCCGAAATGCGCGGAGTCGACATCGCGGACATCCGAAATGGGCGTCGCGGGAGCGAGAATGGCTGCTCAGACGGGATATGTTCCCGTCACGCGAGATTTGGCATCGTGAAAATGACTCCAACCGTGGCTATACCGCGCTCGTGCTGAAGGTGAACGGCAAGTGTGCCCGACCGTGTATTCGCGGACGCATTTCCGCCCGATGCGTATGGTGAAACGTATTCGGATCGATATCTGCACGTGTGAATTCCGTTGTCGAGACGACGGCGCGGTCGTAGTGATGTGAAGGGACTGTGATGTCCGCAGCGGATGGTGCTCTCCGCCGACGCCTGGTCGCCACGACGGTCTCGATCGTTGCTCTCGTTGTCGCTCTGACCATTCCGTCACTGGCGTCTGCGGAACCGGGAAGCGGGTCGACGCGGGCGCAGGCGTTGGCCCGGGCAGTGGCCGACGGCCGGGTGCTCGACCTGTCGGTGCATTCGCCCTCGATGAAACGAGATGTCCCGGTGCGCGTGCTCGTGCCCGCTGATCGATCGAAGCCCCGTCCGACGCTGTATCTGCTGAACGGTGCGGGTGGCGGGGAGGGTACCGGCCACTGGTTCGAGCAAACCGACATCGTCGATTTCGTCGCCGACAAGAATGTGAATGTGGTCGTGCCGATGCGCGGTGCCTACAGCTATTACACCGACTGGGTGAAAGTCGATCCGGTGCTCGGGCGAAACAAGTGGACAACCTTTCTGACCAGCGAATTACCACCGCTCATCGACGAAAAGCTGAAGACCACCGGGGTGAATGCGATCGCGGGGATCTCGATGGCGGGAACATCGTCGTTGAGTCTGGCCGAGTCCGCACCTCGGCTCTACCGGGCCGTCGCGTCCTACAGCGGATGCGCGGAGACGAGCACGAACCTGGGTCGGCTGGCCATCCGAGCGGTCGTCGAGGGCCGCGGCGGTGGCGACATCGCCAACATCTGGGGGCCGGTCGGCTCTCCGGGATGGCGTGCCCACGACCCGGTCGTCAATGCCTACAAGCTGCGCGGCAAGGCGATCTACATCAGCACCGGCACGGGTGTCCCCGGACCGCACGACCAGTTGCAGAGCCAGGGAATCGACGGCAAGACCACGATCTACATCGATCAGATCGCGGTCGGCGGCGCGATCGAGGCCGCCACCCATCAGTGCACGCTCAATCTCGACCGCCGGCTCACCCAGCTCGGCATCCCCGCGACCGTCGACTACACGCCCGGTACGCACGCCTGGCCGTACTGGCAGGATCAGCTCGTGAAGTCGTGGCCGATGCTCGAACGCGCGCTCACCGACTGAGCGGCCCGAGATCTGTCACGATGTGACCGTGACTGCGACCCCCGGTGCGCCGAGCCCCATCCCGAGCCTGCCCAACCTGCGCGATCTCGGCGGCTGGCGCACCGCCGACGGCCGGACGGTCCGATCCGGCGTCCTGTTCCGTTCGACGGACTTCTCCGCCCTCGACACCGCCGACGTGCCCGCGCTGGAGGCTCTGGGTCTCTCGACCGTCTACGATCTCCGGTCGGCGCACGAGAGCGCAGCCATCCCGGACCCGGTTCTGCCCGGCGCGTCGAACATCGCTCTCGACGTGCTCGCCGACGCACAGATGTCGATTCCGGCGAACATCGGCGCGGTGCTCGCCGACCCCGTCGTCGTCGCGGAGGCCGGCGAGATGCTGTCCGGCGGCAAGTCGCGCGAAATGATCTCCGGGACCTACCGCGAGATGATCACCCTTCCCAGCGCGACGGCCGCCTACACCGAGTTCTTCCGCGGACTGCTCGACGCGGGGTCGACGCCCGCTCTGGTGCACTGCACCACCGGCAAGGATCGAACCGGTTGGGCGGCAGCATCTCTGCTGACCCTGCTCGGGGTTCCGAGGGACGATGTCTACCGCGACTACCTCCTCACCAACGAGCGGCTGATCCCGTCGCTCGAGCACATCTTCGACGGGTTCGCCGCGGCGGGGGGCGATCCTGAACTGCTCGTCGGCGTGCTGGGCGTCGACGCCGGTTACCTCGACGCAGCGTTCGACGAGGTGGACAAGCGGTACGGCGGGATCGAGGGCTACTTCGGCGAGGCGCTCGGCCTGGATGTCCGGGACCAGCAGGCCCTCCGCGACCGCTACCTCGACGGGTGAGGCAGGCGGGTTCGATGGGCTCGGCTGTGTCCGAGTACCGGTGGCGATTCCTCCGGTGAGGGGATACCGCCGACTCGTGCGGATCGATAGCGTCGGGCGAACCCCTCTACCGAACTACGGAGATCCATGCGCGCAGGAGTTATGGCACGGTCGTTGTTGATCCCCGTTCTGATCGTGGGAGGCGCGATCGGCGTGACGACAGGCTCCCCGGACGCACGGGCGGAGCCGGCCGGGTCGGTCGACTCCGGAAGTCTCGAGGGTGCGGATCCCCGCGACCTCGACTACGGCAGCCTCGACGGTGTGGATCTCCGGGATCTCGACTTCGTCGGGAGCATCGGTGGAGGCGTGCAGCCGCCGCGAGTTCAGCAGTGTGACGAGGAGACGCGATCCGGAGGCCAGGGCGTCACGGAGACGCGGTACGTGTTGGGCCGGCCGGGGCCCACCCGCTTCACGCTGCGGTACGAAACGCTCGATCAGCCCGATGAGATCCGCGTGTTCTACCAGGGCAAATTGATTCACAACACCGGGTACGTCGGTGACAATCGCAACCAGGGCACGGGTAGCGCCCGGGTCGTCGTGCCGCGGGGCACCGAATCCTCCGTCGTCGTGCGGGTGACCGGTCCGGAAGAGGGCACCCAGTGGGAGTACACGGTGTACTGTCCCGGGTCGAGCTGAGCGCCTGACGATCGTCGGTAGTGTCTTGGGATGAGCGAACTGAGCTTGTCCCAGAAGGCCGCGCTCGGCAGCGGCGCCGATTTCTGGACCACGAAAGCGGTGGGTTCGATTCCCGCGCTCACTCTCACCGACGGCCCGCACGGGGTCCGTAAACAGACCGGCGCGACCGATCACCTCGGCCTCGCCGGCAGCGAACCCGCCACCTGCTTTCCGCCCGCAGTCGGCCTCGGCCAGAGTTGGGATGTCGGGCTGATCCGTCGTGTCGGCGAAGCGCTCGGACTGGAGGCCCGCGGTCTCGGCGTCGACGTTCTGCTCGGTCCGGGAGTGAACATCAAACGAGATCCGCGGTGCGGCAGGAACTTCGAGTACTTTTCTGAGGACCCGTTCGTCACCGGCCGGCTCGGCGCGGCGTGGATCGAGGGTGTCCAGAGCATCGGGGTCGGGACATCGCCCAAACACTTCGCGCTGAACAATGCCGAGGACGACCGGATGCGGTCGAGTTCGGACGTCGATCCCCGGCCGATGCGCGAGATCTACCTCCGCGCCTTCGCGCACATCATCCGCTCGGCCGATCCCTGGACCGTGATGTGTTCCTACAACCGCATCAACGGCATCCCGGCATCGGAGAACCACTGGCTCCTCACCGACCTGCTGCGCGGCGAGTGGGGCTTCGACGGTGTGGTGGTCTCCGACTGGGGTGCCGTCGCCGATCGCGTCCGTGCGGTCGCGGCCGGACTCGATCTCGAGATGCCGGGGTCCGGCGGGCGGACCGACGCGCAGATCGTCGACGCCGTCGAGGACGGGCGCCTCGACGCGGCGGCCGTGGACCGATCGGCGCGGGCGGTCCGCAAGCTCGCCGAGCGGGCCGGTGCCGGTCGCGCGGGCCGAATCGTGGTCGATCCCGATCTGCACCACCGCCTCGCCCGGGAAGCGGCGGGGCGGTCCATCGTCCTGCTGAAGAACGAGGGCGGCGTTCTCCCACTGGGTTCCGGGCAATCCGTCGCGGTCATCGGCGAGTTCGCGCGCGAACCCCGGTATCAGGGCGGGGGCAGTTCACACGTCAACCCGACGCGCCTCGATGTGCCGGTGGACGAGATCCGGGCGGCCGGTCACGCGGTGACCTACGCCCCTGGCTTCGCCACCGACGATGCGCCGGTGGATGCGGCCGAGGCGGTCGCCGCCGCAGCCGAGGCCGATGTCGCCGTCCTGTTCCTGGGACTGGCGGCGTCGCAGGAGTCGGAGGGCTTCGACCGCGACGACATCGAACTGCCGTCGGATCAGATCGAACTGCTGACCCGAATCCTCGCGGTGCAACCCCGCACCGTGGTCGTGCTCGCCCACGGTGGAGTCCTCCGCCTCGAAGCGATTGCCGCGGCCCCCGCGGTCCTCGACGGTGCGCTCCTCGGCCAGGCCGGGGGCGGGGCCATCGCCGACGTGCTCGTCGGCGCGGTCAACCCGTCGGGGCGGCTCACCGAGACCGTGCCGGTCAGGTTGCAGGACGCGCCGGCTTACCTCAACTTCCCGAACGAGAACTCCCACATCCGGTACGGCGAGGGGATTCACGTCGGCTACCGCTGGTACGACGCGCGGGACCTCGAGGTGGCGTACCCGTTCGGGCACGGGTTGTCCTACACGACGTTCGAGCACTCGGATCTCTCCGTCGCAACGGAGGATTCGGTCGTCGACGGGGTGGTCGTCGAGGTGACGGTCACGAACACCGGACCCCGCGCCGGTCGCGAGGTGGTCCAGATCTACACGTCGAAGCCGGACTCCCGGGTCGGTCGTCCGCCGCGTGAGCTGGCGGGTTTCGCGGTCACCCGCGACCTCGAACCCGGTGAGTCCGAGACCGTGTCGGTCACGATCGACCGAAACGACCTCGCGTACTGGGACACCCGGGTCGATCGCTGGATCGTCGAGGCGGGTGAGTACGCGATCCAGGTCGGCGCGTCGAGCCGCGACATCCGGCTGATCACGACCGTCGAGATCAGCGGAGACGACGTGGTCCTCCCGATCGACGAGAACTCGACCCTGGGCGAGGTCCTGGCGAATCCGGCTGCGGCGCAGGCGCTCGCGGAGCTGGCCGAGAACAACCCGCTGATGAGTGCCGGGAACGACGCGCTGGGTGTCGACATGGCACGGATGCTCGCGTCGATCCCGCTCGGTCGCCTCGCCGGCTTCGGGATGAGAGAAGAGGACATCACCGGGATCATCGCGGCTGCGCGCACGGACTGACCGGCCTGCGGGCTACCGGAACACGATGCAGGTGGTGGTTCCATGTGCCACGAGCTTGCCGTCGGCGGCGAACACCTTGCCCTCGGCGGTCGCGGTGGTGCGGCCGGCGTGGATGACGGTGCCCACGCCGGTCAGCTCCCCGGCATCGACGGCGACCGAGCGGATGTAGTTCACCTTCAGCTCCAGGGTCGTGTAGCCGACGCCGGCGGGCAGCGTGGTGTGCACGGCACACCCCATCACCGAGTCCAGCAGCGTGGCGCAGATGCCGCCGTGGACGGTGCCGAGGGGGTTGGCGAAGTCGGGCTGCGGGGTCACGGCGAAGGTGACCGCGCCCTCGTCGATCTGCTTGGGGACCATGCCCAGGAGGCGGCCGATGCTCGGACGGTCGGAGCCCGCGCCGTCGGCCTGCCAGGCGCGCAGTAGCTCGAGTCCGGACATCGCGGTGGGGTCGGTGGGTGCGTCGGTGGTCGTCATGACTATGCATGGTTGCATACTCGACAGTGATTATGAAGGTGTGCATATCCGGGTGGCTCCATTGCAGGCGCGATGACCTCGGCGGATGCTCTGTATGCTGGCGCAGGACATCAGATATATGAGGGTCGGCATAGGAGTTGTTGCTGCATGGCGTCACATCCCGCCGAGTCCGTGGTCACCGGCGCGGACGACCGGGGCCCGCGTGAACGCATGGTCGTGCACGCGGCCGACCTGATCGGTCGCGACGGCGTGGCCGCCACGTCGATCGGCGACGTCATCTCCGCGAGTTCCGCACCTCGCGGGTCCATCTACCACCATTTCCCGGGCGGCAAGACCCAGCTGATGACCGAGGCGGTCCGGTACGCCGGCGAGTTCATCGCCGAACGCATCGGGCGCCCGACCACGATGACCCCGGCCGACACGGTGCGCGAGATCGGCGGGGTGTGGCGGCGTCTGCTGGTCAACACCGATTTCCAGTTCGGGTGTCCGGTCCTCGCCGGCGGACTCGCCCGCCGCAGCGAACCCGCGGTGGCGGACGCCTCCGCCGAGATCCTGCAGCGCTGGGCCGACCTGGTCACCGCGCGACTGGTGGTCGACGGCGTCGACAGCGACCGTGCCGACTCACTGGCCAACCTCATCATCGCGGCGGTCGAAGGAGCGGTCGGACTGTGCCAGACACGGCGCAGCGTCGAACCCCTCGATCGCGTCATCGCCGAACTGGCGAGCCTGTGTGACGCCGCGGTCGATCGGCGCCGATAGGACTGAGACGTTGGACACGCGTGTGCTCCGTTAGTAGGTTCACCATGTCGTCACCGTGGGGGTGACGCCTGGCCTGCGCCCGTTCATCGTCGGCGCCGGCCCGGATGGCTGGGTGACCTCGGGAGGATGACGCCATGACGCCGGTCTTCCGGCATGCGCTGGGTTCGGACTTCGACCGTCTGCATCCCAACGTCGCATGGCGCTACGGCATCGACTCGACATCCGGTGTCGCCCAGATCTGTAGCGGGATCTACGAGTCGGTGTACATCTCCTCCGCGTTGCCGCCGCCCGCGCTGTGGCACTACGCCAAACGCAACGCGCTGCCCTCGAAGACGAGCCGGATGGTGCCGTTCACCCAGGGGTACTACTGCTACTCCGACGAGCTCGGGCGCGAGTCGCTCGCGGTGTTGCGGAACTTCCAGTACACGACCGGCCCCCGCAAGCTGAACTCACTGCTCGTCGCCGGGCGAACGGGCCTGGTCGACTACTTCGGCGACGGCCCGGAGTTCCTGTATCCCATCGAGCCGTCGGTGACGCGGTCCGGCGAGTTGCTGCTGGAGAGCGGGCCGATGCGCTGGCTCGGGCGCGGACCCAAGGTCGGGATGAAAGGGCTGTTCACCGCTCAGATGAAGTACATCGAGGGGTGGGACGAGAAACGGGATCGCTTCCGGTGCGACGCGACCGTTCGCAACCCGGTCATCGGCGAGATCATGCACTTTCGTGGCTGGTTCACCGCGGTCGACCAGGCCTGCTCTCTACGCGACATCCCCGACGAGGCGTGGCCGGTCAACCTGGTCGACCGCGAGAGCTGATCGCTGTCATCCCAGGCGACTCCGCCGCGGGTCGACACATCGTCGACGGTTCGTTGCATCGGCGGCACGGGCGCGCGGTAGGTTCTGCGCATGGCTGTCTCAGCGAACATCGAATTCGACGTCGCCGCCCCGGTCTCGGTGGTGATGGAAGTGCTCATGGACATCGAGTCCCTGCCGGAGTGGTCGGGCCCGCACAAGGAAGCCGAGATCCTGACCAGTCACGACGACGGCACGCCCGAGAAGGTGCGAATGGTCGTCACCGCGGCGGGCATCTCCGACGAACAGACGTGCACCTACGAGTGGACTCCCAACTCGTGCGAGTGGCACCTCATCGAATCGAATCAGCTGAGCGAACAGCACGGCAAATACACGGTCACCGAGACCGACAAGGGGGCCCGGGTCCGGTTCGATCTCGCCGTCGAGCTGAAGATCAAGCTGCCCGGACTCATCGTGAAACGCGCCCAGAAGATGGCCGTGGACACCGCCCGTAAGGGGCTCACCGCCGAAGTGGAGAAGCGCGCGGCGGCCTGAGGGCGATCGTGACCCGGACGTGACGGGTCGATCGACTCCTCCCCGGCGCCGGCCCCTGTACGCTGAGGGCGTTCCCTACCGGGCGCCCGATCAATGGAGGCCAAAGCAGTTGAGAATCAAGAAGTTTGCCGTTCGCGGCCTGGTCCTGGCGGCGGGGCTCGCCGGATGTGTCGGTTTCGCCGGGCTGTCGGGCGAAGGGGTCTCCTCGGCGTCGACGCATTGCTCGGTGTCGAACGGTCACCAAGTCGAGCGGGTCGAGGGACGGAGCGGATGCGGCGCGAAGGCCGGCCTCGGCAGTAGCGCGACCGCCGATGAACGCAGCGGCGGCGGCACCGCGATCTCGGTGTCGGACAACGGCGGAAACGCTGCGGCGTACAACCTGCAACCGGGTTCGACGGCCCTCGCCGGTGCCAACAGCCGGGGCAACGCCTACTCGGTCACGACCGGGCCGAGCGCGCTGAGTGTCGCGCAGGCGCGCCGGGGCGGCACTACCGTCGCGGTCGGTGGCTGGGGCGGCGAGGCCTACGCCGGCCCCGAAGGTGCCCGGTGCAGCGGTGGTTTCGCAGCCGCGTTCGACACCAGCACCGGCAAGGCCTGCCTGCACTCCGGTTCGATCGACCTGCGGAACTGACCTCAGACCGGCCGATATCGAGCTGCACCACCGCTGGTTTCAGTGTCACTGTTGTCTAGCCACTTCGGTGGTGGTTGGGTTCTGAGCACCAGGCATCTGGCTCTCCCGCTGGTTACCGCCCTGGCTGTATCGGGCTGGTGTTGGCTCATTGTGCCGATGCCTGGTGTGTCAGGACCGGCCGGCGTGACTTGATAGGAGCGTGGCATCGCCCCCGACTGAGATGTGTCCGCCGACCGGCCCGACTGTCGCCACTCCCTCTGACAGGAAGGCATCTCCCATGATCGTCATCGGTGCTGATGTGCACAAGCGCACGCACACCTTCGTCGCGGTCGACGCCGTCGGCAAACAACTCGGATCCACCGTGGTGCCGGCGATCACGGCCGGGCATCGCACAGCCATGCAGTGGGCGCATACACGCTTCGGTACCGAGGTGTTGTGGGCGATCGAGGACTGTCGCAACATGTCGGCCCGGCTCGAACGCGACCTGCTAGGCGCCGATCAGAAAGTGGTGCGGGTAGCGCCGCGTCTGATGGCCGAACACCGCCGTACCGGACGTGAACGCGGCAAGTCTGATCCGATCGATGCGTTGGCGGTGGCTCGGGCCGCAGCACGTGAACCCGGCCTTCCGGTGGCGTCTCACGACGCTTTGTCCTATGAGATGAAAGCTCTCGTCGATTACCGTGATTGCCTTGTGCGCGAACGAACCTCGAAGATCAACCGGGTGTTGTGGCGGGTGCATCAACTCGACCCCGAGCACCACATCAAAAAGGGCGGGATGAAACTCAAGAAGCATCAGAAAGCGCTGCAAACCTGGTTGACGACCCAAGGCAGCGGTGTCGATGCCCGCCTGGTCGGCAAGGAAGTCGCCGCTATTCACGACCTGACTGTGGAGATCAATGAGGTCGAACGAGAGATCACCAAGAAGGTTTCCGACGCGGTGCCCACCCTGTTGGCGATGCCCGGTTGTGGCGCGCTCAGCGCCGCGAAACTCCTCGGCGAATCCGCCGACATCACCCGATTCCCCGGGGAGGCCCAGTTCGCCCGCCACGCCGGAATCGCCCCCGTGCCGGTGTGGTCGGCCAACCCGGGGCGTCATCGACTCACGCGGTCGGGCAACCGCCAACTCAACGCCGCGATCCACCGCATCGCGCTGACCCAGGCACGCATGCCGGACACCCTCGGCCACGCCTACTACGAGAGAAAGCAGGCAGACGGCAAGACTCCTCGCGAGGCGATGCGCTGCCTCAAACGCCGCCTCGCCCGCGTCGTCTACAACCACCTCACCACCGACCACCAGGCCCGCACCCACAAAGCCGACAACCCGACAGCCGCCGCTGCTTGACATAGGAGCTATGAGCCGACACCGAGCGCAGCGAGGAGTCGAGTCGAAGCCACCGAGCGCAGCGAGTCGAAGCCACCGAGCGTACGACACCTGAGAGACAGAACACGCCCGGCGCGACGGTAGTTCACCGGAGCGTCGGGCGTCGTTCGCCGCTTCGACCTATCGTTGTGGAGTGACCGACCTCCACGATCCCGAGACCCAGATCGGCCCCGACTTCAGCGTGCTCAACGGCCGCGAAGCACTTCAGCAACTCGTCGACCTCCACGACACCACGCACTTCACGGTCAACGACGACGATGACGACGACCCGGTCCTGCTGACCCTGCCCGAACGGAATGTCGTCGACACCTGGCGCGAGGACTACCCGTACGAGGAGCGCATGAGCCGCCGCGAGTACGAGGTCACCAAGCGGCGGTTGCAGATCGAACTGCTGAAGCTGCAGAAGTGGTCCAAGCAGACCGGGCAGCGGCATCTGCTGGTCTTCGAGGGCCGGGACGCGGCGGGCAAGGGCGGCACCATCAAACGATTCAACGAGCACCTCAACCCGCGCGGCGCACGCACGATCGCCCTGGAGAAGCCCAGCGAACGCGAGGCCACCGAGTGGTACTTCCAGCGGTATGTGCAGCACCTGCCCGCCGGCGGGGAGATGGTGTTCTTCGATCGCTCCTGGTACAACCGCGCCGGCGTCGAACGGGTCATGGGGTTCTGCAGTCCGCAGCAGTACACGCAGTTCGTCGCACAGGTCCCGGCGTTCGAGAAGATGCTCGTCGACGACGGGATCAACCTGGTCAAGTTCTGGTTCTCGGTCACCCCGCTCGAGCAGCGGACCCGGTTCGCGATCCGTCAGATCGACCCGGTGCGCCAGTGGAAGCTGTCGCCCATGGACCTGGCGTCGCTGGACAAGTGGAATGCCTACACCGAGGCGAAAGAGGCGATGTTCGCCACCACCGACACCGACCACGCACCGTGGACGGTGGTGAAGTCCAACGACAAGAAGCGGGCGCGGATCAACGCCATGCGTCACGTGCTGAGTCTCTTCGACTACGACGGCAAGAACGAGTCCTTTGTGGGCACACCCGACCCGCTGATCGTCGGCCGTGCCGCGGATGTGATCGGGGAGTAGTTCCCCGGCTCGGTAGCCTCGTGGCTGTGCGTAGCTTCCTGAGTGCCCTGTTGACACTTGTCGCGATCGCGGCGACCGTCCTCGCCGTGCCGTCTTTCTGGCTGGATCAACGCATCGTCGACCAGGCGGGGTTCGTCGCCACGGTAGCGCCGATGGCCGAGAACCAGCAGGTCAAGGACTACCTCGCAGATGAGATCGCAGCGCAGGCGACCGCGCGGACAGACCTGCCGATCGCCGGCGTCCTGGTGCGGCCGCTGGCGGGCCGCTACACCGAGAGCGAACAGTTTCAGCAGGACTTCGCCGATGTCGTCGGCCAGCAGCACGCGTTCCTGTTCGAGGAGCCGGCGCCCGGTTCGGACACCTCGGTGATGCAACTCGACATCACGAACATGATCAACCGCTCCCTGAACCTGACTGGCGGCAACGCGATCCAGGGGCCGGTGGTCGTCGAGTTGACCAACGGCTCCTCGGGCCTCGAGGCGGGCCGGTACGCGGAGGTGGGTGGTCAGATCACGCTGCTCGCTTGGGGTTCGGCGGCGGTGGCCGTGATCGCAGCCGTGCTCGCGCTGCTGATCGCCCGACGACGCGGAACCGTCTTCGCGTGGCTCGGGCTCGGCGTACTGGCCGCCGGCGTGTCGACCTGGGCCATGGGCCTGTTCTTCGCCGACCGCGCCAAACAGGAGGTGGCCGGCGCAGAGCGCTCGGGCCGCCAGGTCGCCGAGCTCATCATCGACGGCGCCTACGACGACGTCACCCGGGTCGCACTGATCGTCGGCGGCGTGGGCGTCGCGATGTTCGCCGTCGGGATCCTGGGACGGCTGATCGGGCGGCGCTGAGGGAGGGCGCGGCCAATCACCGCTCCTGAGGAGCGTCCGGAGCTTGCGGAGGGCGCGGCTCGAAGGGTCCGGCGACCGAGCCAGCGATGCCCCCCGATGCGCCCGCCCGGAATCTGTGACTGGTGGGGTTTCTGTTCACCACAGTCCACCACGGTTCACCATTGGTGCGTGAGCGACATCGACTGCAGCGCAGTAGGAATCGAAGTTAAGCGAGGTTGTGGAGAAATCTCGTCGTCGAACGTGATTGCGAGTAGCTTGGTGTCATGCCCTCGACCACCGAACTCCGCGACACCCTCACCGTGCTGCAACCACCGCCCGACGACGGAAGTGGCCGTGCTCTGCACGAGCGGCTCGACGAGCTGCGGATGTTGCGCAACGTGCTGGATCACCAGATCGCCGTACATACAGCACTTTTCGACGTCACGGGTGCGGCAGCGCGGGCGGGGTCGACCACTCGGAACGCACTGATCGAGATGGGCATGCCGCCCGCTGTCGCGTACCGTTATGTGCGGATCGCCAGCGGGCTGGGGTCGGTGCCGAAGGTTGCCGATTGTGCTGCCGAGGGTTATCTGTCTGCCGAGTGTGTCGACGCGGTGATCCGTGGACTGGCGCTCATCGACAAACGTTCTGCCACAGCGCTGTCCGACGACGAGCGCAGCGGATATGAGAGCGAGTTGCTTGCGCAGGCATTCTCCGGCGCCACCCCGACCGAGATCGACGACCACGCCCGCGGGATCGCCATTCGGGTCGCCGCCACCGACCCCGCCGCCGTGCCGGCGGCCGATGACGCGTCGCTGAACACCGTGCACACCCGCGTCACCGACGACGGCCGTGTCGCGATTACGGGAGATGTGACCGCGGTGATCGGGGAGAAGTTCGTGGCGATGATCGACGAACGGTCCTGTCCACGTCCCGAACCCGACGGCGCGACGGATCGTCGCGGTGCGGCCGAGCGGCGGGCCGATGCGCTGGAGTTGCTGTTGGATCAAGCCGCGATCGGCGCGGCGATGACCACCGCCGGCGCACCCCGCACCCAACTCCTGGTGACCACCCCGCCGACGGCGCTGACCCGGCACGCCTGCCGTGGGTCGGCGCGGTGTCGGCATCGTCGGCGCGCCGGCTGTCGTGTGATGGCGGGGTGGCCGAGATCGTCCTCGACGACGAGGGGGTGCCGTTGCGGATGGGCACCACGAAACGACTGTTCCCCCACCATCTGCGGCAGGCGATCATCGTCCGCGATCGGTGTTGTGTGAAATGCGGTGCGCCAGCACCGCATACGCAAGTTCACCATCTGGTCCACTGGGCTGATGGTGGTCCCACAGATCTGGACAACGGGTGCCTGCTTTGTCAACGCTGTCACACCCAGGTCCATCACCACGGCTGGCAGGTCGTGATGAGACCCGACCGGCACCCATGGCTCATCCCACCCGCCGACATCGACCCGCGGCGCCTGCCCCGACCCGCCTACAACCGGCGCACCATGCGACTCGACGACGCCCTCGTCTAGGCGCCCCGCCCACAGGCCCTCCGGCGTCGACCCGGCGCCGCACGACCTTTGACAACTCCACAGTGTGAAACGGGCCCCGCCCGGTCGGATCAGTGCCCTGCGAACGCCTCCGCGAGCCACCAGGCGCCGCCGTCGTCGGTGATCTTGGCGTCGATGACGAGGGGACCCGACGGTTGGGGTGAAGGGAGCGAGGCGACCCAGTCCCGTATCTCGTGCAGGTCGTCGAGGCCGGTGACCGTCACGCCCGTCGCGCCGTGTCCACGAGCGATCGCGGCGATGTCGACCTCGGGGAACGTCACCGTCGTCATGTCGGCGTCGCCGAAGTGATGCACTTCGGCACCGTATGCGGAGTCGTTGTAGACGATCACGACCAGCGGCAGTGCCAGACGTACGACGGTCTCCAATTCGGCGATGGCCATGAGGAATCCGCCATCGCCGGTTCCGAGGACCGGGACCCGGCCCGGTTGCGCGAACGCCGCGCCGATGGCCGTCCCGAGGCCCAGCCCGATCGACTGGAAGGCCTGCGTGAAACAGAAGCCGAATTCGTCTGGCACCGACAGATGCGTCGACGGATAACCCATGAAGTTGCCGGAGTCTATGGAGACGATGCGGTCAACGGGCAGGATCTCGTCGAGCGCGGTCGTCAGTGCCCGCGGGTCGACCCGACCGGGGGTCACCTCGCCGGTGACGGGGACGTCCTGCCACCTCGATGACGCCGAGATCCGTTCCCTGACTTCGTCGGTGCGATAACCGGTGGTGCGGCCATCGGCCGCCAGGATCGTGTGCACGTCCGTCGCCGTCGCGCCGCAGTCGCCGACCACCCCGAGGTCGATCGGGCGGTGTGCACCGATGGCGTCGATCTCGACGTCGACCTGGACGACGGTCGTGTCCGTGCCGACGAGTCGGCCGTGCCGCATCGTCCACATGTTCAGGCCGCAACCCCATCCGACGATGAGATCGGCACCGGCGATCAGTTCGGCCGAGGTGGGCGAGGAGAAGCCGCCGGAGATGCCTAGAGAGAACGGGTTTCCGGTGAACAGACCGTTCGCCACCGCCGACGTCGCGACCAGCGCACCGGACGCTTCGGCCAGCGCCGCGATTTCCGGTCCGGCGGCGCGCGCACCCCGTCCCGCGACGAAGACCGGACGCCGCGCGGCGCGGATGGCATTGGCGAGGCGGGCCGCCGACCGGGTGTCGGGACGCGGCCGTGGCGGTTCGACGGAGAGCTCGACAGGTCCCTCGAAAACCGCTGCGGTGGCGGCGATGTCGATCGCGACGTGCAGAACGACCGTCCGGCGCTGGGTGACCGCGGTGCGGAAGGCGCGGGTCACGTCCGCCACCACGGTGCCCGGTCCGTAGACGCGGTCGTTCACGGCGCCGACGCTCGCGGCGAGGGCCTCCTGGTCGATACGGAAGTTCGAGCGCAGCGCCGACGCAGGCGAGTCGGCGGTCAGCACGATCATCGGTGTCCGGCTCTTGGCCGCCTCGGCGATGCCGGTCATCGCGTTGGTCAGCCCGCAGCCCTGGTGCACCGACAGCACGCCCACGCGTCCCGACATCCGCGCGTAGGCGTCGGCCATGCTCGCCGCCCCGCCCTCGTGACGGGCGGCGGTGAACGGCACTCCACCCTCGCGCAGGGCGTTGGTGAGGACGAAGTTCCCGCTGCCGACCACACCGAACGCGTGGCCGACACCGAGATCCGCGAGTACCCGGCCCGCCACGTCGGCGACCGTCGGGCCGTAGCGGCCGGGTGCCTCCATCAGCCCTCGACGATCGCCAGCACGCGCGACGGACTGCCGGTGCCCCCGACGATCGGCAGGGGGCTCACCACGATCACCGCACCGGTGGGCGGAAGCGAACCGAGGTTGCGCAGGGAGGTGAGCCCGTACTTGTCGTTGCCCAGGAAGTGGTAGTGCACGGGGAACGCGGGATCGAAGCCACCGGCGAGACCGGCGTCGACGCCGACGGTTTCGACGCCCAGGCCGGTGATCTCGCGTTCGGTGGCCAACCATTGCGCGCACTCCACCGAGACCCCGGGAGTGTGCGACCCGGTCTCGTCGGCGTTGAGGAACTCGGCTTCGGAGCCACCGCGCGATTCCCAGCCGGTCCGGAGCAGCAGCCAGGTACCGGCGGTGAGCCGCCCGTGGTCGCCTTCCCAGGCCTCGACCTCGGCGACGGTCAACAGGTGATCCGAGTCGTCGGCGACCTCCCGGGTCAGGTCGAGGACCGCCGCGGGCCCGATGAGGCGCTGCACCGGGATCTGTGACACGTCGTCGCCGTCGCGTCCGCTGATCCAGTGGATCGGGGCGTCGAGATGGGTGCCGATGTGCTCGCCGGTGTGGATGTTGTTGTGCCGCCAGTACGGTCCCGGCTCGTTGTAGGCGCTGACCTCTTCGAGACTGAAGTCGATCAGGTTCGCGAACGGGGCGGGGAGCCGCAGCGCCGGCGTCGAGGCGCTCAACGGGGTGGTCAGGTCGACGACGCGGAGTGATCCGTCGGCGAGGCCGGCGACGACATCGGCCAGAGTGGTTGCGGTCATGGCGAAGTCCTCGGCTACTTGCGTGCGCCGCGCCAGTTCATGCCCCAGCCGTACGCCTCGTCGACCTTGTCCTGCGCCCCACGGATGTAGCGCACCTCGCGGTTGAGGACCAGTTCGCCGCCGCGGTTCTCGAACAGTGCGATCGCACAGGAGAGTGCCGACTGATCCGCCTCGTCGAGCCGGACCTCGATCTCCGGGCCGTTGGCCGGGAACAGGGTGACGACGCCGTTGGCGCCGGCCCAGTTGGGTGTGCCCTCGTAGATGTAGGCGAAGATCAGGATTCGCCGGATCCGGTTGGTCGCGGCGAGGTCGATGTACATGTTCTCGCCGCCGGAGCCCGATCGATCGTCGCCGTCGAGATAGATGATCGGCTGTCCGTCACGAGGAGCACGGAACGAGTTGCCCAGGGCCTGGACGATGCCCTTGCTGCCGTCGGTGAACTCCCAGAGGCAGGCCAGGTCCAGGTCGATGCCCTGCGCCTTGCGAAAGAGTCCGCCGCCCTTCGAATTCGAGGTCCAGCTCAGGTTGACGCGCACCTGGCCGGTGGTCGCACCCTGCTTGCTCAGCGAGATGCTCGGCGCGGACTTGGTGAGGGTGATCTTCGACAGCGAGACCGGCTGGGCGGGCGGCTGCTGGCCGTAACCCGCCGGGGCGGGGGGCTGCTGGCCGTAACCGGCGGGCGCGGAGGGGGGCTGGGCAGGCGGCTGCGGCGGCTGCGCCTTCGGACGCTTGGTGTAATCGATCCCCATCTCGGTTCCTCATCTCGTCGTCGGTGACATCGTCTGGTCCAGTCATCGCACGGCGAAAGACACTCGCCGCAGGTGTTGGGGCCCAGCGTAGTGGACCACCGTCACCGGGCGGCGCCCGTTGCCGGCGCCTGAGCCCGCGCGGACGGACCGAACACCGACGCGACGTCGAGCTTTCCCTGCGGGTTTCGGCGGCAGCTGGCCACCGCGACATGGCACGGACGTGGGACGTTCGGCGGGATCGGGTAACCGTCGTCGATCTGATAGCGGGTGTTGGTGACCTTCGACGCGACCGCCGCCGGGTCCGCGGGATGATCCGGAGCGGCATCCGGGCGAATGACGACCATCGCCTCGGTGACACCGGCCGGCCAGTCGAAGCGCACGGTGTCGCCCTCGACACGGACCGCGGTGATCGGTGGCGGATCGTCGGGCCGAGGTGTGGCCGGGTGCACCGGCGCCGCGCTCGCCGAATCGGCGGACGGGGCGGACGTGGAGTCGGTGCGGGCCGGCTCGGACCGGTGCCCGGCGTGGAGTGCGGTGACCTCGTAGACCGGTGCGACCGGGTCGGGTGCGCTGCCGTCGGACAGTTCGGTCGCCGTGGTGCGGCCGAGCGTCCGGGTCGACCCGTCGAATCCGATGCGCACCACGCGGTAGGTCACCGACTCCGTCGCGGAGGGATCCCACGAGACGGTGATCGCGCCACCCTCGGCGACGGACCGGACGTTTCGCGGCGGGTCCACGGTGACATCGGCGGCCGACCTGTTGAGCGCTCCGTGATCCACGATCTGACGCCGCATCTCGGCCGCGGCGGACAGGCTCGCCGGGTCTCCCGTCGACGCCGCCCGCACGGTCTCGTCGGCCCGGGCGACGACGTCGCGCGACTGCTCGAGCCGCTCGTCGAGACGACCGCCCGCGTCGGGGAGCAGGTCGATGTCCCGGGCCCGCCGAAGTATGTCCTCCAGCAGTTCGACTGCCGCGACATGCCGCTTCTCCTCGGCCAGGTCTCGCGCCCGGCGCGCATCCGTCACCGCCTGGCCGATGACCCGCTCGACCTCGTCGGCGACCGCGGCGATCTGCCGGAGCGCCTCGCCGTCGTCGCCGGCCGAGGCGCGCGCGTCCGCGACCAACGCACGCGCGCGGACCGGCAGACCGTCCCGCAGGGCGGCGCGGGCGGTGCGGAGATCGTTCTCCCACAGTCTCTTCGGCGGGACCTCGACAGGCTCGGCCGGCAGAGGTGGGCTGGCCGGCAGAGGTGGGCTGGCTGGCAGAGGGGGGCTGGCCGGCAGAGGGGGGTCACCCGGCGAAGTCGCGCCGAATTCGAGGGCGAGTTCGGTGATCACGGTGCGCGCGTCCCGCGAGCCCAGCCCGCGGGCTCGGGCCTCGTCGAGCAGGTACTCGTGGTCCTGCGCGCCGAGTTCGTCCTCGACCAGGACCGCAGCCCGGACCCGCGGCCGTAGGTGGTCGGTCACCGTGTCGATGACCGACTGCCGATACTCCTGCGCCAGTGCGGGATCGGCGAGCAGGACGTCGTGCACGTGGACGAGCAGTTCGTCGAGGACGCCGCGGAATCGGCCGGGGGCGAGCTCGCGGGCGCGTTCGCCCAGCGCGACCGCCCGCGACTCGATGACACCGCGGTCGGCGGCGGCGTCGGTGTCGAGGTGCAACAGGGTCAGCAGGGTCGGGGTGGGGTCGCCGTCGCGGAGTCGGTCGAATTCGGCGAGCAGGTCGCCGATCTGGGCACGTCGCTGCGCGGTCAAGGTCACCCGCGGCGGCGTCGGGGCGGCGGGCGCGGGCGGTGCATCGTCGACGATGCGGTGACGCCGCATCCGGGTGGCGATCTCCGCCGGATCGAGCCCGCCCATCGCGCCGATCTCGTCGAGTCCGGCGCGCTTGGATCTCGGGATCCCGCCGTACCGCTCGTTGAGTCGCGCGATCGCGTTGTCGAGGAGTTCGAACCGCTGCTGATCGCGGAATTCGCGTCGGGTGCTCACCGCCCGTGCCTCGGCGATCCGACCGGTCTTGTGCCGCAACGGCGCCGACCGTTCGTCGTGTTCGGCCACGAGTCGCGCCACCAGGATGCGGTACTTCGGGTGGTCGCGTTGCTTCTGCCAGAACGCCCACACCTCGTCGAGTCGAACGGCGACGGCGTCGTCGTCGAGGCGCTCGGCCTCGCCGATCGGGATGTCGTACAGTTCGAACGAATCGGATTCGCCGGGCCCCCCGCGTTTCTCGACCGCGGCGAGCACGCGCTTGCGATAGTCGTTGCCGACGAACGGCTCCATCAGATCCCCTGCCTCACCCCGAGATCGGTCACTGCTCGCGGCGCCGGGACCGGTGGACCTGTTCGAGTTCGCGCTCGACCTCCGACTTCGAGAGCGAGGCACCGGTCTTGGCCGACAGTGTCAGTGGGATCCGGGCATCGACGTGGAACGCGGTGACATGCAGGACGCCGTCGAAGGCCATCTCGAAGGTCACCGAGACCTCGCTGCCCTCGTCGTAGCCGGGTGGGATGTCGGTGATCGCCCCCTCGATGAGGACCTTGGCGTCTTCGGGACGGGGAGAGGCGGCCTGTCCCTGCTGTTCCAACACGACCAGTTCGATGCGGGACTGGTCGCGTCGCATGGTCCCGAACGACCGGCGCACCTGGACCGGCAGCGTCTGATTGCGGTGCACCAGCCAGCTGGCCTCCAGCTCACCGCTGTGACCGTTGACCGCCAGCACCCCGAACCCGCGGGAGACCACCGTGTCGACGCTGATCTCGAGCATCCGCCGGACGCTGCTGACCGGCAACGCGAACGCGTGCGCGACCCGTGTGCACGATTCGTCGAGATCGGCCGGCGCGACCCCGTCGAGTCCGCGGTCCTCGCGGAGCCGGCCGCGGGCGGCGAGGTCGGCGCGGACGAGCCGCTCGATCTCGAGCTTCTCCCCGTAGATCGCGGCGCCGCGGGCGACGGCGAGATCGGGATCGTCGAGTTCGGG
This sequence comes from Gordonia terrae, assembly GCF_001698225.1. Taxonomy (NCBI): domain Bacteria; kingdom Bacillati; phylum Actinomycetota; class Actinomycetes; order Mycobacteriales; family Gordoniaceae; genus Gordonia; species Gordonia terrae. Next base: position 800,872 of record NZ_CP016594.1, read on the forward strand.
GGTCTTCCCCAGCGTGGCGGCGAGCTCTCGGGCGACCATCGGCATTCGCGACGATCCGCCGACCAGCAGGACCCGGTCGACGGTGGACACCCCTCGGCGTTCGGCGGCGGCCAGGCACGACCTCGTCAGTTCGACGGTGCGGGCCAGCAGGGGGCGGGTCAGTTCCTCGAGTTCGGCACGGGTGAGCGGGATGACCGACCGGGCGCCGTCGTGAGCGACGATCACCGACGTCGAATCGGAGTCGGTCAGTTCGTGTTTCGCGCGCTCGGCAGCGAGGATCAGAGTTTGTGAACCGGCCGAGTCGTCGAGCGGGTCCTCGGCATCGGGATTCTCGGCGCAGAAGGTGCGCGAGAGATGGAGCGCCAGCCGCTCGTCCCAGTCGGCACCGCCGAGTTGATGATCACCGTCGACGGCCAACACGGTGATCCGACGGTCGGCGAGTTCGATGACGGTCGCGTCGAAGGTGCCGCCGCCGAGGTCGTAGACCAGCACCGTCTCGTCGGGTGTACTCGTGGCCACGGGATCGGTGAGCCGGCTGAACCCGTAGGACAGTGCCGCGGCGATCGGTTCGGACAGGACCCCGGCGACGTCCAGGCCCGCGTACGTGCCTGCCTGGATCGTCGCGCGCCGCTCCTCGTCGCCGAAGTACGCGGGCACGGTGATCACGGCTCGGTCGACCTGCTCACCGGCGAAGGCGGCATCGGAGATCAGCGATCGGAGGATGAGCGCCGAGATCGCCGGCGCCGACCAGGTCTGGCCGTGTGCGACGAAACGCCACTGTGCGTCGCCCATCCGTCGTTTCACCAGACTGCAGACGTTCTCGGGGTCGAGCCGGGCCTGCCGGCGCGCCCCTTCGCCGACGACGTGGTCGGTGGGCGAGGTGAGCAGGACCGTCGACGGGGTGGTGGGTGCACCGGTCAGTCCGACGATCACCTCCGGGCGACCGTCGGCATCGATCTTCGCCATCGCCGAGTTGGTGGTTCCCAGGTCGATTCCGATTACGCCCACGATCGGGGATGCTAGCAGCGCAGACGGTCTCGCCGGTGTCGGTCGAGGAGCGGGCGGGTGTTGATTACGCTGGCGGAATGACGTCTCCGGAGGGCGCAGCACCCGACCGAACCGCTGGGCTCGAGCAGTTGCGGGAGCAGGTGTCCGACCTCGCACTTGTGGTGGCACGGCAGACCAGGACGATCGAACGGCTCGTCGACGCGGCCAAGCGGCCGGGTGGGTCCGCGACGGCCGACGTTGCGCTGCTGGTCGACCTGTTCGCGCTCCACACCGATGCGGCGACGTGTGTGGTCTCCGCATCGGAGGCCGACCGGCCCGCATTCGAGTTGTTGCGCGCCGGACTGGAACGGCTCATCGTCGGCCGTGGCGGTGCCGTCGTCGCCCCGCCGCCCGGTGCCGACTTCGATGCCCGCACCATGGAAGCGGTCGATGTCCGAGCGGCGACCGACACCTTGGCGGACCGCACGGTCGCCGAGCTCCTGCGTCCGGGGCTCGTCGTCGGGGAGCGGTCGGTCCGTCCCGCAGCTGTGGTGGTCTTCCGGAGCGGTCAGTCCTCGGGAGACAGTGTCCGCCAGAGGAATTCGTAGGCGAGCGCCGACTTGAACGCGGACTGCTTGTTGTCCGCGGCGCCGCCGTGGCCACCCTCGATGTTCTCGTAGTACTGCACGTCGTGTCCTGTTTCCTCCAGGCGTGCAACGAGTTTGCGTGCATGGCCGGGGTGGACCCGGTCGTCGCGCGTCGAGGTGGTCACCAGGATGGGCGGATAGGTCGCCTCGGCGTCGACGTTCTGGTACGGCGAGAACGGCTTCATGAACTCCCATTGCGCGGGATCGTCGGGGTCGCCGTACTCGGCCATCCACGACGCTCCGGCCAGCAGGAGGTGGTAGCGCTTCATGTCGATGAGCGGCACCTGGCACACCAGGGCGCCGAACAACTCGGGGTACCGGGTCAGCATCACACCCATGAGCAACCCGCCGTTGGAACCGCCCTGCGCGCCCAGCTGCGCGGGTGTCGTCAGACCGGTGTCGACGAGGGCGCGCGCCACCGCGGCGAAATCCTCGTAGACCTTGTGCCGCCCGGCTTTCTGGGCCTGGGTGTGCCACGACGGTCCGTACTCGCCGCCGCCGCGGATGTTGGCGATGACGTAGATCCCGCCGCGTTCGACCCAGCTCTGTCCGGCGATGGCGAGGTAGCTCGGAGTGAGGGCGTTCTCGAACCCGCCGTAGCCGTACAGGAGGGTCGGGCCGTGGGACACGTCGCGGCGCCGCACGACGAAGTACGGGACCTGGGTGCCGTCGTCGGAGGTCGCGAAGTGCTGCTCCGCGGTCACCGAGTCGGCGTCGAAGAATGCGGGACTGCGCTTGATCACCTCGGGTGCGTGGCCGCTGTCGCCGTGCAGAAGGCTCGGCGGATCGGTGAACGACGTCGCCGACCAGAACACCTCGTCGCTCTCGTCGGGGTCGGTGTCGAGCACCGAGACGGTGGCGAGGTCGGGTAGTCCCGGCATGTCGACGACCCGCCACGTCGCGAGCTCGCGGACCTCGACCCCGGTGTGCACGTCGTGAAGCTTCACGATGATGAGATGCGAACGCGTGTAGGCGTAGTCGACGAGACTCGTGTGCGCGTCGGGTGCGAACAGGACGGTCGCGTCCCGGTTGCCCGACCGGTAGGACTCGTAATCGAAGGCCAGCAGCGTGCCCGGGGCGTGGGTCGTGCCGTCCACCTCCCACTCCGATCGCGACAGCACCAGCAGCCAGTTCATCCGCACCCCGGCGTGGGCGTCGGTGGGGACGTCGAGCAACTCGGTGGTTCCGTCGCGTAGTTCGTAGTCGAGCGAGTTGAAGAAGTCCGTGGCGCGTCCGACGAAGTGACGCTCGAATCCCGGTGTGCTGTCGTACGACGCGCGCACCGACACGTCACCGGTCTCGCCGGTGAAGACCGTCACGGCATCCGAGAGCGGGGTGCCGCGCGTCCATCGCTTGACGACGCGGGGATAGCCGGAGTCGGTCAGCGAGCCCTGCCCGTCCGGTTGCTCGCCGAAATCCGTTCCGACGTAGACGGTGTCACGGTCGATCCAATTGACATCGGACTTGTTCTCGGGCAGGACGAATCCATCGGTCACCCAGGTGCGGGACGGGATGTCGAACTCGCGGACGACGGTGGCGTCGGCGCCACCGCGCGAGAGGGAGATCAGCGCGCGCTCGTACTCGGGACGCAGCGCGGTCGCACCGGCCCATACCCAGTTCTCGTCCTCGTCGCGGGCGAGTTGATCGACGTCGATGAGGACATCCCAGTCGGGGGCATCGGTGACATAGGAGTCGTACGTGGTGCGGCGCCAGAGTCCGCGCGGGTTGGTCGCGTCGCGCCAGAAGTTGTAGAGATACTCCCCACGCCGCCGTGCGTAGGGGATGCGGTCGTCGGTGTCGAGGGCCGCCAGCGTCGCGGCCTCCAGCTCGCGGAACCGTTCCGAGGCGGTCAGCGCCGCGACCGTGGGCTCGTTGTGCGCGCGCACCCACGACAGCGCCTCGTCGCCGGTGACCTCCTCCAGCCACAGGTACGGATCGTCGTCGGGTGTGGTGTCGGTGGACGCGGTGCCGTGGTCGCCGTGCTCGGTCATGGCGTCCAAACTACGCGGGCGGGCCGGACCGGTTGATCCCCGCGCGGCGCCGACCCCGGCAAAACGCCTCCTCGGGCCGTTGTCTCCGGGGTATCGTGACGCAGCGACGTCGAGGAGACCCCCATGGCCACTGCCCATTCCGTTCCCGTCCGCTGTCCCGGCCACGAGCCGCCCCGGGTGTCGAGATGGGGTCGTCTCTCGATGGCCACCTGCTCCGCGGTCGCGGTGATCGCCCTCGTCGCCGCCTGCGACAGCGGGTCGTCGGGGACCGGTGCGCCACCGTCGGGCTCGTCGCCGGCCAATCCGAATTCTGTCGCCGCCGAGCCGCTGCCGGCCGATGCCGTCGACAAGGCGGTCGGACAGCTCGACGACCTCGTCAATTCGATGATGGAGTCGACGAAGATCCCCGGGGTGGCCGTGGCCGTGGTGTCGGGTGGGGAGACGAAGTACGCCAAGGGGTTCGGCGTGAAGGACATCACCACCGGTGACGCGGTCGACGCGAACACCGTCTTCCAGCTCGCGTCGGTGTCGAAGTCGGTCGGATCGACGGTGGTCGCAGCAGCCGTCACCGACAAGACGGTCACCTGGGAGATGCCGATCGTGGAATCGCTGCCCTGGTTCGCGCTCGCCGAACCGTATGTCACCCGCACGGTCACGGTCGGCGACATGTACTCCCACCGGTCCGGCCTCCCGGACCATGCGGGCGACAAACTCGAGGACATGGGTTACTCGCGCGACGAGATCCTGCAGCGCATGCGCTTCATGCCACTCGATCCGTTCCGGATCAGTTACGCCTACACCAACTTCGGGGTGACAGCCGGTGGCGAGGCGGTGGCGGTGAAGGCCGGGACGGACTGGGCGACGCTGTCTCAGGACCTCATCTACGGCCCGCTGGGCATGACCAGCACCAGCTCGCGATACGTCGACTTCGAGCGCCGGGCCGACCGCGCGGTCGGGCACATCAAGGAAGACGACAAGTGGGTCAAGACCCCGATCCCGCGTGAACCCGACGCCCAGTCACCCGCGGGCGGCGTCAGTTCGACCGTGAACGACATGGCGATCTGGCTGAAGATGGTGCTGGCCCAGGGCAAGCACAACGGCCAGGAGGTCGTGGCACCCGACGCCCTGCTCCCGGCGGTCTCACCGCAGGTCGTGTCCAATCCGCCCCAGACGCCCGACTCCCGCGCCGGTTCGTACGGCTACGGCTTCAACGTCGGGGTCACCGAGGACGCGCGGACGCAGTTCAACCACGCCGGGGCCTTCGCCTCGGGCGCCGGAACGGTGTTCTCGATCCTGCCGTCCGGTGACACCGCCATCGTGGTCCTCTCCAACGCCGCGCCCGTCGGTGCGGTGGATGCGATCGCCGCCGAGTTCATGGACCTCGTCCAGTTCGGTGAGATCCGCAACGACTGGCGCGACCTGTACGCCAAGGCGTATGCACCGCTGAGCGTCCCGGAGGGTGAACTCGTCGGCAAAGAACAGCCGTCGAATCCCGCACCGTCGCAACCGCTGCCGTCGTACGTGGGCGCCTATGCCAACCCGGTGTACGGACCGGCGGAGGTCGTCGAACGCGACGGGAAGCTCGTCCTGGAGATGGGTCCGGGCGGGGTGCGCAAACACGAGCTCGCCCACTGGGACGGCAACACCTTCACCTTCAGGCTGCTCAACGAGAACGCCGAGCCGGGTTCGATCTCGCAGGTCACCTTCGACGGACCGCGGATGACGATCGAGTACTACGACGACGAGGAGAGCAACGGCGAGTTCATCCGCCGGTGATGTTCAGCGCCCGGTCTTGCCGTCGATGCCTTCGCGGATGATGTCCAGGTGCCCCGCGTGACGAGCGGTCTCCTCGATCAGGTGGGTCAGCGCCCACCTCATCGAGGGTGACGAGCGTCGTCCGCTCGCTCGCGGCGCAGGTGCGGCGAGATCGGTGTAGGACTCGATGACGCGCCGGCCTCGGATACCGCACCTCGGTAGGCATCCTGAACCGATGCCACGGTGTCGGTGTCCGGGCAGGTGAACGTCGCCTGCCAGTCGTCGGCGTCCTCGCCGAGGAAGAAGAACCGTTCCACAAACGTCAGGTGCCGGACCAGGCCGAGGAGGCTGGTGCCCGACGGAACGGCGGGCGCACGGGCGTCGTCTTCGGCGACGCCGTCGAGTTTGGCCACCGCCGACGCCCGCAGATAGTCGAGGAAACCGACGAGCACCTCCTTCTCCGAAGCGCCGGTCGCCGGTGGCGGGGTGTCCTTGCGGCGGCGAGGAGGCATGGGCACCACCCTAACGGCCGGCAGTCACCGGGTCGGGGACTTCGCCGGCCCGGATCGGGCATCGGGTGTGCGAGTAGATCGTCGGCATGCAGAGGTTGCAGTGGATGCACTTCGATGTCGTCGTGGGGTCGGCGGCCAGGCGCAGCGGAAGGTCGGGTTCACGCAACAGAGCGCGGCCCATGGCCACGAAATCGAAACCCTCGGCGAGAGCGAGGTCCATCGAGGCCCGGTCGGTGACGCCGCCCAGGAGGATCAGCGGCAGATCGACGGCCTTGCGGAGCTCACGCGCAAGGGGCAGCAGGTAGGCATCGTGATAGCGGTAGTGCTTCAGGAAGATCGGCGCGAACGCCTTGAGGCCGTACTTCATCGCGCCGGAGAAGGCGTCGGCGAACTCCTTGCGCGGCGCCTCGCCGTGGAACAGATACATCGGGTTGAGAAGTGAACTTCCGGCCGTCGGTTCGATGGCGTCGAGGTGGCCGTCGGACTCCAGCAGCTGCGCGACCCGGCACGCCTCGTCGACATTGAAACCGCTCAACCTGGACCGGCCGCGCGCCCGCGCCGCGGGAGAGCGCTCGAGGTCGACCCGGCCGACGCCGTCGAAGGTGTTCAGTTTGACCCAGATCGCCGCCTCGTCGCCGACCTCGTCGCGCACGGTCTCGACCACCTCGCGTGCGATACGTGCGCGGTTGACGAGGCTCCCGCCGTAGGCGTCGCGACGACGGTTCAGCAGGGGAGACAGGAAGCTGGAGATGAGATAGTTGTGGCCGCAATGGATCTCGAGCCCGTCGAAGCCGGAGTCCACCGCGAGCCGGGCGGCCCGACGGAACGTGGTCCGCAGGTCGGCGATGTCGTCGACGCTGATCGCGCGGGTCACCGACATCCCCATCGGCGCGGGTATCCGTGACGGCCCGAGGGAGGGGGCCCGGTTCGACGCCGAGTTGGCGACCGCGCCCGCGTGTCCCAGTTGGGCGGCGGCGAGCGCACCCTCGGCGTGGATGGCGTCGGTGAGTCGCTGCAGACCGGGAACCGCCTCCGGGCGCATCCAGATCTGGTGGCGGTCGGTGCGGCCCTCGGGTGAGATCGCACAGTAGGCGACGGTGCTCATGGCGACACCACCGGCCGCGACCTCGCGATGGAACTCGATGAGCTCGTCGGTCACCAGTGCGTCGGGCGTCATCCCCTCGAAGGTGGCGCACTTGATCAGCCGGTTCCGCAGCTGCAACGGGCCCAGCCGGGCGGGGCTGAACGGTCCGGTGGTGGCGCTGTCCACGACAGGTCCTCTCACTCGTGTCTCGGTGGCGGGGCGGTCAGTCCGGCGGTGACGAAGCCGGCCAGGGCCGTCACCACGGGGGTGCTCAACGTCTCGGTGCCGCCGAACCGCAGGAGGATGAGCTGGAAGGCGAGGGCCCAGCGCCGGCGCGCCTCGCTCGCGGTCAGGCCGGAGACGGCCTCGGCGAGCATGTCCGCGAAGGGGTCGAGATCGAACCAGTGCGACGTCCAGCTCGCACCGGGATGGGCGAACACGAACCGGGCGAGCAGCCGTAGGTGCAGGTGTCCGGTCGGGTCGGCCTGCAGGTCGACGAAAGGGGCCACCACCACGTCGACGACCTGGGAGATCGGCGTGCCGGCCGGGTCGAGTGAGGCGAGCGGGTCGGCCCACAGCGGACCGAGCCGGGCCTGCAGCAGCGCGATGGTGAGGTCGTCCTTGGTGCCGAAGTGATAGTGCACCGCGGCCGGGTTGGCGTCGGCGGCCGCGCAGATCGCCCGGACGGACACCTTGTCGTATCCGTCGGCGAGGAAGAGACGTTCGGCGACGGCCAGCAGGGCGTCGCGCGTGGGCATCGGCGTCGAACCGCGACGCCCGGCACCACGTTCATCTCGGGTGGTCTGGGTCACACGAGCAGCAAAGCACAGTTCAGTCGGTGTTTCAATCAATGATTGAAATCAGGGGGCTGCTACCGGCGAGTAGTGGGACACTCTGCGGCGACGGTCGGACGCGACGTAGGCTGACTGTCGTGGCTGAACACTTTCAAACAGTTGTATTGGGTGCAGGTCCAGGTGGGTACGTAGCCGCGATCCGGTCGGCTCAGCTGGGCATGAAAACCGCCGTCATCGAGGAGAAGTACTGGGGCGGTGTGTGTCTGAACGTCGGATGTATCCCGTCCAAGGCCCTGCTGCGCAATGCGGAACTCGCACACATCTTCAACCATCAGGCCAAGACCTTCGGCATGAGTGGTGACGTGACCTTCGACTTCGGGGCGGCATTCGACCGCAGCCGCAAGGTCTCGGACGGCATCGTCAAGGGCGTCCACTACCTGATGAAGAAGAACAAGATCACCGAGATCGACGGTTACGGGGTGTTCACCGATGCCAAGACCATCAAGGTGGGCGATCGGGAGATCACGTTCGACAACGTCATCATCGACACCGGGTCGACCGTCAAGCTGCTCCCCGGCGTCGAACTGTCGGAGAACGTGGTCACCTACGAGGAGCAGATCCTCACCCGTGAACTGCCCGACTCCATCGTCATCGTTGGCGCGGGCGCCATCGGCATGGAATTCGGCTACGTCATGGCCAACTACGGCGTGGACGTCACCATCGTCGAGTTCCTCGACCGCGTGCTGCCCAACGAGGACGCCGACTCGTCGAAGGCGCTCGCCAAGGAGTACAAGAAGCTCGGCATCAAGCTTCTCACCGGCACCCGTGTGCAGTCGGTGACCGACAACGGCGACAGCGTGACCGTCAGCTACACCGACGCCAAGGACAAGGACGGCGAGCTCACCGTCGACAAGGTCCTCATGTCGGTCGGTTTCGCCCCGCGCGTCGAGGGCTTCGGCCTCGAGAAGACCGGCGTCGAACTCACCGACCGCGGCGCCATCGCGATCGACGACTACATGCGGACCAACGTCGAGGGCATCTACGCCATCGGTGACGTCACCGCCAAGCTGCAGCTCGCCCACGTCGCCGAGGCGCAGGGTGTGGTGGCCGCGGAGACCATGGCCGGCGTCGAGACCATGACCCTCGGGGACTACCGGTTCATGCCGCGCGCGACGTTCAGCCAGCCCCAGGTCGCGTCCTTCGGACTCACCGAGGCGCAGGCCAAGGACGAGGGCTACAACGTGAAGGCGACGACCTTCCCGTTCTCGGCCAACGGCAAGGCGCAGGGACTCGGCGAGACGGCGGGCTTCGTGAAGCTGCTCACCAACGCCGACACCGACGAACTCCTCGGCGGACACCTCGTGGGCGACAACGTCTCCGAGATGCTCCCGGAGATGACGCTGGCCCACAAGTGGGACCTCACCGCCAAGGAACTCGCCCGCAACGTGCACACGCACCCGACCCTGTCGGAGGCACTCCAGGAGACGTTCCACGGCGCGATCGGGCACATGATCAACCTGTAGGCGAGTGAGTGCCGCCGAACGTGTCCGCGAGTGGACACCCCCGTGGCCGCTGGACATCGGGGCGACGGTCGGCCTGCACCGGCGCGGTGCGGGCGACCCCGCCTTCGTCTACGGACGAGACAGGTCGGTGTGGCGGGCGGCGTACACGCCCGACGGGCCGGGCACGCTGACCGTTCGCTCCGATGGTACGACCGTCACCGGACGCGCCTGGGGGCCGGGGGCGGACTGGCTGCTCGAGCAGATGCCCGATTTCCTCGGGGCGAGCGATGATCCGGACGCGCTGGTCCCACGCCACCCGGTGGTGAGCGAACTCGTCCGCCGCACCGAGGGATTGCGCCTCGGACGCACCGACCGTGTGTGGGAAGCCCTGGTGCCGGCGATCCTCGAACAGAAGGTCGTGGGCGCCGAGGCGTTCCGCGCTTGGCGGTATCTGTTGCGCCGCTACGGGACTCCCGCACCCGGCCCGGTTCCGGAGACGATGAGGGTGCCGCCACCCCAGGCGGAGTGGGCCCGCATCCCGAGCTGGGAGTGGCACCGCAGCGGCATCGAACCGGTCCGGATGCGGACGATCCGCGGGGCGACCGCCCTCGATGTCGAACGCCATGCGGCCAAGCTCACCGTGCTACGCGGCGTCGGGCGATGGACCGAGGCCGAGACGCTCTCGCGGGCGCTCGGCGACCCCGACGTCGTCAACGTCGGCGACTACCACATCCCGAAGCTGGTGGGGCTCACGCTGATCGGCGAGGCCGTCGACGACGCGGGCATGCTCGAGTTGCTCGAACCCTATGCGGGACAGCGACAGCGCATCATCCGGATGGTCACGCGGGGCGGCGTTCGTCCCGAGCGTCGCGGACCGCGGATGACCATCCGTGACTACCGGTCGTTCTGAAGGGGTCGGGCCCCTACGATCCCGTCTTGCGTGCCAGCACGAATTGCCCCTGGCCGGTGATGGTCTGCTCGACGTCGTCCACTCCGGCGCGACGGAGGCGCTCGACGATCTCGTGGTCGTCGAAGATCCGGTATCCGCTCGCTCCGGCGAGTGGCCGGACACCCGGGAGTGAGGTGAGCGGGGTGGCCACCGAGGTGAAGACCACGATCTCGCCACCGGGCGCGGTCACTCGCACCAATTCGTCGACGACCGGTAGGGGATCGGGGATCAGGTAGAGCGCGGCCAGGCAGGTGACCACGTCGAAGGTGTTGTCGGCGAACGGCAGTGCGTGGGCGTCACAGCGCAGGAACGCGGCCCGCCCGACAGCGTTGGTCTGCGCGGCCCGCGCCAGCATGGGTGCGGAGAAGTCCACGCCGATGCACCGACCGTCGCCGGTGAGGCCGTCGGCGATCTCTCGCGTGTAATTGCCGGGCCCACAGGCGACATCGAGCACCAGGCGGTCGCCGGGGCGGGCGAGGTAGGCGCGCAGCGCGCGATCGAAGTCGGCGGTGGACCGGCCGCCCAGACTGAAGAGCCGCGTGAAAGTCGGTCGCCACAGGTGTTCGTAGATCTCGGCGAAGTACTCGTTGCGCATCAGCCGCTGCGCGATCGACTCCATCTCAGGAGCGGGTGTCGCGCTGGATGCGCAGCGTGTGGATGGTGGTTGCGAGACTGTCGTACTGGCCGACGAGCAAGGTCAAGCCGATGAGCTTTCGGTCGTCGAGGTGCCGGGACAACGCCTGCCAGGCGATGTCGGAGACGTCCTTTGTCTCGACGAGTTCGTCGACGGCCCGCAGGATGGCGCGTTCGCGATCGCCCCACCCGGCGTCGGGACCCTCCAGGATGCGGTCGAATTCGTCCGCGGTGATCCCGGCCCGACGGCCGAGGCGTCGGTGATGATCGAGTTCGTAGTCGCATTTCCGAAGGTGCGCCACCCGGATGATCACCATCTCGGAGTCCTTGCGCGGCAACACTCCGAACGGCATGAGTCGGCTGCTGAAGTGGAGCCAGCCGCGGAACAGTCCCTTCGCGCGGCCGAGCGTGGAGAAGATGTGCGCGTCGTCCACACCGATCGTGCGCGCGGCTCCCCGTGCGAAGACGAAATTGACCGGCCCTAGCTCCCGGAAACCACCCGGTGCGACGCGAGGTGTGCCCATGGCCCCACGGTAGACTACGCGGACTATGACGCACAGCACACGGACGTTCACCAGTGTCGACGAACTCAAGGCCGCGATCGGCGAGGATCTGGGGTCGGGCGAGTGGCTCGAGATCACCCAGGAACGGGTCGACGCCTTCGCCGATGCGACCGGCGATCACCAGTGGATTCACGTCGATCCCGAGCGTGCGAAGTCCGGTCCGTTCGGGACGACCATCGCGCACGGGTACCTGACGGTGTCGCTGCTGCCGATGATCGCCGGCAAGATCTTCACCGTCGAGGGTCCCAAGTTGGTCCTCAACTACGGGATGAACAAGTTGCGCTTCCCGAATCCGGTGAAGGTCGGCGCCCGTATCCGGTCCAACGCGGTGATCACCTCGATCGAGGAGACGCCCAAGGGCGTGAACATGGTTGTCACCAACACGGTGGAGATCGAGGGGGAGGCCAAACCCGCCTGCGTCGCCGAGAATCTCCGCGTCCTCGTCTTCTGACCCGGCGCAGAAAGTCCCGGCGCTCAGCGGCGGCACTCGTCGACGGCCGGTTCGCCACGAAGTCGACGATCGAGCCAGTCGAGAGCGGCCGGGAAGCCGAGTAGCGCCGCGGCGACGTGTTCACCGAAGATCTCGCGGTAGGCCGCGGTGGCGCCGTGCGCACACTGCTCGCGATAGAGCGCCCGGGCGCCGGCGGCAGGTATCCACCACTCGTGGGTGCCGTGGTAGATCAGCAGCGGAATCGCGGACACGCGATCGGCCATCCGGGTCAGCCGGTAGATGCGTTCGGCGGTCGGCGACCGGAACGGATCGGGGTCGTCGGACAGCACCTGCATCGGTAGGAAGGTCCCTCCGGCGATCGCCTCGGGGATGACGCACACGTTTTTCAACGGCGACGAGGCCAGCCATCGCGCCGGCCGGTTGGCCAGGGCCAGGATCTCCGGATGTTCGCGCGCGATACCGAAAGTGGCAGCATGGAACAGGCCGGACGCCAGGTTTGCGTTCATGCTCCCGACGAGCATGCGGAAGTCGGCCGGGACACCGCCGAGTGCCGCCCCGACGACCTGCTCGGTGAGTTCGGGGGCATAGTCGCCCAACAGTTTCGACGCTCCGTGTGTGGCGATGGCGCCGCCGGAGTATCCGGTCATCGCTATCCGACTGTCGCGCAGCGTGTCCGGTCGCACCCGAACGGCAGCGCGGATGGCGTCGAGCGTCATGTGGCCGGCGAGTACCGGTTCGGCGTAGGCCATCCGGGGACCCTGGTGGTCGGGCACGAGAACCGCATGGCCCTGGTCCAGAGCGAGCTGGGTGGCCGGCGGGATGAGGTCCGTGATCCCGGTCGCAATGGAGAACCCGTGCGCGAGTGTGTATCCGGGCGTACAGGCGGCGCCGAGGGAATCGATCGGGAGGTTGTTCACCAGCATCGGCATCGATGCGCCGACCGCCCGTCGCGGGACCAGCAGGGTCGCCGTGCCGTAGATCGGTGCCCCGACGGCATCGGTGCTCCGGAACTTGATCAGTGTCGCCGATCGGAGCGGTACCGTCACCACGGGACCGGCGGCCGCGGTGACATCGCGGGTGGCGATCACGTCGCCCGGCTCGCGGGCGAGCAGGTCCGCCGGCCAGCGGTCGAACATCGGGTCCCCGGTGGGCGAGGGCAGGATCGATTCGAGTAATTCGACTGTGCGGTGGTCGAATCCGCCGGCCCGCGCACGCGGTGGGATGACGCCGAGTCGGGGAATCGGCGGCGGGGGCACCGCCTCGTCGATCGCCCCGACGACAGGCGGCGGCAACGGCATCATGTTCGGTGGGTCGGCGGCCGCGCGTCCGACATGCGACGAAGCGAGGACGGCGGCGAGCAGGACGCCGACCGTCCACACCGATCGGTGCCGGAGCGGTGACCCGCGGCGGTGTGAGGTAGTCGTCATGACGGTGCCTCCGCTTCACGGGCGCCCCGATGCGCCCGCCACCTCGTGACGGTAGGACGCGCGACCGGGCCCGGGCGCCCAACGCGTATCGATGGTCGCCACACCGAGACGCAACCGTGATATCAGGTGCCCAAGGAGTATTCGCGTGTCGCCCGACCGGACTACACGTGCGATCGCCTGCGCCATCGGCACGGCGTGTGCGCCCCGCGCCATCTAGCATTGGCCCACAGGTGATCGCTATTCGAGTCGTCAGATGTGCTGCCGGGGGGGCGGGGACTCGACGGTCACCGATGTGAGACGGGAGATCGGCGATGTCGATAAGGGGAGTTCGACGATCGGTTCGACGGGCAGCGATCGCAACCACGGCGGTGGCAGCCGCGGTGGCTCTCGTCGCGGGTCCGACCGGGACGAGCGGGACGGCCGACGCCGAACCGCCCAACCTCACCTCGGTCCCGTCGCAGCTACCAGAGGCAATCGACGCGGTGATCCCGCCGCCGCCGGTCAAGAAGTTGTCAGGCATCCCGGAACGGTCCCGTATCCCGGGCGCCTCGCAGGAACTGCAAGAACTCCGCGAAGCGCTCATGCCGTCGCCGAGCGGAGACCGATTCTTCGATCACTGGCCGGCGGGGCTGGGCGCGCGGACACCCGGGGAGATCCTGTCCACACGGTCGGTGACGCGCGTGGCGCAGCCGCTCGTCTTCGTCCCGCTGCGGTCGGCGCGGCAGGTCAAGTTCCGGACAACCGACGCGAACGACGCACCGATGTTCGGCACCGCGACCCTCCTGGTGCCGGCCAAGGCGTGGACCGGGCGGGGAGCCCGGCCCGTCCTGATCAACAATTCGCCGATCGTCGCGTTGGGTACCAGGTGCACGACAGGGTTCACCTACGCGCACGGTTTCACCAACAACACGAACGAGACCGATCTGATCCCGCCGTTCACCCAGCTCGCACTCGATCGCGGTTATGCGGTGCTCGTGCCCGATCACACGGGGCCCCGGATGGCGTACGCCGAGCCGTATGTCGCGGCACACGTGATCCTCGATTCGGTCCGCGCGGCCGCAGACCTCGACCCGACGAACTTCGCGTACGGACCCATCGCGATGGTCGGCTACTCCGGCGGGGCGATCGCCACCCACGGAGCGGCCAAGCTCGCCGCCGGATATGCACCCGACATCGCCGGTCGATTCGTGGGAGCGGCCATCGGCGGGGTTCCTGCCGACTACCGGTCGCTCGCCGGCGCCATGAATGCGAACCTGGCCTCCGGGGTCTTCCACGCCGCGATGCTCGGTGTCGCACGCGAGCGGCCCGAGGTCTTGCGGATGTCGAACAATCTGGCGAGATGGTTTGCGACGTCGGAGATCCGCAACATCTGCACCGACGACATGGGCAATCTCGGCATCGCCCACCTGCCGACCCAGCTGCTGTCGACCGACCCGGATCCGTTCCACTCCGCACTTGCCGAGAAGCTGTTCGAGGTCACGGCCATGTCTGATCTCGAGGCGTCGATGCCGTTGCTGATCTACCACGGGCGCTACGAGTGGTGGGTCCCGGCGAGTCAGGCACGGGCGCTGTTCGCCCAGCAGTGTGCGCTCGGTGCCACCGCGATCTACCGCGAATACGGGGCCGAGCACGTGTCGGCGGCCGCACTCGGCTTCCCGGACACCGCGAGATGGCTCGACGACCGGTTGCGCGGGCTGCCGGCACCGAACGGGTGCCGACGCTGATCGTGGTACGGCCCTTCGTGGCTCGTCGCTTGCGCTCCTCGCACCTCAGGGACCAGGGGTTATGCGGTTCTTTCGGATCAGGGAGCAGTGGTTGTGTGTTTCGTTCGGATCAGGGAGCGGGACGTGTCTCGGTGAGGCTCATGTACGGCGAGACGCTGCTGGTGTGTTCGTCGATGCGCAGTGAGGCCCCCAGGGCGGGGAATGCACGCTGGGCGCAGTTGGTCCGCTCGCATACCCGGCAACCGGCACCGATCGGCGTGACATGTGCCTGCGGCCCGATCTCCAGGCCGTCGGAGTAGATGACCCGCGCGGCATGGCGCAGTTCGCAACCCATGCCGATCGCGAAGGTCTTGCCGGGTTGGCCGTAGCGAGTCGCGCGGCGTTCGACGGTTCGTGCCACCCAGAAGTAGTTGCGGCCGTCGGGCATCTCGGCGATCTGGGTGATGATCTTGCCGGGGTAGGCGAAGGTCTCGTAGACATTCCAGAGCGGGCACGTCCCGCCGCTCTGCGAGAAGTGGAAACCGGTGGCGGACTGGCGTTTCGACATGTTCCCCGCGCGGTCGACGCGAACGAACGACCAGGGGATGCCGCGTAGGTTGGGTCGCTGCAGTGTCGAGAGCCGGTGGCAGATCGTCTCGTACGAAACTGAGTAGAAGGCGGACAGTCGTTCGATGTCATACCGGAAGTCCTCCGCCGCGCCGTGAAACTGGCTGTAGGGCAGGACGACCGCGGCGGCGAAATAGTTCGCCAGACCGAGGAGTCCGAGCGCCCTGGCGTCCTCGCTGCTGAAATTGGCCTCGTCGACCAGCTTGTCGAGGAGATCCTGGTATTCGAGATAGCAGAGTTCGCTCGCGAGTTTGAACGTCCGCTGCCCCGCCGACAGCGATGCGGAGAACTCCAGGCGCCGGGCCTCGCGGTCGAACCGGTGCAGCGTGTAGTCGCCGAGGTCGACGCGTCGCACGATGCTGATGCCGTGGACGCTCTCGATGCGATTCATGATCTCGCGGCGGATGTCGGCGGAATGCATCCGCATCCGGGTCGTCATCCCCTCGGCAGCGACGTCGAGTTCGTGAATGTAGTTGCGGCGCTGATAAAAATAATCGCGTACTTCCTCGTGCGGCGCGCTGATGGTGCCGCGCATGCTGCGATCCCCGCGTTCGTCGGTGGCCGCCGCCAGCTGATCGGTCGCGATCCGGTAGCGGCGGTGGAGGTTCACCATCGCCTGCGCCATCTCGGGGTGCGACGTGACCATCGCGCTGATCCCCTGTGCGTCGAGCGCGCCGGGGGAGGCCTCGAGATCGTCGTCGAGCAGGGCCTCCCGCAACTCGGCGACCAGACGGACGTCGTCCTGCGAGTCGAAGAACCCGGCATCGACGCCGAAGGCCTCGGTGATCTTGGCGAGCACCGAGGCGGTGAGGGGACGCGCATCGTGCTCGATCTGATTGAGATACGACGCCGAGATCGACAGGGTCTGCGCGAGAGCGACCTGCGACAGGCCGCGCTCGGAACGCAACTGGCGTAGCCGCGACCCCACATAGGTCCTGCTCATCGTCCACCTCCCGGACAGGTGCCGCCGCCCTGAGCGTCGCCCCCAGGGTACGGTGACCGCGTGCTCACCCTCCTCGGCCGACGCCGCTCGCCGGCAGCGCTGGCCGTGTCGGTCGCGGCCGTGGCGCTCGGCGTCGCGGGATGTGCAGCCGGTCCGGAGACCGCGCCGGCTCCGCGGGGACCCGCCGATCTGGTGCTGTCCGCGTCGGAGCTGCCGCCCGGGTATACCGCCGCTCCGCTGTCCGTGTCCGATCTCGTCGGGGGGAACCAGGCCGCCATCGATGCGTCCCGGTCGGCGCGTGTCTCGCCCGAGTACTGTCGGCCCACGTCCGATGAGTCGCTCAACAAGCAGCTGACCGCGGACAACTCCGCTGTCCTGGCCGCTCGTGACGGCGCCACGGGGACCCTCGTCGAACTCGTCACCACCGCATCTCGCGACATCGACGCCGATCGTCTGACAACGACGGGCCGTTGCTCGCGCACCACGACGGAGATCACCACCGGACATCTGTCGGGGAGCCGGGTGCTCACGGTGTACACCGAACTGCCCCAGCCGGATGTCGACGGGGGGTTGCTGCCCGGTGAGCAGTTGCTGGTCACCCGATCCGACGTCACGACGACGCTTCCCGACGGCGGCGTCCGCCGGCAGATTGGCTTCGCGGGGTACGCACTGCTCGACCGCCCGGCGTCGGGCCAGGTGACGGTGCAACTCACGATGTCGGGCGCGCCGACCCGCGCGACCGATCCGCCGACCACGCCGGTCGAGCCGATCGATCCGGCCGCTTTCTCGGCCCTGTTCGACGTCGCTGTCGAACGAGTCACCACACCCTGAGCCCCGCGGACCGCGATCGACGCGGCTCCGGATCGTGTGAAGGGCGTCACTCTCGGCCACCTGACCGTTCCCGGCGTCGTGCGGACTGAGAGCGCTTCGGTACCCAGGTGCATTCCTACCCGCGAGTAGAAAATCCCAGTACGGACGTACTTTTTGGCGGGCGATGCTTCGCGATTCACAGATCAATATTTGCAAACTTTGCACACCGGTGACGAAAAATAACCCAGATTTGCAGTGGTCAAGGGTTGGACCTGCAGGTTTGTCTTGTGGCACCCTTGCTGCAGGCACTACCGACACCGAGTCCGCAGGTTCGCAAGTTCGGCCGAGACTGACGCCGACCGCGAGTCAACACCTTCAGGCGAGGATGTTGGTTGTCTGTCAGCAGAGAGGTTCCGGCGGCGTGCCGGGCCGTCGCCCCGATCCGGCCCCCGGTCGGGACGAGCAGGACAACGAAAGCGAAGTAGCCAATGAGCAACGTCGGAAAGCCCCGTACCGCCGCAGAGATCCAGCAGGATTGGGACACCAACCCGCGCTGGAAGGGCATCAAGCGCGACTACACCGCCGAGCAGGTCGCCGAGCTCCAGGGTTCGGTCGTCGAGGAGCACACCCTCGCCCGTCGTGGCGCGGAGATCCTGTGGGACGGCGTGACCAAGGGTGACGGCAGCTACATCAACGCACTCGGCGCCCTCACCGGCAACCAGGCCGTGCAGCAGGTTCGCGCCGGCCTGAAGGCCGTGTACCTCTCGGGCTGGCAGGTCGCCGGCGACGCCAACCTCTCCGGGCACACCTACCCCGACCAGTCGCTCTACCCGGCCAACTCGGTGCCGAGCGTCGTGCGTCGCATCAACAACGCGCTGCTGCGCGCGGACGAGATCGCCCGTGTCGAGGGTGACGACTCGGTCGACAACTGGGTCGTCCCGATCGTCGCCGACGGTGAGGCCGGCTTCGGTGGCGCCCTCAACGTCTACGAGCTGCAGAAGGCCATGATCGCCGCGGGTGCCGCCGGTACCCACTGGGAGGATCAGCTCGCCTCGGAGAAGAAGTGCGGTCACCTCGGTGGCAAGGTGCTGATCCCGACCCAGCAGCACGTCCGCACCCTGAACTCGGCTCGTCTGGCCGCCGACGTCGCCGGTGTGCCCACCGTCGTCATCGCACGCACCGACGCCGAGGCTGCGACGCTGATCACCTCGGACGTCGACGACCGCGACAAGCAGTTCGTCACCGGTGAGCGCACCGCCGAGGGCTACTACCACGTGAAGAACGGCATCGAGCCGTGCATCGAGCGTGCGAAGTCGTACGCTCCCTACGCCGACATGATCTGGATGGAGACCGGCACCCCCGATCTCGAGCTGGCGCGCAAGTTCGCCGAGGCCGTCAAGAGCGAGTACCCCGACCAGCTGCTGTCCTACAACTGCAGCCCGTCGTTCAACTGGAGCAAGCACCTCGACGACAGCACCATCGCCAAGTTCCAGAACGAGCTCGGCGCCATGGGCTTCACCTTCCAGTTCATCACGCTGGCCGGCTTCCACTCGCTGAACTACGGCATGTTCGACCTGGCCTACGGCTACGCCCGCGAGCAGATGTCGGCGTTCGTCGACCTGCAGAACCGCGAGTTCAAGGCTGCCGAAGAGCGTGGCTTCACCGCCGTCAAGCACCAGCGTGAGGTCGGCGCAGGCTACTTCGACAACATCGCCACCACCGTCGACCCCAACACCTCGACCGCAGCTCTCAAGGGCTCGACCGAGGAGGGTCAGTTCCACTAGGAACCCGACCGCCTCTGGCGTGATTTGGCAAACCAGTCAGGCGGTCCGCGGCTTTCGCTGCGGGCCGCCTGTTGGCGTATCCCGGGCGTGATCAGTACCTGGGAGTCACCCCTGTTCTCGCGAAATCGGTTGTCGCCAGAACGTTTTTCTCGGAGGAGCCGACATGACAAGCCAGACGATCTCCCGCGTCGGGGTGGTGGGGGCAGGGCAGATGGGCGCCGGAATCGCCGAGGTGTGCGCGCGTGCCCACTCGGATGTGCTCGTCTACGAATTCACCCGCGAACTGGCCGCCGCCGGTCGCGATCGGGTCCTCCGATCGCTCGACCGCGGCGTCTCCAGCGGCAAACTGACCGAGCGGGAACGCGAACAGGCGTCGCTGCGACTCCGCTTCACCTCGGACCTGGGCGACTTCGCCGACCGTCAACTCGTGTGCGAGGCCGTCGTCGAGGACGAAACGGTCAAGACCGAGATCTTCACCCAACTGGACAAGGTCGTCGCCGACCCCGAGGCCGTCCTGGCGTCGAACACCTCGTCCATCCCGATCATGAAGCTGGGCATGGCAACTCAGAATGCCGCTCGTGTCATCGGCATGCACTTCTTCAACCCCGTCCCGGTTCTCCCGCTGGTCGAGGTCGTCACCACCCTGGTGACCACGCCGGCGGTCGTCGAGCGCGCCGAGACCTTCGCGCACGACGTGCTGGGCAAGCAGGTGGTCCGATCGGCCGATCGGTCCGGGTTCGTCGTGAACGCCCTGCTCGTCCCGTACCTGCTCTCGTCCATCCGGATGGTGGAGAGCGGCTTCGCGACGGTCGACGACATCGACAAGGCCATGGTCCTGGGCTGCGCCCATCCGATGGGCCCGCTCAAGCTGGCCGACCTCGTCGGACTCGATACGGTCAAGGCGATCGCCGACAAGATGTACGAGGAGTTCAAAGAGCCCCTCTACTCGCCGCCTCCGCTGCTCCTGCGCATGGTCGAGGCCGGCCGTCTGGGCAAGAAGGCCGGCCACGGCTTCCACCGATACGGGTGATCTGACCGGTCTGTCGGGGCGTACGAGTGACCTCCGTCACGAGTGTTAGCAGGATGCTTGCATTTGCTAGCACAGCGTGGATACTGGATATCGGAAACACCAATACCGATGGCGCCGCGGTTCCCCTTTTCTCGCGCGGTGTGAGCCGGATCGAATCGGCTTGCGACACCGAACGTTTCGAGGCGACAGGCGACGGAATGTTCCGACATGCGCCCGGCGAAGATGCCGAGATGAGCGAGACCGCATGTGCTGCAGCGCGATTGGTGACCCAACCCGAAGGAGTCCATTGTGACCACCACCGAACGCAACTATGCCCCCCTCTACGCCGCAGTCGGCGCAGGCGACTACGCCTTCGCGCAGGTCACCGAGAAGCTGACCGAACTGCGTGAGCGCACCGAAGCTGCTGCCGAGACCGCTCAGTCGCGTTTCGACGAGGCCAAGACCCGGATCACGGATCTGCCGGAGACCGCACAGACGCGCTTCGACGAGGCCAAGACCCGCATCGGTTCGCTGTCCGAGGAGGTCCCCGGCGACCTCGAGGAGCTGCGCGGCAAGCTGACCGCCGACGAGCTCAAGCGCATCACCGATCCGTACGTGGAGAAGGCCTACGGCTTCTACACCTCGCTCGCCGAGCGCGGTGAGGCCACGCTCGAACGCCTCCGCACCAAGCCGCTCGTCCAGGAGAACCTCTCGCGTGCCGAGAAGGTCTACAACGACGCGGTCGACCTCACCGAGGATGCTCTCGGGGTCGTGTCCACCCAGACCCGCCTGGTCGGCGACCGCGCGGCGAAGCTCGCCGGCCGCGCGAGTGAGCAGGTCGAGGACGTCGCCGTCGCCATCGAAGAGGCCGGCAGCAACGTCAAGGAGCAGGCCGACGACGCGGCCAAGGAAATCGACGGCGCCGCAGGCACTGTCGAGGCCAAGGGTCGCGCCGCCAAGTCGTCGCCGGCCACCAAGGTGGCCGAGGCCAAGGACACCCCGGTTCCGGCCGTGAAGAAGACCGCCGCCAAGCGGGCGCCGGCCAAGAAGGCTCCCGTCAAGAAGCCGACCACCGCGAAGTAAGCTCTCGCACAGTCGCATCCGCAACGCCCCCGCCCTCGGCGGGGGCGTTGTCGTGTGTCGGGGTGCCTTTGTCCCGGACGAGGGCCCTGTCCCGCGGTGGTGTTTCCGTCCCGCTGATGAGATCTGATCAGCGGGAGGGAAATGGGACCGCGGGACTCAGCTCATCAATTCGAACTTCTCCAGCCATGGCCGGAGCAGGCCGATGAAGGACCCGTCCTCGAGCATCGACCAGGTCCAGCGCACGACGACGGGGCCCAGCGCGCGGATCTCGTCCTCGCGCAACTTCTCCTGCAGCACGACATCGGCCACGGTCTTCCCTGCTGCCCGCAGGCGGCCGTATTTCACCATGCCGTCGAACTCCCCGACTAGCTTCGCCTCCCAGTCGAAATCGACACGGTAGACGCCGCTCCGCCCACAGAACTCGTGTTGCAGCCCCGGAGCAGGCAGGCCGGCCTCGATCATCTGCGCCCGACTCCACGATTCGCCGACGCTTTCGGCCGCTCCATCGGCCAGTGCCAGCGCACGCCGCGCCACTCTGCCCCCTTGGCGACGACGCGAGGTCAGGATCCGTCCCATGAGCTGACGATCGGCGCCTGCACGAAGTGCCTGGTCGAAGGCGGTGAGCGCCTGTGCGAAGTCGCCCCCGGCCGCCACATCGACGGCGGTTCGCTCGATTGTGGTGACAAGTATTCCGTCGACGACGGTGAGCTCGTCCTCCGTCAGGGCGGCTGCGTGAACGTGACGATGCGTCGCGATGAATCCGCCGGCCTTCTTGCCGCTGGTGACGTGGACGCGGTCGGTGTCGGGCTTCAGCAGTGGAAGGCCGAGCACCGCGGCGGCCGACACGTTGCTCAGCGGCAGCTGCGGTGCGTTGGCGGGCTGTGACGTGGCGACCGCTACAGATTTGAGGCGGTGCAACTCCTGATCGCCTTCGTGCCCGGCGAAGTCGTCGGATGCCGGCACGAAGACGCCGGGGATGAGGCGGATCAGGTCGCCGGCGGATACTGCTGCGGCGAGCAGATTGTCGGAGAAGGCCGCATCGAGTGCGGCGCCGCGACGGATCAGACCGTAGCGGTCCACTGGGTAGCTGGTCATCTCTATTCGACGCAGCGGAGGGCGTTTCGGCTCCATCGAGTTTCCCTGGCTTCCCGCGGCCCCGCTTCCGTCCCGCTGATCGGATCCCATCAGCGGGACGGAAACAGCACCGCGGGAGAGGGATCCGGCAGGCCGTCAGGGCGTCCGGATGGTCAGGACCGCGAGGGCGCCGTCGTCGCTGCGATAGGTGTGCGGAACGTCGGAAAGCCACTGCAGGGAGTCGCCCGGCCCGGCCGTGTGCTCCTCGCCGGCGCGCCCGGCGCAGAGGTGGCCGCTGACCACATGTACGTGTTCGACCACGCCGGGCCCGTGCGCGGGCGACTCCCTGGTTCCGCCGGGGCTGACGCGCAACCAGAAGACCTCGGTGACCGACCCGTCGTCGTGATGCTCGACGTGGAGCACCCGGGCGGCGAGGTGGGGGCCGGAGCCTTCGACTCCGGATTCTTCGCCCAGGAGGGCGGACAGCGGCACGCCGAGCGGACCGGCGATGGCGTACAGCGTGTCGAGGGTCGGGTTTCGTTGTCCACCTTCGAGTTCGGACAGCGAACCCTTGCCGATTCGCGCTTCCCGGGCGAGGCCGGACAGACTCTTGCCACGTTGCTTCCGAATGGCGGAGATCCGGGCCCCGACGGCTCGTCGTCGGTCATCGCCGTGTGTCATCGTCCGGGCCCGCGCTCGTTTCTCACCTCGTGGACACCGCGCATGCAGTGTTCTGTTTACGGAACGATACCGTTATGCTCGCGGCATGACCAGTCCCGTCTCGTCGACTCCCAGCGAGCCGATCATCGCCGGGGTGGTGACCTCCCTGGTCGGGTTCACCTCCTCCTTCGTCGTGGTGGTGACCGGACTGCGTTCGGTGGGCGCCGACCCGCCCCAGGCCGCGTCGGGTCTGCTCGTGCTGACTGTTCTGTTCGGACTCGGGTCGATCCTGCTGTCACTCCGCACGCGCCGGCCGGTGACGCTGGCGTGGTCCACGCCGGGCGCCGCACTGCTCGTATCGGCCGGCTCGTCCTACGATGCCGGGTGGCCGGCGGCGATCGGCGCCTTTCTGGTGGTCGGGTTGCTGATCCTCGCAACCGGACTGGTGCCGGCGCTCGGCGGGTTGATCGGCCGCATCCCGACGCCGATCGCCCAGGCAATGCTGGCCGGGGTCCTCCTCTCCCTGTGTCTCGCGCCGATGACCTCACTGGCCGCCCAACCGTGGTCGACCATTCCGATCCTCGTCGTCTGGTTGCTGGCGATGCGATGGCTCCCGCGGTGGGCACTGCCGCTGGCGCTCGTCACGGCCCTGATCGTGATCGGGGTGAACCTGGTCCTCGACGATTACAGTGGCTGGGCGGGTGAGTCGTGGTGGCCGCAACTGACCTGGACCACACCGGCTTTCGATGTGAGCGCGATCGTCGGGCTCGCGGTTCCGCTCTACATCGTCACGATGGCCTCGCAGAATGTTCCGGGGGTGGCCGTGCTCAAGTCCTTCGGCTACGAGACGCCCTGGCGGCCGGCGATGTTCGTGACCGGGGCCGGAACAGTGCTCGGTGCGCCATTCGGCGGCCACGCGATCAACCTCGCCGCGCTGTCCGCGGCACTGGCCGCAGGCCCGGAGGCGGGTGCCGACCGGTCGCGCCGGTGGATCGCCGGTGTGGCGACGGGTTCGATGAGTCTCGTGCTCGCAGCGCTGTCGGGCGCGCTGGTGGTCATCACGGCGATCGCACCGGAGGGATTGCTCGAAGCGGTTGCGGGACTTGCGCTGTTGACCACCTTCGTGGCGTCGATCCTCGGTGCGTTCGAGAAGGCGGAGGTCCGCATGCCCGCGGCACTGACCTTCGTGACCGCGGCCGCGGGTGTCACCTTCGCCGGGATCGGTGGCGCGTTCTGGGCTCTCGTCGTCGGGCTGGTGGCGCACTGGGTGCAAGCACGTCGCCCATCTGCTCCCTGAGCAGATTTCAGTCGGCGGCGGCGAGCCGCTTCTTCTCGGCCTCGACGTCGAAATCGGCCGGTGGCCAATCGAGATCGAGACGGGTGAGCGCGTCGATGAGGAGTTCGCACACCGCGAGACGTGCGTACCACTTGTGGTTCGACGGGATGACCAACCACGGTGCAGAGTCGCGGTCGGTGAGGTCGAAGATCGCCTGGTATGCCTCGAGGTAGGCATCCCAGTGGCCGCGTTCGTCGACGTCGCCCGGGTTGTACTTCCAGTACTTGTCCGGCCGGTCCAGACGCTGCGCCAGGCGGGCCTTCTGTTCGTCCTTCGACACCACGAGACAGCACTTGAGAACGGTCGTCCCGCCGGCGACGAGCTCGGACTCGAACTGGTTGATCAGGTCGTAGCGCTTCTCCCACTCCGACTGCGGAACCAGATTGTGTACCCGGACCGGCAGGACGTCCTCGTAGTGCGATCGGTCGAAGATCCCGATGCGACCGGCGGGCGGCAGGGCCCGATGGATTCGCCAGAGGAAGTCGTGCTGCAGTTCCTCTTTCGTGGGCTTGCCGAACCCTTTCACCGACAGGCCCTGCGGGTCCAACAGGCCGCCGACGTGACGCACGATGCCGCCCTTGCCCGCCGTGTCCATGCCCTGTAGGACGAGCAACACCGACCGATGATCGCCGGCCCGACCATTGGCGAACAACAATTCCTGCAGGTCGGCGAGTACGTCACCGCGCTGCGCGAGGAGGTCGGTGCCGGCGGCCTTGTCGCCGTCGAAGCCGGGAGTCGTCTCCGGATCGAACGACGCCACCGGTCCGATTGCCTTGGCGCGCAGGGCCTCGACGGCGGGGGTGGACCAACCGGTGCTCATGACGGCGTCCTCTCGGATTCGGATTCGGATTCGGATGCGGGTTCGGGGTCGGTTGCCTGCTCGCCCGGCGGCGGGAAGAGCGGTCCGCCGCCGAAGGCGGCGCGGTGTGAATCCGGCGGCGTGCCATCGTTATTGACGATCCCGTACTCCCTGCCCAGCTCGGCGGTGACCAGTGTGTGTCCGCTGAGTCGGGAGAGCCGGGGGTCGGCGGCCAGCCGGGCGATGACGCGGCCGACGAATTCGGGGTCCTCGGCACGCGCGAGTGAGAAACCGGCGAACTCGTCGAGGCCGAGAGACAACAGCAGCTCGGTGCGGATCAGGCCGAGCCACAACGAGATCGAACTGACGCCGGTGCCGCGTAGTTCCTTCGCCATGTCGGCGGCCATCTTGTCCAGGGCGGTCTTGCTCATCCCGTACAGAACCGAATGCAGATGACCGCGCGAGCCGAACGACGAGATGTTCGCGATGAGCCCGCTGCCGGCCTCCGTCATCACTCGGGCCGCATGCACCGAAGCCACGTAGTGGGCTCGCAGTCCGACGCCGATCAAGGTGTCCCAGTCGTCGACGGGGCGTTCCCAGAACGGTTCGGAGAAACCGCCGAAACCCTTCGGAGCTGCCCACGCGTTGTTGACGAGCAGATCGAGTCGGCCTGTGTCCGTGCCGATCCGGTCGAACACCGCGGACACCGCGGCATCGTCGGCGTGATCACAGGCGAGCGCTCGAGCGCCGTCGGGTCCCGATCCCGCCCGTGAGGTGACGTAGGTCGTCCACCCGTCGTCGATGAGCGCGCGAGCGATTCCGTGCCCGACGCCGCGGCTGCCGCCGGTCACGAGCGCAACGCGTCCCGTCATTCGCCTGCGGTTCCGGCGGTGGGATCGGTGGGCAGGGGATCGGTGGGCAGGGAATCGAAGAGCGCAGGCGGCGCCGCGAGAAACTTCTCCCGCGATCCGTTGACCTGCCACACACCCACGACCGCGCTCCAGACCATCATGGTCAGATAATCCACCACCTCGTCCGCGCTGAGGGTGCGTTTGGTCATCCACCAGTCGACGACGTGCTGGATACCGCCGACGAGGGCATGTGACCAGAGTTCGGCTCCCGTGGTGTCCGCGCCGCGCTCGGCCATCCGCATCTGGATGCTGCCCATGACCAGTTGGGTGACCAGTCGCACGGAATCCGCCGGCGCCGGCGACGACGTCGGCGAACTCGCCAGCGCGAATCGGTACAGCTGCGGTTCGTCGTCGACGGCGTGGACGTACACCCCGATGATGGTGTGGGTGAGGGTGTACTCGTCGAGATCGTCGGCGATCGCCTCGGTCAGCCGCGGGTAGATCGTCGTCTCGAAGAATCGCACCGTCGTCGCCACGCCGAGGTCGCTCTTGTCGGCGAAGTAGCGGTACAGCACCGTTTTCGAGACACCGATGTGCGCGGCGATCTCATCCATCCCGACGTCGGCGCCCAGGTCGCGGACCGCGGCGATGACGCCGTCGGTGAGTTCGGTGCGTCGAGCGAGCTTGTGTTTCTCCCAGCGCTGTTTGCGACCGTCGGGTTTGGCGCCGGTCTCGGCGACCGACTCGGTGACGGTCGTCAGGACCTGTTCGAGCCCGCGCGTCACGTTGGCCGCGGCCGCCACTGCTGCGCGCGCCGCGGCGGCGGGATTCGGGCGGTTGGCCATCACGCAGCCAGCGTAGTCGCTCGATGGGTGACACTGGTCCCATGGCATCGACAGTCATCCCGGGAGTCGCCGGTCAGCACGAGGGCCCGCCGGCCAAGTCGTCCTCGCCCGGATTCGGCGGGAACAGCGCCGGAGACGAGGGCAGGCGCAGGGATCTGCGCAAGATGAAAGCCGTGGCCACGGGCTTCCTGGTCTTCGCGGCGATCGTGTATCTGTTCACCCGCTACCTCGAGCATCGCGACGGCGCCGAGGTGGCGGCATGGGTCGGCTATGTCCGCGCGGCCTCGGAAGCCGGGATGGTGGGCGCGCTCGCCGACTGGTTCGCGGTGACCGCGCTCTTCCGCCATCCGCTGGGTATCCCGATCCCGCACACCGCGCTGATCCGCAAGAAGAAGGACGACATCGGCGACCAGCTGGGCGGCTTCATCGAAGAGAACTTCATGACGCCCGACGTCGTGGTCTATCGCGCCGAGCAACTCGATCTGCCGCGGCGCCTGTCGACGTGGGTCGCGGACCCGCGCAACGCACCGCGGGTCAGCGGTGAGGCCGCGCGCGCGATCAAGCTCGCCGCCGAGATGCTGCGCGACGAGGACGTCGAACAGCTCATCCAGGCGGCGCTGAAGTGGGCGGCCGAACCGCAGTGGGCGCCGCCCACCGGCCGCATCCTCGAACAACTCATCGCCGAGGATCGGCTGGAACCGGTGTTCCAGCTGCTGTGTGATCGGGCACACGAGTGGGCGGTCGGCAGTCAGGACCTCGTCGACCGGGTGGTCGACCGGGACGGACCGCAGTGGACGCCGAAGTTCGTGAACAACCTGGTGGGTGACCGGATCTATCGCGAACTCGTCGATTTCACCTACAAGGTGCGGATGGATCCCGACCACGAATTGCGCCGCGCCATGCACCAATTCGTGGAGAAGTTCGCCGACGACCTGCAGAACGACCCCGACATGATCGCGAAGTTCGAGGCTCTCAAGCTCGAACTGGTGGGGCGCGACGAGGTGACCGGCGCGGCGTCGACGGCATGGCAGACCGGCAAGGCCGTGATCGAGGAGATGCTGTCGGACCCGAACAGCACCCTGCGGAACACGCTGTCGGACTCGATCATCCAGCTCGCGCAGCGAATCCGTGACGATCGTCCGCTGCAGGAGAAGATGAACGGCTGGGTGGCGAGGGTCGCACACCACGTCGCCGCGAACTATTCACAGGAGATCATCTCGGTCATCACCGAGACCGTGCGCGGGTGGGATGCCGACGACACCAGTCGCAAGATCGAACTCCAGGTCGGCCGGGACCTGCAGTTCATCCGCATCAACGGCACCGTTGTCGGCGCACTCGCCGGACTCGTCATCTACTCCACGTCGGTGCTGATCTTCTCCTGACGGGTCGTGGGGCGGTCGGCCGCGGCGTCGACACCGGGCAGTTTGCTGTGTGCTTGCACGGGTTAGCAGTCGTGTTGATACTGGGGGAACGGGCCTGAAGTCGGACACCTCGCCGAGCGTCCCGACCGACGACACCGGAACAGGTCCCGGGGAACGGAGCGTTGATGCAACCCGAGAAGGACGACGCGTCTCCCGACGCCGACGACGCCTCGGTCGCAGACGCCGTCCCGGTCACGGGATCGTCCACTGCCGCAGCCGGTTCGGAGGTCGCCGACGAAGGGGACGACGGGTCGACGCCGATCGCCGTGGAGGCGGTGGAGGCCGTGGCCAACGCGGCCCAGGACATCGGCGCCTTCATCCGATCGCAACGCGTGGCGGGCAAGGTCTCGCTGCGTCAGCTCGCGGAGCGGGCCGGCGTGAGCAATCCCTACCTCAGTCAGATCGAGCGTGGACTGCGGAAACCGTCGGCGGAGGTGCTCGCCCAGATCGCCAAGGGGCTCCGCGTGTCGGCCGAGGTCCTGTATGTGCGGGCGGGGATACTCGAAGAACGGCCCGCGAGTCCGGTCCGTGATGCTCTCATCGCAGATGACTCCATCAACGAACGCCAGAAGCAGATGTTGCTGGAGATCTACGAGTCATTCCGAAAAGAGAACACGCTCGAGTCGACCGGCAAGGAGTAGTTGATGAGCGAGAACCCGTTGACCACAGCCGTGGGGCAGGTGGCTGCTCTGCTCGCAGACGTGCGCGAGCGCGGCGAGGCCGCGAGCGAGCAGGCCCAATCCAAGCTCGTCGAGACCGTCGGTTCGACCCAGGCGAGGGTTGCCGACGCGCAGTCCAAGATCGCGGAAACCGTCGAGAACACCCAGTCCAAGCTCGTCGAGACCGTCGGTTCGACACAGTCGAAACTCGAGGCACGGCTGACGGAGTCGCGGGATGACGCGCAGGCGCGGATCGACGAGGCGCTCGCGACAGCTCTGGCGCTGTTCGAGGAGGCCAGGACCAAACTGTCGGCTCTGCCGGTCGAATTGCCCGCGGAGATAGAGGAATTGAAGACCAGGTTCTCGCCGGAGGAGTTGCGGAAGGTCGCCGAGGCGTACCTGGCGGTCGCCGCAGGCCTGCTGACCGCCCTGTCGGAACGACGGGACGAGGCGGTGGAGAAGCTGAAGTCGCAGCCGCTCCTCGGGGAGAATCTGCCGAAGCTCGAGAAGGTGTACAACGACGCGGTCGGCCTCACCGAAGACGCGCTGGGCTCGATCTCCGAGCAGACCCGTGCGGTCGGCGAGCGTGCGCTGAAGCTGGCGAACCGTTCCGATGCCGACACCGAGGCGTCGGCGAACACCCCGCGGTCCGGTCAGGCAACGCCCGAAGCGCAGGCTTCGCTCTCGCCGAAGGCGGCGGCGAGGGTCGCCGAGGCCAAGGCGGCGGTCGACCGGGCCCCGGTGAGCACGCCACCCGAACCGCCGGCCGAGACCCGGAAGGCCGCAGCGAAGAAGTCTCCCACCGCGAAGGCGGCCGCGACGAACGCCCCGGCGAAGAAGACCCCGGCGAAAAAGGCCCCGGCGAAGAAGGCCCCGGCGAAGAAGACCGCCGCAAGCACGGCGGCGCCCGCCAAGGCCGCCACCAAGAAGGCCGCGGCCGTCCGAGGCGCCGCCGAACGGGCCGCCGCCAAGAAGACGGCGGGGGCCAAGAAGACAGCGGGGGCCAAGAAGACGGCGGGGGCCGAGAAGACGGCGGGGGCCAAGAAGGCTGCCGCGACGAAGGCCCCGGCCGAGACGCCCGCGAAGAAGACGCCCGCCAAGAAGACGCCCGCGAAGAAGGCCCCGGCCACGAAGGCCGCGGCGAAGAAGGCTGCAGCCAAGAAGACCCCGGCCACGAAGACCCCGGCCACGAAGACCCCGGCCAAGAAGACGCCCGCGAAGAAGGCGTCTCCCGGCGCGGAATGACGCCGAACGGGGCGGGTGACGGCTCCGCATCGTAGGGTGTCGCAGCAAACCCGACTCGCGCGACTACAGTGTTCGACGTGGACTTCTTCAGCGTATTGGCCTACGGCCAGAGTCTGATCATGTTGACCCTGACGTTGGTCGCGGGCATCGCCTCGACCCTCGCGCTGATCCATGCGGCCATCCAACGGCCCGACGCCTTCCCGGCGGTGGACCGGCAGAGCAAGGTCATCTGGGTCTCGATCCTCGCAGCCGCGACCCTGTTCATCTGGTTCTTCGGGGCGGTGAACTTCCTGGGCATCATCGGGGTGGTCGCCATGCTCGTCTACCTCGTCGACGTGCGCCAACGTGTCGACGACATCCAGGGCAAGTCCTGGTTCAGCAAAAGGGCCTGACCCGTCGTGGCGGAATATCGGATCAACGACCTGGCCGAGGCGTCCGGGGTCAGCGTGCGCAACATCCGGGTCTACCAGGACCGCGGACTGCTGCCGCCACCCACCATCCGTGGTCGCGCCGGCTGGTACTCCGACCAGCACCTCGTCCGGTTGAATCTCATCTCGCGCATGCTCGAGCGCGGGTACACCTTCGCCACCATCAGTGAGCTGTTGCACGCGGCACATCACGGCATGCGGGTCGAGCAGATCCTCCGTGGCACGCCGAAGGGCGGCCGGTTCCGCAACTTCAAGCGTGCCGCGACGATCACCATCACCGAGCTCCGCAAGACGCTGAACGCCAGCGACCGGTCGATCGCACTCAGTCAGAAGCTCGGGTTGCTGGCGAAGGACGGCGCGCACTACGCCATCCGCAACCCGGAGTTGCTCGAGGGTGCCGAGATCCTGGTCAAGAGCGGGGTCGACATCGACGTGCTGCTCGACCGGTGGGTACGCGTCCAGGAAGACCTCGAAGACGTCGCCACCAGCTTCGTCTCGATCATCACCGACAAGTACTTCGACGAGAATCTCCCCGACCTGGGCGAGGCCGGGGTCAGCGAGATGGCCGACCTCATCCAGACCGTGCGGCCGATCGCCCACGAGATCGTCGAGACCACCTTCCGCAAGGCGCTCGACGAGCAGATCTCGAAGGCCATCGGTCAGGCGGCCACCTACTTCGACGCCGAGGTTCCCGCGCCGGTCATACCCGCTGACGACGAGCCAGAGCAGGCACAGCCGAACTATGAGACAACGGACATTGGTACATTGAACCCCGAGACGGGGCGCTGAGCCGGATTCGGTGCCTCGCAGTGGACCGGTGAGGTCCTCCAGAGGTGAGGGGTGCCGAGTGAACACGAAATCATTGGCCAGTGCGGGCGGTGTCGCCACCGCGATCGGTGCCGGCGCGGTTGCGGTGGGGATCGGAACGATCTTCACGCGCCTCGCGCGTGAAGCGCTACACGCCGACGCCGCCGTCGACGACGGACCGGATGATCTGCTCACCCGGCCGGACAACGCCCCACGGCGCCTCGAGGTCCGCACCGCGGACGGGACGCAGCTCAATGTCGAGGTCTACGGGGACGCGCCCGACTCCGACGTCGACGACACGGGCGACGTCATCGTGATGGTCCACGGCTGGACCTGCAACACCGCCTACTGGTACCCCCAGATCAATCACCTCGCCGCCACCGAGGGCGGCTCCCGGCGGGTCGTCGCCTACGACCAGCGAGGTCACGGTCGGAGTGAACGTGGCCGCCGCAGACCGACCGTGGCGATGCTCGGCCAGGATCTCGACGCGGTGCTGGAAGCCGCGGTGCCCGCGGGGCGTCGCGCGATCCTGGTGGGACACAGCATGGGTGGCATGACCATCATGTCCTGGGCGGCCCAGAATCCCGAGAAGGTCGGGTCGCGGGTGTCGTCGGTGGTGCTGGTGTCGACCGCGGCCAAGGCGGTCATGGACAACCACCTGCTGATCCCCGTCGATCTGCCCGTGTACGCCAAGCCGTTCGCCCCGGCGGCAGCGAAGATGATCACCTCGGTCCCCGTGCCCATCCCGAAGACGTCTTACGGTGTGCGCTTCTCGCACTACATCGCGCTGGGGCCGAACGCCCGCCGGGCACACGTCGAGTTCGTGGACGAGATGATCGGGGCGTGCCCACCCCGCGCTCGCGCCGGGTGGGGATCGGCGATGGGGAAGCTCGACGTCACCGCCGGACTCGCGGCACTGTCGGTGCCCACCACGGTGGTCGTCGGCACCGAGGACCGGCTCACTCCGCGACTGCACGCCGAGCAGATGGCGGAGGTGTTGCGGCGCAACGGCTCCCTGCGCGACTTGGTGGTCTACGAGGGTGTCGGACACATGTCGAGCATCGAGGCCGCCGAGCGCTTCAACGCCCTTCTCGACGAGGTCGTCGCAGAGAGCTCGCGGGCGACCGAGGAGCGCAAGGACGTCCAGTCGGTCTGACGGTCCTCGTCAGAGACTGCAGTTGACCAGGACCGGCTCCGGTCGCAGCGTCACACCGAATGCATCGGCGACCCCGTCGCGCACCTCGCGGGCGAGGTCGAGTAGTTGCGTGGTGGTCGCTGAGCCCCGATTGGTCAGTGCCAGAGTGTGTTTGGTCGACAACCTGACCGCCGCGTCCGGGCCCGGGTGGCCGCGGTGGAATCCGGCCCGTTCGATCAGCCACCCGGCCGACAACTTGATCGCCCGGTCGGCGTCGTCGGAACCGGCGGGATAGGTCGGGATCGCGACATCGTCGCCGACGCGCGCCGCGATCCGTTCGAGTACCGCCGGGGCCTCGGCCCCCGGCACGATCGGATTCGTGAAAAACGATCCGGCACTCCAGGTGTCGAAGTCCGCGGCGTCGAGGACCATGCCCTTGCCGGCGCGCAGGCCCAGGACGGCCGCGCGGACCTCTGCCGCGTCGACACGATCATCCGGTTCGACGCCCACACGGGTCGCGAGTTCGCGATAGCGGATGGGCTGGCTCGCGCGATTCTCGTTGAGCCAGAACGACACCGCGACGACCACGAAGTCGTGACGGTGCTTCAGATTGCTGGTCCGATACCCCAGGCCCAGCTCGGCGGGGGAGACCCACCGCAGATTTCCGGAGCGTCGGTCCAGGACCTGGACCGACCGCAGGATGTCGGCCACCTCGACGCCGTAGGCGCCGACGTTCTGAACCGGCGTCGCCCCTGCGGCGCCGGGGATTCCGGACAGGCACTCGAGCCCGCCGTAACCTGCGTCCACCGTCGCGGCGACCAGTTCGTCCCAGCCCACCCCGGCGTCGGCGACGACGTGCGCGCGACCCGACTCGCGCCCGGAGCCGAACTCGACGCCGTCGCTCGCGAGGACGACCGCGGTGCCGTCGAAGCCGGCATCGCCGATGACGAGGTTCGAACCGCCGCCGACCACGAGCACCGGCTCGGATCGTTCATCGAGGTCGAGGATGGTCTCCACGATGGTGCGGGTGTCGGCGCATCGGATGATCTCGCGCGCGGGTCCGCCCAGACGCAGGGTGGTCAGCTCGGCGAGGGGCGCGCTCAGCGGCGCCTGCGTGTCGGTCACGTCCTCAACGTTAACCGGCGAGCGGTAGCGTTCTCTCCATGGCGAGCAAGCTGCAGCACACGGTGTCCTATCCCTTCTCCACCGCGCGACTGTGGGCGATCTACACCACCGAGAAGTACTGGCACGACCTCGTCGAGCGCATGAACTCCGGACACGGTCATGTCGAGAAGGTGACCATCGCCGGTGACACGGTGACGGTGGAGATCCAGCAGGGCATCCCCGCGGACAAGCTGCCCTCGGCGGTCACCAAGGTGATGCCGGGCGACCTCCGCATCCCGCGCAAGAACACATACCGCCTGGTCGGCGACCGGATCGAGGGGGAGACCCATGCGACGGTCGACGGGGCGCCGGTACCGGTCGACGTCACCGGCACGACGCTGACGACCGGCGATCCGGCGACCACCGACAATCGCGCCGAGGTGACGGTGAATCTGCCACTCTTCGGCGGCAAGATCGAGAAGTCGGTGGTCAGCGAGTTGTCGGCGCTGCTCGACGCGGAGCGCGGACACACCGTCGAGTGGGAGAGCGAAAATCCGCTGACGTAGCCTGGGCTGCATGGCACGACGGCTCAGCTACTCCGCTCGGTACACACACCCCGCGGAGAAGCTCTATCAGGCCCAGAGCACCAAGCAGTACTGGGACGACATGATGGCAGGCTTCCAGATGATCTCCCCGCACTGCGAGGTCGACTCCTTCGTCTCCGACGAGACGGGCATCCGGGTGGTCCTCAAGCAGACTATCGGCAGCGATCAACTGCCTCCGCTCGCGAAAACGGTGATGAAGAAGGACATGGTCATCACCCGCGAGGAGACCCTGGGGCCCTTCGATCCGGACAACACCAAGGGCACGTACAACGCGTCGATCCCCGCGGGACCGGGCAGTCTCAACGGCTGGCAGGAGCTCTTCCCCACCGACAACGGCGGCTGCACCATCCGCCGGACCAGCGAGGCCAAGGTCTTCGTCCCCTTCGTCAACGGCAAGCTCGAGCAGATGATCCTGATCAACCTCGTCGACCTCTTCCGCGCCGAGGCCGAGTACGCCAAGGACTGGGTCGCCAAGAACTTGTGAGCCGTCCTGGCCGAATAAGACCCGGTCACAGACCGCAGGGCCGGGTCACCCGGGGTACGACGAACATCAACCGGCTTCGGCGCGTCGACCGATGGATGGTGCACTCGCCGCTGGTTCGATCCGCGCTATACACCCCGCGCCCCCTCGTCGTCGACCTCGGTTACGGTGCGCGCCCGGACACGACCGTCGAGATGGCCGTGCGGCTGCGTTCCGTCGCGGCGGATCTGGAGATGGTCGGCCTCGAGATCGACCCCGAACGCGTCGTCGAGCCGCGCGCGGGTGTCCGGTTCGGATTGGGCGGCTTCGAGCTGGGTGGCCTGCGGCCGCGCCTGGTGCGCGCGTTCAACGTCCTGCGCCAGTACGACGAGGACGAGGTCGATGATGCGTGGGCGCGGATGCGCTCGGCCCTCGCTCCGGGCGGGGTCATCGTGGAGGGCACCTGCGACGAGATAGGCCGGCGGTGCAGTTGGGTACTCCTCGACTCCGATGGTCCGGTCAGCCTGACGCTCAGTTGGGCCCCGGAGCATTCGGACCGTCCGTCGGAACTGGCCGAGCGTCTGCCCAAGGCGTTGATCCATCGCAATGTCCCGGGTGAGCGGATTCATGCGCTGCTGGCCCTGGCCGACCAGTGCTGGGACGTCGCCGCCCCGCTGGCGCCGTACGGCCCGCGGGTCCGGTGGATGCATGCGCTGGGTCTGCTCCGCGAACGCGGGATCGACTGCGAGGTGCCGAGGCGTCGCCTGTCGGACAACGTGCTGACGGTTCCGTGGGAGGCGGTCTCGCCCAAGTAGATACTGTGGCCGCTATGCGTGTGGCGATGGCCCAGATCAGTTCGACCGACGACCCGACCGCCAACCTGGCGACGCTGCGTTCGGCCACCGAGGAGGCGGCATCCCGCGGCGCCGAGCTCGTCGTGTTCCCGGAGGCCACGATGTGCCGGTTCGGCGTGCCGTTGAAACCCGTCGCCGAGGACATCGACGGTCCGTGGGCACGCGGGGTGTCCGAAGTCGCCGCGGCGTCGGGCGTCACGGTGGTGGCCGGTATGTTCACCCCCTCCGGCGACGGCCGCGTCCGCAACACCCTCGTCGTGGCCCATCCGGACGAAACCCGTCTGGAGTATCACAAGATCCACCTCTACGACGCGTTCGGTTTCACGGAGTCGAAGAACGTGGCCCCGGGCTCGGAACCACTGACGTTCGAGGTCGGGGGCGTCACCGTCGGTGTCGCCACCTGCTACGACATCCGTTTCCCGGGGCTGTTCACCCATCTGGCCCGGTTGGGGGCCCAGGTGATCGTGGTCCCCACGTCGTGGGGTGCCGGCCCGGGCAAGCTCCGTCAGTGGGAGGTGCTCGCCGCGGCCCGAGCGCTGGACTCGACGACCTTCGTGGTGGCCGTCGACCAGGCAGTTCCCACCGACGACGAGGCCGCGTCGTCGAGTGCGCCCACCGGAATCGGACACAGCCAAATCACAGACCCGTTCGGTACGTTGGTCGCCGCGTATCCGGATAGCATCCGGGTGGACGTGCACGACCTCGACCTAGCACTGGTCGAGAAGGCCCGTACGCAACTGGCAGTCCTCGCCAACGAGCGGCCCCTGCCGGTCGGCGGTGGAACGGACAACGACGTGACGCCGGCCCACGCGCGGCTCCGCGAGTCAGACGACCCAGGACGGAACCCATGAGCGACAGCAACACGCCCCGCCCCGATTCCTCATCCGGGGAGCCCGCCGACGAGACCGGGAAGCTCGATCCGCACGCGGGTGACCCCACCCACACCGATCCCGCGGCCGGCGAGACGACTCCGGCCGAACGAGGCGGCGAATGGCAGCCGGTCCCCGGCGCAGGTCACGGTGAGCCTCCCGCGACCGAGCAGTTCGCGACCGAGCCGATCGTCCCGGGTGGGCAGGCGTACTCCGCCATCCCGCCGTCGGACGGCGACACCACGGATCTCGGCGGTACCAAGCCGCCGACGTCCCAGTTCGCACCCGGCGAGGATCCCTACGGCCCCGCCGCGGCGTCGGGACCGATCACCCCGGGTCCTGCCGACCCCACCGGCAGCGGGCCGGTCTTCACCTCACCGCGCAAGAAGCGCAGCACGGGCAAGATCGTGGCCTTCAGCCTGGTCGGCGTGCTGCTCCTGGTGGTGATCGGCGCGGTCGGCAGCGAGCTGTACCTGCGCAACAAGGTCACCAACTGTCTCGAGGAGTCCTTCAGCGGACTCACCGGCGTGCCCACCGAGGTGTCGCTGAGCCGCAAGCCGATCATCCTGCAGGGCAGCGGTGACATCCCGTTCGTCCAGGTCGACACCGATGACAGTGCCGGGGGCGTCCGCCTGCACATGCGCGCCGACGGTATCTCCGGCACCGAGAACTCCACCGACATCCGCAGTCTCAACGGCACGGGCTTCATCCCGTACGAGCGGATCGTCGAATTGAGCAAGGAGCAGGCGTCCGGCGCCGGGACCGGCACCGGAACCGGGGCGGGCGGTGTCGGCGCGGTCGAGCAGATCACCGGCAACGCCGCCGACGGCACCTTCGAGGTCCAGGCCGCGTTCCCGGTCATGGTCTTCCAGGTGCCGGTGTCGGCGACGATCAAACCCGTTCTCAAGGACGGCCGGGTCGACTTCGAGGTCGTCAAGGCCAGCGCGCTGGTGTTCGGCATTCCGCCGGACTTCGCGCAGCAGATCGTCGATCAGATCACGACCTCGTCGCTCGGACCCTTCTTCGACGAGGTGCAGGTCGACTCGCTGAAGGTCACCGACACGGGCCTCGAGTTCGGGGTCAGCGGTTCGGACGTGCAGTTGACGAGTGAGATGACCGGCACGTCGTCGCAGGGGCAGTCGGGCGGCTGCTCGGTCTGACCGGTCGCGCACCCGCCGGGGGCTAGACGACGGTTCCGGGTGGGTCGACTCTCAGGAACCAGACCGTCGGCCCATCCGTCAGGGTGAACTCGTCGTAGACCCGGCCGCGCCATTTGCGGGCATACACGTCGATCATCTGCGCATCCGCGGTGCTGGCGGTGACCGGCGATCCCGCGTCGAGAGCTTGTCGCAGAACCGGCTCGAGGAGCGCTGCGAGCGTTCCGTGTCGTCGATGGTCCGGGTGGACCAGTGCGAAGACGATGCTGTGTGCACCGCCGACCGCACGTGCCCGGGACTTCTCCTGCAGTTCGCGGAAGCGAGCGATGAAACCGTCGATGGCGATCACGAAATGGCGCGAGCGCGCCATCAATTCGTCGTCGACGGGTTGGGTGTGGTGGTCGGGGCCGGCGACGGCCATCAGGGCGACCATTTCGCCCTCGGGCGTGAACATTCCCTGCGCCCCCGGCAGGTGGTCGGTGAAGAGAATGTCGCCGTACCAGCGAAACGCCTCGACGGGGGCCGCCTCGCCCAACAGCCAGCGGTACACGGGGACTTCGCGAATCCCGTTTTCGAGGAGATCGAGTGCGCGGTCACGGTCATCGGTGATGAGGGGGCGCACCCGCACGTCGGCCGTCTGCACCTCTGTCATTCCGCCATATCAGCACACGGGTGTGCTTTTCGGGGGTCCATTCGAACTGTCGGACATCGATTGCACGTTTGTTAGATCATCATTTGATAAGGCAAACCATCAATTATTCATATCGGAGGACGTTTCCGTGATCGGTCTGTAACGTCGCCGTCAGGTCGTTCCGCGAGATGAGACGTGCGGCCGAAGACGAGAGATCTCATCACCATCAAGGGAGACGGATATGGCAGGCATTGTCGAGGGCGGTATCGCTGGTGCGATCGGTGGAGCCGTCGAGGCGATTCTCGGCGGTCTCGGAGACGCGGGTTCGATCGGCGGCGGATCGATCGACGGCAGTGATTCCGGGGCCTGATCAGACGGAATACGGTTCAGCGGTTGGTGACGCGCGGCGCCACCAGCCGCTGACCTCTTTCTGGGTCAGATCAAGAACGGCGACAACGCGCAGTACGTTGCATTGTCGATGCATCGAGAAAATGTTCGGATTCTGTTTACGTTGATTTCAATCAATGTGTCTTCGGCAGCTCACCTGCGGCAATGCCGGCCCTTCGCCCCTGTTTTCTCGGAGTTCCGGTAATTGATCTCGACGGTAGGGGAGACATTTCCGAAATCGATATGTAACGTCGGCAACGAGCCGACGCACGGGTGAGAGCGGACGGTGATCTACGAACAATCTCACCGATGACGAAGGAGTAGATATGTCAGACGCAATCGAAGGCGGCATCTCCGGCGCTATCGAGGAGATCCTCGGCAATGTGCTCACCGGTTCGCTCGGCAACGACGACGCCGGCACCGGCGAGTAGCCATTCGGCACAGACTCGGCCACCGCCCCGCGACGAAAGTCGCGGGGCGGTGTGCTGTATCGGGGTCGTC
The DNA here is from genome assembly GCF_001698225.1 of Gordonia terrae. NCBI lineage: Bacteria > Bacillati > Actinomycetota > Actinomycetes > Mycobacteriales > Gordoniaceae > Gordonia > Gordonia terrae. The sequence goes on from NZ_CP016594.1 coordinate 839,954, forward strand.
AGTTGAAGACGACGGTCTTGCGGCCGTGGACCAGGACGCGATCCTCGAGGTGCCAGCGCAGACCACGAGAGAGCACCAGGGTCTCGATGTCCCGACCCTGACGGACCATGTCGGCGACCGAGTCGCTGTGGTCGACACGGATCACGTCCTGCTCGATGATCGGTCCGGCGTCGAGATCTGCTGTGACGTAGTGGCAGGTGGCGCCGATGAGTTTCACACCTCGAGCAAAGGCCTGATGGTAGGGCCGGGCGCCGATGAAGCTGGGCAGGAAGCTGTGATGGATGTTGATGGCCCGGCCGGCCCACGCATCACACAACTGCGGCGGCAGGATCTGCATGAACCGCGCCAGCACCACCGCGTCCGGTTGATAACCGTCCACGATCCGTCCCACCTCGGCGAACGCCTCGGCCTTGCGTTCACCCGCGAACGGCACGTGGTGGAACGGGATGCCGAACCTGGTGGACAGGTCCTCCAGTTCGCGATGATTGCCGATGACGGCGCGGATGGCGGCAGGGAGTTCACCCCGATGGGCGCGGCCCAGGAGGTCGACGAGGCAATGGCTCTCCTTGCTCACCAGCAGCACCGCGGACTTGGTCTCCCGCGAATCGGTGAGGCGCCAGTCGGTTTCGGGGCCGAGCTCGGCGGCCACCTCGGCCGCGAAGCGCGCACGTAGTTCCGCCGCGGTCGACGACACCGAATCCACGCGGATGGCCTGGCGGGTGAAGAACCAGCCGGTCTCCTCGTCGGAATGGTAGGCGGCCTCGGTGATCCAGCCGCCGACCTCGGTCAGGAAGGTCGAGATCCGGGCCACGATGCCGGTGCGGTCGGGGCATCCGAGCGTGAGTACATAGCGGTGCTCGGTCTGATCTGTCTGGGTTCGACCTGTCGGGGTCGTCTGTCCGGGGGCCACGACAGTCAGTGTGCCAAGCTCGTCGGTGTGACGAACACGGACCTGCGACGCGGCGACGTCGCCGCCATCATCGACCACACACTGCTGAAGCCGGAGGCGACCCGGGCCGACGCGGAGGCCACGGTGGCCGAAGCGGCGCGGCTCGGGGTGTTCGCCGTCTGCCTGTCACCGTCGATGCTCCCGATCGACACCGGGGAACAGCGGACCTGCGTCGTGGCCGGATTCCCGTCGGGCAAACATCACTCGCTGGTCAAGGCGGCAGAGGCGCGTCTGGCCGTCGACTCCGGCGCCGACGAGGTCGACATGGTGATCGACGTGGGCGCGGCCGTCGACGGCCGGTTCGACGAGGTGTTCGCCGACGTCCTCACGGTCCGTGAGGCGGTCGGGGACGAGACCCTCCTCAAGGTGATCATCGAGTCGGCGGCGCTGCTGCAGCTCGCGGGACCCGACACCGTCACCGAGGTGTGCCGCCGCGCCGAGCGGGCCGGTGCGTCGATGGTGAAGACCTCGACCGGTTTCCATCCGGCGGGCGGCGCGAGCGTCGAGGCGGTGCAACTGATGCGTGCCGCGGTGAGCGACCGGGTCGGAGTGAAGGCGAGTGGTGGAATCCGGACCGCCGACTTCGCGGCCGAACTCGTCGCCGCAGGCGCAACCCGGCTCGGGTTGTCCGCGTCGGCCGCTGTCCTCGAGGGTTTCCCCGAGTAGGCGGCCGACGGCGGTGCGGATGGTCGGCCGTCAGGCCGGCGCGGCGACCGTGGCGTGCAGGTCCGCGATGACCAGGCTCGCGTTGACCGCTGCGCCGGCCGAGAGTCCCTCGCCCATGGCCACGGTCACCATCGCGTTCAGGGTCGTCGTGTTGCCGGCTGCCCACACACCGGGTAGCGCGGTCTCGCCCATCGGGCCGGTTCCGACGACGCCGCCCATGCCCATCGGACCCTCGGCGAGTTCTCCGCCCAGACGCTCGTAGAGCTCACCCCGGACCACGAACCTCGGTGAGACGACCACCGCGTCGGCGTCGACCAGGGTGCCGTCGGACAGGAGGACGCCGTCGAGGCGGGCCGATCCGTCGTCGTCGCGCGTCCGGACGCGCTCGACGCGGGCATCCACGACGTCGATGCCGGTGACCGCGAGATGCCGCCGGTCATCCGCGGACAGGGCGGTCGGATCGTGCGCGATCACCGTGACCTGCTCGGTGAGCTGGCGGAACATGAGCGCCTGATGCGCGGACATCGGGCTCGTCGCGATCTGGACGATCCGGGTGCCGCGGACCTCGTAACCGTGGCAATACGGACAGTGCAGGACATCGTGCCCCCACAGCTCGGCGACTCCGGGGATCTCCGGGAGTCGGTCGACCAGTCCGGTCGCGAGGATGAGGCGCTGGGCCACCACGACCTCGCCCGACGAGAGGTGCAGCGTGAAGTCGTCGATGGAGCCGGTGGCGTCGACGACGGTGCCCGACCGGATCTCCGCCCCGTATCCCGTCGCCTCCGCGCGGCCACGCGCGAGCAGGTCGAGGGGGGAGATCCCGTCTTGTCCGAGCACGTTGTGGGCTGCCGCTGCCGGCGCGTTGCGCGGTTGCCCCGCATCGATCACCACGACCCTGCGCAGCGAACGCGCCAGTGCTGTTGCGGCACTGAGTCCCGCAGCTCCGCCGCCGACGATCGCGACGTCGTATCCGTTTGCGGTTGAATCTGTTTCGGTGGTCACGGAATCGGTCATCGGTCACTCGCTCTCGGGGTGGGGGTTGCGGTCGTGCGCGGTCGGGCGATCCAGAGGAGCCGCCCAGCGGACAGGGTCAGGTCATCCAGACGCTGTGCGTCGGAATCGGATTCGTCGGTCAGGTGATCGAGCACGGCCAGGTCGGCCGAATCGAGGGAGTCGGCCAGCCGGTGCCGGAACTGGGCGAACCAGTGACGCGCGTAGCGCGCGACCGACCGGCTCGGTTCGCTCCGCTCGACGTGGATGGTCTCGAAACGGAGGACGTCGTACCCGGCGTCGTCGAACGTGTCGGTCCAGTCCACGAGCGCCTCCCACCCGGCCCCGGCCGCCGCGGCTCCGCAGCGGTCCTGCAGGCCGCTCAGCTCGGTGTCCTCGTGTGCGGGGACGAAACGCGGGACCCCTGCCATCTCGGTGATCACGACGACCCCGTCCGGTCCGAGCGACGTCGCAGCCTCTCGCAGCAGGCGCTGCGGATCGGCGACGTGGTGCAGCGACATGGCCGCCCACACGACATCGGGCGATCCGAGCGGCGGCAACCCGTCGTCGAGATCGGCGACGACGGCGGTCACCCGATCGTCGAATCCGCCGTCCCGCGCCCGGCGATCGACGAGCGCGACCATGTCGGGCGAGCCGTCGACCGCGACGATCCGCGCATGCGGGAAGTGGCGGGCGAGTGCCTCGGTCCCGGTCCCGGTGCCTGCGCCCAGATCCGCGATGCGCACCGGCGCGTGCCCCAGCGACTCCGCGATCAGGCGTGCGGCGTCGTCGAGGTGGTCGGCCATGAGTTCGGCGTCGAGGTCGAGGACCGCGGCGAGGCGGGCATGGTCGTGGTGGTCGGCGTGGTTCGCGTGAGCGTGGTGTCCGGTGGCCGGTTGGTGGTGGTGAGTGCTGGACATGACTCCACGGTAGCGGCATCATGCCCCGATGGCATACAGTCTTGCCAATGACGCAAGAACTCGATGCAGTCGTCCGTCAGCGCATCCGTGGGCTCCGGATCGCGCGGGGCTGGACGCTCGATGCCCTCGCCGCCCGGTGCTACTTGTCGCCGTCCACCCTCAGCCGGATCGAGACCGGTCACCGCCGGGTCGCTCTCGACCAGCTCGTGCCGATCGCGCGCGCGCTGGGCACCACCCTGGACCAGTTGGTCGAACCCGCCGACGACACCGACGTCGTCATCCGGCCCCAACCGCACACGGTGGAGGGGATGACGATGTGGTTGCTCTCCCGCGAGAACGCGCCGCAGGGCGTGACCGTGGCGAAGATGCGCTTCGACCGCGAGCAGCCCGTCGGTGATCTGCGCGTTCATCCCGGTTACGAGTGGTTCACGGTGCTGTCCGGAACGGTGAAGCTGTGGCTGGGCGACCGAACGATCCTGGTACCCGAGGGCGACGCCGCGGAGTTCTCGACGATGATCCCGCACGCGATCTGCGCGTATCAGGGCCCCGCGGAGGTGCTGTCGATGATGGATCACGCCGGTGAGCGCGCTCATCTGCCGTCCGTGCGGACCGCACCCGCGGCGCACGGTGATGACCCCGCGGGCGCCCCGGACGCCTGACCACCCGACTCCGCGGCCCGCACACCACCGATGCGGGGCGGCGCATCGGTACTGTTGTTGCGGTGATGACTCCTCAGACCTCGGTGAACCGACGCTCCGTGCTCGCCGCGGCCGGGGTCGGCGCGCTCGGGGTCGCGGTGGCGGCCTGCTCGGGCTCCGGCCTCGGTCCCGGCGGGGACACCCCGGCCGACCCCTCGGTCCGTCTGACCTTCACCCCGGCACTCGACGCCGAACCGGCCGGCCCGACCGCCGAGTTCTCGGTGAAGGCCACAGACGGATTTCTCAACCCCGACGTGAAACTGACCAATCCGCGCGGAGTCGTGGTGAAGGGCCAGTTGTCGGAGGACCGGACGACCTACACGATCAGCGAACCGCTGGGCTACGGCACCGAATACACCTGGAGCGGAACGGCGGTGGGAATCGACCGCAAGGTCGTGCCGGTCGCCGGGACGTTCACCACGCTCACCCCGTCGAGTCAGGTGAACGTCGTCGTCAACATCGGCGACGGGCAGGAGGTCGGCATCGCGGCGCCGATCATCCTGAAGTTCAACGGCACGGTCGAGGACAAAGAGGCCGTCGAGCGTGCGCTGACGGTCACCACCACCCCGCCGACCGAGGGGTCGTGGGCGTGGCTGGGGGAAGACAACGGCTCCCGCGTGCACTGGCGGCCGCGCGAGTACTACGCGCCCGGCACCAAGGTCAGCATGGCGGCCAAGCTGTACGGGCTCGACCACGGTGGCGGAGCCTACGGAGCCGCCGATGTCACCAGCGACTTCTCCATCGGGCGCGCGCAGGTGGTGAAGGCCGAGGAGTCCTCGCACCGGATCGTCGTGCTCCGCGACGGCGCCGAGCTCATGAGCCTGCCGTGTAGCTACGGCGGCGGCGACCTGGACCGGAACGTTACTCGCTCGGGAATCCACGTGGTGACCGAGAAGTACGAGGAGTTCTTCATGAGCAACCCCGCCGCGGGCTACTTCAACATCCGCGAGCGCTGGGCCGTGCGGATCTCCAACAACGGCGAGTTCATCCACGCCAACCCCGAGACCGTGAACGTGCAGGGCTCGGCGAATGTCACCAACGGGTGCATCAACCTGTCCGAGTCCGACGCCGAGCGGTACTTCGGGGTCGCCGTCTACGGCGACCCGGTGGAGGTCACCGGCACCCGGATCGCGTTGTCGGAGGCCGACGGCGACATCTACGACTGGATCTACGACTGGGAGACGTGGCAGGGCATGTCGGCCATCAAGGGCGAGGTCCGCGAGACCTCGGTGCCCGCGACCCCCAGCGGGGCGCCCACCTCGAACGCCCCGGCACCGCGTTAGCGAGCCACACCACTAGCCCGTCTTGATGTTCCGTCGGGCGGAGGCCTGGTCGCGTGGCTTGAGGATGATCTGATCCAGGTTCACGTGCGGCGGGCGGGACGCGACGAACCCGATGACCTCGGCCACGTCCTCGGCGACCAGCGGCGTGAGGCCCTCGTAGACCCTGTCCGCGCGTTCCTGGTCGCCCTCGAAACGGACGAGGGAGAAGTCGGTCTCGACCATGCCCGGGGCGATCTCGGTGAGCCGTACCGGCTTCCCGAGCAGTTCGTAGCGCAGTGTCCGGTGGGTGACACCCTGGGCGTGTTTCGCCGACGTGTACCCCGCGCCGTTGTCGTAGGCCTCGAACGCCGCGATCGAGGTGACGGAGACGATCAGACCGTCACCCGAGGCGATGAGCGCCGGCAGCAGCGCCTTGGTGACCCGCAGACTGCCCAGGACGTTCGTCTCCCACATCCAGCGCCAGTCGTCGAGGTCGGCGGTCGACACCGGGTCCAGGCCCTTCGCACCGCCTGCGTTGTTCACGAGCACATTCACCGTGTCGAGTCCGGCGACGAATGCGGCCACCGACTCGTCGTCGGTGACGTCGAGTTGCCTTCCCGTGCCCCCGATCTCGTCGGCGAGCGCCGTCACCCGATCGAGGCGGCGGGCGCCGAGGACCACGTGGTAACCCTGCGTGGCGAGCCGGCGCGCGGTGGCCGCGCCGATACCCGAACTCGCGCCGGTGACCACGGCGATCGGTCGGTTGTCCGTCGACTGAGAGGTGGTGTCGGTGCTCATGGGCTCAACCTTACGGATGCCCGCAAGGCGGCCGTAGGGCCCGTCGGCCGGGCTCGGCGACCTCGCCGCGCTGCTACATTCATCGCATGCGTGGGGGAGTGATCCCGGCGGCGCTGCAACTGACCTCCACTCCGGCGGCGGCGGTTCTGCACGCGATCCGGGTCAATGGGCCGGTGACCCGGGATCAGCTCGCCTCGACGACGGGTCTGTCGCCGGCGACCATCAACCGTCAGGTGCATGCGCTGGCCGCGCACGGCCTCGTCGTCGAACGTCCCGATCTCGCTGGACCGAAATCGATTGGCAGACCCAAGAATCCGCTGACCATCGACCATGACTCGCTGTGCGTGGCAGGTATGCACATCGGCGCGCGCCGGACCGTTCTCGCCATCGCCGATCTCGGCGGGCGGACGCTGCACAGCCACGCCGTGCTGACGCCGACCGGCGATCAGGAAGACGCCCTGCGGCATCTCAGCGGACTGCTCGCCGAACTCGCCGCGCGCTTCAGCGGGCGTCGGGTGCTGTGGGGTGGGGTAGCGGTCGGCGGGGCGGTCGACGCCGAGACCGGAGTGGTGAACCACCGGGTCCTGGGTTGGCATCAACTCACCGTGGGCGCAACACTTGCCGAGTACCTCGACACACCGGTATCGGTGTGCGAGCACGTCGAGGCGATGGCGGCCGCGGAGCTGCTCCTGTCCCACCCGCGGGACGACGGGGGTTCCGGTCTGTTCTTCTATGCTCGCGAAACAGCGGGGATGGCAATGACTCTCGACGGCCGGGTGCACGTACCCGAACGAGGGGCGGGCACCATCGCCCACCTGCCGGTCACCGCGCCCGTGCTTGCTCCCGGGCTCACCCGGGTCCGGCTGCAGAACGTCATCGGCAACGACGCCGCGGAGGTCGCGGCGCGTCGGCTCGGGATCAGTCCCACGTCGGCTCGGATCGTCGACGAACGAGCCCGCGTCCTGGGGGAGTCGGTAGCGCTCATCCGGGACGTGATCAATCCCGACGCCATCGTCGTCGCCGGTGATGCCTTCGCCGCGCACCCGCACGGACTCGCTCCCGTGCAGGCGGCGTTCGACGAAGCGACCACGCTGTCGTGGCCGCTGGAGATCGCCCCCTCGAGATTCGGTGTGCGCGTCCAGGAGAGCGCGGCGGTCGTGGTCGCACTCAGCGTCATCTACGCGGACCCGGTCGCCGCGATGGCGACGCTGTAGCGGCCCCCGGTACTGCCTGCCGCTGCCGTCGTGGCGCGCATCCCCTACGGTGAGCCCATGACGCTGCCCCGCGATGTGTCCGCACGGCTCGAGGTGCGGGTCGACGACCCCACCGAACTGGAGATGCAGATCACCGTCGCCCGATTGCCCGGACTCCAGCTCGAGGAGGAACTCAAGGTCGAGTTCGACGGGCGGCCGGTGACGCCGGAGGAGATGATCGGGTCGCACGGATCCCGGATTCACCGGTTGCAGCTCGAGCGCGGCCTCCTGACGATCGACTACCGGGCATCGGTCCTCACCCCCGCCGATCCGATACCCGTCGACCTCACCGACCGCTCCACGTATCTGCGTCCGAGCCGATATGCCGAGTGCGACAAGTTCTTCGGATTCGCCGCGGGTCAGTTCGACTCGTCTCTGCCTGACGGCGAGATCCTGGATCAGGTCGCCGCCTACGTGTCGGACCGGCTCAGCTACATCCCCGGGACGAGCGACCCCATCGACGGCGCCGCCGACACCCTGCTCGCCGGTGCGGGGGTGTGCCGCGACTACGCGCATCTCGTCGTCGCGCTCCTGCGGGCTCTCAACATCCCCGCCCGCCTCGTCGCGGTCTACGCGCCGGGCTGTTCGCCGATGGATTTCCACGCCGTCGCCGAGGCGATCGTGGACGGCGAGTGGGTGGCGGTCGACGCGACCGGACTGGCCCCGCGGCAGAGCCTCGTGCGGATCTCGACCGGTCGTGACGCCGCCGACACCGCATTCCTCGACAACCACCGCGGCTCGATCAACCTCAACTCCTACGAGGTGACGGCAACGGTGCGCGGGGCGCTTCCGATCGACGACGGGAGCTCGCGCATCCGGATAGGGTGAGCTGCGTGCACGCGCTCACCTGTCCGGTCTGCAATGCGTTGTCCGGCTTCGATCGCCAGACCTGCCCGAACTGCGGGACGACCGTCGGCGTGCACCTCCCGTCGCGGTCGTTGTACGCGGTCGCGGCGGACGGGGTCGAGATCGGCGGTCTCCGGTGGGTCAGATGCTCGTTGTGGGACCGGACGCATTGCAACTGGCTGACCCCGGCCGAGGTTGCCGAGGACAGCATCGGCCTGCGGGGGCGCTGTTTCCCGGAGTCGCTGATCCGTCGTCAGCCCGACGCCGAGGACACCATCGCCCTCGAGAAGCTCGCGTCGGCGTCGTTCGATCTGCGGCTGCTCGTGTATCAACTCGTCGACCTGGGGCTGCCGGTGGAGCCGTTCTGGCGCACCGAGGGTGGCCTGGCGTTCGACCTGTTGTCGAGTCAGACCCTCGGTCGGCCGGTGACGATCGGTCATGCGGGTGGAGTGGTCACCATCGACCTCGCCGAGACCCAGGACGCGTATCGCGAGCGGCTCCGGGTCGACCTCGGTGAGCAGTACCGCACGATGCTCGGTCACTTCCGGCACGAGACGGGTCACTACTACCAACATGTCCTCGTCGAGACCGATCCGGGCGCTGAGCGGTACCTCGATCGGTGCCGGAACCTGTTCGGCGACGAGCGCGTGAGCTACGCCGATGCGATCACGCGGCACTACCGGTTCGGGGCACCCGAGAACTGGCACGAGTCGTTCATCTCCGAGTACGCCACGATGCACCCGTGGGAGGACTTCGCCGAGTGTTTCGCGCATTACCTACACATCACCGGAACCATCGACACCGCACGGGAATCCGGACTCAACCTCGATGCCCAGCAGGTCCGGTTCACGATGGAGCGTGACATCGTGCCGCTCCGGTCGTATGCCGACGAGCCGATCGAACGGTTGCTCTACGACTGGAAGTGGTTGTCGCTCATGTTGAATCGGGTGAACGTCGCGATGGGCCGCCGGCCGCTGTACCCCTTCACCATCCCCGAGCCGGTCGTGCGCAAACTCGGTTTCGTGCACGAGGTCATCCGCGAGAGTGCCCGCCGGGCGGTGACGACGGACCCGCTCGTCGCGGCGCCGGCCCAGGAGGGCGTCGCTCCCTAGCCGACCGACGCCGTGCGCGCCCGCTGTTCGGCCACGAACGCGAGAACTGTTGCCACGTCGCCGGTGTCGGCGATGCGGAACTCCGCGGCGGTGTCGCCCTCGCCGACCTTGATGCCGATGTCGCCGTCCTCCGGTCGGAGGTGGGCGAAGGCCTTCTCGTCGGTGACGTCGTCACCGAGGTAGATGACCGCGTCGGCGCCGATCCGGTCGCGCAGGGTGTCGAGCGCATGCCCCTTGCTGGTCTCGATCACCGCGAGTTCGAGAACGGCCTTTCCCTCGGTGGTGTGCACACCGGGCCAGGAGGCCGGACCGGTCCGGACACGGTCGAGTGCCGCGACGGCGTCGGCCTCCGACGCGTTGCGCACGTGCAACACGGTGCTGGCCGGTTTGACCTCGACCGTGCTGCCCGGGAAATCGGCGGCGATCGAGGACAACTCGTCGATCAACCGGTTCAGCAGGGCACGGGCATCGTCGGTGATCTCGACCGCGAACCCGGACTCGAACTCGCTGCCGTGGCTGCCGACCAGTACCACCGGGGCGTCGAGGCCGGACAGCGCAGCGAGCACGGCGCGCTCGCGACCGGACACGACGGCGACGACGGTGTCGGGCAGTGCGGCCGCAGCGACGAGAGCGTCGATCGACGCGGGGTCGGGGACGGCGTCCTCGGGACGCGCGACGATCGGTGAGACACATCCGTCGTAGTCGCTGGCCAGGAGCAGCACCCCCACGCCGGCGGCCCGCGTCAGCGCCTCGGTGAGCTCTTCGGGAATCCCGTTGTCGCTCATTCCGCTTCGTCCACCAGATGAACACCCCGGTTGGGTGACAGCTCGGTGTCGGAGTCGGCGCCGAGGGTGCCGAGGAAGCTCTCCGCCCACTTCGCGACATCGTGTGCGAGGACCTGTCTCCGCAGTGCGCGCATCCGCCGCCTGCCCTCGTGTTCGCTCTGTTCGACGGCGGCCTCGATCGCGTCTTTCACGCCGTCGAGGTCATACGGGTTGGCCTGGTAGGCCGAGCGCAGTTCGGCTGCGGCACCGGTGAACTCGCTGAGCACGAGCGCGCCGCCCAGATCGCCCCGGCAGGCGACGTACTCCTTGGCGACGAGATTCATGCCGTCGCGCAGGGGAGTGACCAGCATGACGTCGGCCGCCACGAAGAAGGCGAGGAGTTCCTCGCGGGGGACCGGTCGGTGCAGGTACTGCACCACGGGATGTCCCACGGTCGCGTACGTGCCGTTGATGTTCCCGACGAGCTGCTCGATCCCGGCGCGCATCTGCTTGTAGCTGTCGACGCGTTCCCGGCTCGGCGTCGCGAGTTGCAGCATCACCGTGTCGGCGGGGTCGAGGCGCTTCTCGGCCAGCAGCTCCGAGATGGCCTTGAGCCGGACGTCGATGCCCTTGGTGTAGTCGAGCCGGTCGACGCCGAGCATGATCGTCTTCGGATTGCCGAGTTCACGGCGGATCTCGGCGGCGCGCTCCCGGATCTTGCGGGTCTTGGACTGCGCGTCGAGCTCGCCGGACTCGATGGAGATGGGGAAGGCGCCGACGCGCACGGTCCGGAATCCGACCTGGACCACGCCGAAACGTGACCGCACGCCGACGGTGCCCTTGCTCGTCGCCTGACCGGCGAGGCGCCGGGCCAGGAAGAGGAAGTTCTGCGCCCCGCCCGGCAGGTGGAATCCGATGAGGTCGGCGCCCAGGAGGCCCTCGACGATCTCGGTCCGCCACGGCATCTGCATGAACAGTTCGACCGGCGGGAACGGGATGTGCAGGAAGAAGCCGATCTTGACGTCGGGCCGCAGCATCCGCAGCATCTTGGGCACCAGCTGCAGCTGGTAGTCCTGCACCCACACGACGGCGCCCTCGCCCGCGGCCCTCGACGCCGCCTCGGCGAACCGCCGGTTCACCTCGACGTAGGTGTTCCACCACTCGCGGTGGTACTCGGGTTTGACGATGACGTCGTGGTAGAGCGGCCACAGCGTGGCGTTGGAGAAGCCCTCGTAGTACTCGGCGATCTCCTGCGTCGACAGGGGGACCGCGTGGATGTCGATGCCCTCGATGTCGGGGTTGTCGTCGGAGTCGGGAATTCCCGACCATCCGACCCAGGCGCCGGTGTTGGCGCGCAGGATCGGTTCGAGCGCGGTGACGAGCCCACCCGGGCTCCGCTTCCAGTTGACGGTGCCGTCGGGGAGGACTTCTTTGTCGACGGGCAGACGGTTCGCGACGACCACGAACTCCGCCCCGTCGTGGGCGGCCCGGTCGGTGCCGGTCACGCCCTCGGGGTGGGTTTCTCCTGCTCGCGGAGCCACCTGGTCAGGCGTTCTCGCCCGGCGCGATCCCCAGCATGGCGAACAGCATCCGGCACTCGTCGGCGTCGGTCGCGTATGCGGCGACGACGCGGCGCGCCGAGTTGGCGGTCTCGTCGGCCACCGGTTCCAGTTCTTCGTCGGCGATGTCGGTCGTCTTCGCGGGCATGTGAGTCCCCTCGTTGTGCGGCATGTGTGCGTTCGGTGCGCGATGGTCAGGCGGCGCGGTGGTGCGGTGTCTCGGACGATTCGCCCGGTGGCGAAGTGGCCGTCGACGGCACGCCCGACTCCCTATTCTACCCGGGCATCGCCGGTGCTCACGGCCAGCCGCCTCGGGTCAGCGCCGCGGTGGTGGTGGACGCCATCGGTTCGCGCGGGCCCGGCGTCCGGCGGCGTGCGCCTGGCGTGCCTCGCGATCCTCGCGCAGGGCGATCCGGCGGCGGAGTCGCCAGTCCGGACGGGGCGGCAGTTGGGGACGGCGCAGCGACCGGGCGACGAACTCGCCCAGGGTGACACCCGCGGCCAGTGCGCAGCCGATGGCCAGCGCGTTCGCGATCCAGGTGAACCCGTCGAGCGTCTGGTCCCCCAGGATGCCGTAGAGCCCGCGATAGACCGCGAGACCGGGTAGCAGCGGGGTGATTCCGGCCACGGCGACGACGAGCGGAGGCGTCAGCGCACGGCGTGCGAGCAGACCGCCGATCAGCCCGACGAACGCCGCCGCGAGACCGTTCGCGATGACGTCGCCGATGTCGGTGAACGTCGACGCGGCCGCCACGGCGGTGCCGATGAAGCCGCCGAGGAACGCCACGCCCAGCGCCCGCGTCTCGGCGTAACTCGCGAGGGCGTACGCGCACGCGGCCACCGCACCCGCGACCACGCGGATCGGGAGTTCGACGACCTCGAAGCTGGTCGTCGTGGTGATCGTCGGCAGGAAGATGCCACCCGCCTCCAGAATCCGGATCGCGACACCGACGCCGGCGATGATGCCGCCGGTCATCAGCAACAGTTCGAAGAACCGGGCGACCCCGGTGATCGGTGCCCCGGTGATCGCGTCCTGGACCGACCCGACCAGCGACAGCCCGGACAGCAGCACGACGATGCCGGCCGCGATGACCTGCGACGGCGCGATCTGGACACCGAGCCGCTCGGCCGCGGCGAAGACGAGGGCGGCCGGGACGACCGCGATGAAGCCGCCGGTGAGCTGCTGGAAGAAGACGGGGGTCCTGATGCGGTTGAGCCAGCGGTTCACGGTGACCGTCACGACGGTGGTCAGGAAGGCGAGTGCGGCGACGAGGTACTCGCCACCGAGCAGGACCGCGATGCCCGACGCCATGATCCCCCAGGCGGTGGTCGCCAGCCAGTGCGGATAGGGGTGGGGTGCCGTGATGATCTCGTCGACCATCTGGTGCGCCGTGGACGGACTGATGAACGAATCGCGGATCCGACGGACGAGCCGGTCGACCTGCGCGAGTCGCGTGAAGTCCATCGAGCGGTAGTAGACCTGCTCCATGGTCGTGATGGGCGGGAGCGTCGCGCCGCGCCGGGCGCTCACCACGATCGTGTTGTAGGTGACGTCGACGTCCACGTCCTCGAGGCCGTAGACGCCGGCGACGAACTTGATCTGGGTCTGGGTGTCGATGGCCCCGGTGCCCGAGTCGAGCAGCACCGCACCGATCTTCGTGGCGAGGTCGAGGACCTCGGTGATGGCCGCGACGTCGAACGGTTCGATCGGCTTGCGCGGCGACACCATGATGCTGCCGGGTTCGATGGTGTCGATCGTCGCCTGCCGGCTGCCGCTGAGCCGACGCAGTACACGGCCGATCTGTTCGCGCACGCAAGGCCTCCTCGGGTCGATGGTGGAGTGCTCGCGGGGTAACCGACACCCGGCCGGTTCAACCCTGACAGGAGACTGGATACACCTCCACCGTCCGGGCATCACGGGCAGGGTCGGTGCAGGAGTCGGCAGCGGTGGTGGCCGGGGCCGCTCGTCTACGATCGCGGCATGTCCTCCGTGCAGATCAACGGTCCCCGAGACGGTCACACCCGCAGCGCCACGGTGAGTCCCGGAAGTCTCGTCTTCACCGCCGGCGCGGCGCCCATCGACGCCGACGGCGCGACCGTCGCTCCCGGGAACGTTCGCGAACAGGCCGTGCAGTGCATGAAGAATCTCGAGGCCGCACTGGTCGAGTCCGGCGCCACACTGCGCGACGTCGCCAAGATCACCGTCTTCGTCGCCGAGCACCTGCAGGCCGATCTGGAGGTCGCGTGGGACGCGGTGACCGAGGCCTTCGGCGACCACAAGCCGGCAGGCAGCCTGCTGGGCGTCTCGGTCCTCGCCTACGACGAACAGCTGGTGGAGATCGAGGCGGTCGCCGCGATCCGGGGCTGATCCGGCGGCCCGTGCCGGCCGGGTGCCGGTGAACCGGATGGCGGTCCGGCGGATATACTCGCTCGCGCGCCTCCTTAGCTCAGTGGTAGAGCACTCGCCTTGTAAGCGAGCGGTCGTCGGTTCAATCCCGACAGGGGGCTCCGAGGACGAACGCCGCGCACCGATCCGGTGCGCGGCGTCGTCGTTTCACGAGCCCCGCTCGCCGGGGGTCGGCTACCAGATGACCGCGAGGCCCGCGGCGAGGAGGGACAGGGCACCGACGGCCCAGAAGAGGGGACGCGGGACGGGCTCGCCGGTGCGCTTCTGCCGTGCGCTCCCGATACCGAGAATCGCGCCGAGGACCACCAGGATCACCAGTTTGATGCCGATCTTGGGGTAGTTCAGGTCGATTCCGGCCGGCCACGGCGCCGCGAGCGCGAGCCCGGTGAGCAAGGAGAGCAGGATTCCGTAATCCATCACGCGGGTGACGCGGAACTCGCGCGCCACGAGCTGGGTGACCCAGGCGCCGAAGGTGACGGCGAAGCCGATGATGTGCAGGAAGATTACGACGTTGCGTAGTAGCTCCATGGGGTCACCCTACCCAGCAGACGCACCGGAGTTCTGGACAACCGGAACAGGTTCACGGTGCACGATGGACTGATGAAGCACGACGAACCGGGCACGCCCACGACTCCGCCCGTCTTGGCGGGAGACGCAACGACCGGCCCACGCCCGCTGGCCGAGACCCGCGTCGGGACCTACCGTGGCGTCGTCGGCGAACGGGCCGACGTGTGGCGGGGGATCCGGTACGCGCGTCCGCCCGTGGGCGGATTGCGGTGGCGTCGTGCGGTTCCGCTGGAGGAGAGCGACGCGCCCGAGGAGGTCGTGGACGCCGTCACCTTCGGTGCGGTGTGCCCGCAGCAGTTGAACCCCGCGGTCCGCCTCGGCCCGGACGTGGTGATGGACGAGGACTGTCTGTTCCTCAACGTGTGGACCCCGCCGGGCGCCTCCGAGCATGCCGACGAGGCGGTCGGACTCCCGGTGATGGTGTGGCTGCACGGCGGCGCCTACGTGCTGGGGTCCGGGGCCCAGCCGTTCTACGAGGGCTCGAACCTCGCCGCCACCGGCGACGTCGTCGTGGTGACGCTCAACTACCGACTCGGGGTGCTCGGCTTCGCCGACCTGTCGTCGATCGACGAACGGTTCGAGTCGAACGCGGGACTCAGCGATGTGCTGACCGCACTGCGCTGGGTGCGTGACCACATCGCCGCCTTCGGTGGCGATCCCGACAAGGTGACGGTGTTCGGCGAATCGGCCGGGGCGGGTCTGGTCACCGCGCTGCTCACCATGCCGGCCGCGGCGGGGTTCTTCGGCCGCGCGATCGCGCAGAGTTCCCCGGTGACATCGATGTACGGGGCCGACCGGGCGGCGCGGGTCGCGACGCAGTTGCTCGAGGTCGCCGGAATCGACGCCGGTGAACTCGATACCGCCGAGATCGTCGAGCGGCTCGACGAACTCGACGGCATGACGTGTTCGGCGATCACCACCACCCTGTTCGAGAAGATCCCCGGCGAGACCCCGGGGACGATCGCGTTCGCTCCGGTCATCGACGGCGATCTGTTGCCCGAGCACCCCCTCGACGTCTATCGCGCGGGTCGCGCGCATCCGGTGCCGCTGATCATCGGGACAAATCGCGACGAGGCAAACCTGTTCAAGTACATGAAGTCTCCGCTCATGCCGATCACCACCGCCGACATCGAGCGGATGTTCGCGGGGATGGCGAAGGAGTATCCGGACGTCGTCCTGCCGGAGCGTGCGCAAGTGCTCTCGGCCTATTCGGGCCTGCGGCCCAAGGTCACCGGGCTCGGTGTGGCCCGCGATGTGGCGTTCCGGATGCCCACGTTGTGGCTCGCCGAGGCGCACGCACGCTCCGCGCCGGTCTATGTGTACCGGTACGACTGGACGACGCGGATGTTCCGGCTCCTCGGGCTCGGCGCCGCCCACGCGACCGAAGTTCCTTATGTGTGGGGCAATCTGGGCTCCGGGCCCCGCGACGTCACCTTCTTGCTCGGCGGCCGTAAGCAGGGAGAAGCCGTGTCGGAGAGGATGGTTCGACGCTGGACCGCCTTCGCGCACGGGCAGGAGCCGGATGCCGGGACGCTCGGCGATCCCTGGCCCACCTACGACTCCGGTCATCGCCCGGTGCTGCGCATCGATGCCGAGGATCGGGTCGTACAGAATCTCGACGGCGACATCTGGGAGGCGTGGGGCGACGAGGTGCTCGGCTTCCGCTGAGACGCGCGCTCTGCCGCCGCGTCGAGGTCACCAAGTGGCTTCGACTCGGCTCCTCGCTCCGCTCGGTGCCGGCTCAACCAGCGGTTGGGGCGTCCCCCTGCGCCGGCCGAGCCGCGTCCCCCTGCGCCGGCCGAGCCGCGTCCCCCTGCGCCGGCCGAGCAGCGCCGTCTCCCTGCTGGCCGAGCCGCGTCCCCCTGCTGGCCGAGCCGCGTCGACCGAGCGCAGCGAGGACGCCGCGTGTCGAGGTCGCCTGTCGGTGAACGACATTCAGTCCCGGCCACAGTTCGCGCGCACGTCGACGTGTGGGAGATAGGCGTCGCGCTGCGCGTCGGTGAGGGGTGCGGTGCTCGCGCAGATCCAGTCACGGGCCACGTCGAGATCGAGCGTGTGCCGGTAGACGTTCCCGGTCGTGTCGCCGCCGGCGATGATCTCGTCGTCGGACGGGAGCCGGACCGGTAGCTGCCAGGTGGTGGTGGTGTCGGTGGTGGCGAGCAGGGTCCCGACCGGTTGGCGATCGCCGAGCCGCCCGTCGTCGCCGAGCGCGAAGCTGATCAGTTCGTGCGTGGCGGTGCCCACCGCGATCCGGTTCGGCGCCATCGACACCGTGGAGGCGAACATGTCCTCCCGGCGGTCGAGGAGTTCCGGCTCGGCGTCCGTGCCCGTCGGGGGCAGGCGCCAGGTGGAGAGGTCGCGGGAGGCGACCACCAGCACCTCGCCGTCGTCGTCGAACGCGGCCTGGGCGATCGGCGCGTCGTCGGTGATGACGTCGATCGGGTCCGGACTCGGCGACGTGAGGTCGTACAGGTAGACGCGTTTGTCGTCGGAGGTCAGTGCGAGCCGCGTGCCGTCAGGGCTGAAGGCGGCGTTGCGGATGAGGTCGGTGGGCCCGCGGAGCGGGGCACCCACCCGCCGTGGGGCGCCGGGCACCGACGTGTCCCACAGGGCGACGGTCGTATCCGTGTCCCCGGTCGCGAGCAGGTTCCCCGAGGGCGCGAAGACGACCGGGAAGGAATAGCGGGTGGCGACGTCGAGGGCCGCGGCGCGGCGCGGGGCCGCGGTGTCGGTGATGTCCCACAACTCGACGAGCCCACCGTTGTTGTTCGCCGTGGCGGCCAGGGTGCCGGGGCCGTTGAGGCTGACGCGCGGATGGTCGTTGACCCGACGCTGGATCGGGGTTCGTGAACGCAGCGTGAGACCGCCCGACGTCGTCCACAGGTTCAGGGTCGTGTCGGAGCCGACGGTCGCCAGGACCCGTTGTGCGGCATCGGTGCCCAGTCCGGTGATCGTTCCGCCGCGGTCGGGTTCGGTCCGGCCGGGCAGGCTCCAGACATCGATGGTGCCGTCGGACCGACCGGACACGAGCTGTTCGCCGCTCGGGTCGAACCGGGCGGCGAAGGTGCGTACCGAGCCCTGCTCGGAGGTGGTCTGCAGCGCCCACTGCAGGGTCGGCGAGGTCGGATTGGCGGTGTTCCAGACCCGCACGAGACCGTCGGCGCGGGCCGAGGCCAACTGCGCGCCGGAACCGTCGAAGCCGATGGACCACGAGCCCGCGGTGCTGTTGGGCAGGGACGTGCTCAGCGGGCGGGGTGCGAGCGGGTCGGCGACATCCCAGAGTTGGGTGTTGGGGCTGTCGCCGGTGACCGCGAGCGAGCGACTGTCGGGGCTGAAGGCGACGGCATGGGTGATGCTGGGGAAGCCGGTGAGCGGCGGGCCGAGCGGCCGGGGTGCCTCGCCGGTCGTCCACAGTCGCACGGTGCGGTCGTCGCCGCCGCTGGCGAGGACGCGTCCGTCGGGGCTGAAGGACAGGGTCCGCGCCGCGGCGGTGTGCCCGCGCAGAACGGCTGTCTCCCGGATCGATCCGGCCGGGGACACCGCGTAGACGGTGATCGTGCCGTCGTCCGACGACGCGGCCAGCGTGCGGCCGTCGGCGGCGAACCGCACCATGTAGACCGTGCCGTGACCGGGGGACACCGTCGTCGCCAGTCGGGGTCTCGACACGTCGGTCAGATCCCACATGCGGACGGAGCCGTCTCCACTGCTGCTCGCCAGCAGCTGTCGGGTCGGATGGAAGTCGGTGCTGGTGACGTAGTTCCCGAAGCCGCGCAGGACGGCGGTCTCGCGATAGTCCGACGCCTCGGACCTTGTCCAGACCCGTACGGTCCGGTCGCCGCCGGCCGACGCCAACCGGGTGCCCGTCCGGTCGAAGGACAGGTCGTAGACCGGGCCGGTGTGGCCGGTCAGCGACGTCACGAGCGGCGTCGTCGCGGCCCCGCGCAGCCGGCTCGCCACGGTCGGGTCGTCGGGATAGAGGTGGTGCGCGACGAGCAACAACCGCGCCGCCAGCGACGGGTTGGAGTACTGCATGCTGTCGATGTGGGACAGCAGTGCCGACCGTTCGGCGGCGTTGCGCTGTTGCCGGAGGTCGTGCGCCTGCCGGAACCCGATCGCCGCGGTGATGGACGCGGCGATGGCCAGCACCACGATGACCGACACCGCACCGAGTCGGGTCAGGTGCCGCTGCCGCTGCATGGCGACCGCGGCATCGAGGAAGGCGTCGTTCTCTCTGCTCAACAGGTGCAGATAGTCACTGCGAAGGGTCCGTCGGCGGCGCTGTGCGTCGTCGAGGCGCGACCCGGTGTAGAGGAAGGACCTGCCTCGACCGTTGGCCAGCCAGGCGGCGCTGTCGGCGTCGACCTGCTGGCGCCACAGGTGGTTGTCGGTGTCGTCGGCGATCCACTCGGCCAGACGTGGCCACGCGGTCAGCACGACGTCGTGCACGAGCATCACCGAGTCGGTGGACACGGTGAGCAGCCTGGCCTGGGCGAACTCGTCGATGACGGTGGCGACCTCGGGCGGGAAACGGTCGGCGATGGTCGCGGTGGACAGCGGCACGCGCAGCGCGATACCGGCCGGACCGACGTGCACGAGGGCGAGCAGAACCGCCCGTGCGAGGTCCCGATGCCGCGGATCGATCGCCGCCCAGGCGGCCTCGGCGGTGTCGGCGACGGCGCGGGCGATGCCGCCGGTGGCCCGGTAGCCGGACAGGGTCATCCGATTGCCGCTGCGGCGTGCCCAGGTCGCCTGCAGAACGTGTGCGAGCAACGGCAGGCGGCCGGCCCGGTCGCCGCCCGTCGAGGCCTCGTACAGCTCGGCGATCATCACGTCGGCGAGTCCGGTCTCGATCCGGCCGCCGGCGAGCCGCACGGGCGCGGTGATCACCTCGCGCAACTGTGTGCGGGTCATCTCCGAGACGATCACGCAGCGGTGTTGCCACGCGTCGGCGAGAAACGGGTGCTCGACGCACTGACTGAAGAAGTCGGCTCGCACGCCGACCACGACGACGGTGTCGGACGCGAGGTCCTCGACCCGTCGCAGCGTCTCGGCCCGGAGCGAGTCCTCGAGAGAGAAGACGTTCTCGAACTGGTCGATGACGATGACCGCGTCCTCGGTCGTCGTCTCCGTGGCCTCCGCCGTCTCGGGGTCTTCCGTTGCCTCGGTGGTCTCCGGATCCGGCGGGTCCGCGATGACGAGACCTTCCGGGGTGATCTCGCCGAGTCGGGGCGCGGGCAACCGGGCGTCCCGGGCCAGGCCGGCGCGCAGCAGCGACGACTTGCCGGACCCCGACACCCCGGTGACCACGACGAGCCGAGACGCGGGGGCAAGGGGCGGCGGGCCCGTACGCGCCGCCAGGATCGCGTCGACCAGGGTGCCGACGACGTCGTCGCGCCCGAAATACATCTGACTGTCGGCCGCGGTCAGGGTGGCCAGTCCGGGAAACGGGCGCGCGTGCTGCGGCGCGGACGGCTCGGCGCCGGTGGTCTCCTCCGGCGTCCGACGGTCCCACATCTCTCGCCACTGCGGGATGGTCAGCGCGTCGTCGGCACCGGCGGCGACGGCGCGCGCCGTCAGCCAGACGAGCAGCGGTTCGACGGTCGCGAAGTCCCGGGGGAGATGCCGGCCGTTGCGCCAGTCGCTGATCCGCTGCGCGGACACCCGAGCTCGGGACGCCGAGGCACGCAGGGTGGGACGTCCTGCTTGCACGAACAGTCGCGCGAGTGCCTCACCGAAATCCACTCAGCCGTTCCCATGCTCGCCCCGACAGTTCGACCGCACCATCATGCGGTAGCCGAACCCCCTGCGCCACCATCGACGACCCGATGTGGCGACGGCCACATCCGCGCCTCGCGTGCCCGTGCCCGCCGGCGGAACAGCCGCCGGATCCGGAGCCGGTTCTGTCCGGTCCGGATAGTCCGTTAGCGGCGTGAGCTGCGCTTTCGCGCGCTGTTTCGGCTCGGGGGTGGATTGGGCCGCGTTCGTGGGGTCTGCTGGTGGGGCGCAACCCGACGGGGGTCGGGAAGCGCACAGGTTGCGTCGGTCGAAGGACACACGGAAAGTGTCGCGAACACTGCCCGTCGGGGGCTGTGTGTCGTTCGGCCCACACGACCGCGCGGGTGCCGGACACCGGGTCGACGGGGTCGGCGGTCTCCGGCACCCGCGTCCCCTCCTCGCGCCGGGCCACTTCTCTTGTCAGCACGGCTCACTACGATCTCTCCATGCTGATCACCGACGCCCAGCGTCGCGCACGCCTCATGCGCCGGGCCCACCTCGATGCGTGGTCGCGCGCTGCCGACGCGGTCGAGGCGGCCGCCACCATGGTCGGTCTGCACGCCACCACACCGTCGACGGTCCATCTGGCCGCATGGGCTCGCGTCGGTCCGGGCCTCACCCGCGACTCCGTCGACGCCGCCCTGTACGAGGATCGGACGCTCGTCAAGCACCTCGCCATGCGACGCACACTGTTCGTGTTCCCGCGCGACGTGCTGGCCGAGTCCGTCGGCGCCCTGGGGCCGCGGATCTCGGCGTCCGAACGCACCAACATGTTGCGGGACCTCCGGCGCAGTCCCGACTTCGACGACCCGGAGGGCTGGATCGAGACCGCCCGGCAGGCAGTCTTGGCCGAACTGGCCGGCGGGGAGTCGCTGACGTCCACCGAACTGCGGGAGCGGTTGCCGGCCCTCGACGGGTACATCACCCACGGTGCGGGCACCTCCTGGGCGGGACGCGCCCCGATGGGCCCCCGGGTGCTGAACATGCTGGACGCCGAAGGTGCGATCGTGCGTGGGCCCAACCGACTGGGCTGGCATCTGTCGCGGCCGGCGTGGACGTCGATGCCGCTCTGGCTCGGTGAGGAGCTGCCGCCGATCAGCGTCCACGACGGGCATTGCGCACTGATCGGGCGTTGGTTGCGAACGTACGGACCCGGTACGGAGACCGACCTGGCGTGGTGGCTGGGCTCGACCAAGACCGCCGTCCGCGCGGCCCTCGCCGAACTCGAGACGATCCAGGTCGACCTGGAGGGCGGCGGCGTCGGTCATGTCCTGCCCGACGACACCGGTGACGACGGCATAGGGGACGAGCCGGTCGAGCCGCAGGCCGTGCTCCTGCCCGAACTCGACCCGGCCACCATGGGTTACAAGGAGCGCGGCTTCTATCTCGGCCCCCACACCGCGCAGGTCTTCGACTCCGCGGGCAACGGCGGTCAGACCGCCTGGTGGGACGGCCGCATCGTCTGCGGCTGGTATCGCGGGCCCGACTCGTCGATCGACATCATCCCGCTGGAGCCGCTGTCCCGGGATGCGCGTCGAGCGCTCGACGCCCGGGCCGAGGAACTCGCGGCGTGGTTGGGCGACGAGCCGTTGAAGACCGGATATGCGGCGCCTTATGCGCGGGGGTTGTGAGGTGGCCGGTTCGGGTTGAATCGACATATGTCAATATTGACGAATGTCGAATCAGAACCTGTTGTCGGCGGTTCCCCGCGGATTGACGGCCGGCGAGGCGGAGACCGCCGCGCCGGTGTTGAAGGCGCTCGCGGATCCGGTCCGGTTGCGGTTGTTGTCCGAGATCGCGGCACATCCGGGAGGTGAGGCGTGCGTGTGCGACATCTCCGGACCGTTCGACGTCTCGCAGCCGACGATCTCGCACCATCTCAAGGTGCTGCGAGAAGCCGGGCTGGTGACGAGTGAACGGCGGGCCACCTGGGTGTACTACCGCGCGAACACCGATGCGCTGCACAGCCTCTCGGTCCTACTGGGCGATCTCTCGTCGGTGGTCGGCGAGTCCCGTACGTGCGAGCCGGGCCGATGAGCACGGTCGATACCGGGGTGGCGGGCAAGTTGTCGGTGCTGGATCGGTTCCTGCCGGTGTGGATCGGTGCGGCCATGGTCGTCGGTCTGCTGCTGGGTCGCACCGTTCCGGGCGTGGGGGACGCGCTGGCGTCGGTGGAACTCGACGGCATCTCGCTGCCGATCGCTCTCGGATTGCTGATCATGATGTATCCGGTGCTGGCCAAGGTGCGCTACGACCGACTCGACTCGGTCACCGGCGACCGTCGCCTGCTGCTCGGCTCACTGGTGTTGAACTGGATCATCGGGCCTGCGCTGATGTTCGCGCTGGCCTGGCTTCTGCTCCCGGACCTGCCGGAGTACCGGACCGGCCTGATCATCGTCGGCCTGGCGCGCTGTATCGCGATGGTCATCATCTGGAACGACCTGGCGTGCGGTGACCGCGAAGCCGCTGCCGTCCTGGTCGCGCTGAACTCGGTGTTCCAGGTGATCATGTTCGCCGCGTTGGGCTGGTTCTACCTCTCGGTGCTCCCCGGGTGGCTCGGGCTGGAACAGACGATCATCGACACCTCGCCGTGGCAGATCGCGAAGTCGGTGTTGATCTTCCTCGGCATACCGCTGATCGCCGGCTACCTCACCCGCCGCATCGGTGAACGGACCAGGGGCCGCGACTGGTACGAGTCCGCGTTCCTGCCGCGCCTCGGACCGTGGGCGCTCTACGGGTTGCTGTTCACCATCGTCGTCCTGTTCGCCCTGCAGGGTGAGCAGATCACCTCGCAACCCTGGGACGTCGCGCGTATCGCGCTTCCGCTGCTGATCTACTTCGCGGTGATGTGGGGCGGCGGTTTCCTCCTCGGCGCCGCGATGGGACTGGGTTACGAGCGGACCACCACACTGGCGTTCACCGCCGCCGGCAACAACTTCGAGCTCGCGATCGCCGTCGCGATCGCCACCTACGGTGCGACCTCCGGTCAGGCTCTCGCCGGAGTCATCGGACCGCTGATCGAGGTCCCCGTTCTCGTCGGCCTCGTGTACGTGTCTCTCGCGTTGCGGAAGCGATTCACCGCCCCTGCCGCTGTCGGACCAGATGTGTCGAAGGAGCCTGCTCGCGATGTCTGATCGTCTCGAGGTGCTGTTCGTGTGTGTCAGCAATCGCGGCAAATCCGTGATGGCAGAGCATCTCACGCCGACGGTCACCGACCGGATCGCGGCGTCGTCGGCCGGAACGAGCGCCAAGATCGGCGGCGAGGTCAACGAACTGTCCGCGCACGTGCTCGCCGAGATCGGCGTCGACGCCGTCGGACATCAGCCGCGGCAGCTGACGGATGACCTGATGCAAGCCGCGGATCTGGTCGTGGTCGTCGGCACTGCCGAGGTCACCCCGCCCGACGGAGTGAGTATCGAGGTGTGGAACACCGTCGAACCCGCTGACCGCGGCGTCGATGGCCTCGAGCGGATGCGGCTGATCCGCGACGACATCACGACTCGTATCCGCGACCTCACCGACCGTCTGCAGCGGTGAGCATTCAGAACGGTGGTGGGTTGGCGGCGTTCCACGCGTCAATCTCGCGACGGTGGGTGATGGTGCGGGTTTCGCGCTGATCGGCGAGCGTGCTGCGGGCCGGATGGTCGGGTGGGCGGCCGGGTACGAGGTAGCCGAACAGGTCGCGGCCGTTGAAGGCGTTGCCGACGAAGGTGTGTCCGGTCGGGGACTGGAACCAGGCGGTCAGGTACTCGTCCTGGTAGTCCCGCCACATGCCGAAGGTCTTGATGCGGTGGTGGAACCGGCACAGCGGTTTGAGGTTGCGCTGGGTGGTCGCGCCACCGGTCGAGGGTGAGTGGTGGTCGAACGGGGTGGTGTGGTCGAGATCGGTGGTCCACACCGGCTGATTACAGCCGGGGAAGGTGCAGCACAACTCGCCGCAGCGCACCAGGTTCTGGAGTGTGCGGCTCGGGGTGTAGCGGGATTCGGCTTCCGCATCGGCATGAATGCCGGTGGTGACGAAGGAACGACGCGCATCGGCGAGCAGTGAGCGCATGGTGTCGTCGGATTCCACTGCTGCCGACGGTCTTCCATCTCCGGCTCGTTGACGGTGTCGTCGAGGTCGACCGGTTTGGGCACCGGAGCGCAGTGTGGGCAGCGGCACGGCAGGGTGTCGAGGTGGGCGGCGAGGGCGATCATCGCGTCGACGCGTCGCTGCCTTTTGTTGCGGGGGTCGTCGGGGTGCACGGAGGCGGCCATCGCGTCGAGTTGGGCGTTGCACGCGGCGGCGTCGGTGACCGGGAGGCTGCCGGTGATGCGGGCTTGGCCGGGCTGGAATCGGTCGGGTGCGATGGTGATGTGGCGATCGCGGGTGGCGCGCTCGCGGCGGCGGCGGACCGCGTCAGGGGCGTGTCTGGCGACGATCGCGTCGACCAGGGTGGTGAACTGGGTCGTCGACATCGGGGCGCGGGCCAGGATCGCCTCGGCCAGATGGGCATCGACGGTTTGCATGTCGCTGTCGGAGACGTAGTCGGTGCGTTTCATGGCGATGGTGAAGCGGCGTTGGTCTAACCGTCCGCAGGCCAGCGTGTTGCCGGTGAGCATGAGGCGGTAGCGCAGGACGTCTCCGGTGCGGATGAGGTCACGGGCTTGCGCGGCGGGGATCATCACCCACCGACAAGAACGACGACGCTCGGTCAGCAGCAGGTTGTGCGAGCGTCGGCGGGGTCGGTGGCGCTACCGCCGCAGCAGACCGAACCTGTGCCGGATTCGTCGACAGCGTTCTCGGCCAACAACTTCGGGCTCGTGCCGAACGTATCCGAGTCCGCGAGCACGGTGTAGATCTCCCACTTCTCGTCGCTCGGTCCGGTCACCCACACCTTGTCCTGGGTCGCGAAACAACAGGTGGAGTCGATCTCCTCCTGCGTGAACAGCCCCGCGCCGGAGAGTCGGTCGATCTCGGCATGCACGGTGTCGCTCGACTCGACTTCGACGCCGAGATGGTTGATCGTGCCGCCCCGGCCCGGGTTCTCCAGAAGGACCAGTTTCAGGGGTGGCTCGACGATCGCGAAGTTGGCATAACCGGGCTTGCGTTTGGCCGGGGCGGTGTCGAACAGCGTGGAGTAGAACTCGATTGCTGTATCGAGATCATCGACGTTGAGCGCGAGCTGTATACGGGTCATGACGAACCACCTCACCTGTGAGACATATATCGAAATAGGGGCACCTGCAGGATCCCACCTTTTCGGCATATGTCAATAGCGAGGGTATGGTCGGGTCATGCCGAAGACGTTGCCGATGGTCGACATCAGTGCTCCCATCTGCTGTGCACCCGTGTCCGCGGCGCCGCTCGACGACGCGACTGCGCTCGAGATCGCCCTGAGGCTCAAGGCTCTTGCCGACCCGGTGCGGATCAAACTCGTCTCGATCCTGCTCGCCGATGGAGGCGATGGGATCTGCACGTGCGACCTCGCGACCGCGGTCGGCCTCACCGAGGCGACGACGAGCCATCACCTGGGTCAGCTGCGCAAAGCCGGGATGGTCTCGCCCGAGCGTCGCGGGATGAACGTCTATTACCGGTCGAGGCCGGAGTCCTTGGAAGCTCTACGCAATGTTCTCAGCGCGACCACCGGATGCTGCTGACCCCGGGGACCACGCGTCGAGTGTCGGCCTGGCCGGATCATTCCCCCCCGTGCGGCGGGACGGCAGTCGGATCGGCCATCACGTCGGTGCCGCCCAGGGTCTTGTTCGCGCGGCGTTCCACGAGCAGCGGCACGAAGTCGCGGACCTCGGTCCCCTCGAAGTGCTTGTACGCCGTCTCGACCGCGGCAGCGACGTCGTCGGGCGACCGGTGCGAGTAGAGGCCGATGAGCCGGTGCTGGACTTCACTGATCTGGCGAAGTTCGTCATTCGCATCCATGCACACAATTTAGAGCGTGCGCAGCACTTCGGACCGTTCGCACCGATGGATTCACCGACCGTTCATCCCGCCGCTATCGGTGCTCAACCTCGCGTGACGGCCTGCGCCCGACCCGCCTCCCGGTGTCTTGCTTCCCCCATGGACATCGATGGTGATGGTCAGCGGTTAACAGTGAGAGAACCTACGATGACACCCATGGTTCAGTCGCGACGACAGGTCGATCCCGTCGCACAGGCGCAGGCTCGGGTGCTGGTGGACGAGTTGGAACGCGTCGCCGATTCACTCGTCGACAGCTTGCAGATCGGCCGCGGCGGCGAGAAGGCGCTGCGGACGGCGCGCCGGGAACTCTACGAGGTCCGCGAGCACGTGCGCCGGCTCCAGGCGACGTACGAACTCTTCGGATAGACGGACGCCGCGCCGATGTTCCGATGAATTCGGGAACGACGTCGGGTCTGACCCGGTGAACTGTTGTCATCACCGAGCGAAAGGCACCGTCATGAGTACCGCACTCCCACCCGTGGCCGACCGCGACACCTGGGCGGCGGCGCTGGCCGACCTACGGCGCCGTGAGAAGGCGGCGACCCGCGAACTCGACGCCGTGGCCGCGCAGCGTCGTCGGCTCCCGATGGTCGAGATGGACGACTACGTCCTCACCGGGCCCGACGGTCCGGTTCGACTGGTCGACATCTTCGACGGGCGCGCACAGCTGATCGTCTACAACCACATGTGGACCGACCGCGCGCGCTTCCAATGCCCGGGTTGTACCGGCTTCACCACGCAGTTCAGCCGGCTCGACTATCTCGCCGACTACGACGCGCGATTCGTCATCATCACGCCCGGGCCCATCGACGAGGCCCTGGCGTACCGGGAGCGCGTCGGCAATCGCATGGACTGGTACTCCTCGGCGGGCACCACCTTTTCCGCCGACGTCGACGCCGCGCCGGGGGAGGGATTCGCCCTGAACGTCTTCCTCCGGGACGGGGACACCGTGTATCGCACCTGGCACTCGACGGGACGCGGTACCGAACAGCTCGGCTTCACGTTCGGGCTCCTCGACGTCCTGCCCTACGGGCGTCAGGAGGAGTGGCAGGATTCACCGGACGGATGGCCCCAGAGCCCGACCTACTCGCGATGGCGCGGTTCCGAGGAGATCGCCGCGGCGTACGGTGACCCCGACGCGTGACCCCTCGCTCGTCGCAGAATCCGCTGGTCAGCGTTCACAGGAACCTCCCAGCATGCCGACAGTGAGGTACCAGGCCGTGCTGGGAGGGTGGTCGTGTGAGTGAAGCGGCGAAACAGAACAGCACACGCGGCGCGAAGGTTCTCGTGGTCGACGACGAGGAGAACATCCGCCAATTGTTGTCGGTGTCCCTGAAGTTCCAGGGATACGAGGTCGAGACCGCTGCCGACGGTCCGGCGGCCCTCGACCGGTGCCGCGTCGCCAAACCCGACGTCCTCGTCCTCGACGTGATGATGCCGGGGATGGACGGGTTCGGATTGTTGCGACGCCTACGCGCCGACGGCGTCTCGGCTCCCGCGCTGTTCCTGTCGGCGCGCGACACGGTGGAAGACAAGATCAACGGTCTGACCATCGGTGGCGACGATTACGTGACCAAGCCGTTCAGCCTCGAGGAGGTCGTGGCCCGCCTGCAGGTATTGCTGCGGCGCAGCGGTTTCGACGAGCAGCAACGTACGTCGTCGAAGATCACCTTCGCCGACATCGAACTCGATGACGAGACCCACGAGGTGTTCAAGGCGGGCGAGCTGGTCGCGCTCTCGCCGACGGAGTTCACCCTGCTGCGGTACTTCATGGTCAACGCGGGCACGGTCCTGTCGAAACCCCGTATCCTCGACCATGTCTGGAATTACGACTTCGGCGGTGAGGTGAACGTCGTCGAATCCTACGTCTCATACCTGCGGCGCAAGCTGGACACCGGGGACAAGCGGCTCATCCACACCCTGCGCGGCGTCGGCTACGTGATGCGTGAGCCCCGTGACTGATCCGACGGCGACGAGCGCAGGTCGAAAGACGCGCAAGTGCGGTGTCCCACTGCAGATCTCGCTGGTGGCCCTGACCGTGTTGCTCGTCGTCCTCGGGCTGCTCGCCTCCGGTGTGGCGGTGACCTCGTCGATGCGCCAGGATCTGATCGCCCGCGCCGACGACGGGTTGGAGAATGCCGTACGGACGTGGGCCGAGCCCCGTGGATTCCTCGGCGACGGTCCGGGCCCACCCGGCCCGCGCAGGCCGCCGTCGCCCTACTACGTCGAGTCCGTGGTCTACGGGCCCGGAGGGGTGTCGGCCGACAATGTCTACAACCAGTTCGACGACGCCCCCGACCTCGGTGGCTTGACCGACGACGACGCCGGACCCGTCACCGTCCCGTCCGTCGACGGCGACGGGCCGCAATGGCGGGTCATCACACGCAGCAACAGCTTCGGAAGATCCGTCGTCGCCACACCGATGTCCGACATCGACGACACGGTGAGCAGGCTGATCTGGCTGCAGCTCGCGATCGGCGCGCTGGTCGTCCTGCTCATCGGGGTGCTGAGTTATGTCCTGGTGCGCACGAGTCTGCGCCCGCTCCGTCGTGTCGAGGAGACCGCCCACGAGATCGCGGAGGGAAATCTGACGCGACGCGTGCCACCGGCGCCGCCGAACACCGAGGTCGGCAGCCTGTCGGACTCGCTGAACCGGATGCTCGGGCAGATCCAGCACGCCTTCGCCACGACCGCGGCGTCCGAACAACAGGCACGCGCCTCCGAGGAGCGGATGCGCCGCTTCGTCGCCGACGCCAGCCACGAATTGCGGACTCCGCTCACGTCCATCAAGGGTTTCGCCGAACTCTATTCGCAGGGCGGAGTTCCCGACGTGACCGACGCGATGCGACGCATCGACGACGAGGCCGGTCGGATGAACCTGCTGGTCGAGGACCTGCTGATGCTCGCGCGACTCGATGCCGCGCGTCCCGTCGATTCCGCGCCCGTGGACCTCCTCGGTCTGGCCGCCGACGCCGTGCAGAGCGCACGTGTCGCCGCGCCCGAACGCGAGATCCGGCTCGACGTCGTTCCGGGCGACCGGCCGCCGGTCGTCCTCGGGGACGGGCCGCGTCTCGTGCAGGTGCTGCGGAATCTCATCGGCAACGCCGTGAACCACACACCGCCAGACGCCTCCATCACGGTCGGGGTGGCAGTCGACGACGGTACCGACTACAGGACGAACGCCGGTGAGGCGGTGCTCACCGTCGCCGACACCGGTCCGGGAATCTCGGCGGAGGATGCCGAGCACGTCTTCGAGCGCTTCTACCGCGGTGACTCCTCGCGGCACCGGGGCTCCGGCGGTGGCAGCGGTCTCGGCCTGTCGATCGTCGCCGCCCTGGTGGCGGCGCACGGGGGCCGAGTGGGTGTCGACACCAGTCCCGGTGCGGGAGCGACGTTCTGGGTACGGTTGCCGCTCGCGGACGCCGTCTAGATCAACCGGCGCAGCTTGGCGAACTCGGTGACGTCGTCGCGGAATCGGTCGAGTCCGACGAGCGTGTACATCCCGTCGATCTGGCGCGTGACCCACAGCTGATGGATGCGGCGAAGGTCGGATTGCCGTGACTTCCAGCCGATTCCGTCGATCACGGCGAGAACCAGTTGGGTCGGCAGCCGAACCTCGGCCATTTCCTCGATCTCGCGGACCGCGTCGGTCAGCTTGGAACCGGTCGAGTCGAAGCCCTTGGCCGCGACGACGATGTCGGCAGATGACGGATCGCCCACGATCAGGTCGGCGGGTGCGGTCCGTCCGTTGCGTCCCGCGAATCGCGAACGGGTGACGTAGTCGAGTCCGATGTCGCGGGCGATGTCCTCGATCTCGTCCTCGATGCGTCGACCCGAGGCGCCCGCGCGGGTGGCGGTCGCGCGGGTCCCGGCGCGGGCCACGAGGATGTCGGCGAAGGTGAACGTGCGGGACAGCTGGGTGCGCAGCATGCGGACGAGGTCGAACTCGGTGTCGAGCCAGGTCACCAGGTCGACCGGCTGCGTCCGCGCCAGCGCATGCCAGCCGCTGGTGTCGAAGCGGTCGCGCAGGGCGTTCTTCAGCTTCTCCTGGGACAGCCCGACCGCGAGTCCGAGGACCGGCACGTCGGTGGGGTTGTCGCGCACCCAGGCCGCCAGGCCCGCGATGTCGGTGTCGAGCAGTTCGCCGAGGCGCGCGGTGGCCTGGGTTATCCGCTCGGCCTCCGGCGTCGATGCGGTCGGATCGACGTGAGAGGTCAACCGCCCCAGGGATGCCAGGTAGTCGTCGAAGTCGCCCGCGGTGCTCATCGGTGTCGTGTCGCCGGTCAGTCCCGGCCGATGAACAGGTACTCGCTGACGTCGCGCCGCGTCGCGGCCGCGTGGGTGCCGAAGCTGTACTTGTGGTCGATCGCGATGACCTCCACCGACGGCTTGACCTTCCCGAGCAGGTCGACGATGCGGTCCTTGCCCGGCAACGCATTCGACGAGTACGACAGCACGATGGCGCCGGCGTCCTCGAAATGCTCGAAGGTGCGCAACAGGGCGTCCTCGATGGTCCGCTTGTAGGCGAACGGGGTGAAGCGCTTCGGCAGCTTCTTGGTCTTGGTGTTCTCCATGATGCTCATGCCGCGCCAGTAGGCCGACAGGCCCTCGAGAAAGTGGTAGCGCTTGATGTAGTCGTTGTCGTCGGTCGGTGGGGCGTACGGGGGATCGAGGTAGACCAGATCCGGTGGTGCGGACCACGGCAGTTCGAGGTCGAAGATGTCGCCCTGGACGCTCCGGCTGCTGCGTGCGTTGCTGAACACCGTGGCGTTGTAGTCCCCGGCTGCGCGCAGACGGAAGTGGTCGCGCAGGGACATCGTCAGGTCACGCCGGCCATCGGCGTACCGCGTCGAGTCGGTGAACGTGAACACCCCTCGGGGCTGTTTGCGCGCCGCCGAGAGCACCAGGGCGGCGATCGCGAGGTCGCGCCGGTAGCCGCGCAGGGCATCGACGTGCGACCACGCCGAGTCCAGGAACGCCCGGTCCTCGGTGGTGAAGTACAGGCCGTCGAAGGTCCGTGAGATGTAGTCGCGGTCGTCGGCGGGGGGACCGCAGATGGCCTCGATGAGTTCGGGCTCGAGCCGGACACTCGAATTGGCCACCGACGCGCGGGTGATGATGTGCGGGAAGTTGAGGAAGTCGTTGCTGACGACCTCGAAACCCTGCGCCTTCAGGAGATAGGACACCACCCCGGAACCGGAGAACGCATCGACCGCGGTGGACCCGCCGATCTCGGCGAAGGTGCGCTCGAGGTGGGGGAGCAGGCGGTACTTCGAACCCATGTACCGAAGGCGTGGGAACCGCTGGGCGCGGGCCAGGACGTCGCTGGATCCGACGACGGCTCGGGAGGTGCGTCCCGTCCCGGATGATTCTGGCCCACTCACATCGAAAAGGATGTCATGGACCCCCGACAGTCGGCCGCAGACAGTCCGGCTGCGAGACGTCCGGGACATCAAGGGCCGTTTAGACTCGGGCCCATGGCATCGGTCTTCAGCATGATCATCAACGGCGATCTCCCCGGTCGATTCGTCTGGAAGGACGGCGAAGCGGTCGCGTTCCTCACCATCGAGCCGGTCACGCCCGGTCACGTGCTGGTGGTTCCGCGCGCCGAGGTCGATCACTGGGAGCAGATGGACACCGCCGCATTCGCCCATCTCAGCGCGGTCGCGCAGAACGTGGGTCGCGCGGTGAAGGACGCCTTCGACGCGCCTCGGATGGGTCTGCTCATCGCCGGCCTCGAGGTTCCGCACGTGCACGTCCACGTGTTTCCGGCGCTGTCGATGCAGACCTTCGACCTCGCCAATGCGAACAAAAACGCCCGTCCCGAGGACCTCGATGCTGCGGCCGAGAAGATCCGCGCGAGCCTGCGTTCCCTCGGCTACGGCGAGTACGTGGCCGACTGACCCGACCGTCTGCAAACCCACCACTTTTCGGCAAACCCACCCCGTCTCAGGGTGCTGGGTTTGCCGAAAAGGGGTGGGTTTGCGGAGGGCTCACACCGTCCGGTGGATGAGGAGTGGTAGTACCGCGGTCGCGCCCGCCTCACGAAGGGCGGCGGCGGCCAGGGTGATCGGCCAGCCCGAACTGTTGGCGTCGACCACGAGCATGACGTTGCGGCCCGCGACCTCGGGCGGGTCGCCGAGATGGTCCCGCCAGTAGGCGGCCTCGACCGCGCCGGTCGCGTCGGTGGGTGGATCACCCATCCGCACGGGGAAGCTGCCGCCCTCGCGTTTCCCGACCGTCCGCAGGTGGTCGGCCAGGGTCTCGGCGAGCGTGGTGCCGGTCAGACGCAGGGACACGATGAGGTCGGCGCGGACGCCGGTGTCGCGCACCCACGCGGCCAGCGTGGCGACCGCGGCGTCGCCCAGTTCGGCGACCGCACGCTCGTTTCCGTTGCGTGCGGCGGCGAGCACCTCGACCCACTCGGGGGCGTCGGCGTGTGCCAGGACGCGTCCCGGCGCGGCCAGCAGGTCCGCGGGAATCCGTCCGCGACGCCCGAATTCGCCGCCGGGCCACATCTTTCGGGGGTCCAGGGTCTGGGCCTTGCGGCGCAGCGTGGAGGTCACGGTGCGCACGGTCTCGTCGTCGACGGTGTCGGTGAGACCGTCGCTGAGGGCGCCCCGGCAGACCGAGCAGCGCCCGCAGTCCGCGGCCTGCGGGTCGTCGAGCGATTCGGTCAGCAGCCGCATCAGGCAGGTGCGCCCCGCGATGTATGCGCGCATGATGTCGGCCTCACGCCGGCGCACGGCGAGGATGCCGTCGTAGTGCGCGGCGTCGTAGGTCCAGGGCTTGCCGGTGACGACCCACCCGTCGGGGGTCCGGTCGGTCACGCCGTCCACCGCCAGCTGCTTGAGCATCAACTCGATCCGGGTGCGGCGGAATCGGGTCGCGGCCTCGAGCTGAACCACCGACTGCGGCTCGTCCGCGGACTCGAGCGCGGCGAGCAGATCACGCATCTTGTCCGGGTCGGGAATCGTCGCGGTGGCGAAGTGGTCCCAGATCCGGTCGTCGGTCTGCGACGCCAGCAGCATCACGACGGCATCGTCGAGGGCGCGTCCGGCACGGCCGACCTGCTGGTAGTAGGAGACCGGCGACGGTGGTGATCCGACATGCACCACGAAGCCGAGATCTGGTTTGTCGTAACCCATTCCGAGCGCCGACGTCGCGACCAGCGCCTTGACCTCGTTGCGCAGCAACGCGTCTTCGAGTTCGTGGCGGCGGTCGGCGTCGAGCTGGCCGGTGTAGGCCGCCACCGCGACGGCGTCGCCATGGACCGCACGGATGGCCTCGACCAGGCGGTCGGCGTCGGCGACCGTCAGCACATACACGATGCCCGATCCCGGGAGAGCGGGCAGCGACTGCGCCACCCACCCGTACCGCTGGACCGGGGAGAGGCCGTCGAGAACGTTGAGATGCAGAGATTTTCGCGCCAGCGGCCCGCGGAGGACGAGGGTGGGCTCCCCTGCGGTACCGGCGTCGAGCTGGGCGGCGACGTCCTCGGTGACACGGGCGTTGGCGGTGGCGGTGGTGGCCAGGACCGGTGTCGTCGGGTTGACGGTGCGCAACACGTCGGCGACCCGACGGTAGTCGGGGCGGAAGTCGTGACCCCAGTCGGAGACCGCGTGCGCCTCGTCGATGACGAGTAGTCCCAGGTTGCCGGCGAGGGCGTCGAGGACCCGGCGGCCGAATCCCGGGTTGGCGAGCCGCTCCGGCGACACGAGCAGGACGTCGAGGTCGCCCGCGCGCAACTGTGCCTCGATCGTCGACCACTCGTCGACGTTGGACGAGTTGAGCGTCGCCGCCGACAACCCACCGCGGGCGGCGGCCGCGACCTGGTCGCGCATGAGGGACAGCAGCGGCGACACGATGAGGGTCGGCCCACCGCCGCCCGCCCGGATGATCGCGGTCGCCGACCAGTAGACCGCCGATTTGCCCCACCCCGTCGCCTGGACCACCAGTACGCGCGCGCCGCGTTCGGTGGGATCGGCGGGGCGTCCGGCCAGCGCGGTCACGGCCCGGAGCTGGTCGTCACGCAGCGCGGCGCCCTCACCGGCCAGGCTGGTGATGACGCGGTTGGCGGCGGTCAGCTGGTCCGGGGCGAGGGTTGCGGCCATGCGCCCCAATGTAGTGGCGCCCCCGGACACGCCGGCGTTCTCCGTCCACACGCCCCGGTCACACCGGGTATGCGTTCACAGGAACCTGGCAGGTCGTACGCAGAGTGACCCGAGGCTGGGATCCGACAGTGATCCACATGACCCCAGAAGCACCGCCGGGCGCCACGGCGCAGACCTACACACTGACCGACAGTTCCACGCCGAATCCGGTACTCGACATCGTGGTCCCCGTCTACAACGAACAGGCCGACATCGCGGCGTCGGTGCGTCGCCTCGCCGACCACCTGCGCCTCCACGTGCCCTACGCTTCGCGGATCACCGTCGCCGACAACGCGAGCACCGACGACACGCTCGCCATCGCCGTCGCACTGGCGGGCGAGCTCGACGGCGTGCGGGTCGTCCACCTGGAGCAGAAGGGACGCGGCCGTGCGCTGAGCGCGGTGTGGCAGCACAGTGACGCCGAGATCGTCGCCTACTGCGACGTCGACCTGTCGACCGATCTCAACGCACTCATGCCGCTCATCGCCCCGCTCGTCTCGCGGCATTCCGACATCGCGATCGGGACGCGCCTCAGCCGGTCCGCACGCGTCGTCCGGGGACCCAAGCGCGAGTTCATCTCCCGCTCTTACAACCTGATGCTGCGGACCGCGATGGGCGCCAGGTTCTCCGACGCGCAGTGCGGGTTCAAGGCCATGCGCACCGACATCGCGCGCGAACTGCTGCCGTTCGTCGCCGACACCGGCTGGTTCTTCGACACCGAACTGCTGGTCCTCGCCGAACAGATCGGTCTGCGCATCGCGGAGGTGCCGGTGGACTGGATCGACGACCCCGACAGCACCGTCGACATCGTGCCGACGGCGATCGCCGACCTGAAAGGTTGTGCGCGCGTGGGTCTCGCGCTGGCGATGGGCCGGCTGCCGATCGCGCAACTGCGTGCGTCCATCGGCCGGGACCGGGCCGCCGGACCACAGCTCGACGGGGTGCCGACGGGGATGGTCGGCCAGCTGGCACGTTTCTGCGTGGTGGGCGTGGCCTCCACGCTGGCCTACGCGATGCTGTTCCTGGCGCTCCACTCGTTCCTCGGCGCCCAAGTCTCGAACGTGGTCGCCCTCGCGATCACCGCCGTCCTCAACACCGCCGCCAATCGGCGGTTCAGCTTCGGCATCCGCGGTCGCGACAACGCCTTGCGCCACCAGCTCTTCGGGCTGGGCGTCTTCCTGTTCGGCTGGCTGGTGACCTCGGGGGCGCTGCTGGTGCTCCACATCGCCGCTCCCGACGCGACCAAACACATCGAACTGGTGATCCTGGTGACCGCGAACCTGGTGGCCACCCTCACCCGGTTCATCGGTCTGCGCTGGGTGTTCCGCAAGGCGCCGGCTCACCACACGGAGGTCGTCGCATGAGCACCACTCTCGTGTCCCCGGCGAATCCGGTTGCGCCCGAGGATGCCTCGGGCGTGCGGCGTCCGGCGTCGGAGAACTCGCGCCTGGAACGCATCTCGCTGACACTGCTGCTGGTCGGCACCACGGTCGCGTACCTGTGGAACCTGTCGATCAACGGGTGGGCCAACTCCTTCTACTCGGCGGCCATCCAGGCCGGCTCCCAGTCGTGGAAGGCGTGGTTCTTCGGGTCGTCGGACATGGCGAACTCCATCACCGTCGACAAACCGCCTGCCTCACTCTGGATTCCGGGCCTCAGTGCCCGGATCTTCGGGGTCAACTCGTGGTCGATCCTGGTGCCCGAGGCGCTGATGGGCGTCGCCTCGGTGGCGCTGCTCTACCTGATCACCCGGAAGTACCTGGGCCACTGGGCCGGCATCTTCGCGGGGGTGATCCTCGCGGTGACACCGGTTGCGGCGATGATGTTCCGCTTCGACAACCCCGAGGCGCTGCTCATCCTGCTGATGATCGCGGCCGTCTGGTCGATGATGAAGGGGCTCGAGGACGGTCGCTGGCGATGGCTGATCCTGACCGGGGTGTTCGTCGGGTTCGGCTTCCTGACCAAGCAGCTCCAGGTCATGCTGATCGTGCCGCCGCTTGCGGTCACCTACCTCGCCTTCGGTCCACGCGGCTGGTTGCGCCGGGTCGGGCAGCTGTTCGCCGCGCTGGGCGCGATGCTCGTCAGCGCGGGCTGGTGGATTCTGGCGGTCGAGCTGTGGCCCGCGTCGTCGCGGCCGTATATCGGTGGCTCGCAGAACAACTCGATCCTCGAACTGACCCTCGGTTACAACGGCCTCGGCCGGCTCAACGGCAACGAGACCGGTGCCGTCGTCCCCGGTGGTGGAAACGCCATGGAGGGCATGGGCGGCGGACCGGGCGGTCCCGGCGGTGGCGGCGGTATGTGGGGGGAGACCGGCTTACTCCGGATGTTCGAACCCGCGCAGGGCGGTCAGATCGCCTGGCTGATCCCGACGGGACTGATCCTCGCCGCGGTGGCGCTCATCCTCATCGGGAAGGCCCGACGGACCGACCCGCGTCGCGCGTACCTGGTCGTCTGGGCACTCTGGCTGCTGGTCACGATGGGTGTCTTCAGCTTCATGGCCGGGATCTTCCACCAGTACTACACCGCAGCGCTGGCTCCCGCGGTCGCCGCGGTCGTCGCCGGCGGCGCGGCGGTCTGCTGGTCGCACCGGGACCGGTTGTGGGTGCGGATCGCACTGGGGATCTCCGTCGCGGTCGCCGCGGTCTGGGGCTATGTCCTGCTCGATCGCACGCCCGACTTCGTGCCGTGGCTCCGGTACGCCGTCCTCGTCCTCGGACTCGCCGCGGCGATGGCCATGGTCGTCGCCCAGCGTCGGGCCATCGCGGCCGCCGCCCTCATCGGGGCCGTCATGGCCGGCCTGGCCGGCCCGGTCGCCTACACCGTCGACACCATCGCGACCGAGAAGAGCGGCTCCATCATCTCCGCGGGTCCGCGTGTCGAGGGCGAGTTCGGTCCCGGTGGTGGTGGACCGGGCGGTCCCGGTGGACGCGGAGGCCCGGGTGGACCCGGCGGTCGGGGCATGCCCGGCACGCCCCCGCAGGGCATGGGTGGCCCCGGTGGCCAGGGACCGACCGGACTGGGCGGTCCGAGTGCGAACGGCACCGACGGCCGCGGGGGCGACGGCGGGGGGCTGCTGCGCGGCTCGACACCCTCGACGGCCATCGTGGACACGCTCAGCGCCGACGCCGATGACTACACCTGGGTGGCCGCCGCCGTGGGATCGATGTCGGCCTCCGGCTACCAGCTGGAGACCGGTCACTCGGTGATGCCCATCGGCGGATTCAACGGCAGCGATCCGTCGCCGACCCTGGCCGAATTCCAAGAGCTCGTGGCCGCCAAGAAGGTCCACTACTTCATCGGTGGCGGCTTCGGTCCCGGCATGGGTGGCGGTATGGGTGGGAACTCGAACCAACCGTCGTCGCAGATCAGCACCTGGGTGCAGGAGAACTTCGTCGCCGTCACCGTCGACGGCGTGACCATGTACGACCTCACCCAGCCCACGAGCTGACTGTCGCAGCCCGGCGGACCGCAGTAGGTGTTGCCACCCC
This sequence comes from Gordonia terrae, assembly GCF_001698225.1. NCBI lineage: Bacteria > Bacillati > Actinomycetota > Actinomycetes > Mycobacteriales > Gordoniaceae > Gordonia > Gordonia terrae. The sequence continues at coordinate 878,120 of NZ_CP016594.1, forward strand.
GACGCCCCTCCGCCCCCTGAGGTGCGAGGAGCGATAGCGACGAGCCTCGAAGGGTCTGGCGACGCATCTCACCAGGACCCTTCGAGGCTCGCTTCGCTCGCACCTCAGGGAGCGGGACGGGTCGTTGCCCGGCATGTTGCTGCTGTTCGGCGTCGTGCCCGTGGGCAAAGCCGTGGGGACCGACCGTTTAGAGTCATGGACGTGCGCGTACTCGTGATCGGCTCGGGCGGCCGCGAACATGCCCTTCTCATCGGTCTGGCGAACGATCCGGCGGTCACCGACCTGCACGTCGCCCCGGGGAACGCCGGCACCTCGTCGATCGCCACGAACCATCCCGTCGACGCCGTCTCCGGCGACGCGGTCGTGAAGCTGGCACGCGAGGTCGGTGCCGACCTCGTGGTCATCGGCCCCGAGGTGCCCCTGGTCCTCGGAGTCGCCGACGCCCTGCGCGCGGCCGGGATCGCGACGTTCGGCCCGAGTGCCGAGGCTGCCCAGATCGAGGGGTCGAAGGCGTTCGCGAAGGACGTCATGAAGGCCGCGGGGGTCACGACCGCCCACGCCGAGATCGTCGACAATCCCGCCCGGCTCGACGCCGCACTCGACCGCTTCGGCCCGACCTGGGTGGTCAAGGACGACGGTCTCGCCGCGGGCAAGGGCGTCGTCGTCACCACAGACCGTGACGTCGCCCGCGACCACGCCGCCGAGTGCCTCGAGAGCGGGCACCCGGTGCTGCTGGAGAGCTTCCTCGACGGGCCGGAGGTGTCGCTGTTCTGTCTCGTCGACGGCGAGACCGTGGTGCCGTTGCTGCCCGCGCAGGACCACAAGCGCGTCGGCGACGACGACGCCGGCCCCAACACCGGCGGCATGGGTGCCTACACGCCGCTGCCCTGGCTGCCCGCGGAGATGACCGCGCGCATCGTCGACGAGGTCGTGAAACCCGTTGCTGCCGAGATGGTTCGGCGCGGTATCCCGTTCTCCGGTCTGCTGTACGCCGGCCTGGCGATCGGATCGGACGGACCCGCCGTCGTCGAGTTCAACTGTCGCTTCGGTGATCCGGAGACCCAGGCGGTGCTGGCCCTGCTCGACTCTCCGCTCGGACAGGCGCTGCACGCGACCGCAACCGGGACGCTCGCCGACCTGCCGCCGCTGCAGTGGCGTGACGGTGCCGCGGTCACGGTGGTTGTCGCGGCCGAGAACTACCCCGGCAAGCCGCGCACCGGCGACGTCATCACCGGCGCCGACACCGACGGGGTGCTGCACGCCGGCACCGCGCGCAATGCCGACGGCGCCGTCGTCTCCTCCGGTGGGCGGGTGCTCGCGGTGGTGGGTACCGGCGCCGACCTCGCCGAAGCCCGCGAGCAGGCCTACGCGCGGATCGCGGGCATCAAGCTCCCCGGTTCGCACTTCCGCAGCGACATCGGGCGCAACGCCCTCGAGGGCCGGATCAGCATTTGAGTCTCGCTCGCATCGTCCGTTCCCGATCACCCCGAATCGGTTGAGCGCGAACGGAACACGTGAGCGAATCCCGAGTCAGACCGCCAGGTTCCGTCCGAGGAACTCCACCTGCTCGGGAAGGACACTGCGCCAGTAACGGTTGGTGTGTCCGCCGGCCGCGGTCCCGAACGCGGCCGGCGGCCGGAGTCCGGCGGCCCACTGGCGCGTGTAGGTGTAGAACTGGTCGCTCGAGCCGATGTTGATCAGCAGCGGGATCTTCGCGAACTTCGGCTGCGCGCCGAACAGCGAGTTGGCCTGGTAGTCGGCGATGCCGTCGAAGGCGCGCGGCGGGAAGTTGCGCGGGTCGGCCCACATCGCGGGCGAGCTGACGGCCACGGCGGCGACGCGCGGTGCGCCCAGCATCGCGGCCAGACGCAGCGCACCGTAGCCGCCCATCGACCAGCCGAAGAGTCCGATCCGCTCGGTGGACAGGTTGAGTTTCGGGTCGCTCGCCAGCATCGGCAGGAACTCGTCGAGGACCATCGCGCCGCCATCGGTGCCGTCGGTGCGCCGGTGGTAGTAATTGCGCCCGATGTCGGCGGCCGCCAGAGCGAACGGCGCATTGCCTGCGTCGACGTACTGCTGCATCACGGTCTGCATCTCGAGCTTCGGCCCGAAGATCGATTGCTCGTTGGTGTTCAGCGCGTGCAGTACGACGACGACGGGCAGGGTGCCTGTCACGCCGTTGGGGCGGGCGACGGCCCACCTGGTGTCGCGCCCACCCATCCGCGCAGACCGGAAGCTGCCGGTGACCAGCGGCGGGCCCCCGGTGACCGGGGGTGGGGACGCCTCGACCGGCAGTTCGTCGTCGGCCCGGCCCTCCAGCTTGCGCGGCTGTACGGACGTCGGCGGGGTCGAACCCGAGCATGCGGCGACGCCGAGCGCAGCGGCGCCGAGTCCGGCGGCCAGGACAGCACGACGGCCGACGGGCGAGCGGCCGTTGTCGTCGGGCCTGCTGCGCTCGTCGGTATCGCTGGTCGGTGGTGTCACTCGGGTCATCGAGTCAACAGGGTAGTAGCCGACCCCCGGCTCGCCGCAACGGATCGTCGACCGACGCGCATCGATGTGAGGAATCTCCTTTCAGCTGTGCTGCCAGAAACCGGCATGCACCTCCCGTGCGGCGTCGAGAGCGAACGGGCCGCGGACGACGATCGGCCGGCTGCCCGCCTCGAAGATCCGGCGGCACGGCATCGCCAGTGTCGGATTCGCCGGGTCGTCGCCGGTCATCTCCCGCAGTTCGTCCTCACCGAGTGCGTAGACGACCGTACCGATCCCGGCCCAGTAGATCGCTCCGGCACACATCGCGCACGGTTCGGTGCTGGTGTAGAGCGTCAGCCCGCCGCGGGTGACGAGGTCGAGGTGCCCGACCGCGCGTACGACGTTGGTCTCGGCGTGCCCGGTCGGGTCACCTGCGGTGTCGACGGTGTTCATGCCCTCGGCCACCACGCCCCCGTCCGGGGCGACCAGGAGCGAACCGAACGGGTGATCGCCGCGCGCGCGGGCCTCGGCGGCCAGCTCGATCGCGCGTCGGAGATGGGTGTCGTCGCGACTGTCGGGGGACATGTCCCCGATGGTCGCATGGGTCGCCGGTGATGCGGGCCCGGTGCGGGATGCGCGGCTCAGTGCTGCCCGACGAGCTCGCAGCTGAAGTCGATCGGCCGCGCGCGCCGGTCGAACTCCACGTGCGCCACCGACTCGCCGTCGGTGACGTCGCAGATCGGCGATCGGCCGCCGTCGGTGCCTGCCCGCCAGCTGATGTGCCATCCGCGCCGCGCGGCCATCCCGTGGATCGCCACCCGATGATCGTTGACCGCAAGAGATCTCATCACGGTCGGCATCGTCGTGGCGAAGTCGGCGAAGCTCGGCTCGGGGAGTGCGACGTCGTCGAGGAGGTACACGGCGAGTTCCCCGTCGTCGAGCCGTCCCGTCCAGTAGGGACTGATCCCGGTGCTCTCGACCGCGGCGGCGGCGACGATGTCGATCGCCTGCGCCCGGCAGTCGATGACCTCGTCGCGAGACAGGTTGGGCGGCAACGGTACCCGAGGCGTCGCGAAGTCGTCGACGCCGAATCGGGCGCCCACGTCCCGCAGCGCCGAGGCGGGGCCGGACGGTTCGCCGCGTGGATGGGCCCACCCCCACACGATCGCGTCCGCCTCGATCACCGCGATCAGGGTGGCGCGCGACCGGACCGAGTCGTGGTGCCCGTCTTGACCGGTGGGGGCAGTGGCGGTGAAGACGACGGCCCGCTCGGCGGGGTCGCAGCGCGCCTCGAAGCTGCCCAGCCGTTCGCGGAGGTGATCGGCGAACGCGACCTGTCGCAGACAGGTGTAGAGCGCCGCGTAATCGGCGACAGCGTGGAGGCCGTCGAACTGCATGCGCTCACGGTAACCGCGGGCCCGGTCGTCGTACCCCGGTGTCCGATGTCCGACTGACGCCCCGGTCGCGCGTTGCCGGAGGTCAGCGGACTTATACGGGAATCAGACTGTGTGTGCATCGCTTTGGTGAAAGCGATACGGCGGTACCGGCCCTTTGGCAGCATGAACATCCATGATGACCTCGGCGGCGACACCCAAGGGTGTGCGGCGGCGGTCTCGATTGATCGAGGCTGCCGGCGAGCTGTTGCTCGAAGGCGGCTTCGACGCCGTACGTCATCGCGCGGTGGCCGAGCGGGCGCAACTCCCGCTGGCGTCGACGACCTACTATTTCGGCTCCCTCGACGACTTGATGGCCGAGGCCGCCGCCCACCTGTGCGCCCACGACGAGACCGCAGTCTCCGCCCGCTGCAACGCTCTTCCGCGCCGGCATCGCGGGAGCACGGCGACGGCGGCCGCGCTCGCCGACGTCTTCGTCGGCTCCGACACGACACTCCAGCAACTGTCCGCGCGGTACGAGATGATCGCGCTCGCGGCGCGTCACCCCCTTTTGCGCGACGTCGTCGCCGCGCGCGGACAGTCGCTGGCGTTTCATCACTGCGAGGTCCTGGTCAAATCTCACCGCGTCGCCGACCCGGTGCACATCGCGCAACTGATCGGCATCGAGGACGGTGCCATCGTCGGCGCGCTGGCCCAGACCGCGGTCCGGCCCGTCGATGCGGTGCGCGACGCACTACTCGATGTCGTCGACGTCCTCGCACCGCGTGAGTGACCGCGACGAACCTCGCGAATAGGCCGCGCCATCGGGGCGACGATGACACGATGGGGCGTCAGGTCACCGACGGGGAAGGGGATCGAATGTCGGGACGACGCTGGATGGTGAGGATCGGGGTCGCGCTCGGCGCGGCGATGATGAGCACGACCGCGCTCCTGGTGCCGACGGCACAGGCGGCGCCGGCCGGCCGGGTCGATGCATCGGTCCCGCTCTCCTCGGCGGTCTACGGCACCGGCTGTACGTATCCGCTGACCGTGGCCGTCAACTCCTCCGGCTGGGTGGAGTTCTTCGAGGTCAAGGCGGGCTTGCCGCCACGCTTCGTGGGACGCGACCTGCCCCAGGGTGCGCTAGCCTCCACCACCTGGGTCCCGCAGCGCATCGGTGACAAATACCTGTACGCGGTGCAGAACGGGAAGGTCTCTCAGCCGACGTTCGTCCGCGTTCGGCAGGGCTACGGGTCGAACGGATCGTGCGTGGCCTTCTGACGCGGACCGACGTCTCACCACAGGCGGCCCGAGCAGGGTTTCGGTCTGACCTCGGTCGCGACCTACACTGACCGGGTGTCGAAGCCCGTCATCGCCAACGTCCTGGCCAGCCGCTATGCCTCCGCCGATCTCGCCGAACTGTGGTCGGCGAGCACCAAGATCGAGCTCGAACGGCGACTGTGGATCGCGGTCCTCAAGGCGCAGCGCGACCTCGGCATCGACGTACCGGCCGACGCCATCGCCGACTACGAGCGCGTCGTCGACCAGGTCGAACTCGCATCCATCGCCGAACGTGAACGGGTCACCCGCCACGATGTGAAGGCCCGGATCGAGGAGTTCAACGCCCTGTCCGGCCACGAGCAGATCCACAAGGGCATGACCAGCCGCGACCTCACCGAGAACGTCGAGCAGCTGCAGATCCTGCGTTCGCTCGAACACGTCCACGCCCACGGCGTGGCAGTGCTCGCGCGCATCGTCGCACGCGCCGCCGACTACTCGTCGACGGTGATGGCCGGACGCAGTCACAACGTTGCCGCCCAGGCCACCACGCTCGGCAAGCGGTTCGCCTCGGCCGCCGACGAGCTGATGATCGCGCTCACCCGGTTGCGCGAACTCATCGACCGCTACCCGCTGCGCGGGATCAAGGGGCCGATGGGCACCTCGCAGGACATGCTCGACCTGCTCGGCGGCGACGCGGTGAAGCTCGCCGACCTCGAGGGCCGGGTCGCCGATCACCTCGGGTTCGCCCGCTCGTTCACCTCGGTCGGCCAGATCTATCCGCGGTCGCTCGACCACGACGTGGTGTCGGCACTCGTGCAGCTGGCGGCCGCGCCGTCGTCGCTGGCCCACACCATCCGGCTGATGGCGGGCCACGAGCTGGTCACCGAGGGCTTCCAGCCCGGTCAGGTCGGCAGCTCGGCGATGCCGCACAAGATGAACACCCGCAGCTGCGAACGCGTCAACGGGCTCGCGGTCGTACTCCGCGGATACGGCTCGATGGCCGCCGAACTGGCGGGCGCGCAGTGGAACGAGGGCGACGTCTTCTGCTCGGTCGTCCGTCGCGTGGCCCTGCCCGACGCGTTCTTCGCGATCGACGGACTGATGGAGACCTTCCTGACGGTGCTCGACGAGTTCGGCGCCTACCCGGCCGTGATCGCCAACGAACTCGACCGTTATCTGCCGTTCCTCGCGACCACCAAGGTCCTGATGGCCGCGGTGCGCGCCGGCGTCGGGCGGGAGACCGCGCACGAGGCGATCAAGGAGAACGCGGTCGCGGTCGCGCTCGCCATGCGGGAGGAGGGACGCGAACCCGACCTCCTCGACCGGCTCGCCGCCGACGACCGTATCCCGCTCGACCGCGCGCAGCTCGACGCGTTGCTGACCGACAAGACGGCCTTCGTCGGTGCCGCCGAACAGCAGGTCGCCGACGTCATCGCGGCCGCGGAGAAGATCATCGGGCAGTACCCCGACGCCGCGGGCTACTCGCCGGCGCCGATCCTGTAGCTCTCCGCAGACCTAAACATCTGCGGCCTGACGGCCGTCGTGGACTGCGAAAGAACTCGTTGTGCTTGGAGCGAGCCCAACTACTGCTCCCTGAGGAGGCCGGAGCTTGCGGAGGCCGTCACGAAGGGTCTTGGTGAGATGGGTCGCCAAACCCTTCGTGGCTCGTCGCTATCGCTCCTCGCACCTCAGGGAGCAATGGGGGTAGCTTTTTTCGGATTAGGGAGCAGTGTGTGCGGCTCCTCGAACCAGGGAACGGGGTCACTCCGGCGCGGTGACGTCGGAGTGCCCGAGGTTCCAGTCCGGGAGCGCGGTGTCGCGCACGCGACGCTTGAGTTCGGGAGCACCGGGGAAGCCGCCGTCGCGCTTGCGTTCCCAGATCTGGGTGCCGTCGACGTCGATGACGAACACCCCGCCGGTGCCGGGGACGAGGGTCACCGAGCCGATCTCGGTGCCGAAGGTGTTCAGCAGTTCCGAGGCCATCCAGGACGCCCGCAGCAGCCAGTTGCACTGCGTGCAGTAGGTGATGGTGATGTGCGGCTCGCTCATCGGTCCAGGATCGCAGAACCCGGACCCCACGGCTGGACGGGTGGTCCCTGCCGCCCCGCGGGGTCACCTCACCCTCTAGGGTCGAGTCCATGCGTCCTGAACTGCAGTCCTACCGTCATCTGGCGTCGGGGAAGGTCCGCGAGATCTACGAGATCGACGCCGACACCCTGCTGCTGGTGGCGTCCGACCGGATCTCGGCCTACGACCACATCCTCAGTCCCGCGATTCCCGACAAGGGGCGCATCCTGACCGCGATGAGCTTCTACTGGTTCGACGAGCTCGGCGTGCCCAACCATTTGGCCGGCGGACCCACCGACGAACGGATCCCGGCGTCGGTCGTAGGCCGGTCGATGGTGGTCCGTCGACTGCCGATGGTGCAGGTCGAATGCGTTGCCCGCGGCTACCTGACCGGCTCGGGCCTGCTCGACTACCAGGCGACCGGGTCGGTGTGCGGCGTCGAACTGCCGGCGGGACTGGCGGAGGCGAGCAAGCTCCCCGAACCGATCTTCACGCCGGCCACCAAGGCCGAGCAGGGTGAGCACGACGAGAACATCAGTTTCGAGCGGGTCGTCGAGCAGGAGGGGGAGGAGTTGGCGCAGGCGCTACGATCGGCCACCCTCGACATCTACGCCCGCGGCGCCGCCGTCGCCGCCCAGCGCGGAATCATCCTGGCCGACACCAAATTCGAGTTCGGCCGCGGGGCCGACGGTGAACTCGTCCTGGCCGATGAGGTGCTCACCCCCGACTCGTCGCGGTACTGGGAGGCCGCCACCTACGAGGCCGGCAAGGTGCAGCCCAGCTTCGACAAGCAGATCGTGCGGAACTGGCTCACCGGTGCCGAATCCGGGTGGGACCGGGCCTCCGATGTCGCGCCGCCGCCGTTGCCCGACGACGTCGTCGACCGCACGAGGCAGCGCTATATCGATGCCTACGAATGGATCTCGCGAAAGTCCTTCGCCGACTGGCCCGATGCAGAGGTGATCTGATGACCGACGAGAAGCAGGACGCGACCGCTCCGGTGGTGACCCCGCCGGTCGCCAAGAAGGTGCCCGCCGAGCGCACCCACCATGGTGACACCTTCGTCGACGACTACGAATGGTTGCGCGACAAGGACGATCCCGAGGTGATCGCCTACCTCGAGGCACAGAACGCCTTCACCGAATCGCAGACCGCCCAACTGGCGGACCTGCGCGCCCAGATCTTCGGCGAGATCAAGAGTCGCACCAAGGAAACCGACATGTCGGTGCCCAACCGGCGCGGCCGATACTGGTACTACGGGCGAACCCATGAGGGCAAACAGTATTCGACGTCCTGCCGGTGTCCGATCCGGTCCGACGACGACTGGACCCCGCCGGAGGTCGGCGACGACCCGCTGCCCGGCGAGGAGATCCTGCTCGACGCCAACGTCGAGGCAGAGGGCCATGACTTCTTCAGCCTCGGCGCGCTGACCGTCAGCGACGACGGGAACTGGCTCGCCTACAGCATCGACGTCGTCGGAGACGAGCGTTACACGCTGCGGGTGAAAGACCTTCGGAGTGGCGAGTTGCTTCCCGACGAGGTGCGCGACACCTCGGGCGGGGCGGTCTGGTCGGCGGACGCCCGGCACGTCTTCTATTCGACGGTCGACGCCGCGTGGCGTCCGGACACGGTGTGGCGCCACGACATCGGCGCCGGGACATCGGACGTCAAGGTCTTCCACGAGCCGGACGAACGGTTCTGGGTCGGGATGGGCACCACGCGGAGTGACAAGTTCCTGGTCATCGGCGTCGGTTCGAAGATCACGTCGGAGAGCTACCTGCTCGCCGCCGACGATCCCACCGGCGAATTCCGCAGCGTCGCACCACGAGTGGAAGGCGTCGAGTACAGCGTCGAGCATGCCGTCATCGACGGTGCCGACTACCTGGTCATCGTCCACAACGGAGTCGGGGCCGGGGAGGACCGCGACGGCGCGAAGGCGGAGAACTTCGCCATCGATCTCGCGCCGGTTGCCGACCCGTCGGACCGGCGACCGCTCATCGCGCACGATCCGCAGCGCCGGATCGAGGACCTCGACGCCTTCGCGGACTACCTGGTCCTGTCCTACCGCCGGGATGCGCTGCCGCGGTTGGCGATCGCCGACCTCAGACAGATCGACGGCATCCCGGCCGAGTCGGACTTCCGGGAGGTCACCTTCGATCAGGAGCTGAGTTCGGCGGGCCTCGGGGCCAACCCGGAATGGCGTGCCCCCAAGCTGCGCATCGGGTACGGCAGTTTCATCGAGCCGGCCGAACTGTTCGAACTCGACGTCGCCTCCGGTGAGCGGACCCTGCTCAAGCGGCAGCCGGTGCTGGGCGGTTACGACCCGGCCGATTACGTCCAGTCCCGGGAGTGGGCCGTCGCCGACGACGGCACCCGGATCCCGCTGTCGGTGGTGCGCCGCAAGGAGACCGACGCCGCCACACCCGCGCCGTTGCTGCTGTACGGCTACGGCTCCTACGAGGCGAGCATCGACCCGTACTTCTCGGTGGCGCGACTGTCGATGCTCGACCGCGGCATGGTGTTCGTCCTGGCCCACATCCGTGGCGGTGGCGAGATGGGTCGCCACTGGTACGAGAACGGCAAAGAGCTCAGCAAGCGCAACACCTTCACCGACTTCGTCGCGGCGGCCCGCCATCTCGTCGACGCCGGGTGGACGACGCCGCAGCAGATGGTCGCCGAGGGCGGGTCCGCGGGTGGGTTGCTGATGGGCGCGGTGGCCAACCTGGCGCCCGAGCTGTTCAACGGGATCCTGGCGTCGGTGCCGTTCGTCGACGCACTCAACTCGATCCTCGATCCGTCGCTGCCCCTCACGGTGATCGAGTGGGACGAATGGGGTGACCCGTTGCACGACCCCGAGGTCTACCGGTACATGAAGACCTACACGCCCTACGAGAACGTCGACGCCAAGCCGTACCCGCCCATCCTCGCGCAGACGTCGCTGAACGACACCCGGGTGCTGTTCACCGAGGCGGCGAAATGGGTTGCGCGGCTTCAGGAAAAGACGACCTCCGACAATCCGGTCCTGCTCAAGACCGAGATGTCGGCCGGTCACGGCGGCGTCAGCGGACGCTACAAGCAGTGGGAAGAAGTCGCCTTCGAGCTGGCGTGGATCCTCCAGCAGTCGGGTGCGCTCGACACCTCCGCTTGTTGAGCTTGTCGAAACCACCCAAAGCCCCGTCCGACTTCGCGTCGGACGGGGCTTTGTGATGTCAAAGAGACGAGGTCAGTGCATCATGATCGGCCCGCGGTCCAGGTCCTCTTCGGTCAGCTGGGAGGCGATCTTCTTGCGGGGCAGGAAGAACGCGGGGATCAGCGTGAGCACGATCAGGACAACCGAGATGGTGAACGTGTTGGAGAACACGTCTGCGGCTGTCTCGAAGAACGACTGCGGCAGCGGGTCCGGCACTCCCGGCGGCAACGGTGCGTCGGAGGTGTTGGCCATGATCGCCAGTCCCGCCTCGGGGCGGCTCGCGAGGCTGCTGGCCAGGATCACCGAGATCACCGCGGTACCGATCGAGGTCGCCGACTGCTGGATCACGTTGAGCAGCGTCGAGCCGTCGGGAACCTGGGAGTTCTTCAGGGTGGCCAGGGCCGAGGACATGATCGGCATCATCGTCATGCCCATGCCGAGACCCTGCACGAACAGCGACCCGCAGATCAGCCAGTAGGACGTGTCCGAGCCGAGGAACATGAACGTACTCAGGCCCAGCACGATCAGGACGATGCCGGCGAGCACGAACTTGCCCGGCCCCATCTTGTCGGTGAGGCGGCCGGCGATCGGCATGGTGAGCATGGCGCCGATTCCCTGCGGTGCCAGCAGCAGGCCGGCGGCCAGCGTGGACTCACCGCGCACGCCGATGAAGTACTGCGGGAACAGCAGCGCCGCACCGAAGAACGCGATCATGAACAGCACCATGGTGACGACCGAGATGCTGAGTGTGCGGTTGGCGAACAACCGCAGGTCGAGCAGCGGGTTCTTCTTGCGCAGGGCGTGGAAGATGAAGGCGCCGATGAGGATCGCGCCGACGATGGTCGGCACGAGGACCGAGGCCGTCACGAAGGTCCGGTGCTCGGCGCTCGAGGAGATGCCGAACAGGAAGAGTGCGAGGCCCGGCGAGAGCAGGAGCAGGCCGACGACGTCGATCGAGGAGCGCTTGGTCTCGGCGTCGTCGCGCAGGACGATCCAGGAGAAGATCAGGGCGCCGATGCCGATCGGGACGTTGATCAGGAAGATCCAGTGCCAGCTGAGCTGCTCGATGAGGACGCCGCCCAGGATCGGGCCCGAGATCGGGCCGAGGAGCATCGGGATACCGAGGACGGCCATGACCGAGCCGACCCGCTCGGGTCCGGCGGCCTTGGTCAGCATCATCATGCCGATGGGCATCAGCATGCCGCCGCCGAGGCCCTGGATCACGCGGAACGCGACGAGCATCCCGATGTTCGGCGCCAGCGCACACAGCACCGATCCGAGGGTGAACAGGACCAGGGAGACGAGGTAGACCTTCTTGGTGCCGAAACGTGAAGCGGCCCAGCTCGACAGCGGGATCACCGCGGCCAGCGCCAGGGTGTAGCCGGTCGCGGTCCAGGCGGCGCCCGCGGCATCGGTGCCGAATTCCTGCTGGAAGGTGTTCTGCGCGACGGCCACCACGGTGACGTCGAGGATCGACATGATCGCACCGAGCACGACCACGCCGGCGACCATGAGGACGTGTCGGTCCAGTTTGGTGTCCGGTGGGCCCTCGTGCAGGTGGCCACCTGTGGATGAAGTCATTCGGGTGTTCCTATCGGTCGGACGAGAAATGAGCGTGCCGCGGTCACCCGCGGGGTGATCGTCTGTCGGGCTCGGTCGACCCGTGCGGGGTCGAGTGAGGCGGTCAGGGGATCAGTGGGTCGATGTCGAGGCGAGGGGTCATGACGCCTGCCGTCCATCGGAGGGCAGACAGAAATGGTCGACGGCGTCGTCGACGATCGGACGCAGGGCCGCGCAGAGGTTGTCCCGCATGTCTGTCGGCAGGTTGGCGACGAAGTGCCGGATGGTCCCGCGCTTCACGGCCAGGTGGGTCTCGAGGTAGCGCCGCCCCGCGTCGGTGAGGGAGATGCGCTTGACCCGTCGGTCGGACGGGTCCTCGCGACGGTCGACCAGATCGCAGCCGACCAGTTTGTCCACCGTCCGGCCCGCGGCTGCGAGCGACAGCTGTACCTGATCGGCGATGGCGTTCACCGACATCGGGCCGGGCTGGCAGGCGAGTGCGGAGAGGATGCGCAACTGGGAGAACGTGATGTCGGTGGCTGCCAAGCTCTCCAGTGTCCCCGGCCGGCCCAGGTCGATGAGCCGCTCGAGGAAAGCGTTGAGCGCCGTCGAGGCAGCGTTCACCGACTCGTCGGCACCGCTGTACGACCTGCAATCTCCGGACACCCGAAGATGCTAACCCGAATGCAACTATTGCAGAAACGCAATTAAGCGTGACCTTGGGCATACGTCGTGCAGACCTGTGACCCACGTCTCCGGATGAACCGGCGGGCGCGGTCTAATCTGACATTCATGGCCAACATCAAGGACATCCCGGTTTCCGCCCTCGACGGCTCCGACGTCTCGCTGAACGACTTCGGCGGTCCGCTTCTCGTCGTGAACGTCGCCAGCAAGTGCGGACTCACCCCGCAGTACGCCGGCCTCGAAGAGCTCGCGAAGACGTACGGCGACAAGGGCCTCACCGTCGTCGGAGTGCCCTGCAACCAGTTCATGGGACAGGAGCCCGGCACCGCCGAGGAGATCGCCACCTTCTGCTCGGCGACCTACGGTGTGACGTTCCCGCTGCTGGAGAAGACCGACGTGAACGGCGACGATCGCCACCCGCTGTATGCCGAACTCACCCGGCACGCCGATGCCGACGGCGAGGCGGGTGACATCCAATGGAACTTCGAGAAGTTTCTCGTCAACGCCGACGGTGAGGTCGTCAACCGCTTCCGTCCGCGCACCGAGCCCACCGACCCGACGGTCATCGCCGCCATCGAATCCGTGCTCTGAGGCGATTTGGCGCACCCGGTAAGCTGACCGGCGTGAACTGATCGGGAATCACCGATCAGGCGACAACCGACCAGCAGACATTTGAGGAGCGGTCCATGGCGCGAGTGGTGGTCGACGTGATGCCCAAAGCCGAGATTCTCGACCCCCAGGGCCAGGCCATCGTCGGCGCCCTGGGCCGGCTCGGGTTCAGCGGTATCGGCGACGTCCGTCAGGGCAAGCGATTCGAACTCGAGGTCGACGACTCGGTGGATGACACGACACTCGAGCGCATCGCCGAAGAACTCCTGACCAACACGGTCATCGAGAACTTCAACGTCTCGCGCGTCGCGGAGTAGAGGACAGCCATGACAGCTCGTATCGGGGTCATCACCTTCCCCGGAACCCTCGACGACGTCGACGCGGCCCGCGCGGTCCGGCTCGCCGGTGCCGAGCCGGTGTCGTTGTGGCACGGCGACGCCGACCTCAAGGGAGTCGACGCGATCATCGTGCCCGGCGGCTTCTCATACGGCGACTACCTGCGTGCGGGTGCCATCGCGCGGTTCGCGCCGGTCATGGGTTCGGTTGTCGAGGCAGCGGGCAAGGGGATGCCGATTCTCGGTATCTGCAACGGTTTCCAGGTGCTCTGTGAGGCCGGGCTGCTGCCGGGTGCCCTCACCCGCAACGAGGGGCTGCACTTCATCTGTCGCGACGAGTGGCTGCGCGTCGAGTCGAACACCACCGCATGGACGACCCGCTTCGAGCAGGGCGCGGAGATCCTGATCCCGCTCAAGTCGGGCGAGGGTCGTTACGTGGCCTCGCAGCGCAAGCTCGAGGAGCTCGAAGGGGAGGGCCTGGTCGTGTTCCGGTTCCCGGAGCGCAACCCCAACGGCTCGGCCCTCGAGATCGCCGGGATCTCCAGTCCCAACGGACGGATCGTCGGCCTGATGCCGCACCCCGAGCACGCCACCGAGCCGCTCACCGGTCCGAGCGACGACGGTCTCGGACTCTTCTACTCGGTGATCGACTCGGTTCTCGCCTCGGTGTGAGCGCAGCTTCGCCGATGAGTGCGTCCGCCCGGATCCCGACCAGCGCGACCGCGCGTGGGCTCGGAGAATTCGTCGATGCGTCCCCGTCGCCGTTCCACGTCTGTGCGACGGTGGCTCGGGAACTCGAGAACGCCGGCTACACACGGCTTTTCGAGGACCGGGAGTGGGCGGAAGCCGACCTGAGCGCGCCGTCGGCGCGGCATTTCGTGATCCGCGGCGGCTCCATCATCGCGTGGGAGACCGGGCAGGCCGGAGCCTTCCGCATCGTCGGCGGGCACACCGACAGCCCCAACCTGCGGCTCAAGCAGCATCCGGACCGTTCGTCGGCCGGGGTTGCGATGGTCGCGCTCGAGCCCTATGGCGGCGCCTGGCTCAACTCGTGGCTGGACCGCGATCTGGGCCTGTCCGGCCGCCTCGCATACCGGTCGGGAAACTCGGTGGCGCACACGCTGGTTCACGTGACCGAGCCGATCGTGCGGGTGCCCCAGCTCGCGATCCATCTGGCCGAGGATCGCAAGGGTGTCTCGCTCGATCCGCAGCGGCACGTCAACGCCGTGTGGGGGATCGGCGACGAGGTGCCCGACGTCCTGGGCTGGGTGTCGGAGCATGCGGGGATCGATCCCGATGCGCTCCTCGGCTGGGAACTCATGACCCACGACGTGGCACCGTCGGCGATCATCGGTGCCGACGGAAACCTGCTCAGCGCACCCCGATTGGACAACCAGGGCACCTGCTACGCGGGTATGCGGGCCCTGCTCGACGCCAGGTCGTCGACGAATACGAAGATGCTGGTGCTGTTCGACCACGAAGAGGTCGGCAGCGGTTCCGAGCGCGGCGCGGCGTCGGACTTCCTGGGTTCGATCTGTGAGCGAATCGTGCTGGCGCGGGGCGGATCACGTGCGGACTTCCTTCGGACGATGGCGGCGAGCGTCTGCCTGTCCGGGGACATGGCCCACGCGACCCACCCGAACTATCCCGAACGGCACGAACCCGGCCACCGCATCTCGATCGGCGGCGGCCCGGTGCTCAAGGTGAACCAGAATCTGCGCTACGCGTCGGATGCGATGGGCGAAGCCATCTTCGCGCTCGCCTGCGATGCAGCGGGGGTGCCGATGCAGCGGTACGTCCACCGGGCGGATCTGCCGTGCGGCTCGACGATCGGGCCGATCACGGCATCACGGACGGGCCTCACGACGATCGATGTAGGCGCGCCGCAACTCGCGATGCACTCCGCGCGCGAGCTCATGGGCGCCGACGACGTGCCGATGTATTCGGCTGCGCTGCAGGCGTTCCTGACGCAGGACTGACGGGCGAAGGCCGTACCTGCGGCCTGTCGGCCGTCGTGGAACACGAAAGAACCGCCAGCTGGTGGCGAGTTTTTCTGCTCCCTGAGGTGCGAGCGAAGCGAGCCGCGAAGGGTTCGCGAGGTATCTCACCAGGCCCTTCGTGGCTCGTCGCTTACGCTCCTCGCACCTCAGGGAGCAGTGGGGCTCGTCGCTTGCGCTCCTCGCACCTCAGGGAGCAGTGGGGCTCGTCGCTTGCGCTCCTCGCACCTCAGGGAGCGGTGGGGGCGTCGTTTGCGCTCCTCGCACCTTAGGGAGCAGTGGGGCTCGTCGCTTGCGCTCCTCGCACCTCAGGGAGCAGTGGGGCTCGTCGCTTGCGCTCCTCGCACCTCAGGGAGCGGTGGGGGCGTCGTTTGCGCTCCTCGCACGTCCGGGAGCGGTGCGATCAGTATTCGCGGGCGAACCCGAGGACCTTGTTCACGTAGTCCATCGAGTTGTTGTACCGCAGCACGGCAGTCACCAGTGAGGACGAGTCCCGCAGGTCGAGGTCTTCGTCGCACAAGTAGTTCGCGGTGGTCAGCGCGGCGTCGAAGATGTTCTGCGGGTCGGACTTTCCGTCGCCGTTGCCGTCGGCGGCGTACATCTTCCACGTCGACGGCAGGAATTGCATCGGGCCGACCGCGCGGTCGTAGACCGGGTCGCCGTCGAGCTCGCCGCGGTCGGTGTCCCCGATGACCTGGTTGCCGGCGAGGGAACCGTCGAGGCGCGGGCCGAAGATCGCGCTGCGCAGCACCCCGTCGGGGTTCACGTTGCCCTGGTCGGCGTGATGGGACTCGACGCGACCGATCCCGGCGATGACCTTCCAGTCGATCCCGCAGCGTGGATGAGTGCTCGTGACGGCCTTCGCAGCGGACTCATAGGCGTCGTAGTTGGTCACCGGCACCGCGCCGGTCGTCACGCTGGCCGGGCGGACCGGTGGCGGCGGGGGAGTCGGAGCGATCGGGTGTGCCCGGACGGCCGGCGTCACCGACGGGGGCGCGGTGGTGGCCTCGGCCGCGGGCTGGGGTGCCGACACCGGCGTCGGCGCCAACGTGTGACCGGAGAGCTCGGCCCCGGCCGTGGCCGCGCCGGCGAGAACGCCCACCGGCAGGAGGGCGGTGGCCCACAACGGTGTGCGTGACCTCTTCCGTGGCTTGGAGTGCTTACCCAAAACTGATCGACCTCGCGTGTACATCTCGTGGTTCGTGCTTGCGGAACCGAGCCGACCGTACACGCGGCCGTGAGCAAAGCGTTACCTTGTCGTGATCAATTCAGGTCTGGACTCGTCGGCACGTTAGTGTCGTCGCAGGTGAGCGATGGGCCGAAAGTCCTCTGTGAGACGGCCCACAGAGACGGTTGACGATGCAAGGATCGGGGCAGCGGCGGTCAGTTCGGCCGCAGCACCGACAACGTGCTGCCCTCGCTGACGGCGATGTATCCGTCGACGACCCGGACGAGACCGGGAGACGACAGACCGCGCTCCCAGGCGGCGGTGTTGGCCGGGGTGAGTCCGGTCAGTACTCCCTGATTGACGAGGACCATGGTGGTGCCGCTGGAACCGACGCACCGCGGGTTGGCGAGGATCGGCTGTTGCGGACCGGGCGGCGGCCCGCTGCCGACGTGCGTGCCGTCGGCGAGTGCATACGTCGTGCGCGAACCGTCGAGGCGGCCGAAGTTGACGAGGGAGCCGCACGCGACGGCATTGGCCTTGGACAGTTCGCCGTCGCGGATCTGCCACAGCGCGCCCGGGCGCGCCGGATCGCGTACCTCGTACTGGCCCTCCGCGGCGAACACCCGGTTCGCGGCGTTGAGGACGGGCAGGGTCGACGGCCCCGGCAGCACGCGCAGGCCGTCGGCCTCGGCGACCGGATCGGCGTCGACCCGCCCGTTCACGGTCGCGTAGGTGACGACCTTCTCCTCGCCGTACGCCTGATGGTCGACGGTCACGCCATTCGGGTAGAGCCTGATGGAGCACTGGTCGCAGCCGATGCGGTCCTCCCCGGTGGCCGGGTTGACCAGATGCTGACTGGCGTCGGCGGTCTTGATGATCACGATGTCGCCGGTGACGTCGATGCCGACGATCGGCGCCGCGAACGTCCGCGCCCAGATGCTCTTGCCGGCCGGGGTGTTGAGCGTGACCTGGTGCCCGACCCGGTTGACACGCAGGAAGTTGGTGCCGAGCCCCTCGACGGCCTTGGTGTCGAGGTACTCCGCCGTGCGGGTCGGGAGCCCGGCGTCGTCGACGAGGTAGAAACCGTCCTCGAGCGGGGTGCCCAGCTGTACCGCGCAACCGACCTGGCCCGCCTCGTTGACCGCGCAGTCGCCCTGCCCCGCGTTGATCGGGTTGTCCCACAGCAATTTTCCGGTACGGCGGTCGACCATCACGAACGAGCGTCCCAATCCGGACGGGTACGTGATGAGCCACCCCTCGTCGGAGGTGTCGGCGATCTCGATGGTGACCTCGCCGGAGTAGTCGGGCAGGTCCTCCTGGCCGACGATCGTCCACGCCGTTCCCGGTTCGCGTTCGTATCCGCGCAGCTCTCCGTACGCGTACTCGCCGTCGTCGGTTCGGGCGTCGCCGCTCGCGAGCACCACGCCGCCGGTCAGGACCAGCGCGGCGCACAGGACGACGACGATGGTCCCGATGCCGAACGGCAGACGCGCGGACAGGGCCCGGACGCGAGAGCGAGAGGACATGGACAAGAGTCAACCATGACGGTGGTGGCCGCTCCGGAGTCGGGAGTCCGACGTCGGAGCAGGAAATCCGTCGGTCCGGTCATGGTTTTCCGGCGTGTGACGCGCTGGACTGTTCCCATGGACGTGGTGCGCGACGTGATGGTGACCCTGGCGATCGTGACCACCGGACTCAGCGCCGGTGTGCTGGCGGGATTCGGCTATGCCGTGATCCCCGGTCTGACCCGGGCCGGTGCCGACGTGGCGGTCGCGGGGATGCAGCGGATGAACAGTGCCATCCTCAACCCCGTCTTCGCGGTGATCTTCGGCGGCGGCGTGGTGTTCGGGGCTCTGACCGTCTGGGCCGGCTGGGGATCGGGCCTTCGCTGGTGGGCCCTCGCCGCGACGATCCTCACCGCACTCGGCGTCGTCATCACGGTGGCCGTCAACGTCCCCGCCAACGACCGCCTCGACGCTGCCGGTGCGGTTCGCGGTGACGAGGCGGTGCAGGTCTGGTCGCGGTTCACGGCCGTCTGGGTGTCGTGGAACATCGTGCGTTCCGTGCTGACCACCGCCGCCGTGGTGGTGTTGGTCGTCGGGGTACTCGTGGGGTGACTCAGAACAACTGCCCGAGGTAGAACTGTGCGCCCTGGTCGTCGGTGCAGCGCGCCGAGATGCCGTACGGTGCGGTGTTCGGTTCCTCGAGCACCGTGCCGCCGGCGGCACGGACGCGCTCGACCGCGGCGACCACGTCCTCGGTCGTCCACATCGGCACCGCCACCGAGCTCTCTGCGCCACCGGCGAGACCGACCTGCGGCCGGGAGTCGTCCACTTCCCAGCCGTCGTCGATGCGTCCGCCGTGGAATGTCCAGCCGAGCACCGACCCGTAGAACGCGCGGAAGCGGCCGCTGTCGGGAGTCAGCACCGTCAGATAGGTCATGGCCCCGGGATCGCGCGGGTGTGTCTGCGGCCGGACGTCGCCGGGCTCGGGGGCGTAGACCGCGAAGCGGACGCCCTGGTCGTCGACGGCGTCGACGACGCGGTGACCGTCGGGACTGGCGCCGAACTCACCCTGTCCGCCTGCCGCGACGATGCGCCCATGGGCCGCGTCGAGGTCGTCGACGGCATACGCGCAGAACATCGTCGGCGCACCGTCGGTCTCGAAGACGCCGAGTCGGTGGCCCACGTTGGTGACGCGCCTTCCCTCGACGTCGAACTCCCAGCCGAGGACGGCGCCGTAGAAGCGCCGGGCGCGGGCGGCGTCGGGCGTGTTGAGGGACATGTAACCGATGTCGCCCTGGTGGACCGTTTCGGCGGTCGTGATCTTCGACGGTCCGCTCAGCATCCACCGGTGTCCGAACGGATCGACGATGACCGCCGTGCGGGTGCCGTGGGCCTCGTACGGTTCGCGGGTGACCGCGGCCCCGGCGCGGGCGGCCGTCGAGACCGCGTCATCGGTGTCGTCGACGGCGACCATCAGGCTGACCGACACCTGCCCGGGTGCGGGCGCCCGGAGTCCGAGGTCGGGGAACTCGGCGGCGAGATAGATTGCACCCCCGCCCAACTCGAGTTCGGCATGACCGATCACGCCGTCCGACATCACGATCGGCTCGCCGCGCAGCCGGGCGCCGAGCGCCTCGACGTACCAGTCGATCGCGGCCTGCGGTTCGGCGACGACGAGATAGGGGAGGGCGCCGGGACGTTCGACGGTCGGTTCCGTCTCGACCCCGGTACCGGCCGACGTGGTCTCGGGTACGTCGAGTTGTGTTGCGGTGGCCATGACGACTCCTTCGGGTAGTGTCACCCCGCGCTCGAGGCGATCACGCAGCGCATCGGCGAAATCGCGGTCGGGACGGACCGGATCGTCGAAGCCCGGGGTGCTCGCCGCGTTCAGGACGTGCAGCGGATCTCGTGTCGCGTCGAAACGCGAGCTGTTCCGGGTACTCATGCGTGACCTCCTCTCCCGCTGGGCTGGGGTTGTGTCTCGGGATAGGCGGCACGGAACGCGCGCTTGGCCCTGGTGAGAAGCGCCTCGGTCGCGCCGACCGTGCGGCCCAGGATCTCCGCGCACTCACCGACGGGGAGATCGTCGACGTAGCGCAGGGTCAGGACCGATCGATGGACCGGCGACAGCTGGCCGAGAGTGTGGTGGGCGACCATCCGGTCGAGTTCGGTGTCCCAGGGGTCGTCGCCGCGTTCGGGTAGGTTGTCGACGGGCTCTGGGGTGCGCTGGGCGCGTCGCCAGTGGTCGGCGAGCTTGTGCCGGGCGATCCCGATCAGCCACGGGGTGGTCGGTTCGGTCTCCCGGCGTCGTCGGACCGAGTCCATCGCGGCCAGAAAGGTCTCCGACGTGACGTCTTCGGCGGTTCGACGATCCGTGCAGCGGCGCACGACGAAGCCGTACACCTCCGGCAGTGCCTGGTCGTAGACGGCCAGCAATCCCTCTGGTCCCCGGGCCGACGAACCCGGTTGGTCGCTGCTCACATCTCTATCGTCGCGGCCCGGCACCGAAATCCGACGCCGGTGGCGGAAATTCTTTCGACCGCTCGACTTCGAGCACCGTCCCGACGGTCAGGGCGAGGTGAGATCGCCGACGGTGAGCTCGGCGATCTGGTCGGCGAGGGCCACCGGCTGATCGAGGGACACGAAGGTCCGCGCGTCGGGAACCTCGACGAATTGCGCGCGGCCGGGGAAGGCCGCGGCCAGCCGACGTCCGTGCGCCGGGGTGAAGCATCGGTCGTCGCGCCCCCAGACCAGGCGGACCGGGAGGTCGACACCCGACATCCGCGGGGTGATCTCCGCCAGTTCGGCCGGACTGATGCCTCGCAGGAATGCGATGAAGTCGTCGCGGATGCGTTCGTCGGTCTGTAGCGGCTCGAACACCGAGCCGGTGAGTTCCGGATCGGGATCGTTCAGCAGCAGACCGACCCCCAGTGCCGAATGGCGCAACGCGCGCAGTCGCATCGCGACGGCCAGGGGCTTCAGCAGCACCCGATTCCTCATCAGCGCGAAGTACAGGCGGAACGGCTGCGGCGGGAAGAGATCGAACGCATCGCAGTTCGTGAACACCAGCCGGCTGACGAATCGTGGGTCGTCGTCGAGGGCGAACTGGGTGATGGCGCCGCCGGAGTCGTTGGCCACGAGGGTGGCGGGGGACAGGTCGAAGCGGGCGACGAACTCACGTAGGAGCCGGCTCATCCCGCGCGGTGACCGGTCCGCTCCGGGCCCGAGCGGAAGGTGATGAGACCCCAGGGGCATGAGGGGGACGAAGCACCTGAATCCGCGTTCGGCGAGCAGGAGTGCGGTCGGTTCCCACAGCCGATGGTCGACGACGGCACCGTGGACGAAGACGACGGGCGGGTGCCCGGAGTCGGCGGGTCCGTAGGTGGCGTACTCGATGACGCCGGACGGCAGCTCGACGGTCGGCAACTCGGAGGCCGGCAGTGCAGTTGTCATGGCGAGGCCCGCTTCTCGTAGACTCGGTAACTTACGAACACTGAGTACGAAAGTTACGTGCAAACTGTATGAAAGTCAATCG
Source organism: Gordonia terrae (assembly GCF_001698225.1). Taxonomy (NCBI): domain Bacteria; kingdom Bacillati; phylum Actinomycetota; class Actinomycetes; order Mycobacteriales; family Gordoniaceae; genus Gordonia; species Gordonia terrae. The sequence continues at coordinate 899,896 of NZ_CP016594.1, forward strand.
TCGTACCCAGGCGGAGCGGACCGCGGCCACCCGCGCGGCGCTCATCGCCGCCGGACGCAAGCTCTTCGGCGAGCGCGGCTTCGCCGACGTCGGGACCCAGGAGATCGTCGCCGAAGCCGGCGTCACGCGCGGTGCGCTCTATCACCAGTTCGACGACAAGAAGGGCCTGTTCGTCGCCGTCTACGACGACGTGGAGCAGTCGATCGTGGCGCAGATCGCCGAGGCGGTGGGTGACCGCGCCGGCGAGGATCCGCTCGCCGCACTGAAGGCGGGTATGCGCCTCTTCCTGCGGCTGTGCACCGAGCCGGAGGTGCACCGCATCACCCTCGTCGAGGCGCCGTCGGTGCTGGGCTGGAGTGAATGGCGGGCGCGCGGTGAGGAATTCGGATTCGCGCTGGTCGAGGGGCTGATCGCGGCGGCGATCGCGACGGGCCAGGCCGTCGAGCAGCCCACCCGCCCGCTGGCCCATGTCGCGATCGGCGCGCTCGACGAGGCGGCGCTCTTCGTCGCCGCGGCCGACGACCGCGAGGCCGCCACCGAGCAGGTCGCCGCGGTCCTCGAGCGGATCGTCGACTCGTTCGCGACCTAGTCTCAGATCTCCGCGCGCATCAGCTCGGCACAGCGTTCACCGACGAGCATCACGGTGAGGTTCGGGTTCACCGTCGTGTGCTCGGGGAACACCGATGCATCGGCGACCCGCAGGCCTGCAACACCTTTCACACGCAGTTCGGGGTCCAGCGGTGACAGCTCGTCGTCGGGCGGACCCATCCGCACGGTGCCCACCGGGTGGTAGACGGTGTTGTGGGTGCGGGTGATGTAGTCGGCCAGTTCGGCGTCACTCGTGGTGTCGGGGCCCGGATACAACTCGCGCGCAATCCAATTCGCCAGTGGTGCGGCGGCAGCGATCTCGCGAGCCTTCCGCAGGCCAGCGATCATGATCCGCATGTCGTAGCCCTCGACGTCGGTGAAGTACCGGGGGTCCACGCGCGGCTTGTCGCGGAAGTCGCGGGAGCGCAACGCAACCGTGCCCCGTGACCGGGCGTGCGTCACATTCGGTGTCAGGCAGAAGGTGTTGTCGCTGGTCGGATAACCCTGACGCAGTGTGTGCATGTCGAACGGCACGCTGCCATAGTGCATCATCAGATCCGGCCGAGCGAGGCCCTCATCGATGGTGGTGAAGATGCCCGCCTCCCACCACTGGGTCGACTCGCGGATCATCGGCTTCGTGGTCTCGAATCCGATCACCCCCTCGGGGTGGTCCTGGAGGTGTTCACCGACCCCCGGTGCGTCGACGAGGGCCTCGATCTCGTGCTCGCGGAGGTCGTCGGCCGGACCGATCCCGGAGAGCATCAACAACTTCGGCGAGTCGATCGCGCCCGCCGAGACGATCACCTCGCGCCGGGCCTCGATCCGTGTCGTGCGACCGAACGCGTTGTCGGTGATGTCCACGCCCACGGCGCGCAGCTCGCCGTCGACCCTCTCGATCACCACCCGCTTGGCCCACGACCCGGTACGGACGGTGAGATTCGGCCGATCGAGGTGCGGGTGCAGGTAGCTGACCGATGACGAAGCGCGTACCCCGTCGGGTCGGCGATTGATCTGGAAGAAGTTGGCTCCGTTGACGACCGTCGTACCGCTGTTGAACTCGGCGCGGGGGATGCCGACCGCCTCGCAGGCGTCGAGCACGGCGACGCCGCACGGGTCGTTCGGCGGCACCGTCATGAGGTGGACGGGACCGCTGCGACCGTGATGTGCGCCCGGTGCGTCGTTGGTCTCGATCTGCGGATACAGCCGATACAACTCCTCGGAACCCCATCCTGCGCAGCCGAAGTCGCGTTCCCAGGAATCGAGGTCCTCGCGCGGCGCCCAGAAGGCGATGCAACTGTTGTGCGAACTGCACCCGCCGAGGACCTTGGCCCGGGCGTGGCGCATGAAGTCGTTGCCGTTCTCCTGCGGTTCGATGGGATAGTCCCAGTCGTAACCGGATTCGAGGAGTTCCATCCACCGGTCGAGCCGGAGGATCGCATCGTCGCCGACATCGGACGGCCCCGCTTCCAGTAGGCACACCGTGACCGAGGGGTCTTCGGACAACCGCGACGCCACCACGGCGCCCCCGGAGCCGCCGCCGACGACCACGTAGTCGTAGGTCTCGCTCACTGCTGATCCTCCCGGTCGTCTCGGTTCGCGAACCATCCGGTGACCCCGGGTCTGAGGTTCTCGTAGACGTGTTTGGCCTCGCGGTACTCCGCAAGCCCCGACGGTCCGAGTTCCCTTCCGAACCCGGACTGGCCGTACCCGCCCCACTCGGCCTCGGGCAGATACGGGCCGAAGTCGTTGACCCACACCGTTCCGGCCCGCACCCGTCCTGCGATGCGGCGGGCGCGCGCCGCATCGGCCGACCAGACGGCGCCGGCCAACCCGTAGACGGTGTCGTTGGCGAGGGTCACGGCTTCGTCCTCGGTGGTGAAGGTCTCGACGGTGACGGTGGGCCCGAACGCCTCGTCGTGCACGCATGCCATCGAACGGTCGGCGCGGTCGATCACGGTGGGCAGGTAGAACCATCCGTCGTCGAGGCTGCCCGATCCCGCATCGCCGGCGGCGAAGGCGCCGCCGGTGCGGATCACGGCGCCGTCCGCGCGGGCCTGCTCGACGTAGGCGTGCACCTTGTCGCGGTGTGCCGCCGAGATGAGCGGGCCGGTCTCGGTGCCCTCGGAGTATGGGAGTCCCAGACGGATTCGTTCGGCGCGGCGGACGAGTTCGTCGACGAAGCGGTCGTGCGCCGACTCCTCGATGATGAGTCGCGCTCCGGCTGAACAGACCTGGCCGGAGTGCAGGAACGCGGCGTTGAGCGCGTTGTCGACTGCGGCGGCGAGTAGATCGTCGGTGGCGCAGGCGTCGGCGAACACGACGTTCGGGTTCTTGCCCCCGAGTTCGAGCGCAACCTTCTTCACCGTCGCCGCCGCCTCGCGGGCGATGACCCGGCCGGTGACCAGTCCACCGGTGAACGAGACGAGGTCGACGTCGGGGTGAGACGACAGCGGAGCGCCGGCCTCGGCGCCCGCGCCCAGGACGAGGTTGCCCACGCCTGCCGGGAGACCGACCTGCTCGAGGACCTGCATGAGCAGGATCGACGTGTGCGGGGTGAGTTCGGCGGGTTTGAGCACGAAGGTGTTGCCCGCCGCCAGTGCCGGCGCGACCTTCCACGCCGCCTGCAGCAGCGGGTAGTTCCACGGTGTGATCAATCCGCAGACGCCGACCGGTTCGTACACGATGCGCGAATCGGCATCGGGTGACCCGGTGTCGACCACGCGCCCGGCGTCGGCCGCCGCGAGCTTGCCGAAGTACCGGAAGCAGTTCGCGATGTCGGTCATGTCGAGGTCCGACTCGTAGGGCCGCTTGCCGGTGTCGAGTGTCTCGGCCCGGACGAATTCGTCTCGGCGCTCGTCGATCTGGCCGGCGACGCGGAGAAGGAGGTCCCCACGGTCGGCGGCGGGTGTGGCGCTCCAGTCGCCGGCGTCGAACGCGCGGCGGGCCGCCGCGATGGCCTGCTCGGTGTCGGCCACACCGCCCTCGGCAACCACGCCGACGACCGAGTTGTCCGCGGGGCAGCGGATCTCGCGGGTCTGGCCGGAGGCGGCGGACCGCCAGCGGCCGTCGATGTAGAGGGTCTCGCTCATCGAGCCGGTGCTCCTTCGGAACTGCTGTCGGGGATGTCCGTGTCGCTGTCGGGCACGCTACCGTCGCCGGCGCCCGGATCGGGTGCGGGCTCGTGGTGGTCGCCGGCCGCATCCCGCAGATGCAGGTAGCCGAGATGGCGTTCGTACTGGTCGAGGATGTCGCCGATGATCTGGTCGCGGGTGTACCCGGTGAGCGAGTAGCCCTGCGACCCCTCGGTGAGATACACCTCGCAGCGGAAGTAACGATCGTCGGAACGTTGCGTCCGGACCGCGTACGTCGGCGTCGGCGCCGAGACCGGCCACACGCAGTACTCGAAACGGGGGACGTCGGCGAGTTCGACGAGCAGGCGCGGCGACGGCAGCCCTTCGTTCTCGGCCGACTCGTCGACGGTCGCGGTGATCCCTTCACGGCCGAACTGCTCGGCGACCTCGGTCATGGCCGGGACAACGTTGGCCCCGATGAACTTTCGGGTGGCGACCGGACCGGGGAAGCGCAGCGTGCCGATGAGTCGTTGCCGCCAGCTCCCGTGTTCGGTGGGACCGCGTCCGACGGCGATCACCTTCGGCAACGTGGTCCGGAAGCTGTCGAGTTTCACCGACTCGTTGCGGACGGCGCGCAGCAGTGAGATGCCGATTAGCCCGAGGACGAAGGAGAACGGCAGGCCCATGATCACCGTCGCGGCCTGCAGCGTCAGGATGGACCCGTCGCCACCGCCGGCGAACAGCATCGACAGGGTCAGCAGGCCGATGGCCAGCGACCAGAAGATGCGTAGGGAACGGGCGCAATCGGCCATCGGGTCGTCGAGGCGGCTGGTGAAGTTGCCCATCACGAGGGACCCGGAGTCGGCGCTGGTCACGTAGAACAGCAGGCCGGTGATGGTCGCGATCCCGATGAGCAGCGTCGAACCGGGATATTGCTCGAGCAACGAATAGAATCCGGCTTCGGGTGTGGAGGCCGTGGTCTCGGCGAAGTCCGCATCGCCGCGGGCAACCTGCAGGGCGCTGTTGCCGAAGATCGAGATCCACACCAGGATGAAGCTGAACGGGACCACCAGTACACCGAAGATGAACTGCCGCAACGTGCGTCCGCGCGAGATGCGGGCGAGGAAGAGTCCGACGAACGGCGCCCAGGCCACCCACCACGCCCAGAAGAAGAGGGTCCAGCCGTCGACGAAGGCGCGGGCGTCGTTGCCGGGCGGCGGGTTCACCTGATCCCACGCGAAGGTGTCGAGGGTTCGGTCGGCGAATGTGGAGACGTAGTCGCCCGCATTCTGGACGAGTCCGTTGAGCAGGAAGTCCGCGTCCTTGGCGACCGTGATGTAGACGAGCAGGCAGATGGCCAGGATCACGTTGATCTCGGAGAGCCGTCGGATGCCCTTGTCCACACCCGAGGTCGCCGACGCGGTTGCGATCAGCACCGCCAGGACGATCAGTCCGATCTGGGCGGCCTTGCCCTGCTCGATCCCGAAGATCTCGTTCAGCCCGAAGTTGAGCTGGACGACGCCGATGCCCAACGAGGTGGCGATGCCGAAGATGGTGCCGAGGACGGCCGCGACGTCGATCGCGTCGCCCCACCGACCTTCGACGCGTTTGCCGAAGATCGGGTACAGGGCGGCCCGGATGGTCAGCGGGAGATTGTGCCGGAAGGCGAAATAGGCGAGCGCACCTCCCATGAGCGCGTACATCGCCCACCCGGTCACCCCGTAGTGGAAGACCGTCCAGGTGACCGCCTCGCGCGCCGCCGCGTTGGTCTCGGCGAGTCCGGTCGGCGGGTTGAGGAAATGGGTGACGGGTTCGGCGACGGAGAAGAACATCAGGTCGATGCCGATACCCGCGGCGAACAGCATCGACGTCCAGGTGAAGAGGCTGTACTCCGGACGCGATTCCTCCGGCCCCAGCCGATAGCGCCCGTACTTGCTGAGGCCGAGGAACACCACCAGACCGACGATGGCGGTGGCGAGGATGAAATACCACCAGCCGAACCACCGGGTGATGAAGTCACGGACGTCGTTGATCGTCGACTCGGCCGCCGCCGGTGCCGCCAGCGCCCAGACGGCGAAGGCGACCACGATGACGCCCGAGGCGACGAAGACGGTCAGGTTGACCCGGTGCGACCGGGGTCGAGCGTCGCTCGTCATGGGCTACGACGCTAGTCCGATCACCGGCGGATCGGGCGGTTTGGGCGAATCACCCCATGCGGCTGGGCCCCGTCACCCGGCGAAACGCGCGAGCAGTGCGCCGGTCTCGGTGCCCGCACCAAGCCGCGCGATGGTGGCGGCCTCGTCGTCGAGATGATCGGCGAAGGTCCGGCCGAAGGACGCCCGTGCGAGGCGTCGTGCGTGCCCGATCGCGGCCGTGGGCCGGTCGAGCAGGAGCGCGACGACATCGTCGGTGGCACTCTCGAGTTGCTCCGCCTCGACGACCTCGTGGACGAGTCCCCAGTCCAATGCGGTTGCCGCGTCGATCTTCTCATTCCGCACCAGCATGCGTAGCGCGCGCCCCAATCCGACGGTCCGGGGCAGATTGATCGACACGCCGCAGTCGGGAGAGAGCCCGATCGTGGAATACGCGGCCACGAACGACGTCTTCGGTGTCGCGATCACCACGTCGGCGGCGAGGACGAGACCCAGACCGCCGCCGGCCGCGGTGCCCTGGACCGCGGCCACGACGGGAACCGGCAGGCGGTCGAGCGCGATGAGGGATCGATGAACCGACCCGGCGAGTTCGGCGAGGAACCGTTCCCGGTCGGGCGCGGCGGCCATACCGTGGACGTCGCCACCGCCCGAGAAGAGCCGACCGGCCGCGGACAGCCGGACGACACGGACGCCGTCGCGTTCGATGCGCTGCACCGCAGCGGCGAGCCCCTCGGCGACGTCCATGTCGAGGGCGTTCGCGGCGTCGGGCCGGTTCAACCGGATGTCGGCGACACCGCGGTCGTCGATGGCGAAGTCGAGGCCGCTGGTCATCGTGCTGCCCCCACCGGTGCGTCGAGTTCGGTTCCGGGAATGGGTGTTTCGGCAGCGGCACGCAGCACCGCGTCGACGGCCGCACGCGCCCGGGTGCTGTCGTAGGCCCGCGCGATCTGCATCTTCTCGGCCTCCAGCGAGCCCTCGGCATGAGTGGCCAGAACCGATTGGTAACCGCCCCACTGACCCGCGGTCAGATCGCCGATCAGGTGGATGAGCCGCAGGCGCTCCTCCGCCGGCCTCGCTGCGGCGAAGTACTTCTCCAGGACCGCACGGACTTCGGGGTCATCCCAGTCATGGCCGCCGGGTCCGGTGACCACGAGGCCGCCGGCGAGGTCGAGCAGGGTGGCCGCGGCCTGGTGGAACCCGTGCGCGAAGTGGTACTTCGCCATGTTGACCGCCAGCGGATCGGGAAGATGAATCCCGTTGCCGCCGTTGCGCGCGCGGACCGCGGCCAGCTCGGCGAAACCTCGCACCGTCTCGGCGTAGGTGATCAGTTCGGTCAGCTTGGTCTTCACGTGGCCGGCACCGGCGATGCCGTTGGCCTCCGCGATCCCGATGGCGGCGCCGACCAGCAGATCGAGGATGGGGAGTTTGTAGTTCACCGCGGTGAAGCGGTGGTAGTCGACGAAGGCGAGCGCCAGCGGGCCGGCGAGTTCGGGCTCCCGGTTGAGGAACACGCGCTCCTTCGGTACGCGGACCCGATCGAACACCGTCAGGCTCTCGAGCAGCTTGTGTCTGGACGAGATCGGGTGCTCGAAGGCGTGGTGGTCGCCGTGCAGGTACGGGGACACGTAGAGCGTCAGGCCCTCGGTGTCGACCGGGATCGCGAAGCTCACCGCCCAATCGCGGTCGGCCTCGGACATCGCGCGCGTGGGCAGCACGATGAGTTCGTCGGCGTTGGCGCTGAACGAGGTGTGGACCTTCGCGCCGGACACGGTGATCGAGTCGGCATCCTCGTCGACGATCCGCAGATAGTGATCGGGATCGGGCTGGCGATGCGGGGGGAGTGACCGGTCGCCCTTCACATCGGTCTGGGCCACCGCAAGGGCGACGTCGTTCTCGCAGCAATACCGGTAGAACGCTTGGGCTTTGGCAAGGCTGTCGCCCGACAACGCGCGCAGGAGGGCGAACAGTGCGTCACTGCCCACCTCCTTCAGCACGATCGTCCCGGCGCCCATGCGGGACAGGGTCTCGATGAGGCGACCGCGATTGCTGATGTCCTCCGCGGTGCGCGGCACCCGGTAGAACGCGGTGTAGGGTCCGTCGCCGTCGTCGGCGACAGCGAGATCCGGCTCGGTGCGCGAGATCTCGTAGGCGAGCGACGAATGGGCGATGGCATCCGCGAATTCGTCGAACGCGGTGACGTCGTCGATCCTCTCGCCGCGGTAGACGACGCGCCTGTTGTCGCGGAGGCCCTCTCGATAGGCCTGCGGGTCCCGGATGGCCACAACTGTCCCCTCTCGGTTGTTCACCCGCCGTGAGCGAGCGATCGCTCGGACAAGCATGCCTCGTCACCCGCGGTGGGGTCAAATGTGTCCAGGCTCTGGGCGTGGGCACGGGTGGGCGATCGTGGTGTCGGACTCGTGTGTTCCGGGTGGGCGGCGCCTGTTGTGACGTGGTCATTGATTGCGCAGGACCAGATTCGGACGCTAGGCTCGGCGCAGCCGAACAGGGGTGGTCCAGGCCGGGGGGCGGCCGTGCCACCTCGGCGTCAGATGCATCTGGGAAAGCAATTTCCCGCGACGCCACCCTTCGTGCAGTGTTTAGTTAAATCAAACAGACGGCGTGTGAGCCAGGCCGAACGAGTCGGCCCTCGCCTCGCCGTCCCGAACGCTCACACCCTGACAGGTGTGGGCTCCGAAAGGACTCACCGTGACACCGACCCACACCCCCGACGATTCGCTGCAGGGCCGGACCCTGTTGATCTCCGGCGGCAGCCGAGGGATCGGCGAGGCCATCGCGGTGGCGGCCGCGGCGCGCGGCGCCAACATCGCGCTCGTCGCGAAAACCGCTGATCCGCATCCGAAACTCCCCGGAACCATCCACACGGCGGCGGCCGCGATCACCGAGGCCGGCGGACGGGCGCTCCCCATCGTGGGCGACGTCCGGAACGACCACTCGGTGGCCGAGGCCGTCAGCCGCACCGTCGAGCACTTCGGCGGCATCGACATCGTGGTCAACAACGCCAGCGCTCTCGATCTGACGCCCGCTGAGAAGATCGACATGAAGAAGTACGACCTGATGCAGGACATCAACGCACGAGGCGCCTTCGCGCTGACGAAGGCGGCGATCCCGCATCTGCGGGCGTCGGAGAATGCGCATGTGCTGACGCTCTCGCCGCCGATCGATCTCGATCCCAAGTGGTTCGCGCAGATCGGCACCGCGTACACGATCTCGAAGTTCTCGATGTCCATGGTCACCATCGGCTTGGCCGCCGAGCTGAAAGCCGATGGCATCGCAGTCAATTCGCTGTGGCCGCGGACCACCATCAACACCGCGGCCGTGCGCAACATCCTGAGCGAGGAGCTCGTCGCCCGGAGTCGGAAGCCGAGCATCATGGCCGACGCCGCGATGAGCATCATCACCAAACCGGCCTGGCTGGCGACCGGGCAGTGCTTCATCGACGACGACGTCCTCGCACGAGACGGTGTCCGTGATTTCGAGCAGTACCGCGTCGTGCCCGGGGACGAGGAACTCGAGCTCGACTTCTGGATGAACTGGAACTGAACCACCACGACGGCGCCGGGTCATCAAGGACGATGACCCGGCGCCGCCGCGTTGTCTTGGTTGCCGGTCGTGGGTGACTATCGAACCGGCTGAGCCTGTGGCTGCGTGTCGTCGACGCCGGCCGAGGCCGGTGAGTCGAACTCGCCGTGATAGCGCTTCTTGACGATGACGTACAGGCAGAGCAACGACGCGGCGGCCAGCAGGGTCAGGAAGAGCCCGACTCGCCAGGCGTTGTCCGGGTTGCCGTTGATGATCGCGACCATCACGAACGGCGCGAACCCGCCGACGATCGCCGAGATCTGGTAACCGAGGGACGCGCCCGAGAAGCGGATCTCCGGTGGGAACAGCTCGGCGAAAAGTGTTCCCTGCGTGCCGGTCTGCAATGCCATCGCCACGACGCCGACGAGAACGGCGACTGCGAAGGGCCAGATGGACGTCGGCGAAGACGACCCGATCAGCAGCCACATCGGGATGGCCCAGATCATCATGGCCGCCGAGCCGATCGCGAAGACCAGTTTGCGGCCGACGCGATCCGACAGCCAGCCGAAGGCCGGAACCAGCGGGACCATCACGACGCAGGAGATCAGAATCCAGGTCAGCACAGTGGATCGCGCGACGTCGAGGTAGGTCGTCACGAACTGCACCGAACCGGTGATCATGATGTAGAAGAAGACGATTCCGATCGTGTTCGCGCCGGCGGCCATCAGGATGGTCCCCGGGTTGCGGCGGATGACGTCGAGCATCGGGGAGCGCTGCACGTCGGGTGTCTGTGCGATCTTGGCCGCGACTGCCTTGAATTCCGGTGTCTCCTCGAGGAACCGATGGATGGCGAACGCGACCGGGAGCATGACCAGGCTGATCCAGAACGGGATTCGCCAGACCCAGGACAGGAACGCGTCCGAACTCGACAGCCCGGTGGCGAGCAGGAACGCGACATTGCCCAGCACCAGGCCGATCGGCACGCCGAGCTGGGCGAAACTGCCGTAGAACCCACGCAGATGTGCCGGAAGGTTCTCGGTGGCGATCAGGACGGCACCTCCCCACTGTCCGCCCACGGCCAGGCCCTGGCAGATGCGGAGGATCACGAGGAGGGTCGGTGCCAACCACACCGTCTGGGTGTTGGGCACGCAGCCGATCAGGAAGGTGGCGACGGCCATCAGGCACACCGCCCCGACCAGAACGGGCTTGCGGCCGTAGCGATCACCCAGTTGGCCTGCGAGAATGCCGCCGATCGGCCGGGCGATGAAGCCGACGGCGACGGTGGCGAAGGAGTTGAGTGCGGATACGACGGTGCTGTCGGTGGCGAAGAACGTCACGTTGAACACCAGCGCAGCCGCGGTGGAGTAGATGAAGAAGTCGTACCACTCGAGGGACGTCGAAATCGCGGCGGCGATCGACGCTCGAGCCGAACGGGGTGCCGGCCGTTCGCCGGTGTGATCTGTGGGCACGGAGATGCTCCTGGCTCAGGGGGGTGCCCGGCCGACGGAATCGAGGCACGGCCGTTCTTCCGGGGGTCGCCGTGAGGTCGTCGAAGGTGCGGCCGTCGGGCCGGAGGGGTGTTCCCGGACACAGTCCGCGCCGAGTGTCGGTCACGTCCCAGCTCCGGGGTAGCTGGAGATTAGCCAACCCCGATCGAAACAGTCAACCCGTACTCTTACGAGTGGAGGTCAGACCTCGAGGAGTACGAGGGCAGTGTCCGTCCACTGCGGCAGATGGGGGTCGCGCCGCGGGTCCCGGTGATCGAAGGCGTAGGCGAGGGCGACCCCGCGCATGCTGGTGAAGAGGATCTCGCGCAACTGCGCGTAGCGCGGGTGGCCGACCAGCTCGGGGCCCCACATCCGGTCGATGCTCGTTCGGATCACGCCCCCGAGGTGCCGCTCCACGGGAAGCAGCGCGCCGGCGATCCACTCGTTGGTCCGGGATGCGGTCCAGAGTTCGACCGCGGCCCAGAAATGTGGCTCGTGGAACGACATCCACATCATCTCGACGACGTTCGTGACCCTGGTGGAACCCGTGACGTGACCATCGATCTCGGCCACCGCGCGTGCCGTGGTCGCCGCCACCCGTTCGGCGGCGAGGTGTCGGGCGGCCGCCACGAGCAGGTCCTCCCGGGAGGGGAAGTGATGCAGTAACCGGCCGCGCGAGACGCCCGCCCGTGCCTGGATCACCGACGTCGTCGCCCCGGCGAAGCCGTGCTCGATCAGGCAGTCGACGGCTGCTTCGAGAATGCGTCGCTGGCTGGTGATGGTCCGCTGTTCGCGGCGAGTGGGCGCCGTCTCGGCAGGTGCTGCCGTGCCGGCCGGTGCCTCGGGTGAACTCACGATGCCAATATACAAGTCAGAGTTGACTTGTTCACGACGCCGGCGGTTGGTATCGCATGATCCCCAGGGCGTAGTCCACGTATTCGGCTGCCAGTTGTTCCGGGGTGAGCCGACCGTCGGGCTGCCACCAGGTCGGCAGGGCCGTGCACATCGTGACGACGGCGCGTGCGGCGTCGTCGGGATGCGGTGGCCGGAAGTGTCCGAGGGCGCCCGCGGCGTGTACCTGCTCGTCGACCAGCGCTTGTTGGCGGTTTCGTCGGCGGCTGACGTTCCGCTGGTTGGACGGTTCGAGCGCTCGCACCTCGCTGGAACCGAGAAATCCGAGCCGGCGGCGGTGCGTGTGGTAGAGCGCGAGGTTCTCCACGAGCGCACAGAACTTCCCGACGGCGTCGTCCTCGCTCGCCGCCGCGGCCGCGGCGCGCCATTCGAGATCCGCCATCGTGCGGTCGAGGATGTCGACCAGGATGAGCTGCTTGCTCGGGTAGTAGTTGTAGATCCCGGGCACCGACATCCCGCACCGCGTGGAGATCCGTCGCATCGTCGTCCCGTGATATCCGACCGCCAGGAACTCCTCGACGGCGGCCAGCAGGATGGGGGAGAAGTCGAGCGGGCCGTACTGCCGCCAATCCCCGTGAACGACGGCCGCGTCCGGTGCGCCGGTCGCCACACGCCGCGGCACCGTGCCCTCGATGATCTGGGTGACGCCGACCCCGAGAGCTGCCGCGATCGCCTCGAGCCGATCGACGCGCAGGCCCGTTCTCCCGTTCTCGACCTGGCTCAGCGTCGCGGGACTCACGCCGATGGAGGCGGCCAACGACCGTAGACTCACCCCGGCGGCCTCGCGCGCTCGCCGGACCCGCACCCCGGCGGACCGGGCCGTACTGTCGTCGATCGGCTCTCCCCGGGACACGCACCGCAGTTTAGGTTCTCCGGATGGGCCCGGGCGAGGAGGTGCGGGCCCGTCGGCGCCGCGTTCGCTCTCGGCGTAGCCGCCCGGGAACACCGCCCCGGCCAGCGCAGTTGTACTGTGCACATCCCCGCCGCATCGGTGGATCCATGCACTCTGCGCAGGCGTTAACTGCAGGTGCACCCGAGACGACCTCTAGAGTGGAAGCAGGCTGGTCGTCGTCTATCCGCACCGGTTGTCCTCCGGGACCTCCGAGGTGGTCTCCGCGGCGGCCGGGGCGCTAGCAATGTGAGGGAGAACAATGTTCGAACGGTTCACCGACCGCGCGCGTCGGGTTGTGGTTCTGGCCCAAGAAGAAGCGCGCATGCTCAACCACAACTACATCGGTACCGAGCACATCCTCCTCGGCCTCATCCACGAGGGCGAGGGCGTGGCCGCCAAGGCGCTCGAGTCGCTCGGGATCTCCCTGGAAGGGGTCCGCAGCCAGGTCGAGGAGATCATCGGCCAGGGCCAGCAGGCACCGTCGGGACACATCCCGTTCACCCCGCGCGCCAAGAAGGTGCTGGAGCTCTCGCTGCGCGAGGCCCTGCAGCTCGGCCACAACTACATCGGTACCGAGCACATCCTGCTCGGCCTGATCCGTGAGGGCGAGGGCGTCGCCGCCCAGGTGCTGGTGAAGCTCGGCGCCGACCTCAACCGGGTCCGCCAGCAGGTCATCCAGCTCCTCAGCGGATACCAGGGCAAGGAGCCGCAGGAGGCGGGCACCGGCGGACGCAGCAGCGAGTCCGGCACCCCGTCGACCTCGCTGGTCCTCGACCAGTTCGGTCGTAACCTGACCGCCGCGGCCTCCGAGGGCAAGCTCGACCCGGTCATCGGCCGGGAGAAGGAAATCGAGCGTGTCATGCAGGTGCTCAGCCGCCGCACCAAGAACAACCCGGTGCTGATCGGTGAGCCCGGCGTCGGCAAGACCGCCGTCGTCGAGGGCCTCGCGCAGGCCATCGTCAACGGCAAGGTCCCCGAGACCCTCAAGGACAAGCAGCTCTACACCCTCGACCTCGGTTCGCTGGTCGCGGGCAGCCGCTACCGCGGTGACTTCGAGGAACGCCTCAAGAAGGTGCTCAAGGAGATCAACACCCGCGGCGACATCATCCTGTTCATCGACGAGCTGCACACGCTCGTCGGCGCAGGTGCCGCCGAGGGCGCGATCGACGCCGCCAGCATCCTCAAGCCGAAGCTGGCCCGGGGCGAGCTGCAGACCATCGGTGCGACGACCCTCGACGAGTACCGCAAGTACATCGAGAAGGACGCCGCCCTCGAGCGTCGCTTCCAGCCCGTGCAGGTCGGCGAGCCGTCCGTCGAGCACACCATCGAGATCCTCAAGGGTCTGCGCGACCGGTACGAGTCGCACCACCGCGTCTCCATCACCGACGGTGCGCTGGTCGCGGCTGCGACGCTGGCCGACCGCTACATCAACGACCGGTTCCTGCCGGACAAGGCGATCGACCTCATCGACGAGGCCGGTGCGCGGATGCGCATCCGCCGGATGACCGCGCCGCCAGACCTGCGGGAGTTCGACGACCGCATCGCCGATGCCCGCAAGGAGAAGGAAAGCGCGATCGACGCGCAGGACTTCGAGAAGGCCGCCAGCCTCCGTGACAAGGAGAAGCAGCTGGTCGCCGAGCGGGCCGAGCGTGAGAAGCAATGGCGCAGCGGCGACATGGACGTCGTGGCCGAGGTCGACGACGAGCAGATCGCCGAGGTCCTCGGCAACTGGACCGGTATCCCGGTGTTCAAGCTCACCGAGGAGGAGACCACCCGTCTGCTCCGCATGGAGGACGAGCTGCACAAGCGGATCATCGGCCAGGAGGACGCCGTCAAGGCGGTGTCGAAGGCCATCCGTCGTACGCGCGCAGGCCTGAAGGATCCGAAGCGTCCGTCGGGCTCGTTCATCTTCGCCGGCCCGTCCGGCGTCGGTAAGACCGAGCTCTCCAAGGCGCTGGCGAACTTCCTGTTCGGCGAGGACGATGCGCTCATCCAGATCGACATGGGCGAGTTCCACGATCGCTTCACCGCGTCGCGTCTGTTCGGTGCGCCTCCCGGATACGTCGGCTACGAAGAGGGCGGCCAGCTCACCGAGAAGGTGCGCCGTAAGCCGTTCTCGGTGGTGCTGTTCGACGAGATCGAGAAGGCTCACTCGGAGATCTACAACACCCTGTTGCAGGTCCTCGAGGACGGTCGCCTGACCGACGGTCAGGGTCGCACGGTCGACTTCAAGAACACCGTGCTGATCTTCACCTCGAACCTCGGTACCTCGGACATCTCCAAGGCCGTGGGCATGGGCTTCTCGTCGAGCGACGGCACCCAGTCGAACTACGAGCGGATGAAGCAGAAGGTCAACGACGAGCTCAAGAAGCACTTCCGGCCCGAGTTCCTCAACCGCATCGACGACATCGTCGTGTTCCACCAGCTCACGCGTGAGGAGATCATCCAGATGGTCGATCTCATGCTGACGCGCGTGGAGGGTGCGTTGAAGAACAAGGACATGGCGCTCGAGGTCACCGACCGCGCGAAGTCGCTGCTGGCCAAGCGTGGGTTCGATCCGGTGCTCGGTGCACGTCCGCTGCGTCGGACGATCCAGCGCGAGATCGAGGACCAGCTCTCGGAGAAGATCCTGTTCGGCGACATCGCCCCCGGACAGATCGTGCTGGTCGACGTCGAGAACTGGGACGGCGAGGGCGACGGCGAAGACGCCCGGTTCGTCTTCACCGGCTCGGAGAAGCCGCGCATGGTTCCCGACGCACCGGTCGAGCTCACCAAGGCCGGCGAGGCCGACGCGAGCTGACACCAGGTCCGTCTGAGCTGATCTGACACCACTGACGGCGGCGTCACCCGACAAGGGTGGCGCCGCCGTTGTGGTGATTCCGGGACGGATTGACACAGGCGACGCGGAGTGTCCCAGCGCCCGATAGCATCGACCTGTGACGAGCGATACATCAGAGGTCGGGCGCAAGTCCCGGCAGGACCAGCCCACCATCACCGTCGAGCGGGACGGCGAGGTCGCGATCTTCCGGCTCAACCGGCCCGACCGGCTCAACGCCTTCACCCTGCAGATGGGTGAGGAGCTGCGAGCCGCGTTCGACGACACCGACGCCGATGACTCCGTCCGAGCGGTGGTGATCACCGGCAACGGACGCGCGTTCTGTGCGGGTGCGGATCTCGAGGCGGGCGGGTCGTCGTTCGACGCCTCGTCAGCTGTCGAGTCCGATGAGATTCCCGCGGACGAGGGCGGCAAGCTCACGCTGCGGATGTTCGCCTCGCTCAAGCCGATCGTGGTGGCCGTGAACGGGCCGTCGGCCGGTGTCGGCGTCACGATGACGCTGCCCGCCGACGTCCGGATCGCCTCGGAGGATGCGAAGTTCGGCTTCGTCTTCGCGGCGCGAGGCCTCGTACCCGAAGCCGCGTCGAGCTGGTTCCTGCCCCGGCTCGTCGGACTGCCGACCGCACTGCAGTGGACGATCGGCGCCAAGATGGTCCCGGTCGCCGAAGCCCACGAGCGCGGACTGGTCCAGCAGGTGGTGCCCAAGGAGCAGGTCCTCGACACCGCGATCGCCGTCGCCCGCGAGATGACCGCGAACAGTGCGCCCGTCTCGGCGGCACTGACCCGGCAGCTGCTCTGGCGGATGGCCGGTGCGCCGAGCCCGCTCGACGCCCACCACGCCGACTCGAAGGCGATCTTCTACCGCGGGCAGTCCGGTGACGTGTACGAAGGCGTCATGTCGTTCCTGGAGAAGCGTCCGGCGACCTACCCCAACACCGTCTCGGACGATCTGCCCGAGATCTTCTGACCATTCAGTCGAGGGTCCCGGCCTGGCTGCCGATCTCGAGTACCACGAAGATCATCACCAGCTGGATGGCGCAGCACCACGCTGCGGCCGGCCACGCCGGGAGTCCTCGGCGCACGCGGCGGACGACGAGGGTCACCGACACCGCCAGCAGCACGATCGCGGACCCGATGCCCACCCCGACGGCCACCTCGGTCCAGACCGGACTCCCGCACGCCTCGTAGGCGCACGCGTCGGTGACGAATGCCGTCAGCGCCGCGGCGGCGACCGTGATCAGTGCCAAGACGGCGTGCACCAACCCCAGCGTCACCGACGCGAACGCGTCGAGGGTCGACACGGGCGACGACGGTGGGGGATTCTCGGCGGTCTCCTCGGTGGGCATCCGCCGAAGATAGCGTCGGACATTCTCCCGCGGGACCGGCTCGCGGTGAAAAAGTCCTGCAAACAGCCCGTGTGAACTGGGTGAACATCCGAACACGCCGGACATAAACGGTGGCAGTGCTCATCGACCGCGGTTATCGTGGCGACAGAGCAGGCCAGACCAACGAGAGGAGGTGACGCAGATGTTGATGGGTGACAAGGCTTTCGCCGGCGAGTGGCGGACGGCCCCATCCGAGCGTCGATGCGGACTGAAATCCGACGGCAGGCCCGGACCGATCACATCACGCGTCACCAGTTCCTGAGGTCATGAACCTCGGTGGTCGGCGCACTCACTCGCCCACGCATCGAGGAGCTGTCATGACCATCTTCGTCACCAATGCCGGACTGCAGATCCTGGCGCGCGTCACCTGGCGTCGTGCGGCCGTCCTGCTGACCACCGAGGTCGCGCGGAACGTCGAGGGCACCCCGCTGGTTCGCGTCGTCCATTCCCCGACGCTGTCGCTGCCCATTCACAAGGTGGTGGCGATCAAGCGAGATGCCTACCGCCCGTTCGCCGGTAAGACGATGGACTCGTATGCGTCGAACGCGACCATCCTGCGCCGTGATCAGTGGATCTGTGCGTACTGCGACGGACCGGCAGACACCGTCGACCACATCGTCCCGGTGTCGCAGGGCGGCCCGAGCACGTTCGGCAATCAGGTCGCGGCATGCAAGTCCTGCAACGGGTTCAAGGCCAACCGGACGCCACGCAAGGCGGGGATGGCCCTGCGTCACGCACCGTTCGTCTACGACCCCTGGGCGGCGGACCAGAAAGAGGTGTGGGAGATGTTCACCCTGCATCCGAAGACCGATTGAGGCTGACGCCGATTCGTTGACGACCCGTGATCAGGTCGGCAGCGGGTCGGCGCCGCGCTCCTTGAGCAGCATCGTCATCACCCCGATCTCGTCGCCCTGGTCGCCGATCATCATGAGCGCCAGGTCTTTTGTCGCGGAGCCGGAACGCGCGTCGTTGTAGGCCGCCTGGGCCATCGACATGCCGCCGCGATGGTGGCGGATCATCAACTGCAGGAACAAGATCTCCGCCTCGTCCGGTGGCAGCGTGGAGAGCCGGCCGACCTCGTCGATGCTGGCCATGCCCGGCATCGGCGGACGGGAGTCGTCGGGTCCGGCGCCGTGGTGGGAGTGCCCGCCGGACATCCAGGACATCGGCTCCGCCGCGGTGATCGGCTGGTCGAACCACTGCAGCCAGCCTCGCATGGTCGCGGTCTCGGCGGTCTGCGTGTACACGATCCGGTCGGCGACACCGCGGATCTGCGGTGTGACCCCGGGTACCGCGCCGATCGTCCGCGACATCAGGATGGCCTGGTCGTGATGCGTCGACATGTCCTGGGCGAAGCCGATGTCCGACAGGCTCATCGCGGAGGAGTCGTGGTCGCGTCCCGGCCACACCGCACCGATGACGACGCCCATGGTGACGAGCAGGGCGGCGGTGACGCCGAGGACAGCCGCCCGCACCAGCGGGACGCCGGGCCGACGACTGCTCATCCGATCGAGGAGTTCTGGTCCGGCGGCGGGGTGTACACCGCGGGACTCAGCTGCAACACCTGGAAACCGCCGTCGGAACAGGTGACCCGCAGCTCGTTGCCCCGGAACTCCGGCGGGGACATGCACCAGTCGGTCGACATGTCGCCGCCGACGACCATTCCGCTACGCGGACCGACCATCTCGTTCAACCGGACCTTGCCGTTCGCGATCGACATCCCGAGACTGAGGAATTCGACGGCGGGCACACCCAGCAGCGAACCGACGACGTGCGGCGAGTTGGGTGTCTCCAGCAGGGTGGTGCCGGTACGGGCCGGCGGGTTGTAGTAGGCGATCTCGCGAATCCGGTCGAGGTCGCGGATGTCGAAGACTCGGATGCCCGACGACTCCCAGCCGCATGCCAGGGCGGTGGGATCGTTCGGCCGGTCGACCGCGCAGTAGTGCGGATTGCTGCTGAACAGCGAACCGCCGGTCGACGACCGCAGGTTGGTGTCGAGGTTCTCCGGGAGATTGATCTCGAGTTTGATCTGCGCGGTGTAGCGGGGTTTGTTCACCCTCGTCACGTCGAAGATCTTCACCCCGCCGGAGCCGGCCTCGTCCGCGGTGACGATGTGCGGCCGGCCGCGGTAGGTGATCGGGATCGAATGCTGGTTGAGCTGGCCGTCGGGCCACAGATACGCGGCGATGTGGGGGACCTGGGGGTGCGGCCGTCGGCGCTGGACGTCGCTGATGTCGAGCACGGTCACCCCGGCCATGTTGGACAGGAACATCCGATTGCCGTCCGGCGAGACGCCGAAGCCGTGCCCGAGAAACGAGTGGAGCCCCTGCCAGATGACGCGGGGCGACCGGGGCTCGGCGATGTCGATGGCGCTGAGGTGACCGGGGAAGACGCCGGAGGCCCAGTAGGTGCGGCCGTCGGGGGAGAAGCCGCCCTCGTGCGAGGTGAACGGGAGTGGCGTCGACGTGCCCGGTCCCCTGTTGAGGAGTTTGGGGCGGGCGCAGTCGGAGATGTCGTACACGGCGAAGAAGCCGCCGCCCCACAGCAGCGGCACCGAGGTCGCGGCGAGGAGCTTGCGTTCCTTGTTGACCTTCAGGGTCTCCCAGGTGCCGCCGCGCATCGCCGGGTCGGTCAGCGAGCCGACCACTCGCGGTGCGCGGGGGTTCGAGGCGTCGATGACCTGAACGCCCGGCGGGTTCACCCAGTTGTTCCCGGGGAACAGGCTGCCGGTGTAGCTGCAGTGCTCGAAGTTCGCCGACACGATGCCACCGCCCGCGCCGCGCACCCCGCCGAGTCGCGTGATGTTGCAGCGGTAGCCGCGCATGCTGCGTCCGGACAGGCGATCCTCGGCGCTGACGTCACCCTGCAGGCCCGGTTCGGGTTGCGACCCTGGGCCACACTCGGCCTGGGGAACCGACACCTCGGAGATGTCGGGGAACAGGTGGTTGGCCGCCTGTGCGGGTGCGGCGACCAGCATCGTGGCGAGGAGTGTCGCGCCGGCGGCGAGACACGTGACGGCGCGGGATCGTCGGCGCCATCGCCCTGCCGGGCGGGCCGAAACGTGCGCGTCGAATCGAACTGGCATCATCGCATCCCCCGATCGTGATCTGAGTCACGCTAGCGGGCGGGGTGAGACGACACGGCGGAATCGTCGAATCGGCCCCGACGCAGACAACCGGCCCGGGATCGCCGGACCGGCTGTCGATGGAGGGGATGGAACCCGGTCAGACGGCGTCGCCGCCGTCGATGCTGCCGTAGTCGCCGACCTCGACGTTGCCCTCGTCGTCGACGGCGGTGTCGAAGGTGCCGTCACCGTCGGTGTCGGCCACTGCGATGTCGGTGAGACCGTCGGCGTCGGTGTCGGCTTCGATGACGTCGATCTCGCCGTCGGCATCGGTGTCGTAGGCGATGGAGTCGGCCTGGCCGTCGCCGTCGGTGTCGAGGATGGCGTCGGTGGTGCCGTCACCGTCGACATCGGTGAGTGCGGCGTCGACGGCCCCGTCGCCGTCGGTGTCGATGAGAACGGCGTCGGCGGGGATCTCGGTGCTCATGGTGGGTCCTTCCACGTGGATCGCTGAGGGTGGTGGAGCGCTGCTGGTGCAGTGCTTCCGGGCGGTTCGTGTACTTGGAGGCGGCACCCGGGGCGAATGTTCCCGAGATGCCAGGAGTCGTTCGATCGGCTGATCCGAGGACCGACTACCGTTTGTCGTACCACTCGACTTCGGAGGTTCACTGTGCAGCAGATCGGCGTCATCGGCGGAGGCACCATGGGTGCGGGCATCGCGGAGGTGTGTGCCAAGGCGGGCAGCGACGTCGTGATCGTCGAGGTCAAGCAGGAGTTCGCCGACGCCGCGCGATCGCGGGTCGAGAAGTCGTTGGCCAAGGCGGTCAGCCGGAACAAGCTAGCCCAGGACGACGCCGACGCCGCGCTCGGGCGTCTGCGGGTGACGACCGACTACGCCGACCTCGCCGATCGCGAGCTCGTGATCGAGGCGGCCCCCGAGATCGAAGAGCTCAAGCGCGAGATCTTCGCGAACCTCGATCAGGCAACCGGCGCGAACACCATCCTCGCCACGAACACGTCGTCGATCCCGATCATCAAGGTCGCAACGGCGACCAAGACGCCCGAGCGCGTCGTCGGCGTGCACTTCTTCAACCCGGTGCCGGTGATGCCGCTGGTCGAGATCATCTCCACGCTGACGACCGCGCCCGAGACGGCCGACGCCGTGAGCGCATACGTCACCGACACCCTCGGCAAGACCGCGGTCCGCGCGGGCGACCGGTCCGGTTTCATCGTCAACGCCCTGCTCATCCCATACCTGTGTCAGGCGATCCGGATGTTCGATTCGGGTTACGCCTCGGCCGAGGACATCGACCTCGCGATGAAGGGCGGCTGCGGCTACCCGATGGGTCCGCTGACCCTGCTCGACACCATCGGCCTCGACGTCACGTTGTCCGCCGCGGAGTCGCTGTACGCGGAGTTCGCCGAACCCCACTATGCGCCGCCGGCCCTGCTGCGCCGCATGGTCGACGCCGGCCGCCTCGGACGGAAGACCGGTCGCGGTTTCTACACCTACTGATCCGGCAGAAGACAGACGCCGAACCCCGGCTCACCTTCGGGTGAGCCGGGGTTCGCTGCATCCGGGACTGTCGACCGATGTGTCGACACGCGCTAAGCTGGCCACGACACAATCAGGCAACACTTGTTATCAGAATGGGCGGGGCCATGACGCAGGGCGATCAGCGCATGTCGCGGACCGAGATGGACAACATCGACAGCAGCTTCTTCGCGCGTTCGCTGCTGTCGATGGGGCAGACGATGAGCACGACGAACGTGATCATGCAGCTGGCGAACCCGGCGGTCGGATACGGCGTCGCACACAGCAAGGTCGAGAACGGGCGACTCGATCGTCATCCGGTCAAGCGCGCCCGGACCACCGCGTCGTACCTCGCGGTCGCGATGCTCGGCAACGCCGACGACCGGCGCCGGTACCGGCACGCCGTCAACCGGCAGCACGCACAGGTGCGGTCGGACGAGAACAGTCCGGTCGAGTACAACGCGATGAACACCGACCTGCAGCTGTGGGTCGCGGCGTGTCTGTACTACGGCTGGGAGGACATCTACGAACGGGTGCACGGCCCCCTCCACGGCGCGGATCGCGAGAAGTTCTACCAGCAGGGCAAGGTCTGCGGCACGACGCTGCAGATGCCCGCCGAGGCCTGGCCCGCCACGCGCGACGAGTTCACGGCCTACTGGGACGACCAGGTCTCGCGCATCGAGATCAGTGACGAGATCCGCGACTTCCTGCTCGACATCGCGAACTTCGGCTACGCGCCGACCCGCATCCAGGAGAAGTACGGCCCGGTCAAACTCCGCCGGACCATCGGCTATCTGCCCCAGCCGTTCCGCGACGCTCTCCGGGTCGAGTGGACCGACGAGGACCAGGAGTGGTTCGACGGCTACATCGCCGGGCTGGTGGAGAAGGAGCGTCGCACGCCGCTGTGGCTGTCCCGATTGGGTTTTCGTCTTCTGCTCGCCGATGTTCGGCTTCGGGTCCGGATGGGACGGCCGCTCGTCTAGGGGAGAGCGGCGCCGCTGCGGCGAGCGGCCAGGAAGGCCAGTGCTCCGGCGACCAGACACGCGACTGCTCCGACCGCGAGACCGACACGCGCGTCGAAGGTCTCGATGATCGCGCCGACGATCGGACCCCCGATCGGCGTCGACCCCATGAACGCCACCGACCACAACGCCATCACCCGACCCCGCATCCGCGGTTCGGAGTTCAGTTGCAGTGTGGCATTGCCGGTCGACATGAACGTGACACTCAGCCAGCCGACTCCGAAGAGCGCACAGATCGCAGTCGGCAGATTCGGTGCGAGGGCGGTCGCCCCGACCGCGACGCCGAAGCCGAACGCGGCCAGCGTGAGTGGGCGCAGGCCGGTCGTTCCGCGAGCCGCGACCACCAGGCCGCCGACAACCGCACCCACACCCATCGCCGACGTCATGAAGCCCAGTGCCTCGGGCCCGCCGTCGAACACGAAGTCCGCGACGGCCGGCAGGGTGACCGGAAAGTTGTACGTCAACGTCCCGACGAGCGCCATCGTGGCCAGCGGAATCCAGAGCGCGGGGCTGCCGCGGACATATCGGAGACCTTCTCGCAGCTGGCCTTTCGCGCGTGGGATCGGGGTCTCCGTCGTGATCTTCGACGAGTCGAGCGCGAGGAGCGAGGCGACCACGGCGACGAAGCTGACCGCGTTGACGGCGAAGCACAAACCGGATCCGACGAGGCCGAGGACCACGCCGGCGACGGCCGGACCCACCGCGCGGGCGGCGTTGACCATCACCGAGTTGAGGGTGACCGCGTTGCGTATCAGGTTCTTGCCCACGATCTGATGGATGAACGCCTGGCGTGCCGGCTGTTCGAAGGCGTGCCCGAGCCCGAGCATCACCGCCAATACGCCCACGTGCCAGACCTCCACCACCCCGGTGAGCGTGATGACGGCGAGCGCCGCGGCCAGCAGGCCCATCATCGACTGCAGGGCGATGAGCAGTCGGCGCCGGTCCACGCGATCGGCGATCACCCCGGCGTACGGACCGATGAGCAGGACGGGCAAGGCCTGGAGGGCGACGATGAGCCCCAGAACCGATGCCGACCCGCTCAGCGTCAGGACGAGCCAGGCCTGCGCCGTCGCCTGCATCCACGAACCCGTCATCGAGACGGCCATCCCCGCGTAGAACAGCCGGTAATTGGGGATGCGCAGCGACGCGAACATGCTCGTCCGGTCCGACTCGACGGGGGGATGACCGCCCGGCTCACGGTCCCGCAAATCGTCTTCGATCTCGGGAACGCGCTCGTCGGTCATCGACGACCATCGTAGGCGCGCGGCGTGAGCCGCCGGGGTGACGCACCTCCAGTAGGGTCGGCAGGATGACTCAGACGGTGATCGTGTCGGGTGGGACTGGCGGCCTCGGGTCGGCGGTCACCCGGAAGTTGCTCGACGACGGCAGGCGCGTGGTGGTTCCCTGGATCGCCGAGTCCGAGTTGTCGAGGCTGCCCGAATCGGACCGGCTGGTCGGTGTTCACGCCGATCTCTTCGACGAGGCGTCGGTGGCCGAGGTCGTGGCGGTCGCGGCCGGTGACGCGTCGGCGCCGGTGACCGCGGTGGTGAATCTGGTGGGCGGTTTCGCGATGGGGGACCGGGTCGACGCCACGCCGGTCGACGAGTTCGAGCGCCTCCTGCGGCTCAACCTGCGGCCGCTGTATCTGCTGTCCGCGGCGGCGATCCCGAAGCTCGTCAAGGCCGGTGGCGGGTCGATCGTCGGGGTGTCGGCCAAGGCGGCGTTCGCGCCCTTCTCCGGTGCGGCGGGTTACATCACGTCGAAGGCGGCGGTGTGGGCGTTCATCAGTGCGCTCGCCGCCGAGTACAAGTCCGACGGCGTCCGGGCCAACGCGATCTTGCCGTCGGTGATCGACACCCCGGGCAACCGGGCGAGTCAGCCCGACTCGTCCCGCGCGGGTTGGGTGTCGCCGGAGTCGATCGCGGAAACGATCTCGTTCCTGGTCTCCGATGCCTCCAGCGCGATCACCGGAGCGCAGATCCCGGTGCCCGGCGTCGGCTGAGCCGGGCACGATCGGAGATCAGGCGCACAGTCGACGGAATCAGACGCACAGTCGACGGGGCCTCGAAACCGCTGCAGCGCAACCGTTCGGGGATCAGTCGCGCGAACGGCGCGGACGGGCGTGCACATAGGCCTCGACGACCGTGCGCATCACGGGTTTGCCCTCGCCGTTTCGCAGCTCCGCCGACGAGGTGACCAGTGCGCGGTCGCGGTCGTCGAATTCGATCGCGTCGATGACGGTCGACCCGGTGAGGGTGTCGCCGGGTCGGACCGGACGCAGGAACTCCACGTCGCCGAGTCGCTTCCCGGCGATCACCCGCCAATTGGTCAGCACGCCGGTGACATTGAGCTTCTGATAGATCGACATCGTGTGCAGCCCACTGGCGATGAGCCCTCGGTAGGGTCCGCGTTCGGCGACGTCCTTGTCCACGTGGAAGTCCTGCGGATCCCATGCGCGAGCGAAGTCGAGGAGTTCCTCTTCGCTGACGACATGCTCGCCGAACTCGAAGATCTGGCCCACGGACAGGTCATCGGCCCACAAGCGGTCCGATGCGTCGCTCACCTCAGGTCTGCCGCGATCTTCGGCCAGGTGGTCTCGAGGTCACGTTCCCAGTAGCCCCACGAGTGCGTGCCGCTCGGCCGGAAGGTGACCTCGTGCGGCACCTTGAGGGCCCGCATGCGCGAGACCATCTGCTTGGTGCACTCGTTGACCGCGGCCTCGATGATGCCGCCGATGACCATCTGGTTGGCCAGCGTCAGCGGATCGCCGGCGACCAGCGGCGCCTCGAGCCGGTCGAACTGACCGGGCATGCCGGTCCCGCTGGTCATGTAGACCTTGGTGCCGCGCAGCTTGTCCGCGTGGATGTACGGGTCGTTGTCCCGCCAGCCCGCCGAGTTGACCGGTCCCCACATGTTGTTCAGGTTGCCCTGCCCGCGGTCGGCGACGACCATCCGGATGTAGGCCTGTCCGACCGGATCGCTGGTGCGGGCGCATCCGCTGTAGGCGGCGGCCGACCGGTACAGCTTCGGTGCGGCGATCGCGAGATTGAGCACCGACGTGCCGGCCATCGAGATCCCGGCGATCGCGTTGACCCCGGTGGTGTCGAATTCCTTGTCCACCAGCGGTGGGAGTTCCTTGGTGAGGAACGTCGTCCACTTGTTGCGGCCGAGCACCGGATCGTCGTGCTGCCAGTCGGTGTAATACGAGAACGCGCCGCCGATCGGCGTGACGACGTTGACCTCTTTGTCGGCGAAGAACTTCGCGTACTGGGTCTTGGCCGCCCAGGTCGCCGAGTCCTCGCCGCCGCCGGCGCCGTTGAGCAGGTAGAGCGTGGGGCGCGACTTGGTCGTGTCCTTGGGGCGCAGCACGTTGACCGGGATGAGTTTGCGCATCGCCGCCGAGTACACGATGAGGGTCGACTGCTGGGCCGAGTCGTGGACCACGGTGTCGACGCGGGCGCGATCGGGGTCGGGTGTGGGTTCGGCCAGCGCGGCCGGAGCCCATCCGGCGGTCGCGACCGCAACGGCACATCCGGCGACGCACAGTCGTCGCAACCAGGAGGATCGCACCTCTAGCCCCTTCTGTTAACAAAATTCTCAGACGTAACAAAGGTAGCCGAGAACGTCGAGGGCACCCAACCCGAGAAGGCCCTCGTCACCCAGTTGTGACGTCACTTTCGAGGGGGGAGGTGACTACTTGGCGCGATCTTTGAGCAGCAGTCGGACGGTCAGCTCGAGTCGGTTGGTGACGTCGGTGGCCGACGCCCGACGGGTGAGCCACTGCACGAGGTTCGACATCCACACGTCGGAGAGGACACGGGCGATCGCGAGATCTTCTTCGGTCGGCTCCCCGTTGTCGACGATGGCGCCCGCGAGGAGCCGGTCGATGATCCCGGCGACCTGGTCGACCTCGGCGGTGGCGGATGCATCGGCGAACATGAAGGCGCGCGTCATCGCCTCGGTCAGGAGCGGATCGCGCTGCATGGCGAAGGTGATCATGTCCAGGACATGCCGGAGCCGGTCGATGGCGGTGTCGCCGCGCAGCTGCGAGCGGTCGACCTTGGACTCGACGCGCTCGAACTCGCGGGCCAGCGCGGTGACCAGCAGGTGGACCTTCGACGGGAAATAGCGATACAGCGTGCCGACGGCCACATCGGCCTTGTCGGCGACGGTGCGCATCTGCACGGCGTCGTAGCCGCCCTTGGATGCCAGGGCGAGGGTGGCGTCCAGGATGCGGCGGCGACGTTCGCGCTGCGCGGTGGAGCCGGCTTCGGATGAGGCGGCAGGCGCCGCAGCCCCGTTGGGAGCGTCGACCGCGGCGTTGCCGGGTGCAGAACGGGCCATGTGCTCTCGAACATCCTCACGTGTCAAACGGTCTGGCGGGTGGATCGCGGGTGGGTACCCGATCCGAGTACACCCATGGCATATTAGAACAGGTTCTAATTATTCGTCACAACTCGACATACAGGGATTGCCAGTGACAATCGCCACGTCTTCCGAGCAGATCGCGGTGCGCGACAGCATCGCGTCCTGGGCGCGCTCCACCAGTGTGACCGACATCGTCCGTTCCGACATCGACAAGCCCCGCGACCAGTGGACGCAGTTGCTGTCCCAGATCGCCGACCTGGGCGTGTTCGCCGCAGCGGTCCCCGAGACCTCCGACGGCCTCGGGGCGAGTTTCCTCGACGTGGCCGCCATGCTCGAGCAGTGCGGGGTCGACCTCGTCCCCGGCCCGCTGGGTCCGACGGTGTCCGCGGCGATCGCGCTTGCGATCGCCCGCCGCGACGCGCACGAGGGTGGCGCCGACCGGGGCGCCGCGCTGTTGCCGGAGGTGCTCGCCGGATCGGTGCCGGTGGTGACGCCTGCGACGAGTTACGCCGGGGTGGCCCGCGAACTGTCCGGCGGCGACCTCGACCTCGGGCTCGTCGGCGGGTACGTCGAGGGTTGCGCCGTCCTGGTCGAGTTCGGGACCGCCGACCGCGAACGGTCGTGGTGGATCGTCCCGCCGGGTGTCGGCGTCGCCAATGTCGCGCCGCAGACCCCGCTCGACGGCACCGCATCGGTCAGCCGCGTCCGCGTGTCCGAGATCGAGGTCGACGACCTGATCGAACTCGGGGACCCGACGTTCGTCGCCGGCTTGCTGTCGGCGACGCTCGCCGCCTACCAGAGCGGCGTCACCCGGTGGGCCCTCGACACCGCCGTCGAGTACGCGAAGGTCCGCACGCAGTTCGGCGTGCCGATCGGATCGTTCCAGGCGATCAAGCACATCTGTGCGGAGATGTTGTGCCGCAGTGAACGGGTCACCGCGGTCGCATGGGACGTCGCCCGCGCGGTCGACGACGTGCTCGCGGCCGCGCCGGGGGACGAGCTCGTCTCCGCCCGCGAGCAACTCGAGATCAGCAGGCTGGCGGCCGACGTCGTGGTCGGTCGCGACCCGGTCGCCAACACCAAGGACTGCGTTCAGGTTCTCGGCGGGATCGGGTTCACCTTCGAGCACGACGCCCATCTCTATCTCCGTGCGGCGCTCGCCGCGCAGGCGACGCTGGCGAACGCGTCGTCGCACGCCGCCGCACTCGCCGGGCTCGGCCTGTCGGGGACGCGGCGACGTTTCCGTCTCGACCTGTCGCAGGTCGAGGACCGGCGCGAGGAGGTCCGGGCCACCGTCGCGGCGATCGCCGACGCGGCCCCGGACGAGCGCCGCAGACTCCTCGCCGAGACCGGCTATCTGACCCCGCATTGGCCGGCGCCGCACGGCCTGGGTGCGGACGCGGCGCTGCAATTGCTGATCGACATCGAGCTCGAGTCGGCCGGCATCGAGCGGCCCGATCTGGTGATCGGCGCGTGGGCGATCCCGACGATCCTCGAGCACGGCACCGACGCGCAACGTGAACGGTTCGTCGCGCCGACACTCGCCGGCGACATCGTGTGGTGTCAGTTGTTCTCCGAGCCCGAGGCGGGCTCGGACCTGGCCGCGTTGCGAACCCGAGCCGAGCGGGTCGACGGCGGCTGGCGACTGGACGGGCAGAAGATCTGGACCTCGCAGGCCCACAACGCCCAGTGGGCGATCTGTCTCGCGCGCACCGATCCCGACGCGCCCAAGAACAAGGGCATCACCTATTTCCTCGTCGACATGAGTTCGCCCGGAATCGACATC
Source organism: Gordonia terrae (assembly GCF_001698225.1). Classification (NCBI taxonomy): domain Bacteria; kingdom Bacillati; phylum Actinomycetota; class Actinomycetes; order Mycobacteriales; family Gordoniaceae; genus Gordonia; species Gordonia terrae. Next base: position 928,534 of record NZ_CP016594.1, read on the forward strand.
CGTCCGTTGCGCGAGCTCTCCGGACGGGCCAACTTCAACGAGGTCTTCCTCGACGGCGTCGTCGTGCCCGATGACTGCGTCGTCGGCGACGTGAACGGCGGCTGGCGCTTGGCCCGCACCACCCTCGCGAACGAGCGGGTGGCAATGGGTGGGACCGGTCTGGGCAAGGAGATGGAGGCGCTGCTGTCGCAGGTGCGGTCGATGGACCGGGAGCTGACCGACGAGGAGCTGTCGGCGCTCGGCATGCAGCTCGCCGACGCGCATGTCGGCCGGGTCCTCGATGCGCGGGCGGCGACGAGGCAACTGGCCGGGCTCGATCCGGGCGCGTTGTCGAGTGTGCGCAAACTGATCGGCGTCGAACACCGGCAGTCCGTGCCCGATCTCGCGCTGCGGCTCCTGGGGGCCGCCGGTCTGGCGGCGTCCGAGGCCTCCGACGCGGTGCTGCAGAACCGGTGCCTGTCCATCGCGGGCGGGACGACCCAGATCCTGCGCACGGCTGCTGCGGAACGCATTCTCGGTTTGCCCCGGTCCTGACTGCGGCCGAAATGCCGAAACCGCAGATAGGCGCCGATTCCGACACCCTTGCGCACGGATTCTGATACAACTAGAACAGGTTCTAGTTCTTGACGGGTTCATGGTGAGGGAGGCACAGGGTGGACTTTGCCCTGGACGGCACTGCGATCGCGGTTCGCGACGTCGCCGAGGACGTGTTCGCACGACGACAGCCCGACTGGGAGTCGACGTTCGGTGGGCACGATCCCGGGGGGACGGACGCGACCCGCGGAGGGTTCGAAGCCGAAGGCTGGCAGGCACTCGTCGACGCCGGGCTGCTTGCGCTGCCGTTGCCGGCTGCGCTCGACGGCGACGATGTCGACGAGTCGGGTCTGCTCCCGTTGTTCCGCCGGATGGGTCGCGCCGCGTCGGTGACGCCCGCGCTCGGGTCGCTGACCGCGGCGCTCGTGTTCGGCAGAGCCGACGCCCAGTCGGGCGAGGGGTCGGTGTGGTCGCGCTTCGGGAAGTCGCTCACCGGCGGGAGTTGGGTGTCGGTTGCGATCGGCGAACACGGTGACGCCCTGACCGCCACACCGCGGACGTCTGTCCGTGACGGTCGGCTCAGCGGCACGAAGGTCGGGGTGTTGCACGCCGACGGTGCCTCGCTGTTCCTCGTCGCCGCCGATGCGGGCGTCGTCGCCGTGTCCCCCGACGCCGAGGGGGTCGCCATCGCGCGCACGCCGACCTCGAGTGGCTGGGGCGAGTACACGGTGACCTTCGACGACGTACCCGTCGACGACGCCGACATCGTGGTCCGCGACCTCGCGGTTCTCCGCGACCGGTATCGCCTGGCCCTGTGCGCCTATGCGGACGGCCTGGTCGCCGGCGCCACCCGCCTGACCGCCGACCACGTCTCGACGCGTGAACAGTTCGGCAAGCCGATCGCCCTGTTCCAGGCGGTGGGTCAGCAACTGGCGGACATCTACGTCGTCGGCCGGTCGATGGAACTGGCGACCACTGCGGCGGCCTGGCGACTGTCCGAGGGACTCGACGCCGCAACCGATCTCGCGATCGCCGCCTACTGGCTGGCCGAGGAGATCCCGCCGACCACGCGGACGATGACCCACCTGCACGGCGGCATCGGAGTCGACATCACCTATCCGCTGCACCGCTACTTCTCCCTCACCAAGGACCTGGCGCGCCTGGTGGGCGGAGCGCACGTGCGGCTCGACGAGCTCGCCGACATCACCGACGTCCCCGCCGACGACACCCGTATCGCAGAGGTGCCCGATGTTCATTGATCTGACCCCCGAACAGCGCGCGCTGCGCGCGGAACTGCGCGAGTACTTCGCCGATCTGGTCACTCCCGATGAGGCGGCGGTGATGCTCACCGAACGCCACGGACCGACCTACCGCAAGGTCATCAAGCGGATGGGCGACGACGGCTGGCTGGGCGTCGGCTGGCCGAAGGAGTTCGGCGGCAAGGGCTTCGGCGAGATCGAACAGCAGATCTTCACCAACGAGGCGGTGCGTGCCGACGTCCCGCTGCCGTCGGTGACGCTGCAGACCGTCGGGCCGACGCTGCAGGTGCACGGCACCGAGGATCAGAAGCAGAAGTTCCTGCCCGCGATCCTGGCCGGTGACGTGCACTTCGCCATCGGGTACACCGAACCCGAGGCCGGCACCGACCTGGCGTCGTTGACCACCACCGCGGTCCGCGACGGCGACCACTATGTGGTCAACGGGCAGAAGATCTTCACGACCGGTGGGCACGACGCCGATTACATCTGGCTCGCCGTCCGCACGGACAAGGACGCGCCGAAGCACAAGGGGATCTCGATCCTCATCGTCGACACGTCCGATCCGGGCTTCACCTGGACGCCGATCATCACCGCCGACGGTGCGCATCACGTCAATGCCACCTACTACCAGGATGTTCGGGTTCCGGTGTCGATGCGCGTCGGCGACGAGGGCGGCGGCTGGAAACTGATCACCACCCAGCTCAATCACGAACGCGTCATGCTGGGCCCGGCCGGCCGGATCGACGGACTCGCCGCGCGGGTGCGTGCGTGGGTGCAGCGGCCCGGTCCTGACGGGACGGTCATCGCGAAGCATCCGGACGTCCGCCGCGCGCTCGCCACCATCGACGCGTACGGCCGTATCAACGAGTTGCTCAACTGGCAGGTGGCCGCGACGGGAGAGGCCATCTCGATGGCCGACGCGGCGGCCACCAAGGTGTTCTCGACCGAACGCATCCAGACCGTCTGCCGGATGGTCGACGAGATCGTCGGGCGCTACGGCGATTTCACCGATCCGGAGACCGCGGCGCTGGTGAACTGGCTCGACGTCCAGCAGAAGCGCCACGTGGTCATCACCTTCGGCGGTGGAGTCAACGAGGTCATGCGCGACATGATCGCGACCGCCGGTCTCGGCCTCCCGCGAGCCAAGCGATGAGCGCGCCCGAACTCGCCCGCGACGGCGTCGCCGAAGACGAGGCGATCCGTGCCGCCGCGCAGGAGATCATCGACGCCGGCCCGAGCGCGCCGGTCACCGGTCGGGACCCGATCAACCAGCCCATGATCAACAACTGGGTCGAGGCGATGGGGGACACGAACCCCGTCTACACCGACGCCGACGCCGCCCGGGACGCCGGACATCCCGGCATCGTCGCGCCGCCCGCGATGGCGCAGGTGTGGACGATGCGCGGCCTCCACGGCGTGCGGACGGCGGATGACCCATTGGGCCGCGCGAGCGAACTCTTCGACGAGGCCGGCTTCACCTCGGTGGTGGCGACCAACTGCGACACCGTCTATCACCGCTACACCCGCCCGGGCGAAGAGGTCGCGCTGTCGGCCGAGCTCGTGGAGGTGGTGGGCCCGAAGAACACCGCCCTCGGTGAGGGCTGGTTCTTCACGACCAAGAACGTCTGGTCGGTCGGGGACGGCAGCGGGACGCGGGAGGTCGTCGCCGAGATGCGGTTCCGCATCCTCAAATTCCGGCCCGCGGCCAGGACCACGGCGACCGAGCAGGCGCCGGTTGCCGACGTACCTGCCGACCTGGACCCGGCGCGATTGCTGAAGCCCAGCGCATCCCGGGACACCGCCTTCTTCTGGGAGGGGGTGGCCGCGCATGAGCTGCGGATCCAGCGTGATGGCGACGGCGTGCTGCGTCACCCGCCCGTGCCTGCGACCTGGAAACCGCGTGCGGCCGACGGAACGGTCCCGCCGACGGAGTACGTGGTCGCGGCCGGTACCGGAACCATCTACAGCTACGTCGTCCACCGCGCGCCGAAGGTCCCCGGACGGCAGCTGCCGTTCGTGGTGGCGCTCGTCGAACTCGACGAAGGGGTTCGCATGCTCGGCGAACTCCGGGGCGTCGAACCGGACGAGGTGTCGATCGGCATGCGCGTGCGGGCAACCTATCTGGACTTCCCGGCCGACGAGGAGACCGGGGCCGACCCGTGGACACTGCACGCGTGGGAACCGGCCACGACGACGGAAGGTGCTCCGGCATGACGAGCGTTGCAGCTTACCCCGCGGCGGTCGGAACGACGCTGCCGCCGTTGACGATCGAGGCGACGCCGACGTTCGTGGTGGCGACTGCGCTGGCCACGCGCGACTTCCAAGACGTGCACCACGATCGCGATCTCGCACAGGCCAAGGGGTCCAAGGACATCTTCGTCAACATCCTCACCGACACCGGACTGGTGGAACGGTTCATCACCGACTGGGCCGGTCCGTCCGCCCGGATCGGCTCGATCGCACTGAAACTCGGCGTCCCCTGGTATGCCTACGACACCGTCACCTTCACCGGCGAGGTCACCGCCGTCGACGACGGGGTGATCACGGTCGCCGTGACCGGCACCAATTCGCTGGGCAAGCACGTCATCTCGACGGTCACACTCACGATCGGCGCGGCCGAGCCCGCCGCCGTGGGTTCGGGGTCGGAGCATCGAGGCCCGGCCGGTCGAGGGGAGGAACTCTGATGGGGTCACTGTCCGGCCAGGCGGTGATCGCCGGAATCGGCGCCACCGAGTTCTCCAAGGATTCCGGTCGCAGCGAGCTGCGGCTCGCCGCGGAGGCGGTGTCGGCGGCGATCGCCGACGCCGGTCTCACACCCGCCGACGTCGACGGTCTCGTCACCTTCACGATGGACACCAACAGCGAGATCTCCGTCGCGCGAGCAGTGGGTATCGGAGACCTGACGTACTTCTCGCGGATCCACTACGGCGGTGGTGCCGCGTGTGCCACGGTCCAGCAGGCCGCGATGGCGGTGGCCACCGGCGTCGCCGACGTCGTGGTGGCCTACCGTGCCTTCAACGAGCGATCCGGTCTGCGCTTCGGACAGGTGAATTCGGCGGTGGCGAACCAGGAGAACTCCTCGGGTACCGAGAACGCCTTCACCTACCCGCACGGTCTGTCCACCCCGGCCGCCTTCGTCGCGATGATCGCGCAGCGCTACATGCACGACTTCGGGTCCACCAGCGAGGATTTCGGGCGTATCGCCGTCGTCGACCGCAAGCATGCGGCGGTCAACCCGGACGCGTTCTTCTACGACAAGCCGATCACCCTGGAGGATCACCAGAACTCGCGCTACATCGCCGAACCCCTGCATCTGCTCGACTGCTGCCAGGAGTCCGACGGTGGCGTCGCACTCGTCATCGTGTCCCCGGAACGGGCGAAAGACCTGCCGCACAAGCCCGCCGTGATCGCCGCCGCCGCTGCCGGCAGTGCGGCCGACCAGTACATCATGACCAGCTACTACCGGGATGAGCTCGCCGGTCTGCCGGAGATGGGGCTCGTCGGCCGCCAGCTCTGGTCGCAGTCGGGGCTGCGTCCCGACGACATGGACATGGCGATCCTCTACGACCACTTCACCCCGTACACGCTCCTCCAACTCGAAGAGCTGGGGTTCTGCGGGCGCGGCGAGGCCAAGGACTTCGTCCGGGAGCCGGGAGCCCTCGAGGTCGGTGGCCGGTTGCCACTCAACACCCACGGCGGCCAGCTGGGCGAGGCCTACATCCACGGCATGAACGGGATCGCCGAAGGGGTCCGGCAGATCCGCGGGACCTCGGTCAACCAGGTCGAGAGCGCCGAGAAGGTCGTCGTCACGGCTGGGACCGGAGTTCCCACAAGCGGATTGGTGCTGACCGCATGAAGCGCACCGATTTGAGAACCCCAGACGACCCTTCGAGGCTCGTCGCTATCGCTCCTCGCACCTCAGGGAGCAGATGGTCGACCGCTATCGCTCCTCGCACCTCAGGGAGCAGATGGCGAACCCCCACCAACCCACTCCGTATGACCAAGGAGCGCGCACGATGAAGTTCAACCTCGCCGATGTCTTCGAGACCGTGGCCGACTCGGTACCCGAGCGGATCGCGCTCAGCTACCAGGGCAGGCAGATCAGCTACGCCGAACTCGACACCCTGTCGAACCAGGTGGCACATCTGTTCGCCGGGTCGGGGATCGGCGCGTTCGACAACGTCGCCCTGTTCCTGAAGAACAGCATCGAACACGTGACGAGCCTGTTGGGTCTGCTCAAGGTGCGTGCGGTTCCGGTCAACGTGAACTACCGCTACACCAACGCCGAACTGCAGTACATCTTCGACAACTCCGACTCCCGCGCGATCATCGTCGAACTGCCCGAGCACCAGCGCAGTGTCGCCGAACTCCTGGCCGAGATCCCCACCGTGCGCACGGTGTTCGTGATCGGCGAGATCGTCGAGGAGCTGGCGACGGCGGCCGCCGCACTCCCCGATGGACGCACCGTGGAGATCGTGTCCTTCGCCGACGCCGAGTCCAAGCCGGACGGCCGCGACTTCGAGCCGCGCAACGGCGAAGAGTTGTATCTGCTCTACACCGGCGGCACCACCGGGTACCCGAAGGGTGTCATGTGGCAGCACGACGACTTCTTCCGCAAGCCGCTTTCCGGCGGCAATCCGTACGGGGAGGCCCGCAAAGACCTCGACGAGATCGGCACGGCGGTCAAGGATTTCCCGCCCATCGCCTTCCTGCTCGCGGCGCCGCTCATGCACGGCGCGGCGTCGTACTCACTGTTCACCTTCTTCACCCTCGGCGGGCGACTGGTCATCCAGCGGGACTTCGATCCCGAGGCCATCGTCACCGAGATCGAGAAGGAGAAGGTGAACATCGTCCTCATCGTCGGCGACGCCATGGGCATGCCACTCGTCGAGGAACTCGAGAAGCGCAAGGATGCCGTCGACCTGTCGTCGATGTTCTCGATCACCTCCGGCGGTGCGATCTGGTCCCAGCACGTGCGCGATCGCATGCTCGCGGTGAAGCCGGACCTGGTGCTGCGGGACAACTTCGGCGCGTCGGAGTCGGGCAACGACGGCGAGATCATGATGGATGACAACGGCAACCTGAAGGTGCCGCCGACCGACCGGATGATGGTGGTCGACGAGCGGCACAACAAGATCGAGCCCGGCTCGGGGGAGGTCGGCTACATCGCGCGCATCGGCAACGTCCCGCTCGGTTACTACAAGGACGAGGAGAAGACGGCGAAGACCTTCCCGACGCTGGCCGACGGCACCCGGATCTCGATCCTGGGCGACATGGGCACCGTGGAGGCCGACGGGTCGATCGTGTTCCTCGGACGCGGTTCGCAGTGCATCAACACCGGTGGCGAGAAAGTCTACGCCGAGGAGGTCGAGGCGGTTCTGCACGCGCATCCGGCGATCGCCGACGCTCTCGTCGTCCCGGTCCCCGACGAGAAGTACGGGCAGCGTGTCGCCGCCGTGGTGAAGGTCGCCGACGGCGCCGTCGAACCGTCGCTCGAGACGATCCAGGACCACTGCCGCGAGACCCTGGCCCGCTACAAGGTCCCGCGGACCGTCGTCTTCGTCGACGAGGTCAAGCGCACCCCGGCGGGCAAGGCCGATTACCGCTGGGCCAAGGCCGCCGCCGCGGCCCAGGAGACCGCCCCGGTCTGATCAACCCTCGAGTGCGAGACGCACTCCGAGCCCGATCAACGCGACTCCGCCGATCGCTTCGACGCGACGGCGGAGTCGTGTGTTCTGGAGCCAGCCCGCGATGCGGCCGGCGGCGCCCACCAGTACGGTGAAGTACGCCGCGGTCAGCGCGATGTAGATGGCCCCCAGCCCGAGGGTCGTCCACCCCGTCGAGGACCCGTCCGGCACGAAGCCGGGCAGCAGGCTGATGAACAGGATGCCGATCTTCGGGTTGAGGATGTTGGTGAGCAGGCCGGCGGTGAAACCGGAGAACAGCAGTCCCGCCTTCCGGCCCGCGGGCGGCTCGACCACGTCCTGCGATGCTGCGAGATCGGGTGCGGCGCGCAGCAGCGCGCGGACCGAGCTGATACCCATCCACACGAGGTAGCAGGCCCCGACGATCTTGAGGATCTCGTAACCGGTCTCGCTGGCCTGCAACAATGCCGACAGGCCCAGGACGGCGGCGGTGACCCAGACCATCAGTCCGCACACGATGCCGGCGGCGGTCCGGAAGGCTTCGCCGCGTCCACCGCGGACCACTCCGCGCAGGACCACCAGGGTGTCCGGACCCGGCAGCAGCACGATCAGCGCCGCGGTGACGACGAAGGACAACAGTGCGGCGAGCATGAAGGTCATGGTAGGAACGCGCGCGCAGCTCGGTGTACGTGGGGCGGGTGGCTCCCACTGCTGGCCGAGCAGCGTCGACCGAGCGCAGCGAGGCCGCCGCGTCCCGTTCTGCTGGCCGAGCAGCGTCGACCGAGCGCAGCGAGGCCGCCGCGTCCGTCGAGGTCACCTGGGTCAAGCCACAGACGTCAGCCGCAGCACCGCCCACAGTGCGACCACCGCGACGACGAGCGTGGCGGGAACGGTGAGTGCGCCGAGGCGTAGGTACTCGCGGGAGGTCGGGGAGCCCCTGCCCCCGCCCGTGCTGTCGCGGCGCATGATGTCGCGCCACAGCAGATTGGCCAGCGACCCGAAGTAGGCGAGGTTGGGTCCGAGGTTGACGCCGAGAAGCATCGCCAGGACCAGGCCGGGGTCGTGGGCGACCAGCGGGATGAGCAGCAGGGTCGCGGGCAGGTTGTTGACCAGGTTGGCGAGGACGGCGGCCAGTGCGGCGACCGCGAGCAGTGCCAGGAGTGTGGACTCGCCCGGGATGAGTCCGCCGATCCAGTCGCCGATCGGGCCGGTCCGGACCGGGAGGATGACCACACCGAGCACGGCGACGAACCCCAGGAACGGGATGTTCAACGCGGTGGCCGTGTTTCGCAGCGTGGGCAGCGGGGCGTCGAGCAGCCGCGGCACCGTGAAGGCGGCCGCGCCCACGCCGGCCACCGCGGCCAGCGGCACGCCCAACGGTTCGGTCACGACGAACGCGACCAGTAGCAGACCGAGCATCACCAGCATCAGGGTGGGGCGGGGCGGATCCTCGACCGCGGGTTGCTCGTCAGCCGGCGAACCCGGCGCCCTGCGCGCAAGCGAGTCGGCGAAGTACAGGCGGAAGATCAGATACTCGACGACTATCGCGGCCACCCACGGCGCCAGCATCACGCCGGTGAAGCCGAGGAAACTCAGCCCGGTGGCGGAGAACGCCAAGAGGTTGGTCAGATTCGACACCGGCATGAGGGTCGAGGCGGTGTTGGCCAGGTGCGCGTTGGCGAATGCCACCGGGGTGACCCGCGCGCCGATGCGTCGTGCGGTGGCGACGGCGACCGGGGTGAGCAACACGATCGTGGTGTCGAGGCTGAGGACCGCGGTGGTCGCCGCAGCGGCGAGAAAGACGATGCGTAACAACCGATGTGGTGAGGATCGGCTCCAGTGGGCCAGGATTGACCCGATCCAGGTGAAGACGCCGGCTCGGGCGCTGGCATCCGCGATCACCAGCATCGCGGCCAGGAATCCGATGGTCGGGGCCATCGTCGTGATCTCGTCGGCGGCGTCCCGAACGTCGACGAGACCGAGAGCTATCAGCAGCCCGGCGATCGGAGCCGCCACGACAACGGCCGGAAGTCGCTGGGCGACAACGGTGGCGACGATCACCACCAGCAGGCCGACGACGCCGACCACGGTGCCGGCGACGCTGTCCGCGGTGAGTACCACCGGGACAGGCTACGTCACTCAGTCGCGGGCGTAGGTGTCGTCGCGTTCGGGTTCGGAATCGGGGTCGCGCAGCTCTTCGTCGGCAGCGGTCACCTCGACCACGCGTCGCGGCGTCAGCCACAGTAAGGCCACCGAGCTGGCGAGCATGATCCCGCCGAGGACCAGGCACGCAGTCTCGAACGGCACGTAGAACGCCTCTTGACTGCCGTCGGCGATCTTCTCGGCGAGTGCTGCGGCCTGGCCCGACAACCTGTCGACCACCACGCTGGCCTCGGCCAGTGAGCGTTCGATGAGCGTCCCGGCCTGGTCGGCCTCGGCGATCATGGCCTGACCGCCCGCCGTGTCGCCCGCGGCGATCCGCTGTTGACCGGCCGCGGCGAGCTCATCGCGGGCCAGCTGCGCGGTCTCGCCGATCCGCGACTGGTACCCCGCGGCGACGATGCTGCCCGCGATGGCGATCCCGATCGCGGCGCCGATCTCACGGGCCGTGTCGTTGACGGCCGACCCCACACCCTGATTGTCGAGCGGGGTGTTGGACATGATGGCCGTGGTCGCCGGTGCGGAGGCCAGACCGATGCCGACCGCGATGACCGCGACCACGCCCGCGAGCGCCCAGTACGACTCATACCTGAACAGGCCCAGGAGCAGCAGACCGATCCCCGACAGCAGCGCGCCGCCCGCGATCACGAATTTCAGCGAGTGGAGCCGTACCGCCAGCCAATTGGCGATCAGCGTCGTGATCCCCACACCCACGACGAACGGCATCAGGGCCAGTGCTGATTGCAGCGGCGTGTACCCGAAGACCAGCTGGAGCAGCTGCAGCAGCAGGAAGAACATGCCGAACGATGCGAGGAACTGGACGGCGACGGACAGGGCCCCGGACCCGAACGCCCGGTTCGCCAGCAATCGGACGTCGAACAGCGGTGACGCCGAACGGAGTTCCACGACGACGAAGGCAACCGCCAGCAACACGCCGCCGATGATGCAACCGAGGACGATGATGTCGGCCCACCCCCGGTGGGGCGCTTCGAGCAGTCCGAGGACGATGCCCGTGATGGCCAGGACCGAACACACGGTGCCGGGGATGTCGAACCGCCCGGGATCGGTGTCCTTCGACGTTCCGATCGTCAGGCACAGCGCCGCCGCGACTCCCGAGGACGCGGCGAAGGTGATGAAGATCGAGTGCCACGAGAAGAACTCGAGGAGAATGCCGGTCACGAGGAATCCGGCGATGGCGCCACCACCGGCGATGGCCGACCAGATGCTGATCCCGACGGCTCGCTTGTTCTCCGGCATGCCGGAAGTGATGAGCGACAGCGTCGTCGGCATGATGAGCGCGGCCGCGGCACCGGCGACGCATCGCGCGAGGATCAGTTGGGTCGGGGTGTCGACCCAGATCGCGATGAGGGACGCCAGGCCGAACAGCAGCAGTCCCACGATGAGGACTTCCCGACGTCCCAGCCGATCACCGATCGCGCCCGCCGGGAGCAGGAGCGCCGCGAGCGCCAGGGTGTATCCGTCGACGATCCAGGTCATCTGTCCGGCGTCGGCGCCGGTGTCGATGGCGATGTCGGGCAGGGCCGTGTTGAGGGCCGCCATCGCGGCCACGACCATGCTGACCGACAGACAGGCGACGAGGACGAGCCAGGCAGATCGAGCGTCGAGGCGGATGGCGGACGGTAATCTCATTCGGCGTCCTGCGCTTTCGGGGTCTGCATGCGGCGACACGTGGTCGGCCGGCACCGACACTGTGTTGCGATTTCGTTATCGCGACACGCTATGTGGGCGCCGACGCTACACGAGTAACTTGTGACACATTTATCACTGCAGTATCGATACCGGGCGAACGTGAGACCGCGCCGGTCCCCGTTGGCCCCGGACAACCGAAAGTGGTGACAGGTCATGGCCTCACCCCGAATCGCACGAACCCCCGCCGCTGCTACTCCCGCCGTCGCGACCCCGGTCGCATCGCCCGACGTCGCCCCGAACGGGACCGAGATCTCGCCCGCCCGCGTCCATGTGTGGCGTGTGCTGTCGATGCTCGCCGCACTGATCGGCATCGTCGTGGCCCTCGTGGCCATCGCGTCGTCAGCGGTCTGACCCGACTCCGTCGGAGTGGCGTCCCGGCCGCCGACGACGCGCGTACCGACGCCTAGGCGGCGTGCCGCTCGATGGCGGCACCCAGACGCGGCAGTGCCGCGATCACGTACTTCTTTCCCTTGCCGCGCAGCGAGTTGTACGCCTTCGCGAGTGCGGGCTTGGCCGTCTCCGCCTGCTCGTCGGTGACCGAGAGCAAGGCCTCGGCCGCGGCATCGCTGTTGGCCGAGAGGTGATCGCCGAAGGCGACACCGGCGGGCTTGGAATCCCAGAACGGCGCCAGCGCCTTCAGGAAGTCCTCGGCCATCTGATCGGTGGCGCTGTGCACGACACCGGGCTTCACCTTCTGTACCGCGGAGTAGGCGGTCTTCACAGCAGCGCCGCTCAGACCCGACTGGTCGGCCACCTCGGCGTCGATGACACCGACGAGGTCGGTCACCAATGCACTGCGGTTGTCGGCGAGTAGGGGCGTCAGCGAATCGCTCATGGGCGTCTCCTCGGGGATATGCGACGTGGAACCTGCGGGCCGCCTCGCGGTCCGCGTGTGTAGCGTACTGGCCCCTCGAGACATCGTCTCCGGGCCGCGGCCGAGCCGTCGCGACGGCGGGGCTATCGGCGACGTTCGCAGACCACATTGCCGAGGGCCTTCGCGCCGTCGCGTTCGACGACGGTCGCGGTGGCCAGCAGCCGGGAACCGTCTTCCCAGATCTCGACCGCGAGGGTCTCGCCCGGGAACACCACGCCGGCGAACGAAGCCGAGTAGTCGGCGACCGCGGTCACGTCGCCGCCGAGGACCTCGTCGACGATCGCGCGGCAGACCGTGCCGTAGGTGCACAGGCCGTGCAGGATCGGCCGGGGAAAGCCCGCGCGGGTGGCGAATTCGGGGTCGGAGTGCAGCGGATTGCGGTCTCCGCACAACCGGTAGAGCAGTGCCTGCTGGGGGAGCGTCGCCACGGTCAGCCGATGATCGGGAGCGCGGTCGGGATAGTCGACCTTGGCCGACGACCCGCGCTCGCCCCCGAAACCGCCCTCGCCCTTGGCGAAGATGGACGAGCGAGAGGTCCACAGCGTCTGACCCTCGTCGTCGGCGGTCACCGACTCCTGCACGATGACGGCAGCCGAACCCTTGTCCTGGATCTCGGCGATCCGGGTGCGGGTGGTCGCCTTGCCGGCGGCCGGGAGCGGCCGGTACGCGGTCACCTGCTGGCTGCCGTGGACGACCTTCGCGAGGTCGATGTCGATGCCGGGGAACGAGACCTTCGGGGGTTCGGTGGTGTGGAACCCGGCGGCGACCGTGGCGAAGGTGGGCAGCACCTTCGGCGTGGCGTCGTGGATGTACTCGAGCCCGGTGGTGTCCATCGGGTCCGAGGCGGCACCCACCGCGAGGTTGTAGAGGGCGGCGTCCGACGCCGACCATTCGAAGCTCACCTCGGGCAGTTCGGCACCGAGGGCGACGGAGGGATCGATCGGCATGGGTCAGACTCCTGTGGTCGCGGTGGCCTTGGCGGCGATGTCGTCGGCTGCGAGATAACCGAAGACCATCGCGGGTCCGATGGTCGCTCCCGGGCCGGCGTAGGTGTGTCCCATGACCGGCGCGCTGGTGTTGCCCGCCGCGTACAGACCTTCGATGACCGAACCGTCCGCTCGCAGTGCCCGACCCGAGGCATCCGCGTTGATCCCGCCCTTGGTGCCGAGGTCGCCGGGCACCATCTTGACCGCGTAGAACGGGCCCTTGCTGACCTCGCCGAGGCTCGGGTTGGGCTTGTTGGTGATGTCTCCGTAGTAATGGTCGTAACCGCTTGTGCCACGGCCGAAGTCCTCGTCGACACCCGTGCGGGCGAAGCCGTTGAACCGCTCGGTGGTCGCGGTGAGTGCGTCGGCCGGCACGCCGATCTTCTCGGCGAGTTCGGCGATGCTGTCGGCCTTCACGACGACGCCTGACTCGAACCACTTCTTGGGCAACGGCTGTCGCGCGTTGATGCCGGCGAAGAGGTAGCGGTTGCGGCAACGCTGGTCGAAGACGAGCCACGACGGCACGTTCTCGCCGGGACCCTCGCCCTGGCCGAACTCGCCGCCGTACATCTGGTGCACCGCTTCGACATACGGCAGGGATTCGTTCATGTAACGCTTGCCGCGCATGTTCACCATGAAGGTGCCCGGTACCGCCCGCTCCGACAGCGCGAACCACGGACCGCGCGGCAGCGGGATCGTCGGACCCCACCAGGCGTCGTCCATGAGCGACACCGCGGCGCCGATCTTGAGTCCGGCGTTGATGCCGTCGCCGGTGTTGCTGGGGGCGCCGGTGGTCCACTCGGAACCGATGGGGTCGCGCTGGTACTTCTTGCGCATCTCGTCGTTGTGCTCGAACCCGCCGCAGGCGAGGATCACGCCGTGACGGGCCCGGATCTCGACGCGCTTGCCCTCGGATTCGGCGATCACGCCGACAACGCGGCCGTCTTCGGTGATGAGGTCGGCCAGGCCGGTGTTCAACCGCACCGGGACGCCCGCCTCGCGGACGCCGAGGAGGAGTTCGGCTGCGAGAGCTGCGCCCATGGCGATCAGCTTCTTGCCGCGGCTGCGCGCCCAGAAGAACCGGCTGCCGACCTTTGCCATCCGCAGCGGACCGCGCCAATGCCGCAGGCCGGTGTTCAGCCAGCGGTAGTCCGACTGCAGGACCACCATGTTCAGCGGCGCCTTGGTGTACTGCGGGTGCAGGGTCTTCAGGTCGTCCCCGAGCAGGCGCGCGTCGAACGGGCGCGGCTCGATCGACCGTCCGGCGAGCCGGCCGCCGGGTGCCTCCGGGTAGTAGTCGGAGTAGTTCTTCACCCACTCGAGATCGAGCGGGGAGTGCGCCATCAGGAAGTCCAGCGCCTCGGGGCCGCGGTCGATGTAGGCGTCGATGCGTTCGGCCGGCGCGTGTTCGCCGATGATCGCGTGCACGTACTCGCGCGCCTTGTCCGGGGTGTCGACCACGCCGTCACGCCGCAGCACCGAGTTGTTCGGGATCCAGACCCCGCCGCCCGACCGCGACGTCGAGCCGCCCCAATAGGGCGATTTCTCGATCAGGACCGTCGACAGGCCCTTCTGAGCTGCGGTGATCGCCGCGCTCAGGCCCGCACCGCCGGCCCCGACGACGACGACGTCGAAGGTCTCGGGTCCAGGGGTCTCGGGTTGGGTACTGGTCTGTTCTGGTTCGGTCGAGCCGGCCATTGGGTCCCCTTCGTGCGCGCAGCTGGAACGTGTTCTACCTGAATTAGAACACGTTACAGAAATCCGACGCCAGGGGTGGTGCCGGACGGGGTGACGCCCAACCTCCCGGTGTGTGGGATCCGGGATGGCCCACCCCGGCATCGCGGTGAGTGGATGGGTGTCCAGCGAAGGAGAATGACATGAGTGATCCGACCTTGATGCCGGTCTCGGCAGCCGATGTCCAGTGGACCTATGAAGCCGACGTCGTGGTGGCCGGGTTGGGTGTGGCCGGTGCAGCTGCGGCTATCGAGGCCGCCCGCGCAGGTGCCGAGGTCGTGGCGCTCGAGCGGCTCGGCGGAGGTGGTGGCGCTGCCGCGATGTCGGGCGGGTTCATCTATCTGGGTGGCGGGACCGCGTTGCAGCGTGCGTTGGGCTTCGACGACACAGTGGAGAGCATGAAGGCCTTCATGAAGGCCGCGCTGGGCCCCGGCGTCGACGAGGCCAAGATCGACGCCTATTGCAAGGGCAGTGTCGAGCACTTCGATTGGCTGGTCGAGGCGGGGGTGGTCTTCGACGAGTCGTTCTGGGGTGAGCCGGGGTGGGAGCCGCCGCATGGTGAGGGTCTGATGTACTCCGGCGGTGAGAACGCCGCGCCGTTCAACGCCACCATCCCTCCGGCACCGCGGGGTCATCTCCCCCGTCGTGCCGAGAACGCCGAGGGGGAGCAGGCCGGAGGGTTCATGTTGATGAAACCGCTGCTTGATCTGGTGGACCAACTCGGCGTCCGGACGCTGTACAACAGTCGTGTTCAGTCGCTGGTGGTTGATGACGACGGCCGGGTGGTCGGCGTCGTGTCGCGCAGCTTCGGTGAAAATTCGGCGATCCGTGCGCGGCGCGGGGTGGTGCTTGCAACGGGGAGTTTCGCCTACGACGACACGATGGTGCGTGATCATGCACCACACATCGAGGGCCGTCCGGCGGCCTCGATCGAGAGTCACGATGGGCGGTCGATCTTGTTGGGTCAGGCGTTGGGGGCGGCGACGGCGCACATGGATGCGACTGAGGTGGCGATCTTCAGTGATCCGCAGATGATGGCCCGGGGAATTCTCGTCAATGGCCAGGGGCAGCGCTTCGTCACCGAGGACACCTATCCGGGCCGGATCGGGCAGGCGACGTTGTTCCATCAAGGCGGGGAGGCGTTCCTGGTCATGGACGAGGCTTCGCATGAGGAGGCGTCGGCCACGGAGTCGACCAGTGCGATCCTGCGAACCACCCCGAAGTGGGTGTGTGAGAGCGTGAGCGAGCTCGAGTCCGAGATCGGCCTGCCTTCTGGATCGTTGTCAGCGACGGTCGAGTTGTACAACATGCATGCCGCGAACGGATCCGATCCGTTGTTCGGGAAGAAATCTCAGTGGGTGAAACCGATCGGGACGCCCGTTGCCGCCTACGATCTACGCGGGATGGTCGGGGGATTCACACTCGGCGGCCTCAAGACGACCGTCGACTCGGCGGTGCTGCACATATCCGGGGTGCCCATCCCTGGTCTGTTCGCGGCGGGCCGCTGTACATCCGGAGTGTGTGCCGGGGGGTACGTGAGCGGCGCCAGCCTCGGGGACGGCAGCTTCTTCGGACGCCGGGCGGGAATCAGTGCTGCCGCAGGGTGAACCGCGATTGTCCCCCAGCGGGCTGCGGTATCTCATCGTCAGTCCGCGAAGGTCGCCGCTGCACTGTCGATGACGACTCCCTGAGGGCCGGATACCACGAATCCGTCTGCGGGAGTCTTGGAGACATCGATCCGCAGCTCGTCGCCCGGTAGAACCACCGACCGGAACCGCCCGGAGAGCGTTGCGAGGTCGGCAGGATGAGTGCCGCGGTGCCGTGCCAGCGCCACAACCGAGGTCGAGAGGGTGGCCAGGCCGTGGAGGATCGGACGGTCTTGGCCGATGGCACGTGCGGCCAACGGGTCGATGTGGATCGCGTGTCGATCTCCGCACAACCGGTAGAGCGCCGCCGCGTTCTCGGCGGTTCGCACCGAGGTTGCGAATGAGAGTGACTCGGCAGCTGCGACATTCGAGCCGCGCCGGCCGCCGAAGCCACCGCACCCCGGGGCGAAAATCGACCAGACAGCGGTGAAGAATTCACAGCTGACGCTGACGTCGAAGATCGCCGCGGAACCCTTGTCCCAGACGCCGTCCACCCGGGCGGAAAGTGTCGCCCGACCCCTCGGTGGCAGCTGGCTGTGGACGACGAGCTTTTGCGAGCCGTGCAGCGACGTCTCGATGGGAAACGCGCCCAGTGAGCCCAATTCGTCAGGGGCCCATTGTCCTAGGGTCAGCCCGAAGGTCGGAAGTGCGCGCAGGTTTCGCTCGTAGACGAGGTCGAGCTCATCCGGTTTCACGCCGACCGCCAATGCGAAGAGGATGACATCGCGCTCATCCCATGCGACTGTGCGCGAACCCAAGTCGCGGCCCGCCCAGCCGGCCGCCGATTGTGTGGCGATGGTCATCGATTTTTTCCTTCCCGCACGACCTCCGGGTGCCATGGGTGTCTGGTGACCACGAACCTACCAAGCAAGCGTTAGGTATGGAAAGTGGCTCGGCAGTTCGAGGTCGAGGCGGGGTGAACAGCCGCAATGGCCCATGGTCGACGTCGTTCAAACCCCGGCAATCGTTCGTAGCCTCATGTCTACCCATTGTAGTATGGTCATAATACTTTCAACTCGACGACTTCTGGAGGGGCGATGATTCGCAGTAGTTCAGACGACGTGGTGGAATGGCGACCACCTCGTGCACCGTGGCCGGTTGCAAGCTGTGCAGTGGACGGCCGGGCATCGAGCATCGCCCGGCACGTTGGACGCCCCGGTCGCACCCGGCCTCGGATGTCGACGTGACCCGCAGTGGTGTGCGATCTTTCGCCGACGTCACCGACGTGGTCGAGACCAGCTCGACGACGTTCGTCGCCAACCTCGATCCGATGTGGGGGTTCGAGGATCACCCCAATGGGGGGTATCTGCAGGCGTTGATGTCTCGTGCAGCGCTACGTGCGTCTGGCCGCCGCGATGTCATCGCGATGAACACCAGCTTCCTTAGTTCGCCACGAGCGGGTGCGGTGACCATCGAGACCGAGGTCCTGCGACGGAGCCCGTCGACCACTCAGATGCGAGCACGGTTGATGGCCGACGACGAGGTGCGAGTCGAGGCGCTGCTGAGCCTCGGCGAGCTCCAGGAGGACGCGCCAGTCGAATGGTCCGCTTCGACCGTTCCGGTAGGCGGCCCTGCCTACGACGACTGTGAACGGCACACTCCTCGTTTGGACGTCGCGCCGAGAGTGCCCCTCATGCATCAAATCGATCTGCGTATCGAGCCGGCGTCCCTGAATTACTACACCGGCCGCCCCCGTGGACTAGGAGAGCTGCGGGGGTGGCTGAGTCTGCCCGCGGGGGAGGATTTCGACTCCGTCTCACTGGTATTCGCTGCTGATGTGATGCCACCCGCCACCTACGACATCGAATTCGGGGGCTGGGTACCGACGTTCACGATGAGCACCTATGTGCGGTCGCGCCCCGCGCCCGGCCCGGTCAACATCGTGGTCAACGCCCAACTCGTGCAGGGCGGGAAGGCCAATGAGACCTGCACCATCCGCGATAGCGCAGGCCGAGTAGTTGTCCAGTCGCATCAACTGGCAGGCGTTCGCCTGACACCGGGTGTGCCAGGGATGCGCAGGGCAAGCGAGGAGTGAACAGATGGCCCGGTACGGGAACGACCACAAGGTGCGCACCCGCAGGCGTGTCCTCGAAACGGCTGCTCGGCGGTTTAAGTCCGACGGCATCGACCGGTCCGGTGTCGCGACCCTCATGAAGGACGCCGGCCTCACCAACGGGGCGTTTTACGCGCACTTCGCATCGAAGGACGCTCTCGTGGCCAGCGTCGTAGCAGAGCAATTGCGCCGACAGCTGCAAGCCCTGACGGAAATCTCGCCCGGTGTGCCCGCCGCCATCGAGTTCATCGATGTGTATCTGTCCCCTCGGCACCGCGACGCACCGGGCGACGGGTGTCCCTCGGCTGCGTTGCTGGCCGACATCGCCCGGGGCTCGGACACAGTACGTGAGGCCTACACCCGCAATATGCGCGACGTGATCGACCTCGTTGCCGTCAATCTGACCCCAGAACACGGTGACGGCGCGCGCCCTGCTGCGGTCGGACTCCTCGGGCAGTTGTTCGGGACCATTCAACTCGCCCGGGCGATCACAGACTCTGACCTTTCCGACGACATCCTGACCGCCGGCCGGGCAACCGCCCGCGCGATCGTCCGGCGCGGCGTGGCCGTGCCGAACTGACCGTCCCTGTGATCGCATGCAAGCGCGCCGAACCCGTCGAATTGGTTCACGACCGTACGACCTCCGCATATGCACTTCGCAAACTTCAAGTTTCATCTCACCGCCCGCCTGATCGGAGTCAAACGCATGTCTGAACCTGAAGCCGCCCCGCAACTCTCCGTTGTCACCAGTGCCCCAGTCGCTCTGACAACCGGCGGAACGTTCTCGCCGACAACGGCGACACTCATCAGTGGTCCGAGCGAAGTCGCGCTCGTCGACACGCTCTATACGCCTCGGGACGTCGAACTCCTGGGCGATGAGATCGAGGCGACCGGAAAGGTCCTCACCACCATCTTCATCACCCACGCTCATTTCGACCATTACGTCGGATTGGGTGCGTTGCTCGATCGGTTCCCCGACGCGCGGGGCGTCGCCCTTGCCCCGGTGGTCGACCTCATCGAGAAGAACATGGCCGCCGACAAGACGATCACCGACGACTGGCTGCCGGGCAACGTCACCGACTACTCGCGAATTCCAGAGGTGCTGGACGGCAACGTCTTCACTGTCGACGGAATTGAGTTGCGTGCGGTGGACGTCGGGCAAGCGGATATCGAGCACAGCAGCGTGCTGCATATTCCTTCCATAGCGGCTGTGATTGCCGGAGACGTCGCGTACAACGGGGTGCACCAGATGTTGGGACTGAGCGGTCCTGACGACTGGCAACGATGGATCGACAGCGTAGACAGGGTGGCAGCTCTTTCACCGAGGACAGTCGTCGCCGGCCACAAGATTCCAGGACGAAGTGACGACGACGTCGCCGCGATCCTCGATGGGACCCGCGATTACATCAGTGCTTTCATGCACGAGTCGACTGTCGCGTCAGGGCCCGAAGCGCTCGTCGCTGCCATGGTCGGCCATTTCCCGGACTTCGCCAATCCTGCGACCCTTCACTTCTCGGCGATGATGCACTTCCAGCGAGAGCGGAATGACTGAAGCGCCCTCAGCCGTGGGGGCGGCCCCACCCGCAACGACCTGTCACCCGCCCGCCGTCGCTGATGTCAAGTGGCTCTTGCCGCTTTCGTGAATGGGGCACTCGGCGGTAATGCGATGCCTAGCGCGCTCGTGCAGTTCGATTGCGTACGCCCCGATTTCCTTTCATGACCGCATTCTGGTGGATCTCCCGGAGGTCCGGCAGGCAAGGACCGTCGGCTGCGCTCCGAAGTCACTCTGGCATCGGTGCTGCACTCAGGCCGAGTGTCTCATCGATGGCCAATGCGAGTTCGAGAGCGGCACGCCGTTCCGTGACAGTGTGACCCAGCAAAGACTCGATCCGCTCGATTCGTGACCGAACAGTGTTGTGGTGCACGTAGAGTCGCGCAGCCGACGCCCGTGAGTTGCTATTGCTCTGTAGGTATCCCATCAGGGTCGACCTCAAGAGATCCATGGCGGGTGTTTGTCGGGCCAACGGTCCCAGTTCGTTTCGAACGAAGTCACGGGCCCGCCCTACGTCCTGCGTGCAGAGCGAGATCATGTCGACGTCTCGGAATCGGGTGACTCGACCGGTCGGCCGAGAACGCAACTGAGCGACGCGGGCAGCCTGGCGAGCCTCGTCGTGAGAGGCCCGAAACCCGTCGATCCCCGTTCGGGCGGTACCGATTCCCACCAGAATCGGTCCATCTGTCTCGTCGAGACGCGAGAGGACATCGCTGTCGGCCGGAACCCATGACCATACGGTGCGCAGGTCGACTCTGACGTGCAGCGCGCCCGCCGTGGCGGACGGCAATCTCAGATGTTGCACCGCCTGTTCGAAGACGCTCGTAAAGTCGGACGGGGGGCCGGGAACGCCACTGCCCGGCGACGCGTCGAACAGCTGGACCAGTGCGACATGAGAACCGTTGAGGGCGTAGCCTAACTCCCTTGAAGCGGAGCGAACGTCGACGTCGGGTTCCTGCAGCACCGCTCGGACCTTCTCGTTGAGAGCAAGATCCCGATGTTCGGTTATTCGGCTGGCTTCGGCGGCGTATATCGCGGTCACACCCTCAGTGAGGGTAGCTCCCCACCGAAGCATGAACGTCGTTCCCTCTTGGATCACCTCCACAGAGCGTCCGCGAGGCCAGTCCTGCTTGTCAACCTCGATGATGAACTGGCGCACCAGCTCCCCGGCTCCGACGTGGTATGCGCGCAGGATTGACGGGAGCGGAAGGCCCATAGAGGCGAGTAGCGTTGTCTGCGAACGTAACTCCGAGGTCGGTGCAACCAGTTCAAGTGGCACGCCGCGGGCCATGTGGCCAACCAGCGCGTACAAGTTGCCTTCGCAGGTCACTCGGACGATAGAGGCGACCTCTGGGTCTTCCGCTTCGGGTACGTGCTGGAAGATCACTGCGATCATCGCCTCGACGGCGGGGCCCAACCGTGATTGCCAACCGGCGGCGACCTTTGCGACGTCGTGTGGTCCTGTGATCGGTGATTGATGCATATCAGGTGTCCCTCGTTCAATCAGGCCAGTATGGCCTTTCACCAACTCTCCAACTGGTCAGTCCACGGGTCCAGAACGGTGATATGTGTCCGTAGTCACTCCCGGTCTCCTGAGGTTAGCTCGATTCAGGCCACCACACGATCGAAGTCCGCGGTGCCGACGCTTGGGTCGCCACTGCCAGACGGGAAGGGCATGACTGTGAAAGCAGTGCAGATGGTAGCGCCGGGCCGGCTTGAACTCAGAGACGTCGGAGTTCCGGAGGTTGGCCCTAGGGGAGTGCTGGTCAAGGTGGCAGGGGCGGGTGTGTGTCACTCCGACCTTCATGTGCTGCACATGGAGCAGCTTCCGATGACTGGGTTCACCATGGGTCACGAGGGGGCGGGGTGGGTGCAGGAGGTTGGTGCTCACGTGACCGGATTCGAGAAGGACGATCCAGTCCTGGTGACTGCAGGATGGTCGTGTGGTCGGTGTCGTGCATGCGTGGAGGGACGCGACAACGTCTGCCAGGTGACGGGAAGTCGCATGCAGGCGCCGACAATTCCGGGTCTGGGCCCCGACGGGGCGATGGCCGAGTACATCCTGGTCGATGCCCACCACTTGGTGAAGCTGGGATCAATCGATCCGGCGACCGCGAGTCCGCTTGCCGACGCGGGTTTGACACCGATGGGTGCCATCAACAGCGCGCGGAGTCGGCTGACGCCTGATTCGACCGCTGTCGTCATCGGTTTGGGCGGTCTGGGGAATGTCGCATTGCAGATTCTGCACGCCACTTCGGGTGCTCGGGTGATCGGTATCGACCGCGAACAGTCGAAGCTCGACCTGGCGGAGAAGTCCGGCGTCGACGAACTGGTGCTCGCCGGCCCCGGCGCCGCGCAGCACATCCTGGATGAGACCGCCGGCTACGGCGCCGACGCAGTGTTCGATTTCGTCGGTGTGCAGGACACGGTTGATCTGGCCACGTCGATCATCGCCCCAGGCGGAGCGCTTCGCTTCATCGGCCTCGGTGGTGGGCAGTTCACGTTCGGAGCGGACTACAGCAACCGGCTCCCGTGGCAGGTCAACGCCCAACTGGTATACGGCGGTACACGAACCGATCAGCTCGAGGTCCTTGATCTGGCCAGGCGTGGAAAGGTCACCCTAGACGTCCAGCGATATCCACTGGCCGAATTCGAAAGGGCCTTCGCCGACTTGGAACTCGGCCGGGTATCGGGCCGAGCGGTCCTCATCCCGTAACCACCGGTCGCCCTGTTCGAACGGCCGCGCCGTTCGACTTCCTCAAGTTCACAGAAGGAAACAATGAACACCAACCACGATGTTGTCATCATCGGCGCCGGATTCTCGGGCTTGTATGCCATTCACAAGTTCCGCGACGAGCTTAATCTTTCCGTACAGGCTTTCGAAGCCGGCTCTGGAGTGGGCGGAACCTGGTATTGGAATCGCTATCCCGGCGCCCGGGTCGATGTGCCTTCTATAGACTACTCGTATTCGTTCTCGCCAGAGATCCAGCGAGAGTGGCAGTGGTCGGAGAAGTATGCGGCTCAACCGGAGCTTCTCTCTTATATCGAATTCGTAGCTGAGCGTCTGGACTTGAGGCGCAGCATCGCCTTTGATACCCGAGTACTGTCGGCCCGCTGGGATGAAGACTCGAAACGATGGTCCGTTCATACCGATGATGGCTCCGTTGCCACGGCCCGATTCCTGGTGGCGGCCGTAGGAAATCTCAGCACCGAGAGCGGTTATGCTATCTCAGGCTCTGAGAACTTTGACGGAGAGATCTATCATACGAGCGCGTGGCCAGGCGACATCGACCTCAGTGGCAAACGGGTGGGAGTTGTCGGAACCGGATCTACCGGAATCCAGGTGATTCAAGAAGTCGGCAAGGTCGCCGGCTCGCTGACCGTCTTCCAGCGAACCCCGAACTACATCACCCCGCTGGGCAACGAGAGATACACCCCGGACCAGAGCGCAAGATTCGCCGAACACGCTGAAGAACTCCGGAAAGGGAAGCGCGACAATTTCTGGGGATGGGCTATGCCAACGCCGGAGGTGTCTGGCGATCTCGTGACGCCCGAGCAGCGACGAGCCAAATTCGAAGAGGCCTATCGCGCTGGCGGACAACAGATGACGGCGACCTATGGCGATCTGCTGACAAACGAGCGAACCAATGCGGCGGCCTCCGACTACCTACGCCAGAAGATCCGCGAGCGTGTCACCGACCCTCGTAAAGCCGACCTACTCACACCATCCGGCTACCCGTTCATGAGCAAACGGCCGCCGATGGAGGTGGACTACTATGAGATCTTCAATCGCGAGAATGTCGACATCGTGGATGTCCGAGCGAACCCCATCTCGCATTTCAACCCCACCGCGCTCGTCCTCGAAGACGGCAGCGAACACGACCTTGATGTTGTGATCATGGCCACGGGATTCGATGCAGTGACCGGACCATTGTTGGCATTGGGCATCGGCGGACGCGGCAAACTCTCATTGCGTGATGCCTGGCGGGACGGACCCCGATCGTTACTGGGCATAGGCACGCCCGGATTCCCGAACCTCTTCACGATCACCGGACCGACCAGCCATGTCGCATTACAGAACAACGTGCTCTCCATCGAGGACCACGTCGATTTCGCGGCAGAACTCGCCACAAGAGTACTCGAGACGGGGGCAGAGACCATAGAACCGAGCGAGGAGGCGACGCAGCGGTGGGCCTCCATTGTGGACGGACTCCTCGAGAGCACACTCATACCCTCTGGCCGATCATGGTGGATGGGTGACAACGTGCAGGGAAAGAAGAGGTCCACCTTCATCTATGTGGGCGGCGGCCACCTCTTCCGGGCTGTCCTGGCAGACGTTCGCGCTCACGGATTCGGAGGGTTCACTATTGACGGGATCACAACACCTCCCTCACCGATGCTGTTGCTGGATCCGTCCGTCGTAATGATGGTCAACGGGATGATGACTCTGGGCACCAAAAGCTTTGAAGACTGCGAGACGGTGGAAGAGATGCGGGAACTGGTGGACGGTTTCCCCATGTTCCAAGTCCCTGGCCCGGACGTCGAGGTCATCCGCTCTTGCTACCAGGGACCGACAGAGGAGCGGGATGTCCGAGTCTACGTGCCGGCGATGGACGGCCGTTCCGACCGCCCGGTTCTGCTCTACTTCCACGGGGGTGGATTCCTTGCGGGCAGCCTGGATTCGAATGACAATGTGTGTCGGACGTTGTCGCATCGCCTGGACGCCGTTGTGATCGCGCCGAGTTATCGTCTTGCACCTGAGCATCCGTTCCCTGCGCCAGTCGAGGATGCTCTCGCAGCGCTTGCTGCCGCAGCCGATCTGGCGCGGATGTACGGAGGCGACCCACGCAACCTGTTCGTGGGAGGCGAGAGCTCCGGCGGCAATCTCGCTGCAGTCCTCGCTCAGCACGCGCGTTCGGTCCGCCACTCCGACATCGACATCGCGGGTCAGTTGCTCATCTCACCTGCGATCGGGCCGGACCCGCAGACTGAGTCCATGCGCGAATTCTCACACGTGCCCGGGTTGCCCGGAGTCGTCGTACGGGAGATGTGGAAGGCATATCTCGGTGACTGGTCGAATGCGGAGTCTCCGTTGGTCAATCCGCTCCGAGGTGGGTCCCTTGACGGACTCCCACCGGCACTCGTCGTCACCTTTGAGGTCGATCCGCTCAGAGATGAAGGTGAGAACTACGCTAGCGAGCTTGAACAGGCTGGGGTTGATGTGATGTCGGTGCGAATAGATGGTCTGGTGCATGGTGCTCCGCTTGGACTCAGCGCCTTTCTGCCTCGGCATCACGAGATCTACGACGCCATTAGCGTCTTCGTCGCCAACACTCTCGTTCAGAGGCGTTCGGCAATGTCGGAATGAGTGGTGACAGAGTTCGGAGCTTGTCAGGCGGGTCCCCTCGAAGTAGTTGTGTCGAGGGGACCTGTCCGCGTGTTTTGCCAGGTCGACGTCGTGATGACAACGAACGTCGAGAAATTCCCCAATGGAGGTGTCATGAGCTTCACGAGTCCGTTCCCCGACGTCGAGATCCCGGACGTGAGTGTGTTCGAGTTCCTGTTCGGCGCGGTGGCCGAGGAGGACCTCGCCCGTACCGCGCTGGTGGACCCGAAGTCGGGGGCGACGACCACCTATGCGCAGCTGATCTCGCAGATCGAGGCGGCGGCGGGCGCGTTGGCGTCGCGGGGGATCGGTGTGGGCGACGTGGTGGGCATCCTCTCGCCCAACATCCCGGCGTTCGCCACGGTGTTCCACGGGATTCTGCGGGCCGGTGGCACCGCGACGACGATCAACGCGCTGTTCACCGGTCCCGAGATCGCCAAGCAGCTGCGGGATTCCGGCGCCAAGATGCTGGTGACCATCTCGCCGATGCTGGAGCAGGCCAAGGCCGCCGCCGACGAGGTCGGGCTGGCGGATGCGGATCTGATCGTCCTCGACGGCGAGGGCCAGGACGCCTCCGGACACCCGAACGCGGCGGACCTGCTGGGCGTCGGGCTGGCCGCGCCGGAGGTGTCGTTCGATCCGTCCACCCATGTCGCGGTGCTGCCGTACTCGTCGGGGACGACGGGCAACCCGAAGGGTGTGGCGCTCTCGCACCGCAACCTGGTGGCCAATGTGGCGCAGATCCGTCCGTTGCAGGGCATGGGCGCCGACGATGTGGTGATCGCGGTGCTGCCGTTCTTCCACATCTACGGGATGACGGTGCTGCTGAACGCGGCGCTGTACAACCGGGCGTCGCTGGTCGTGATGCCGCGGTTCGATCTGGTCGAGTTTCTGGAGAACATCCAGAACCACAAGGTGACGATGGCCTACATCGCGCCGCCGGTGGCCGTGGCGCTGGCCAAGCACCCGATCATCGACAACTACGACCTGTCCTCGCTGCACACGATGATGTCGGGCGCGGCGCCGCTGGACGACGAGCTGGGTCAAGCCGTGGCCAAGCGACTCGACCTGCACATGCTGCAGGGCTACGGCATGAGTGAGCTGTCGCCGGTGAGTCACATCATCCCGGCCGACACCCCCGGTCTGCTGGGTCGGCAGGACCCCCCGCTGTCCTCGACCGGGTGGGCGGTGCCGAACTCGGAGAACAAGATCGTCGACCCCGCATCGGGTGCGGAGGTCGAGTTGCCGAGCGAGGGGCTGTCGGAGCCGGGCGAGCTGTGGGTCAAGGGGCCGAACGTGATGCTGGGCTACCTCAACAACGAGCAGGCGACCGCCGACACCATCGACGCCGACGGCTACCTGCACACCGGCGACATGGCGCAGGTCGACCCGACCGGATGCGTCTACATCGTCGACCGGCTCAAGGAGCTCATCAAGTACAAGGGTTACCAGGTGCCGCCGGCCGAGCTCGAGGCGTTGCTGCTCACCAATGACAAGATCGCCGATGCCGCGGTCATCGGCGTGATCGAGGCGGAGTCGGGCGAGGAGATCCCCAAGGCTTTCGTGGTGCGTCAGCCCGATGCGGAGATCACCGCCGACGAGGTCATCGAGTTCGTGGCGTCGAAGGTGGCCCCGCACAAGAAGGTCCGGGCGGTCGAGTTCATCGAGACGATCCCCAAGTCGGCCTCGGGCAAGATCCTGCGCAAGGACCTCCGCAAGTAGTCTGTGCGTCTGACACGAGTGTGACGTTGTGCCCGGAAACCGGGCACAACGTCACACTGGTTTCGAGCAGCCGGCGCCGACAGGCGCTCCTCGCAATACCAAGCCCGATGCGCGAGGCCGGGCTTAGGTTCGCGTAGCGGCCATAGGAATCATCCAAACATGCAGTATCACAGGGCAATCGCCGACGACGGGATAGCCGTCGCGGTGGCGTGTCGGGTACTTCAGCTCTCTCTCCAGACCTACTACCGGTGGCTGGCCACCCGATCACCGATGCCGAGACGCCCGCGGCGTATCGGGCCAACACCGTGTTCGATGCCCACCGCGAGGACCCGGAATTCGGCTACCGATTCCTCGCCCGGGGAAGCGACCATCGTGGGTGAGACGATGGCCGAGCGGACTGCGTGGCGGATCTGCCGTGACAACGCCTGGTGGTCGGTGTTCGGCAAGAAACGAGGTCGTAACGCTCGACGACCGGGGTCACCAGTCCATGACGATCTGGCCCAGCGCAACCTTCACCTCGGAGGAGCCAAATCGGTTGTGACTGATCGATATCACCGAACTCCCACTGGTGAGGGCGAGCTCTATCTGTGCGCAATCAAGGACGTGCACTCCGGGCGGATCGTCGGCTACAGCATCGATTCCCGGATGAAGTCCCGGCTGGCCGTGGCAGCGTGCACCGCGCGGTGGGCCATCGTGGTGAGGTGGCCGGGTGCATCGCTGGGACACCCGGGAACAGCTTCGGATCGCGATCGTCACTTGGATCGAACGGACCTACCACCGCCGGCGCCGGCAAGATCGCCTCGGTCGGTTGCCGCCTGTCGAGTTCGAAGCGATGATCAACACCGCTGCTGCCGCGGCGTGACACTCAAACTGTCACCAATCCGTGCAGCAGTCCCGTTTGTTGTGACGTGGCCAGGTGGTCGGTTGGCTCGGATAGACACGACGAAGGCTGCGAAAAGCCGAGCGACTTCGTCAGGGGCCTCGATCTGCGGCATGTGACCTACTCCGGGAAGCAGGTGGGTCGAGGCATGGGGGAGAAGTCTGCGTGCCTCGGCAAGATGCCGGGCCGGGAGAATACGGTCACGGTCACCCCAGATGACGGTTGTGGGTTTGCGAGCGTTGGCCACGCCGGTGGACAACTTCTCGCGCCATTCGCTCCGCACTCCGCGCAGTGTCGCCAATTCCCGTGCGGTTTCCCATACGACTTCGGCTGTGCCGGGCTGTTGTGCGATGGCCTTCGCGTGCTCGATTCGCGAACCTGTGACGAGATCGGGGTTCGCGAAGAGCATACGCTCGGTGAGCCGGGCGCTCGATTGCGTGGTGTGCGTGGCAAGGAAACGTCCCAGCACCCGGGTGGAAAGGAATCGAATCGGCAGCGCGACGGACTCTCCGAATCCCGCGCTACTGATGAGCACCAAACTCGCAACTCGATCTGGGGCCAGAATCGACAGTTGCTGAGCTACCGCGCCGCCGAGAGAGTTGCCAACGACATGCAGTGGTCGACGTTCGCCCAGAGTGTCGAGCGTTGCAAGGCTGGCGCTCGCCAGCATCGGAAGAGAGGTCGGTAACGCGGAACGCTGCGTGAATCCTGAGCCCGGCAGGTCGATGGCGATGACTCTGTGATTCTGCGTGAGCCGCTTCGTCAGCGGCGCCCAGTCCTCTAGGCTTCGCCCGATTCCGTGAATCAGGAGCACCGGGGGTGCGGCTGGATCTCCCTCGACGCGAACCCGTGTCTGCCGCCCTTCGACATCGACGAAGGCTGGAAACGCGGTCATCCGGCGACAGCAGGGGCGACTAGCGGTGCGGACGCGAAATGTAACGAGGATTCCTCGATCGGGTCTTTCCCGAGGACTTGGCGGTCGATCTTGTAGTCCTGCGCGACGCTCCACGGCTCGGCGGAGCCCTGCTGCGGGAAGAGGTGCATCGCCCGGTTCACATAACCGCTTCCCATTTCGATGTAGGGGCGTCGAGTCATCGTGTCGTCGTCGACGACAGGTATCACGGTTGTATACCCGTGTCGATCCATATGTGCGAGTAGGCGACAAGTCCATTGTGCAACCAGATCGGCTTTGAGTGTCCAAGCGTTATTGACGCTACCCAGCGTGAAGGTGAAGTTGGGAATGTCGCTGACCATTGCCGTTTTGTAGATCAAATGGTCATGCAAATTGACATCTCGACCGTCAACTCGCAGCTGGATCTTCCCAAATGGAACCATATTAAGGCCGGTGGCAGTGACGATGATGTCGGCTTCAATCTCCGAACCGGATTGGAGCAGAATGCCGTTCTTGCTGAAACGGGCGATTCGGTCGGTCACTACTCCGGCCTTACCGGATGCAATGGCCTTGAACAGGTCTCCGTCCGCGACGACACACATCCGCTGGTCCCATGGCGCGTAGTCGGGATTAAAATGTGCGTCGACGTCGAAGCCTTCAGGGAGTGCTTTGATATTGACTCGCCGAATAACGGCTCGCATCGTGTTCGGAAACCTACGGCTCACGCGATACAAGAAAGTCTGCTTTCCGACATTTATCGTTCTGATAATTCTATGCGCGTGCGTTCTTGGAATGAGTCGTCGAATGAACAGGGCCAGTGGGTCTCTTCTGGGCGCGGGCAGGACGTAGGACGGCGAGCGCTGCAACATGGTGACATGCTCTGCGTCCTCGGCCATCGCCGGCACGAGAGTCACAGCAGTTGCCCCGCTGCCGATTACGACGACCTTCTTCCCGGTGTAATCGAAACTCTCGGGCCAGTGCTGTGGATGAACAATGTCGCCGCTGAAGTCTTCGCGACCCTCGAACTGGGGGGAGTAGCCCTCGTCCACATCGTAGTAGCCGGCCGCCGATGACAGAAAGTTGCAGGTCATGGTGAATTGGTGACCGTCGCGGACACGCTCAACCCTGACGCTCCACTGCGCCCGAGCCGTTGAGAAGTCAGCGGACACGACCTTGTGGCCGAAATGAATGTGGGCGCCTAGGTTGTTCTCGTCGACTGTCTCCTGGAGATACTCCAGGATTTCGGACGCGTCGGCGATCGCATTCTCCCTGTCCCAGGGTTTGAACCCATAGCCGAAGGCGTAGAGATCGACGTCGGATCGCACTCCTGGATAACGGAAGAGATCCCACGTACCACCGATGGACTCGCGGGACTCCAGGATGGCGAAGGTCCTACCGGGTTGCAACGTCTGTAAGTGATAAGCCATGCCGATGCCGGTCAATCCGGCACCAACAACGAGGACTTCGACGTGCTGGGGAATCGCGGACGCATCTTTCGTGGATGAGGTCATGGTCAGACTCCTTGATATGGTCTCACGGTGGATGGTGGGTTCCGGCGTCGTCACGGCATCACAAGCGCCGCGATTT
This sequence comes from Gordonia terrae, assembly GCF_001698225.1. Lineage (NCBI taxonomy): Bacteria > Bacillati > Actinomycetota > Actinomycetes > Mycobacteriales > Gordoniaceae > Gordonia > Gordonia terrae. The sequence continues at coordinate 959,154 of NZ_CP016594.1, forward strand.
CCGCCGCCTCCGAGATGTCTGGTACATCGAGGAAGTCCGCCGCCGCGAACGATGGATCAGGCCACGTGTAGTAGCCCTGACCGGTCTGGGCGCCAAGCAACCCTTTGCTGAGAAAGTTCGTCTCGATGTACTTGGCATTCGCTGTCATCTGGGAATCGTTGTTCACTGTCCCCCAGTAAGCCAAGATATCGAATGCGGTCTTCATGCCGACTTGGTCCAGCAATCCGAAAGGACCGATAGGGAATCCAAACTTCATGAAAGATCGATCGACGTCCTCTGCCGTGCTGATGCCGTTTGTTACCAACGTCTGTGCGGCATTGGTCAGGGCAACTGTCCATGTGTTGACAACATAACCGTTATGCTCCTTGCGTACCGGAATAGGCGTCATGCCGATTTCGATTGCGAATTCGGTCACCGCGGTCAAGGTGGCCCGTGCGGTGCTGGGGTGAGCCATGATCTCGGCAAAGTTCATCGCCCAGATTCCGTTGCCGAAATGCAGCGCGCAAAATCTGTCCGGTCGGCCGGTCGCCTCCGCGAAGGTACTGGGCAGAAAAGTTGAGGAGTTGGTCACGACAAGGGCGTCCTCCGGCAGGAGGTCGGCCAGTTCCTCGTAGACCGCGGTCTTCACATCTGGGACCTCGGGTACGGCCTCGATGACCAGGGCAGCATTCGCGACGGCTTCCGCAAGATGTGTCCCGTAGCTGAGTCGTGCGCGGGTCGCCGCGATATCGGCGTTACTCGCGCCGAAGTTGGCGGTATAGAGCGTGGCGTACTGATCGTGCATTTCCTGACATCGTGCGATGGCTTGTTCGGCAATGTCGTAGACCACAACGGTCTTGCCTTTATAGGCGCTGTGCCAGGCAATCTGGCTGCCGAGAAGACCTGATCCGAGGATAGTGACCTCGTTGAGTTGAGACATGGTTCGCGAGACTCCTTCGGAGGAGGTTGGGTTGATGCCCTCGATGGCAGTGATTGCGGGAGGACATCCTTCTGGAATGATGTGACTGCTGAGATCACGGCCCCTACCCTGTGACCGCGACCACAATGTATTGCGCCCCCGACGCGCGGCGCTCGTCTCACAGCGCCAGAGTCTCGTTTGCAGTTTGTCGCCGTGCCACAAAGTGCGATGCACCCTGGTCGGCGACCCGGCTAGCATCGGCCCCTTTACCTACTCGGAGTACCCAAGATCCGACAGATGCAATTTCGCAAGGCTTCGAGACACAAGGGGAGGCCATGTGCGACAGTGCGCTTGACGACTGGTCGGCGAAGGTCGGTCGAGGTGGGTGACAACGATGAACCGAGCGATCGATGGTGCAGAGCCAGAGTGGGCGCCCTTACGCGGCCGGGATGATGAGCGGGTGTGGCGCGCCGTCCTGCAGCCGATTGCTCGGACTCTCCGGAGGTCCGCGGCGGAGGTGGCGGAGGACACCGTCCAGTTCGTCCGGGAGAAGCTTCCAGAACTGTTCGTCGATCTACAAAGGGTGGACGAGGCGAGGACGAGTACAGAGGAGAGCGTCCGGCTTTTCGCCCAGCTGCTAGAGGTCGGAGGGGATCCCGCCAACAGCGACCTACCGCCGTCAACTCTGGCGATCATGCGGTCGGCCGTCTGGAGACAGATGCCCCTGTCCTGGCACTCACGCTTCTATCGCCTCGCACTCGAGCAGGTGTGGCGCTGGATGCACGGACGGATCCTCGGACAGACCATGGAGGGCGTCGATCGCGAGCGTGCGGTTAGCCTTGCCACGACGATGTTGTTCGAGTTCATCGATCGCGCCATGAGTCGCGCCGACCAGGCGTACGAGGTTGAGCGGGAAACGTGGCTGCAGGGCGCTGCAGCCTCTCGTGCCGCGGCGATAGATGATGTGCTTGCCGATCGTGATCGAGACGTGCACTCACTGTCGGCGAGACTCAGGTACGACCTGAACCTGCACCACTTGGGAATCATCGTGTGGCGCGGCTTCCCATCCAGCTCTGACGCTTCACTCCCCGAGCTGAGCGATGTGGTAGCCGGAATCGCGCGGGCGATCGGCGCCGGGTCCAGCATTTCGCATCCACTGGGTTCATTTGCAGTCGCCGGTTGGTTCAATAGCCATCGCCCCTTGGAACTCGACCTGGAGTCCTGTCTCGACGCCACGGGTGCTTCGCTGATACCAGAGGGTGTCAAGGTGGCGACAGGGGAGTGTGCCACCGGAATCGACGGATTCAGGCTGACGCACGCGCAGGCCGGACACGCGCGCCGAGTAGCGACACTTCAACACTCGAGTGCCACCGGCGTCACGCGGTACGAGGACATCGCCGTCATTGCATTGTGTGTCGCCGACCCGCAGCACGCCAAGCGCTTCGTGAGGCAGACACTCGGCGCGCTTTCGGCCAGTGGCGAATTGACCCGCCGTCTAGCGATGACGTTGAGCGTCTACCTCCGGGAGAACAGGAGCCGAACGAAGACTGCCGCAGAACTCTCGGTCCACCCCAATACAGTGAGCTACCGGGTACATCAAGCAGAGGAGCTCCTCGGACGGAGAATCGACGAGGATTCCCTCGAGCTACGCGTCGCCTTGGAGATTCTTCCGGTCCTTGACGGGCTTGACACGTCGCGCTCGGGTATCGGGTGACCGACCAGCTCATGACTCATCCTCAAACGTCTTCGGGGAAATTCAGCGGTTTTTCGTTTGTCATGACGTAACAACGAGCGGCGGAACTCTTGACACAGGACGACGAGCGCCATCCCGCAGCGTTGCAATAAGTTCTGAGGAGTTTGCGAATCCTGCCTTCGCAGAGGCGGAGCGCTATCCCAAGTCACGACCGCGGACTGTCGATCTGCACTCCTGTGCGTCCTCGAGTTCTGCGGCGATACGCCGATTACGACTCAGACTCGGTGCAATCAGGGCGCCGTCAGGGGGTTTGTCGAATGAAGTGGCACACGCAAAAGCGGACCATCGACGGTCGCGTCGTGGTGATCACCGGAGGGGGACGGGGCATCGGTGTCGCTACCGCTCGGGCCCTTGCACAAGAGGGCGCGAGAATTGCTCTTGCGGACCTGGACGGCGACCTCGCATCGAGTGTTGCTGCGGAACTGAATGGTGAGGCGTTCGGAGTTGGCGTCGACGTGAGCGACCCGACAGCACTCAGTGCCTTCTTCGACGAAGTCGATCGTCGGATGGGGCACTTTGACGTGCTTATCAACAACGCCGGGATCTTCACGATCGACGCGATCGAAGACACAGATCCCCATTTGATCGACAATCTCATTGCGGTCAACCTCGGCGCGGTTGTACACGGAACACGCGAAGCTGTCCGCCGTATGAAGCCGCGGGGGGCCGGACACATCATCAACATGGCATCTACTGGTGGGCGCCTCGCGGGTGCCCGGCTGGCACCTTATGTGGCATCGAAGTTCGGTGTGATCGGTTTCTCAGAGGCTGTGGCTCTCGAGTTGCGCGGCACAGGAGTTGACATGTCGGTGATTCTTCCGCACCAGTGTAAGACAGACATGACGGCCGGTATCGGCCGTTTGCGGGGCATGCCGCTGATCGAGCCGGCGGACGTTGCTGACCGTATCGTTCACACTCTCCGATACCCGAGATTCGAAGTGCCTGTACCGAGAGGCATCGGCACGATGCTGTGGGTGAACCAGGCGCTTCCTGCCCGCGCACGGGCAGCCCTATTCCGAGCAATGCGAGCCGACCGGGTGTTTGACAGAATCGATACCGCTCAGCGACTGAAATACGAGACGCGGCTCAGGCGCCAAGCGCGCCCGTGAGCAAGCCCGCCCCCGCCCCCGTGAGCTAGGCGTTGGGTTCGTGAACAGGGCGACGGCAAGCGTGGTTCGGCCGATGAGTCCTTTGAAGGAGAAGGGGGAGAACGCGTTTGTCGGTGTGATCCCCAGAGGGCTGTTCCTGCATGACGTATGCCGCGGCTGCTGGCCGATGATCCTGCTTCTGAGCGTTAAGGGCTCATCGTTGGCTTGTGAATCTGTCGAGAAGTGCGCGCTTGTCGATCTTGCCCACTGCGTTCAGCGGTAGCGCCGCAACGACGACGATGTCGACGGGTCGCTTGAAGGGGCTGAGTTCGCGGGCGCACAGTGCATCGAGTTCACCGGATCTGACGTCGTGAGCATCGGTTATCTCGACGAACGCGACAACGAGTTCCCCCCATTTCGGGTCCGGGACGCCGATCGCGGCGGCTGCGGTGACCTGTGGATGTTCGGTGAGTACGTCCTCGATTTCCTTGGGGTAGATGTTCTCGCCGCCGCGGATGATCATGTCTTTCGTTCGGCCGACCACGGTGAGGTAGCCGTCGGTGTCCAGGACCCCCAGGTCCCCGGTGTGCAGCCACCCACCGACGAGAGCGTCGCGGGTGGCATCGGGCCGGCCGAGGTAGCCTCGCATGATGTTCGGGCCTCGAACGATGATCTCGCCTACCTCGCCGGGCGGCACCACCATGTGCGCCGCGTCGACGATCTTGATCTCTTGGCCCGCCAACGGTATCCCCGCTGTCCCGGGTTTGCGTGGCCCGTCGACGGGGTTCAGAGTCGAGCCGCAGGTGCCTTCTGACAGGCCGTAACCCTCCAGGACTGGGAACCCGAACCTCGATTCGAACCGCGAAAGCAGCCCCGGTGGTGCGGGGGCGGCCCCGCATACGGCCAGTCGCACCGACGACACGTCGACCACAAGGTCGGTCGGAAGGTCGGCCAGGATGGCGAAAATAGTTGGGACGGCGCTGAAGACGGTGATGCGATGTTCGAAGACCGTAGGGAAGAAGTTCGACGGGTCGAAACGTCGCTCGATCACGACACTGCCCCCGGCCAGCAGCGGCGTGAGGACGCTGATGATGATGCCGTTGACGTGGAACAGCGGAAGCACCAGTAGGCAGCGGTCGGCGGCGGTGAGCCGCAGGCCCGCTCGTCCCATCTCGACCATGGCGTTGATGTTGGCGTGGTCGAGCATCACCCCTTTTGGCGTGCCGGTTGTTCCGCTGGTGTAGATCAGCAGGGCCAGCGCGGTCTGATCGACAACCGGTTGCTCGACGTTGTGCGCGGTCGGAGTGAGTTCGTCGACGACCACAACGGTGACGCTTGTGCCATGGCTCATCGGGTCGGCAACCACAAGGGCCTTCGCGGCGCAGTCCTCGAGCTGCCGGGTGGTCTCGCGCTCGGTAAAGGCTGGGTTGATCGGTGTCATCGTCGCGCCGAGTCGCCACACAGCGAACATCAACACAACGAAGTCGACGCTGTTGGGCAGCATCGCCGCAACGACGTCACCAGGACCGACACCCCGACCGCGCAGAACGTCCGCCGCGCCGAGCACACGGTCGAGGAACGTCGCGTTGTCCAGCTCGACGCCGTCGGCGATGAGAGCCGACGCGGTCGGTTGCTCGGCAGCGCGACGGTCCGGCAGAGTCGCGAACGTCATCTGCGCACCTCCGGGGCGAGATGGCGAACCAGGAATGCGACTTGATCGGTCGCCAATTCCTCGAACACGGGCCCCGTGTAGAAATCGAAGTGGCCGGCCTCGTAACGCTTGACCTGTGCGTGCCGCGCGGTGGTGGCGTAACGCAACGTGGGTCCGGCCGGGGTCACGCTGTCGGTGTTGCTGACACACACGAACACGGGCGAAGCGATCGAGCGGATCGACCGCCCCGGCCGATACCGCACAATCGACGGGATGGCCCGCGCGGCCGCGGAGTTCTCGAAGTTCATTCCTGGCGGGGAGATCTCGACGTACCCGGGCAGAGCATCAGGTGCACTCATCAACCCGACACTGCCTGGCTTGGAGGCGATCGGAATAGTGACCGGAGGACGCCGCGCGACCATGGCGATCAGGTCCCGGACCACAGGGCCCACCACCCTCGCTGTTTCGATCGGACTGGCAGCTCTCGCCGACGCGAGCCCGTCGGTGAACGGACACTGCGCGATCACCGCCGCGAGCTCGGGGTGACGCGCCCCGATAGTCAAGGCGTGTCCGCCTCCGAATGAACTACCCCACAAGCCAGTTCGGGTCCCGTCGACGTCGTCGCGGCCTCGCACGAAGCGTATCGCCGCCTCCCAGTCCTGCAATTGACGTCCGATCGACAAGAGTTGTCTCGGCGATCCCTCGCTGTCGCCGAAGTGGCGGTAGGTGAATGCGAGCGCCGCGATCCCGGCGGCGGCAAACCGCTCGGCGAAGGCGTCGAGGCGCATCTCACGGGTGCCGCCGAGACCGTGGCCGAGCACCACGACCGGTGGTGGGGTGGTGGTGTCGTCGGGCAGGTACAGCCACGCCCGGCATCGGTCAGGACCCGAGAGGAACGAGACGTCCAGACGAGTGATCGTGAACCTGGGCTCGCCGGTGCCGGTGCTCATCGCTGCTCGCTTCCGTTCTGCTTCGGTACGAAGCCGGCCGCCAGTGCAGCTGCATAGATCTCGGGATCGTAAAGGGGGAGTTCGCCGAGATTGTCGGTCGAGGCCATGTAGTCGAGCATCAACTCTTGGGCCCGCGCGGAGGGCATGAGCGAGATGAACTCTGCGTTCTCCCTGACCAGACCATCCTCGAGAGGCATCGACCCCCCAAGATAGATCGACCGCTTGATGGCGCCCACTGCTTCCTTGTCGCGGGCACCGAAGTGTTTCGCCATCCCGATCGCGGTGTCCATCAGCTCTTCCGGGGGCACGACGGCGTCGACAGCACCGACCTCCAGTGCCTCCCTCGGTGTGAACGGCTTGCCCTCGAGGATCGCGGTGAGCGCTCGGTGTGTGCCGATGAGGCGGGCCAGTCGCTGAGTGCCGCCGCCGCCCGGCGGGAAACCGAGTAGGACTTCGGGCTGGCCGATGAACGACTCGTCGTCGACCATCACGCGCAGGTCACACGCCCAGGCGAGTTCTGCGCCCAGTCCCAGCGCCGAGCCGTTCAGAGCACCGATCACGACGACGCCGCTGGAGTTCATCTTGAGGAACGTGGCATGGAGACGGTCGAGTTGGATCGCCCCCCAGACCGGGGTCTTGCTGACCAGGCCTTCGAGGATGCGCCCTCGGTCGGCGTTCTTCGCGGCGCGCACCAGAGCAGACGCGACGGTCGGGCTGAGCTTCGGTGTCGCGGCCCCCTCCGATTGCAGCCAGAAGACATCAGCGTGGCTGGCGAAGCGGGTTGGGTGCGCGCCGGTGAGCACCATGGCGTGGATCGATGGATCTTCGTCGGCACGATCAATGAGGGTGTCGAGCTGTTGAGCCAGCTCAAGTCCGAACAACTGGTGGTGACCACCGTCGATCGTGACAACCAGGACCGGTCCCCGCTGGTCGGTTAGCATGGTTCCGCCGGAGTGCTTGGACATGACGTCCCCTCTTCTGTGTATCCGCGTCGCACGACGCGGGGAATGGGTGGCGCGGTGGTGGTCTTGGCGCTGCGCTGACCGCAGTACCGGTATCCGGTGCGCTCCACTGCGGCGTGGGCGGGTGCCTGTGCGAGCTCAGCTGAGTGGCGTGTCGACGTCGAGTAGGGCACGACGGAATGGGGTTCTGCGTGCCATCGCCACGTCGCCGATCGGTCCCGCGATTCCCCGCACGGCGGCGACCCGGCTCCATTGCGCCGGAAACGTCACCGAGCGTCGTCGGCGTTCTAACGCTTCGACGAGTGCAGTGGCAGCTTGTTCGGCTGAGACCTTCTTGGAGAACACCTTCGGCAGCGCATTGATCAAAGCTGCTGCGCCAGGGTCGCTGTCGACGCCGTTTCGGATCATGTCGGTATCGATCAGAGCGAAGTAGGCCACCATCGCCGACGCGCCGTGGGTGGCAAGTTCAACACTGAGCCCGCGGCCGATTTGTTCGACAGCTGCTTTGGTCATGGCGTAAGGGATGGATCCCGCACCATTGAAGTAGGCGAACACCGAGCTGAGAACGACGACCTGGCCGCGGTTGGCGATGACGGAGTCGAGCGTGGCTGACAGCGTGTTGATTACGCCGTTGACGTTGACATCGACCACGGCTGCAACATCCCCGGGCGCCATACTGCGGAGGGTGCCGGTTCTTCCCAAAATGCCGGCGTTGGCAATGGCGATGTCGACATGCCCGAATATACTGACCGCGTGTTGAACTGCCGCTCGCACTGACTCGAGGTCGGTCACATCGCACGCTTCATACGCAGCGCTGCCGTCCGGCAGTGTCGCCGCAACGCGTTGTGCCGCGTCGGCATCGATGTCGGCGAGGACTACCCGCGCCCCACGCTGCGTCAGAATCCGTGCCGTTGCGGCTCCGAGACCGCGTCCAGCGCCCGTGACGAAAACCACCTTGTTGCGTAGCGAATATGTTGTCATGTCACCCGATCCACTCGTGAGGTTCGCACCCTATTAGAAGATGACAGCCGTTGTGGCCAAACGTCATTCAGTGAATTTTCCTTGCTGGTGCAATCGCCACGCCGCGGAGTCAGAACCGGGGCGGCTGTGTCTGTGAAGGAAATCAAACATGTGATGGCATGCATCGAGGTGAGAGGACCTGAAGTGGTCTTGATGCTCTCGAACCGAGACGAGCCGCCTTGCCGGCGTCGGACGCTGCGTGGCGTGCGGCCGCCGCTCATCGACTGGCGGCCGTGGTCTGGGTGTCTGTTGACAGATGCGCTAGTAGGAGGTCGGTGAACTCTCGATGATTCTGGAACACACCGCCGTGCCCCGCGTCCGGAAAGATCATCAACGTGCTGTCGGGGATTCGGCGGTGCATGTCCCGGGAGAGTTCGGTGGGCACCATGCGGTCGTGGTCGCCGTTGGCGATCAGGGTGGGCGCGGTGATCCGAGACAGATCGTGGGGTTGTTGCCGCCCCCACCGGCGGATGGCAGCGATCTGTCGGTTGAAGCCGCGGATCGCCATCGGTCGGTCTTTGTCTATGGCGCGCAGGCTGATCCGGCTGAGGTAGTCGCGGGCGGCGGTTTTGCCCGCGGGAGTGCGGGGGAAGAAGAGAAACTCTTTGGCGTCCGTGCGGTGCAGGGCTGCGCGCAGCATGTCCCAGAATATGTAGGCGGGCCCGGTCAGGCGGTCGATTCCGCGGCCGCCTGCTGGGCCGGTGCCGGTCAGGACGAGCCGACGGACCAGGTCGGGGGCGTCGAGCGCGATCTGCTGGGCGATGAAGCCGCCGAGTGAGAAGCCGAACAGGTCGACGTGTCCCAGGTCGAGGGCTGCGATCATGGCGCGTGCGGTGTCGGCCATCTGTTGCACTGTGTCGGGGATCGCTCCACCGGAGCCGCCCACACCGGCCAGCTCGAGAGCGATGACCCGGTGTTCGGCGGCTAGTGGGTCGATGACCGCCGGGTCCCACTCGTCAAGGGTGGCACCCAGGTGGGTGAGCACGACGACCGGCGTTCCGCCCAACGGTCCGAGGTCGCGGTAGACCAGCGAGTCGCCGGCAACGGTGATGGTGCTGGTGGGTGTCTCGGACCAGGTGGCGGGGCGCGAGGACTCTGCTGGATTGCCGATGCCGATGGGCGCGTCAAGCACTTCATCGGTGGCGTCCTCGGTCGGACCGGCGGTGACTGCACCCGGCAGGGTGGTGACCAACACCTTGCCGCGTCTGCCGCCGGATAGGACCTGCTCCATTGCCGCGAGCGTGCTGCGAAACGGAAGCACCCGGTCGACAACGGGCCGCAGCGCGCCGCTGTCGACGAGGCCGACCACCCGCTCAAGGGCCGAGCCGTCGGGCTGGATGAACAGGAACGTGTAGCGGACGCCGCGCTTGCGGGCACGGCGTCGGAGTCCAGCGCTCAGAGCTCCAATCGCCAGCTTCACCGGCAACGGGGCCGCGGCCTGTTCGGCCAGCCCGGGATCCGGGGTGCCGGCGATCCCGACCACGAGCCCCCCGGGGCGCACCACCTCGAGTGATCGGGTGGTCGTCTCGCCCCCCTGGGTGTCGAGGACCAGATCAACCGGGTCGTCGGCAAGTTTGGTGACGAAGTCCTCGTGGCGGTAGTCGATGACCTCGTCAGCGCCCAACTCCCGGACAAAGCCGGCGCTGGCCGCGGACACGGTTGTGACGACGGTGGCACCCAGGTGCTTCGCCAGTTGAATCGTGATCGAACCGACGGCTCCGGATCCGCCGTGGATCAGGACCCGCTGGCGCGGTTGCACGCGCCCGATCGTGACCAATGCCTCCCAGGCGGTGAGCCCCGCAACGGGCAGAGCAGCAGCGTCGACCAGCGAAACGGTCGAGGGTGCAGGCGCAAGCGCCACCTCGTCGACGGCAGCGAATTCCGCATAGGCACCCATGGTTTCGACGCCGGTGTAGGCGATCACCCGGTCGCCGACCGCGAACCTCGACACTCCCTGTCCGACTGCGAGGACCTCACCGGAGAGCTCGCCGCCGGCCACACCTGGCAGGTGGGGGTGGAACATCAGCTTGAACTCGCCCTTGCGGCTCCGTTCGTCGGCGGGATTGATGCCCGCAGCCTCCACCCGAACAAGAACCTGCCCGCGGGCGGGGGTCGGCCGGGGCACCCGCGCCTCTTCGAACGGGCCACCGTACTTCTTCAGGATGAATGCTCTCACTTCTGCCTCCGCCTTCCGCGACCAGCGCGCGTAAGTAGTTGCAATGTGTTACTGGTTTTGCCGATGGTACTCTGAGTGATAACAAACTGCAACCACCACGGAGGGCTGATGATCTCTGAACCCCGTTCCGAATGCCCGATCAATCGGACACTGGAAATGGTGGGTGACCAGTGGAGCTTGCTCATCCTGCGCGACATCGCCATGTACGACCGCAGGTCGTTCCGCGAGTTGCTGACCGGCAGCACAGAAGGCATCAGCGCCCCCGTCTTGTCTCGCCGTCTCGCCGACCTCACTGCGTCGGGATTTCTGTCCAAGACCGAGGTCTCACGGGGTAGGCAGGGGCGCTACTCGCTCACCCAGCTCGGCCTCGACACGATCCCGCTGCTCGTCGAGCTGGGGCGCCTGGGCCGCAAGATCGATCCGACCACGACCGACCACCAGGACCTTCTCGAGCACCTCGAACAGCACATGGCCGCCCTATACGATTCCCATCTCGGCGCCCGCGACACCGCCTGAGAAACCGGAATCGCGTCGGGGAACACACGTGGCCGATGGTCGGCGCCGCCCGCTCGGGTTGATCGATCGAGAGTCGTTCGAGAACAACGTGGCCTCACCACGGTCCCAGACCTACCGACCTGTACAGCTGATCAGCTCACCTACGAAAGGTGCTGCGCTGCTGTGCTTCACGCGCGGCGCTGTCTGATTTGGTGGAATTGTTTTGATCGCCCCGGCGTGGGACAGGAGGAATTACGACGATGACCGACACGATCGGGCCCATGGATGCCCCGGTGGCAGGACCGGTTCAGGCCGGCGGATGCGGTGCGTGAGCTCTCGAAGGCCGAGCAGGCTTTGGTGAGCGATCTGGTACGTAGCTCACGCGCTCACGGGGTGGCGCTGACCGGCTGACGGGCTGCGCGTTGACCAGGAGCGTCCTCGACTCCGCGCTCGATGTTGAGGAGATGACCGAACATCTTGGCTACGACAAACATGACGTGGTCGGCCGCGACACCGGAAATTCGCGGAACGGCACGTGCACGAAACGGGTCCTGACTGGCGCGTGCGGGCAGGTGGCCACCGAGGTCCTCCGCGACCGCAAAGCACTTCGATCCGGTGATCGTCGGTAAGAGCAAACGTCGCGTCACCAATGTGGATCAGGTGGTGCGGACCACTTCCCGAACGAGCAATCCCCACTCAAAACGCCCTCCTGGTGACCCGGTCGCTGGACCCGAAGGGTACCGGTCAGACGAAGTGGGGCGTGCGCTGGAAGCCAGCGCTCTACGCCCTCGCAATCTTCGTTGCCGATCGTATGCCCGCAGCCGAAGAACGCTGACCCACCGAGCAATCGGAAACCGCCGCTTGCACCGGATATCGGACACCCTCACGCGCGGCGCCGAACCCGGCGACGGCTCCCGGGGGTCGGGGGTCGCGGACGAGCCGCTCGCCCGGTTGGTTCATCGCGGCTTCGCGCGGGGTCGTTCAGGACGGCGACACGAATCTCGAGGCTGGAGCATTGGATATCCCGGCCGATCCTGGTGTGTGTGGTGTGTGGGAGCGGAGTCAGGCCGAGGCCGGACGGTTCGATGACAGCCGAGAGTTCGATGAGCCGGGCGCCCCTGACCGTTTCTCCGGATACCGACGGTGGCCATCAACTAACCACGAACAGGGTGACTCCCTGGTGTCGGTCGAGACGAGAGGATGGTCAGGGGGTAACGATCCGGTGTTTGGCGAGCTTGCCGGTCGGTGTCCGCGGGAGTTGGTCGACGAAGAGGTATCGCCGCGGCTGCTTGTAGCGGGCGAGTCGGTCGGCGGCGAGGGTGCGCAGGGACTGCTCGATGACATTGTCGTGGTCATGGTCGTCGGTGTCGCGTTGCACGACTGCCAGGACAGACTCGCCCAGGTCGGGGTCGGGCTCGCCGATGACTGCGATGTCGAGTACCTGCGGGTGCATGGTGAGGCAGTTCTCGATCTCTTGGGGGTAGATGTTGACCCCACCGGAGATGATCATGAACGACTTACGGTCGGTGAGAAAGAGGTAACGGTCTTCGTCGAGGTAGCCCACGTCGCCGGTGGTGGTCCACGTCGGGTGCTGGGGGTGCTGGGCTTTCGCGGTCTTGTCCGGATCGTTGTGGTATCGGAAGGGCAGACTGTCGCGTTCGAAGTAGAGCACCCCTACTTCATTGGGTGGGAGTTCGCGGCCGTCGTCGTCGCAGATGTGCGCGGTGCCCAGGACGTTGTCGCGGCCGACCGAGCCCGGTTTGCGCAGCCATTCCTGTGAGCTGATCAGGGTCATGCCGTTGAGCTCGGTCGATGAGTAGTACTCGAGGAGAATGGGACCCCACCAGTCGATCATGGCGTGTTTGACTTCGACCGGGCACGGTGCGGCGGCGTGAATGGCTACCCGGAGGGAGGACACGTCGTATTTGGTGCGGATGTGTTTGTCGAGTTTGAGCATCCGTACGAACATTGTTGGTACCCATTGGCTGTGGGTGATGCGGTAGGCCTCGATGAGTTCGAGGGCACGTTCGGCGTCGAAACGGTCCATGACGACGACGGTGCCGCCGAGAGCTTGTACTGCTGCGCACGTGCGCAGCGGCGCAGCGTGATACAGCGGCGCGGGCGAGAGATAGACGGTGTCGGCGTCGAAGGACCACCGGTCGCGCGCCAGGGCGGTCATGGTGTCCCCGGGGTCACCGACCTGGCGGTCGGGCAGGGTGGGCTCGATGCCTTTCGGTTTGCCGGTGGTACCCGAGGAGTACAGCATGTCCGCGCCGCGAGGTTGGTCGACGGGCTCGGTGGTGGGCATCGTCTGCATCAACGTCTCCAGCCGCCGATGCCCTTGGATGTCGCCGCCGAAGCTCAACCGGAGCAGCACGCGAGGTGTCGCGGCGTGCAGTTCTGCATCAACGGCGATCTTCGCCATCGACGCCGAGAAGAACACCGCCTTGGCCTCGCAGTCACCGACGATGTAGGCGACCTCAGCCGCGGTCAGGTGACTGTTGACCGCGGTGATGTACAGACCGGTGCGCAGGGCCGCCCAGTAGATTTCGAAGATGCGGGCTTCGTTGGTCGACACCACCGCGATGTGATCGCCCCGGCGCAATCCCAGCTCGCCGAACAAGTGCGCAATCTGGCGTGAATTGTGTTCCAGCTGAGCATAGGTGACGACCTGACCGGTCGAAGCCATGACGAGGGCTGGCTTGTCGGGACGGTTGGCGGCGTGAGTGCCGGGATACATGTTGTACTCCAAAAGGTGTGTGTAGGAAGAGCAGAAGTCAGACGCACTGGGGTCAGTCGGGCCTGGCTGGCAAACGAAGACAGCCGCAAGCGAGTCCTCAGCCAACGCCTTGGCTGCGGCAACGAGCTTTACATGTGCCTCGCGTAGTAGCCGATGCCATGTGCGTTCGGGGCCAGGATGATCCCCAGCCCGATAGGCCCCGCCCCGACCACCACGGCCATCGCGCCAGGTGCCGCCTTTGACTGCCGCACGGCGTGCCACGCCACCCTCAGCCAAACAGACAACTCATCTCATCGACCCCGCCATCAGTTCACTGCGGCGGAAGTGATCTGGGGCAGTTCCTGCTGCAGTGGCAGCAGCTTCTTTCGGGCTTCACTCAGCGTGATGTACTCATCCTCGCCGACCTCCTTCAGGTCGGCGATCGCCGCGTGCTCGAAGACATGCTCACCGATCATCCGGCCCTGCTCGTCGTAGGGCCAATGCATGCACAGATACTGCCGCAAAATGTAGAGCTTGTCTGGATCAGCATCCCAGCCCTGCGGCACAAGGGAACCTGGCATGAATGAGTTGAACCACGCCTCGGATGCGAACCCCCAATCTGAGACCGCCAGCTGCTCGTCCTCGACAACCATCACTGTCGCCTCACGCTCTTCCAACGAGCTGTAGAAGCTCAGCACCTCATCGCGGCCGTCGAGCGTCACACTCATCCCGTTGACATTGAGGTAATACCGCGGATGTTCCACCGTCATCTCCGGAGTGAAGATCCGGTCCTTGTAACCACAAATCTCGAAAATCGCGTGCCTACGGTAGTTCGCGATGATCTTGCGATGCAGCGGATTGTCGATCGTCTCGAGAAATGCGTCGATTCCACGCGTCTGGGAGGTGATGTCCAACTTCGCCATCAGAGGTGTCCTTACCTGTCGTCGACTGACACACGGCCACATCGACGGAGCTGTCAGGGGCGGTGCCGAGTAGTACTTGCATCCCGGAGTGTGATGCGGCTTACATTACTGACACAGTGTCGCAAAAAAGTGACGGGGTGTCAATAACGTTTTGAAGTGGAGTTTTGGTCGTCGCGAAGCGCGACTGGCTAAAGGAGTAATCTGATTCAGATGCTTTGAGGCGCTACAGTCTGTACATGTCCAACCCGACCACCGATCGTGCGCGCGAGCCGCTGATCGGTGACCGGCGAGTGTCGGCGCCGGCCAAGGGGGAACGGCAACGACGCTCGCTCCTCGATGGCATCGCTCGACTGCTGACAAGCCGGTCCATAGACGAACTCGGGATCGCCGAAATCGCAAATGAGGCCGGGGTCAGCAGGTCCGCCTTCTACGCATACTTCGACTCCAAGTACGCCGCACTCGCGGTGTTGACCTCAGAAGCCTGGGCCACCTACGCCGACCAGACCGACGTCTTCACCCGCCAACCCGACGAGGATCCGGCAGCCTTTTTGGACCGCACCGGCCGCGCTGCGCTTGGAATCTGGAAGAAGCATGCTGCCGTCCTCGTCGCATCCATTCAAGCGATCCCAGTCGACCCACGAATCGCCGCGCTGTGGAACACCTGGAACCGCCGCCTCACCGACGCACTCACCGAACAACTGCGCGACGACATACGTGCCGGGCTAGCGCATCCGGCGACAGACGATGTTGCCCGCCTCATCACCGACCTGAACTACATGATGCAACACGCCTTCTACCTCAACTGCGTCAGCGGCGCCGACCACGCCGAAACGCTACGAATGTTCAACAGCGTCACAGCAATATGGCTTGCCGCAGCCTGGGGCCGAGGCACTTCATAACAGACGTTGGTACGGGGGCGACCGCCGTTTCCGGCGTACGACAGGCACCCAGTGCGCCGTGTCAGATGCCGAGGAGGACGCCACTCTACGCTGATCAAGCGACGGCGAATCCCTCCGCCGATACCGCACCACGTGTTGAGGCCTCGGTCCCCAGGCCGGCACCCGACTGAGAATCGCCCAACCGGCAGCCGCGCGATCATCGTGCCGCGGGCCGTCTCCGCAGACAACTCGCGCTGCACCCCTGCCACTGCGCAGAGCGCCATTCAGGTGGATGTGTCCGACCACGTCGGCCTCGGCCACCAGACCGTCGAGATATGCCGGCAAGTCGAGCTGACGAGCATGCACGTGTGATCAACATGCTGCTGCACAGCGGACTATACGACTAAAACCGTGACGGGGCGTCGACCGCTCACCTGGGTCGCTGCCCGCGTGTGTCAGCACGGCCTGGCTCGTTCAAAGCCCACGAAGTCGCCGATCCAGCCAATCTCTGCGCCGGCGATGACACGCGTCCGCGCCGACAGGGCCAGAGCTTTTCCCGCGGGCGGTGGACGCTACGAACATTCGCGCGCACCACCCAGCGACGTTGTGTCACACGTAGTCGACCCGCGCCTAGCCCGACCCGCCTCGGACGACCGCAGATGTGGCGACAGCCCGAAGTCCACGAGGCAACCCTTGTGACCTGAGCAACATTGTGACATTGTGTTAATTCTAATCGACGATGTGTCAACTTTCGATGGGAGGCAACCGTGACGATGGCGCTGTGCCGGGCACTGGGTTGCGAACGGCATCGCAAGCGTCCGTACACGCCTCAGGTTGAGTCGAAAGTCGTTCGACTACTGCGTAATTCGGAGTCATCGCACGTGAGATCGCGCTGTCGTCGGCACGCCGGCGCAACGGGTGTTGCTCAACGGGCGACCGCGCACGCGGCGAGGGCCCCGGTGGTGGAAGCCGCGGCGTTCATCCGCGACAACCCTCTCTGCAGTGCCTGTTTCGAATTGATGCGGTCATACCTGACCAAACGAGAACCTCCACCACATCGGCCTCTGACCCCTCGAACTCTCCCCACCACTCGAATCCGCAACAGACAGGACACCTTTCATGACAATCGCACTGGATCTGCCCCCACAGGACTTCTGGATTGACGGTCGCTGGACCCGACCGGCGAGCTCGAACCGATTTGCGGTTATCAACGCGAGCACCGGTGAACAGATCACCTCCGTGCCCGAATCGGTGACCGAGGACATCGACATGGCCGTTGCGGCAGCGCGCCGCGCATTCGACGAATCGGACTGGTCGTCGTGGAGCGCGGAACAGCGGGCGTCGGCGATCAACTCCCTCGCCGAGCAGATCGAGGGCCGACGTGCAGAAACCGCTCGCGCAGTCAGCATCCAGAACGGCATGCCCATCTCGATCGCCTCGGCGACCGAAGCGGTCATCCCGGCCACACTGCTGCGCTACTACGCCGAGCTGGCTACCGCGCAGCCCATCGAAGAGCGCCGCACCGCATTCGGTGGCGCCGGCACGACGGTGGTGCGGCGCGAACCCATCGGCGTCGTCGCTGCGGTGGTCCCGTGGAACTTTCCGCAGACCTTGACCTTCTTCAAAGTGGCGCCGCTGCTGGCGGCGGGCTGCACAGTGGTCATCAAGCCGTCCCCGGAGACCGTGCTCGACTCCTATGTGCTGGCCGCTGCCATCGAGGCCTCCGACATTCCCGACGGCGTCATCAACATCGTCCATGGAGGACGTGAGGTCGGAGCCCACCTGGTGGCCCACCCCGGTGTCGACAAGGTCGCCTTCACCGGTTCCACCCCCGCCGGACGCGCCATCGGCGAGGTCTGTGGCCGTCTGATCCGGCCCGTCACCCTCGAACTGGGAGGCAAGTCCGCATCTATCATTCTCGACGACGCGGACCTGTCTTCCCTGCTGGAGCAGTTCTTCGCCGCGACCTTGATGAACAACGGGCAGACCTGCTACCTCGGCACCCGCGTGCTGGTCCCACGCACTCGTCACCGCGAAACCGTCGACATCCTCACCGATTTCGCCCGATCGCTCAAGGTGGGTGACGCACTCGAGGCGACCACGCAGATCGGTCCGCTGGCCACGGCGAACCAGCAGAAACGAGTCGAGAACTACATCGCCAAAGGGTTGGCGGACGGTGGTCGGATCACTACCGGCGGTAGTCGCCCCGATGCCGGGAACGGTTGGTTCGTGGCCCCGACCGTGTTCGACGACGTCGACAACTCCCACACCATCGCCCGTGAGGAGATATTCGGGCCTGTCCTGGCCGTGCTGTCCTACAACGATGTCGACGAGGCCATCGCGATCGCCAACGACTCCGACTTCGGTCTGGGCGGCACGGTGTGGACCTCCGATCAAGAACGAGGCATCGACGTCGCACGGCGCGTCCAGACCGGGAGTGTCGGCGTCAACAACTACGCGCTGGATTTCTCCTCGCCGTTCGGCGGAGTGAAGGCCAGCGGACTCGGACGCGAGCTGGGCCCCGAGGGCCTGCACGCCTACCAGCAGACCAAGTCGATCTTCCTCCCCTGACCCGATCGAAAGCGATTCCATGAAAATCACAGCTGCCGTGCTGCGCGGAGAGCAAACCCCGTTCACCATCGAAAGCCTCGAACTCGCCGACCCCAGCCCGGAACAGGTGGTGGTGCGCATCGTCGGTGCCGGTCACTGCCACACCGATGTGCTCCCGCGCGCAGGTGCCGGTTTCGGCACCCCACCGATCGTCCTGGGACACGAAGGCGCAGGCATCGTCGAATCCGCCGGCGCGGCCGTCACGACCGTCCAGGTCGGCGACCACGTGGTCCTGAGCTTCGACTACTGCGGAACCTGCACCAACTGTCGCGACGCACATCCCGCGTATTGCGACACCTTTCTGCCCCGCAACCTCGGCGGCAATGCTCTCGACGGTTCGACCCCGCTGTCCGACGACGAAGGCAAACCTGTGGCCGGGCGGTGGTTCGGACAGTCTTCGTTCGCCACCCACGTACTGGTCGACGCCACCAATGCCGTTGTCGTCGACAAGGACCTGCCCATCGAGCTCCTCGGACCGCTGGGCTGCGGGGTGCAGACCGGGGCCGGAGCGATCCTCGAAGCGCTCGACGTCCGCGCCGGCGAGGGTGTGGTGATCACCGGTACGGGTGCGGTCGGACTGTCTGCGGTCATGGGCGCAAAGGTCGCGGGCGCCGCGCCGATCATCGCGGTCGATCTCAACGAGGATCGCCTCACGCTCGCACGCGACCTCGGCGCCACGCACACGATCACCGGTGGCACCGGCGACCTCACCCAGCAGATCCGAGACATCGCCCCCGCAGGAGTCCGCTACGGCCTCGACACGACGGGACTACCGGCGATCATCTCCGCAGTTCTCGAGTCGCTCTCGCTGCGGTCCGTGCTCGGTCTGGTCGGCGTCCAGCAGGGTGACCTCGCGATCGCACCGCTGGCACTGACGTCCGGCCGGACCATCACCGGAATCCTCGAGGGCGACGTCAACCCGCAAACCTTCATTCCGCGCCTCATCGAGCTGTGGAAAGCCGGCAACTTCCCCTTCGACCGCCTGGTCACGACATTCGACCTGGCCGACATCAACACTGCCGAACAGCAAGCACTCGCTGGTGACATCATCAAGCCGATCCTGCTTCCGACAAGCTGAAATCGCTGCAACGCAACGGATCACTGCAAAGGAACGTGTTGTGACAACCGCTTTCGTCGAACTCGTGCGCATCTGTTCGTTCGACACGATGACAACAGCCGGCCAGAAAGACATGGCCCGACGCCGAGGGGGCATCGATGACTAGCACGATGAAGGCAGGACGGGTCGACTTCGGTACCCATGAGTTCGCGATACGCGAAGTGCCGGTACCACTTCCAGGCCCAGGTGAAGTGCGTGTCAAGGTAGCTGCAGCCGGGGTTTGTCTTTCCGATGTCCACCTCATCAGCGGTATGGTCGCTCCCCTCCGGGACGCGGAAGCCATCCGGACGCTGGGACACGAAGTCGCCGGGACCGTCGATGCCCTCGGCCCGCAGACCAGAGGATGGGCCGAAGGCGACCGTGTGACATTGCAGGCAGTGATCGCACGACCGTGGGGGGTCGACACCATGGGCGTCGATTACGACGGTGGCTGGGCGGAATACGTTGTCGTGCCCCAACAGGTGCTCGTCGGAATTCCGGATTCGCTTCCGTTCGACCAGGCCTGCATCATCCCAGACGCTGTGTCCACACCCTGGGCCGCTGTCTCGCATACGGCGAAAGTGCAGGCAGGCGAGTCAGCCGCGGTTTGGGGCGTGGGGGGCCTGGGTGTGCACGCGATACAACTTCTGAAAATGATCGGCGCCGCCCCCATCATCGCCATCGATCCCCTCCCCGCCGCCAGGGACAAGGCTCTGACTCGGGGCGCCGATGCTGCGCTCGATCCCACTGAATCCGGCTTCCCGGAACAGATGACTCGAGCCACGCGCGGACGCGGTGTCGATGTGGCGTTCGACTTCGCCGGTTTTCCCGGGATCGATGAACAAGCGCTGGCCTTACTCAATCCCGGTGGCAGACTGGTCATCACGGGTATCAGCGGTCAGCCGATCCGGATCGACAACAGCGTCGCCCTGATCGCCCATCATCAGCAGGTTCTCGGGCACTACGGGTACCTGCCGCCTCATGTCGAGCAGCTCGTCCGACTGATCGAGTGGCAGCGCCTCGACCTGTCGGCGTCGATCTCGGCTCACATTCCCCTCGACAGTGCTGCAGAGGCAGTCCGACAACTCGAGTGCAAGGAAGGCGACCCGATTCGTCTGGTCCTCATCCCATAGAGGCGACCGGACACCGCAGACAAGCCGTTCGGCCACGACCACCTGAGGCGTGGCTAGTTCAAGGCTGCCCGAATCCAACGCAAACACGGTTTCAGGCGGCTTCAGTGAGCGAAAGGAATCTCACATGAGTGCAAAACTACCCATCTCTGGCACACCCGTTGCCGTTGAGTTCGATCCGAGCCAGGTCCGAGAGCGCTACGCACGCGAACGGGAGGCGCGCCTCAAAGGCGAGACCCTGGAGCAGTTCCAGGGCCTGTCGGACGTCCTCGAACTCGACAGCAGCGACCCCTGGTCGGAGCCCGTGCAGCGTGAACCGGTCACCGAGGACCTCGAGGTCGTCGTTCTCGGCGGCGGCTTCGGCGGCCTGCTCGCCGGCGCCTATCTCACCAAGAACAACGTCACCGACTTCCGGATCGTCGAGCAGGCAGGCGATTTCGGCGGAACCTGGTACTGGAACCGTTATCCCGGGGTGCAGTGCGATGTCGAGTCGTTCGTGTATCTCCCGCTGCTGGAGGAGACCGGATACATCCCGACCAAGCGCTATGCCGACGGCGCGGAGATCTTCGAACACGCCCAGCGCATCGGCAGGCACTACGACCTGTACCGGACCGCCCTGTTCCAGACCAGCGTCACCTCGGTGACTTGGCTGGACGACGAGGAACAGTGGGAGGTTTCCACCGATCGCGGCGATGTGCTGCGCGCACGTTTCGTCCTGCGCGCCAACGGCCCGCTGAACAAACCACAGGTCCCGCGGGTGCCCGGGATCAACGAGTTCACCGGCAAGATCTTCCACACGAGCCGGTGGGACTACGACTACACCGGCGGTAGCGCCGCCGGCGATCTGGAAAAACTCCGCGACAAGCGAGTCGCGATCATCGGCACCGGTGCCACCGGGGTTCAGGCTGTGCCGTTCCTGGCGGAGGACGCCAAGGAGCTGTTCGTCGTGCAACGCACCCCCAGCGTCGTCGGGCCTCGAGACAACCGACCTACCGACCCCACGTGGGCGGCCGGGCTGGAGGAGGGTTGGCAGCGGGAACGGCATCACAATTTCTTGAGCTTCCTCAACGGACACCACCAGGACGAGGACCTCGTCGATGACATCTGGACGCACCTTTTCCCGTCGCTGAATGGACAACACCTGATCGACGTGCCGGCCGCCGAACTCCCGGTCGAAGATCAGATGGCGCTGGCCGAACTCGCCGACATGAAGTTGATGTACGACATTCACCAGCACATCGACTCCCAGGTGAAGGACCCGGACACCGCCCGAAAACTCAAGCCCTGGTTCGGGTTCGTGTGCAAGCGTCCGGCGTTCAACGATGATTATCTGCCGGCATTCAACAAACCTTCGGTTCACCTCGTCTCCGCACCGACCGGCGTCGACGGCATCACTGCCACCGGGCTGGTCGTGGACGGGCGGCACCACGAGGTCGACGCGATCATCTTCGCCACCGGGTTCGAGACCGGCTCCACCTCGACCGAGCGGTATGGCTACGACATCGTCGGCCGGGACGGACTGTCGATGCGTGAGCACTTCGCCGATGGCGCCAAGACGCTGCACGGCTTCTTCTCTCACGGATTCCCCAACTTCATCGAGCTGGGCCTGAGCCAGAACGCATACGTCGTCAACTTCACTTACATGCTCGACCGCAAAGCCCGCCATGCGGCCCGAACGATCGCACATGCCAGGCGACACGGCATCACCACCATCGAACCCGATCCCGACTCTCAGCGGGAATGGGTCGAAGCCACCAAACGCACCGAAGAGCTACGACTGGCCTACTTCGCCACCTGCACGCCCGGTTATTACAACGGGCAGGGCGACGTCAGCCGCGGGTTCTTCAACGACATCCACAACATCAGCGAGATCGACTTCTGGAACATGATCGACCAGTGGTGGGAGGCAGGCTCTTTCGAGGGCCTGGCACTCAAGTCCCGCGCTGCCGCGACCAGCACAACCCTCTGAGGACTACATGACAACCAACGAACAAGCCATCGCGCTCGACCCCGACGCACAGGCCGTCGCCGACCAGCTCGCTGCAGTCCTGCCCAACGGCCTCTCGGGGCTAGGGGTCGCAGGTGTCCGAGAGTTCGGCCGCCAGAGCGACGCGCAGATACCGACCGGCCCAGAGGTTCATTCCGTCGTCGACAAGTTCGTGTCCGGGCCTCACGGTGACATCCCCGTGCGTCTGTACCGCCCGCAGTCGGACAACCCGCTCCCGGTGTTGCTCTACATACACGGCGGGGGATGGACATTCGGCACCCTCGAGGGCGGCGTCGACCATCTGTGCCGCAGCATCGCCCACGACACGGGGACAGCGGTGGTGTCGGTCGATTACCGCCTCGCACCCGATCACAAGTTCCCGGTTCCGGTCGACGAGTCGGCGGCCGTCCTGAGTTGGTTGCGCCGGCAGGCCGCAGCGCTGGGGGTCGACGCGACCCGGATCGCGATCGGCGGAGACAGCGCCGGAGGAAACATCTCGGCCGCCATCACGCACCTGGACCGGGGATCTGACACGCCGCTCGCGGCTCAGGTACTGCTCTACCCGGCCACCGAGTATGCGGTCGAACGTGCATCGTGGGTGGACAATGCCGAAGCCCCGGTGCTGACCCCCCGCGACACACTGTGGTTCTGGGATCAGTACCTGCGGTCCGCGAAGGACCGAATCGACCCGCGCGCAACCCCGGCCAACGCCGAGTCCTTCAGAGACCTGCCCCCTGCCCTCGTCGTCGTCGCCGGCCACGACCCGCTGCGCGACGACGGTCTGCACTACGCCGAACTCCTCGACGAGTCGGGGACCCCGGTGCATGTGGTCCGCCTCGACGGTGCGTTCCACGGCTTCATGACCATGCCCGGCCTCCGAGCGCAGGCCCGCGGCGTCGAGGAGATCTGCGGTTTTCTCCAGGGCGTCTTCGCGCTCTGACTGACGGGGCACACCACACGCCGCACTCATGACTCCTGGCTCAGTGTGCCCGAATTGTGCCCGAAGGCAACGGGTACGGGGATCTTGTACGCGCAGGTAAGCCTGCCACTGAAAGGAACCACGACAATGAAGGCTCATCAGTTCGAGTCTGCAGCTTCTGGCTTGCGGCTGCTGGACCTGCCCGACCCCACTGCGGGGGAGGGGCAGGTGCTGATCCGGGTGGAAGCAGCCGGGATGTGTCAGTCCGACGTCCACATCATCAACGGACACGGCGACGCCTGGCTCCGCCAACGCCCCATCGTCCTGGGCCACGAGGTCGCCGGAACAGTGATGCAACTGGGGCCTGGGGTCAGCGAAGTCGCAGTCGGAGACCGCGTCGCTGTCGCCCTCATATCCCACCCGGCATCCGAAGCCGATTTCGCCGACGGGATCGGGTTGGGCTTCGACGGCGGTTACGCCGAGTTCGCGGCGGTGCCGGTGCGTAACCTCGTCCCTGTTCCTGACGGCGTTCCCTTCACCCACGCCGCGGTGGCCACCGATTCGATTGCCACGGCGTACCACGCTGTCGCGACCGAAGCGGCCATCTCGGAAGGCTCGGTGGTCGCGGTGATCGGGCTCGGCGGGCTGGGACTCAATGCAGTTCGCATCGCGAGTCTGCTCGGGGCCACGGTCCACGGCATCGACATCGACCCCGGAACTTTCGCAGCCGCCGCCGAGCAGGGAGCATACCGATGCCACGCCGGCATCGACGACATCGAGGGCGAGATCGACATCGTGCTCGACTTTGCCGGTGTCGGAACCTCCACAGCTGACGCAATAAGCGCTGTGAGGCAGGGTGGAAGAATCGTCCTCGTGGGGCTCGGCGTGCAGGAGGCGACCTTGCCGACGGGGTTGCTCATCACCAAGAACATCCAACTTCGGGGTTCGTTGGGCGCCAGCGTCGAGGAGTTGCAGGCCGTGTTGGGACTATTGGCCGACGGGACTTTGGAACCCGTTGTCGAGGAGGTCGACTTCAGAGATCTGGAGTCGGCGCTGCGTCGGCTAGAGCGAGGCGACGTTCGTGGTCGCCTCGTGACGCGCCCCAACGCGTACCGGTAGTCCGTCCCTGGGGGTCCGGCTCCGTCGGGTAAGCGGGCCCGGGAGGTCCCGGTAGACTCGACACCATGTCGACTACGCCGTCAACGCAGAAAGAGGCCGGACTGCTGGGCGACCGTCGGTCGATGAGCAAGGGCGAGCGTCAGCGACGAGCCATCCTCGAGAGCATCCAAGCTCTGCTGGCGACTCGGCCGATCGGTGAGCTGACCGTCGGTGAGATCACCGCACAGGCCAGGGTCGGACGCTCTAATTTCTATTTCTACTTCGAATCGAAGTACACCGCACTGACCGTTCTGGTGTCTGATGTCTGGGCAGAACTGATGGTCCGTGCCGAGTCGTTTGTGCGATTCGCCAACGAGGCTCCGAACGAATTCCTCGATCGGACCGCCGGCACCGCCGTCGAGATCTGGCGAACGCACGAGGCTGTTCTCGTCGCCTCGGTCCAAGCGATTCCACTCGACGCCCAGCTGGCCGAGATGTGGCGCGATTGGAGTGAGCGGCTCGCGAACGTTCTCACCGAGCAAGTCCTTAGAGACCAACAAGACGGACTCGCCCGGCCGGCTTCCGATGACGTCTCGGCGCTGGTCGCCACTCTGCTGGAGATGACATTGCATGTCTTCTACAGAGACCGCATAGACGGCAACACCTCAGAACAGACCGAGCGGATGCTGCGCCAAGTCCGCTCGATCTGGCTGGCCGCGGCGTGGGGACAGGCCCGGAACGTTTACTGACTCACAGAGATCAGCGATGCACACTGTCTGTGTCCGCTGGCGATGGCGGGTGAGCGTCGGTGTGCTCCACCTTTTGTACCGAAGCGTGGTCGATCGAGCGGTAAGTAACGTGTGCGAGAAACGATTTCGTCGAGCAGAAGCCTTTCACGCGGTGGTGAGCAGACGGTTGCTCGGGTCGCGGTTTGTGCCGGGATGCGGCGACACCGACACGCCACATGCAGAAGTCGGCGCGGTGACGGTCGCCGTATTGACGCGAACCCAGCCGGCGGTAGGACTCGCCAGTAGCGGCTAGTCGCGGGTTCGTGCGACTTCGGTACGTGCTGCTCGCGGTGTCAGGCTGGCGACAGCTAGCGCACGATTCTCATCCCCTCGGACACCGCGAGGACCGCGGCATGGGTTCTCGATCGACATCCGATCTTGGGGAAGATGTGCTCGAGGTGCTTCGCGATGGTGCGGTTCGAGCAGCCTATCGACCGCGCGATCTCACTGTTGCTCAAACCGCGAGTGAGACCGTCCAGGACGTACAGTTCGGCCGAGGTGAGAGCGTGCGGAAGGGGCTCGACCCACTCGCGAACGAGAAGTCCCTCGCGGACTTTCCGGACGACCACTGTGTGCCACTGACCGCTCTCGTCACGCCATCTGCCATGTCCGTGGTCCAGTTGGCTGAGGTCACTCCGGAGTATCGCAGCGGCAAGACCGGGGTTCCGCGACAGCGCGTCGCCGGGGACAGCTCCGGGCAGTTCGGTAACCGATCCGTCGGGTCGCACGAGCGCTGTACCGCCGTGGACAGGTGTCATCGACGCCGCCAATGCGTTGATGGTGCGCTGGCGATCCACCACGGCGCCGAGAACGCCCTGGAACCGGTGGAGGCGTGCTACGTCGACCGCGGTGAAGGCGGTCGAGCTGTCGGTGTTGACGTGGACGCATCCTGTGTACCGCCCGTCGCGAGTATGCAGGCGCATCGTCGTTCCGTCTTTGTAACCCGTCGGTCCGAACACTTCCTGGATTGAATATGACCCGCGATAGTCGAACGGAAAGTCGCGCCAACGGCGCGGCGTCGGATCGACCGTGGCCATGAAGGAGAACGCCTCGTCGTGCATGACGAACCATCCGTCGAGGTGCTCGAGAACGTTCGGCGGGTAGCCAGAACTGACCACCGTGGAATGTCGGCGTTCGACCGAGTCATAGGAAGCGACGCTGCACCCGACGAAGGGGAACCACTCGACGAGCATCTCGAGGATCTGACGGAGGTCGTCCTCGGCGCGCCCGGGAACGCTTTCCGCAGCGACCCTGGACACCTCGCACAATGTGGTGTCGAAATCCATCGGCGGCTCCTGTCCTCCGTTGCGAGAGTACGCCGGAGTCGGTCCTCTCCGTAGCGCCAGAACGAAAGATACGCATCATGACGTATGTCGCCGCGAATGGTCCTCCTCGTACGGTTGCACCAGTCTGAACAGCACGAACGAGAGGTGGCTATGCCTGACCATCCTGGACTCATCGCCGATGTGAATCACGCACTGGGCGAAGCCTTCGCGCGAGGTGACGCCGCTGGGGTCGCGGCCGCCTACGTGCATGACGCACATCTACTCCCTCCGGACAGCCCAGCCGTACGCGGACGCGAAGCGATCACCCGGTTCTGGCAGGCGGTGATCGATTCCGGTGCCATCGGTCTCGCTCTCGAGACCACGGCGATCGACGTTGTCGGGGAGATCGCACGAGAGATCGGCCGCGGCGACCTGACCGTGCGCAAAGCTGACGGTTCGACCTCGACGAGCCGGCTGAAGTACGTCGTCTTCTGGACTCTCACTCCGGACGGTTGGCGTTACGAGACAGACATCTGGAATGCAGACGGCGAAGGGCAGGCGTGAGAAATGACTACAGTAGACAACTACCGCAACATGTCAGCAACCGACATCGCGGCGGGGGTGCGACGGGGAGACCTGAGCGTTGTCGATATCGCTAAGGCTGCACTGGCGCGCGTGGATGCCGCTAACCCGAGCCTGAACGCCCTCGTCCACCTCGACCGCGAGCAGGTTCTCGCCGACGCCAGAGAACTGGACGACGAGGCCCGTGCGCGCAACTTCCGAGGTCTCCTGCATGGGGTGCCGTACACGATCAAGGATCTGACGGAGATGAAAGGGCTGCCGTTCACGATGGGATTCAAGCCCTTCGCCGATCGGACGGGTCGACATGACGCTGCGGTTGTGACGCGGATGCGGAACTCGGGCGGGTTGTTCCTCGGGAAGACCAACACTCCGGAGATGGGTTACTACGGCGGCTGCGACAACAACCTCTTCGGGCCGACGCACAATCCGTTCGCGCACGGGCACACCGCAGGCGGGTCGAGCGGCGGCGCGTCAGCGTCGGTGGCCGCAGGTATGGCGCCGCTGGCCGAGGGCAGCGACGGCGCAGGATCAGTGCGCATACCGTCGTCGCTCTGCGGGACCGTCGGGCTCAAGCCCACCACCGGTGTCATTCCGCAAACCCTCTTCGCGGGACGGTACAACACGTGGTTGTTTCACGGTCCCATCACCCGAACGATCGACGACAACGCCCTCATGCTCGATGTTCTCGCCGGGCCGGATGCGTCCGACCCCCTGTCGCTGCCGCCGGCGCCGGGGCCCTTTCTGCAGCCGACCGACCACGACGTTCGGGGACTGAAGGTCGCGTGGTCACGCGATCTCGGAACCGGGCAGCACGTCGACCCGGAGGTCCTCCGCCGGTGCGAGGAGGTACTCGCGGCACTCTCCGACGCGGGCGCAGACGTAGTCGAGTCCACTCCGGACTGGCGCCCTCCGTCGCAAGCGATGTGGCACTCGACATGGGTACCGGGTTTCTCCACAGCGTATGACCTGCTCGACTGGCGCACCATGCGCGGGGAGGTCGACGACAATCTGATCGAGATCATGGCGGAAGCAGAACGGACCACCGCGGTGGACGTCGGAAGGGCCGAGGCGGAGCGAGGTCTCATGTGGGACAACTGGACTCGGTTCCTGGAACGTTTCGACGTGCTCGTTTCGCCCACGTTGACCAGTCCGGCCTTCCCGCTCGATCAGTTCGCTCCGGACTGGCTGGCAGGGCGCACCGTTCGAGAGCAGATTCTCGACTGGCTCCTCACGTATCCGTTCAACATGCTCGGTGCGCCCGCACTCACCGTCCCAGCCGGGATGACGTCCGAGGGAAAGCCCGTCGGGTTCCAGATCGCCGGGCGGCATCGTGCCGAAACCACACTCCTGAGGGTTGGACGATCGATCGAGAAGGCCCGTCCGTGGGCCGCCACCTACCAGGCGATCGACTGAATCCGAGACGCACCGGCACAGCCGCGGTACCGCAGAGCTTCGAACCCGTGACGTGACGGAGACAGACCTCTGTCCGGGGTCTCGGGGCGGCCGGCACCGAGCCGCGGTCGGCGACGCTCACCCATTCGGGTGTGGTGCAGATCTCGTATCCGTGTCAGCCTTCGCTTGCGAGTCAACGGAGAAAGGGCACGAAGTGATGGATCAGGTAGTAGTCGATCTCGATGTCCCGGCATCGATGCGGGATGGCGTCGTACTTCGTGCCGACGTGTACCGACCGGCTTCGGGAGGTCCATGGCCGGTGCTGTTGACCAGACTCCCGTACGACAAGCGGATGCCCGGTCTGCTCGCGCTCATCGATCCGCTGAGCAAAGTACAGGCGGGTTTCATAGTGGTCGTGCAAGATGTCCGGGGCCGGTACGCCTCCGACGGCGAATGGGAGCCGTGGACGCACGAGATGAGCGATGGTTACGATTCGGTTCGCTGGGCGGCCGCGTTGCCCGCGTCCAGCGGCGCGGTCGGGATGTTCGGCGCGAGCTACTTCGGTAACACGCAGTGGATGGCCGCGGCGGCGCGTCCGCCCGAGCTCAAGGCGATAGCTCCGATGATCACCTGGTCGGATCCGCGTGATGGGTTGTTCTCTCGCGGGGGCGCAATGGAACTGGGGATATCGCTACCCTGGTCGCTCGCACAGGGAATCGACACCCTCACTCGGCGACATCGTGAGAATCCGGCAAAGTTGGTGCAAGCGCTCGGCGAGCTGGTCGCCGATCTGGATGATGCCTCTGGGCGCACATACTGGGAGCTGCCAGTGCAGCGCCACCCCGCCTTCGTTCGTCACGACATTCCCGAACTCGGATACGAGCGTTCCTTGCGCGAACCTCGGTGGGTCGCCTCCTGCGAAGTCGTGGGCCGTCACCGCGACGTGGAGATCCCCACGCTTCATACTGGGGGTTGGTACGACATCTTCTGCCAAGGAACCCTCGACAACTTCGTTGCGATGGTTGATGCGGGCCGGCAGGCGTCGCTTGTCATGGGCCCCTGGACCCACACGAACTTCGGCGGGAAGATCGGCGAGGTGAACTTCGGTCTGGCCGCCAGCGCAGATCTCACGGGTTTTCGCGGCCGTCGAAGCGACATCGAAAACTCTTGGCTGAAGCAGCATCTGGCGGATGTTGCAGGCGCGGAGGAGGTGGCGCGACCAGGTTTGCCGCCGGTGCTGCTGTTCGTCATGGGCGCCAATGTCTGGCGTGAGGAGTCGGAATGGCCGCTGGCCAGGGCAGTGGACACGGAGTTGTACCTGCGCGAGGATTCCGGCCTCTCTTTCGTTGCACCGAGCGTGGAGCGGTCGGTCGATGAGTATGTCTACGACCCCTCCGATCCGGTCCCGACAGTCGGTGGAGCCCTGCTCATGTCTGATGAGTATCCCGCCGGACCTTTGTCTCAGGCTGCTGTGGAGGCACGGTCAGACGTCCTGGTCTTCACCAGCCAACCGCTTGTCGAGGACCTGGAGGTCACCGGGAGGATCCGTGCCCACCTCCACGTGGCGACGGACGCGGCAACGACCGACTGGGTTGTCCGGGTCTGCGACGTTGCGCCGGACGGTACATCGCACAACATCGTCGACGGGATTGTGAGGATAGGAGATGCGTCGAGTGAATTCACCGAACAAGTCGTCGACCTCTGGTCGACCAGTTATCAATTCGCTGCCGGTCATCGTATTCGAGTTCACGTGACCTCCAGCAACTTCCCGCGCTGGGACCGCAATCTGAACGTGGTGGGCAGTGACGACGATGACGCTCGATCGACGACCGCTAGGCAACAAGTTGCCCACGATCGCGATCGACCGTCGAGGGTGACCCTGCCCGTCATCCCCTCCGGAAAGCGCTCGGACACCCCGGCCGCCGAAGTTGACTGACGTGAAGCACTCAGAACCGCAGACTGGCTCCGACCGCGCAGCAGCGACGTCGATGAATGGACCCGGTGACATCCTGCCGCGCGCAGCAGCGATGTTCGGCCGTAAGGCGGCCCTGGTCACCTCGACGAGGACGCTCTCTTATGTCGACCTGGACGTGCTGAGCGACCGAGTCGCCGGTGGGTTGATCGAGCACGGGGTGTCCGAGGGAGATCCGGTGACGGTCTACTCGCAGAACCGGTGGGAGTGGATCGTTTCCTACCACGGCATACTGAAAGCTGGCGCAGTGGTGAATCCCGTGAATGCGATGCTCACGCTGGATGAGTTGTCATACGTGATGCGCGATTGCGAGGCGAAGGCAATCGTGACGGGCGATGAGCAGGCCGGTGATGTGGTGGCAGTGTGCCGTGAACTACCAGCGCCGGTACTCGTGGTGTCGTTCGGAGCCGCGCCCGGCGCGGTGGACTTCGAGACGTTGATCGGCAACGACATCAACCCTCCAGCAAGTCCGGTTCGGGGGTCCGACGCCTGCACGATCGGGTACACGTCGGGGACGACGGGGCGTCAGAAAGGGGCAGTGCAGTCCCATGAGGCGGTCTTGCTGAACTGTGCGCACACCGCCGCTATGCACGGACGAACGTCCAGCGACGTCGTCGTGACAGGGCTGCCGGCACCACACGTCTATGGCAACGTGGCTGTCAATTCGACATTCCTGGCCGGCGGCACCGTCGTACTCATGGACCGATTCGACCCAGCGAACGCCCTGGAGCTGATCGAACGTCACCACGCAACGCTCTTCGAAGGTGTGCCGACGATGTACACACTGATGCTGCAACACCCGACCGTTGGCGAGGTCGACTTGAGCAGTCTGCGAGCATGCACGGTTGGCGGTCAGACGATCGCACCGTCGACGATTGCCCGTTGGGAAGACCTGTCGGGAGCTCCGCTGATCGAGCTGTGGGGGATGACCGAGCTCTCCGGACTGGGAGCGACCCATTGCTTGCACGCGCCGAAGGTCGCCGGCTCCGTGGGAGTGTCTCTGCCTGGCGTGGACCTCCGTGTGGTCGATCTCGACGAGCCCAGCCGCGAGGTCGAACGAGGAGAGCCCGGCGAGCTGATGGTACGCGGTCCGGTGACGATGCTCGGCTACCACAACGACGCCGAGGCCACCGCCGAGGCCTTCACTTCTGATGGCTGGTTACACACCGGAGATGTCGCGGTCATGGAACCGTCCGGGCACGTCGTCATCGTCGATCGGAGGAAGGACGTGATCATCACGGCGGGTTACAACGTGTATCCGGCTGAGCTGGAACGCGTTCTCTCCGCTCACCCCGGTGTCGCGATGGTGGCGGTTGGGCCGGTCCCGGACCCGGTGAAGGGTGAACTGGCCTGCGCTTATGTCGTGCGGAGAGAGGGCGAGCTGGTTTCCGAACAAGAACTGATCGCGTTCACCGAGGACCAGCTGGCAGCGTACAAGAGACCACGGATCGTGCGCTTCGTGGACTCGCTCCCGACGACGTCGACCGGCAAGCTCGTGCGACGAAACCTCGGGGCCCCGGTCCGTCGGTCACCATAGAGTGATGGTCTCCGACGAAAGACGTGGGAATCCCCCTGACGGCCTCGTAGACCCGCTCGACCGGAGCGGGGTGATTCGAGCCGGCTTGGCAGCACTCAGCGCGACCGACGCTGTCTCCTGGTGGGCCGAAGCTCCAGCAGGAGACGATGACGGTGCGTCGGATCTGCAGTTGACCCACGTTCACGGGGATACCACCCCCGGATTGTCGAACCTGCATGTGCCGTTTGGCGTGGGGTTGACCGGACTGGTGCAGCGGATCGAACGCCCGGCCTGGGTCGACGACTATTTCGCGGCTGACGAGATCAGCCATGTGTTCGACACGCAGATCGCAGCGGAGGGCATCCGCCGACTGCTCGCGGTCCCGGTTATCACAGGTAGACGACTCCGTGGAGTCCTGGCGCTGGGCGAACGCGCTGCCGGCGCTTTCGGAGATCGTGCCGTCGGGCGTGCCACCGACATCGCTTCGGATCTCTCGCACCGTATCGCCCTCGCTGATCGTGCACGGCTGGCACGCGAGGTGGCTGTGCTGGAGGAGCGCCGACGGGTTGCGGCGGAACTTCACGACAGTGTCGGCGCGCTGCTGTTCGCCATCGGGTCGAGCGCTGCGCGACTCGAGGAACTGCTCGATGGGCAGGCTGAGGCTGCCGATGCGTTGGCCAGGCTGCAGGAGCAGACCAGTGCTGCATCCCAGGCGCTCCGGAGTTCGTTACGGGCGCTGAACGGCTCGCCAACCGCGGTGGCCTTATGTGTCACGGTGCAGTCCGATTGCACGGCTTTCACCGAGCGCACCGGTCTGCCTGCGAGTCTCGTTCTCCTGGACGATGGTCCGCCGGTGTTGCCGCCGTCGAGGACCGCGATAGTCGTAGCCGCAGTTCGCGAAGGTTTGCTCAACGTAGAGAAGCACGCGGGAGCCACCGTCGTGGCAGTGACGCTCGCCGAACGAAGTGGCGGCGGAATCATTGCGGCAGTCACGGACGACGGCGTCGGGCTGACGAACAGCGCGAGCGAGGGTCTGGGTCTGTCGAAGATGCGTGAGGCGGTAGCCCGAATCGGTGGCTGGGTGGGCTTGTCCTCCGAACCCGGGGACGGAACAACTCTACGAATCGAGGTTCCGTGCTGATCGACTCTCCGATTTCGGTCCTGGTGGTCGACGATCATCCGGTAGTGCGTGACGGCGTGACCACACAACTTCGCCGGCAAGGGGACATCACGGTGGTCGGTTACGCCGCAACGTCGGCGGATGCCTGTGTGCAGACGGCTCGCACCCGGCCGGATGTCATTCTGCTCGATCTCAGACTTCCCGACGCGCTCGCGGCCGACACCATTCCGCTGCTCCGAGACGCCTGTGCAACCAGCAAGATCCTGCTGTTCACGGCCTTTCCCGACCATGCTGCGGTGGCTCCATCGTTAGCCGCCGGCGCTCATGGACTACTGATCAAGGACGCATCTGGAACTGCCGTTCGGGACGCGGTCCGTCGAGTCGTCCTTACCGGTTCGTACCGCAGCGCCACTGCGAGCCGGTCGGCAACAGCTGCTTTGACGCCGCGAGAATACGACGTGCTCCGCCAGGTCGCGAGCGGGCATACCAACGTCGAGATCGCCCGATTGCTCGAGATCTCGCCCAACACCGTGAAGACGTACCTCCACAATGTCATGCATAAGCTGAACGCCCGCAACAGAGCCCAGGTCATCACGAACGCACGCATCCGCGGCCTGCTATGAGCTCCCGAGGCGGGTGCCGGATCGCGACGGCCGTGGCCCGCGAGGAGTTCCGGCGCGTATGGAGCTCTGTCGCACGGCTGTGGACCGAGTGTTTGATCAACGCTCGATGAGTGGCGCCCCACGGCACCGCGGGTGGCAGAAGTGCGGTAGGTTGTGTTTTCAAACGCTGTCGTCGAGTTTGGAGATCATCATGCGTTACACGACATTCGGTCGTCGGACAGGGCTGCGGGTTTCGCAGTACGCCCTCGGTACCGGCAACTTCGGAACCGGCTGGGGGGCTGGCGCCTCTCGCGCCGAGGCGAAGGCGATCTTCGACCGGTTCGTCGAGGCGGGTGGGAATTTCATCGACACGGCCGACGTCTACCAGTTCGGTCAGGCCGAGCAATTGGTGGGCGAGTTCATCCAGGCCGATCGTGACGACTTGGTACTCGCCACGAAGTTCGCCGTCGGGCCTGGTCCCCGCAAGTCGTTGTCGGGCACCGGAAACGGTCGCAAGAATTTGCGTGTGTCCGTCGAAGGGAGTCTGAAGCGCCTGAACACCGACTACATCGACGTTCTATGGGTCCACTATCCCGACGCACTGACGCCGATGGAGGAGTTGTTGCGTGGTCTCGACGACCTTGTGACTCAAGGAAAGATCCTGCACGCTGCATTGTCGAACTTTCCCGCCTGGCGCGTTTCGCGAGCGGTCGCTCTGGCCGATGCGGCCGGGTGGGCACCTCTGGCCGGGGTGCAGATCGAGTACAGCCTGGTGGAGCGTTCCGCAGAACGCGAGTTGCTACCGATGGCCGAAGCCCTCGGCTTGGGTGTCAACCTCTGGTCCCCACTGGGAGGGGGGTTGCTCACCGGGAAGTACCGGCACGGCGATCAAGGACGCCTGACTGATCTGAAAACCCTGATCCACACCGAGTCGACCGCGCAGAAGACCGCTGTGGTCGACACTGTGCTGGCGATTGCGGACGAGGTCGGCAGTCCACCTGCACAGATCGCCACCGCGTGGGTCAACGAGCGTTCGAAGGCGCTGGCGACATCATCGGTACCGATCGTGGGTCCGCGCGATCTCGCTCAGCTCGAGGACTACCTCGCGGCGCTCGACGTCGAGCTCACGGCTGACCACATCGCGCGGCTGAATGAGGTCAGTTCGATCGACCCCGGCGTCCCCCACGCAGGCAATGCGAGCTCGCTCAACGGCTTGCAAGGTGGTGTGAAGAAGAAGATCGACGGACCTGACGTCCCGGTGGCCTGAAGGAGAGGAGAGATCCATGGTGACACCTCATCCCACCCGACCCGATGGGCTGTGGCTCGATGATCTACATGAGGGTATGAGCTTCGCCAGCGACACCTACGAGATGACGGCAGAATCCATCATCGCGTTCGCGACCGAGTTCGACCCTCAGCCCTTTCACGTCGACGCGGAGTCCGCTGAAGGTACTTTCTTCGACGGTCTGGTGGCCAGTGGTTGGCACACTGCGGCAGTGACGATGAGGCTGCTCATCAACGGGCTGCCGATTGCGACCGGGATCGTCGGTGGGGGCGGCGAGCTGAGCTGGCCCAGTGCCGCGACGGACGGCGATGTCCTGCGCGTGGAGGGCGCGGTCACAAGAATCACCCGGTCGCGGTCACGGCCTGAGCAAGCGTG
This sequence comes from Gordonia terrae, assembly GCF_001698225.1. NCBI lineage: Bacteria > Bacillati > Actinomycetota > Actinomycetes > Mycobacteriales > Gordoniaceae > Gordonia > Gordonia terrae. Next base: position 994,404 of record NZ_CP016594.1, read on the forward strand.
GGTAGTCGTCGAGCACCGCACTGTCAATCAGCGCGACGAGGTCCGGCAGACGAACTCCAGTCGGCTGCTGGTGTGGCAGCGACCTCGAGCTGGCGGGAACGCTTGAGGCCGTGGGGGACTCGGTCACTTAGCGATCGACGGAGAGTCCGCAATAGACACCTCGCCGCGCTCGACGACTTCACCGCATGCGCTGCAGGCAAGGACGGGCTGGTACGCCGAGCCGCAGGAGTGCTCGAACCGAAGTGGCGGTCCGGCCTCGTCTGCCAGGTGCCGATCGCCGAACTCGCGCATCGTGGCTATGACGGGAGCGAGCGCTTCGCCGAGGTCGGTCAGATGGTATTCGAAGCGCGGCGGCCGGTTCTCGTACTGGACGCGGTGAACCAGACCCTGGGTCTCCAGCCGCCGAAGCCGAGCCGTGAGGATGTCGCGTGGTGCTCCGGTGCGGCGCGCGATCTCATCGAAACGATGAGACCCGAGAAGCATCTCGCGCACGGCCAGCAACGTCCACTTGGCGCCGATCAGATCCAGAGTCCGTGCGACCGAACACTCGCGCACCTCGGAAGTCATATCACCGATATTACGCGGTCGGTTGGAACACGCGACCCGCGTGGCCATCTCGGCATCTGCAGCGCGGCCGGAGTGCCGCCACCTCTGTTTCGACCGGCCGATCAAAGCGGCCGTTCCCGGACCCAACCCAACTAGAAGGTGAGAGTTTTCATGGCTATTGACCCCGCCGACCGATCAGTCATCGTCGCCGGAGCCCGTACCCCCGTCGGTCGTTTCATGGGCTCACTCAGCTCGCTCACAGCGGCCGAGCTCGGGGGGATCGCGATAGCGGCGGCACTACGGCGAGCCGGAATCAGCGGCCGTCACGTCGAGCAGGTCATCATGGGACAGGTACTCACCGCCGGTGCGGGCCAGCTACCCGCCCGTCAAGCTGCGGTTGCCGGCGGCGTCCCGATGAGCACCCCCTCGGTCACAGTGAACAAGGTCTGCCTCTCCGGAATTCATGCGGTCGCCGTTGCCGACCGCCTCATCCGCGCCGGCGATTGCGACATCGTCGTCGCGGGCGGGCAAGAGTCGATGAGCAACGCGCCTCACCTACTGCCCACATCGCGCAGCGGGTTCAAACTGGGTAACGCGGCCCTCACCGATCATCTCGCCTACGACGGGCTCCGAGATGTCTTCACCGAACAAGCCATGGGAACGCTCACCGACAATGCGGCCGACCCCGACGTCATCACCCGCGCTGACCAGGACCATTTCGCCGCCACCTCCCACCAGCGGGCCGCCGCCGCATGGAAGAACGGTGCGTTCGACGATGAAGTACAGCCAGTCCGTATCGCCACGCGCACAGGCGATCTCAGCGAAGTCACCACTGACGAGGGCATCCGTGCGGACACGACTACCGAGACGCTGGCCCGTTTGACACCCGCGTTCTCGCCCGACGGCACCGTCACCGCCGGCAACGCATCACCCCTCAACGACGGGGCAGCAGCCCTGGTCATCATGAGCAAACGCAAAGCCACCGAACTCGGCCTCACCTGGCTCGCCGAGATCGGCGCCTACGGCACCGTCGCCGGACCCGACTCCACCCTGCAGCTCCAACCAGCCAACGCCATTCTCGCGGCCTGCGGCAAGGACGGCATCACCCCCGCTGACCTCGACCTGATCGAGATCAACGAGGCCTTTGCCTCCGTCGGCATAGCCTCCACCCGTCAACTGAACCTCGACCCCGCCACCGTCAACATCCATGGCGGAGCGATCTCCATCGGACATCCACTCGCCATGTCCGGCGCGCGCATCACCCTGCACCTCGCAATCCAACTTGCCCGCAGCGGCGGAACCGGAGCGGCAGCACTCTGCGGTGGCGGCGGACAAGGCGACGCTCTCATCCTGCACTCGCAGACGCAATGATGCCTCGGGCCGGCGATGCCGCGTACGAGCGCCTGCCGCCCAGCAGTCAGCTGTGGGGTGATCATCGCATTCGGGGCATCGAAGGCTCATTGCCCCGACCTGCGTTGCGTGGCGGCGCAAGGACGCCGGCCGCGCAGAAACAGACCACCATCGCAGCGATGGGAAGAACGAACGCGTTGTTCAGGCCGACGATGTCGGCGAGCCCGCCGACAACGGCGGGTCCGGCAAGGACTGCAAGGTAACCGGCACCCACCACCCGGGAGAGTTGCTTGCCGGAGGCCCCGGGGGTGTTTCCTGTGGCAGTGAAGACCTGGGGAACACACCCGGACAATCCGAGACCCAAGATCGTCCAGCCGACGCACGTGGCAGCCAGCACCGGTGACAGCACCACGATCAGAAGTCCGACGACTGCCAATGCCGATCCGAGACGCAGGACGCGGACCGGGCCGGTGCGGGCGGCTACCCGGTCGACGGTGAATCGGCCGACCGTCATCGCTGAAACGAAGCAAGCCAACGCCAGTGCGGCAGAGCTCGGTGAGCCGGCGAGGTGCTCTTGGGCGTGGAGGCTGCTCCAATCCATTGCCGACCCCTCGGTGAGCAGAAGGAGAAAGGCGAGCGTTCCCAGCACGATCAGGCGCGTCCGATGGCGCGGCGCCGGCGACTCCTCCGAGATCTCCGTGTCGTGCGGGCCGGGTGGTTGCGGGATGGCGGCGAATCCACGGACTAGCGTGGGTGCGGAGATCGCTGCCACCGCCAATGCGACGGCGGAAACGATCAAAGCTGTTGCAGTGGTACCGATCCCGACGGTGAACGCTGCGGCGCCACTCAGTGCGCCGAGCACGTTTCCGATCGAGAACATTCCGTGGAAGGAGGCCATGATCGGTCGTTCATAATCCCGCTCGACCTCGACTGCGGCCGCGTTCATACCCACTTCGCCGATTCCTACTGCGATTCCGAGTATCAAGGCGGTGCCGGCAACCATGGGCCACGTCGTCACCATGAGCGGAGGTAGCAACGCCAACGCCATGGCGGCGGCCCCGGCCAGCGCGACACAGCCGCTTCCCCATCTGTCGACCGCATATCCACTGGCCTGCATTCCCACCAGGGCGCCCACCCCGAGAATGAGCAGGATGAGGCCCATGCTCGATGTCGAAGCGTTGATGGAGTCTTTCACCGACGGCAGGTGGGTGGCCCATGTGCCGAGCACCAGGCCGAACGCAACGAAGACACCGAAGACGGCAAGGCGCTTGTGTTGCAATGACTTACCGGTCGTGGCCAGGGACGTGTACATGTTGGTCATCGGTTCCTAGTGGTGGTTTCGTTGCTGCCTGCAGAGGTCGTCGCAGCGTCAGGCGAATCGGGGCAGCGCCATTCGATGGTGGGTCTTCCGCTCGTACGGCATCCCGGGCTGCCACTGAATCAGTTCGAGCACCAAACCCCAATCGGTACGGAAATACGCCCACTTCAGACCGTCCATATCGTCCTGCTCACGAATGATCTCGGAGATCGCTTCGGTGTCGGCGCGGGCAGTCAGCTCGGCGCCGGCAGTCTCGATGTCATCGACGTGCAGGCAGAGGTGCCAACCGCCGGGGTCGGCAGGACGTGGTGCCGCGTCGGGAAGTCGCATCTGACGGTTGGTGTATTCGAGCAGTTCGAGGTTGAACGAATCGCCCAGCACGAGATTCGCCTGCCGGAGGGTTCCCCTCTCGGGGCCGTCCTCCCCGGGCCAGACGTAGCCGAAGTCGTCGTATGGGCCGGCCTCGATCACCACATCGAATCCGAGTGCGTCGACGAAGAACGCTACGGCTTTCTCGAGATCGGGGACGGCCAGTCCGACGTGGTCGAAGGCGCGTTTGACAGTGATCACAGTGTGCTCCTGGAGTAGACGGGTCCGCGTGGGGGGGACTAACGAACATAAGTTAGGTGATTCGAGGTATGAAAGTGCGTGCGAGTCGAGAGGTGGTTTCAGATCTCTACCCGGCCTCGACGATCAAGCGATGGGAAGCGACAGGATGTTGCGACACATCAGCACGGCTTGGTCGGCGCCGCGGCTGACCTCGTCGTCGCCGGCGTCGGTGTCGAACCAGCGGGTGGCTCCCTCCAAGAGGGTGTTGACGATCTTGACGCGGCGCTCACTGTTGTCGATGCCCATGTCCAGTGCCGCGGCAACGTACAGGGATTCGTACAAGTCCACCCAGTGCGCCACCTTCTCGCTCAACTCCGCTGGGAGAATGTGCGCAGTGCGGTCGGTGGCGACGATCAGATCCCAGAAATTGCTCTCGGGTAGTCGTACCTGGCGGGTGAAATGCAGCCGGACCATTGCATCCCAGAATGAAGCGGCGTCTGGAGTATGTACGACGGCTTCGACCAGGGCGCCGCAGAACTGGTGATAGTGCCACCGCAGAGACTCGGTGACGATCTCATCGCGACCGCCGGGGAAGTGGGTGTAGATGCTGGGAGCTTTGATATCGAGCTCCTTGGCAACGGTCCGCATACTGACCGAGGACAGACCGTGGGTCACGCAGAGCTTGAGGAAAGCCTCGACGACCCGACGTTTGGCGGGCGACATGCCATCACGGGGTGCAGCATCGAACTGTTGGGCAAACTCCGCGAGCGCTCGATGCCGGAACGAGTCGGCGGCACCAGACGCCGACGCCGCCGGGTCGATCGTCGGTGTCCCCTTGTCGGTCACCATCGTGATGCTAGTCGGTGTCCGGTATGCGGAGTGCCCGGGGGTCTCGGCGGTCGCTGTTGTCGACATGTCAGTCAGCGCCGTCAGGCGGTAGGGGCCGCGATGGGGTTGATGCCGACGTACTTGGTCTCGACGTACTCGGCAATGCCCTCTGGTCCGCCCTCGCGCCCGAAACCAGAGTGTTTCATACCGCCGAACGGTGCCGCAGCGTTGGAGATGACTCCTTGGTTGATCCCGATCATGCCGAATTGCAGCGATTCTGCGACCCTGATGGTGCGAGCCGTGCTCGAGGTGAACGCGTAGGCCGCGAGGCCGTACTCGGTGTCGTTCGCGCGGGCGATTGCGTCATCGTCGTCGGTGAAGGTCGAGATGGGCGCCACCGGTCCGAAGATTTCTTCCCGAAGCACAGCACTGCCCGGTTGCACGTTGGTGAGAACGGTTGGTTCATAGAAATATCCGGGCCCGTCGACCCGCTCACCGCCGGTGGCGATATCGGCTCCCCACTGCACGGCGTCGGTGACGAGTTCGGCCACCTTACCGCGCTGCTTGTCGTCGATGAGCGGCCCGACCGTGACTCCGTCGTCGATACCGGCGCCCAGTCGCTCCGCGCTCATCCGTCGAGACAGAAGGTTTGCGAAGTCGTCTGCGACCGACCGATGTACGAGGAAGCGGTTGGCGGCCGTGCATGCCTCACCCATGTTGCGCATCTTCGCAAGCACCGCGCCGTCGACCGCGGCCTCGAGGTCTGCGTCGTCGAATACCAGGAAGGGTGCGTTGCCGCCGAGCTCCATCGAGACCCGCAGCACTTGGTCGGCGGACTGTCGGATGAGGTCTTTGCCCACGGGCGTCGATCCGGTGAATGTCAGCTTTCGCAGTCTCGGGTCGGTGATCAGGGGCGCCATGACCGCGCCACTCATCCTGGTGGGAATGACGTTGAGGACGCCGGCAGGAACGCCGACCTCGGCCAGCAAGTCCGCGAGTGCGAGCATCGTCAGAGGGGTCTGTGACGCAGGTTTGACCACCATTGTGCAACCGGCCGCAATGGCCGGCCCGATCTTGCGGGTTCCCATTGCGAGGGGGAAGTTCCAGGGCGTGATCATCAGCGTGGGTCCGACCGGTTGGCGCATGGTCATCAGTCGGGACATTCCGTCGGGCGAGGTCGCCCACCGGCCGTCGATGCGTACGGATTCCTCCGAGTACCAGCGGAAGAACTCCGCGCCGTACGCCACTTCGCCGCGGGACTGCGACAGGGGTTTGCCCATCTCGAGGGTGATCAGGGTGGCGAAGTGCTCTGCTCGTTCGGTCAAGAGATCGAAAGCCCTGCGGAGCAGTTCTCCTCGGTAGCGCGGCGACGTCTGAGCCCAGTCATCCGCCGCGACGACGGCCGCATCGAGGGCGGCCGTGCCGTCCGCGGGCGTTGCCGACGCGATGTCGGTCAGCGTCCGACCGGTGGCTGGGTTTTCCACTGCGATGGTGGTGGTATCGGAAGAGTCACGCCACTGTCCCGCGATGTACAAGCCGGTGGGTACTGAGCCGAGCGCTTCGAATGAGTCGGGAGCAGTGGTCCCGGGATATGAAGCGGGCGCGGTGGTGTCGGTATCGGAGTGGGGCATGGCCATCCCTTCAAGGTGGTGCCGGCGTGAAAGAAGTGGTGCGGTATGCGGACGGTCACGGTGCAGCCGCGTCTTTCGGTGGTGGGTGGTTCATACACCCCACCACCGAAAGGCACGGGATCAGCTCAAGGAGATGGGCATCTTGTCGTATGCGACGAGACGGTCGGTCATGACTCGGGTGGGGGGTTCGACCAGGGCGACCTCGGTGAAGCGCTCTGCGGTCATGGTGAAGATGACCTCGATCTCGGCCCGGGCGATGAGTTGCCCTGCACAGCTGTGAGTTCCGAGGCCGAAGGTGAGGTTTCGGCTGAGGTCCAGGGGCCGTGTGTAGTCGAATTCGTGCGGGGCGTCGAAGACGGCGGGGTCCCTGTTGACGGCGCCGATGGGGAACTTGATGGTCGCGCCTTGGGGGATGATCGTGCCGGCGATTTCGACGTCCTCGGTGGGGAAGCGGGTGAGGAGCAGTTCCACAGGATTGAGACGGGCGATTTCGTTGACGATGCGTTCGCGGGTTTCGGGCTTGTCCCGGTAGTCGAGAAGAACGTCTGGGCGCTCGGCGAAGATCTCGAACCCCGCGCCGACGAGGTAGGCGGGGTTGGGTGCACCGGACATGTAGAAGAGCACCATGTTCTCCAGCACCTGACGTTCGGTGATCTCCCCGCGCTTGCTCGCCGCGATGAGTTCGTCGGCCAGTCCATTGCCGGGGTTGAGTTCTTTCTCGCGGAGCAGCTTCTCGGTGGTGGTGAACATGTAGTTGAGGGCCTCGGTCGACTTCTCGAGGGTACCGGCGGGCGGGTCGGTGGCCTGGATGAGCATGGCGTTCCACAATGCCCAGAAGAGCGGTTCGACCTCGCCGTCGGGAAATCCGAGCACTTGGGCCATCGTCGTGTGAGTGGGAACGACGCCGAGGTCGTAGTGGGCGTCGATGACGCTGCCGGGTTCGTACTCGGCGAGGATGGACGTCATCGATTCCCGCGTCGCCTCGACCCATCGACGGATCAACTTCGGGGTGAACCACCGCGAGAAGAGTCGACGAGCCTGAGTGTGATTCGGCGGATCCATCGTGAGCACGGTGTTGTTGAAAGCGGCACCGAACACGGTCTGTCCCTCGTTGTTCGGTTCGAGGATGCTCATGTTGGGAGCCTTGACGAACTTCATCGCTTCGTCGTATCCCAGGACGACGAAGGTGTTGTCGTCGGTTTGGTGAACCGGACCCAGCTGACGGGCACGGTCGTACCACGGGTGCGGGTTGAGCTGGAAATCCCGGTCATTCCACGGAAACAGGTCACTCCCGGCAGTCGGGGCCGGCATGGGCGCACGTTCGGCGGCCGGGATGAGGATGGGAAGTGCGTCGTTGTGCGCCCATTGCGTGGCGACATCGACGGGGTCGAGGCCGGTGGTGGCGTCGTGTCGCCCCACGTTGCCGATCTGGGTGGCCCCGAGTTCGACGAGCAGGTTCGCCATCGTCTTGATGGCGTTGTTGTAGTTCTCGTAACTGCTGTCCCCGAGCCCGAACGCCGCGAACCGCAGCCCGCTCAGGTCGGGACGCTCTGCAACCAGGGCGTCGTAAAACGGTTCGGTGGTCGCCGGGAGGCCCCCCTCGCCGTAGGTGGAGGTGATCAGCACCGCGACCTTCGCGTCGGCGACATCGCTGACATCGACGTCGGTCAGTTCACGCAGTTGCGTATCGACGTCGGCGTCTTTGAGGATGGCGACGATTTCGTCGCCGACCATCTCGGCGTTTCCGGATTCGGTGCCGTACCAGACATGGATCAGGGTCATGCGGGTGTCCTTTCGTTGATGGGTCGTCGCTGCCGACATTCCCTTGAGGTGGAAGGCCTACTTCTTGGAATCGCGTACTACGTCGGACATTTCGGTCCATGTCGTGAACTTGCGGCGAACGCGGCCGGGGCGGGCGCGTCCGACTTCGGCTCGGTCGATGAGGGTCCAGTCGTCGAATGTCGTCGAGGTGGGCGGTAGATGTGGTCGCACACCGTCGAGTCCGGTGTGGCCGGCGTCTCGACCCAGGTGATCGACGATTTGACGGGCGGCCTCTTTTGCGAGAGAACGATTCTCGGCCAGGTTGCCCAAAGAGCCGCTTCCGCAGCCACCCACCCGAACGATGTGGCCGCGACCTGTCCAGTCGTCGAGTGCTGTGCCGTCTACGAACCCCATCGCGGTGATCACGGTGTCGGCATGATGTACGAAAGTGCCGCTCGCAGTTTCTGTTTCGTCGAGACTTCCGTTGAACCGGGTGCGCACGACGCAGTGACGACCCCCGGTGTCCACACTGATCGGAGTCTCACGGAAGCGCACGTCCACGCGCACGCCGCGACCGTCCCCCGTGTTGGTGTCGGCGGAACGTTCCTCGAGCTGACCGTCGAGATAGACCGTGACGCCCGGAAGTGCGCAGAGCTCGGCGAACATGGATGCGTCCCAGCGAACCCGGTCTCGTGGCCCACGGGAAAGCAGAGTCAACTGGCGGATGTTCGCCGTTTCGAGCGATTCGCGAGCGTCATCGTCGATGTCCGAATTGTGGAAACCGTCCTCTGCTTTGCAGAGCAACCGAGCGACGTCCATGGCCACGTTTCCGGTGCCGACGATGAGCACCTCCTCCCCGAGTGGGCGAGGCTCGGTTGACCTCAAAGTGCTGTCGGGATCACCGTTGAGGAACCGGAGGAGCTGGCCGGCGCCGTACACGGGGGCAGCCGGATCGACAGGTACCTCCAACGGGCGATCCGCGGCGAGACCCGTTGCCAGGACGACTACATCGAAGTTGTCCTCGAGTAGGTCAAGGGGGAGATCCCGGCCGATGGTGGTGTTGCCGACGAAGTCGACACGGTCCGACGCGAACAACCGGTCGAATTGTCGGCTGACGTTCTTCATGCCCTGGTGATCCGGTGCAACTCCGTAGCGCAGCAAACCGAAGGGGGTCGGACGGGTGTCGAAGATCGCGATGTGAACGTCGGGCGCGGAGCGGAGGAGCGCCATCGCCGTGTAGCACCCGGATGGGCCGCACCCGATGATGGCCACGTGACCGGCAATTCGCTGCGGCGCCACCGGTGCGGCGCAGTGAGTCCCGGCCGGCGAATCTGGGTCGAAGGACATTGGAGCTCCTGGAGGCGGGGAAGTTGAGGCGCCGGTCGCATCTGCGTCGCCGGCTGGTGTGACGCACACTACCCTACCTAACTACCGTTCGTGAGTCGAGATGTGATTCACTGAGTTTTGTAAACAGCGTGTGACCGATCTCGCCAAAACTCTTCCCAAGCTTACGAACGTTAGGTAGCGTCTCACGCATCGCAGAGTGATCTGGACAACACCAACCATCCTGCGAGGCTCGCTCCCACTTCATCTACGAGGGATCTCACCGTGACCGAAGCTTCCAATCTCCCCGGGGCGTCTGCCGCCGGGCCGACCGCGTCAGAGACGCGCCTGTCGGGCAATCTCGGCGCGACATCGCTGGTCCTCAGCGTGCTCGCGTTCTCCGCGCCCATCGTCACCGTTTCCGGCTACATCGCCTTCGCGATCGGTTTCGTCGGTGAAGCGGCGCCACTGGCCTGGGTCGTCGCGACCGTCAGCTTGGCCATCTTCGCGGTCGGATACACGACCATGACGCGGCACATCCGCCGGCCAGGCGCCTTTTACGCCTACATCAGCCTCGGCCTCGGCAAGACGCCTGGAGTCGGTGGTGCCTACCTCGCGACAGTGTCGTACATGCTGATCACAGTCGGCATCTTCACCTTCTCCGGAACGATGATGTCGGCTGCGATCGAGGCGCTGGGCGGGCCGTCGATTCCGTGGTGGGCATGCACGATCGTGGGGTGGATACTCATCGCGACTCTGGGTCATTTCCAGATTGAGTTGTCCGCCAAAGTCTTGGGCACAGTCATGGTCCTGGAAGTCATTCTCGTCGCGGTCTTCAACGTATTCGTCATCGCAAAGGGTGGGGACAGCGGGCTCTCGGCGGCTCCGCTGGATCCGACGAAGTTCTTCAATGCCGGAACCGGATTGGCATTGCTCTTCGCTTTTGGCAATTTCATCGGTTTCGAGGCGACCGCGCTGTATCGCGACGAAGTTCGTGACCCGGCCAGGACGGTTCCCCGCGCCACCTATTTGGCGGTGGTACTGATCGGCGGCTTCTATGCTGTTTCCGCTTATTCGATGATCATCGCCTACGGACCGACTGCGACGGACGTAGCGAACTCAGAGCCCACAACCATGTTCGACAACGCCATGGCCACGTACGTCAGCCCGAGCCTGGCGAACATCACCTTGGTGCTGGTCGCGACGTCTGGACTGGCTTCCACCCTGTCGACACACAACATCGTTGCCCGATACGTCCAGAACCTCAGCGCCGATCACGCTCTGCCGGCCTTGCTTGCGCGGGTGCACCCCACTCATAAGTCTCCCTACCGGGCCTCTGCGGCCTCTGCGGCCATCGTCGGCGTCCTGTTGATTCTTGCGGGAGTGACCATCCCGGACGAAACCATCATCATCGGCACAGGTAGCGGGCTGGGCACGGCAGGCGTGTTGACCCTGATGGCAGTGGTCAGCTTCGCGGTGTTTCGCTATTTCTCCCGGACCGGTCGACCCGCGGGTGAATCCGTGTGGCGCGTGACCACGGCCCCGCTCATCGCTCTCACCATCCTCGGTGCGGTGGTGTTCTTCGCGATCATTCGTTTCGACCTCTTGGTGGGTGGCGAACCCGGTGAGAAGTTGTGGCTGCTGATCTTTCCGATTGCATTCTTCGCTGCCGGCAGTGCCGTGGCTCAGTACATGAAACGAAACCGACCGGACCGATACGCGCTACTGGGCCGCGCCGAAGGAGACGACGCCGACACCGATCCGACCAACGACAACGCCACACCGGTTCGCTGAGCCGAGTGGATTCGCCGACGCAGGTATCTCACATGCGCACACACGGAATGAGGAGAGAATTGACAGTAGTAAGAATCGGACTGGTTGGAGCCGGCCCGTGGGCGCGGATCTTTCATGCGCCGATGATCACCGGCGGGCCGGAGACCGAGCTGACAGCAGTGTGGGCGCGTCGCACCGAGGCCGCCCAGGAGATCGCGGACGAGTTCGGATCGTCGGTGGCAACGTCGTTCGATGACCTTCTCGACCGGGTCGACGCGTTGGTGTTCGCGGTTCCCCCCTTCATCCAGGCCGAACTCGCCGCACAGGCGGCGCGGGCTGGCAAACCGATGCTGCTCGAGAAGCCGCTCGGTGTGGATCTGGCTCAGGCGGAGAAGCTGACGCAGGCGATCGACGAAGCGGGTGTGGCGACTCAGGTGATGTTCACCAACCGCTTCAGCCCACGGATCAGGGGCTTCCTCGAACGGGCCCGCGCTCAGACGCCGATCGGGGCCGTCGGTTACTACGTCAACCAGGCGGCACTTCCGGGCGGGACGTTCGCCACGCCTTGGCGGGTGGAAAAGGGTGGCCTCCTCGATCTCGGGCCGCACGTCCTCGACACCCTCGACGCCGCTGTCGGCCCCATCGTCGAGGTACGCGGTGAAGGGGACCCCCAGCGCTGGTACGTCCTCACCGCCACCCACGAGAATGGCGTGATCAGTCAGGCAGCATTGTCGCTGACCAGCCCCGTCGTCGCCGATGTCGCAGGCGTGAAGGTCTACACGGAGCAAGGCGAACTCGAGTGCGAGTTCGTCGGCAAAGACGGAGATCCAGAGGCGCCGAACGTGATTCGGCGTGAGTTCGCTGAGGTCGTCAGGTCCGGCGTCTCGCATGAGGTCGACGTTCACCGTGCCCTCTACATCCAGCGACTGCTCGAACAGGCCGCGCCGAACTGAGTCGGGGGCGAAGCCCGCGGCGGTCCAGATCACGACGCCGTCGCGGGCCCCGGACGCGGGTCCGGTTCGACCTCCCGACGCCGACACGCACCGAAGGAGAACACCATGTCGGACGACAACGTCGCGACCACCATCGAAGAACTTCTAGGCCCGGACAGCCCGAAGAACTGGGGCAAGTGGGGCCCGGACGACGAGGTCGGCAGCCTCAACTATCTCGACGCTGCCCAGGTACTCCGTGCCGTCAGCACTGTCGAAACCGGCGAGGTGTTCACCCTCCAGGTCCCGATCGGGGACCCCGACCGTCCCGACCCTGTCTGGCCGGGCCGCGAGCCGGCAGTCCGTACACCGGTGATGGACGAGGGTTACTTCGTGCGCGGCGAGGAGCCGGAACCGTCCGACGGACATCACTGGGCCGATGACCGGATCGAGATGTTCACCCAAGGCTCGTCACAGTACGACGCGCTCGCACACTACTGGTACGGCGATCAGGTGTGGAACGGTTACTCCGCCGACAGCACGGTCGGGCGGCTCGAACGAGCGTCGGTGCTTCCCATCGCGGAGAAAGGGGTTGTCGGACGAGGGGTCCTCATCGACATGGCCCGAGCGCGGGGTAAAGACGTGCTCGGCAACGGCGAACAGATCACCCTCGCAGATCTTTTGAGCGCGGCCGCCGACCAGGGCACCACCATCGAGCCGCGCGACATCCTGATCATTCGTACCGGATGGATCGGGTCGTACTACCGCAGCCCGGTCGACGAGTTCTACCGCGATTGGAACGAGCCCGGCCTGGTCTACAGTCGTGAACTCGTCGAGTGGTTTCAGCGGATGGAAATCCCCAACCTCGTCACCGACACCATCGCGAACGAGCTCAGCTTCTATCCAGGCGGCCTGCAATTGCCGCTGCATTGCGCGCTGATGCGCAATCTCGGAGTCGCGTTCACCGAACTCTGCCAACTCGACCCGCTGGCGGACGCCTGCGCCGCCGACCGGCGTTGGAGCTTCCTCTACACCGCAGCCCCCCTGAAAATCTCCGGCGCCAGCGGCGCCCCAGTCAACCCGGTGGTCATCAGATGAACATCCAGTCGAGCCCTGGCGTCGCCGTGGAGGGCGACCCCGCACCGACCTCACCCATTGATGTATTCCGTGATGCCCATGGTTTGTTCACCATGGTCGCCGTCGATCAACGCGGGTCTCTTCGCCACATGCTCGCGTCCGGCCGGAGCGGCGAAGCTGTCTCAGACGAGGACCTGACCGAGTTCAAGGCCGATCTCGTCGAGGCGATCGGTGATACGGCCAGCGGCATACTGTTGGACCAAGACTACGGACTCGCGGCCGCGCAGAAATCGCAATGCCCCGTCATCCTCGCCGCTGACATACTCTCGTCAAGTCAGCCGGGCGGTCCAGTCGACATAGCGGAGCTGGACGACTCGGTCACTGCCGACACGGCGCGCACATTCCGCGCCCAGGCGCTGAAATTCTTGCTGCCCTGGCACCCCGCCCGCCGCTCCGAGGCCATCGACCTGGCGCACTCCTTCATGGCGCGATGCCGGGAGATCGGGCTCCCCGGGGTGCTCGAGGGCGTCGTGCGGCCGCGAGAGGGTACTGCTGCGGCCAGTTCCGAAGGGTTTGCCGAGGCGCTGGTCGAAGCGGCCGCAGATCTGTCGCAGACCCAACCCGATCTCTATAAGACCGAGGTCGTCTACTCCGGCCACCATCATCGCGAACTCGCCACCGCCACTGCGCGATCCATCACAGAGCAGTTGTACTGCCCCTGGGTGGTGCTGTCATCCGGCGTCAGCGGGGCGGACTTCCCGGCTGCGGCGGCGGCCGCGGTTGCCGGCGGCGCCAGTGGGTTCCTGGCCGGCCGCGCCGTGTGGAGCGAAGCCACCCGATCCCCGCAACCCCGTACCTACCTGCGAGCACACGCTGCGCAGAACCTTCAGACCATCACCGATCGAGTCCGGACGAGTCACACATGATCAACACCAATCCCTCAATCCCCGACGTCTTGGTCATCGGCAGGGTCTGTATCGACATCTACCCAGAACAGTTCGGCGTCGGACTGGCAGACATCTCGAGCTTCAGCAAATCGATCGGAGGCAGCGCCACCAACGTGGCAGTGGCTGCCGCACAATTGGGCAACTCGGTGCGCCTGGTCACCCGTATCGGCGACGACCCGTTCGGGGAGTATGCCCGCGCCGAGCTCAAACGCCTGGGCGTGGACAACACCGGCATCACCCCGGTGTCCGGACTGAAGTCGGTACTGACGTTCTGCGAGGTGTTCCCGCCCGACGATTTCCCGCTGTACATCTACCGCGAACCCACCGCCCCTGACATGTACCTCGACGAGGCCGATCTCCCGCTCGACGAGGTCGAACGAGCCCCGATCTTCTGGGCAACGGCGACGGGACTCTCTCGGGAACCGAGCCGGTCTGCCCACCACACGGCATGGAATCGGCGGAACCGCCGGTCGAACACGATCCTCGATCTGGACTACCGACCCATGTTCTGGGACGACGAGCACCATGCGCACACCGCGGTGTCCGAGGCCCTCGACCATGTCACCGTCACCGTCGGCAATCTCGAGGAATGCCGGGTGGCAGTAGGGGAGAGCGACCCCGATCGCGCAGCCGAGGCTCTGCTCGACCGCGGTGTGGAGCTGGCGATAGTCAAAATGGGGCCGAATGGCGTGATGGCACGTACTCGATCCGAACGTATTGTCTCGCAACCGATTCCTGTAGACGTCGTCAATGGTCTGGGAGCTGGCGACGCCTTCGGAGGGGCGTTGTGTCATGGCCTCCTGCGCGGCATGCCCCTACAGATGACGCTCGATATGGCCAACGCAGCGGGTGCTCTGGTCGCCACCCGACCGCAGTGCTCCCTGGCGATGCCCACCCTGTCCGATCTCATGGATTTCGCCGACCAAGCAGCAACCACGCGTAGCGGCCGCGGGTAATCGGGCGCAGCACACCAACGATCGCACCGGCCTCGACAGCCGGTGCGCTGAAGGAGAAACACTGTCATGACCGACATCAACGTCGCGATCATCGGCGGGGGCGGCTTCATGGGTTATGCCCACAGCCTCGGGTGGGCGCTTGCGCCCATCACCGCCGACACCGGCGCCACCGTCCGCAAAGCGGTCCTGGTCGAAGCCGACCAGGACCGTGCCAAGACCGCAGCGAGCCGTCTCGGCTGGGATGAGTGGTCCGCCGACTGGCGGGAAGTGATCGCCCGCGACGACATCGACGTGGTCGACATCGTCACCCCGCCGGCATCCCACGCCGAGATCGCCATAGCCGCACTGGCTGCCGGCAAGCACGTGTTCGTCGAGAAGCCCATCAGCAACAGTCTTGCCGACGCCGAACTCATGCAGTCAGCGGCGGCCGCGAGCACAACGGTCAGCCAGGTCGGGTTCAACTACCGTCATGCAGCAGCGATGTCCTTCGTCAAACGAATGCTCGATGACGGCACACTCGGTCACCCGCTCCAGTTCCGCGCTCACTACACACAGGACGTCGGGGCTCTCGGGCGCGTACTGAGCGGCTGGCGCGCAAAGAAAGGGGCCGGCGGGTCGGGTGTGACGGGCGATATCGGTTCCCACATCATCGATCTCGCGTCATACCTCGTGGGAGACATCGAGTCGGTCACCGCGATTGTCGGTGCCAAGGATCCGGCGGAGAACTCCGCCTGGCTACCTGATCGCGAGAGGCGCGAGGGAGAGTATCTCGACGATGCCGCACTGTGGATGACCAAGTTCCGCAACGGCGCCATTGGATCATTCGCAGCCACCGTGTACGCATCCGGCCGTAAGAACCGGATGTTCTTCGAGCTCGAATGCACCCGCGGCACCGTCGAATTCGACTGGAATCACTCCGATCAGGTCAAGCTGAGTCTGATCGACGACGATCCCGACAAGCAGGGCTTCCGCACGGTCAACCTCAACGAGAACCATGAGGACTACTGGTACCCCCTCGGCGGCATGGGGTCCGGGTATGTCGACGACGCCGCCCTACAACTCCAGAAATTTGTCCGAGCAATCGTCGAAAACCGGCCAGGATCACCTGGTTTCGCGGAAGCCACACGAACTCAACGCATCATCGAGGCCGTCATGCGTTCCGCCGACAGCCACGAGTGGGTCACGGTGGACGAGGTCACCTCATGAGCCTGACCATGCGATGGAGCACCGACCTCGTCACCTATTTCGCGTCGTCGTACTGGGGCATGGCGCCCGACCTGCCGCACGATGCATTCGAGCGTGAGGTCGACGCCGATCCGAAGCCGTTCTTCGATCGAATGCTCGACGCCGCCGCTGAAGTCGGGTTGAGCGGAATCGAGCTCGCGCCCGTACCCGGGGGATGGGTCAACGCATTGCGTTCGTACGGTTCGGCTGCGGCGTTCAAGAGCGAACTCGATCGTCGGGGGCTCCAGATGTCGTCGAGCTATGTTCTGCCGGTCTTGCTCAAAGCGGTCCTCGACGCACCAGACGCGCCGGCACGTCGCGAAGCCGAGCGTGCGCTGCACGACGATACGGCGGCACATGCGGCATTTCTCCGGGAGGTGGGTTGCTCGACCCTAGTGACCAGCACGATTCCCCGGGCGGAATTCTCCGACGTTGTCGGAGTCCCAGCTCCGGCAGCGGACTTCGACGCCCCCGCTGACAGCGCCCTGCTCGCCGAGATCGCCGATCTGCTGAACGGTATCGGAGCGGTGGCCGCAGCAGAAGGCGTGCATGTCGCCGTTCACACCGACGCGTACTCCCTGGCCTCGCGCACAGCGGATATCGACAGCCTCATGTCCGCGACTGATCCCGACACGGTGAAGTTGTGTATTGACGCCGGTCATATTGCTCTCGACGGCGGGGATCCACTGGCCGTCGTCGAGAAACACTCCACGCGCGCCCCCGTCCTGCACTGGAAAGACTGCGCGATGCACCTTCCGCCGCACACGCTGAGCGGACCGCCCATGGCCAGGCACGACGAGATGATCAAGTACTTCCGCGTCCTGGGTTCCGGCGACGGAGTCGTCGACTGGCGTGCATGGACGAAGCTCCTCGATCGCAATGACTGGGAGGGCTGGGCGGTGGCCGAGATAGACATGTCGCCGGACCCGCAACGCGAGATCCTGCAGGGCATCGACTTTTTCAACCGCGAACTCGCCGGTGACCGCCACCGCCTCTGACCCGCGCCATTCCGACGCTAGGACGAATCATGACCAAGATCAGACAACCTGCCACACAGAGGCCTCGTCGACTCGTGATGTCCCGTATCGCAACATTCTTCGGCTTCTTTCAGCTGGGCGCAGTCATCCTGATGTGGTCGACCAGCACAACGTCGCTGCGGCATAACCTTGGGTGGCAAGGTGACGACGGCGACGCCAGCTTCGGCTCGCTGGCGTTCGCTCTCGGCTTGGGTTTCGCCATCGGGTGTGCCGTGTCGGGACCGATCATCGACCGTTGGGGATGCCGCGCTGTCGCCGTACCCGCCTTGACCGTGTACCCACTGCTCTACGTGCCGCTTGCTGTTCTCGACGGGATGGCAGTCCTGCTCGCGACGGGACTGATGGCGGGGATCCTCCGCGGCTTCGTCGACATCGTCATCAACGTCAATGGCGTTGAACTGGAGCGCCACTACCGGCGACCCATCATCTCCTCCTTTCACGCCGCCTATCCCGCCGGTGGTTTCGTATTCGGGATCATCGGCAGCGCCTTCGCGCGGACGTTCACCGAGAGTGCGTTGGTCCCGTTCTTGGTGATGGGCGTGGCGATGTCCGTGCTGGGGTTCGTTTTCGGCCGGATGTATCTCCGGCGAGACGAGGTGCTGCCGGATGAACAGTCGGACGGCTGGAGCGCCGACACCGACGTCGCGCCGAGTTCGGAGGCGAGTCCCGTTGCGAGAACCGCAGGATTCATCGGGTTGTCGGTGATGATCGGGTTCGGTCTGTTGGCGTTCGTGTCCTACCTTGCCGAGAACGCGGCCTACGACTGGGGGCAGGAGTTCGTGCGACGGACGCTCGATACCACGGCCGGTGCCGCGGGGATGGCCGTCACCGTGTTCTCCGGTGCGCAATTCGTGGGCCGCGTGTTGGGTGACAAGGTCACTGAGCGTTTCGGGCAGAAGGCCGTCATGGCGGGTAGCGGAATCATCGGTGCCGCAGGTGCGGGATGCATGATGACCGCCGCAGCCCCGGCGCAGGCGCTGGTGGGTTTTGCGCTGGTCGGCCTCGGTGTGTCCTGCATCGTTCCCATCATGTTGTCGGCTGCCGGCCGCATGGACCCACGTAACGCCGGCCGCAACATCGGGCTGGTCAACGCTGTTGGCGTAACGGGAATGTTCGTGGGGCCCGCCGCCATCACGGCTGTCGTCGACGAGTGGGGCATCTCATGGATGCCGATACTCCCGCTCGGGTTGCTCCTGCTCATAGCGGTGGCCGGGCCCCTACTGATCCGGCGGGCTCCCCGATTCGAGAAGTCGGTTCCCACAACGGTTTCAGCCACGGCGGTGTCGTCGTGACACGTCTCAGCACATCCCGGCGGGCGCGTCCAGAAAGGTCGGTTACGTGGCTTACGAAGACGTGGTGATCAACACGCTGATGCGCGCATTGGACAAGGCCGAACAACAAGAGCCTAGGTCAGCCGTCCCGGAGGAGCACCCCACGACCGATATCGAAACAGTCGACATCGGCTTGTCGGAGTCAGCGTCGAACTGTGCTCGGGCAACCGATCGTTCCTCCGCGTCGTGGACGACACACCGGCGACGCCGGTGGTGGTCGTGGAAGCGCTCGTCAACCAATTCATGAAACGACCTCTGCTGCTATGAGATCCGAACAGGAAGTGTGCTCCACATTGTTAGACGAAGAAGCGCGGGGTGCGCTCGTCGGTGTCGTGCGAGAGACGGCGGAGGGCGAACGACGGGTGGCGCTGGTCCCCAAGGTCGTGTCGTCGTTGGTGAGCAAGGGGATACAAGTGGTCGTAGAGGCCGGGGCGGGCCTCGGTGCGCTCATCCCGGATGAGCTCTACGTCGGGGCGGGCGCCGAGATCGGCAACCCCTGGTCGGCTGACGTGGTCGTCAAGGTGGCGCCGCCCTCGGAGATCGAGGTGGGCAAACTTGCGTCGGGAACCACCCTCATCGGCTTCCTGACGCCCCGCAACGCAGACACGTCCATTCCCGCGCTCGCCGCGGGCGGGGTCCACGCGTTCGCGGTGGAGGCGATCCCGCGCATCTCACGCGCACAGGTGATGGACGCCCTGTCCTCGCAGGCCAATGTGGCCGGTTACAAAGCGGTTCTGCTCGCGGCGTCGCAGTCGCCGCGGTTCTTCCCGATGCTGACCACAGCGGCGGGCACCGTGAAACCAGCCACCGTCCTGGTGCTCGGGGTCGGTGTCGCCGGGTTGCAGGCTCTCGCGACGGCCAAGCGTCTCGGCGCCCGTCCGACCGGGTACGACGTGCGTCCCGAGGTGGCCGATCAGGTGCGATCCGTGGGAGCGCAATGGCTCGAGCTCGGGATCGAGGCGGCGGGAGAGGGTGGGTACGCCCGTGAACTCTCCCACGGCGAGCGCGCCCAGCAGCAAGTGGCGCTCGAGAAGGCCATTTCGACGTTCGACGTAGTCATCACCACCGCATTGGTGCCCGGCCGACCCGCCCCGCGACTGGTCACGGCGGCGGCCGTGGCAGCCATGAAGCCGGGGAGCGTGATTGTCGACCTGGCGGGGGAGACGGGCGGAAACTGCGAACTCACCGAGCCCGGCCAGACCGTCGTGAAGAACAGTGTCACCATCTGCTCACCGCTGAACCTGCCGGCCACGATGCCCGAGCACGCCAGCGAGCTGTACTCGAAGAACGTGTCCGCGCTGCTGGAACTGATGCTCGACGAGTCCGGCTCGTTGGCGCCGGACTTCGCCGACGAGGTTCTCGAGAAGTCCTGCGTCACCGGCCTACAACGCATGCGTTCGTGATCGTCCGTGTGCTGCTCAGAATCGCCGAGCAGTCGCTGTCAGCAGCTTTTGACCCCAGGTCGCCTCGCCGGCTGACGCGGGTCTGCGCTAGGCAAACCTCTTCAACCGATAGCGGTCCGATTCGATGGAGAACATCCCCTGATGTACATGTCACTGCTCTCGAACATCGCGATCCTGGTTCTGGCCGGGTTCGTCGGGTTCGCCGTCATCTCCAAGGTGCCCAATACGCTGCACACGCCCCTGATGTCGGGTACCAACGCCATCCACGGCATCGTCGTTCTGGGTGCGCTCATCGTCCTCGGTCGGTTGCCCGAGGACGCGTCATGGGGCGTGCGGGGCATCGCGTTCGTCGCGCTGATCTTCGGCACCCTCAATGTGGTGGGCGGCTTCCTGGTCACCGACCGCATGCTGGGGATGTTCAAATCCAAGGCCGCTCCGGTCGTGCGTGAGGGGGCCGACAAGTGAACAACCTGGTGGCGGCTCTCTACATCGCATCCTTCGCCCTTTTCATCTACGGACTGATGGGCCTGACCGGACCCAAGACTGCTGTGCGCGGCAACTGGATCGCGGCAATCGGCATGGGCGTGGCCGTCGTCGCCACGCTGATCGAGGTGCGTGAGACCGCCGCGACCAATTGGGTCTTGATCGCCGCGGGTCTGGCAATCGGTGTGATCCTCGGTGTTCCGCCGGCCAGGCGCACCAAGATGACGGCGATGCCGCAATTGGTCGCACTGTTCAACGGGGTCGGGGGAGGCACGGTCGCTCTCATCGCATGGGCGGAGTTCCTCGAGACCGACGGCTTCTCGGCCTTCCAGCACGGCGAGGAACCGACGGTCCACATCGTCGTCGGCTCCCTGTTCGCCGCGATCGTCGGTTCGGTGTCATTCTGGGGGTCGCTGGTGGCGTTCGCCAAGTTGCAGGAATTGCTGAACAAAGAGGTCGAGAAGGCGTTTGTCGCCAGGGCGCGCACGTTCCAGGTACTGAACATGCTCCTCGTGTTGTCTGCGATCGCCGCGTCGGTGTGGATCGGCCTTCATGCGACACCTGGTGAGGGTACGGCCACCTGGTGGATCGTGGCCGTATTGATCGCTGCCGGACTGCTGGGTCTGTTCGTCGTGTTACCGATCGGCGGCGCGGACATGCCGGTGGTCATCTCGCTGCTCAACGCCCTGACCGGGCTTTCGGCGGCCGCCGCAGGCCTGGCGCTGAACAACACCGCGATGATTGTCGCGGGCATGATCGTCGGCGCGTCAGGCACCATCCTGACCAACCTGATGGCGACGGCGATGAACCGGTCGATACCAGCGATCGTGTTCGGTTCGTTCGGCGGAGCCGACGCGTCCGCGGCGGGCGCTGCGGCCGACGGGGGCGGCGGCACCGTGAAGTCCACATCCGCCGCGGACGCCGCAATCCAGATGGCGTATGCGTCGCAGGTGATCGTGGTCCCGGGTTACGGCTTGGCTGTCGCCCAGGCTCAGCACGCAGTGAAGGACATGGCGGCGATTCTCGAGTCGAAGGGCGTCGAGGTGAAGTACGCGATCCACCCGGTCGCCGGCCGTATGCCCGGTCACATGAACGTGTTGCTCGCCGAAGCGGACGTGGACTACGACTCGATGAAGGAGATGGACGACATCAACGGCGAGTTCTCTCGAACCGATGTCACCCTCGTCATCGGCGCAAACGACGTCACCAACCCGGCCGCTCGCAACGATCCCAGTTCGCCCATCCACGGGATGCCGATTCTCGACGTAGACGAGTCGCGGTCGGTGATCGTACTCAAGCGGTCGATGAGTTCGGGCTATGCGGGTATCGACAACCCGCTCTTCACCGCCGATCGCACCTCGATGCTGTTCGGAGACGCGAAGAAGTCCGTCCATTCGGTCATCGAGGAACTGAAGGCGCTCTGACCAACCTGATCTGGGAACAGTCATGAGCCGGGTACCCGGCGAGCCGCCGACGACCCCGCCCCGCCGACCACGTCACGCGGGATGCGGCCTCGACATAGCTTCAGGAGGAACCACAGTGAGTACTGCTACACATGATCTGGCCGACACGTCACTCCAGAGTGCCACCCCTCGAATCGCACTCGATCGAAGGACGAAAATCGTGTGCACACTGGGTCCGTCGACGGACACCGATGGCACCCTGGACGAACTCATCACCAGCGGTATGAACGTCGCACGACTCAACTTCAGTCACGGTGACCACTCCGAACACGCGGCCCGATACTCGATGGTGCGCGCTGCTGCCGAACGCCACGGGGCGTCCGTGGCGATCCTCGCCGACCTGCAAGGACCGAAGATCCGACTAGGCCGATTCGAGGAGGGCCCGACTGTCTGGTCGGTCGACGAGATCGTTCGCATCACCGTGGAGGACGTTCCCGGGACCCACCGTCGAGTATCGACGACGTACAGCGAGCTCGTCGCCGACGCTCGGCCCGGCGACACCATTCTCGTCGACGATGGGAAGTTGGAGTTGCGCGTCGACTCGATCGAGGGATCATCCGATGTCGTGTGTCGGGTCGTCCACGGCGGACCGATCAGCAACAACAAAGGGCTGTCGCTCCCAGGGATGAACGTGTCGGTGCCCGCCATGTCCGACAAGGACATCGAAGATCTCGAATTCGCACTCGACCTCGGAGTCGACCTCGTCGCGTTGTCGTTCGTCCGGAAGGCATCTGACATCGAGCAGGTGTCCGCTGTCATGGACCGAATGGGCCGCAGAACCCCCGTCATCGCCAAGATCGAAAAGCCCGAAGCGGTTGCCGACATCGAGGCCATCGTGAACGCATTCGACGCCGTGATGGTCGCGCGCGGCGATCTGGGTGTCGAAATCCCCCTGGAGAACGTCCCTTTGGCACAGAAGCGGGTCATCGAACTCGCACGCGAGTACGCCAAACCGGTCATCGTCGCGACACAGATGCTCGATTCTATGATCGAGAATTCGCGCCCCACTCGAGCCGAGGCATCGGATGTCGCCAACGCGGTTCTCGACGGAGCCGACGCGGTGATGCTCTCTGGAGAGACCTCGGTCGGCCGGCATGCAGTGGAAACCGTTCGCACGATGTCGCGAATTGTCGTCGCAGCGGAATCCGACTCCTCCAGAGCCTCCCCGTTTGGACACATGCCGAAGACGCGTTCGGGTGTCGTGTCCTACGCCGCCCGGGACATAGCCGA
Organism: Gordonia terrae; assembly: GCF_001698225.1. Lineage (NCBI taxonomy): Bacteria > Bacillati > Actinomycetota > Actinomycetes > Mycobacteriales > Gordoniaceae > Gordonia > Gordonia terrae. Next base: position 1,017,563 of record NZ_CP016594.1, read on the forward strand.
AAGGCTCGAGGCGCAAGCTCTGGTCGCCTACACCCAGTCCGGTGACACTGTCCGACGAGTGGCTCGCCTTCATCCGTCGTTGCCGATCGTCGGCTTCACCCCGAACGTTGCTGTGCGAAACAGCCTCGCGCTGAGCTGGGGGACTGATCCTCACCTTGTCGGCCGGGTCGAGACGACCGACGCCATGATCGCGCAGATCGATCAGGAATTGACCAAGAGTGGCCTGTGCGTGCATGGCGACACGGTTGTCATCATCGCGGGAGTGCCCGCGGGCACCGGAGGTCTCACCAATTCGATTCGGGTGCATCGAATCGGGGATCTCTGACGAGGTCGATGGGTTCGCGAGCGCAGACGTCTGGTCACTCGTCGTAGGTAAAGGATCGCAGCTTGTCTCGGTGAATGGTGATGACGAGGTTGCCGTCGACGGGGGTCGAGTCCAGAAACTGGTCGCCCCGCGCCTCCCCGAAGTATCGCCGGGCAATACGACGGGCCGTCCCCTCATCTGCTGGCGCACTGGTGGTGTGACCTTCGATCATCACGTACGCGTATGGCTCTGCTTCCTGCTGGACGATGAAAGTCGCTCTGCCGGCCGCGCCGATCAGCCTCGCCTTCCACGAGTCAGCGGGCGTCCAGATGATGACATTGCCCGCCTCGTCGAGGTCATACCAGATCGGCACCGCCAGTGGAGGGTTCGAGGTTCGTTCCACGGCCAATACGCCGACATGGAGGTCGCGTAGAAAAGCGTCGGCGGCAGCGGGCGACATCTCCGGCATGATTCAGTCCTCAACAGGTCGGGTTCAGGCGGATGGCTTGGCGCGGTCCGGCGCCGACTCCGCGTCTGCGATTCCGGCGCACGACGACTACAACGTCTTCGTGCGGTGCGCGGGCGGTGGTCTCCCGGCTGACGGGAGACGCGCTGTGTCAACGACGTGAATTGCGGTTGAGTGCCAGTGCAGCGACTGTGTTTCAGCCTGATGGTCGGTTGCCACGGTGAGCGTCTCTGGCTACTTCGCGTGCCTGATGAGCCTCGATGCCGTGCGGGTGCGGACAAAGTCGACGAAAGGCGCAGACCATGAAGACCAAGGCAGCAGTGTTGTGGGGGCCGGATCAGCCCTGGAGCGTCGAAGAGATCGAACTCGACGAACCGCGACACGGCGAGGTCCTGGTCAGGATGGTGGCGGCTGGGCTGTGCCACTCAGACGAGCACATGAGGGACGGGACCAATCCGATGGCGTACCCGCTGATCGGTGGCCACGAGGGCGCCGGGGTGATCGAACGAGTGGGCCCAGGGGTTACCTCCGTCGCGGTCGGAGACCCGGTGGTCCTGAGCTTCATCCCGTCCTGCGGACGGTGTCGCGCTTGCGCCCGTGGAATGTCCAGCGTCTGTGATCTGGGTGCGAAGATCGGTCCCGGATTGCAGGTCGCCGATGACACATCTCGCCACCATGCCCAAGGACGTGACGCCTCGCTGATGTGCATTCTCGGCGCATTCGCGGAGTACACCGTCGTGAACGAGGCGTCGTGTGTGAAAGTGACGCCCGACGTCCCCTTGGAGAGGGCAGCACTGGTGGGATGCGGAGTCACCACTGGCTGGGGCTCCTCGGTCTACGTGGGCAGAACACAACCGGGCGACACGGCGGTGATTCTCGGAATGGGTGGGATCGGTTGTGGTGCAGTGCAAGGCGCGGCCATGGCAGGTGCACGCCACGTCGTCGTCGTCGACCCGTCTGCATTCAAGAGGGATGAGGCATTTCGGTTCGGGGCCACGCATGCGGCCTCCGACATCGCGGAGGCCGCAACTCTCCTCCAGGATCTGACGTGGGGTGCGATGGCAGACGTCGTCGTCATATCGATCGACAAGATGCACGGAAGCGCCCTAGCGCCCGCGATGTCGTTGCTGGGCAAAGGCGGCACGTGCGTTCAAGTGTCCGTCGGCGACCCGACGGAGTCGGCCGTCGATCTGAGGCTGATCGACCTGACGTCGATGCGCAAAACCATCACCGGTTCGTGGTACGGCAATGCCAACCCGCGGTCCGATATCCCGATGTTGTTGCGGCTCTACATGGACGGAAAACTGAAGCTGGACGAAATGGTCACCAGAGAGTACGAGCTGACGGACATCAACAAGGGCTTCGCCGACATGCTGGCAAGTGAGATCGTCAGGGGGGTCATCCGATTCTGAGTTCGAGCCGGGGGCTCCCCGTAGTGGAGGGCATGTCATGTGCGACTTGACCGGGCGGACTGCGTGGGTCACCGGTGCGGCCCGCGGGCAGGGTCGTGCTCACGCCAGAGCGCTCGCGGCGGCCGGCGCCCACGTGATCGTCAGCGACATCGCCCGACAGATAGACAGCGTCAGCTATGAACTGGCCGCCGAGTCGGAGTTGGCCGCGACGGTCGGCGAGATCGTCGCGGCCGGTGGACGCGCCACGGCGGCACAACTCGACGTGCGGGATTCACAAGCGGTCAACGTACTCGTCGCGGACATCATGGACCACCACGGCAGGCTCGATGTGCTCGTTGCCAACGCCGGGATCTGCGGCTTCAGCCCGGTGGATCGCATCAGTGACGAACAGTGGGCCGACATGGTCGACACGAATCTGACCGGCACGTTCAACTGCGTACGGGCCGCGGTGGGCGCGATGAAGACGAACGGTTTCGGTCGGATCATCGGCGTGTCCTCCGGCGCGGGGCGCGGCGGGATGAACGATCTTTCGCACTACGCGGCCACCAAATGGGGCGTCATCGGGCTCATCAAGTCGGTGGCGCTGGAGGTTGGATCCCGTGGGATCACCGCCAACGTGGTGTGCCCGACCTCGGTGGCGACGCCGATGGTGATGAACGAAAGCACATTACGTCGGTTTCGTCCCGATCTGGACAAACCGACGCCCGAGGATGCGCGAGCGGTGTTCGCCGGACTCGGACCTCTGGGAGTTCCGTGGCTCGAGCCCGAAGACGTCACCAGGGCAGTCATGTATCTGGTCGGGGATCCGGGATTGACCACCGGAACAGTTCTGGAGGTCAATCTCGGGACGACCGCCACGCGTACCTGATAGGTCGACAGAAGTCGGCGAGCGCTGAGCCCGGGGTTCCCTCGTCAGGAACCCCGGGCTCTTCGACGAGCAGGCGCCGGTCGATCAGTGTGTTGTTGCTCGCGCAGGTTCTGCGACCGCGCTCACGGTCGTCGCCATCCGACGGGGTAGCGCGATCGCGAGCAGAAGTGCCAGACCTCCGCCGGCCGCCGCAATGGCGAAGGCCGCGGTGAACCCGGTGTAGGAGTAGAAGACCGAGCCCTCCACCGAGGTGGCAATGTACCAATTGTTCATCACGGTGAACGCCACCAGTGCGAGGATCGAGGAGAACAAGCCCTTCGCAACGGAGACAATGCTGGCCGCCTCCGTCTGATACTCCACCTCGACGATCGTGACGACGAGGTTGGGGATCGCCGCGTACGCCATGCCCTGGCCGAAACCGACGACAGCACCGAACAGCAGAAGCATGTTCTTGTCCGAATGGTCGATGGCGAAGAGCAGGAAGCCGAAAGTGTTGACGGCCATACCGGCGATCATTGCCACCCGTGGGGTGCGGCCCCGTCCCATGAGGTAGCCGGCCAGGAGTCCGCTGAGCACGATGGCGATGACGACGGGCAACTGGAAGAAGGCGAATTCCTCCGCGGAAAGCCCCCATCCGTAGCCGAGGTCGAACACGACGGGAGCCATGATCATCGTGGGTAGGAGGGTTCCGAACAACCCTGACACCCCGTAGGCCAGTCCCGATGACGTGACCGTCAGCATGACCGACCTGCGGCACAAGACCTTGAGGTCGATGAGCGGGTTCGCGATGCGTCGGGCGGATGCGATCCACAGGAGCAACAGGACGATACCGGCCGCCAGGAACATCAACGTCGAACCCGCGGCCCAGCCCCAGCTGGGGCCGAAGCTGATGGCGATCAGGACGCCCGCGACGCCGGCGCCGAGAAGAGCGGCGCCCAGCAGGTCGATCCGGGATTCAACCCGCACAGACGATTCTTCGACTAGCGCGCGGATCACCACCATCAGGACCAGCGTGGTGATGAAGAAGAACCAGAACACACTCCGGAACCCATAACGGTCGAGCAGGAACCCGGTCAGAAATGGTGCCGGCACCGCGATGAGGCCCATGCCGCTCGTCACGATGCTGATCGCCATCGGAACGGTCCTGGGCGGGAACACGTCCCGGATTAGCAGGTAGCTCAGGAACAGGCAGGGCACAAGGAACCCGAAGATCGCCCGACCCAGGATCAGGATTCCGAAAGTCGGGGCCAGAGCGCTGATGAGAGCCCCCACCGAGGCAACAGCGACGCATGTGATCAGCATCGTCCGTTTGCCGAAGATGAGTGCCAGTTTAGCGACGAGCGGCGAAACGACGGCGCCCGTGAGTGCGAAAGCGGTTACGGTCCAGGCCACCTGATTGGTGCCGAAGTGAGCCGCGATGTCAGGTAGTGCCGTTGCGACCATCATGTAACTGATCGAGAAGACCTCGAGCAGGAGGATGATCGCAATGAGGCCCAGAACGAGTCGAGGCGACCACCCGACGCTCTGGGATCCCTCGTGTGGCTCTTCGGTGGGTGAGACAGCTGAATCGGTTGACATGAGCGGACCCTTGTACGGGCGCAGTTACGCGCGGTTGTGATGTTCCGTACCACTCCACTCGATGTCTTTCCCGTTGCGAAGCGTTTGTCCCGCCAGCCGGACCTCGGGGATCTGGTGGGCTGTTCGCCATCTCGGATTTCGCGATACTCCCGATGAGCGGTCCGGTGACGCACCTGTCTCTGCTTGCGAAATACATTGTGGGGGTGAACTACACGACGATCAACACCGGTCTCGCTTGTGTCGAATGCGGCCGACCTGTCACCTACCGTGAGTGCCTCGGTCCACGTGGCGATGACTTATGCACCGGGAGGCTGCAGGGGGGTCCCAGTTGTTGGACCGAGAGTTGTCCGCGCCGCGATTCCGCGCGCCGGCCGGCGTCGCGATCACGATTCTGATCTGGCTTGCCTGCAATTTGGTTCACATACGTCAAAACGACTGCTGCGGCCGATTGATAATCGGCCGCAGCAGTCGCTGTGAGAGGTCTGGTACTCGAGCAGGTCAGGCTGCACCCGGAACATCGAGCGGTGCCTCGGCGGGGTAGCTCGTCGGGGCCATCGCATAGGTCTGGGCAAGGACTGCCTTGAACGCTTCGTCGTTCATCGGATCCGACGGCTTCTCGTACTTCACGCCGCGCGCATCGAGATCGGCGATGAACATCTCGAAGACACGGTCCGCGGTCAGATTGTCCGTATGGTCGAGATAACGCTTCACATCCGCGAGATCATCGAAAACGTATGCACTGTAATGGAACAGGAATCGCATCTCGTCGTCGTGATAGCGTGCGATTTCCTCACCGTCATTGCGAATGACCCACTCGTGGTCGCCGTCGCCGGAGATGAGCGAGTTCAAGGCGAGCTTGGGGATGGACCTCTTGTCCCGAGGGCCGCTCGCCTCGCCACGATGGAACACCCGCTCCGCGTTCATGAGTACCCCGCTGTTGTGGAACGGTGCGGCGAGACGGCTCGGCGGCTTGTCGGGTCCGTCCTGCCAGTAGGTGAAACCGCCGTCTACGTCCGAGTTGTAGAAGTATGCGATCACCTGGCCGGTCTTGAACTCCCACCTCTCGAACAGGCCGGACTTGGCCATGATTCCGATCAGCCACAGCGGGGTGTTCTGCATGGTCATCCCGCGGAAACTGGTGCCGTCGAGGTGTCCGGCATCGAAGCTGTGAGCTGGAGCGCGGACGTTGAACGTGTAGTTCGTCGGGAAAGCGTACTGACCGCCGTGGATCGTCTTGATCATGTCGAGCAGGCGACGACTGTAGTAGAGGTCTTGCGTCCGCTCTTCGAATGAGACGCCCTGATCCCCGAGGTAGCCGCGAAAGGTGGGTGTGAGCAGATCCGAGAGCTGCAGCTTCTTGTTCTGGTCGCGACTCTTCGCGCCGGCAACGGCCAAGTACTCCTCGGCCGTGTTGAAGTGCTGCGCCGCGATCAGACGCAGCGGCTCGCGATGCCGAATGACATCGAACAGCAGCTCGATCTCATCCGGCGTGTAGATGTTCTCGATGAACTTCGTGGGAACGGCTCGAGCCATCGGGTGTAGTGCCTGGGTCATTGCTCACTCCTTCGGGGCCGGACACGGCAGTCGCGCTCCACTGAGGTCGACCCCGGCACGATGTCCGAAGGCCGACTGCGCCGAGCGCGCAGTCCGGGTTGTACTCGGTGGGGCGGCGGGGTGTCACACCGACCTGGTTGGGATTGGTACGTGGAATTACCCCACCGGGCTGCGGCTCGCGCAACGACTGTTCCCGCTGGCCGGGAGATGGAGATCGGCCGACCGGAGGGGTCCGTGCGGTCGGTGGCGGCCGACGCGTAGACCCTTATTTCCGCCCAATGGGAGAAGGCCTACGACAAACCCGCGACGCCGGTGACACTCGAGATCGAGTCAGAGTGCATGAGATCGATGAGTGAGGTGTGAGGGCATGGTATCGCGATCCCCGGAAGGCGTGTTCGGCGCGACTGATGTGATCCAGCTCGTGAGTAGCTGGTGGTTCCACTACGACGAATGGGATCCGACCGCGCTGCGGTCTCTGGTGGTCGACGATTTCGCGTTCAAGTGCCGGAGCGACACCGGAACGACCTCGTACGAGGACTTCATCCGCATCGACGCGACGGGCGTCGACGAGGTGATGGCCTGGCAGGAGAAGCACCGCCTCGCCAGTCCATATCCGCTGCGGCACAACTCGTCCAACATCGTGGTCTCGAACGGCGATGACAACACACTGGACTTCAAGTCCTACATCCTCGTCAACAAGATCATCGACGGCCGTCCGCATGCACTTTCCAGCGGGATAGTCAACGGTGCGGCTCGGGTCGGCGTCGATTCGCTCCTCTTGTCCAGCATGGAGATCGTGCTTGACACAAGGGAATCCGCGATCTACTCCGAGGTCTTCGACGCCGCTACCTGATCGACGTCACGTCCCGAATCACGATCGCCTACAGCGAAGGGAAGTTCCAAAGATGACCATCAACGAGCCTGGACTCGCCGAGAAGCGCCCGGTGGCCAGTGTCCACCCGCTGGCGTCCCTGAGCAGCGCGGAGTTCGATGTCGTGCGCGGTATCGTGAATGGCCTGCCCTACTACACCGAGAGCACTCGCTTCTCCTACGTAGGTCTCGAGGAACCACCGAAGCATGAATTCCGCGCGTGGATGGCGGGGGACGTGCCGGCACCCGATCGGCGAGCACGGGTGTGGTTGCAGGATGTCGACTCCGGCAAGTGCACCGACTTGGTGATCTCCCTGTCCGAGGGGGCCGTGGTCGGCTCGGTCGACGTCGACGGGTCCAGAGGCCGTCTGCCCGTCTTGGATTCCGAAGCCGCGAAGATCCTGAAGGTGCTGGCCGAGAACAAGCAATGGATCGATGCGCTCGCGGCTCGCGGCGTCACCCCGGCTGATGTCAAGGTCATCGCCCTGCCCGCGGGAAACTTCGGATACGCCGAAGAAGAGGGTCGGTTGATCTCGCGGTGTCTCGCTTTCCGAATGGACCACAAGAAGGATCACCCGTGGGCTCATCCGGTGGACGGAGTGTCGGCATATGTGGATCTGACCGGCGGTGCGGTGCTCAAGGTGATCGACACGCACGTGTTCGACATCCCGGCCGAGAGCGGCAACTATGACGACCCCGAGGTGCAGGGCCCTCCGCTCGAGGGGCTCAAGCCGATCGAGATCACCCAGCCCGAAGGTCCCAGCTTCTCCGTCGACGGGGAGCATGTCACGTGGGCGAACTGGAAGTTCCGCGTGGGGTTCGATGTCCGAGAGGGTCTGGTGCTCCACCAGGTCACGTTCAACGACCAGGGTGTCGATCGATCTGTCATGTATCGCGGTTCGATCAGCGAGATGGTGGTGCCCTACGGCGATCCTGGTCCGAACCGGTTCTGGCAGAACTACTTCGATGCAGGTGAGATCATCTATGGCAGGTTCACGAGTTCGTTGGAACTCGGATGCGACTGCGTCGGCGAGATCAAGTACTTCGATGGCCTCTTCGCGGACGAGGCAGGTGTGCCGCGCCGCATCGCGAACGCGATCTGCATGCACGAGGAGGACTACGGATCTCTGTGGAAGCACACCGACCCGTTCACCGGCGCGAACGAGGTCCGCCGGTCTCGACGACTCGTGATCTCCTTCTTCACCAATGTGGGCAACTACGACTACGGATTCTTCTGGTACCTCTATCTCGACGGCACAATCGAGTGCGAAGCAAAGCTGACCGGTATCCTCTTCACGTCGGCGTATCCGGGTGACGGCGACGACGGTCCGTATCCGTTCGCTTCCGAAGTCGCGCCCGGGCTCGGGGCCCCCTATCACCAGCACCTTTTCAACGCTCGACTCGACCTCGACATCGACGGATCCGCCAACGTCGTCAACGAGATCGACGCCGTGAGATTGCCGATCTCCGAGAGCAATCCGAACGGGAACGCGTTCACCAAGTCGATCACACCAATTGTCTCGGAGCGCGACTCAGGCCGGGTCGCGGACGGCGGCCGAGGTCGGGTGTGGCAGATCGCCTCGACCGATTCGCGGAATCGATTGGGCCACCCGGCGTCTTATGTTCTGCATCCGGTGGACGGTCCGACGCTCATGGCGGACGACTCGTCCTGGGTGGCAAAGCGAGCGGCCTTCGCCACCAAGCATCTGTTCGTGACGAAGTATGATCCTGCCGAACGTTATGCCTCAGGTGACTTCGTGACGAACAGTCCGGCAGGTGAGGGCATTCCGGACTTCATCTCGGGTGATGAGTCGCTGGTGGGGCAGGATCTGGTTCTGTGGCACACCTTCGGGTTGACGCACTTCCCTCGTGCCGAGGACTGGCCGATCATGCCGATGGACTACGCGAAGTTCAGTCTGCGCCCTTACAATTTCTTCGACCGGAACCCCACGCTGAACGTACCTGCGCCGTCGATGGGCGGCCACTGTACGACGCACACCAACGGCGCCAACGGCACCAACGGCCACGCGTCCTAGCAATGAAGTTCGCCGGGAGTCGACAGCAGGGCATCGGCCGAGTGGGTCCGCGAACCTGATGTGGTTGCACCGTGTTCTTGGACTAGGAGCATTGTGCGTTGCGTTGTTGAACGGGGCAGCGCATCTCATGGTGATGGGACACATGGGTTTCGCGCATTCGATCGTCTGGCTCGCCATGGCCGCGGGCTGTGTTGTCTGCGGTGTCCACCTCGTTCGCGACCCGACAACGAGGCTGTGGGCCCTCACCGCACTCATGTCGGTCGCGATGCTCGCACTTCATATGGCTGCCGCGGTCGGCGGGGTCGCCCATCAGCACGGCGTCACGATGGCCGCCGATCGCGTCGCGATCCCTGCCTCGATGCACGTGTCGCTGCTCGTGACCCTCGCCGAGCTGGTACTCGCCCTTGGTGCGCTCTGGTGGTCGACATCGCATCTCGGCACCGTGGCCCCAGCAGTTGCCGGCTGTGTCGCCGAGTCGAGCCGGTGCGTGGAACAACTGTCCACGGGTGGTCGTGGACGCGCTGAGAACAGGAGCAAGCTCTCGTGGAGCACGCAGTAGAGCCATGCGGAACGTCCCCGGCTGACGAGGACGCGGCGATGTCTGAGTCGCGTGGTGGCGGTGGTGACGCGTCGAAGACCATGTTCGGTGTCGTCGTCCTCTGCGTGGCGGGGATCGCGATGTCTCTCACCCAGACATTGATCGTTCCATTGATCCCGATGCTGCCGGTGATGCTCGGCACCACCGCCAGCAACGCGTCGTGGGCAGTGACGGTGACCATGGCCGTCGGCGCGGTGGCCACCCCGATCGCCGGCCGTGTTGCCGACATGGTCGGAAAGCGGCGCGTTCTGCTCTTCTGCGTCGGTGGAGTGGCCGTCGGGTCGCTCGTGTGTGCGGTCGCCCCGGGGCTCACCGTTTTCCTGGTCGGTCGTGCCCTTCAAGGTCTCGGGGTCGCCTTCGTGGCCGTGGGGATCAGCATCATGAGGGATTTCGTGCCGGCGCACAGGTTGGGAACTGCGGTCGGGATGATGAGTTCGTCCCTGGCCGTGGGCGGCGCTCTTGGCCTGCCGTTTTCAGCCTTCGTCGCGCAGACATTCGGTTGGCGTGAGTTGTTCTGGATCTCGGTGGCCGGGTCAGTGGCATGCTTCGTCGGTATCGTCGCCCTGATCAAGGTGATCGGCAATCGGACCGGGGGGCGGTTCGATCTGTTCGGGGCGATCGGACTGAGTGTCATCTTGCTGACGTTGCTCCTGCCCCTGAGCAAGGGACCCGAGTGGGGATGGACGAGTTCGCTGACGCTCTCGATGTTCGGACTGTCCGCTGCGACATTCGTGGTCTGGGTGAACTACGAACGCCGGAAACGCAATCCGTTGCTGGACCTCCGGATCGCGACACTGCGTGCGGTCATGCTCGGAAACGTCATCGGCCTGATGAACGCTTTCGCGTTCTACGGTATGGAACTGGTTCCCATCCAGATGCTCATGGCGCCGGCTTCGACGGAGAACGGACTCGGTGTGTCGATGCTGTCGGCCGGGTTGCTCATGGCGCCGACTGGCTTGGCCGCGTTCGTATCGTCGAATGTCGGTGCTCGACTCGGAAGGTCGCTCGGGGTACGCGTGACCCTCGTCATCGCGAGTCTGATCGCGATCGTCGGGTTGTGTGCTCTGCTTGTCGCGCTCCTCGTGGGGTGGGCTTTCCCGATAGTCTTTCTCGTGGTCATCACCTGTCTGATCGGTACCTCGACCGGAATGTCCTACGCGACGCTGCCGACGCTCATCATGGAGGCCACCCCGGTCGAGCAGACCGGTGAGGCCAATGGCCTGAACGCACTGATGCGGATAGTCGGCCTGGCCGCTGCCGCCGCGGTGACCGGAATGATCCTCGCCAACAACGTCACCGAGGTCGCCGGGGGTGATATGACGGCACCGTCGACGGCGGGGTTCACGTGGGCGGTTGTGGTCTCGTTGGGTGCCGTGGTCGTCTCGGTCGTCGCGGCGCTGTGCTTGCCGCGGTCCGCGCGGACCGCAGAGCCGCGGCACGCCTGAATCGTGGGGCCGGTCGACGAGCAGCGTGCGCTGGTCAGGCTCCCTGCGGGCGGTTCACAGCTGCGCTTTCACGCGGTCGACGCGATCCTGCCAGTAGTTCAGCCACTCCGGCGACGGAAAGATGTGGGTCTTGCGAGCAGCCATACCGCGGACCACGAGATCGGCCACGGTCTCCGTGGGAACCCCCGCGCCGATGTCGGCATTGACCTTGGCGCGGAGTGATTCCAGTTCGGGATCGGCCACCGATCTGGGAACGTGGCCGTTCGGGGCGTTCCGTTCGTCGTCGGCTATCGATGTGGCGGTGTATGCAGGGCACAGGACCGCTACCCCGATGTGTGGGTACTCGGTCGCGAACTCGTGGGCCAGTGTCTCGGACAGTGCGACGACGCCGGCCTTCGAGGCCGCGTAGGGATGCAGCGGGGCAGTGGTCAGGAACCCGGCCATCGAGGCTGTGTTCACGATATATGCCTCGTCCTGGTCCGCCAGGATGGGAAGAAAGATGTTGCACCCGTGGATGGCTCCCCACAGGTTGACCCCCACAGTCCAACGCCAGGTGTCCAGATTCGTGGTCGAGAACCGCTGCATGCCGCCGACCCCGGCGTTGTTACAGAGAACGTGGACGGCGCCGAAACGGGCGACCGCGGCGTCGGCGAGCGCACGTACTGAGTGCTCGTCGGCGACATCGGCGTGAACGGTCTCGACCTCCCCGAGGAGGGAGAGCTCGGCCGCCGCGCGTTTCAGGCTCGCGTCGTCGTTGTCGGCGATGACTACGTGCATGCCCTCGTGCAGGAATCGTGTGGCCAGACCCAGCCCGATTCCGTTGGCTCCGCCGGTGACGACGGCGATGCGCCCCTCGAGTTGTTTCATGAATGTTCCGCTCCTCGGTGATGTCAGTGTCAGAGAACGGTTCTACGCCGTAACTCGTCCGCTGTGCCCGGTCGTTCCCGGTCAGCGGGCGCCGGTCACCGGTGTGGATCGCCGTCCCGAGCGCGTCGTTTGGGACGAGATCCTGGATGAAAGCGGACATTTCCCAGTGGGCGGGAGGATGGCTAACCGGCGGCCTGTCATGGGCGCCGATAATCGCTGACGATCACAGTGATGGTCATCACTCTGGGGGGCGGGTGTGCCGAGTATCCCAATCGGCCGCGCTCTCACGGACACCCGAAGGGACAAGATCATGAAACTCAGCGGTTCGGTTCACTCGCGGCGCGCTGTCGCAGGTCTCGGTGGAATTCTTCTCGCCGCGGCGCTCGGAGTCACAGCGTGTAGCAGCAGTGACGGCGACGGCGTCTCAGCCGCGGAAGCCTCCACCACCGCGCTACCCGGCGACGCGGCCGCCGGGTCGCCGGTCAAGATCGGATTCATCGCCACCGAGGGCGGCGGCGCGGTGTCGATTCCCGAATGGCGCGAAGGCGCCGAGGCCGCTGTCGAATATGTCAACAACAACGGAGGCGGCTTCGCAGGCGGTCACGCCATCGATTTCGTGATCTGCAAACAGGCCGAGGAGCCGACCTCGGCGACGAACTGCGCCAATCAGATGGTCGAACAGAAGGTAGCTGCCGTTCTCACGCCCGGAACCTCGCAGGGGTCGGCCATCGTGCCGATCGTCGGCGGTGCCGGGATTCCCTACGTCACGCTGAACGGCGTCTCGCAGCTCGATGTCACCTCGCCCGACTCGTTTGCCCTCGCCTCCGGGCTCCCGGGAACGATGACCGCGACCGCCACCGCGGCGAAAGCGCAAGGCGTGAAGTCGATGACGATCTTCGCGAGTGACGGCGGCGGTATCGCCGGCATCATCGAGCAGATGGGTAAACCGGTGTTCGACGCCCAGGGAATCGAACTCAACGTCGTACCGATTGCACTCGGGGTCCCGGACCCCACGCCGCTGGTCGCGGCCGGCATGGCCGACAATCCGGACGGCATCAGCATCATCTCCGACGCCGCGCTGTGCACCTCGGTGATGAAAGCGGTCCAGACAACAGCCCCGGACACCAAGAAGGTTCTCAACACCGTCTGCTTGAGTCCCAACGTGCTGGACGTGGTCGGCATTTCAGCAGTCGAGGGTGACATGGGCATCACCGCGACAGATGCCTACTCCGACCGCCCCGACTCGATCCTCTACCGCTCGGTCATGGGCCAGTACGCACCCGATCTGTCGCTGACGGGGGAGGGGTCGTCGGGCTACCAGGTCGTCATGGCCCTCGTCAATGCAACCGCCGGGCTCAGCGGCGACGTCGATGCGGCTGCCATCAAAAAAGCGCTGCAGGCCACCTCAGACGTTGAGATGCCGGCCAGCGGTGGAATCGTGTTCGGCTGCAGCAAGAAGCCGGTTCCCATGATGCCGTCGATCTGCTCGACGCAGACGCTGTACGGTCCCATCGACGACAACGGGGTTCCGCGTGACCTCCAAGTGGCCGGTTAGTCACCGCATCGTCGCGGACTACTGAGGAAACACTGATGACCGATCATCTCGCCTATCTCGTCCTCGGCCTCGGCAACGGTGCGGTCTACGCCGCACTAGGACTGGCTCTGGTTCTCACATTCAAGAGCTCCGGGGTCGTGAACTTCGCAACTGGTGCCATCGCTTTGTATTCGGCGTACACGTACGCGCTCCTGCGGACGGGTGAGCTGATGATCCCTGTTCCGGGGCTCCCCAAGACGGTCGACCTCGGTCGACCTTTTGGGGTGCTTCCCGCGATAGGCATCTGTGTGGTGATATCCGCGCTCCTCGGAATGCTCTTCTGTGCGTTAATATTCCGCCCGATGCGGCATGCGCCCGTGGTCGCCAAGGCGGTGGCGTCCATCGGCTTGATGATCGTGCTACAGGCGCTGATCGCTCAACGGGCAGGCACCGATATCGTCCCTGTCGAGCCGATATTCGAGCTCGACACGATCAGCATCGGCTCAAGTACTGCACCCACCGATCGCATCTGGTTTGCGCTCGTGGTGGTGGCGGTCGCGATTGCCGCTTCCCTGATGTTCCGATTCACCCGATTCGGCGTCGCGACCGAGGCCGCCGCCGAATCGGAGAAGGGGGCATATCTGACCGGTTTGTCACCGGACAAGATCGCTTTCAGTAACTGGGCGCTGTCCTCAGCGGTAGCCGGATTCAGTGGCGTTCTCATCGCGCCGCTCGTCGCGCTGAACCCGATCGCGTACTCATTGTTCATCGTCCCGGCTCTGGCGGCCACACTCGTCGGGAACTTCTCGTCGATCTGGCTGACCGTCGTCGCCGGTCTTGCCATCGGTGCATTGCAATCGGAGATGGTCAATTTGCAGGCGACCTTCGACTGGTTCCCCAAAACCGGTATGTCCGAGGCTATCTCGTTGGCCCTCATCGTGGGATTCCTGGTGGTGAAGGGTCGACCGCTACCGGACAGGGGGGCACTGATCCGTCAGGATTTGGGTCGGGCCCCCAGACCGGATCGAATTCTGCTGCCAGCTGTTGTTTCCATTGCAGTCGTACTGGTCGCCCTCGTCGCCACATCGGGTAGTTATCGGGCAGCGATCGTGACGAGCATCATCCTCGCAGTCCTCGCCCTGTCGCAAGTGGTGGTGACCGGTTATGCGGGCCAGGTGTCGTTGGCGCAGCTCACCCTTGCCGGGGTCGCTGCGTACTCGATCAGCGTTCTCAACACCCACCTCGGGATCCCGTTCCCCTTCGCACCCATCGTCGCAGCTGCATTCGCGACTGTCGTCGGGGTTGTGGTGGGACTACCGGCGCTGCGGGTCCGCGGCCTACCGCTCACCGTGGTGACCCTGGCCCTCGCGGTGTTCCTCGAAGCGTTCTGGTTCCGGAACCCGTCACTGAACGGTGGGGTGGAGGGTGCGCCTGTCGACACCCCGCGGATCTTCGGGATCAGTCTCGGAATCGGGGGTGGAGACGAGTATCCCCGGATGGCTTTCGCCCTGTTGTGTCTGGTCGTGCTCATCGTGGTGGGCCTCGCGGTCGCCTGGCTGCGTCGCAGCAGTCTGGGCACCGACATGCTCGCCGTGCGGGCCAACGAGCGATCCGCCGCCGCAGCGGGAATCGACGTCTCGCGCACCAAACTGATCGCGTTTGCCATCGGCGCATTCCTCGCAGGCCTGGCCGGATCGTTGCTCGCATACCAACAGACGCTGGCCACTCCCGAGCCGTTCACGGTGTTTCTCGGGATCTCGTTGTTCGCCACGATGTACATCGCCGGGATCACGTCGATCACCGGTGGGATCCTGGCCGGGATCATGGCGCCGGGTGGACTCTTGTATCTGCTGATGGACAGGTTCCTCGACCTGGGTGACTACTACGCCGTGATCAGCGGGATTCTCCTGATCGTCACGATCGCGCTCAACCCGGACGGGATCGCGAGTCGACTGCCGGCCGTTCGCTGGCCGGCAGTCGTCCGGCGCCGAGCGCGGCCACGAGGTGATGGCGAGGAAGCCGCGCGACGCGATGTGGCCGGAGAGCCGCTGTTGCCGAAAGAGCCTGTGTTGGTGGTGCGCGACATCGGTGTGCAGTACGGCGCAGTGCGCGCAGCCACGGACGTCTCGTTCGAGGTCCATGCCGGCGAGATCGTCGGGCTGATCGGTCCCAACGGGGCCGGCAAAACGACCGTCATCGATGCCATGACCGGGTTTGTCGGTGCAACTGGTTCGGTCATTCTCGGGGGTGTCGACCTGACGAAGGCCCGACCGCATGAACGGAGCCGTGCAGGACTCGGTCGGAGCTTTCAGGACGTGGAGCTCTACGACGATCTGACGGTCACGGAGAACGTCACGGTCGGTGCGACACGCTCTCGCTCCGCAGAGCCCGCGCAAGATGTCGTGCGTCGGGTCTTGTCGTTGGTCGGGTTGGCAGATGAGGCAGAATCCGAGGTCGGCACACTCTCACAGGGTCGGCGACAGCTTGTTTCCGTGGCACGTGTCCTGGCGGCCGACCCGCTGGTAGCGCTGCTCGACGAACCTGCGGCCGGCCTCGACAGCTCGGAGAGCCGTTGGCTCGGTGAACGCCTGCGGACCGCCTGCGACGAGGGGACCTCGATTCTGCTCGTCGATCACGACATGGAACTCGTCCTCTCCATCTGCGACCGGATCGTCGTTGTCGATCTGGGTGAGGTGATCGCGGTCGGACGGCCTGAACAGATCATGCTCGATGACAAGGTGATTCGCGCATACCTCGGGGTGCCGGCGACGACCGGGACGCCCGTGGAGGTCGAAGATGAGCGGTCGACTCGAGACAAGCGGTCGGAGAACCAGATAACCGGAGAGGTCGTATCGTGAACTTGCTCGAATGCCGGGACGTCACCACGGGTTACGTCAGGACCCGACCGTGCGTGCGGGGTGTCGACCTCGTCGTCGACCGAGGCCGGATCACCTGCCTGCTCGGACCCAATGGAGCAGGGAAGACAACGCTACTCATGTCGCTCGCCGGGATGCTGCCCCGTTTCGACGGCCGGATGACGGTGGACGGTCGTGACATCCGCGGCGGACACCCCCGCGAGGCAGTCCGCTCCGGAATCGTGCTCGTCGCCGACGACCGAGCACTGTTCCGTTCTCTGACGGTCGCGCAGAACCTCCGACTGGCGGTCCGGGAACGGTCGCGAAGGCGAATCGCAATCGACGAGATCATCAACTACTTCCCGGATCTGGAGAAACGACTCCACACCGCCGCGGGGCGGCTCTCCGGCGGTGAGCAACAGATGCTGGCGATCGGCCGTGCACTCCTGCAGAAACCGAAGGTCCTGCTGATCGACGAACTGAGTATGGGGTTGGCCCCCGTGATTGTCGACCAGATTCTCGCCGTACTCCAGCGTCTGGCGGGTGAGGAAGATCTGGCGGTGCTGCTGGTCGAGCAACATGTTCACCTCGCACTCGGGATCGCCGATCACGCTGTCGTACTCGTCCATGGTGAGCTCGTGCTGACAGAGGACGCGTCGGTCCTACGAGCCGACCCGTCGCGGATCGAGAAGGCGTACCTCGGGGTGGACGTCGCGACACCACAGGCGTGATGTGGCGCCGACGGTCATAACGTCAAAGACGTTGCGGTAGAAACCGACTGATGGCACTTGTACCACGGGTGTCGATCGAAAGCGTCCGCCCATCCCACTGAGCGGACGATCGGATCGGGTTGTCCCACTGCGCGGGAACGCGCGCCCCACATCAGTTCGGACTTGAGAGACTGATCACAGGTCAGAGAGCTTCTGCCCCCAGCCGATCTCGGGCAGAACGAGCGTCACAAGCAGGAGGACAAGATGGCGACAATCAACGATACCAACGAAGAAGTACGCATCATCGAGGCGGGTACGCCCCCGGCGCGCTATGCGCGTGGATGGCACTGCCTTGGTCTGCTCACCGACTTCACTGATGGCCAGCCCCACCAGATCACAGCTTTCGGAACCGAACTGGTGGTGTTCGCCGGCGAGGACGGAAAGCTGAACGTTCTCAACGCCTTCTGCCCGCACATGGGAGGTAACCTCGCCCAGGGCACGGTGAAGGGCAACACGATCGCTTGCCCGTTCCACGACTGGCGGTGGCAGGGCAACGGAAAATGTGCCGACATTCCCTACGCTCGGCGAGTTCCGCCTCTGGCCCGCACCAAGTCGTGGCCGACGCTCGAGAGCAACGGCCTCCTGTACGTGTGGAACGATCCGCAGAATCGAAAGCCGCCCGCCGACATCACCATTCCGGCCGTTGCGGGATACGGAGAGGATGGTTGGACCGACTGGGTGTGGCGGAAGACCGAGGTGACCGGTTCGCACTGTCGTGAACTCGTCGACAACATCGTCGACATGGCCCACTTCTTCTACGTCCACTACGGCATGCCGACCTATTTCAAGAACGTCTTCGAAGGCCATGTCGCAACCCAGGTCATGAAGTCGAAGCCGCGCGCCGATGCTGCCGACGCCAGCATCGGTTCGAACTACGACCAGGAAGGCATGTCCGACGCATCCTACTTCGGGCCGTCGTTCATGATCGACAAACTGTGGGTGAACGTTCCCCACGACCAGGAATCCAACGTCACCCTCATCAACTGTCACTATCCGGTCTCGGCGGATTCGTTCGTCCTGCAGTACGGCGTGATCGTCAAGAAGCCCGAGGGGTTGACCGACGAAGAGGCGGACGGAATGGCAGCCATGATCGCGGAGGGCGTCGCCATCGGTTTCGAGCAAGACGTCAAGATCTGGAAGAACAAGTCCCGCATCGACAATCCGCTGCTCTCGGAGGAGGACGGCCCGGTCTACCAGCTGCGTCGCTGGTACGAGCAGTTCTACGTCGACGTCGAGGACATCGACCCGGAGATGACCAACAGGTTCGAGTTCGAGATCGACACCGAGCGCGCGCTGAAGAACTGGCAGGCCGAAGTCGACGCGAATGTCGCGGCCGGACGCAACGTTCTGTCCACCCCGGGATCCTGACCCACCACCCCTGCAATCTAAGGAAGCACCATGAGCCATCAGGTCTTGGACAACATCGTCGCCATCGCCGACGACATCCGGGCGCAGGCCGACGAGTCGGAGTCTCTCGGTCGCCTGACCGATGAGATGACCAAGGGCCTCAAGCAAGCGGGAATCATCCGCATGCTTGCCCGCAAAGAATTCGACGGGTTCGAAGCGCATCCCCGCGATTTCGCCGAGACAGTCATGAAGACCGCGAGTATCTACGGGTCCGCGGGATGGGTCGGCGGCATCGTCGGCGTTCATCCATGGCAGCTGGCGATGGCGGATCCCAAGGCGCAGGAGGAGGTCCTCGGCGACGACTCCGACACCTGGCAGGCCTCGCCATACATGCCCGGCGGCGTGGCGGTCAAAGTCGATGGCGGATACCGGATGTCGGGACGATGGCAGTTCTCTTCGGGAACCGATCACTGCGACTGGATCTTCCTCGGTGCATTCGTGGGAGATGCCGACGGGAAGCCCTTCATGCCGCCACAGGGCCTTCACGTGATCATGCCGCGCTCAGACTATGAGATCGTGGCCGACAGCTGGGACGTCGTCGGCCTGCGCGGGACGGGCAGCAAGGACATCATCGTCAACGATGCCTTCATCCCGGACTACCGGGTGATGGATGCGGCCGGCGTGATGGACGGAACCACGGCCAAGGAGTACGGCGTCACCGAGACGCTGTACAAGATGCCCTGGTCGACGATGTTCCCGCTCGGGATCACTTCTGCGACAATCGGTCTGGCCGAGGGCGTGCTCGCCGCGGGTATCGCTTACCAGCGCGAGCGGGTGGGCGCGATGGGAACCGCCATCAAGGACGATCCCTACACCCTGTACGCGTTGGGTGAGGCCGCAGCCGAGATCGATGCAGCACGTCAGCAGCTGCTCGGAAACGTCGACGAGATCTTCGACCTGGTCGACGCCGGGAAGGAGATCGACTTCGAGCGGCGGGCTCTCGGTCGCCGAAATCAGACCCGCGCTGCCTGGCGGGCGGTGCGAGCAGCCGACGAGATCTTCGACCGCTCGGGCGGAAATGCGCTACGCATGGACAATCCCCTACAGCGGTTCTGGCGCGACGCCCATGCCGGCCTGCATCACGCCATCCACGTCACCAGCACGGTGTACCACGCTTCGGCGCTGAGTTCGCTCGGTGCCGATCCTCAGGGTTCGCTCCGGGTGATGATCTGACGTCAACGACAGCTGTCGGCGAGAACGAACTAGTAAGGAAAAACGATGAGTGAAGTCAAAGGGCTCGGATACGTACGCGTGCAGGCCTCCGACATCGACCGGTGGCGCGAGTTGGCCTTCGAGGTGTTGGGATTCGCCGAAGGCGCCGATACCACGAACGACGAGCTCCACCTGAGGATGGACGAGCGCGGTGCACGCCTGGTGGTCGAACGCAGCGAGCACGACCGAGTCGGCGCGGTCGGCTGGGAGGTTCGCGACCAGCTCGCACTCGCACGTCTTCGGGATCGGCTGGAGAAGGCCGGCCATGTGATCAAGCCGATGTCCCTCGAAGAAGCGCAGGCGCGCAAGGTCGAAGAAGCGTTCACGATGGACGACCCCGGGGGTACGCCCCTCGAGTTCTTCCACGGTCCGGTTCTCGACCACAGCCCGGTGATCACGCGCTACGGCCAGAAATTCGTCACCGGCGACCAGGGGCTGGGCCACGTCGTCGTTCCCAGTCCCAACTTCGACGAGACCTATCGCTTCTACACAGAGACGCTCGGATTCCTACCGCGCGGCGCGATGCGCCTCCCGGTTCCGCCGGAGTACGGCGTGCAGCGAATTCGCTTCCTCGGTGTCAACCAGCGGCACCACAGCCTCGCGATGATGCCGGTTCCAGAGGGCAACGACCCCGGATTGGTTCACATCATGGTCGAGGTGGACAATCTCGACGCGGTGGGAATGGCCCTCGATCAGGTCGTCAAGCGCGACTTCCCGGTGTCGTCCACGTTGGGTCGCCACACCAACGACAAGATGATCTCCTTCTACGTCCGCGTCCCGGGCGGCTGGGACATCGAGTACGGCACCGAAGGTGCACTGGTGAACGAGGACTTCTACACCTCGGAAGAGATCACGGCGGATAGCTACTGGGGCCACGAATGGTTGTGGGCCAAGGAGATGGCCGAAGCCGAGCAGGCCAACAGCTGAATTGCCCGGACCATGAACCCCTGCCGTGCCCGACGGGCACGGCAGGGGTTCATGGTCTGTCCCGATGTAGTCGACATCCGATCATCCGGTACGGTCTGCGGTCCGCGCCGGATCGACCAACACGAGCGGAGCCCACCGTGACGCTAACCCCCGCAGCGCAACGAATCGTCGATGAAGCGGCCGGCCGGTTTCCGGCCTCGATGACCGCCACCCCCGTCGCCGAGCTTCGTCAGATGCTGGCCGACTCGGCAAAACCGGTGACCACATCGATTCACGCCGCTTTCGACATACGAGTGCCCTCGGAACCCGAGGGTGTCCGGGTCCGCGTCTACGAACCGTCGGTCGACTGCGGGCGTCCCGTTGTGATGTGGATGCACAGTGGGGGGTTCGTAGTCGGAGGGTTGGATCAGAACGAGGAGTACTTGCGCGCGTTGTCGGTCGCTGCGGGCGTCGACATCGTGTCTGTGGACTACCGTCTGGCTCCCGAGCATCGTTACCCGGCAGCGCTTGCCGACTCTTGCGCGGTATGGGAGTGGATCAAGTCGGGCCCGCCCGAGTTGCGCGGTGACACCGCTCTTGCCGCGGTCGCCGGCGAGAGCGCGGGCGGGGCTCTGGCACTCGCACTGAGCCAACGGATGAAAGACCTGGGCGGACCGATGCCGTTGGCGCAGATCGTCTTCTACGGGACGGCCGAGGCGCGGGTTTCCAACCCGGAGCTCTCGACCAGTCTGCTGACGCCGACGGATTGCCAGTGGTTCTGGGATCAGTACGCACCCGGGACGGCGGCCCGTCGCGATCCAGGCGTCAGTCCGGCTGTCGCAGAGAATCTCTCCGGCCTGCCGGCGACCCTCCTGATCACGGCCGAGGTCGACGTGACCAGAGATGCCACGGAGGACTACGCACGCCGCCTGGTCGAGTCGGGAGTTCCGGTGGAGCAGACCCGGTACGCGGGAGTGATGCACGGATTCGCCACCATGACCGGTCGGCTGCCCCAAGCCGACCAATTGTTCTCCGAGACAGTCGACTTCATTCGCCGACGGGTGTTGGTCAGCTAGGCGGTCAGCTCGGTGGCTCTGGCTTCGATGACCGCGGCGTCGAGGTTGCAGAAGCTGTGTGCGACGCGGTCACGGATGATCACCTCCGGGCACTCTGGATCGAACCATCGATCGATGTATCCCCAGTGCACCGGGTGCGCGAGATAGGGACCGGTCAGCCCGGCCAAATCGGTGAACTCCTGTTCCCAGACATGGGTGTACGGGACCGATCCGCGTGAATTGTCGACCCTGCTCAGCTGCCAGCTGGTCATCGTCCGGACGTGCGCCGGCATCCGGAGGGTCTCGTCCTCGAACCGTCGAACGACCTCGTCGTCGGTGCCGTCGGCGACACTCAGCAGCAGCGAGCGGTAGACGGAGCCGTGGGCGTTGCGCCGGGTGCCGGTCTGCCCCGGGAAGTATTCGACCTGATCCACGTGATGGATCGCCGAGTGGCCCAGGAGATGATCGAACTCGGACCGGCTCGAGTTCCAGTCCTCCCGGCGTTCGAATTGCAGGTGGACGAGCACGTCGCCGCCGTTTCGAACTCCGGGGAGTGTTCGTTCCACCACCGATCTCGATACCTTGGATCGACCGGCGGCGATGCGCAGATCCGAGGTGAGCCTGGCGGCACTGACGTGATCGGACGCGTCGCTGAGGTGAATCAGACTGGTCACCTTAAACATTGCACAGTCCTTCCACGTCCTCGACCGCGGCAGCCATGGACCGCGACCGATTCTCGATCAGATGGTCCACCCGAGTCCACCACTCGGCGTGCGCGGGATCGTGCCGGCCCTTGATCGCCGTAGCCCACCATTGCGACTGTCCGTCGACGGTCCACGTGGCGGTGACGGTGTTGGCCTCGTCCTCGAACCACACTGGGGGACTGAGGAGGATGCGGTCGAGTTTCATGCCGCGGTCACGCGCGGTCGGCGCGTAGTCACGGGTGTACGCCTCGACGAACTCTCGGGCGCAACCGGGGTTCACCACCACGCGGTCGACGATGTAGATGGTCTGGCCTGTCATGCGGCGAGGCTAACACTGACGAAACCGGCCATGAGGCAGCGCTTCCCGTGCACCGGGAGGAAGTCCGTCCGGCTGCCGGGGTGATCTCGGTGTCCGATCACGCCGACGTCCTGGCCGGTTCGTGCAGGCCGGGCATCGTTCGAACCGAGCTACCTCGTTGCAGGACAGGCGCGACATGCTTGTCGAGATTGCGCCAGATTGTTGCGGCGGTCATCCGAACGTGACCGCCGTACCGGTGATCGAAGGACATCTGACCGACCGGCCCGCACAACGAGACTGCCGCGACCGTGGATCCGAAGGGGCCGACCGGCACGGCGATGCAACCGAACCCGGACACGGATTCTTCTCGCTCGTAGGCGATTCCGTCCTCTCGGATGGTGTCGTAGGTGGCTCCGAGGCGGCCATCGAACGCCAGCAGTGCCTTGCCCACTGCCGTGTGGGCGGCGGGCCGCCGTGCTCCTGCACGGGTTGGGATCATCCCGCCGTACCGCCCGCCCAGTTTCTCCCGGTAGACGATGTCGTCGCCGTCGAGGACGGCGAGATGGACGACCATCCCGGTGGCTCGGTGCAACTGCATCAGGGGTCCGACCGCGGCGGCGTGCAGCTCGTCCTGGTGGATGGCGAGGGAGCCGAGTTCCATCAGGCGCAGACCCAGTGTGTAGTGGCGACCCTCGCGTTGAAGCCATCGGAGTTGAACGAGGTGGTCGAGCATGCGGTGCGCGGAGGACCGCGGCAGGCCGGTGCGACGGACGATCTGGGCCAGCGTCAGGCGTCCGGGCCCGTCGAACGAGTCGAGTAGGAGGGACACGCGATCCAGGAATGCGGTCGGGGTCGAGTGGTCGATATCTGCCTGCACTGTCATCGGGCCTCCTAGGGCTGACTCGGCCACAAGGCTTTCACGTGGCTGTTTCTATTAGGAATAGTGCCACACGACGTCGCCGATGTGAAGCCGATCACTCATTCGAGGCGTGGCGCGTGGTGTTCGAGGTGGGCCCACCGCCGCCGTCCGCTCAATGGGAACGCCAGTCTGCCCCTGCCTGGCTGTGACGTAGGTTACGGGCCGTTGGGTCCCCGATGTGAGAGTGAAGAGATCATGGCGAAGAAACAGGCGCCCCCCGCCACTCGTGCGGCGAACCGATCCGTCGACCTGCTGGTGGTCGGTTCGGGTACCGGCATGGCGGCGGCGTTGGCTGCCCACGAGCTGGGTCTCTCGACCTTGATCGTGGAGAAAACCGAATATGTAGGTGGGTCGACGGCGCGCTCGGGCGGCGCCTTCTGGATTCCGGGAAGCTCGGTACTGACGGAGTACGGCAAATCGCGAGATCCGTTGCCTGCCGCGCGCGAGTACATCCGTTCCGTTGTCGGGGAGACCGCGCCGGTGGACCGGGGCCTCTCGTTCCTCGACAATGGGGCGGCCACCGTGGAGATGCTCGGGCGCACAACACCGCTCAAGTTCTTCTGGGCCAAGGGTTACTCGGATTATCACCCTGAGCAGCCAGGTGGCCGGGCCGACGGCCGAACGTGTGAGAGCCGCCCGTTCGACATGCGCGTCCTCGGGCGCGAACGGCGGCGTCTTCGTCCCGGTGTGATGGAGGCGCCGGTGCCCATGCCCGTCACCGGTGCTGACTACAAGTGGTTCAACCTCATGGTGCGCAAACCATTGCGGGCCGTTCCGAAGATCGTGCGTCGTGCTGCGCTCGGTATCGGCGGGATGGCGCTCGGAAGGGAGTACGCGGCCGGTGGGCAAGCTCTGGCCGCGGGGATGTACGCGGGTGTTCTGAACGCGGGGATCCCGGTGTGGACCGAGACGAGTCTTGTCGGGCTCCTGCAGGACTCCGAGGGGCGTGTGACCGGGGCCGTCGTCCGGCAGGACGGCCAAGACTCCACCATCGATGTGCGTTGCGGAGTCGTTCTGGCCGCAGGTGGATTCGACCACAATGTCGAGTGGCGCCGGAAGTACCAGTCAGATGCATTGCCGGACAACGCGAGCCTGGGAGCCGAAGGCAACACCGGAGACGCGATCGCGTTGTCGCAGAACCTGGGGGCTGGTCTGGCGCTGATGGACCAGGCGTGGTGGTTTCCGGCGTTCGCTCCCTTGCCCGGGGAGAGTCCGATGGTGATGTTGGCCGAGCGATCACTCCCGGGCTCGTTCGTTGTCGATCAAAGCGGACGGCGGTTCATCAACGAATCGGTCGACTACATGTCTTTCGGTCAGGAGGTGTTGCGTCGCGAACGCGCGGGGTCGCCGGTCTCGGCGATGTGGATGATCTTCGATCAGAAATACCGGAACAGTTACATCATGGCCGGCGGATTGTTCCCCGGCCAGCCTTTGCCGCAGGAGTGGTATGACGCCGGAATCGCCTGTCGGGCTGAGAGTCCCGGGGAACTTGCGTCATTGATCGACGTGCCGGCCGAGGCGCTGGAAGCGACCTTCCGGTCGTTCGGCGAGGCGGCGAGAAGCGGAACAGATGCCCAGTTCAGCCGAGGGGACAGTGCTTACGATCGCTACTACGGCGATCCGACCATCCGCCCGAACCCCAACCTGCGCGCCCTCGAGGGCACGCTGTTCGCGGTGAAGATGGTTCTCAGCGACCTCGGCACCTGCGGTGGCGTCACCGCGGATGCAAGTGGCCGCGTCCTGGGCGAGGACGGCGCGGTCATCGACGGGCTCTACGCCATCGGCAACACTGCGGCGAACGCCTTCGGTGCAACCTACCCCGGGGCGGGCGCAACGATCGGGCAGGGTCTGGTCTATGGCTACGTGGCCGCTCGTCACGCCGCCTCGACGCTCACCCGAACAGCTGTCGAGGAGGACAACGCCGCGGTTCCGCGATGACATGGCCGCACTTCGATTCTCGGACGGGGAGCATGGGACGTCTACAGGGCAAGACGGCGCTGGTCACCGGCGCGGGCAGGGACGGGAACATCGGAGTCGCGATCTGCGAGGCGTTCCTGCGCGAAGGTTGTGCGGGTGTGATCGCGACCGATCTCCGTTCCGGCGAGGCTGCCGCGATCTCGGCCCGGATGGAAGCTGAGTTCGGCGGCGGCAGATTCGTGTTCGTCGAACACGACGTCGCCGACGAATCGTCGTGGGCGAAGGTCGTCGACGTATGTCTGGAATCGTTCGGAGCTCTCGACATCCTGGTGAACAACGCCGGCATCTCGGTGCACGGCGGTGTGCAATCGACGTCGCTGGAGACGATGCGTCGGGTCATGGCGGTCAACCACGACGCCCTGTTCCTCGGCATGAAGACGTGTTTGCCGCCGCTGGCGCGGTCGCATCTTCGATTCGCCGAGGGTGGAGCTGTCATCAACAACATCTCGATGGCGTCGTACATGCCCAATCCTCGCAATCTGGGTTACGCGGTGTCCAAAGCCGCGGCCCGTATGCTCACCCTCTGTGCAGCAGAAGAATTCGGCCCCCAGCGGGTGAGGGTCAATTCGATACATCCTGGGGTGACCATGACTCCGCTCATCGAAGAGGGGCTCGCCGAGTACGTCAAGGCCGGTAGGTGGACCGACCGTGAAGAGGCGGAATCCTCCCTCGTCGAGAGGACCCCATTGCGTATGACGAGTAGGCCGGCGGACGTGGCGCACGCGTTCGTATTCCTCGCCTCCGCGGAGGCCCGGTTCGTGACAGGTGCCTCGATCAACCACGACGGCGGACTGGGTCGGGTCTACTGACGCCTAGGGTTCGGGCGGGTAGGCCTGGAATGGTCCCGGCCTACCCGCCCGTCTCACCTGGATGGCACCGTCATCCGAGTGTCGTACCGACGTGTTTCGAACGACTGGTCATCGTTCGTCGAACCCCGGTGTCTTGTCCACGCGGATTCGCGAGAGACTCCGGTAGCTGATCAACCATTCACCATCCACCTTGCGGTACTCCTCGTGGTAGTGCCCGAATCCGTGGAGGTGCTCCTCGACGTTGCCGTTGTGCCACCAGAGGTGGTCCTCCATAGCCCAGGTGCCTCGGGCTGTCGTGTCGGACAGCAGTTCGATCTCGGGTGTGTGTGCATGGTGGACAGTAGTGATCTTCACGTCTCCGTCCAGTAGTGAACTGATGGTGTCTCGCAGACGATCTCGGCCGACCACCCGGTTCGACACCCCGTCGGTCGACGGCCGTCGGTCCTCGGAGGCATCGGCCCAGGTCTCGGACACCACGTCCTCGGTGTGCAGGGTGGGATAGACGTCCCACTCCTTCTCGTCGAGGCAACGCAGCCGCCGGGCGAAGACGCGCTTGATGGACTCGATCGCCTCGAGTCGCTCGGCGGTTGTCAGTTCAATCTGTTGTGTCATGTCCCGATTCTGTGCATTGGTAGGGGCCAGATGAACAGGTCCGCCCATCTGGCGGAACGCGAATTCATGATCCGCACGTACTCGGATCCGCGCCGCCGGAGAATCAGTTCTTGCGCAGTGCGACGGACAAATTGGGGTGGTGGCAGGCCACATAGTGGCCCGGCGAGGCCTCGCGGAGGAGGGGCTCTGCCTCGCCGCAGACGTCTGTTGCCCTGGGGCATCTGGTGCGAAAGCGGCATCCGCTCGGTGGATCAGTCGGTGAGGGTAACTCGCCGCTCAGGCTGACATCGCCCACGGGCACCAACGGATCCGGATCGGGAATCGCCGACAGGAGTGCTTCGCTGTACGGATGTAGCGGGCTGTTGTACAGGCCGTCCGGGTCGGTGACCTCGCAGATCTTGCCGAGATACATGACCACGATGCGGTCGCTGATGTTCTTCACCACCGCGAGGTCGTGGGCGATGAACAGCAGGGTGAGCCCGTACCGGTCCTTCATGTCCTCGAGCAGATTGAGGATCTGTGCCTGGACAGAGACGTCCAATGCGGACACCGGCTCGTCGCAGACCACCAGCTCTGGCTCCAATACCATGGCACGGGCGATCGAGATGCGCTGGCACTGTCCGCCGGAGAATTCGTGTGGGCGGCGGTCCCCGGCAGTTTCCGGATCGAGACCGACCACCGTGAGGATCTCATCGACCTTTGCTGCTCGCTCGGCGCGACTGGTGTCACCGGCGATATCGAGGCCTTCGGCGACGATGTGCCGGACCTTCCGGAGAGGGTTGAGCGAGGAGATCGGATCCTGGAAGATCATCTGGACAGCCCGGCGGAACGGACGCATCTGTTTGGCCGACAACGTCGTGATGTCTTGACCGGCGAAGCTGATCTCTCCCGACGTCGGTGGCGGAAGCTGCAGGATCGCCTTGGCCACAGTCGATTTCCCGCAGCCCGACTCACCCACCAGTCCCAGGGTTTCGCCTCGAGCGATGTCCAGGCTCACCCCGGAGACCGCGTGGACCTTCTGTCCTCTGCCGATGTTGTACTCGACGGTCAGATCGCGGATCGTGAGCAGTACCTCGTCCTCCTCACGAAGATGTGCAGTCCCGGTGCCGGCCATCAGCTGTCCTCTCGTGTCGTCACGGGCAAACCGGTCACGTTGGTGCCCCGAGCAATGTTCTCCGCCAACGCGGCGGCACCCGCGGCCGTCCCCACCGGGTGAAAACAGGCGAACCGGTGGTCCGGAGCGGCGTTCTCGTGGACGGCCAGCGGTGGGGTCTCGGTCACGCAACGGGCGCCGGCATATTCGCATCTGGGCGCGAACGCGCAGCCCGCTGGGGGGTCGATGATGGTGGGTGGCCTCCCGGGGATGGACTGCAACCGGGTGTGGCTCGCATCTGACAGCTTGGGGATCGAGTTGATGAGTGCCCGGGTGTATGGGTGACGCATCTCTGTGAAAAGTGTGCGGGTGGGAGCGTGCTCGACAATGCGTCCGGCGTACATCACCGCGATCTCGTCTGTCCGACCCGCTACCACGCCGAGATCGTGGGTGATCAGGATCATCGCCATGCCATTGTCCTCGCGTAATCGCGACAGCAGTGACAGGACCTGATGCTGCACAGTGACATCGAGAGCCGTGGTGGGTTCGTCTGCGATGAGCAGGTCGGGCGAGCAGGCGATGGCGAGGGCGATGACCACACGTTGCCGCATTCCACCGGACAGGTTGTGTGGGTACTGGGAGAGACGCTTCTTCGGTTCCGGTATCCCCACCCACACCATGAGCTCCTCGGCTCGCATGAGTGCCTGCGCTTTGGTCAGATCCGTGTGCCGGCGAAGTGTCTCGGTCAGCTGGTGGCCGATGGTCAGAACAGGCGTCAACGAGGTCATCGGGTCCTGGAACACCATCGAGACGCGAGATCCCCACAGTGAGCGGCTCTCGGTTCGCGACAGGGTCGCGGTATCCCTACCGTCGATCTTGATGCGCGATCGTGGTTGGATGACCGCGCTCGGGGCGAGGATGCTCATGATCGACCGCGACAGAACGGATTTGCCCGACCCCGATTCGCCGACGACACCGAGGGTGCGACCACGCGGAAGGGTGAGGTCGACCCCGTCGACGGCGCGGACCATACCTCGCGGGGTGTCGAACCAGACACGAAGATCCTCGATGGTGAGGATCGGTTCCTCGGCGGTGTCGTCTGCGGATCGCGTGACCGGAACGGACGCGGACACACTCACAGTGATGATTCCTTTCCGATACGCCCTCGAGCCCAGTCGCCGAGGCGGTTCAGTGAGAAGACGGTCAAGAAGAAGAAGGTCCCCGGCACCAGGACGAGATAGGGAGCCTCGTACAGACTTTCTCGGCCGGCCGCGATCATTCCGCCCCATGACGGGGCGGGTGGGGGGATTCCGAGCCCGAGGAAGCTCAGTGACCCCTCGGCCACCACCAGTCCAGCCGCCACGACCGTGGCGAAGGAGAGGACGGGCAGCACCACATTCGGCAATATCTCGCGGATGATGATCCGCAGATGACCCGCGCCCAGTGATTTTGCCGCGGTGACGAACTCGCGATTCGCGAACGCGATGGTGTTGGCCCGCGCGATTCGTACGAAAGTCGGTGCGCCGACGATGCCCAGTCCGATTGTCAGCGTGGTGGTGCTGGGATCCATCACCGCGACCAGCGCGATGAGCAGGATGAGTGGCGGAAAGGCCAGAACCGTGCTGGTGCCGATGTCGAAGGTGGTGTCGAGTGCTCCCCGGAAGTATCCGGCAGCGATTCCCAGGGCGGTACCGCTCACCAGTGCGATCAATGTTGCGCCGAGGGCCACTGACAAGGACACGCGCGCACCGTAGATGGCTCGACTCAGTTCGTCCCGTCCGAGTTCATCGGTACCGAGAATGTGTGCACCAGTCTGGAACGGCCTCAGCGAGTAGGCATCTGTGACTTCCGAGGGCGACGGGAGCGGCAGGAGGTCGGCGAATACAGCGGCAGCGACGATGAGGATCAGCCAGCAGGCGCCGAGAGCGGCCCCGATGTCGCGCCTACGGCGGCGTCGCCTCTTGACTGATGTCACCTCGCCGTTGTCACCGGGCGGGACGGCTGATTCCACAGTTGTCGGTGTGGGCTCGGGTACCATCACCGCCCGAACTGTGTCGGGACTCAACGGTTGTGTGTCCGGAGCTTTCATGCGGTCCTCACTCTCGGATCGAGTACGGGATACACGAGATCGACGAGAGCGTTCAGCAGCACATAGGCAACAGCGACCACCAGGACGATGCCTTGCACCATCACGAAGTCCCGTCCGGTGATGGCGGTGATGACCAGCGACCCGAGACCGGGTAGCGAGAACAGGGTTTCGACGATCACCGTCCCGCCGATGAGCCGTCCCAGTGTCACGCCGAGGACTGTGACAAGGGAGAACGCCGACGGGCGTAGTGCGTGGGTGAAGAGGATTCGCGACGAGGGCAAACCGCGTGCTCTCGCCGACAACACGAAATCTTGCTGGAGGGTTGCGATCATGTCGTTTCGGAGAACCCGGATGAAGCCGACGGCCTCGATCGCCGACAGGGTGATCACCGGCAGGATGAGGCTCTCGATGTGAGGTACGAGGCCTTCGGACAGTGGGGTCCATCCTGTCACCGGCAACACGCCCAGGCTGACGGCGAAGATGAAGACCAGCAGCACTCCGAGCAAGAAGCTGGGGATCGACAGGGTGATCGAGCAGATGAACGTCGCGATCCGGTCGACGATGCCGCCGGGGCGGTACGCGGATACGACACCGACCGGGATCGCGATCAGCAGGGCCAGGATGATCGACAGAGCGGCCAGTTCGATGGTGACCGGCAGGCGCGCCAGTATGGCATCGGTCACCGGCAGCTGTGACTGCATCGATCGGCCCAGGTCCCCCTGGAACGCGCTACCCAACCAGTCGAAGTACCTGCTGACCAGGGAGCCGTCGAGACCGTAGAGTTGCATTGCGGCCGCTCGCATCTCCGGTGTTGCGCCGGCCGGAAGGACGGTGTCCACCGGATCGCCCGGAATCAATTCCAGGAGAAGGAATGTCGCGATACTGACGAGCGCCAGCACGATCCCCAGTTTGGCGACGTATCTTCCTGCGCCGAGTCTTGTCACGTAGAGCCCGTTCTGTCGTCGGGAGATTGTGCACGGGTGCCGGTACGACTACTGCTGAATCCAGGCCAGATCGGGACGGAACCAGTACAGGTTGTCGTTTCGCACACCCTGAACGTCCGATGCCGAGATCACGTAGGTCTTCGCATGCCGCCAGTACCGGTAGGCATTGCCTTCCACGATCCCTGCGATCGCGTCGGCGTACGCCTTGTTGACGACGTCGGGGTCGTTCGACGTGTGCGTCGTCGCGAAGGCCTGGTCCACGTCAGGGTTGGAGAACCCCGACGTGTTCACGGTGCCGTCGGTGGCGAAGACCTTGTAGAGGTTCTCGGGGTGTGCGCCACCCACCGAGCTGACGATCAGGTCGTAATTGCCTGATGTGAGAGCCGAATAGAAGGCTCCGCCGTCGAGGGCGACGATGTCGAGGTTCAGACCGTCGACCTTCGCGAACTGGGCCTGCAGAAGTTCTCCGGCCTGTGTGGATACCGGGCTCCCGGCGGTGATCGTATACGTCAGGTTGATCTCTTCGCCGCCGTTCGCTGCCCGGTACTCGTCGATCAGTTCCTGGGCCTGCGCGACGTCGACCTGCGGCCACGTCGAACGCGGGTCGTACATGGGGCTGTCCTCGGGTGTGAAGCCCGTGGCCACCGACTCGCCGGGGTATACCGCATTCATGATCTGCTCGTTGTCGATGACCAGACCGATGGCCTCGCGCACCCGCTGGTCGGCCAGAGGTCCTCGATGGCTGATGCGGGGGCCGGTTCCGCCGAGGAGCGCTGCCTCCGACACGTTCATTCCGGCGCTCTTCGCGCGATCTGCATACTTCTTCAAGGTCACCGCCATGACGTTGATCTCGCCCGACTGCAACGCGTTGTAGCGCTGATCATCCGCAGGGATCGTCTTGATCACCAGGCGATCGGCGTACGGACGGGGCTGGTCCCAATAGCCAGGATTTCGGTCAAGGGTCATCTCCGTTCCGCGGGCCCAGCTGGTCATCACGAAGGGACCCGCGCCCACGGGCGAGTTCCCGAAGTCGCGACCTTTGGCCCGGATGGCCTGAGGTGAGCCGATGAAAGCCATGTCCTCGGACATCGTCAGCGGTAGCTGGTAATTGACCTCGTCCGATGTGACAGTGATCGTGGTGTCGTCGACGATCTGCCAGGAGACGCTCTCCGCCGCCGCGGCACTGGGCGAGAGCAGAGCAGGGTCGAGCAGCCGGTCCCAGTTGAAAACCACCGCCGCAGCGTCGTACGGTGTCCCGTCGGTGAACTCGAGACCCGGACGGAGCTTCAGAGTCCAGACCTTGCCGTCGTCAGATGTGAAGGACTCCGCCATCCCCGGTTCGAACTCGCGGGTGTCGATGTTGTAGTAGACGAGGGCACCGAACACTGCGCCGCACGGACCGGGTCCGACCCCGACCGCGCAGGTGGCCGGGTCAACGGATTGCGCCTCGGTGTTGAACGCGTAGGTGAGCGTGCCACCCCGCACCGGGTCTCCGACAGGTCCGCCGGATGCTCCGTTCTGCCCGCCGGAGCACGCAGTCAGCAACAGGGTAGCTGCACTCGCGGTGCTCAGGAAGACTGCCAATCGGTGTCGGATTCTCACGCAACGCTCCTCGTTCGGGTCAGATGTGCTGTGGACCGGCGGCCGCCTGTGATGACGACGCAATCCGGGGTGTTGCGTGAATTAGGTCACCCAGGTCGTGGTCCGGGCAACCGGGCATTCCGCCCAGTGGGCGGAGCATCGGAAACCGCCGAATTCTTGATCGCCTCCCGGCCAGCGGTCATGAACCGACCGAATCGCTCGCGGTCTGAGAGCATGGTCTCCATCCATTGGGTCACGGCAGCGTCGAGAGGATGCCGTCGCTCGCCTGATAGCGGGAAGAGGTGCTGTGTCCGGTCGTCGTAGTCGTTCGGCCGGAAGCGTCGATCCTTCTCGCGTGCAATCGAATTCACGCTCGGATTTTCGATTCGCGGTAGTCGTCCTCGCGTTCGCGGGGATCCTGGGTTCTCTGGTTCAGACCCTGATCATCCCAGTGCTCGCGCAGCTCCCGGTGCTGCTGGACACCTCGGTCGCGGGGGCATCGTGGGTGGTCACGGTGACGCTCTTGACCGGCGCGGTCGTGACCCCGATCAGCGGGCGTCTCGGGGACACATACGGTCGACGGCGGGTTCTGATGATCTGCGTCGCGAGTCTCCTTGTCGGGTCTGTCATCTGCGCGCTGACGTCCGACCTGTCGGTGCTGATCATCGGCCGCGCCCTCCAGGGGATGGCCACCAGCGTGGTGCCACTCGGGATGAGCATCCTGCGGAACATGCTCGAGCCGGCTCGGCTACCGGTCGCGATCGCGATGGTCAGTGCGGCAGCCGGTGTCGGCGGTTCGGTGGGTTTGCCGTTGGCTGCTGTCGTCGCGGAGTACCTGGATTGGCATCTGCTCTTCTGGGCGTGCGCCGCGGTGGCGGCGATCTCCATCGTGCTGATCGCTGTCGTCGTGCCGCGCGACACGGTGTCGCGACCCCGTGCCCGGGCCGGCTTCGACTACGTGGGCGCCGTGCTCTTGGCGGCCCTGCTGACCTGTATGTTGACGGCAATCACCATGGCGCCCAAGTGGGGGTGGGCGGACCCTCGGATCACGGGGATGTTCACCGCGACCGTACTCATGGTGGTGATCTTCTACCTCTACGAGCGTCGCGCGCGACAGCCGTTGGTCAACATGCCGCTCTTTCTCAGCCGGTCGATCCTGTCCCTGAACGTGGTCACGGTCTTCACCGGGTTCGGCATGATGGCGATGAGCCTGATCCTGACCCGACTCATCCAGGCGCCGACATCGACGGGATACGGCCTCGGCCTGTCGATCACCATGACCGGACTCTGCCTGGCTCCGGGCGGTGTCATCATGCTGATGTGTCCGCCGGTCGCCGCCGCCCTGGCCGCCCGGCGCGGCTCGAAGCTCCCTCTGGTCATCGGAATCGTCGTGATGACGGGCAGTTACGCGATCGCCGCGGTGATTCCCTACACGACCGCGGTCGTCGTGGTCGTCGGCGCCCTGAATGCTGCGGGACTCGCGCTGGTACTCGCATCGGTACCGGCGCTGATGATGCAGGCGGCTCCCGCGGCCGAGACCGCGGCGGCCAACGGGCAGAACGCGCTCATGCGCACGGTCGGCACGGCGACGTCGAGCGCGGTGGTGGCGATGATCATGTCTGCCACCGTTTCCGCCCAAGCCCCGGATTTCTCCACCGAAGGCGGGATCCGAACGGCTTTCGCTGTCGGCGGACTCGTGTGTCTGGCGGCGCTCGTCGCCACGCTGTCGGTTCCGCAGGCACACCCGACCGCCGGCCGGCGGTCGACCGCCGACGAACTCGACCGCAGGGTCGGATAGCTCACCACCGGTGAGCGTCGAGTGTCGACGTCCGGCAACGAGATCGGTCGAGCAAGTCGTGGACGATCACCGAGATCGGCGAGACCCTCACGCCTGGTCGCCCGCGACACGAGCCATGACCCTGTGCATGAGGGCACGGTCGTCACGCGGACCGCCAGGGGTCGTCGACCCGAAGCGTTCGATCTCGCGGTCGATGTCGAGTGGGCTCGTGGGATCGATCCCGGGCACCATCACGTGGTGGAGCTCGGAATCGGGAACCAGCCAGGTGACCTCGAATTCGATGCCGTCGGGATCCCGGCCGTACACGGCCTTGGTGGCGACATGGTCGGAGGCCCCGACGAGCGCACCGACGCGCTGCAATCGAACGAGCGCGTCCCTCAGCTCTGCGAGCGTCTCCACTTCCCACGCCAAGTGGTACAACCCGATCGCACCCCGGCGAGCCGCGGGCGCAGACGCCTGGAACAGGCCCAGGTCATGATCATTCGCGCTCCCCGTGCCCCGCAAGAAGGCCCCGCCTGGGAAGTCAGCCGCGATGCGATCGAAACCGAGTGTGTTGCAGTAGAAATCAGCACTTCGCTGAATATCTGACACGAACAGGACAGCATGATTCAGACTGCGAATCGACAACGATCTACCTCCGGTATTCGGGCGTGACCGCAGGTGTGGCCTGGCTCGATCAACCGTCCAGGCCCCACCCTTGGGTCACTTCCACGGACTCCTCGAGCGGCCTCGTCATCGACCATAGTGGAATCGACAGGCACCGCGAGATCTTCCACTGGCCGTCCTCGATCACATAGTCGTCGTCGTACTCCATCGACGCGACTGTCTCAGTGCGTTCGGCCAGATTCAGCTGGCGAAAAGCGAGGGTCCATCTGCCGTGGGCATGGGTGTCGTCGACGAGCGATATCTCCGGATGGAATGCGTGGTGCATGTCCAACACCTGGTAGGCGCCGGCCTCTTTGCGAAGCGCGACCTGCCGGAAGATCTCGACGATCGGGTCGGCGTCGTCGTACCTGCCGAGCGCACCGTAGTCCAGGACGGCGCCGGATCTGATGAAGCAAGCCCGAAACGTCTCCGGGTCCTTGGCATCGCAGGCGCGTAGGTATCGGTGCTTCAGCGATGTGATCTCGCGGATGCTCCGCAGTTCGGCCAGCTGCTCGTCGACGGTCGGGGAACTCATGGGGGTGATCCTCTCGGGCCGGGTGGTGTGATCGGGCTGCCCTGCTCGCCTGGGCAGTTCGAGGCGTTACTCGATGACAGCGGAACTGAACTGAGGGGGGTCGCCGAGGTACGACCGGTGAGATGGAGGGCTGTTCCCGTCGACATCGGTCACTCCGAGTTCGTCGGCCAGCTCAGCGCCGATCAGAACCTGCCCGCTTCGTCGTATCAAGTCCGGCTCCTGGGTGAGAGCCGCGATCACTCGTCCGGTGAATTCGGGTGACTCCGCGCTTGCGAGGATGTCGCGGTACGCCTCCGGGTCCTCGGCCACACCGGCCAGAGTCCGTTCGGTTTTCAGGAGTCCCATCCAGATCGACACCACCGTCACCCCGTAGGGACCGAAGTCGTGGGCCATGTCGTGCGCCATCTTGTCCACCGCGGCTTTTCCGGCGCCATAGGCAGGTCCGTGCATGTAACAGGTACCGCCGAAGCTCGACGTGTTCACGACGAGTCCGGCGGTGCTCTCGAGCAGGAGGGAAGCGGCGTAGTACGTGGCGACGTAGCTCGACCGCATTCCGACATCCCAGAGGTCCAGCAGCGCGAGCGGCTTCTGGAAGAACGGACCTTTCGTCGCCAGTGCGTCCGGGATGGAGAGCGCGTTGTTGACCAGAACGTCGAGATGGCCCTGTTCCTCGCGCACTCTGGTGAACAGGTGTTCCACGTCGGTGTCCACAGAGTGGTCGACGATCACCGGAATGCCCCGTCCGCCACGGGCGGTTACTTCCTCTGCCGTGCTCGAGACGGTACCGGGCAAGGCTGATTGACCTTCGGTGGCGGTGCGTCCGGTGACGTACACCGTGTACCCGGCGTCACCGAGGGCCAGGGCGATCCCCTTACCCGCGCCTCGACTGGCGCCCGTCACGACCGCTACTCGGTCATCAGGGGTCTTCGGTGAGGGCGCTTGCGGAGAGGCGGACATAACGGCCGACGCTAGGCCGATGGCAACCCGACGGACACCTCCGCCTCCCGCTGAGTGGACGGCGCACGGCGCGCCGTCGGCGTCCCGTCTGTCGGGACGACCGGGACGCCGAGTCCAAACTCGTTGCTAGCTTGGCGAAGTACCGCGGTGACCCGTCCCTGCCGCCCGGCCGGTGACCGGTGTTGCCGACCCAGGCGCCCGGTACGGCACCCGATCACTCGACCCACCGGCAGGGGCCAGACAATGAACGAGCGACCCGCCACCATCGCTGATGCGCGCAGACACCACGCGAGTGAGCTCGCCCGCGGGTTCTCGTGGCCGGAGTGCCCACGATGGCACGACGACCGGTTCTGGTTCACCGACATGTACACCTCGACGCTGAAAACCGTTGGCGACGACGGAATCGTGGAGATCGTGGTGGATGCCACCGGACGACGCCGGGATTCGTCGGTCCCGATCGTCCTGGGTGGTTTCGGTTGGCTACCAACCGGTCAGCTGGTCGTCACCTCGATGCACGAGAAGCTGATCCTGATCCAGGCCGACCCGGATGCGGACGTGCTGTCGGTGTATGCGGATCTGTCCGACCTGGCGGTGGGGCCGATCAATGACATGGTGGTCGCGACCGACGGAAGTCTGTACATAACGCAGCTCGGTTTCGACCTGTTCAACGGCGACGCACCTGTGTCGTCTCCGATTCTGATGGTCGATACCGACGGCACGGCATCATCGGCAGATGCGGTTGGTCCTCTCATGGGAGCCAATGGGATCGGGCTGTCCGCCGACGAACGTCACCTGTACGTGGCCGAGACCTTCGCCGATCGTCTTCTCGTGATGGAACGCGCCGCCGACGGATCGCTCTCGGACCACCGGGTTTTCGCCGAATGTCCCGGATCACCAGACGGTTTGGGGCTCGACGCCGACGGCGGCGTGTGGGCTGCCCTGCCGGGGCTCGGACGTGTCGTGCGTTTCGTGGACGGCGGTGGGGCCACAGACGTGGTCGAGGTTCCCCTGGACGAGGGCAGGACCGTCGCCTGCCTGCTGGGAGGCCACGATCGCAGAACGCTTTACGTCACCGTCGGCGTCGAGGTGTACGACTTCGAGAAGTCCGCGCGCGAAGCGCAGGCAAGTATCTGGACGGCCAGAGTCGATGTCGGTGGCGGGCACACCCGTCCCTGATCACGCCGTCCTGACGGCGCCCTGCAATGAACACGACAGAGACATGAGGAGACCCCATGCAAGAACTGCGTTACGACGATCGTTGTGTCATCATCACCGGCGCGGGTAGGGGAATCGGTCGTGAGTACGCGCTCTTGCTCGCCGCACGTGGGGCCTCGGTCGTGGTCGGCGACCTCGGCGCTCGCACAGACGGGTCCGGCCTCGACGGAGACGATCCGGCGGCGACCGTGGCCGCCGAGATCACCGCCGCCGGCGGCCGAGCGGTCGCCTGCCGTGCGGATGTATCCCACGAGCAGGGTGCGAAGGCACTGGTCGAAGCCGCCATGGACTCGTTCGGGCGGATCGATGGAGTGATCAACAACGCCGGGATCGTCCGGACTGCGGACTTCCGGGATGTCCCCGACGAAGAACACCAGCGACATCTGGACGTGCACTACTTCGGTTCGTTGCGCCTGTGCCGCGCAGCCTGGCCCCATCTGATCGCCTCGGGGACGGGCCGCGTCGTGAACACCGTCTCCGGCGCGATGCTGGGTAATCCCATGATGACCCACTACGGCAGTTCGAAGGCTGCCGTGTTCGGTTTGACGCGGAGCCTGGCCGTCGAGGGAAAGTCCGCGGGCATCGCGGTCAACGCCATTGCGCCGGGAGCCGGGACGCGGATGGCCGAGGCGGCTACCGACAGCCTGTCGCCGGAGGTCGTCGCGCACATCCGGAACAACCTGCGAGCGGAGTTCGTCGCGCCGATGGGAGCGTATCTGGTCCACCCATCAGCAACGGTCACCGGTGAGGTCTTCACTGTGGCCGGAGGAGCGGTGCGTCGCCTCGCGTTGCTGGACACGGTGGGCATCAACGATCCGAATCTGAATGTGGAGACGATCGCGACACAATTCGACGACGTCATGGCGATCACGTCCGATGCCGTTCCGCATGTCCTCCATCTGGACGCCTGAAGGTGCTGTGCACCTGAGCAACTCATGATCGCACGCCGAGGGTAGAGGGGGAGCATCGAAACCCGTCCCGGCTCGTCGAGTTGCCGCGCTGGTCGTGGCAATCGGTCGAACCGGGGACGGGGCCGCATCTATCCGGTTGCGGACGGAACGTCCGCCGGGTGAGGACTCCGCAGGACACACCGGGTGCTCGTGAAGATCGACACCATGCACTTGTTGTTGTGGTTGCACAAGGATGTCGTCTCGGGGTCGGCCGCGATCCGGTTGATCAGGTCCGGTTCCCGCAGAAGTGCACGACCCATCGCCACGAAGTCGAATCCGGACTTCATCGCATCGTCCATGGTCGCGCGATTGGTGACCCCGCCCAGCAGGATCATCGGCATCGAGACCGCTGATCGGATCTGCTTCGCATCCTGCATCAGATAGCCGTCGACGTAGGGGTATTCATGAAGAACATGCTTGCCGACGAGCTTGATGCCGGCCCGAATCGGTTGCGGCATGGCCGCCGCGAAATCGTGGATCGGCGCATCGCCCTTGAAGAGGTACATCGGGTTGAGCAGCGAGCTCCCGGCGGTCATCTCGAGCGCATCCGCTGAGCCGGCGGACTCGATCCACTGGGCCACCTGCATCGCCTCGTCGATCCAGAAGCCGCCGGGCACACCATCATCCATGTTCAGCTTCACCACGATTCCGAGCCGATCCTGCGCTGCCTCCCGGACTGCGTCGAGGATGCGTAGGCCGAGTCGGGCTCGGTTGGCCAGGGAGCCCCCGTACTCGTCGGTCCGACGGTTGAGGTTGGGGCTCAGGAACGAGCTGGCCAGGTAATTGTGACCGAGATGGACCTCGACCGCGTCGAAACCGGTCTCGATTGCCATCGTCGCGGCTTCCCCATGTGCCCGGATCACCCGCTCGAGGTCCTCGGTGGATGCGGCACCCACGGTTCGCAGGAACTGCATGTTGAAATAGCGGCTGGGTGCGAGGGGTTTGGTCTGGGTTTCTTTTCCGTTGTTCACCGGTCCGGAGTGGCCGATCTGAGCGGAAATGGCTGCGCCCACGGCGTGGACGGCGTCGGTCAGCCGTTGCAAACCCGGACGTGCCTCGGGGCGCCACAGGATCTGATGCTGGTCGATCCGGCCGTCCGGGCTGACGGCGCAGTATGCGACGGTGGTCATCCCGACACCGCCTCGCGCATGCTCAACGTGGAAATCGATGAGTGGGTCGGTCACCAGACCGTTTCGGGCCATGTTCTCGTATGTCGCGGCCTTGAGCGTTCGATTGCGCAGCTGAACCGGTCCGAGTCGCGCCGGGGACAGTACGTCGGGGTGTGCACTCATGGAGTTGTCCTTACCTAGAAGATCGAGCGCGGGCTGTGCGCTCGATGTCAAGAGGCCAGGTCGTAAAGGCCTGCCAGTTTCTCGAGTTGGTCACAGTAGTGCGAAGCCGACGAGGCCGTGAACCCAGCGCTGATCGTGGTGGCTCCGGCCTGCACGAGACGATCGATGGCACGGCGCGTGCCGTCTTCGTCGTCGGCCGGGTCGAGCCGCCCGGCCGACAGCACGACGTCGAAACCAGGCGGTAGCTCGTGCTGGTCGAGCAGGGTCTCCAGTTCCTCCGGCGACAAGCCGAAAGGCACCCAGCCATCGCCCAATTCGATTGCTCGCCGAAGAGATCGAGCGGTCCGACCACCGATCCAGAACGGTACGTGGGACTGCACCGCGTGGGGTTCCACGACAAGGTCGGAGAACTCATAGAACTCTCCTCGGTACCGCGGCACGTTCGTCGACATCGCTGCGCGCAACGCAGCCAGGGCGTCATCGGCGCGCGCGCCGCGATCGGCGAATGGGACGGAGAGTAGCTCGAACTCGTCTCGCAGAGACCCGACACCAAGGCCCAGAATGAGGCGGCCGGCGCTGATGGAGTCGAGAGTGCCGTAGCGCTTGGCGATCTCGAGCGGATGGTGGTAACCGAGGACCAGGACCAGGGTCGCGAGTTTGATCCGTTCGGTGCGACCGGCCAGGAAGCCGAGCGTCGCCAACGGATCCCAGTATGTCCCGCCGCGGTGCCGTGCGATAGTGACCGGAACCGCGACGTGTTCGCTACAGGTGAGGTGGTTGAAGCCGAGCGAGTCCGCCGTCGTGGCGATGCGGGCGAGATCGGCGACGTCGGCGGACTCTTCCCAATCCCCGTGCGCTCCGGGGAAGCGGGTGACGATGGGCGAGGTGATGCCGATCCGCACGGTGCGCAGTTCTTCCTGTTACCGGGGACCGACGGAGCCGGAGCGGCTTTCACGTTCGGTGAAGATCAACTTGTCTGGATCCGGTTGCCGGAGCATCGTCCAGTAGTCGACCAGACGCCACGGGCACGGAACGATCGGCCGTCCTTCGTCGTTGCGGTAGTAGCCCGTCGTGCCCTTACCTGGGTGGGCCCAGACCGTCTTGTCCAGAGCCTCGTCCACGCGTCTGTTGTACTCGACGAGCGCTTCTCGCCTGACATCGACCGAGGACTTGTCGTTCTCCACCAGGTACTGCAGGCATTCGATGATGTAGTGGACGTGTTCCTCGCTCGTGATGCTGTGTCCGGCACCGTGATTGGGGGCCGCATTGGGTCCCGCGGTCACGAACAGGTTTGGAAAGCCGTCCACCTGGATCCCGAGGTACGCGCGCGGGTCGTTGCCGCCGTCCCAGCGATCTGACAGCTTCTCACCGTTGCGCCCGGTGATGTCGATGAACGACGCGTACTCGACCTTGAAACCGGTTGCGAGCACGATGACGTCGGTCTCGATGCGTTCGCCGTTGCTGAGGATGATCCCGTGGGTGTCGACCCGAGCCGGAGAGGCACGGTGCAGAGAAACGTTGTCGCGTTTGAGTGCTGCGAAGAAACCCGGGTCCTTGACTATGCGCTTGGCGTACGGGCGGACGGTGGGAGTCAGCTTCTCCTTGAGATCGGGGCGGTCTGGGAACATGTCATCGAGATAGCGCAGAGACGTCTGGAGCACCCGGTCGTTCAGAGCCGACACCGAGAGGTGGGTAGCGGCCCATTCGGGGTCGATCCGCGGCATCATGTAGAGGTTGTCGGAGGCGAGCCAATAGGCTCTGAGCCGGAACCAGTTCTGGAAGTACGGAAGGTGTTTCATCGCCCACCGCTCTCCGTCGGGGACGTCGTTGACGACTGTCTTCTCGGGAACGATCCAGTGAGGGGTGCGCACCACCGCGTCGAGTGCGGCCACGTCGTCCACGATGTTGGCGACGACTTGAACGGCCGTGCATCCGGTGCCGATGACCGTGACCCGCTTACCCGTCAGATCCAACTCAGGATCCCATTCGGCGGTGTGGATCACGGTGCCCTCGAAGTCATCCAGGCCAGGGATGTCGGGGATGTTCACGGAGTTGAGCACGCCGAGCGCGGTGATCACGGCCGCGGCGTTCGTTCGCCGCACGGCACCGTCCGGCCCGCGCGACACGACTTCCCACCGCTGCCGCGATTCGTCCCACGTCGCCGACAGCACCGAGGTCGACAGGTGGATGTTCCGGTAGAGGTCGTGCTTCTCGGCGACCGAATGCATGTAGTCCAGGTATTCAGGACCGGTCGGATAGTAGCGAGACCAATTGGGATTCAACTCGAACGAGTACGAATAGTAGTGACTCGGCGTGTCGACCGCGGCGCCGGGATACACGTTGCGAGACCAGGTACCGCCGATGTCGTCGCGAGCCTCGAACACGGTGTAGGAGAAGCCGGCGTCGCCCAGTTTGATGGCTGCGTTGAGGCCGATCATTCCCGCGCCGATCACGATGACATCGAGGTCGGCGGGCGGGGCCTTGGTGACCGGGACTCGGCGGCGGCTGTGCTCGAAACCGGCCTGCTCGAGCAGCAATGGCACGAACTCGTCGGCGACGGAGTCGGTCGTGCACACAGACGCCATACGACGGAAGAGGTCGGGGTCCGGGACGCCAAGTTGTGGAGCGAGGTCGGTGGTGAGTACCGCCGCTGCCCGGTCGCGGATCGCCTCTGCGACCTCAGCCGGGAACTCACCCGGGAGTGTCGTCGAGGTACCGCTCGTCACCCCGTAGTGAGTCGCACCGGCGCCGTCGCTTGCCGTCCCTCGCGCGGCTGCCAGTCTGGCCTCGAACTCGTCGAGCAACGACAGATCGCCGGTGACATGGATCATCGCCATGAGAAGGGAACCCGGTTCGGCGACGCTGATCGCGGAGTGCAGTGCCTCGACGGTCACCTCGTCGTCAACGGCGCCTGCCGGGGCGGGGGACAGCGTGCTCATCGGGCTCCCTTCGATGTGAGTGGTTCGGGTGAGCACCGATCACATGTCTGATGCTCGATCTCT
Organism: Gordonia terrae; assembly: GCF_001698225.1. Lineage (NCBI taxonomy): Bacteria > Bacillati > Actinomycetota > Actinomycetes > Mycobacteriales > Gordoniaceae > Gordonia > Gordonia terrae. Next base: position 1,060,720 of record NZ_CP016594.1, read on the forward strand.
CATCCCATCCGACTACGGGCGACGGCGGAAGGCGGGTGCCCGCTCAGTGGACGCCTGCGGCTCAGAGGTCATCCGATGCGCATGTCTTCGGGAGACCAGTAGGCCTCGACCGAGACGATCAGGCCGTCCGCGGTGAACGTCATCACGTCGATCGGTTCGATCACGACGACACCGTCGGGGGTGTGTGTGCGTACGACGAAATGGAATGCCGCGGAACTGCCGCTGTGCCGGAAGGTCAGCAGCTCGGTCTCGCGCTTGGCCTGAGTCAGTGGCGCGAAGAACGCGGCGATGGCGTCTTTGCCGCGCTGCGGCGCCGACCCCACCGGATCCTCGACCGTCGCGTTCTCGACGTACAGGTCGGAGATCTGTTCCGGCGTGGTCGCATTCGCGATGGCGTCGAGGTACCGATTGACTGCGGCCAGAGCTGTCTCGCGGGTGACTGTCCTGTCGTCCGTCGGGGATGTATGTGTCGTCTCGGTCATGCCGCGCACCGTATACGCCGAACCGGAGATCCTCGAGCCGTTCTCCTGCTGGGTGGACACTGCGCCGCGCGGCGAAGGGGCGACCTGTCGTTCCTCCCGATGAATGGAAGCGACCCATGGTTCGCTCGAACCGAACAAATATCTTGTGGCGATGGCCACAACGACCTATCGGCCTCCGGAGATCGAGGGCGGGATGTATTCACAAGGACCGGACGTGCAGTCCGGCGCGTGCAGGGTGCGCGTCGTCGGCGTCGTGGAGGAAACTCATGATGCGCGGTCCATCTTGGTCGAACCGCATCCCGATCACTCGTCGGCGTTCGACTACAGCCCTGGGCAGTTCCTGACGATCCGCGTTCCGGACGTCGGGTCGGGCACGGCGAGGTGCTACTCGCTGTCGAGTTCGCCGCACGTCGACCCGACAATGAAGATCACCGTGAAGAGAGTCGACGGTGGCCATGGCTCGAACTGGTTGTGCGACAACGTGGACGAGGGTGATGAACTCGAGGTTCTTCCGCCGTCGGGCAGCTTCAAAGCGCGCACGCTCGACGAATCGGTGGTCCTGGTGGCCGGCGGTAGCGGGATCACCCCGGTCATGGCCATCGCCAAGTCCATTCTCTTCGCCGGCTCCGGCCATGTTCTGCTGATCTACGCGAATCGGGACGAGAAGTCGGTCATCTTCGGGCAGGAGTTGCGCGAGCTGACCGGCCGGTTCGCCGATCGCCTCACCGTGATCCACGCGCTGCAGTCGGTCCAAGGCTTTCTGACCGTCGAGGCGTTGTCCGCATTGATACGGCCGCTCGCCGACCGGGCCGTCTACACGTGCGGACCTGCACCCCTGATGAAAGTGGTGAAAGAGGCCTGCGCCACGGCCGGTGTGGAATCGTCGCGCGTCATGTCCGAGCGGTTCGTGTCGCTGACCTCGGACCCATTCGGTGGGGTTCGGGAGTCCGTGCCGGATCACGCCGAAGATGACGGGTCCGAGACCGCCGCGGACGTCGGCGCGATCGAGGTGACACTCGATGGGGAAACGCTGTCCGTACCTTGGTCGGGATCCAAGCGACTGCTGGACGCACTCCTCGATGCCGGCGTCGATGCCCCGTTCTCCTGCCGGGAAGGGGCCTGTAGTGCCTGCGTGTGCACACTGACTTCCGGCGAGGTGCGGATGACTCGCAACGAGGTGCTCGAAGACGAGGACGTCGCCGACGGATACATCCTCACCTGTCAGGCGGAGATGGTCTCCCCGGAGATCTCCATCGAGTACTGAACGAGGAACCGGCCCGACTCGGAGGCTCCCGGCCAGCGGGAGAGAAGCCGATCGGTGTCGCCTTGCTAGTTACCATCGCACCAGCGGTAGGCAACAGGGAATCCTTCGCGATCCCCGGACCGACCCCGGCTATCGATCCCTGCCCGGTGCACTACCTCAGAAGGTGAAACGATGATCGATTCCGACGAGCACGAGACCGATACCGAAATCGACCCGCGTGAATTACGACATGTGATGGGGCACTTCGCCACTGGCGTCGTGGCGATCACCGCAACAGACGGCGAGACCGGCAGCCCGGTCGGGCTTGCCGCCAATTCGTTCACCTCGGTGTCACTCGCCCCTCCGCTTGTCGCCTTCTGTGTGGCGAAGACCAGCTCGTCATGGCCCCGGGTCAAGGCGTCGCGACGCTTCGTCGTCAACATTCTGTCGGACGCGCAAGAAGGTGTGTGCCGCAGTCTCGCGATGAAGGGTGGCGACAAGTTCGCAGGCCTCTCATGGCTACCCAGTCCAGCCGGCGCTCCGGTCCTCGAGGGGGGTCTGGCGTGGATGGAAGTCGAGCTCGATGCAGAGCACGACGCCGGTGACCACGTCATCGTGGTCTCGCGCGTGCATCACATCCACGCGGGCGAGCTCGAACCACTCATCTTCTATCGAGGCAAGTACGGGAGAATTGAACCTTTTCCGGTCGAGGTCGACAGTTCGATCGTTTCGGAGGTCAAACGATGACCATGCAGCCGCACAACTGTCGGGCCTGTGGCCTGGCAGTCACCGTCGAGAAGTTCAGCACGGCCCACACGTCGATCCAGTGGTTGTCGGACTCGGCAGGTTGCCCGTTCAACGCCGCGCGCGGGCAGACTCTTGCGGGCGACAGCTGCCCGGAGCTGCAGGACAGCATCGACGACGCCGTCCGGGAACACGTGCTGACCGAGACACGGATCGAGTTGCCGACCGGTTCGGCCATCCCGCGGATGTCACACACGTCAATGTGAGAGCCGCGCAAGGCATTCAGTAGGTCCGCTCAATGGGAGCTGCGGTGGGGACGTACTGTCAGCGATGCGAAGCTCACCACATGAGCAGAGTTGACCAGGTCACACCGGAAACGCCCAAAGAGCTTCGCACGCCGTCGGGAGTGATTCGCTACTACGAACGCGGCGAGGGGCCGCCACTCGTGCTGTTGCACGGTTCTGGTCCGGGCGTGACAGGGTGGCGGAACTTCGCGGGGAATCTGGACGTGTTCGCCGCTCACCACCGGACGTTCATCGTGGAGTTCCCCGGATTCGGGGTGAGCGACGACTTCGGCGGGCATCCGATGTTCACGGCACAGCAAGCCGTGGTCGACTTCCTCGACGGTCTGCAGCTCGACAAGGTCGCCGTCGTGGGTAACTCCATGGGAGGGGTGATCGGGGCATCGCTGGCCATCGAGCATCCCGAGCGGGTGAGCAAGCTCGTCACGATCGGCGGCATCGGTACGAATCTGTTCAGCCCCGGCCCCGGCGAGGGGATAAAGCTCCTCATGGAGTTCACCGACGAACCCACCCGGGAGAGATTGATCCGCTGGCTTCATTCGATGGTCTATGACCCGGACCTCGTCACCGAACAACTCGTCGAGCAGAGGTGGGCGCAAGCGACCGACCCGGCAACTCTGGAGAGCGCTCGGAAGATGTATGGCTCAGCAGCTTTCGGTCAGATGCTCAAGGCTGCGGCGGCATCGACCGAGCCCGCCCTGTGGGCGAAGTTCAATCAGATCCGGATCCCGGTCCTGGTGACCTGGGGGCGCGATGATCGGGTGAGTCCCCTGGATATGGCATTGGTCCCCATGCGGACGCTGCCCCGCGGTGAACTGCACGTCTTCCCCAACTGTGGCCACTGGGTGATGATCGAGCAGAAAGAGGCCTTCGAGTCCGCAGTCCTTGCCTTCCTCGCCCGGAAAGACTAGAACACAACAATTTTCAATTCCTGGGCGGCCGCAGCACTCGGCCGCCGTGGTGAGTGCCCGTGGTGGGTGCACAAGTGAGATGAATGAGGATCAGCGGTGGACTGGAACGAAGAAGTTGATGTGGTCGTCGCCGGCTCGGGTGGCGTCTTGGCGGGCGCCTATACCGCAGCGCGCGAAGGACTCGAGGTCGCAGTGTTCGAGGCGAGCGACAAGTTCGGCGGCACGACGGCCTATTCGGGCGGTGGGATGTGGTTCCCGTGCAATCCGGTCCTGAAGCGTGCAGGTGTCGAGGACTCGGTGGAAGACGCGCTCGCCTACTACCGGGCGGTCGTCGGTGACCGGACCCCTGCGGACCTGCAGGAGGCATTTGTCAGGGGTGGCGCTCCGCTCGTCGAGTACCTCGAGAAGGACGAACTCATCCAGTTCGAACTGCTCCCGTGGCCTGACTATTACGGCAAGGCGCCCAAGGCGAAGCTGGACGGCATGCGTCACATGACAGCGGCACCCTTGACTGCTGCCGAGGCGTCAGCAGTCCGTCCGTCGTTGCGACCGCCTCTGGACACCGATCGTCTCGGCGCACCTCTACCCGACACGCTGATCGGCGGGCAGGCGCTCATCGCCCGCCTGCTCATGGCGATCTCGGCCCACCCGAACGCGAGTCTGCACCCGAACTCGACTCTGACCCGCCTCATAGTGGAGGACGGGACGGTCACGGGTGCGGTCATCGAACGCGAGGGACAGTCCATCTCGGTTCGTGCCCGCCGCGGAGTGGTTCTCGGAACCGGCGGCTTCGAGGCGGACGACAATGCGAGAGCGGAGTTCGGAGTGCCCGGATCGGCCCGGGACACCATGGGCGTGCCGACGAACACCGGGCTCGGTCACCGCGCCGCGATGGCGGCTGGAGCAGACGTCGATCTCATGGACCAGGCGTGGTGGTCACCGGGGATCACGCATCCCGACGGCCGGTCGACATTCTCACTGTTGCTCACCGGCGGGATCTTCGTCGATCGGAATGGTGAGCGCTTCGTCAACGAGTCCGGACCGTACGACCGCATCGGTCGAAAGGTGTTGGAAGCCAGGAAGGTCGGGAACCTCGGTCTGCCGTTCTGGCTGATCTATGACAATCGCGCGGGCGACATCCCCCCGATGATGTCGACGAGTGTGACCATGACCGACTCGAGTGCATTCCAGACTGCGGGTCTTCGACACACCGCGGACACCCTGGAAGAATTGGCTGTCGCGATCGGAGTTCCTGCCGACAAGTTGGTCGCTTCGGTGTCTCGATACAACGAGTTCGTCACGGGCGGATCGGATCCCGATCATGGACGTGGCGACGAGGCGTTCGACCGGGCGGTGTTCGGCGGCGAGTCGCCGTTGGTCCCCATCTCGGACGGGCCATTCCACGCTGCCGCGCTGGGTCTGTCCGACCTGGGAACCAAGGGCGGGATACGTACGGACGTCGCCGGCCGGGCCCTGGATCGGAAGGGTGAGCCGATTGCCGGGCTCTACGCGAGTGGCAACACGATGGCCGCACCGAGTGGCGAGACCTATCCCGCGGGTGGCAATCCGATCGCCACCTCGATGCTGTTCAGCCACCTGGCAGTGCTGGACATGGCCCGCGGCACCCGACGTTCGGACGAGTCGTGAAGAGGAGCGACGTGGTCATCACCAACACACACAAGTTCCACATTGCCGGTGAATGGGTTGATCCGCTGTCGTCGGTGACCCTCGACGTCGTCAACCCGGCGACCGAGTCGCCCATCGCCACGATCGCCATGGGCGGTCACGACGACGTCGATCGCGCGGTGTCGGCAGCCCGTACGGCTTTCGACGGGTTCGCGTCGACGACTGTCGCGGCCCGCATCGAACTACTCGAACGCGTCATCGAGGCCTACCGCTCCCGCGCGGATGAACTGGCCTCGGTGACGAGCTCTGAGATGGGCGCGCCACTGTCGGTTGCTCGCGCCGGTCACGTTCCGTCCGGGCTGGGTCATCTCATGGCCACGCTCGATGCTCTGCGCGAGTTCGAGTTCGAAGAGACCATCGGGTCCACGACGGTCGTGCACGAACCGATCGGTGTGTGCGGCTTCATCACCCCATGGAACTGGCCGTTGAACCAGATCGCCGCCAAGGTCGCGCCGGCACTGGCCGCCGGATGCACGATGGTCCTCAAACCATCGGAGATCGCTCCGCTCAACGCCATCATCTTCGCCGAGATCCTCGACGAGGCGGGCGTGCCCGCCGGGGTCTTCAATCTCGTCCATGGCGACGGCCCGACCGTCGGTGCCGCTCTGTCCGCTCATCCAGAGGTGGACATGGTGTCTTTCACCGGGTCCACGCGGGCGGGGATCGAGGTGGCGAAAAACGCCGCACCGACCGTCAAGCGCGTGACTCAGGAGCTCGGTGGTAAGTCAGCCAACATCATCGTCGACGACGATGCGTTCGCCGAAGCCATCGAACGTGACGTGATCCGAATGGTCATCAACTCCGGGCAGTCGTGCAATGCGGGGTCGCGGATCCTTATTCCGGCGTCACGGATGGACGAAGCTGCCGACATCGCCCGAAAGACCGCCGCGCAGATGGTCGTCGGTCCGCCCGACGATCCGACAACCACCGTCGGCCCGGTTGTGTCGGCAGACCAGTTCCGCAAGATCCAAGATCTGATACGCACGGGAATCGACGAGGGCGCCACGGTGGTGGTGGGCGGTGCCGGACGTCCGGACGGCCTCGACTCCGGCTACTTCGTACAACCGACCATCTTCGCCGGCGTCAGCAATGACATGACGATCGCCCGCGAGGAGATCTTCGGCCCGGTGATGACATTCATCGCGTACACCGATGAGGACGACGCCGTCGCCATCGCCAACGACACGGTGTACGGCTTGTCCGGCTACGTGTCCTCGGCAGACCCGGACACCGCGCGCCGGATCGCCCGTCGGCTGCGCACCGGCACCGTTCATCTCAACGGTGCGACCCTGGCGAGGGACGCACCGTTCGGCGGCTACAAACAATCCGGCAACGGCCGCGAGTTCGGCAGGTTCGGCCTCGCGGAGTTCCTGGAAGTCAAGGCCATCTTCGGCGCCAACTGCTGAGCCGAGACACCAGTACTCGGGTGGCGGCCCCACGATCTGCAGACCGTGGGGTACAGGAAAGTGAGTGTGAGAGTCATGCCTGAGGCCATCATCGCGGCCGCCGCGCGGTCACCGATCGGACGTGCGGCGAAGGGATCCTTGGTCGACATGCGTGCCGACGATCTGGTGGCGCAGATCATCTCGGGCGCTCTCGAGCAGATTCCGCAGCTCGATCCGACGACCATCGACGACCTGGTCCTCGGCTGCGCGCAACCGGCAGGCGAACAAGGCTACAACCTCGGTCGAATGGCAGCGCTGAGGCTCGATCTCGACACAGTCCCAGGGACCACGGTGCATCGCTACTGCGCATCGTCGTTGCAAGCCATCCGTATTGCCTCGCATGCCATCAGAGCCGGTGAAGGCCACGCGTTCGTGGCAGCGGGTGTGGAGACGGTCTCGCGGTATCCGCTCGGCAAAGCAGACGGCATGCCGGAGACCCGCAATCAGCGCTACGCGAGATCCGAGGAGCGAACCGACGCCGGCGTCGACGAGATCGACATGTGGGCTGATCCCCGTGACACCGGTCGCGTGCCCGACGCTTACATGTCGATGGGGGAGACCGCGGAGAACGTGGCGCGGTTGTACGGCGTATCGCGTGAGGACCAAGATCGGTTTGCGGTTCGCAGTCAGAACCTGGCAGAAGCGGCGATCGCCCGCGGTTTCTACGAGCGGGACATCACACCTGTCACCCGACCGGATGGCACTGTCGTTCGCGCCGATGACAGTCCCCGATCAGGCGTCACCGTTGACGGGATATCGGAGATGACACCCGTCTTCCGTCCCGACGGAACGGTGACGGCCGCCAACTGTTGTCCGCTGAACGATGGTGCGGCAGCTCTGGTCGTCATGAGTGACGTCCGCGCACGAGAACTGGGCGTCGAACCGCTCGCACGCGTGGTATCGACCGGGGTCTCGGCACTCAGTCCGGAGATCATGGGTCTGGGGCCCATCGAAGCAAGTCGTGCGGCCGTCGCGCGTGCCGGCCTGACGTTGGCCGACATCGATCTCGTCGAGATCAACGAAGCTTTCGCCGCGCAGGTACTTCCCTGTGTAGACGAATTGGGCATCGACTTCGATCGGGTCAACGTCAACGGTGGTGCCATCGCTCTCGGGCATCCGTTCGGTTCCACCGGGGCCAGGATGGCGACGACTCTGCTCCACGGCCTGCAGGAGCGCCAGGCACGTTACGGGCTGGAGACCATGTGCGCCGCCGGAGGGCAGGGTATGGCGATGGTGATCGAACGACTTTCATGAGTCAGGTAGGCGCGGAGTTCACCAGTCCGCCGAGTGGGAAACGGCCGTCGGCCGCGGCGAAGAGGCGTGATGATGAGGTGCGGACGGGCCGCGGAGGGTGGCCGTGTGAACCTCGTTCGCCGGAACGAGTCTCTGAGTGAGGAGCGAAGAATGAAGCGATTCGAGGGCCGTCGAGTCCTGGTGACCGGCGGTGGATCCGGGATCGGCCGGGCGACAGTGATCAGGTTGCTCGCCGAGGGCGCCACCGTGGTGGCTGCGGACGTGGTCGCTGAAGGGTTGTCCGACCTCGAGAAAGCGGGCGGGGCGGACCGATTGCATACCCACGTCATCGACATCGGCGACGAGGATTCGGTGCGTTCGGGGGTTGCCGCGTCCGTCGACCGTTTGGGCGGACTGGATGTACTTGTCAATGCGGCAGGCGTACTGCGAAGTGCCCACACCGAATCGGTCTCACTCGACGACTGGGACCGGATCATCCGGATCAACCTGACAGGCACGTTCCTGATGATCCGCGAGTCCCTGCCCGCCCTCATCGAGTCGGGGCACGGTGTCATCGTGAACTTCAGTTCCACCTCGGCCTCTTTTGCGCACCCGTACATGGCCGCCTACGCGGCGAGCAAGGGCGGTATCTGGTCGTTGACGCACACCATCGCACTCGAGTTCGCGAGCAAGGGAATTCGCGCGGTCACCGTGGCGCCCGGAAGCATATCGTCGGGCATCACCGCGTCTCCGGGGTTGCCGGAGGATGCCGACTTCGCACTGTTCACCAAATTGCAGCCCGCCCTCGCCGCGCCGTCCAGCGACTTCGACGGCGTGCAGATCCCGGGTATGGCCGGCCCGGACAAGGTCGCGAGCGTGGTGGCCATGCTCGCCTCCGATGACGGTGCGTTCATCACGGGCACAGAGGTCCGCGTGGACGGCGGATCACACATGTGAGTGTTCGTCACCAGGGCCCCGGCGAGTTCGCTCGCCGGGGCCCTTCGCGTGGGTGGGTGTGCTGTCGCCGACTGACTCAGCGACGCGGACCAGGTGCACCGGCCATCGGCGGCAGATGGCCCATCCGTTGACGTTTCGCCGCCAGGTACGGTGCGTTCGCTGGCGCCTCGCCGACGTGCAGGGGAACTCGGTCGGTCACCGTCACCCCGTTCGCCTCGAGCCCCGCGATCTTGGCCGGGTTGTTGGTGATGAGTCGAACGGATGCCATCCCGAGGTCTTGTAGTATTGCGGCCCCCGCTCCGTACTCGCGTCCGTCGGCGGGCTCGTCCAATTCGAGGTTCGCTTGGACCGTGTCCAGTCCGCTGTCCTGGAGTCGGTATGCCGAGAGCTTCTTCAGGAGTCCGATTCCGCGACCTTCGTGACCGCGAAGGTACACAAGTGCGCCACCGGTCCGCGCGATCATCGCCAGCGCGGCGTCGAGCTGCGGGCCGCACTCGCAGCGCTGCGAGCCGAACGACTCTCCGGTGAGGCATTCGGAATGGACGCGGATCAGAGGGTTGTCGACGACCACGTCCGACACCAGGGCGAGGTGGGCATCGCCCGTCAACAGGTCGCGGTAACCCACCGCGCGGAATGCACCGAACCGGGTCGGTAGAACGGTTTCGTCTGTTCGTTCCACGCGGGCTTCGTGATGCGTGTCGACGTCGGGCATCGAGTGTGTCAGACGGTAACTTGCCAGCTCCTCGATGGTCAACACCGGAAGTTCATGTCGGGCAGCGAGATCTGCGATACCCCGGGTGCGCATCATCGAACCGTCATCGGCTACCAGCTCTGCGATCACGCCGACTGCCGGCAGTCCGGCGAGCGCGCACAGATCTACCGCGGCCTCGGTGTGGCCTCGGCGTTCCAACACCCCGCCCGGACGAGCGCGCAGCGGCAGAACGTGCCCCGGACGGACCAGATCCTCGGCAGCGGAGGCCGGGTCGGCGAGTACATTCAGTGTCCGCGCCCGATCGGAAGCGCTGATTCCGGTCGAGATACCCTCTGCGGCATCCACTGTCACCGTGTAGGCCGTCTGTCGGGGGTCCTGATTGTCGGCCACCATCACCGGGAGTCTCAGCCGATCCGCACAGGTGGCGGTCATCGGCGCACACAGCAGACCCGATGTGTGCCGCACTGTCCACGCGATCCAGGTGGGCGAGACGCGATCCGCTGCGAGAACCACGTCACCTTCGTTCTCGCGACCCTGGTCATCCGACACCAGTACGGGAAGCCCGGCCCGCAGGGCTCGGAGGGCCTCCTCCACTGCCGTCACCGGACTGCCTGCAAGCGACTGAACCGGCTGCGGTGGAACACGATCGGCATCTCATCGCGCATCTCGAGCTCGTTCACGCGCATCAGGACGATGGCATGGTCTCCGGCGGGTACCTCCTCTGTGACAGTAGCGTCGAGCCACACGCACGCCCCGCCGATGAAGACGGCGCCTTCGCCGGTGGTGTGGGTGGTGAGACCCGCGAACCTGTCCCCGGTCTTGGCGCCCAGGGTGCGTACGGCGACGTCGTGCTCTTCGCCGAGGACACTGATCCCCAGCCGTCGCGCGGTACGCAGGGCCGGCCACGTCGTCGACGAGTTCTGTACGCAGAAGGCCACGAGGGGCGGATCAAGGGATACGCCGACGAAACTGGCCACGGCCATCGCAGTGGGTCGCTCATCGATCTCCGCGCAGATCGCAACGACCCCGGTCGGGAAATGGCCGAACGCCTCTCGAAGAACGAGGGCCTGCGGGTCGGAATGGGTGAGTTCCATTTTACGACGCCGATCCTGCAGCCGTCAGGAGGACTGCTCCCCAACGATCTACGTAGTCCAAGAGCACGGAGTCGGTGGTGTACGTGGAGTCGATCAAGTACAGTCCCGGAGCCGGCACCGTCGCGCCCAACTCGACGAGCACAGCCTTCAACAGCAGATCCGGGGCCATCGCGTGCCCGGGACCAGCTCCGAGCATCAGCGGAATCGCCACGACGTCCCGAAGACTCTCACCCCCGGCGAACTGGTCCAGAAACAACTTCAGCACACCGGAGTAGGTCGCTTTGAAGGTCGGCGATGCCACGATCACCAGATCTGACGACGACACCGATTCGACGGCCGCTTTCACCGCGTCGTCGCCCCAGCCCAGCAGGCCAGAGCCCAGGGTGATCACGTCGACGACGATGTCCGGTTCCGACCCGGAAACGGCCTTCGCGACCGCCTTGGCCGCGTCTAACGTTCGTGACTCTGGTTTCGGATTGCCAACCACGACAGTAACTTTCATTGTCTTCTTCCCTTCTACAGTGCTTCGGTTGTGTTCCTGCCGCATGCGGCGCCGGCGGATCAGGTCGGCCGGCGGGTGTTCGCATCGCCGCGACAGACGTTCGCCCAGGTCCGGATCTTGAAGTCACGCCTGGGACGAAACGGCGAAATATGGTGACTGGCACTGACATTCAGCTCAGAGATTCGATCTTCGGTCGGTAGCCGGCATGCGACCCCGTCGCGCTTGGTCAGACGGGAGTCGCCTCAGGTATTCTACGAGAGCCCGAATGTCGGATTCTTGAAGAATTTGTTGCGCGCAGGTTACGTCGGATAGCTATCGACCCGGTCCGGCGGACACCTCCTTTGGCCGGATCGCGGACCCATGTCAAGTGCAAAATGAATCGACTGCAACAGATTCGGGGCGTGCAGACGGGGTTGTTCTCTCGTGTCCTGACAGCGCGGTGTCGTTCCGAAGTCACACACTTCGTCGACGACGGGTCCCGTGAAATGCCGACTTCATTGAGTTGTCAGCCCGGCGGCGTTGCCGGCGCGGGTGGCCGTCTGGGACCCCGCGAGGACGGATCGGCCGCCATGCCCTGCGTGGGGAGCTGTATCTCGCTCGATGTCTACACCGCCTTGTCGATCCCCACGATGGCGGCGACCGTCGAACGAAAGTGGTCGCGGTCCGGAACCCGTCCGGTGCCGAGGAAAGCGACGATGTACCCGTCGAAGAGTGCGATCACGGCTCTCGCGGTGTCCGACGAGACGGCCAGTTGATCCTGGACAACCTGAATCCAGCTCTCCCAGTAGATCGCTGAGTGCACGCGCAAGTCCGGCCGGCGACTCGCCACCAGTTGGAGTTCATTTAGGACTCGATAGGAGTCGGCCCGCTCGGCCAACGCACTGAAGAGGCCGTCCACCACATCATCGATGCCTGCGGATGGTGTCGTTCCTGATCTCGGACGGTTCCCGAGGTCGACGATGAAGGCCTCGAACAGCGCTCGGAACGTGGCCGAGAGGAGCGACTCCAGTGTCGAGAAGTAGTACGTCGTGGCCGAGATGGGCAGACCCACCTCGGTCGACACGGAGCGGTGGGTGACTCCGGCGACGCCATCCCGGATCAGCACCCGCACCGTAGCCTCGATCAGTTGGCGTCGACGTTCTGGACCTCGCACGTCGATTCTCGGCACGAACTCATCCTTGGGCATGGCTGTCGGGCCTCCTCCGGACCGGTATCGAGTAGAAGTCACGAGCGTGGCGAGCGCGCCCAGGCAGTATAGCGATCCCCACAAAGGCCAGGCTCCCCTCGATCAAGGCGACTGACCGCATCCCGGTCCCACCTGGCAGACGGCCAGGGGCGTGAGACGAACGTGTCCACGCCCCCGACCGTCGAGTTCAGGCGGCGGCGGTCGCCCGAACAGAGCCCGCCGATCAGAACTCGAGCATGTTCTCCCGGAGTGTGCGTCCGGTGTACTCGGTCCGGACGGCACCCAGGCGCTGCAGGGCTGGGACGAACTCATCGGTGATCACGTCGATGTCGGCGGCCAGATCCCCACCCTCGAGGAGAATTCCGTCACCCCCCACCTCGTTCATGGCGTCGACCATCTTCTCGGCGACCTCTTCTGGCGTACCGGTGAGATCCAGGCCACCCTCGGCTCGACCGCCGTTCGAGAAGACCTGTCGAAGAGTTGCACCCTGCGCGCCGGCCTGTTTCACGAAGTCCAGGGCCGACGTGTGCCCGCCGCCAGTCATGTTCTGGTCCATCGGACCGTCCATGTCGTACTGCGAGAAGTCCACGTCCATTGTCGACGCAGCCATCGTCACAGCGTACTCGAACGCGGCCTGCTCCAACCGCTTTGACGTGGCCTCGTCGACGACGGGTTCAGATCCGGTGAAGTGCAATCCATTTGCGAGATAGATGACCTTGATGTCGTCGGGGTTGCGTCCCATCGATTCTGCTCGCGCGCGAATGTCTTTGCGGTACTCCTTCATACCTTCTATCCCGCCGGCGGTCAGGCCGATCACCATCTCGGCGTTCTTGGCGGCGAAGCCGCGGCCGCGATCCGAGGCGCCGGCCTGACTGAGGAACGGAACGGTTTGCGGCGATCGCAGGCTGTTCAGCGGGCCCCGGCAACTGAAGTGTTCGCCGACATGGTCGACAGTGTGGACTTTGGTGTGGTCGATGTAGACCCCGGTCTTCTCATCCGCGACGAGCGCGCCCTCCTCCCAGGACTCCCACAACTTGATGGCGAGTTCGACGTACTCGTCGGCAATCGAGTATCGCTCCGCGTGGGGCGGTAGCGAATCGAGGCCGAGGTTCTTGGCCGCGTTGATCTCACTCGAGGTGACGATGTTCCAACCGACTCGTCCGCCGGTGAGCGAGTCGAGGGTGGAGAACAGGCGTGCCAGGACGAAGGGCTCGTAGAAGGTCGTGGAGGCGGTCGAGATCAACCCGATGTTCGACGTCTCGTAGGCCATCAGAGGCAGCAGGGGAAGTGGGTCGTTCTTGGGTGCCAGGACTGCATGTTTCAAGTCCATCTCCATCGAACCGCCGAACTTGTCTGCGACGACGGTTGTGTCCTCGAACAGGATGAAGTCGAGCTTGGCGGCTTCCAGTTTCTTGGCGAGATCGATGTGGTACGACCCGTCGGGCCAGTTTTCCCCGACCGACTTGCGGCTGTCGAGAGCCCACGTGGGCTTCCCGAACTTGGTGAAGTACCCAAGGTGAAATTTGGTGTTCGGCATGCGAGATATCCCTACTCGAGGCTGCTGAGGTCGCTCGGGTGCGACGGCGCCAAAACTAGTAGTGAATTGTGACGCCCGTGTCTCCGCAGGCGAACTTCAGGTGACGTCTGATTCGTGAAGCGAAGACGACGAACAACGTGCGTGTGGCCACGTGAAGCGGCCCGATCAGTGCCGAAACAGGCTTGCAGACAATAGAAGTGGGGTATTCGACAATGGTCGTCGCCGGTAGCGTCGAGGTTGCGAGGGTCGCCGGTTCATGCGTTACCTGGACGTAACAAATTGCTTACTACTCGGATATGGATGCAGGCGTACTGTTCAGTGCACAACGCCGTCACCCCATCTGGCGGGTGGCGTCTGCGGGCCGACAGAGACCCGAGCGTCGCACTTCTGGGAATCCTCCAGGAAGAATCCACCGATCGGAGAGAAACAACTGTGTTCGACCTACATGGGCATACAGCGCTGGTGACGGGAGCCGGACAGAGCGTCGGCGCGGGCATCGCGACGGTGCTCGCCCGCCAAGGCGCGGCGGTGATCGTCAACGACCTGCACGCGGACAGGGCCGAGGCCACGGCGTCGGCAATCGTGGCCGAAGGGAACCGTGCCATCGCATCTGGTTGGGACGTGACCGATTACGAGTCGACGATCGCGCATGTTCGCGCGGCCGAGAGCGAACTGGGCGGACACGTCGACATTCTGGTGAACAACGCGGGCGTCGCGGAGGGTCGCTGGAATCTCCCGTTCCGTGAGCTGACGCCCGATCTGTGGCGCCTGCCCATCGATCTGAACATCTACGGTTCGCTGAACTGCACCAAGGCGGTGATCGATCAGATGTGTGACAACGGGTGGGGCCGCGTGGTGCAGATCTCGTCCGGTTCGGCGCGGGCGGGAGAGGACATCAACGTCTCCATGTACGCAGCCGGGAAGAGTGGCATCGAAGGATTCGTCCGTCACCTCGCCGCCGAAACGGGCAAGTTCGGTGTCACCGCCAACGTCCTGGCACTGGGCGAGCAGAAGAATCTCGCCGACGTGATGCCGGCGGAGACCATTCAGCAGATCTTGGCAGCGATCCCGATCGGTCGACTCGGCGAACCCGAGGAGATCGGCGCGGCGTGCGTCTACCTGGCATCCGAGGAGGCCGGCGGGCTCACCGGACAGACGATCGATCTGAACGGCGGGTCGCAGACCAGGTGACGTTCGAACCCTCTCGCGCGCCTCGCATTCCGATATTCGGCCGATTCCCCTCCCGCGAGCGCCAACCGGCGTCTCGGCCCCACAGAACAGGAGCTACACCCCGATGACCGTCAGTAATCCGATCTCCACGTCACAGCTGGCGGTTGCCGGCCTGCATCCACTCGCATCACTCACCAGCGCTGAATACGACGCGATTCGCGGCATCGTGGAACAAGTACCCGAGTTCGCCGAGAGTTCCCGGTTCGCCTACGTCGGACTCGAGGAACCCGCGAAGTCGGACTATCTCGCCTGGACCACCGGTGACGGACCCAAGCCCGACCGTCAGGCCCGAGTGTGGTTGCTCAACGTGAGTACCGGTCTTTCCTTGGATCTGGTCGTCTCGCTCTCGTCGAACAGCGTGATCACGTCGGTCGAGATCGACGGTTCGACAGGCCGACTGCCGATCCTCGATTCGGAGATGGGCAAGGTCATGGCCCTGCTCGCCGAAGACGAGGCATGGAAGAATGCCTTGGCTCCACGGGGCCTCGTGCCCGCCGATGTTGTCGTGATAGCCCTACCGGCAGGCAATTTCGGGTTCGAGGACGAAGCAGGTAAGCGGGTGGTGAGATGTCTTGCGTTCAAGCAGAACCATCCGAAGGATCATCCCTGGGCGCATCCCGTGGACGGGTTGTCTGCGTACGTCGATGTCGTGGGTTCAGCGGTCATCAAGGTTCTCGACGTGCACGAGTTCGAAGTGCCCGTGGAGAGTGGCAACTACGACGACCCCCAGGTGCAGGGGCCTCCGCTGCAAGGCCTCAAGCCGATCACGATCACGCAGCCCGAAGGTGCGAGCTTCGCTGTGGACGGTGAGCACGTCACGTGGGCGAACTGGAAGCTGCGGATCGGGTTCGACGTCCGTGAGGGCCTGCTCCTCCATCAGGTGACGTTCACCGATCAGGGCGTGGATCGCCCGATCATGTACCGCGGGTCGATCAGCGAGATGGTCGTTCCCTACGGTGATCCCAGTCCGAGTCGGTTCTGGCAGAACTACTTCGACGCCGGTGAGATCATCTACGGGCGCTTGACGAACTCACTTGCCCTCGGATGCGACTGCGTCGGCGAGATCAAGTACTTCGACGGGGTCTTCGCCGACGAGACCGGGGTGCCGCGCGTCATCCCGAATGCCATCTGCATGCACGAGGAGGATTACGGGACGCTGTGGAAGCACACGGACCCGTTCACCGGGGCCCAAGAGGTCCGGCGCTCGCGCCGACTCGTGATCTCGTTCTTCACGAATGTCGGAAACTACGACTACGGCTTCTTCTGGTATCTGTACCTCGACGGGACGATCGAATGCGAAGCGAAACTGACGGGCATCCTCTTCACGTCGGCATACCCGGGAGACGGTGAGGACGGGGAGAAGTACCCGTTTGCATCGGAGGTCGCGCCGGGTCTGGGTGCGCCCTATCACCAGCATCTCTTCAATGCGCGCCTCGACCTGAACATCGACGGATCGGCCAATGTCGTCAACGAGATCGACGCGGTGCGGTTGCCCATCTCGTCGACCAATCCGTACGGAAACGGCTTCACCAAGTCCGTGACCCCGATCGTGTCGGAGAAGGTGTCCGGCCGGGAGTCGGATGGCAGTCGCGGTAGGGTCTGGCAGATCGCTTCGACCGAGACGAGCAACAGGTTGGGCCTTCCGCGATCCTACGTCCTCCACCCGATGGACGGACCAACGCTCATGGCGGACTCGGCGTCGTCGGTCAGCGAGCGCGCGGCGTTCGCCACGAAGCATCTCTTCGTCACCCAGTACGATCGGGACGAGCGTTACGCGTCCGGTGACTTCGTCACCAATAGCCCTGGCGGACAGGGCATCCCGGCCTTCATCGATGGTGATGCCCCTTTGATCGGGGAAGATGTCGTCCTCTGGCACACCTTTGGGCTGACGCACTTTCCCCGTGCGGAGGACTGGCCGATCATGCCGGTCGACTACGCCAAGTTCAGCCTTCGTCCCTACAACTTTTTCGACAAGAATCCCACGCTGAACGTACCGGCGTCGGCGACCAAGGGGCACTGCGATGGTGACGACGGATCGAATGGCCATTCCGGGTGCGAGACGGGACGTTCTTGACGCCGATCGCTCCGTCGCGCCGAGCGAGCAGTTAGTGCGATGACGGTATGCGTCGATCGTGGCCGGGGGGCCGCTGATACCCGTGGGGCGGTCGGGCGCGTCGCGGGCGCCGGCGCCCTGCTGGTGGCGCTCGCAAACGCCGGTGCACACGTGATCATCGTGGCGCACATGCCTGTTGTGCAGTTGCTGATGTGGGGTGCGATGGCAATCACGTGCGTCGCCTGCGGCTGGCACCTCATGTTGAAGCCCTCGGTACGGGCGTGGGCTACCACGACTGTCATGTCCGCCGGGATGCTGGCCGTGCATCTGCAGGGGTCGGTGGGGCCCGGCGACCTGGGACATCATCACATTCGGCGCGGAGCGGTCGCCGGGTCTGCCATCGTCGATGTGAGCGCTTCGATGTGGGCTTCGCTGATACTGACAGGCGCCGAGGTACTGCTGGGGGTCATCGGGGTGTGGGTGATGACCTCCAGCAGGCCGCCGGCCGCAGTCCAGGCGGTCTGCGGAAAGGCAACCCAGAGCCTGTCATCGACCTGGTCAACCGTTGAGCATCTCTCCTCGCCAGGCGGACGCAGCTTCTATCGGCGGGCCGAGACGACATCCAGAGGTGCCTCTGCGGGGTAGGTTCTCGGAGCCATCGCATAAGTGCGGGAGAGGGTTGCGATGAAATCGGTGTCGTTGAGCGGGTCAGACGACGGGTCGCACTTCACGCCGCGATCGGCGAGGTCGCGCAGCAGCATGTCGATGACCTGATCGATTGTCAGATCGTCCGTGTGGTCGAGGTACCGCCTCAAATCGGCGTAATCGTCGAAGACATTCGCGCTGTAGTGGAATAGGAATCGCATCTCGTCGTTGTCGTAGCGGGCGATCTCCTCGCGGCCGTTGCGAATCACCCACTGATCTGCCCCGTCGGCCTCGATCATCGAATCAAGCTGCAACTTGGCGTTCGATCGCTTCTCTCGGGGCCCGCTTGCCTCGCCGCGGTGGTACATCTTCTCGTTGTTGGTGAGGAATCCATTGTTCCAAAACGGTGCGGCGAAGCGCTTGGGCGCCAGATCCGGACCGTCGGGCCAATAGGTGAAACCGCCGTCGACGTCAGATCTGTAGAAGTATGCGATGACCTGGCCCGTCTTCACCTCCCACCGCTCGAAGAGGCCCGATTTGGCCATCACGCTGACCAACCACGCCGGAGCATTGGCCATACTGACCCCGCGCCAGCTCATGCCATCGAAATGGCCGGCGTCGTAGCTGTGCGCTGGTGCGCGCAAGTTGAACAGATAGCTGCTCGGCATCGCGTACGTCGCACCGTGAATGCCCCTGATCATGTCCAGAAACCGTTTGTTGTAGTACAGATCGTGCACCTGTTCCTCATACACGGCACCCTGATCGCCGAGATAACTCCGAAACGTCGGAGTCAGCAGGTCTGACAGCTCGAGCTTTGTATCCGGATCGCGATCCTTGGGTCCCGCGACCGCGAGGTACTCCTCGGCCGTCTTGAAATGATGGGCGGCCACGAGCTTCCACGGTCCTCGAGTCCGCAGGACGTCGAAGAGTACTGCCAGTTCATCAGAGGTGTAGATGTTCTCCACGAACTGCGGCGGCACTGCTGGTGTCATCGGATGGCGCTCGATGGTAGCTGTCATGAACATTCTCCGTACTCTCGACAAACACGGTGTAGCGCTCATTACGGCACCGCACTCCGAGGTGGACAACGAAGTCTCCCGCTGATCGGAATGCCATTGCGGCTCGCCTGTGGTCGTGCGGTAACAGTCCTCGGAATGTCCGAACAGCGGGACACGGACTTGTACCGGTTGTCGGGGACAACAATCGTGCAGCGCGTGGGTCCGCGGACAAACCCACGCTCTGCTGCGCGTGTCGGCTGGTCGGATCGCGTGCGGACCCGTAAATCCAGGCAGGAGAATTCAGATGAGCCCCGATGTGGCACGTTTCGCGTTCACGAAGATTTTCGTCGACGACCTGGATCGTGAGGCCTCTTTTTATGTGACCGTGTTCGGTCTCACGCAGAAGGCCCGGCTGAATTTCGGTGAGGGCGTGGACGGACTGGAGGAGATCATCTTGACCAGTGCGCGTGGCGACGACTCCAATCTGATCCTCTGGCGCTACGCGGAGCGCGCCACCCCGCCCGCGGGGGAGGCGACAATCGGGTTCACCGTTACCGACCTCGATGTGGTCGTGCGCAGCGTTTCCACGAACGGCGGCTCGGTTGTTCAAACTCCCAAGCACATCCCGGAGGCCAAGGCCACGGTGGCGTTCGTCGCCGACCCGGAGGGGCACGTACTCGAGATCGTGCAGTTCGACTGACCGCGCCGGCGGCAGACGCAGAACCGACACCGTGCGAGTGCCCACGGGCTTCGCGGTGTCGGTTCTGCGTCTGGGGAGCTCGCGGTGATCACCGTCCCGAGTAGGCACCCCCGTTGATGTGAATCGTCTGTGCCGTCACGAATTCGGCGTCCGTCGATGCGAGCCACACCGCGGCGGCCCCGATGTCACTGCCGCGGCCGAGCCGCCGGATGAAATTGTTCTCGTAGATCGAGGGAAGCGGTTCATACCCGGCGTCGAGGGCCGCCTGCAAGTTGTCCATCAACCCCAGCGCCAGGGTGTTGACGGTGATTCCGTGCTCGCCCACCTCGGACGCGACATGGCGCATGGCGCCCTCGATTCCGGCCTTTCCCGCACCGTAGGTGACCGCGCCCAGCCCGCGGTGGGCGGTCGCTCCAGATCCCGACGAGATCTGGATGACCCGCCCGAAACGTCGTTCGATCATGCCGCTCAGCACGCAATGGGTGGTGTTCAGCGAGCCGTAGAGGTTGATGTCGATGTACGGGGGCCAGCTGTCCGGAGACGACGTCGCGAATGGCTGACGAGAACCATTGGTGGGAATCCCGGCATTGTTGACCAAGATGTCGACGGGACCGAGCCGGCCTTCCGCCGCGCGGATTCCGGCCTGAACGGCGTCGTAGTCGGTGACGTCGAACGGAGCTGCCACTGCTCGCCCGCCTGCCTCGCCGATGGCCGCGGCTGCAGATTCTGCCCGGTCGGCTGCCAAGTCGTTGACGATGATCGCCGCGCCGGCTGCCGCAAGCGATTGTGCGATCCCCAGCCCCGCGTTCTGTCCTGCGCCCGTGACCAGGGCCACGCGTCCGTCCAATGTCATGAGTTCTCCTGGAGTCCGTCAAGAAGGTTGCGTCCGCGAGTACGGCGCAATGGTCACCTGATCAGTACCCGTTTCGCCGGAGCGGGACAGGGCGGGTTCCCGACCATCGGGAACTGGTCGGAGTCGAGCCGAGGTCGGGGCACTCGTGTCTCCACCAGGGGTAGGGGTGTCAGCCCGTTCAGACCGGGACCCGAAATCGAGCGGCGACAAGGGCTCCCACTTCCGTGACCGCGGACCGGGCGCGAGCCAGCGCCGCGGTCTGCATGACGAAGCCGTGACCGACGCCGGGGTAGCGCAACTGGGCGGTCGGCACGCCGGCGTCCCGCAGACGGGTGCCGTACTCCTCGACGCCGTCGCGCAGCGGATCACCCGAACCCACGGCGATGATCGCAGGTGCGACGCCGCTCAGGTCGTCGGCCAGTGCCGGCGTCCCGTACTGATCGTCGAGCGAGGCGTCGGGTCCGAGGTACATGTCCTTCATCCAGTCGATGTCCTCCGCCGTGAGAAATGGACTGTCGCCGAACTCCCGCATGGAGGGGCGGTCACGGCGACGCTCCAGTCCCGGATAGAACATGACCTGCTGCGCGACGCTCGGACCGCCTTCGTTCCTGCTCCGCAGAGCGGTGGAGGCGGCGAGCCCACCGCCTGCGCTGTCACCACCGACGCCGATCCGGGTGGGGTCCAGGCCGAGTTCGCGGGCCTGCTGATGGGTCCAGATCAACGCTGTGTACGCATCGTCGTTGCCGGCGGGGAACGAGTGCTCCGGAGCCAGTCGGTAGTCCACGTTGACGATCACGCATCCGGTGGCCGCGGCGATCTCTCGAGCCAGGCGGTCGAAGGAATCGAGCGAACCCATGATCATCCCGCCGCCGTGAAACCAGACCAGCGCCGGCGCCCCGGTGGCCGACGCCTGGTGCGGGCGGTAGATCCGCAGTGGGACCGGGCCTTCCGAGCTCTCGGCCGCTGCGTCGGTGACCGCTGACATGTCCGGACCGGGCGGTCGTGGGATCGACTCGAGGACCTGCCTGGCACGTGCGACGCCCTGCTCGCGGAGGGGCCGCACGCCGGCCGCCTCCATCCGCGCGATCAGAACCTCGACATCGGGGTCCCACTTGTGTTGTCTCACCGGACGCGCGGCGTCCGCCGTTTCGACGCCCTTGTCACCGATTCTCATGTCGCACTCCCAAGATCATTCCGGTGTTGGCCTCGCCGCCATGTCGGTGTTCGTCCATCAACTCGACGAGGTGTGCGTTGTCGCCTGCCGCCAGCGCTTCGATCATGGAGTCGTGCTCTGCACACACCCGTCGCCGCCCGTCCGGGTCGTAGAGGTACGCCGCGTGGTAAGGCATCGCCAGGGTCCACAGCCGGCGCAGCTCACTCACGACGAGGTGCAGCCGCGACCGTTCGAACATGGCGAAATGGAAGTCCTGGTTGCGCAGGCGCATCTCCAGAATGTCCCCGCGTTCGGCGGCGCTGACCACTTGCTCGCCCAATCTCCTCACCTCGGCGAGGTCCGCGGGACCGAAGAGTGGTAGCCGGGACAGCACTTCTCGTTCGAGAACACCCCGCATGAGATAGATCTGGTCGAACTCGGTCTGATCGAGCCGGGCCACGGTGTAGCCGGCGTTGTGCTGGTGGGCGACGAGACCTTGTGCGGTCAACTGTCGCAATCCTTCTCGGATGGGCAGCCGGCTCACTCCCAAGCGCTCGGCCATCAGCTCCTGGCGGATCGCCTGGCCCGGCAGCAGCTCACCTGTCACGATCATGCGCTCCAGCTCGGCGACGACGCGCCTCGCGGCGCGTGCTCGACCGGGTTCGTCCGACTGCGCCGAACCGGATGCGCCGGCGCCGTTCGTACGGTCGGTGTCGCTCATCGATTGCCGAGTACGCCGGCGGCCCGCAACGATGCCACACGTTCGGGGTCGTAGCCCATCGCGACGAGGATCTCGTCGGTGTGTGCGCCTCGGGACACTGCTGTTCGCGGCGGTCGGTGACCGGACCGACTGAGCGAGATGGGGATGCCCACGCCCCGGTACTCGTCGGAATCCACGAACAGGCCGCGATGCCTGACCTGAGCGGAGGTGAGGGCCTCGGCGACAGTGTTGACCGAGCTCGCTGCCACTCCCGCTTGTTCGAGGCGCCGAGCCAGGTCTGCTCGGTCGTGTAGCGCGATCTGCTCTTGTAAGAGCGTCGCGAGTTCCACCCGGTGCCGTGACCGGTCCCCGTTCGTCAAGAACCGGGCGTCATCGGCAAGCTGCGGGACGCCGAGAACTTCGACCAGCGAGCGGAATTGTCGGTCGTTCGCAGCGCTGACGAAGAAGTCTCCGTCTCTGGCGGCGAACACCTGATACGGCACGACCGTCGGATGGAAGTCGCCGGTGCGCTTCGGCGTGACCCCGCCGGAGATCCAGTTGGCGGCATGTGGGTGCAGCAGAGATATGACGGAGTCCAGCAGCGTCATGTCCACGAGCTGACCGCGCCCACTGCGCTCCCGCTCGAGCATCGCCAGGAGGATTCCACTCACCGCCAGGTTGGCCGCCATGACGTCGACGATCGGTACTCCCACCCGCAGTGGATTGCCGTCGGGGTATCCGTTGACACTCATCAGACCACCGAATGACTGCAACACCGCGTCATAGCCCGGAAGTCCGCCCATCGGGCCGTCGACACCGAATCCGGTGATGCGGCAGTAGATCATTCGCGGGTGCCGGTCGGCGAGGACGGTCTCGTAGTCGAAACCCCAGCGCGACATGGTGCCGGCCTTGAAGTTCTCGATGACGACGTCCGCGCCCGACAGGAGCTGGGCGAGGACGTCGCGTCCGTGCGGCGAGCGGAGGTCGAGGCAGATGTTCTCCTTACTCCGGTTCAGCCCCTGGTA
This sequence comes from Gordonia terrae, assembly GCF_001698225.1. Classification (NCBI taxonomy): domain Bacteria; kingdom Bacillati; phylum Actinomycetota; class Actinomycetes; order Mycobacteriales; family Gordoniaceae; genus Gordonia; species Gordonia terrae. The sequence continues at coordinate 1,084,111 of NZ_CP016594.1, forward strand.
ATAGGCGCTGGAGTTCCCATCGTCCTCGAAAGGCGGTCCCCACCCGCGTGTTTCGTCTCCTGCAGGACCCTCGACCTTGATGACCTCTGCACCGTGGTCGGCAAGAATCTGAGCGGTGTAGGGGCCGGCGAGCACGCGGCTCAGGTCCAGCACCCGAACGCCGGACAGGACACCGAGATCTGTGGTGGTAGCGGCGCGGCGCCAGGCGGCAGCGCCGCTCACGGCGACGTCGTCGCCGAGTCCGTCGCCGATGATGTCCGTGGTGGTCATGGTGTGCTCCCGGTGGCTGACGAGTGGACTGTGCCGGTGATGACATCCCAGGGGTCGGTGCCGGAGTCGAGAATCCGAGCACCCAGTTCGTCGGCCCACTGTGTCTCGGTGCCGTACCGATCCCGCCACGACCACAGGGCAGTGGTGTGGCGTCCCAGGTGATGCTCGCTGGTGAAACCGATTGCGCCGTGGATCTGGTGGGCCCCGGCGGCAATCTGGTGTGCGTGGAGTGACGTGACGATCTTCGCTGCGGCGATCGTGTTGCTGGTGATCGGCGTCCGGTCGGCCGCCGATCGCAGCGCGGTTGCCACGGCGGTTTCCATCAGAGTCGTCTGCGCCGCGATCATGGCGATCCGATGCTGAATGGCCTGGAACTTGACCAGAGGACGACCGAACTGTGTTCGTTCGGACGCGTATCTGACGGTGAGGTCTCGTACGGCTGTAGCGGCCGCAGTGAGCGCGATGGCGTAGACGAGTGCTCCGCGATCTGTCAGATCGGCGGAAGTGATCGATGACGGGGCGGACTCCGAGGCGGGTGCGTCCTCGAAGACGACGTCTCCGAACGACACTCCCTGCGCGTCGGTGCCGGCTCCCAGGTTGACCCCGGGGCCGTCAAGAGCGAACGTCGCCACCATCGGAGCGCCGACCGTCTCGACGAGAACGACAACGACGTCGGCGGTGGAGACGTGTACGACATCACGGATGGCGCCGGTGAGATGCAGACGATCCCCGTCGAAGCGGACGGCGCCGTCGGAGATGGCCGCGACCGTCGAGATCCCGTTGCCGACCGACAGGCCGCCGGAGCCGGCCAGCCAGGTCCCGAGAAGCGCATGCTCGGCGAACGGTGTGATCGCCCCGGCTTCGGTCAGGGTCGAGAACACGGCAGCCGCATCGGCCAAAGTGCCCCCCTGGCCCCCGGCGTCCTCAGCCACGTCGATGGAGGTGAATCCGGCGTCGGACAGAGCTTCCCACAGTGCCTCGTCCACGCCCGGGGCGGGCGTACCCGGTGTCAGAGGGAAGCGGCCGAGCATCGCGCTCGTCGCGCTGATGAGTTCGGCGGACATCTCGCTCATCGAAGCCCCATTCCGCGCGCGATTATCCCGCGCAGGATCTCGTTGGTACCCCCGCGGAGGGTGAACGCCGGGGTGTGCAGAACGCTCTCGGCGAGCAGCCGTTCGAGCGGCGTGCCGCCGTCGCGGCGTGCCGTGACTCCCGATGCGGTGCGGACGGCGGAGACCAGATCACCTTCGAACACCGACCCTTGGTCTTTCACCATCGCGGCGAGGATGTCCGGCTTGCCTCCGGCTGCGAGTTCGGCCGCCACTCGCAGCGACATCTGGCGCAGCGCCCAGGCTTGCGCGGTGAGCAGACCGAGCGTGGTGCGCTGCTGGTCGGTGGCGCCGTTCTCACGCAGGTGGGCGGACCAGGCCCGGAGTAGCGGCAATGTGCTGAGATAGCGCTCGGGCCCCGACCGCTCGAACGCCAGCTCGCCCATCACCTGTTGCCACCCGTGTCCGCGCCGGCCGAGAAGTGCCGTGGAGTCGACGACGGCGTCGTGGAAGATCACCTCGTTGAAGTGAGCCTGGCCGTCGATGCTGCGGATCGGGCGGATCTCGATGTCCGGGTGCGGCAGGTCCACCACGAGCTGAGACAACCCCTGTTGCCGGTCGTCAGGGGTTCCGTCGGTGCGCGCGAGCAGGATCATGGCATCTGCGATATGGGCGCCGGTGGTCCAGACCTTGGTACCGCTTATGGTCCAGGTGTCGCCGTGGTCGGTCGCTCGGGTTCGTACGCCGGCCAGATCCGACCCAGCGTCGGGCTCGCTCATCCCGATCGCGAAATACATCGTGCCCGAGGCGATTTCGGGGATGTAACGGCTCTTCTGGGCTGGAGTGCCATGAGCGAGGATGCTCGGTGCCATCTGCCGATCGGCGATCCAGTGCGCCGCGACGGGCGTGCCGTGGGCGAGTAGTTCCTCGGTGACGACGAAACGCTCGACTGCCGAGCGGCCATGCCCACCGTATTCGGTCGGCATCGTCATCCCGAGCCACCCGCGTTCGCCGAGGCGGCGGCTGAATGCGGGATCGAAGCCGGTCATCCAGCTGTCGACGGCCGGGGTGAACGATCCCGACGCGATCTCGTCTCGCAGGAACTCCCGGACGTCGGTCCGGAGTTGATCGAGATTCGCCTCGTCGACCGACCGGGTCGGCGCTGACGACGTCACGAGCGGCCCGGCCCGCGGGACGACCACGATTCGCGGCCCTTGCGCGACATCGACCACATCTGGACGCCGCGTTCGATCTCGATCGCCGAGGACCACGGCACCGCCGGGGGGCCGAGTTCGAGCCGCGCACTGGTCATCACGCGCCGAGTGAGCTCCGGATCGCGAGCTGCCGGTGCGGCCAGACCGTCGACGAGTGCTGCGAGATCGGCGGCCGGTACCGCGGCATACGCCAACCCGCGGGCCGCGGCTTCGGAACCGGTGAGCGATTGTCCGCAGGCGGCCATCGCAATCGCATGCGGCCGACCGACCGACCGGCCCAGAAGCGAGATGTGCCCGCCACCGGGGTGGATGCCGCGCGCGAGGAAACCGCTGTCGAGCACGGTGTCCGGGGTGGTGACGAGAATATCGGCGGCCAGCGCGAGATTGAGTCCTGCGCCGACCGCGCCACCGACGACCACGGCGATGGTCGGAACCGGAAGCGACCCGACGCGGACGAATGCGCCGTAGACCGCCGACGTCCGGGCCACGGCCTCAGGCGACGCGGGATCTGCGGATGACGACGCCAGATCACGGGTGTCAGCTCCGCTGCAGAAGTACGAACCCGCCGCATCCACGACGACGACGCCGATCCCCGGATCGGAGGTGACGCGATCACAGAACTCCTCGATGGCCGCGGCCATCACGAGATTGATCGCGTTCTTCCGCCGCGGATTGTTGAGTGTCAGCCGGGCCACGCCGTCGACGAACGAGGTGAGGATGGCCGGTTCATCGGTTCCGGAGCCGGGTGACTGCTGGGGGTCGGATGTCATGAATCCGCACCCTACACGATTGGATACAAAAAGAGATCCAGCTGGCAGTCACGCGGTCATCTGCCTAGAACCGAAAGATGTCAGTGTTCAGCGAGGTCGGCCGCGACGCACCGGGCCCAGATCTCGCCGGCGGCTATCCGGACCGGGCCCATCAGCTTGCGGTGATCGATCGCGCCGGCCGGGCCGCACACGGAGAGTCCCGACATGTTTCCGTACATGTGGTCGTGAGGGCCGATCGACACCCCTACGCACGCGATGCCCGGGAACGCCTCACCCCGGTCGAATGCTGCCCCGCGATCGCGGATCTGCGCGAACTCGGCTCGGAGTTGGGCAGGGTTGGTGATGGACAACGACGTCTGCCCGATCAGGTTGCCGCCGTCGAGCGTGCGCAGTGCTCTGGTCGATGTGCGCGGTGCGATCTCCGCGAATGCGAGGATCGCCTTGCCGAGGGCGGTGAGGTGTGCCGGTACTCGATGGCCGACTGCGGTGGGCGTCGGGCCCGACAGGCGTCCGTTGACCTTGGCGAGGTAGATGGTGTCGCCTCTGTCCACATCGCCGAGCTGGATCGTCAAACCGGTGCGCTGGGCGAACTCGCGCATGACCGGCCGTGCGCCCTGTAAGAGTCGGTTCTGGCTGAACGCTGCCTGACCCAGCTCGTAGGCCTTCACGCCGAGTTCGTAGGTCTGATCCGGCGAGCGCGACAGCCACCCGGCGGTGGACAGCTGCTCGAGAAGGCGGTGCACAGATGATCGGGGTAGCTTCGTTCGCGCGGTGATCTGCGCCAACGTCAGAGGGCCCGCGCCGTTGAAGGCTTCGAGTACGACTGATATCCGATCGACGACGGAGATCGGGCCATCGCCGGTATGTGTAATTCTCACCTGTCCTCCTCGTGTGACACCAGTCACAGTACCCGCGCATGAGGCCCACGGCGCCACGGGGCTCGAACGCGGTCCGCCGTTCGGCTCGTCTCGATCGGCACTCGCGAGGGTGCGCGGGGCGGGGCTGCGGTCGAGGCTGGAACGGACGGGATGCGCATCTTGGAAAGTGGTGTGGGTCACGCGAAACTATGGCCACCGTACCCGACCGGCCACTGGGGGCGGGGTGGCGTCGCCCGGGGTTCAGGTCTCCCACTGTCTGGGAAGGCCCCCTCCCAAAGGGCCGACAGATCGGGACACTGACGGGCATGACCATCTACTCCCACCACGCCGGAGACCCCGGCCTCGACTACGACGTCGTGGTCGTCGGTGCCGGCCTCTCCGGTCTCTATGCCGTGCACAAGTTGCGTGGCCAGGGCCTTCGAGTGCACGGATATGAATCGGCCGAGGGTGTCGGCGGCACCTGGTACCACAACCGCTACCCCGGCGCCCGATGCGATGTGGAGAGCATCGACTACTCCTACTCCTTCGACGAGGAGCTCCAGCAGGAGTGGACCTGGAGCGAGCGGTTCGCGACGCAGGCGGAAATACTGGCCTACCTCGAGCACGTCGCCGATCGGTTCGATCTGAAGAGTGCGTACGATTTTCTGACGCGCGTGAACACCACGGTCTTCGACGATGAACGTGGCGCCTGGACCGTCACGACCGACACAGGTGCGACCGCCTCCTGCCGCTTCCTGATCATGGCCACCGGGGTCCTCTCGGCAACGAACAAGCCGGATATCGATGGGCGCGATCTGTTTGCGGGCGAGACGTATCACACCGGGGAATGGCCGCATGAGGCTGTGGTTTTCGCCGGCAAGCGGGTGGGTGTCATCGGAACCGGATCCTCCGGAATGCAGTCCATTCCGGTCATAGCCGAGACTGCGGAGCACCTCGTTGTGTTCCAACGGAGTCCCAACTATTCCGTACCGGCTGGGAATCGGCCGTTGAGCGACGAGTTCATCGCCGAGGTGAAGGCGAACTACGCCGAGCGTCGACGCCTCTCGCGAGAAAGCGGGGGCGGGACACCGAACGCGCCATATCCGAAAAGCGCTTTGGAAGTCGATGCGGCCGAGCGTAAGCGGGTGTACGACGAATGGTGGAACCGCGGTGGCTATCTCTTCGCCAAGGCGTTCCCCGACCAGACCACGAATATCGAGGCGAACGACACCGCGCGAGAGTACGTCGAGGCGCGTATCCGGGAGATCGTCCGTGACCCCGCAGTCGCGGACATGCTGATACCCACTGACCATCCCATCGGCACCAAGCGGATCGTCACCGACAGCGGCTATTTCGAGACCTTCAACCGCGACAACGTCACCCTGGTGAACCTCCGGGAGACCCCGATCGAGCAGATCGAGCCGACCGGGGTGCGGACGTCTGCGCAGAGCTTCGAACTCGACATGTTGATCTTCGCCACCGGATTCGATGCCATGACGGGATCGCTGTCCCGCATCGATGTCCGCGGTCGGCGCGGGCGGGCACTCCGTGAGGAGTGGGCGGCCGGGCCCCGGACGTACCTGGGGCTCGCCGTACACGGCTTCCCCAACATGTTCATCGTCACCGGGCCGGGCAGCCCGAGCGTCCTGGCGAACATGGTGCTCGGCGCCGAGCAGCACGTCGACTGGGTCGCCGACGCCATAAACTATGTGGCCGAACACAATGCGACGACGATCGAAGCCGAGACCGATGCCGTCGACAGCTGGGTTGCCGAGTGCTCGGCAAAGGCCTCGAACACCTTGTTCCCGTCCGCGAACTCGTGGTACATGGGTGCGAACATAGAAGGCAAACCGCGTGTGTTCATGCCCTACATCGGAGGCTTCGGTGCATACGGGAACATCTGTGCCGAGGTGGCCGAGGCCGGTTACAAGGGCTTCGAGATCTCGTGAGCGAGCGATCACCGGAGACGGGTCCGCGCCGCACGGATCTGCATCCCGACGTCGAGGCAATGCTCGCCGCGCTGGATGCGGGATTCCCTGACGTCACCCAGCATGATCCCGCTGAACTCCGCGATATCATCCGAGCGCGGCGGGCGCCGCTGGCCAGGCAACCCGACATGGCGACGGCACGTGACCTGACGATCGACGGTCCCGGTGGCGATCTGAGGCTCCGTGTCTTCGTGCCGCACAGTCCAACTGGTGACTCGGATCCGACTCTTCCCGTGGTCGTCTTCGCCCACGGTGGTGGCTTCGTCTTCTGCGACCTCGACAGCCATGACGAGTTCTGCCGGTCGATGGCTCAGGCGGTGGGCGTCGTGGTGGTCGCCGTCGACTATCGCCTCGCTCCCGAGCACCGCGCGCCGGCGGCCATGGAAGATGTGTACCGCGCCCTGTGCTGGACAGCCGAGCACATCGAGGAGTTCGGCGGGGACCCCGACCGGATCGCCCTGGCGGGTGACAGCGCGGGTGGCAACCTTGCGGCAACGGTGAGTCTGGCAGCACGGGACCGCGGTGGTCCGGCGGTCGTCGCTCAGGTGCTGCTCTACCCCGTCATCGACGACGACCTCGACACGGAGTCCTATCGCCGGTTCGGCGTCGGGTACTACAACACCACCGCGGCGATGCGCTGGTACTGGGACCAGTACGCCCCGGAGGGGCGTGACAGCGCATTGGTCATCCCGACCAACGCGGCAAGTCTCACGGGTCTCCCACCGGCAGTCGTGGCCACGGCTGAGCTCGATCCGCCATGCTCGGCGGGGGAGGATTACGCCAAGCGCCTGGAGTCCGCGGGCGTTCCGGTCATCGCACACCGCTTCGACGGGCTGTTCCACGGATTCCTCACCTTCCCACAGTTGTCCCTCACCCCACCTGCTCGCGAGGAGGTCTGGCGAATGATGCGCGAGATCCTTGGCCGCGAGTCGGACGAGACGATCTGGAGTGCCAAGTGACACAACGGTTGACGGGCAAAGTGGCTCTTGTCACCGGTAGCAGTCGAGGTATCGGCCGGGGTATCGCACAGCGGCTGGCGTCGGAAGGTGCGACGGTGGTGGTCACGGCACGGTCGAGCGGACCGTCGCCGTCGATCCGCGATGGCAGAGAAGTCGTGGTGTCCGGAACCCTGGACGAGACCGTCCAGCTGATCACCGATGCCGGCGGCGCGGCGGTGGCGATCACCGCGGACCTCGAGGACCCCGAGCAGCGCGACGATCTCATCGACGACGTGGTCACAGCCACCGGTGGTATCGACATCCTGGTCAACAATGCCGGCTTTGCCGACTATGCGTCGATCGAGACGATGACGTCCGCGACGTTCGATCGGACCATCGAGCATTACGTCAAGGTTCCGTTCATCCTCGCGCAGCGAGCCATTCCCCATATGCGTGCACGCGGCGCCGGCTGGATCGTCAACATCGGTTCCTCCACTGCTCTCAGTCCCATCCGGCCGTTCCGTGAGTACAACAAGACCTCTGGCGACGTGATCTATGCTGCGGCGAAGGCTGCGCAGCACCGTTTCACCCAGGGTCTCGCCGCCGAGCTGCTCGACGCGAACATCGCCGTCAACGCCGTCGGGCCGTCGACCGCGATCATGACCCCCGGGGCGGAGGCCCTGCTTCCGGCCGGATATGACACCGAACCAGTGGACTACCTTGCGCAGACGGTGTTGGAGATGTGCACCGAATCGGCCTCGGAGCGAACGGGTTTGGTGGCATTCAGTCTCCACTACCCCTGGGCGACCGGGACACCGGTGAGATCGGTGGATGGTAGCGCCGAACTCCCACCATTGGCCCCTCCGGAGTGGGCGAATCCCAACATCTCCGCGACCGGACTCTGACGACCATGACCACACCAGCACCGAAGCAGACGAGGTCGATTCCGTGAACTCACAAGCAGCAGAAAGATTCGCGGCGGGTACCGCGGTCGTCACTGGGGCCGCAGCCGGAATAGGCGAGGGTTTTGCGCGCCATCTCGCCGGCATCGGGATGAACATCGCCGTGGCGGATATCGACGGGGACCGGGCCGCTGCGTTGGTTGCCGACATGGAAGCGTCGACGGGGGTGCGCGCAAGTGCGCACGTGGTGGATGTCGCGGACGCGCAGTCCGTCGAGGACTTCGCGGCCGACGTATACCTTCGATACGGCAGCGTCGAACTCCTCATCAACAATGCGGGTGTGGAGTCCGCGGGACTCCTCTGGGAGATCGACGAGGCGCGGTGGCGACGACTCATGCAGATCAATGTGGACGGTGTGTTCCACTGCATAAGGGCATTCGTGCCGAGGATGATCGCCGCCGGAACGCCCTCGTGTGTCGCAAATCTGTCCTCGGTGGGTGGGTTCAACTCCGTGGCGGTGCAGGCGCCGTACATCGTGAGCAAGCACGCGGTGCTGGCCATGACCGAATGCCTTCACCAGGATCTTTCGATCGTCGGGGCGCCCATCCAGGTCAGCGCGGTCGTTCCCTACTCGATCCGCAGTGAGATCTTCCGGTCGGCCCAGCGTGACGCGCCCACCACGAATCCGACCGCGAATGCGGTGTTCGCGGCCATGCAGCGCGACAATGTCGAACGCGGGCTCGACCCGGTCGAGGCGGCCGCCCACATGGTCGACCAGATCGCGGCAGGCGACTTCTGGGTCTGGTCCGACGACCCGGTCTGTATCGCTGCGGCGCATCGCCGAGGCCAGCAGCTCCTGGAACTGTCGCCGCCGTCGGATCCGCGGGAAATGCTCACGAGGATGGGCGTGACGGTCTCTCAAGCGGCGCAGTGACTGAGGCAGCCCACTTTGTAAGGTAGGCGACCATGGGAAACGATGCCGCTCACCTCAGTCTGCCGGCGACCAGTTGGGCCGTGTTGGGAATGCTGTCGTTCGGCGAAGAACTGACGGGCAATGACCTGAAGAAGTGGGCGGATTGGAGCATCGGTTTCTTCTACTGGAGCCCCTCGGTGAGCCAGGTCTATGCAGAACTGAAGAAGCTGGAAGAGCGCGGACTTGTAGCCTCCCGCGTGGTGACGGTCGACGGCGAGCGTGGGCGACGGCTGTACGGAATCACCGACGACGGGGTGGCTGCGCTCCGGGACTGGTCGCGCGACGCCGAGGTCGAGCTGCCGGTACTCAAGCACTCGGTGATGCTGCGTCTGTGGATGGGCCACATCGCGGAGCCCGACGAACTGAAGAAGCTGGTCCTCGCGCACATCGACAACCTCACCGAGCGTGCCCGAAGCGCTGCTGCCCACGGTGATCATTCCGATCACGAGCCGGCATGGGCCTTTTCGCAGATGAGCCTGCGGTGGTCCCAGAGGTACTTCGACGCCGAGATCCAACTGGCTCGTGAGCTTCTCGATGACATAGACGAGGCGGCTCGGCGCTATCGCGACCTCGTACGGCATGACGACCACGGGCTGCCGATCCCACGTGATCCGGGATTCTGGCGCCGGGCCGTGGACGACTGAACCGCGAGCGCCAGAAACGCTGCCCGTTTCGTTCGCTGAGTGGGACGAGCGCCACCGTGACGCTGCCTCCGATGGTCAGATGACTTCGACGGCGTCAGGTCGCCGATCGGACCGACACGCGGTCCACAACTGCAACGTGTTCTAAACTAGAACGCGTTCATGTTGAGAAGGTGAGGGCACGATGGCGGTTGAACAGGGGATTCGGGAGCAGATCGCGGCCGATCTGGCCCGCGCGGAAGCGTCGGCGACGGCGATCGACCGGCCCACTGACGCCCACCCCGACCTCGATGTGGTCGACGCGTACGAGATCCAGCTGATCAACATCCGCAAGCGGCTCGATGCCGGGGCGAAGGTCGCCGGCCACAAGGTCGGCTTGGCGTCGGAGGCCATGCAGAAGATGATGGGCGTCGACGAACCCGATTACGGCCACCTGCTCGACGACATGCAGTACTTCGAACACGCCCCCATCGACACGCGGAAGTTGTGCTTTCCGCGAGTCGAGGTCGAAGTCGGTTACATCCTGGGCGAGGATCTCCCGGGCGAGGGGTGCACCAACGAGGACGTCATCGACGCGGTGGCCTGGGTGGTGCCCTCGATCGAGCTGATCGACTCACGGATCAAGGATTGGAAGATCACGCTCTGCGACACGATCGCCGACAATGCGTCGTCGTGCGGGTGGATTCTCGGTCAGCAACGCGTCCCCATCTCCGAGATCGACACCGGTGACATCGAGGCGACGCTGACGCGCAACGGCGAGATCGTCGCGAAGGGCAACTCGTCCGCGGTGCTCGGTCATCCGCTGAATGCCGTGAGTTGGCTTGCGCGCAAGGTCGAGGGCTTCGGGGTGCGCCTGCGCAAGGGCGACGTGATCCTCCCGGGCACCGCGACGCGGGCCATCGACATCTCGTCGGGCGATCACTTCGTGGCCGACTTCGCCGGCCTCGGCAGTGTCACGCTCGACTTCAGCTAGATCTGAACAACTTTCACAGAGTATGAGGAGGAACCCGTGGCAGCCAAGCTGACCGCAGCGATCATCGGGTCGGGCAACATCGGCACCGACCTGATGTACAAGCTGGAGCGCTCCGAGGTGATCGAGCCGCGCTGGATGGTCGGCATCGATGCCGCCTCTGAGGGCATGAAGCGCGCGGCCGATCATGGCCTCATCACGATGAGCGGCGGCGCCGACGAGCTGCTGGCGTCGTCGGAGCGTCCGGATCTGATCTTCGAGGCGACCTCGGCCTATGTGCACCGCGAGTACGCACCGAAGTATGAGGAAGCGGGCATCATCGCCGTCGACTTGACCCCCGCTGCCGTCGGCCCCGCGGTGGTACCGCCGGCCAATCTCCGCGAGCATCTCGATGCGCCGAACACCAACATGATCACGTGCGGTGGTCAGGCGACCATCCCGATGGTGCACGCGGTGAGTTCGGTTGTGCCGGTGCCATATGCCGAGATCGTCGCGTCGGTGGCCTCGGTGTCGGCCGGGCCGGGCACCCGCGCGAACATCGACGAGTTCACCGCGACGACCTCGGCGGGAGTGGAGACGATCGGCGGCGCGCGGCGCGGTAAGGCGATCATCATCCTGAATCCGGCAGACCCGCCGATGATCATGCGCGACACCATCTTCTGTGCCATCCCCGAGGATGCGGACACAGATGCGATCGCCGAGTCGATCCACCGGCGGGAGAAGGAGATCCAGGCCTATGTGCCGGGATACCGGTTGCTGCAGGATCCCCAGTTCGACCCGCCGAGCGTCCTGAACGGCGGACACGCCCGGGTATCGATCTTCGTCGAGGTCGAGGGAGCGGGGGACTTCCTCCCGCCGTACGCCGGGAATCTGGACATCATGACCGCTGCCGCCACGAAGGTCGGCGAAGAGATCGCGAAAACCAAGTTGGGAGTCCCCGCATGAGCACCAATGTGGTTCTGACACCGCGCGACCCGAAGCTGATGGCGAACGCGCGCAAGTACTCTGACACCCTCGACATCCGCATCACGGACTCATCACTGCGTGACGGCAGCCACCACAAACGTCACCAGTTCACCGAGGTCGAGGTGCGTGCGATCGTCGGCGCACTCGACGAGGCCGGCGTGCCGGTCATCGAGGTGACCCACGGTGACGGTCTGGGCGGGTCGTCGTTCAACTACGGTTTCTCCAAAACCCCTGAGCAGAAGCTGATCAAGGCCGCCGCGGAGACGGCGAAGCGCGCCAAGATCGCCTTCCTGATGCTGCCGGGGCTGGGCACCAAGGACGACATCCGCGCGGCGCAGGACAACGGCGGTCAGATCTGCCGCATCGCGACGCACTGCACCGAGGCCGATGTCTCGATCCAGCACTTCGGACTCGCGCGCGATCTCGGTCTGGAGACCGTCGGGTTCCTGATGATGAGCCACAGCCAGCCGCCGGAGGTCATCGCCAAGCAGGCCCGCATCATGGCCGATGCCGGATGTCAGTGTGTGTACGTCGTCGACTCCGCCGGTGCGCTGGTCCTCGAGGACGTGACCGTTCGGGTCCAGGCCCTGGTGGCCGAACTCGGCGACGACGCACAGGTCGGTTTCCACGGGCACGAGAACCTCGACATCGCGGTTGCCAACTCGGTCAACGCGATCCGCGCGGGCGCGCAGCAGATCGACGGGTCGATCCGGCGATTCGGGGCGGGCGCGGGCAACACGCCCACCGAGGCCTTCGTGGGTGTGTGCGACAAGCTCGGCATCACCACCGGCGTCGATTTCATGAAGATCGCCGACGCCGCACAGGATGTCGTCCGTCCGGCCATGCCGTCGGAGTGCCTGGTCGACCGCTCGGCGATGATGATGGGCTACGCCGGTTGCTACAGCTCGTTCCTCAAGCACGCGGAGGGGCATGCCGAACGCTATGGCGTCTCGGCTGCGGAGATCCTCCTCGAGGCGGGCAGCCGCAAACTGGTCGGCGGTCAGGAGGACCAGCTCATCGACATCGCGCTCGAGCTCAAGAAGAAGCAGGACGCGAACGCCGGGGTGTAATCCGCAGATCGTGCGTGCGTAACAGCGGTCGATTACGACGATCGCTCCCTAATCACCGCCCGGACCGGGTCTCACCCGGTCCGGGCGGTTTCCATTATGTGGCGGGTTCGATCCTGTTTCCTCGGCACCGAGGATCGTTTGGGGGCGCCGGCCGATGTGGGGCCGGATGGGTGCGTCAACTCATCGGGAGACGGTGTCCCACCACGAGGGAGATGTGCTATCCCGACATCCGTCCGAAATGTGTTACTGAGTGCAAGCTTTCGGCAAGACACGGTCGAGAGCCTGGTTCGGTGATCCACCGATCATCGAGCGGGCACGTCTTTGGTGTCGATCATGATCGAGCGATGGAGTGAAGCGTGAAAGCAAGACTTCTGGTGTTGGTGGCGGCGGCGCTCACCACAGTGACCATGGGGGCGGGAGCTGCGACCGCAGCACCGCTGTCGGATGGCTACAAGCGAATTGGCGAGGGTGCGGGGGCGGTGGAGATCTGGCGAACCGGCGAGTCGGCGATGCCGGGCCAGTCGATGGCGGGCAACGGTGTCGGGCGTTCGGCGGTGCTGTCGGGCAAGGTTGTCACACGATTCGGGAAGGCGGCGTCGGGAAACCTGCGGGTCGGTTACCTGGTCGGTTGCCAGGTGTCGATCGGGAGGCTGTCAGCGGGAATCTCCGGCACGGTCACGGCTGTGGGACCGTCGGCGACCGGCAGTATCTCGTTCCCTCTCGCCCCCGGGCAGATCAAGGCGGTCCAACTGAGTACTCAGCCGGTGTCCGGTGGGACGGGGATGTTCAAGTACTCAGATGTCGAGGTCGAGGTGCAGGGGTGCGGCGGGTTCGCGCAAGCGCGGTCGTACGCGCAGGTCGAGGTCGTCGACGGTTACTCGATCGACACGGCCTACGTAGCCGGGTCGGGCGCTTACGTGCAATCCGTTCTGTATGGAAAACCGTTCAGCCTCAACTGATGTCGATTCTGGCCGTGTGGGCGTCTCGCCCGCATCACGAAATGGAAGTCTGAAGATGAATGTCAGCATGAAGAAGATGATCGGATCTGCGGCGACGATCGCCGGGGTGACGGCGACGGTTGTCGGGACGGGAGTGGCGCACAGCGGACCGTTGCCCGGTGGCATGGTGCGGGAAGACCTCGGCGGTGGTACGTCGATGGTGGCGCGACTGGTGGACGAGCAGGTCAGTCGTCCCGGTGGCAATGTGGCCAACGTACCGACGAGCCGGGAGGTTCTCGTCTCGGGGACCGTGCGGGTCGCGATCTCCGGAAAAGCCAAGAGCGGAGTGATTTCCGGCGGGTATGTGGTCGGTTGCCAGGTCGACCTCTCGGGTGGTCTGACCAACAGTGGTAACTCCACGACGAACGGTGAGACGGTCACCTCGGCTACGGCCGGCAGCGTGCTCACCCTCGGACCGGGGCAGGCGACTTATGTGCCGATCATCGACCAACCGAATTATTCTGTGGATGCCGACAATCCGTTCGCCAAGCTGAACGGGTACAAGTTCCGCGGGAACGCGGGTTCGGTCACGTACGGTGGTCAGGCGCTGCGGGTCAACGGGTGTGGGGGATACGCCCAGGCGCGGGCGCGGATGACGATCCTTGTCAACACCGACACCGCGAAGAGCCAAACCACGCTGTGGGGGAAGCCCTTCTCGCTCGGCTGATCTGGCCCCACAGTGCGCGCATCGCTCAGCTTCGGCTGATGTGCGCGAGGAAGTCGCGCGCGGCGCCGGCGGTCGGTTGTGGGCCCGAGAGCCACACGGCGCGGAGCGGCCGGGCGAGATCGAGGTCGGTTATCGGGACGTGGGTGAGCCGGTGGCCGAGGTCGTCGGCGACCGAGAGGTCACTGAGTACCGCCGGGCCGGCGCCGGCGATCACCGCTGCCCGCACCGACGCCGTCGTGGACAGTTCCAGGACGGGTGGCGCGGCCTCTCGTCCGGGGCCGAGGGTCCTGGTCAGGGCGCGCTCGAGAAACTCTCGGGTGCCCGAGCCCTCCTCACGCGTCACCAATGGCGTGCGGGCGAGATCGGCGGCCGTGACCGGCCGCCGCAGCCGCGTCCACGGATGACCCGGCGGTACGACGAGGATCAGCTCGTCGCGCGCGACGGTCCGGCTGCGCAGACCGGTCTGGATGCGGGACCCTTCCACGAAACCCAGTTCGACGTCCCCCGCACGGACCAGGTCGTACACGTGATCGGAGTTGGTCGCGGTGAACGACACCTTGGGAGCGGGCTGATGCTGAGCGGCGAACGAGACGAGCCAGCGGGGGAGGAGGTGCTCGGCGACGGTCAGGCTGGCGGCCAGACGTAGCTGGTCACGTCGTTCGAAGCGTAGTGCGGCCAGCCCGGCGTCGAATTCGCCGGCCAACGTCAGCAGGCGGTCGGCCCATTCGGCGACGAGTCGCCCGGACTGGGTGGGCACCGATCCGCGCGGTGTGCGTGTCAGCAGGGCGACGCCGAGCTGCGTCTCCATGGCGCGGATGCGCGCTGACACCGCCTGCTGGGTGACGCCGAGTTGGGTCGCGGCGGCGTTGAGGCTGCCCGTCCCGACCACTGCCTGCAGGGTCTCCAGCGACGCGAGGTCGGGCATCCGCGGACTCAGCACCATCGCTCGAGGGTACAAGCATCGGTGGTACCCCGGGTACAAACGGCGGTTGTATCCTGCCAAGGATTCGGGTCCTACCGGCGTCGTGGGTTTCGCGGGAACGTGATGGACATGACCACGACGACCGCGACCACCGGACTCGCAGCAACGGACCTCGCGACCGCACCAGCCCGTGTGGTGGGACGGCGTCGCGCCTCCTACGTGCCGCCCAACTGGTTCGCCGCGGTGATGGGCACGGGCATCATCGCGATCGCCGCCCACAGCCTGCCCTGGCAGCCGGCGGGTCTGGCGGCGGTGGCGACGGTCTTCTGGCTGTTGGCCTGCGTGGTGTTCGGCGTCGTGCTGATTGCGACGGTCCGGCATTGGGTCCGCGACCCGGAGGTCGCCCGCGGTCATCACGCCCACCGCGTCGTCGCCCACTTCTACGGTGCCGTACCGATGGCGATCATGACGGTCGGGACCAGCACGATGGTCGTCGGAGCGACGGTGATCGGCCGGGACCTGGCGCTGGCGATCGATCTCGTGTGCTGGGTCGTCGGCACGATCGGCGGGGTCGTCACCGCGGTGGTCATCCCGTACCGGCATCTCATCGTCGGGCGCGCGTCGGTCGGCGACGCCTTCGGCGGCTGGCTGATGCCGGTCGTCCCCCCGATGGTCTCGGCGTCGGGGGCCGCGGTGCTCGCCTCACAGTTGCCCGCGGGTTGGGCGTCGCACGTAGTGATGGGAATCGGCTGCGCGATGTTCGTCCTGGCCGCACTCGCCTCGCTCCCCATCATGTGGGCGTTGGCCGCGCGGCTGCGTACCGGAGACGTCGGCGCCGCGCACATGGTCCCCACCTGGTGGATCGTCCTCGGACCGCTCGGCCAATCGGTCACCGCGGCGTGCCTGCTGGCCCACGTCGCACCCCATGTCGTCGACGCGCCCATGGCTGAGACCTTGCATTCGTTTGCGGTCGGTTATGGCCTCGCCGTCTGGGTGGCGGCCACCCTCTGGATCGGCGTGGCTGCTCGGCTCACCGCGCGGACCCTGAGGTCGGGGATGCCGTTCGCGATGACCTGGTGGGCGTTCACCTTCCCCCTCGGCACCTACGTCACGGGTTCGAGTGCGCTGGCCCTCACCGTCGGCGGGACGGTCTTCGAGGTCGTGGCCGTCGCCGGGTTCGCAGTCCTCGTGGTGGCATGGAGCGTGGTGGCGGTTCGCACGGTCCGCGGGGTGGTGTCGGGAGAACTCCGCCGCGCTCCTGTGGTCCCCGTGAAGTAGAGGTCCGCTGAATTCAGCGTCTTGGTGCACCCGCACAGGACGTCTTGGCTGCTGTGACTGGTGGGGTTTCTGTTCACCACAGTCCACCACGGTCCACCGCTGGGGCACGAGTAACAATGGTTGCTTTGCAACAGGATTCGATGACGATGAGGGCTGTGGAGAAATCTCGTCGTCGAACGTGATTGCGAGTAGCTTGGTGTCATGCCCTCGATCACCGAGCTCCGTGACACCCTCATCTCCCTGCCGTCACCACCCGACGACGGTAGTGGCCGCGCCCTGCACGAGCGGCTCGACGAGTTGCGTGTGCTACGCAACGTGCTGGATCACCAGATCGCCGTGCATGTAGCGCTTTTCGACGCATCCGGCGCGTCAGTGCGTGCGGGGTCGACCACACGGAACGCACTGATCGAGATGGGCATTCCGCCCGCGGCCGCGCACCGCTATGTGCGCATCGCCGGCGGAGTGGAGTCGGTGCCGAAGGTCGGAGACTGTGCCGCCGAGGGCTATCTGTCTGCCGAATGTGTCGACGCGGTGATCCGCGGGTTAGCGCTCATCGACAAACGTTCTGCCACAGCGCTGTCCGACGACGAGCGCTGCGGATATGAGAGCGAATTGCTTGCGCAGGCATTCTCCGGCGCCACCCCGACCGAGATCGACGGCCACGCCCGCGGGATCGCCCAGCGGGTCGCCGACACCGACCCCAGCACCGTGCCGGCGGCCGATGACGCGTCGCTGAACACCGTGCACACCCACATCACCGAGGAGGGCCGGGTCGCGATTACGGGAGATGTGACCGCGGTGATCGGGGAGAAGTTCGTGTCGATGATCGACGAACGGTCCTGTCCGCGTCCCGAACCCGACGGCGCGACGGATCGTCGCGGTGCGGCCGAGCGCCGTGCCGATGCGTTGGAATTGCTGTTGGATCAAGCTGTGATCGGCGCGGCGATGACCACCGCCGGCGCACCCCGCACCCAACCCTGGTGACCATCCCCGCCGACTGCGCTGACCCGGCACGCCTGCCGTGGGTCGGCGCGGTGTCGGCATCGTCGGCGCGCCGGCTGTCGTGTGATGGTGGGGTGGCCGAGATCGTCCTCGACGACGAGGGGGTGCCGTTGCGGATGGGCACGACGAAACGTCTGTTCCCGCACCACCTGCGGCAGGCGATCATCGTGCGGGACCGGTGTTGTGTGAAATGTGGTGCGCCGGCAGCGCATACGCAAGTTCACCATCTGGTCCATTGGGTCGATGGTGGTCCCACCGATCTGGACAACGGGTGCCTGCTTTGTCAACGCTGTCATACCCAGGTCCATCACCACGGCTGGCAGGTGGTGATGGGTCCGGACCGGCATCCGTGGCTGATTCCACCGGCCGACATCGACCCGAAACGCCTACCCCGACCCGCCTACAACCGGCGCACCATGCGACTCGACGACGCCCTCGTATAACCGCTTCGCGAAGACCAGACCCTCCGGCGTCGACCCGGCGCCGCACGACCTTTGACAACTCCACAGTGTGAAAGACCCGCCCGCCGGGATCTCGTAGCGAGAATCGGTTTGTGTGGTGGCGCGCCTTCGCGCTACGAAATTCCGGTGGGCGCGGGTTGCGGAGTGTGCACGGGTCCCGTCTGCACCGGTGCCTCATGCATCCGGTCCACGTCCTCCAGGCTGAGTCCGGTGGTCTCGATTCGGAAGGTCCAGGTGACGAACGCGCCCAGCATCGACGTTCCGGCCAGGAGGAGCACGATCATCGCCGTTCCCCAAGCGTCGAGGAGGATGGGGAACAGGAAGGCGGTGAGAACTGCGCCGACCTTGGCGACCGAGGCGGCGAGGCCCGCGCCGGTCCCGCGCAGCGAGGTGGGGAAGACCTCGCCGGCGAGGAGGTAGGTCATGGAGTTCGGACCCAGGTTGGTCATGAGGTTGAACAGCATGAAGCCGAGGAACACGAGGATGATCTGCAGGGTGCCGTCGAGCAGGGTGGATGCGGCGGCTATCACCAATCCGACCGCACAGCCGAGGAAACCGAAGACCTGCAACCGGATTCGGCCGAACCTGTTGACCAGGTAGATCGCCAGCACGATGCCGATGAGCAGGAAGGCATCGATGAGGACCGCGCCTTCGGTGCCGTGCAGGTCGTCGGCGACAACGCCGCTGACGGTCGAGTCGTTCGCAGCGGCGGTCCCGATCGTCGCGGCGATGATCGTCGGGGTGAAGATGCCGATCCCGTACGTCCCGAGGTCCTGGAGGAACCACGGCATCGAGGCCAGGATCGTCGATCGTCGCCAGGGTCGGCGGAAGAGTGCCGTGACATCGGTGGTCGAGGTGGCGCCGGACCCGGATCCGTCGTGGCGCGTGAGGGTGACGGTGGTCGGGTACTGCGGTCGGCGAGCCAGTAGGCGTTTCAGTTCGTACTCCGCCTCGTCGACCCGGCCCGTCCCGAGGAGCCAGTGCGGGCTCTGCACGACGAAGAGCCGGCCGACGATCACCAGTACGGACGGTACGACCGCCACACCGAACATCCAGCGCCAGTCCGACAACTCGTCGCGATTGCCGAGGATGATCACTCCGACCAGGGTTCCGGCGAGTGCGCCGACGGCTTGGAAACCGAACGCTGCCAGCACTCCTCGACCCCGGATGCTGGTCGGCATGGTCTCGGAGATCATGGTGTGGGCGGTCGGGTAATCGCAACCCAACGCCAGTCCCATGCCGATGAGGCAGACCACCAACATCGGAAAGCCGGTGCTGACCGTGACGCCGACCAGGAAGGCGGTGAACAGGATCATCTCGGCCAAGAACATCTGGCGGCGACCCCACCGGTCGGACAGTCCGCCGAGGGCCGACGCGCCGACCATGATGCCGAGCAGCGGCGCGGCCGTCACGACGCCGGACTGGGCTGAGCTGAGCCCGAATTCGTCGATGATCAACGGCAGGGCCACGCCCACCATGAAGACGATCATGCCCTCGAGGAACTTGCCTGCGGAGGCCAAAAGCCAGATCCGCTTCTGCATGGCGGTCATCGCGCCTGCGGTGGCGGGTGTGCCGTCTCGCCAGGTGGGGACCTCGTCGAGGTAGCTCTGCACGGAGGCGGGAGGGACGGCCGAATCGTGTGCCGACATGCGAATCCTGTTCTACGCCGACGAGTTCCACGCGATATGACGGTGAATCGTGTCTGTGGAAGTCGGACGCTACAGGGTGCCGTCGGCCATCGCGTTGCGGCGGGATGAACGTTCGACGCCGCCGATGACGTGCGCGGCAGGACTCGGTGCGAACCGAGTCCTACCGCGGCCGCGCGTCACATGCCGGCGGGCGGATGTCCCAGACAGATCAGGGCGCCCATCGGATCCTTGATGGCGGCCAGCGTCCCGTATGGGGTGTCCTCGCCGGCCATGAGGATCTCCGCGCCCAGCGATTCGGCCTGCTTCACCGTGGCGGCGACATCGTCGACGGTGATGTAGACCTGCCAGAACGACGGCACCCCGGCCGGGAAGAGCTTGACCGAGTCCATGATCCCCGCGTACGACGCCTCACCGTAGAAGATCTGGCCGTAGCTGTCGGGCCCGACGGCGTCCGGGTCGCCACCGGTGCCGACCTCCTCGATGCGCGCGCCGAGCACGGTCCGGTAGAACTCGACGGACTTGGCGTAGTCCATGCTCTGACACTCGAACCAGTAGGGCGTGCCGTGCTCGCCGAACTCGGTGTACCCCTTGTGATTCTTCGGTTGCCAGAACCCGATCGCCGCCCCCGCGGTGTCGAAGGCCATCAACATCGTGCCCTCCTCGCCGATGGCCATCGGCGGCACCATGATCGAGCCCCCGGCCGACTCGACGGCCTTCACCGTGGCGTCGGCATCCTCGGTGTGGAGGTACACCGTCCAGATGTCGGGCGGCCCGGCGCCTTCCATCACCGGGCTCAGCCCGGCCACCCGCTTGCCGTTCTTGTGGAAGTTGCGATAACCGCCCATCTCCTCGTCGGGGGCCTCGGCCTCCCAGCCGAAGATCGCGCCGTAGAACTCCTCGGCCTTCGCGGTGTCACTGCTCATCAGGTCGAACCAGATCGGTGCCCCGGAAGGGGCTGCATACTCGGCCATTGCTGGGTCCTCTTTCTTGCTCCGCGTGAACTGGTGGACGACTGCCCGTCGGAACTTCTGACTGACAGGGTCGCGCAAACTCATCGGTCGCGGACGGCGTTGCGGAGAGTCCGACTCATATCCACCGACGTCGGCTCATGGCACCCTGATCGGATGACCAAGCATGCAGGGACGGTCGAACGACTCCGCGGCCTCGCGTGGCCGACGATGCTGGCGGGTGGTCTGCTGCTGGTGCTCCTGGCACAGGTGCAGTGGGGCAGTACCGATGAGGGCGTGGAGCCGTCGATCACCGGGTTGGGACGCGTCACGATCCTGGGCGCCAGCGACGACGATGTCGCGTTCTTCTTCGAGGACAACACCGGCCGCCCGGGCCTGAGCGTGGTGGTGCTCGGTGCCGTGATCGCGTTCGTCGCCGCCCTCGGCTGGTGGCGCCCACGCCTGCGGCCGTCCGCCATCGGCCTGATCGGGCTGGCGTCGGTCATCGTGCTCGTCGTCGGCATCCGCACGCTGAGCGACCCCGCCGCGCATCTGTTCTCCGACCGCGTGTCCGAGGCGCTCGACGCCGACCTCCCCGAGATGCAGGCGGGTTACGGACTGATCGGGACCGTCGTGGTCGCGATCCTGCTCCTGGTCGTCGTCGGATTCTGGGTGCTGAGCACCGTGTGGCCGCGTGCGGGTGCCGCCGACCGAGTCGAGATCAACCGAACCGACGAATCGTCTTGATGTAGCCCATGTCCTTCAGCTTCGTGAAACCGATCGGGACGCCGTTGGGGCCGTAGGCGTTGAACACCCGACCGGCGCCCGCGTAGATGCCGACGTGCCCGGCGTCGCGGCCGAAGATGATGATGTCCCCCGGTGCGAGTGCACGGAACGGGATCGCGTGTCCGACCTTCGCCTGTTGCTGGCTGGTCCGGGGGAGCTGGACGCCGGTCGTGTAGAACGCCCACCGCACCAGCCCGGAGCAGTCCCACGAATGCGGGCCGACGCCGGCCCACTTGTACGGCTTGCCGATCTGGGTGATCGCCGCCCCGAGTGCGTTGAGGCCGACGGTGGTCGGCACCGGCAGGTAGATCGGAACCGACCCGGAGGAGTCCGATGATCCCGCGGCCGCGGCACGACCGGTGTCGAGGAGTGGCGAGCCGGCGAGCGGAACACCGACCGACAGCGCGGCGGTGAGTGCGATGGTGCAGGTCACGCGCGTGGCACGCGTCATCGATACGGACATGACGACAGCTTGGCCGAGGTGGCTCGGCGTGTCGTCCGTCGTTCCCCAGGTGTGACGAAGGTGTGACCGCTGTGATGCCTGAGGCTTGTGTTAACTAATGGTGCTGCGGCTGTAGTTAATTGCCGGCGCCGATGTCACCAGTAGCCGTCGGGATCCGAGGCGGGGGACTCGGCAGGGATGATGCCCTCGGTGACCCCGTGGTCGATACTCGCCGACAGTCGGGCGCAGGTGGGCATCATCGCGCCGGGGAGCAGCGGGCCGTTCCCCGTATCGCCGTTCCCCGTATCGCCGTTCCCTCCGTCACCGCCGGCGCGCATCTGCTCGAGGCCGAGGCAGCGCTCCCGGGCGTCGGCGTTCCACTGCACGCTGGTGTGGAACGAACTCGTCTTCTTCACGAGCACGCAGGCGTGGCACGCCCGGCACTCGATCTCGCGCATCCCGCCCTGCAGATAGTGTTCGCGGTCGCGGCGGGTGGCCTCGTGAACCCGGGCGAGCCGGTCCGGATCGTCGTGGAAGTCGGGCGCCTTGGCCCAACGGTCGGAACCCACGCGAACCCCTGCTGCCCGGGTCACCGTCAGACCTCGGCCTTTTCGGCGGAGTCCGAGGCCGCGGATTCGGTCGCCTTCTCGGCCTCTTGGCGACGCAGGTTCTCCTGGATCTCCTCGTTCCAGCTCTCGAGAGCCTTGGAGGTGTCGATCTCGTACTCGAACCGGCCGGTCATCTCGTCGGTGACCTCGGCCTTGTCGACGTAGAACTGGTCGTACCAGCGGCGGAGCTGGTAGACCGGGCCGTCCTCCTCGACGAGCAGGGGATTGTCGATACGGGTCTTGTTCTTCCAGATCTCGACGTCCTGCAGGAAGCCCACCTCGACGCCGGCGCTGATCTTCGTCGCCATCTTCGACGCCTGCTCGGCGGTCAGGCCCTCGGGGACCTTGGCCATCACGCCGTACATCAAGACGAAAGAATTCTCGTCGATGGGGTAGTGGCAGTTGGTGAGGATGGTCTCCACGGCATATCCGCCGTAGTACTGGATCATCGGGTTCAGCATGTACGACGGCCCGTAGTACGCCGCGATCGATTCGAGGCGGCTGTCGCCGTAGTTGGTGCCGAGGGTGACGTCGGGCCGGCCGTGCGAATTCATGTACTGCGCGGCGATCTCACCCTCGAAGACGTTCTTGAAATAGTCCGGGAGAGCGAAATGGACGTAGTAGAAGTGCGCCATGTCGACGACGTTGTCGATGATCTCGCGGCAGTTGGAGCCTTCGATCACGATGCGGTTCCAGGTCCACGGCGTCCACTCGTCGGACCCGAACTCCTCGAGTTCGGGAATGATGCACTCCTCCGGGGGAGGGTTGCCCTCGGGATCGTTGTAGACGAAGACCTGGCCGTTGCGGACCATCGACGGCCACGAGCGGGTCTTGGCGAGCTTCGGATTGCGCTTGGCGTAGGGCACGCCGGCGCAGCGTCCGTTGCCTTTCCACAGCCAGCCATGGAACGGGCACGCCACGTTGTCGCCGGACAGTCTGCCCTGGGAGAGGTCGCCGCCCATGTGTCGGCAGAAGGCGTCGAGTACGTTGACCTCGCCCTTGGTGTCCACCCACGCCACCAGCTTGGTGCCGAAAATCGTGACCGAGTGGGGCTTGCCGTCGGAGAATTCCTCGAGCAGTCCGAGGCAGTGCCAGCCCCGCGCGAAGCGGGTGGGTGGCGCACCCGTGTCGATCTCCCGGATGCCCACGTCCGCCCCGTCGGAGGCGGCGGCTGCGCTCGGCGCACCGGGGCTGCTCGGGGTCATCGTCTCGGGTCCTGAAGACATGTGCCCTCTCCTGTCTGTGGCTCGTGTCGCGTCGAAGAACTGCACCCAATACTAGAACACGTTTCAGATTTGTCAGCCCGATCGCCTCCTTCGAGGGCGATCGGGCCTGTACATGGGCATAAAGTCGCAGTGCTCGACAGAAATGAGAACGTGTTCTAATCTCGAACTCGATGGTTACAGCGGCCGGCGTGCCGGTCGAGGGAGAGACGAGTAGGAGCAGGCGAGATGCCAGCACAACGGAGCGAAGCCGCCGAGCAGGTCCTGGAGAAGATCAACGTCCTGCTCCCGGAACTCGAGCAGCGCGCGCAGTCGACCGAGGATCTGCGCCGCATCCCCGACGAGACCGTGTCGAGCCTCGAGAGCGCAGGCTTCTTCAGGCTGCTGCAGCCCGAGCAGTGGGGTGGCTACGAGGTGGACCCGGTCACCTTCTACGAAGCGGTCCGCCGCATCGCGTCGGCGTGCGGGTCCACCGGGTGGGTCTCCGGCATCATCGGCGTGCACAACTGGCACCTCGCGCTGTTCGATCAGCAGGCGCAGGAGGACGTTTGGGGTTCGGACACCAACGTCCGCATCTCGTCGTCGTACGCGCCGATGGGTATGGGTGAGGTCGTCGACGGCGGCTACAAGGTCAATGGTTCGTGGGCGTGGTCGTCGGGTTGCGAGACTGCTGACTGGGTCTTTGTCGGGGGTCCGGTCATCAAGAACGGCAAGCCCGTCGACTTCGTCAGCTTCCTGATCCCGCGCGAGGACTACACGATCAAGGACGTGTGGAACGTCGTCGGGCTGCGGGGTACCGGGTCGAACACCATCGAGGTCCAGGACGTGTTCGTGCCTCGGCACCGCATGCTCAGCATGCGCACGATGTCGATGGGGCAGAGTCCGGGCCTGGAGCGGAACACCGCGCCGGTGTACAAGATGCCCTGGGGCACCATCCATCCCAGCACCATCGCGACGCCGATCGTCGGCATGGCGTACGGCGCCTACCGCGCCCACGTCGAGCACCAGGGCAAGCGGGTGCGTGCCGCCTACGCGGGTGAGAAGGCGAAGGAGGATCCGTTCGCGAAGGTCCGGATCGCCGAGGCCGCCAGCGACATCGATGCCGCCTGGCGTCAGCTGTCGGGGAATCTGCAGGCCGAGTACGACCTGATCCTGGCCGGCGAAGAGATCCCCATGGAGCTGCGTTTGTCTGCCCGACGCGACCAGGTGCGTGCGACCGGGCGTGCGATCGCCGCGATCGACCGGCTCTTCGAGAACTCGGGTGCCCACGCGCTGGAGAACGGGACGCCGATCCAGCGCTTCTGGCGCGATGCCCACGCCGGACGCGTGCACGCAGCGAACGACCCCGAACGCGCCTACGTCGCATTCGGCAACGGCGAGTTCGGGATTCCCATCGGCGACACGATGGTGTGACCCTTCGTGACGCTCGCAAGCTCGCTCCTCAGGGAGCAGGGGGATCGAGGGCGTCTCGAAGGGCCTGGTCAGCACCGTCGGCAAGAGCACAAACAGGAGTCAGCAGATGAGTGACAGTCCGATCCGTTCGTTGGGGTACATGAGGATCGAGGCCACCGACATCGAGGCGTGGCGGACCTACGGCCTCAAGGTCCTCGGCATGATCGAGGGTTCCGGTCTCACCGAGGGCGCCCTGTATCTGCGGATGGACGACTTCCCCGCCCGGCTGGTCATCGTGCCGTCCGAGCACGACCGGCTCGCGAGCGCCGGCTGGGAGGTCGCGAATGCCGCAGAGCTGCAGGATGTCCGGGATCGCCTGGCACGTGCGGGGGTGGTCTTCCGGGAGGGCAAGGACGAGGAGATCGCCGACCGTCGCGTCGCCGAGATGATCGTCTT
This sequence comes from Gordonia terrae, assembly GCF_001698225.1. Taxonomy (NCBI): domain Bacteria; kingdom Bacillati; phylum Actinomycetota; class Actinomycetes; order Mycobacteriales; family Gordoniaceae; genus Gordonia; species Gordonia terrae. The sequence continues at coordinate 1,109,550 of NZ_CP016594.1, forward strand.
CGACGATCCGGCGGACAACACCCTCGAGGTCTTCCACGGTGCCGCGCTGGAGCACCGGCGCGTGGTCAGCCCGTATGGGCACCGATTCGTCACCGAGGAACAGGGCCTGGGCCACGTCGTACTGACCTGCTCCGACGACAAGGCCGCACTCGAGTTCTACCGGGACGTACTGGGATTCAAGCTCCGCGACTCGATGCGGTTGCCTCCGCAGGTGGTCGGCCGCGAAGAGGGCGACGAGGTGCCGTGGCTGCGGTTCCTCGGGTGCAATCCACGTCACCACTCGCTGGCGTTCCTGCCGATCCCGAACAGCACCGGCATCGTGCATCTGATGGTCGAGGTGGAGAACGCCGACGACGTCGGGCTCTGTCTGGACCGGGCGTTGCGCAAGAAGGTGCCGATGTCGGCCACTCTCGGCCGCCACGTCAACGACCTGATGCTGTCCTTCTACATGAAGACGCCCGGCGGCTTCGACGTCGAGTTCGGCTGTGAGGGAAGAACCGTGAAGGACGACGAGTGGATCGCCCGGGAGAGCACCGCCGTGAGTCTGTGGGGGCACGACTTCAGCGTCGGGTTCAAGGGCTGAGATGCCCTCGGACGCCCAGACCCAGCAACCGCGGTCGCCATACGGGTCCGCCGACTTCGATTCCCGCCAGTTCCGGACCGCGATGGGCCAGTTCTGCACCGGGGTCACCGTCATCACCACGCTCGACGACGAGGGCAAGCCGGTCGGTTTCGCCTGCCAGTCCTTTGCCGCGCTGTCGCTCGACCCGCCACTAGTGCTGTTCTGCCCGATGAAGACCTCCCGGAGCTGGAAGGTGATCGAGAAGACGGGCAAGTTCTGCGTGAACGTGCTGTCGAACCGGCAGCAGGACGTCAGCGCGGCGTTCGGCGCCCCCGGTGACGACAAGTTCGCAAACATCACCTGGGACCCGTCGCCGGCCGGCCTTCCGGTCATCCGTCACGGACTCACCTGGGTCGAGTGCGACGTGGACAGCGTCACCGACGGCGGCGACCACCACATCGTCATCGGGCGCGCGCTGACCCTCGGAGAAGTGCTGCAGGACAAGCCGTTGCTGTTCTACCGTGGCGGCTACCTGTCGACCGAACACCCGCGGGTCACGCCCGCACAGGCAGAGCTGGAGAATTTCCTGACATGGACGGGCGGGGACACCTGGCTATGACCGACGACGACGCGACGAGCACCCATACGACAAGCACCGACACGGCGAGTTCCGCACCACCACTGGTCACGCAGCCGCTCCTGGACGCGATCGCGGAGGCCGAGAGGCTGGTGGCGTCGGCCGACTTCGCCGAGACCGACCAGGACCTCGCCGAGGGCTACGACTATCTCGCGGGCAGCATCGCCGCGATCGTCCAGCTGGTGCGAGCCCGGTCCCTCTCGCACCCGAACTTCGTGACGTCCACCGGGCCGTCGACGAAGATGGGCCTGGACAACCCGGACACGCTGTACTACCACGCCGACGTCGAGCCCACCGGCACCTATCGCGTGCGCGGACGCCGCGGTAGCACAGCGGATCTGAGCTTTCAGGTGCTGCGCGGGGACTACACGGCGTCGTCGGTGCCGGGCGGCGAGGACGCCTTCGACGACCGCCGACTGACGATCGCCTCCGACGGCTCGTATGAACTGACCTTCGGCCCGCCCATCCCGGACGCGCCGGACGACTACTTCCCGCTCGGCGAGGGCGCCTCGATGCTCGCGGTGCGCGAGGTCTACTCCGACTGGTCCGAACGCAAGGGATCGATCACCATCGAACGGGTGGACACCGTCGGAACCGCGCCGGCGGAGCCGGACCTGGCACGGGTGTCGCGCCGGTACGCGACGGCGGGCAAGATGCTGACGGCCCGCATCAACACCTGGTTCAACTTTCCGAAGTGGTTCTACCTCGACGAGCCGGTCAACACCTTCACCGAGCCGCGGCAGACCCCCGGCGGGCTCAGTACGCAGTTCTCCTCGGTCGGTCATTTCCGGCTCGGCCCCGACGAGGCGATGGTCATCACCATCCCGCGGTCCGACGCCCCGTACCAGGGCTTCCAGCTGGGCAGCATGTGGTACATCTCGCTGGACTACGTCAACCATCAGACGAGTCTGAACTCGGCTCAGGCACAAGTGGATCCGGACGGCCTGATCCGCATGGTGGTGTCGCACCGTGACCCGGGCGTCGCGAACTGGATCGAGACGACGGGACGGGCGAAGGGCATTCTGCAATTCCGTTGGCAGCGCAGCGATTCGCCGATCGGTCCGGACCTCGGCCCAACCGCGCAGGTCGTCGCGTTCGACGACGTGCCCGCCCACCTGCCGCACCTCGACCTCAACAAGATCGACGCCGACGGCTGGGCCGAACGGATCGCGGCACGCCAGCGGGCCTTCGCCGAGAGGATGCTGGGATGAGTGCGCCCGGGGGCCTGCTGGCCGACAAGGTGGTCGTGGTCTCGGGTGTCGGTCCGGGACTGGGCCGCTCGATCTGTCTGCGCGCGGCCGCGGAGGGGGCGCGGGTCGTCCTCGCCGCCCGCACCGAGTCGCGCCTGAAAGAGGTTGCCGCCGAGATCGACGCCGCCGGCGGGACCAGTCTCGTCGTCCCGGCCGACATCACCGATGACGCCGCCGTCGACAACCTGGTGGCCACCACCGTCGCCGAGTTCGGCCGCGCCGACGTGCTGGTCAACAACGCCTTCGCGCTCCCGTCGATGAAGCCGTTGTCCCGCACCGACTTCGACCAGATCGCGAGCAGCATCGACGTCACCGTGCTGGGTACGCTGCGGGTCATCCGCTCGTTCACCGATACGCTGGCGCAGGCCGACGGTTCGATAGTGAACATCAACTCGATGGTCATCCGACACTCCGAACCCCGCTACGGCAGTTACAAGATCGCGAAGTCGGCGCTGCTGGCGATGTCGCAGTCGTTGGCGTCGGAGCTCGGCGGCAAGGGCATTCGCGTCAACTCGGTGGCGCCGGGTTACATCTGGGATGACCAGCTGAAGTGGTACTTCGGGGAGGTCGCCAAGAAGTACGGGATCTCGCCCGATGACGTCTATGAACAGACCGCGTCGAAGTCCGACCTCAAACGGTTGCCGGAGCCGGACGAGATCGCCGACGCCGTCGTGTTCCTCGCCTCACCGATGGCGCGCGCCATCACCGGGCACACCCTCGATGTGAATTGCGGTGAATACCATGACTAGTGCGGCACGCACCGACGTCGGGACGATCGAGGACCTGCACTCCTCGGCGACCCGCGCGACCGGCCTCGACGACTTCGGCGACACCGACTACCTGGAACCCCTGGGCATCCTGTTGGAGTCGTATCGGTCCGAGGCCGGACTGACCGAAGTGGGCAGCAAGATGTTCCGCTTCTTCCTCAAGGGTGCGCTTATCGCCCGGCTGCTCAGCGAGGCGTCGTGGAAGGCCAACCCCGGGTATGCCGATGTCGAGGTGACCCGGCCGATCTTCGTGACCGGTCTGCCGCGCACCGGAACGACTGCGCTGCACCGCCTTCTGGCCGCCGACCCGGCCCACCAGGGCGTCGAGATGTGGCTCGCGGAGTTCCCGCAACCGCGGCCGCCGCGCGACGCCTGGGCCGACAACCCGGTCTATCAGCAGATCCAGGCCGGTTTCGAACAGCACCACGTCGAGAACCCCGAGTTCATGGGGTTGCACTACATGGACGCCGGCGAGGTCGAGGAATGCTGGCAGCTGCTCCGGCAGAGCGTCATGTCGATCTCGTACGAGTCGCTGGCGCACGTCCCGACCTATTCGCAGTGGCTCCGCCGCCAGGACTGGACGTCGGCGTACCTCCGGCACCGCAAGAACCTGCAGCTGATCGGCCTCAACGATCCCGGCAAACGGTGGGTGCTGAAGAACCCCAGTCACCTGTTCGCCCTCGATGCGCTCATGGCGGCGTACCCGGATGCCCTGGTGATCCAGACGCACCGGCCGCCCAGTACCTTGATCGCGTCGATGTGCAGCCTGGCCGAACACGCCACCCCGGGATGGTCGACGACGTTCACCGGTGCGCAGGTCGGCCAGGACCAGCTCGAGTTGTGGTCACGCGGACTCCGGGAGTTCTCGGCGGCGCGCAAGCGCTACGACCCCGCCCAGTTCCTGGACATCGACTTCACCGACCTGCGGTCGGACCCGATGGGCACCGTCGAACGCGTCTACGCGACGCTCGACACCCCGATGTCGGAGGCGGCGCGGGCCGCGGTCACCGCTCTCGACGAGGAGAGCCAGACGGGGGCGCGCAAACCCCAGCACCGTTATCAACTCGCCGATTACGGACTCGACGAGGCGACGGTCGAGGCGGCCTTCGCCGTCTGAACCCGATGGCCGGTCGGGCGCTCTACAGTGCATCGCATGACAGAACCGGAGAACCGACAGTCGCCGGAGGGATTGAGCCGGCTCATCGCATTCGCCGACGCGGTGGTCGCGATCGCACTGACCCTGCTGGTGCTCCCGCTCGTCGACATCGCCAACGATCTGCGTGAGGACTCGTCCGTCGCGGACGTGGTGTCCGACAGCTCGATCGAACTGGTCAGCTTCATCATCAGTTTCGGCGTCATCTGGATCCTGTGGCGCCAGCACCATCAGACGATGGAGTACTTCCGCGCCTACGACCACACGCTGATCAATCTCCACTTCGTCTGGTTGCTCACGATCGTGGCGCTGCCCTTCGCCACGGCCCTCATCGACGGCGCCCACATCGAACAGGCCAACATCCTCTACATCGGTGTGCTGGCCGTCTCGGTGAGCTCGCTCATCGGGATCGCCGAATGGGGCCGACGGCACCGGGAACTGCTCGCCGACGACGACGCCACCGACCGATGGGTTGCCTCGTCGAGTGGAATCGGCACGCTCATCATCCTCGCGGTCGCACTGGTCGTCGCGATCGTGTTCCCGCGCAGCGGGAATCTGCCGTTGCTTCTACTGCTGCTGACCGACCCGATCGAGCGGATGCTGGCACGGCGGCGGCAGCGCGGGAGCTGAGGTCGGTCAGTGTAGTGCGCGGGCCACTTCGGCCACGGCGGTGTGCGGCGCGCCGAACATCTGCGAGGTCGCCTGAGCGCGTTTGAAGTACAGCTGGATGTCGTGTTCCCAGGTGATGCCGATCCCGCCGTGCAACTGGATCGCCTCGCCCGCGACACGACGGTAGGCGTCGGAGCAGTACACGTGGGCGGCCAGTGCCAGGTCACCGGCATCGGGATCGTCGGCGGCGATCGCGGCGACGGCGGCCCGGGCGATCGACCGCGCCGTCTCCACCGACACGTACATGTCGGCCATCCGATGTTTGAGTGCCTGAAACGACCCGATGGTGCGGCCGAACTGCTTGCGGGACTTGGTGTAGTCGACGGTGAGGTCGAGGGCTCGCTGGGCGCCCCCGACCTGCTCGGCGGACAGCAGGGCCCACGCGAGCGCGCGGAGGCGGGTCGCGAGATCGTCCGGTGCCGGGATCGCCGTGGATGCGACCTCGTCGAAACGCACCGACGACAGGGCTCGGGTCGGGTCCAGGACGGGCATCGGCGAGACCGACACGCCGTCCGCATCGGCGGCCACCTCGTGCAGGGTCACATGCGTGCCGGGACCGGCCGCGATGACGAGGAGCACGTCCGCCGACTCGGCGTCGACGACGAAGTGCGCAGTCCCGGAGAGGAGTCCGGCGTCGGCGCGTACGCCGGGAATCTGCCAGCCGCGTTCGCCGGCCCAGCACACCGCGGCCGTCCGTTCACCGGCGGCCAGGGCGGGGAGCAGTCGCGAGGACGCGTCATCGTCGGCCGCGAGGAGGATCGTGCCGGTGGCCAACGCGGAACCGAGCGCCGGGACGGGACTCAGTGCGGCGCCCAGTTCCTCGAGTACCGCGGCCGACTCCGCCCACGAGGCCCCGGCGCCGCCGAACTGCTCGGGAATCGCCAGCGCGGCCACGCCGATCTCGGTGCACAGCGTCTGCCACAGGCTCGAGTCGATCCGCCCGGGGGCCGACATGGCGGCGCGGACCGCCGTCGAATCGCCGCGGCGGCGCAGCAGATCCCGCACCGCCTCGGCGAGTGCCTCCCGTTCCTCGGCGCTGATCGCCGGGCTCTCGGTGCCGGTACTGACGGTCACAGCGTCTCCAGGATGCGTTGGCGGTGGACGGCGGGGGAGCCCCAGGCATTGAGCAGCGCCCGGGTCTTGGTGATGTACAGCGAGATGTCGTGTTCGGCGGTGTAGCCGATCGCACCCATCACCTGCAGCGAGCGGCGGGCCGAGAGGTCGGCGGCCTCGGCGGCCGCGACCTTGGCCGCGGACACGTCACGGGAGACGTCGGTGCCCTCCGGCACCTGTCCGTCGATGCCCAGGGCGGCCGCGTGGACGAGGGGACGGGCCATCTCGAGGGCGATCGCCACGTCCGCCAGATGGTGTTTGACGGCCTGGAAGGACCCGATCGGACGGCCGAACTGCTTGCGTGACTGCGCATATTCCGACGCGATGGACAACATCGCCTGACCGAGACCGAGCAACTGCGCGGCAGTGGCCAGGGCACCCGCGTCGGCCGCGTCGGAGGCATCGACCCCGGTCGCCAGTACGTCCCCGGCGGTGACCCGGGACAAGGTGCGGGTGCCGTCCACCGACGCCTCGGTGCTCTGCACCGTCGCGCGCGAGAGCACGCCGGCGTGGACGAGATACACATCGGCGGAGGCGGTGTCCGCGGCCAATGGCTGGAGGGGGCCGATCGCGCATGTCGCCAGCCGGCCCTCGGCGAGGTCGCTGAGCGGACCCGACACGTCGGCGTCGTGCAGCAGGATCGGCAACACGGCCACGCTCTCGACGATCGGCCCCGGGGCGCAATGGCGTCCGAGCTGTTCGACGGCGACGACCATCTCCACCGCCCCGGCACTGCTGCCGCCGTGTGATTCATCGATCAGCAGTCCACTGATGCCCGCATCGGCGAGCTGCGAATAGACCTTGGCGACGGCCGCGCGGTCGCCGGCCGCCCAGGCGCGCGTGGCGGTCGGCATGTCGGCCTTGCCCAGCATCGCGTCCACCGTCGAGGCGAGGTCCGTGTGGATGTCGGTGAGTCGGAAGTCCATGGGTATCAGCGATCTCCGCGGGGAAGGCCGAGCAGTCGCTCGGCGATGACGTTGCGTTGGATCTCGTTGGTGCCCGCGTAGATCGGTCCGGACAGCGAGAACAGGTACCCGTCGGTCCACGCATCGTCGAGTTCGGCTGCGGGACCCTGCAGGTCGAGCGCCGTCTCGTGGGCGGCGATGTCCCACTGGGACCAGAAGACCTTGTTGATCGACGACTCCATGCCGAGCGCGCCGCCGGCCGCGAGGCGGCTCACCGTCTGGTAGGTCGAAAGTTCGTAGGCGCGCGACCCGATCCACGCATCCGCCACGCGCGCATCGGTGTTCGCCGTCGGCGGGACGTCATCCCGGTTCGACCGCCAGAGTTCGACGAGGCGGTCGGTGGTGGCCAGGAACCGGCCGGGTGCGCGCAGCGACAGCCCGCGCTCGTTGGCGGCGGTGCTCATCGCGACCCGCCACCCGTTGTCCACCTCGCCGATGACACCCGACTCGCCCGGACTCGACGGATCGTCGGGGACGAAGACGTTCTCCAAGAACAGCTCTGCGAACCCGGCCTCGCCGTCGAGCTGTGCGATCGGCCGGACGGTCACGCCCTCGCTGCGCAGGTCGAACATGAAGTAGGTGAGCCCCTTGTGGCGCTGCGCCTGCTTGTCGGTGCGGAACAGGCCGAAGGCCCGATCGGCGAAGCTCGATCGCGAACTCCAGGTCTTCTGCCCGTTGAGCAACCAGCCGCCATCGGTGCGGACGGCGGTCGACCGCAGCGACGCGAGGTCGCTGCCGGCCTCGGGTTCGCTCCAGGCCTGCCCCCAGATGTCGTCGGCGTTGGCCATCCGCGGCAGGATGCGTTCCAGCTGAGCGGGACTCGCGTGCTCGAACAGCGTGGGTGCGAGGAGAAAGATGCCGTTCTGGCTCACGCGTCCGGGCGCGCCCGACCGGTAGTACTCCTCCTCGAAGATGACCCAGTGCAGCAGGGGCGCATCGCGGCCGCCGTACTCCTCCGGCCAGCTGACGACCGACATCCGGTCGGCGGCCATCGTCCGCTCCCACTCGCGGTGCGCCTCGAATCCCTCGGCGGTGTCCATCGACGGGAGTGGTTCGCGCGGAACATGATCGGCCAGCCAAGCGCGGACCTCGGCGCGGAAGGCGTCGGCGGCGTCGTCGAAGAGCAGGTCCACGTCAGCTCCCCGATCCCGCTGCGGTGCCGGTCGATGCCGACGCCTTCATCGACTTCGCGTCCATACCGCCGAGCGAGTCGCCGCCCGCCTCGGAATTGGCGGCGTGGGCGAAGTGGTGCCAGCCGAAGACCGAGTCCATGGAATTGCGCAGGCCCATCTGGTCTTCGCAGATGTTGACGGCCTTCTTGCTCAGGAACAGACCCTGCATCGGCATGGCGACGGCCTTCTCGGCGATCTCGTCCACCTTGGTCTCGAGCGCCTCACGGGGCACGACGTGGTTGACCATGCCCCAGTCGGCTGCCTGCGTGGCGGTGAAGCGTTCGCCGGTGAACAGGATCTCCTTCGCCCGGCGCGGGCCGAGCACGAAGGCGTGGGCGAAGTACTCGACGCCGGGAATACCCATCCGCGCGACCGGGTCCGAGAAGAACGCGTCGTCGGAGGCGACGATGAAATCGCAGATCCACGCGAGCATGAGGCCGCCGGCGATGCACGCGCCGTGAACCTGTGCGATGAGGGGTTTGGGGATGTCGCGCCAGCGGCGGCACATCCCCATGTAGACCTCCATCTCGCGGGCGAGACGCTGATCGGCGCCGGTCTTGTCGGTGTGGTCCCAGTGCAGGACGGCGGCGTTCTCGTAGAAGGTGTCGAAATCGCGCTCGGGCGTACCGATGTCGTGGCCCGCGGAGAAGTGCTTGCCGTTGGCCCGAAGCACGATCACCTTGACCGCGGCGTCGTCGACGGCCTTGCGGAACGCCGCGTCGAGCGAATACGTCATCACCGAGTTCTGAGCGTTGCGGTACTCCGGGCGATTCAGCGTCACATAGGCCACCGCGCCCTCGGGTCCGCCGGTCTCGTAGGCGACCGGGGAGGTGTCCGGGCCGAGATCGTCGGGTCCGAGCGGGGGTGGGATGACGGGGTCACTCATGCCACCGAGCCTAACCTAGCAAGTGCTTGGTTGGTAGTCGGTGACGGCGATCGGCGGCGTCAGGCGTGCGGTGTGAGGCGGTAGGTCAGTTCTTGGATCCGGCCGTCGAGGAGGCGGCTGTCGACGAGATCGAGGTCGAAGTCCGTGGCCGCGCCGATCACCGGCTCGGTGCCGCTCGTGCCGCTGATCACCGGAAAGATCGTCACCCGGACGAAGTCCACGAGGCTGGCGGATGACCGTCGCGGGCATCGCGCATCAGGGTGGGCCACTCATCGATCTCGTCGGTGGCGGTGCCCTCGGGGTCGGCCGGCATCATCTCGACGAACTCGCGGAACGTGGTGGCGCCGAGAACCATCCGATGATCTCTCTGCTCCCTGAGGAGCGAGCTTGCGAGCGTCACGAAGGGTCTCGCAAACCCGGTCGCCGGACCCTTCGTGACGGCCCTCCGCAAGCTCCGGGCCTCCTCAGGGGGCAGTTGAACGCGCCCTCCGCAAGCTCCGGGCCTCCTCAGGGGGCAGTTGAACGCGCCCTCCGCAAGCTCCGGGCCTCCTCAGGGGGCAATGGGGGTCGCTTTTCAGATTGGGGAGCAGGGTGCCGCCGGAAGTCATCGGTGGCCCGAGCGGGGTCAGGAGATGACGATGCTCCCGCTGCAACTCGTCGACGGGATGCTCCAGAGTGCGTTCCGGTTGACCGCGCCGAAGGTGACGTTGACGCGGCCCTTGCCGATCTGGTTGACGGGGATCACGAAGTAGTGGACGCCCTGGTAGGGCGGGTTCACCCGCACGTTGCTGACCTTCGAACCGCGCTTGCCGGTGGCGAGATTGTGCCAGTCGAGACGGGCCGAGGACTGATACCCGCCGGGAAAGTAACTGGTGAAGTCGCTGGCGATGTAGGCGTTTCCGGCATACGTGCTGACGATGGCGCGACGCGCCAGGAACGGGACGTCGACGACGTTGGGGCTCACGCCGACGCAGTTGGACAGCGGGTATTCGCGAGTCACCGCGTTCGCATCGCCGGTGGCTGCGACCCCGAGGCCGGCGGCCGAGGTCAGTGCGATGGCGGCGGCGGCCAACCGGGTGATCGTCTTCGTGCTGGGCATGTCTCGACTCCCTTGCTGGTGGCGATGATCGCGTCGCGCGATCATCGGTCAGTTTCCCGCAGAAAGCCCGATTCGTGGCGATTTCGGCGCGGCGAGTTCATTCGATCGGCCGATTGTCTTCTCGTCCGAGGTGGAGCGAGATCCCGTCTGCGGCCGCGCGCGTCTCCTCGCCCAGGGTGTGGAGCTCGTCGACACCGAGGGTCCTGTTCGGGCACACGACGATCGCCGCGACCACTCGCCGGGCGGCGTCGAAGACGGGTGAGCCGATCGTGACCACGGGGACACCCGTGCCGTCGGTGGCGCAGGCGTCGATCTCCTCGGGTAGATAGTCGATGACCGACAGCTCGGTGAGCAGGTCGCCGACCCGCGCACGCAGGGTGTCCGACATGGTGTCGAGGGAACTGAGGGCCTCGATCATCGCCACGTGGTCGTCGGTCATCCGCTCGATCGAATATCCGCGTTCGGCGACGACGTCGAGCACCATGCGGAGGCGGGTCCGGGTGGATTCGGCGGCCTGCGCGATCCAGCTCGAACGGGTCTCGTCCGGGTCGAACGCGATGAACTCTCGGCAGATCGGCGGACGCAATCGGATGCGGCTGCCGTTGCGCAACCAGGGATGTTGCGCGGTCTCCGGTGCGACGTGGGGCGGGAAGGCGTGCGAGGCGAGCGTCACCGCGTCCGCCGAGGTGCGGCGGGCGACGAAGGACGGTACGGCGAAACGGTCGCAGAGCTCGCGCGCCGCCGAGGTGGCCCAGCGGACGAGGTGGTCGGCGCCGTCGGCATTGCGGACGAGACCGACGAAGGCAGGTCCGACGGCGAAGGTGCCTGCCGACGGGTCGCGGATCAGCCAGCCGCACTCCACGAGCTCGGAGACGACGGCATGCGCGGTGGCGCGCGACATCGAGGTCTGACGGACGATCTCGGCCAGGGTCATCGACGGCTGCTCGGCGCCCGCGAGTAGCTCGACGATGCGGACGACCCGGGCGGTGGGCGGTGACGCCGCACGTGCCGGTTGACGCGCGGCAGAGAAGTCACCTACGGTTTGTGTCACATTGTCAACACTTAGTGTCGAATATTCGACATGTCAAGGGGGTTGCTCCGGTGGCCATCACCATCGATGCCGACGGCGAACGTCGTCTGGATCGCGCCGAGTCCACAACCGATGGTCGTCCGCACCATCGCGGGTACGAGCTCTCGCACCTCGCGGCGCTGGAGGCCGAATCGGTCCACATCTTCCGTGAGGTCGCCGCGACCTTCGAACGTCCGGTCCTGCTGTTCTCCGGCGGCAAGGACTCCGTGGTGATGTTCCATCTGGCGCGGAAGGCGTTCTGGCCGGCGCCGATCCCGTTTCCGCTCATGCACGTCGACACCGGGCACAACTTCGACGAGGTGATCGAATACCGCGATCGCGTGGTCGCCGAGACCGGGGTCCGCCTTCTCGTCAGCTCGGTGCAAGACGACATCGATGCCGGGCGGGTCGTCGAGCAGACCGGCCCGGGTGCCAGCCGCAACCGGCTGCAGACCGCGGCGCTGTTGCGCGGGATCACCGAGAACCGTTTCGACGCCGTGTTCGGCGGGGCCCGGCGCGACGAGGAGAAGGCGCGGGCGAAGGAGCGCGTGTTCAGCTTCCGTGACGAGTTCGGCGCGTGGAATCCGCGCGAGCAGCGACCCGAGCTGTGGCGCCTCTACAACGGGCGCCACGCCAAGGGGGAGCACATCCGGGTGTTCCCGCTGTCGAACTGGACCGAGCTCGACATCTGGCAATACATCGCCGCCGAGGACATCGATCTGCCGGAGATCTACTACGCGCACCAGCGCGAGGTGATCCCGCGCGACGGCATGCTGCTCGCGAAAACCCGCTTCCTGCAGGAACTCCCGGGTGAGGAGGTGCGGACCGAGACCGTGCGGTTCCGGACCGTCGGCGACGCCACGTGCACCGGTTGTGTGCTGTCCGGCGCGGACGACGTGATGAAGGTGATCGAGGAGATCGAGGTCACCCGGTTGACCGAGCGGGGAGCCACGCGCGCCGACGACCGGATCTCCGAGTCGGGGATGGAAGACCGCAAGAAGGAAGGCTACTTCTGATGGGCGACCTCAACGCCGTCGGCGGCGCGACGGAGATGCTGCGTCTGGCGACCGCGGGCTCGGTGGACGACGGCAAGTCGACACTCATCGGCCGGCTGCTCTACGACTCGAAGGCGATCTTCACCGACCAGCTCGAATCGATCGAGCGCACCAGCGCCGAGCGCGGTGACGAGTACGCGAACCTCGCCCTGCTGACCGACGGGCTGCGTGCCGAACGCGAGCAGGGCATCACCATCGACGTCGCCTATCGGTACTTCGCCACGCCCAGGCGGAAGTTCATCATCGCCGACACGCCGGGTCACGTGCAGTACACGCGCAACATGGTGACCGGCGCCTCGACCGCCGACTTGGCGATGATCCTCATCGACGCGCGCAAGGGCGTACTGGAACAGACGCGTCGGCACGCGTTCCTGTCGTCGTTGCTCGGCATCCCACATCTGACGGTCTGCGTGAACAAGATGGACCTCGTCGACTGGTCGCAGGAGCGTTTCGACGAGATCTGTGCGGACTTCGTCGATTTCGCGACCAAGCTCAACGTCGTGGATCTCACGTTCATCCCGATGTCGGCGTTGCGCGGCGACAACGTCGTCGAGCAGTCCGCGGCGATGCCGTGGTACGAGGGGCGGCCGCTCCTCAATCACCTCGAACACGTCTACATCGCGTCCGACCGCAACCTGATCGACACCCGTCTCCCCGTCCAATACGTCATCCGGCCGCAGCGCAGCGACGGTGCCGACCATCGGGCCTACGCGGGTACGGTCGCCGGCGGGGTGCTCGCCAAGGGCGACGAGATCGTTGTCCTGCCGAGCGGGTTCAGCACCACGATCACCGAGATCTGGGCGCCGGGAGGCCAGCCGGTCGACGAGGCCTTCGCGTCGATGGCCGTGTCCGTCGAACTCGCCGACGAGATCGACATCGTGCGCGGCGACATGCTGGCGCGGCCCAACAACCGTCCGTACGTCGGGCGCGATCTGGACGCGATGGTGTGCTGGTTCGCCGACGACGCCGAGCTCCGCCCGGGGAACAGGTATCAGCTGCTGTGTGGGACCCGGCTGACCCGAGCGCAGGTGAACGGGCTCAACTATCGCCTCGACGTCAACTCGCTGCATCGTGACGAGGAGGCAAAGGGACTGTCGCTGAACGAGATCGGGCGCGTCGTCCTGCACACCCAGGAACCGGTGACCTTCGACTCCTACCGCCGCAACCGGGACACGGGCAGCTTCATCCTGATCGACGAGGCCACCAATCGCACCGTCGGTGCCGGGATGATCACGGCGCCGGTGAGTCACGACAGCCACGTCGTGTGGCAGGCGACGAAGGTCGACCGCGAGCACCGTCCGCACCGCGGCGCCACGATCTGGTTGACGGGACTGTCCGGCTCGGGCAAGTCGTCGCTCGCGGTCGAACTCGAGCGGCGCTTCGTCGCCGAGGGGCGTCCGGCATACCTGATGGACGGCGACAACCTGCGGCACGGGCTGAACTCGGATCTGGGCTTCTCCGACGACGACCGGCGGGAGAACATCCGCCGGACCAGTGAGGTCGCAGCGTTGTTCGCCGACTCGGGATCGGTGGCGATCGTCTCGCTCATCAGCCCCTTCGCCGAAGAACGGCAGCGGGCCCGCGAGATCCACGCCGAGCGCGGGTTGCCGTTCTACGAGATCTTCGTCGACACCCCGCTCGCGGAATGCGAGCGACGCGACCCGAAGGGGCTCTACGACCGCGCCCGCCGGGGGGAGATCAGTCAGTTCACCGGCATCGACTCGCCCTACGAGCGGCCGTCGAGTCCGGATCTCCTCATCACGCCCGACGACGGTCCGCCGTCCGAGGTCGCCGACCTCGTCTTCCGTAACCTGGGTCTGTGAGTGCGCTCTGCCACCCGGCGCCGAGCCCTGCCGCGCCACCGGTATCCCGACCGAGAGGAACCCCGTGACCGACGATCGCGCCCTGGCGGGCGAACTGGCCACCGCCGCAGGTGAACTGCTGCTCGACATCCGGCGTTCCAGCGGACTGACGGGGAAGGAGCTCGGTCAGGAGGGTGACCGCCGGTCCGACGAATTCATCCTCGGGCGTCTCGCACAGGAGCGGCCGGAGGATGCCGTGCTGTCCGAGGAGTCGGCCGACGACAAGTCGCGGCTGTCGGCGCCGCGGGTGTGGATCATCGATCCGGTCGACGGCACGCGCGAGTACGGCACCTACGAGCCCGGTGGCGGGCGTACCGACTGGGCGGTGCACGTGGCGCTCTGGTCGGCCGACGACGGGCTGATCGCGGGTGCGGTGGCGCTCCCGGCACTCGGGGTGACCTATCTCGACGACGATTCGATCGTCGAACCGGTGGAGGGCCTGGCCTCGCGGCCCCGCACCGGTGTCCCGCGCGTCGTCGTGAGCGGTTCGCGGCCACCGGCCTTCGCCGACGAGGTGGCCGCGGCCATGGCCGGCGAGGTGCTGCCGATGGGGTCCGCCGGGGCGAAGGCGATGGCGGTCGTGCGCGGCGAGGCCGACGCCTACGTCCATGCCGGCGGCCAGTACGAATGGGATTCGGCCGCGCCCGTCGCGGTCGCGAAGGCGAAGGGCCTGTGGTGCGGGCGGATCGACGGTTCGCCGCTCGTCTACAACAACGAGGACACCTACCTGCCCGACCTCGTCATCTGCCGGCCCGAGTTCACCGAGGTGATCCTCACGGTCACCACCGAGGGCGCCGGCGGCTGAGCCCCGCGGTGCTAGTGCGTGACCACGACCTTGATCACGACGATCACGGTCGCCACCAGCGTGACTGCGCTGGCACTGAGAAGCGTTGCCCGACTGGGTCGTTCGTTGTTGAGTCGATCGATGACGAACACCGTGCCGCCGATGCGCAGCAGGATCACGATCTCGGCGACGAGCTGGGCGGTACGGGGCTCGATCCAGCCGATCAGCCCGATCAGCAGGATCGCGCAGGGCAGGAGCGCCGAGGTCAGGATGGGCACCGAGTCGCGGAGATGGCCGAGCGCCTCTGATCGCGTCGGTTGTACCTTTCCGTCGGAGACCCGGCGGGAGACGCCCTCGGCGAAGACGTGCGCGATGAAGGTCGACGCGGCCGTGCCGGCGAGGATCGCGATCCCCACGAAGTCGTCCTCGACGTGCAGCGGGATGAGGACGGCGAGGATCAGGATGTTGCCGTAGATGTAGGCGCTGATCCGTGGGGCGGCGTGCTTGCGGTCGAGCGGGTTGTCGCGGCTGAACAGCGGGCCGTGCAGCAGGGTCCACGGACGAGTGCTCATAGACGCCGAAACTATCAGCGCGGGACCAGTTCGGCGACGACAGCGGCAATGGTGTCGTCGGGCCGGCTCAGGCAGACCGTCGCCGCCACGGTCGCCACCTGCTGCACATTCGCGGTCACGTCGAGCTCGGTGAGAACCGCCGCGCGCTCCGCGTCGTCGAGTTCGCGGAACTGCGCGCACGTCATCGTCGACGCGGCGCCGGTCCCGGTGTCGGAGCCGCGCGACGGCGATGCAGTCGTCCGGCTGGTGGTCGCGGATGTGGCGGGGCTGCTGGTCTCGGTGGCGCTCGTGGTCGAGACCCCGCTCTCGGGTACAGGCGCGGGCGCGGGCTCATCGGACGAGCACGCGCCGACCGCGAGCATCGCCAGCGCGGTCATCGTCAGGCCCGCGGCGAGCCGGGTCGGGCGGAAACTGCGGGCGGGTACAGACATGCAGGGCTCCTCGTGGAATGTGCAGCGGTGGTGTTGTGATCGGCGGTCGGTGTGGCTTCGTGGCTTCGTGGCTTCGACTCGGCTCCTCGCTTCGCTCGGTGCCGGCTCAACCAGCGGATGGGGTCGGTGCCGGCTCAACCGGCGGATGGGGTCGGTGCCGGCTCAACCAGCGGATGGGCTCGGTGCCGGCTCAACCAGCGGATGGGGGCGGTGCTGTCCGGGCCGACGGGGTGGGTCGGTGGGGCATTCAGCGCATGAGCCCGGAGAGGACGCCCGAGATGGCCGACCGGACGTCGGCGGTCTCGATGCGCATGAGGTCGTCCTGGCTGAGTGCGTCGAAATCGCCGGCACCGCTGAGGCGGAACTCGCGCTCCTCCTCGGCCGCCTCGATGATGTTGCGGATAAAGCGACCGTTGCCGGCGAGATCGGTGGCGCGCCGCACGGTGCCCTGGTGTTCGCGGACATCGTGGTACAGCGGAGCGCACGCCTGCTCGATCTCGGTCATCGCCTCGCGGGTCAGCGACGAGTCCCGCTTGCGCGCAATGAATTCAGCGATACGAGCGAGCTCGTCGGGAGTGTAGGAGTCGAAGCGCACGCGGCGGGCGAAGCGCGAGGCCAGGCCGTCGTTGGACGCGAGGAACCGATCGATCTCGGAGTCGTAGCCGGCGATGATGACGACGAGCCGGTCGCGGTCGTCCTCCATCCGCGCCAGCAGCGTGTCGACGGCCTCGCGACCGAACGCGTCGCCGCCGGACAATCCCTGCTGGATCAGGGTGTAGGCCTCGTCGATGAACAGGACACCGTCCATCGCGGAGTCGATCAGTGCCGAGGTCTTGATCGCGGTGCTGCCGAGGTGCTCGCCGACCATGTCACGGCGGGTCGCCTCCACCACCTTGTCGGACTTGATGAACCCCAGGCCGCAGTAGATCTTGGCGACGATGCGCGCCACCGTGGTCTTGCCGGTGCCGGGCGGTCCGGTGAAGGCGAGATGCAGGCTGCGCGCCGACGTCGACAACCCGCGGTCGGCGCGGACCTTCGCCAGCGTCGCGGTCGACTGCAGTTTGGCCACCTGCTGCTTCACCGAGTCGAGCCCGATCTGTTCGGCCAGTTCGCGTTGCGCCTCGGTCACCAGGGAGCTCTGCTCGTCCGGATCCCCGGACCCCGACACCAGGGTCTCGGCGCGATCGGGCACCGACTTCGGGTCCCATCGGTCGGTGCGCTCGGCGATCTGCTCGGGAGTCGTCGCGGTCACGCGGAGGGAAGGCGAGCGGATGGCCTCGGCCGCGGCCGCGAGCGACGGGTCGCGGGCATAGGCCTGCTCGAACATCGCCTTGGCCTTGTCTTCCTGGCCCTGCTCGCGCAGGGCGAGGCCGTAGACGAACATCGCCTGTGTCGAACAGGCCGCGATCGGGCCGTCGACCGCGTTCTGCAGTCGGCGCATGCCCTCGCCGAGCATGCCGAGGTGCACACACGACGTCCCGGCCATGAAGTCGGCGACGGCCTGCATGTAGGGGTCGTTCCACCGATCCGACCTGGTGAGCGACGTCAGGACGTCGGGCCACCGCTGGGTGGCGAAGTGGAGGAAGGCGCGCACGAAGTCCACGATCGGCACGCGATGGGCCGGGGGCACCTCGTCGAGCACCTCTTCGGCACCGGCGAAGTCCGCTCCGCGAACCAGGCTGGCGGCATAGGCCGCGGTCGCCTCGACCGCACTCGACGCCGGGAAGTCGATCATCATGCCCGTGTACCAGCGCCCCGCGATCGTGCCGGGCGGGAGTCCGAGCCGGCGCTGCTCCGCGCCGATCGATCCGCGTGCGCGATAGAGACCCAGTAGGACCTCGTTGCTGTTGTCGCCGCAGGCGAGCCTGCCGATCCAGGCGTCACCCAGGGACGGATCCCACTCCGTCGCGCGGGTGAAGGCCTTGGCGGCCTGGGCGGGATTGTCGACGGGCTCCTGGCCCTCGACGGGGATGTTCAGCGACAGGACACCGAGTTCGAAGAGCGCCCTCGCCTTGCGGACATCGGCCATCGCTTCCCCCTGTGTCGTCCCATCTGCGTACCGAAGCCCCTGTACCGATCTCCCCGGGCGCATCCGCGCGGTCGCCGGGGACAGACTATCGCTAGACCGCCCCGGCGCCGGGTGCAGATCTCCCAGGTCCGCACCCGGACCGCCCCGACGGCCGGAACCGCCCGCGTCCGCCTAGACTGATCAGAGTGAGTGCCCAGGTGGATACCGTCTCAGCCGCTGCCCAGACCCCGGATCATCCGCAACCCTTCCGCGAACTCGGTCTCAAGGACGACGAGTACGCGCGCATCCGCGAGATCCTGGGCCGCCGGCCCACCGACGCGGAACTCGCCATGTATTCGGTGATGTGGTCCGAACACTGCAGCTACAAGTCGTCGAAGGTGCACCTGCGCTACTTCGGCGAGACCACCACCGACGAGATGCGCGCGAGCATGCTCGCCGGTATCGGCGAGAACGCCGGTGTCGTCGACATCGGTGACGGCTGGGCGGTGACCTTCAAGGTCGAATCGCACAACCACCCGAGCTACGTCGAGCCGTACCAGGGCGCCGCGACCGGCGTCGGCGGAATCGTGCGCGACATCATGGCGATGGGCGCGCGTCCCATCGCGGTCATGGATCAGCTGCGTTTCGGCCCGGCCGACGCCCCGGACACCCGCCGCGTCGTCGACGGCGTGGTGCGCGGCGTGGGCGGTTACGGCAACTCGCTCGGCCTGCCCAACGTCGGCGGCGAGACCGTCTTCGACGCCAGCTACGCGGGCAACCCGCTCGTCAACGCGCTGTGTGCCGGTGTGCTGCGCACGGAGGACCTGCACCTGGCCTTCGCCTCGGGCGCGGGCAACAAGATCATCCTGTTCGGCGCGCGTACCGGCCTCGACGGCATCGGTGGTGTGTCGGTGCTGGCGTCGGAGACCTTCGACGACGCGGACGCCGGGAGCGAAGCGAGCGGGTCCAGTGGTGCAGCGGGATCTCGGCCCAACCGCAAGAAGCTACCGAGCGTGCAGGTCGGCGACCCGTTCACCGAGAAGGTGCTCATCGAGTGCTGTCTCGAGCTCTACCACGCCGGTCTCGTGGTGGGCATCCAGGATCTCGGTGGTGCCGGATTGTCCTGTGCGACCAGCGAACTGGCTGCGGCCGGCGACGGTGGCATGCACATCGACCTGGAGAAGGTACCGATGCGCGCCGAGGGCATGACCCCGGCGGAGGTGCTCTCCAGCGAGTCGCAGGAACGCATGTGTGCGGTGGTGACGCCGGAGAACGTCGAGAAGTTCCTCGAGGTCTGCCGCAAGTGGGACGTGCTCGCGACCGTCATCGGCGAGGTCACCGACGGTGATCAGCTGGTCATCACCTGGCACGGTGAGACCGTCGTCGACGTGCCGCCGCGCACCGTCGCCCACGACGGTCCGGTCTACGAGCGCCCGGTCGCCCGACCCGACTGGCAGGACACCGTCATCGCGTCGACCACCGAACCGCTGCAGCGTCCGAGCACACCGGATCAGCTGCGCGAGACGCTGCTGACCATGCTCGCCTCGCCCGCGCTGTGCAGTCGCAAGTTCATCACCGACCAGTACGACCGGTACGTCCGCGGCAACACCGTTCTCGCCGAACACGCCGACTCGGGGATGATCCGGATCGACGAGGAGTCCGGGCGCGGTATCGCGCTGGCGACCGACGCGTCGGGCCGTTACACCTTCCTCGATCCGTACCGCGGGGCGCAGCTCGCGCTCGCCGAGGCCTACCGCAACGTCGCCGTCTCCGGTGCGACGCCGAAGGCCGTCACCAACTGCCTCAACTTCGGCTCGCCGGAGGACCCCGCGGTGATGTGGCAGTTCCAGCAGGCGGTCCGCGGACTCGCCGACGGCTGTGCACAGCTCGGGATCCCGGTCACCGGCGGCAACGTGAGCTTCTACAACCAGACCGGGGCGACGGCCATCCTCCCGACGCCGGTGGTCGGTGTGCTCGGCGTGATCGACGACGTGCACCGACGCATCCCGACCGGGATCGGCACCGAACCGGGCGAGACGCTCATCCTCCTGGGTGAGACGCGGGACGAGTTCGACGGCTCGATCTGGGCGCAGGTCAGCCACGATCATCTCGGTGGCGTTCCGCCGCAGGTCGACCTCGAGCGGGAACGACTGCTCGCCGAGATCCTGACCGCGTCGTCGCGTGACGGACTGATCTCCGCGGCACACGATCTCAGCGAGGGTGGGCTGATCCAGACCGTCGTCGAGGCGGCCCTGGCCGGTGAGACCGGCTGCCGGATCCTGCTGCCCGAAGACGCCGACCCGTTCGTCTGGTTGTTCTCCGAGTCGGCCGGCCGGGTGCTCGTCGCGGTGCCGCGTACCGAGGAGTCACGGTTCACCGCGATGCTCGACGCACGCACGCTGCCCTGGACGCGGATCGGCGTGGTCGATCAGGGCAGCGACGCGGTCGAGGTCCAGGACTACTTCTCGGTGCCCCTCGCCGAACTCCGCGAGGTCCACGAGGGCACCCTTCCGAGGATGTTCGGCGACGCCGTCTAGTTGCATCTCGCAACGTTGTAGCCTGCGAGGATTCCGTTGTACGTCAATGGAATCAATATCGTTTGCAGACGTGTCGCGCCCGGTGGCGGTCGGTTACGCTCCTTGAGTTCTCTGACCGAGTCGAAAGGGCGCAGATGAGCTACCCCTATGATCCGAACCAGCCGCCGAACTACGGCGCGGGTGGTTACGGACAGCAGCCGTACGGTGGATTCCCGGGCGGCAACCCGGCGGGTCCGGAGCCGGACAACAACCTCGTGTGGGCGATCCTGGCCACGGTGCTGTGCTGCCTGCCGCTCGGGATCGTGTCGATCGTGAAGTCGACGTCGGTCAGCAAGCTGTGGGCGGCCGGCGATTACGCCGGTGCGCAGAAGGCCGCCGACGAGGCCAAGAAATGGGCGATGTGGAGTGCCATCTCGTCGGTCGTCATCTGGGTGCTGATCGTCATCGTCTATGTCATCTTCTTTGTCATCCTCCTCGGCGCCTCCGCGTCCACGTCCACGTACTGAGCGCTTCGAGAGGGCCGTCCTCGGACGGGTCTCGGCCCTCTCGAAGCATCGGTTCCTCGGGCCGGCGACCGTCGTCGCCGGTACCGGGATGGTCTGTGCGGCCGTGTGGTTCGGCGATCCGACGACACCGGGTGGCGCCCTTCCGGTGTGTCCGACCAAGCTGATCTTCGGCGTGACGTGCCCTGGTTGCGGATCGCTCCGCGCGATCTATTCGCTGCTCCACGGTGATGTCCCGGCCGCCCTGCACTACAACGCCGTCGGGGTGCTCGCGATGGGGTTGCTGCTCGTCGCCTTCGGGGCATACTGCGTGCGGCTGTGGACCGGCCGCCGGATTCGCAGCTGGCAGCATCTCCGCTACTCCGGCGTCGTCGTACTCGTGGTCGTGGTGGCCTGGTTCGCGATTCGGAACATCCCGGTCGAGCCGTTCTGGTCACTCCACGTCTGAACGTCCGGCGGCACCGCGGATCCAGCGAGCCAGCCGCGAACCGGGCTCGCGCACCGGATCGTCGAGGTCGAGTGTCGCCAGGGCCTCGGGATCGTCGGTCGTGATCTGATCGATCCGCAAGTCCAGCAACCGTCTGATGTCCGGGGCGACGCGTGGCCCGACCTGCGTGACCGTGTACCCGTCGACGAGACGACCGTGCTCGTGGAACGCGCCGATCAGATCGTGGCCGCGACGATCGGCCGCCAGGATCAACCGGTTCTCCAGGTAGACCATCTCGGCGTCCGGTGATGCCGCCACCGCGCGGTCGACGAAGCCGTCGAAGTCCCCGGATCGGATCGCGGCTTCGGCGGCACCGTGATGGCAAGGGTCGTAACCGATCCGGATTCCGGGAGCCGCCGAGGTCAGTGTCTCGACCGCCGCGGCGTCGCCGCAGGACAGGATGTAGTGCCGGGCGTGGGGCCCGACGCTGCGGGCGAAGATCTCCACGGCCGCCGGATCGAGAGCGGCATCGTCCTCTTTGAAATCGAGTTGGAGTGACGCGGTCGGCGCGATGTCGACACCGTCGAACAGCTCGGTCAGGTCTTCGAGCAGGAGGACACGCTCGTCGACGGGGTGGCCACTGTTGTCCCGCAGAGACAGCCCCCGCAGGTACGACGCCGGGAGCGTCGACACCGCGCCGGTTCCGGTGGTGGCGTGGTCGACGGTGCGGTCGTGCAGGACGGCGAAGCCGCGCTCGGCGTGGATCACGAGGTCGATCTCGATGCTCGCGCCGAGACGCATGCCCTCGACGATGCGGGTCGCGGTGAACGCCGGATCGTCGGCGCGGCGTCGGCCACGGTGCCACTTGATCATCGTGCGGTGGCCGTCGTGGTCGATGTGGATCGGGGCGGCCGCTGGGTCCGGGGGCGACATGGCAGTCACAGCTTCGAGCCTAGTGGTGCGCATCTCGCCGAATCGGCCCACCGAAGTGGAACGTGTTCTAGTTTGAACTCCATGACATTGCGCGTGGTCGAGTGGTCGACCGGAACCGTCGGACGACATGCCATCGCCGGGATCGACGCCCGGCCCGATCTCGAACTCGTGGGGGTGTGGGTGTCCGACCCCGCCAAGGTCGGCAAGGACGCCGGTGAGCTGGCCGGTCTCGACCGTGAGCTGGGTGTCGCCGCGACCGGTGACCGTGATGCGTTGATCGCCCTGAAACCCGACTGCATCGTGCACACGGCGATGACCGACGATCGCGTCATGGAGTCGATCGAAGACCTGATCTTCTTCGTGGAGAACGGGATCAACGTGGTGTCGAGCGGCCCGGTGGTGCTGCAGTTCCCGCAGGGGATTCTGCCGGATTCGCTTCTGGACCGGATCGCGGCCGCGGGCGAGTCGGGCGGGGCGAGCCTCCACGTCAACGGCATCGACCCGGGATTCGCCAACGACGTGCTGCCGCTGGCGATGACGAGCCTGTCGCAGCGCATCGACGAGGTGCGCTGTCAGGAGATCGCCGACTATTCGACCTACTACCAGCCGGTGGTCATGCGGGATCTGTTCGGCTTCGGGCAGCCCCTGGACACGACACCGCTGATCTTCGCGCCGGGCATCCTGTCGATGGGGTGGGGGAGTGTCGTTCGACAGATCGCCGCCGGTCTCGACCTCGTGCTCGACGAGCCGCTCGTCGAACGTGTTGACCGGGTGGAGGCCGATCGCGACTACTCCACGGTGTCCGTCGAGATCCCCAAGGGGACGATGGCCGCGGTGCGCTTCGAGGTCGTCGGCCAGGTCGACGGCGTGGATCGCGTTGTGCTGGAGCACTATACGCGCACCCACCCCGATCAGTGCCCGGAGTGGCCGACCCCGAATCAGGGTGACGGGTGCTACCGCATCGCGATCTCCGGCGAACCCGAGATGGCCGTCGAGTTCGGGCATCACGGCGAGAACGGTGACCACAACGTGTCCGGCATGATCGTCACCGCGATGCGCCTGGTCAATTCCGTTGCAGCCGTTGTCGATGCGAAGCCAGGCCTGGTCACCGCACTCGATCTCCCGCTCGTGACCGGTCGGGGGTTGTTCGTGCAGAAGTAGCCGATACGCCGAAACCAACACGGCCTATCTGTGGGCCGCCGTCCACTCACCGTCGGCGCTGAGTTGGCGAGTAACGCTGCGATCACGCGTGATCGGTGAGTATGCGTGCGAGTGCCTCTTCGACTGGGGTCAGGGGTTGGGTGGTGAGGTGCTCCAGCGGTGTCGGTGGGTCGACGAGTCGTCGGTAGGCGAGTTCGAGCCGCCGACCGTTGTCGCCATAGCCGACGGCGTCGGCGCGCGACCGGTTCGGACGTGACGGGTTCGGGCGTGACTGGCGTGGGCGTGCTGGATCGCCGGGCCGGGTCGGTGGTCCGTGGATTTCGTTGCGCACGGTGTTCAGGTGGTGTGCGAACCGCCGGGGTATGTCGGGTCGGCGGTTGAGGCGACCGGGATTGGGTGGGGCGCCGGGGTCGGCGTTCAATCGCCAGACGCAGCGGCCTTCATCAGGTCCAGAGCGCTCGATGTGCGTGGTGTACTGGCCGGGCTGGTCACCGACCATGCGGTTGTGTCGTGGGCAGGCGGGTGCGAGGTCGTCGATGTCGGTGAGACCGCCCTTGGCCCAGTCCTGTTCGGCGTGATGCATGTCGCCGTGGGTGGCGGGTTGGTCGCAGCCGGGTGCCGAGCACACCTCGCCGTCGGGGCGGGCGAAGGAGACGAGGCGTTGTTCGCGGGTGGCGAGGCGTTTGCCGCGTCCGAAGTACAGCGGCACGGCGGTCGAATCTTTGAAGATCGCCAACCACGGCTGCACGTCGGCGCCCATCGCGAGCAGGTCGGGGATGGGGAGCAGGGTGCCGGTGGCGGTGGTGGCGAGTCCGGCTTCGCGGATCAGGTCGTTCAGGTCGGCTTTGATGATCAGTTGCACGGGCAGCCCGCGATGCGACGTGCCGAGTGTGCCGTCGGCGAAACCGGCGGCCAGTGCGGCGTCCAGTGCGTCGTGATTGGTCTGCGCGGGGGTGCGTTGGTCGCGGTCGGCTGCGAGGGCCAGGGCGTCGGAATCGGCGGTGCCGGCCGGCCCGCTGGGCGAGTTCGGGTCGTCGGGGTTGTTGAGTCCGGGTTTACCCCAGACCGCGAACATCATCGTCAGTCGGGCGGCGAGTGCGGGAGTCAGCGTGCCCGAGATCTTCGCGGTGCCATCGGCGCGCTGCCGACCGATCCATACGCCGCGGCGTCGTTTCTGGTCGGTGTCGTCGGACAGGGTGCCGTCGGGGTCGAGGTGGGCGAGGAGACGTTCGCCGAGTTGGGTGATGTCGGCGGGGGTGTGGGCTTCGGCGATCTCGGCCATCTGCCGCTCGGCAGCGACTTTCACATCATGCTCGACAGCGTGGGGGATCTGGTCGAGGACATCGAGGGCGGCCTGCACGTGTGCAGAGCCAACCGCTCCCGCAGCGAACGCCTCAGCGAGGCAGGGGTGTTCGGGCGTAAGCACTTCGCCGCCGAGGCTGGTGCGGGTGGCGGTGGCGTCCATCTGCTTACGACGCCGCACAGGGTTGGAGACCCGCAGCCGGTGGGTCATGAACTGCATGAGCGTGCGGCAGCCGGTCTTGCGGGGTAGGTCGCGGGCCTCGGCCTGATCGATCTGCCGGTCACCGGCGACGGTCAGTCGTGCGATGGCACGTTCGGTCTCGGCTGCCACGTCGGCCAACTCGGCATCCGAGCACAGCCCCAGGTCGACGGTCTGCAACTCATCGAGGATGCGGTGGAGGTCGGCAACCAGCTCGACGGCCCGCGTCTGGGGCGCTGCTGAATCGCCATCGACGGGCGTGGAACCGGACATGACGGTCACCTCCCCCGAGAACCGTTGCTGCGGTATGTATGTTCGAGTGTACACGAACGCAGCCACATGACAACCCCAAAATGACTGTTGTGCAACGGTATTCGGCGGCGACAAGTTGTCGGTGCGGTGTGATAGGGGCGCGGGGGACGTGCAGCACTGTCGTCCTCGCTGGGGGCTTCCGGCTCGCTCACGCACCACTCGACGTTCCGTCAACGCGATCGACCTGCGCCATGCTCACGAGCATCGCCGTCCCGGGCAAGCAGGCGACATCACAACGACGGCAGGCTGGACGCCTCCGGACTGCGCCGACGAAAACGGTTCCCCGGCCCAGTGGTTCGGCTGCGACGATTGCATTCTGGGAGAGTGTGGTGTCGACGAACCCGATGATCGTCGATTCGAGCGGCGCGTCGACGGCGAACTGCTGGTGGTCGTCCCTGGCGGCCGGCGCCACAAGCGTCTCGCGCCGCCCGAGGTCACACGGGGTGGTCGCGTCGGCACCCGCCGCGCCGGCCATCAACCCTGGCGCGCCTTAAATCTGGGGTTGCCCTTATTGATCACGTAGATGCGTCCCTTGCGCTTGACCACCTGCGAGCCGGGCTGGTTCTTCAACGAACGGATGGATGCACGGACCTTCAACGGAGCCTCCTTAATGGAAATTGTTTCCATTAAAGCAGCTCCGTCGCCACGGGTCGACGGCCGGGTCTCAGACCTCCCAGGTGTGTACCGGCTCGCCCTCGTGCATCTGGGTCACGTAGTCGCGCAGCATTCCCTGCAAGGCCTGCGCCCGGCTCTCGCCCGCGCGTTCGCGGGCCGCCACGGCCTGGCGTTGCCAGACCGACCCGGTCTGACGAGAGATGCAGCGGCCCTCGATGACCGAGAGGTAGCGCTTGCGGGCCTTGTCGGAGACCCCGAACCGGCGCAGTCCGTCCTCGGCGAGCACGAGGAGCCGGCGGAGGACGAGTTCGTCGGGCCGGACCCAGCCGACGTCGGGCCAGTACAACTGGGACTCCATCCCGGCGCGTGCGCCGGACTGCAGGTTCTCGGCGGCGGCATTGAACGACATCCGCGACCACAGCGGGCGGTCGGACTCGACGAGACCGCGGACGACACCGTAGTAGAAGGCGGCATTGGCCATCGTGTCGACGACCGTCGGGCCGGCGGGCAGCACGCGGTTCTCGACGCGCAGGTGCGCCTGTCCCTCGTGGATGTCGTAGACCGGCCGGTTCCAGCGGTACACGGTCCCGTTGTGCAGGCGCAGCTCGTCGAGGGTCGGGATGCGTCCGTCGTCGAGTTCGGCGAGCGGATCGGTGTCGGTGGAGACCGGGAGGAGGGCGGGGAAGTAGCGGGTGTTCTCCTCGAAGAGGTCGAAGATCGTGTTGATCCATCGCTCCCCGAACCACACTCGGGGCCGCACGCCTTGATTCTTCAGCTCCAGCGGCCGGGTGTCGGTGGCCTGCTCGAAGACCGGGATGCGGCTCTCGTGCCACAGTGCGGTCTCGGCGAGGAACGGCGAGTTACCGGCCAGTGCGACCTGCACACCGGCGATGGCCTGTGCCGCATTCCAATGCGCGGCAAAATCTTCCGGCGCCACCCGGAGGTGCAGCTGGAGGGATGTGCAGGCGGCCTCGGGCAGGATCGAGTCGGTCGAGGTGCGCAGATGTTCGGTGTGGTGGGCGTCGGTCAGCGGTACGCCGGTGATGTCGATCTCGAGGTCCTCGCCCCGCGCGGCGAAGATCTGCTCGTTCAGCAGGTCGTACCGTGGGTTCGCCGAGATCCAGTGATGGGCGAAGTGTTCGGACCTCAGCGTCGGGAGCATGCCGATCATCACGAGGTGGCTCGAGGTCTGCGCGGCCCGCTGTTCGGCCCGGTTGAGCGACGTGCGCAGCGCCTGTTCGAGTGAGATCGTGTCGTCGGTGGTGAACGGTCGCGGCGAGACGTTGATCTCGATGTTGAACTGGCCGAGTTCGGTCTGGTAGTCGGGATCGGCGATCGCCTCGAGGACGGCGGCGTTGGCCATCGCCGGTCGCATGTCCTCGTCGACGAGGTTCAGCTCGACCTCCATGCCGAGCAGCGGCTTCGGCGGACGCCCCTGGTCGGTGAACAACCCGTCGGCGAGCATCCGGGCGATCGCTTCCGTCCCGCGCCCCACCTGACGCCGGAAACGAACCCGGTCCTCGCCGGTGAACTGCTGCTTGGACACCTCGGCTCCCATGCGGTCAATACTGCCCGATCCGGGCCGCCCCGAACCCTGTTGGGAGAATGGCCGGGTGCCGCCACGCAGGAGAGTGGATCCAGCAGAGGTCCGAGCCGCAGTGCTGGCCGTCTCGGACTGGCTCGTCGACCCGACCGCGCCGCCGCCGGGACGAGCCGCCCTCGCCGACGCCGTCCGACAGTCGGCCCGGACGCTCGAACAACTGGCGCCCGGGAACTCGGTCGAGGTCCGGGTGCCCCCGTTCGTCGCGGTGCAGTGCATCGAGGGTCCCCGACACACCCGCGGGACGCCGCCGAACGTCGTCGAGATGTCGCCGCGGACCTGGCTGCTGCTCGTCGCGGGCGTCCTGTCTTACGACGACGCGCTCGCCGCGGGCGACATCGACGCCTCCGGACACCGCGCCGGCCTGGTCGCGGACCTGCTCCCACTGGTCCCGATCGGAGCGTCGGGCGACCGGTGAGCCGGAGTGTGATCCGTCACTCGACGCCGGTGTCGAGGAATGACCCGCCGGTCCGCACTGCTGCAAGATTCGCATCGGGAGCCGACGGACCCGTAAACTCCGTGATGTCTCCCAGCCCACTCGACTGACCGATCCGCAGCCCCAGGGAGCTAGTCGATGCCTGATCATTCGATCGCCAACATGAACCTGCTCGCTCCCACGACGCCGGCGGGCGGATGCTCCGCACGCGGCGCGGGCGCGGTCAACCCGGCTCCGCTGGACGAACCCGAGAACGAACCGCGTGAGGAATGTGGTGTCTTCGGGGTCTGGGCGCCCGGTGAGGACGTCGCCAAACTGAGCTACTACGGGCTCTACGCCCTGCAGCATCGCGGCCAGGAGGCCGCCGGTATCGCGGTCGGCGACGGCAGTCAGGTGGTGGTCTTCAAGGACCTCGGACTGGTCAGCCAGGTCTTCGACGAGCAGACCCTCGGTGCGATGAGCGGCCACGTGGCGATCGGCCACTGCCGATACTCCACGACCGGGTCGACCACCTGGGAGAATTCCCAGCCGATCTTCCGCACCACCGACGCCGGCACCGGCGTCGCGCTGGGCCACAACGGCAATCTGGTCAACACCGCGGACCTCGCGGCGCGTGCGCGTGAGCAGGGGATCAAGAGCTCGGCGGCCACGTCGGACTCCGATGTCGTGGGTGCGCTGCTCGCGCACGGCGCCGCCGACAGCTCCATCGAGCAGGCTGCCATGGAACTGCTGCCGACGCTCAAGGGCGCCTTCTGCCTGACCTTCATGGACGAGCACACGCTCTACGCCGCCCGCGACCCGCACGGGGTGCGTCCGCTGTCGCTCGGCCGTCTCGATCGCGGCTGGGTCGTCGCGTCGGAGACCGCCGCCCTCGACATCGTCGGTGCGTCGTTCGTCCGGGACATCGAGCCGGGTGAGCTGCTGGCGATCGACGCCGACGGTGTCCGCAGCTCCCGCTTCGCCGAGCCCACACCCAGCGGCTGCGTCTTCGAATACGTCTATCTCGCCCGCCCGGACTCGGTGATCCACGGGCGCTCGGTCCACTCGACCCGCGTGGAGATCGGTCGGCGCCTCGCCAAGGAGCACCCCGCCGAGGGTGACCTGGTGATCCCGGTACCGGAGTCCGGCGTGCCGGCGGCCGTCGGTTTCGCCCAGGAATCGGGCATCCCCTATGGCCAGGGACTGATGAAGAACGCGTACGTCGGCCGGACCTTCATCCAGCCGTCGCAGACGATCCGCCAACTCGGCATCCGCCTCAAGCTCAACCCGTTGCGCGAGGTCATCCGCGGCAAGAAGCTCGTCGTCGTCGACGACTCGATCGTGCGGGGCAACACCCAGCGCGCGCTCATCCGGATGCTGCGGGAGGCCGGGGCCGCCGAGGTGCATGTTCGCATCGCGTCGAGCCCGGTCCGGTGGCCGTGTTTCTACGGCATCGACTTCGCGTCGCCCGCGGAGCTCATCGCCAATGGCATGGAATCCGAGGCCGGCATGGTCGAGGGTGTCCGGCAGGCCATCGGCGCCGACTCGCTCGGGTACATCAGCATCGACGAGATGATCAACTCGACCGGTCAGGCCGCGTCGGCCCTGTGTGCGGCCTGCTTCGACGGCAAGTACCCGATCGAGCTGCCCAAGGAGACGTCGATGGGCAAGGCCGTCCTCGAACAGATGCTGGCCAGCGCTGCCGGCGACCGGACGGTGGACCCCCTGACCAAGCCGAACGACAACGTCAGCGCGGTCATGCGGCCCTGATTCCCCGCCATCTGCCCTCCGGTACCGTATGACCCGTCGGCGAACACGCCGGAAACAACGTTCGACCGAGATTCTTGGAACGGGAGTGCTGCGGAGATGACGGAGCGGGATGCTGCTGCCGACGAGACGGCCGGGAGCGCGACACCGGCCTCGTATGCGGCGGCCGGAGTCGACATCGACGCCGGTGAGCGGGCTGTGGAACTCATTGCGCCCCATGCCAAGCGTGCGTCGCGTCCGGAGGTTCTCGGCGGGATCGGTGGCTTCTCCGGTCTGTTCGCACTGAAGGGCAACTACCGGGAGCCGGTCCTCGCCGCCGCCAGCGACGGCGTCGGCACCAAACTGGCCGTGGCACAGGCGATCGACAAGCACGACACCGTCGGTCGCGATCTCGTCGCCATGTGCGTCGACGACCTGGTCGTCTGTGGGGCCGAACCACTGTTCCTGCAGGACTACATCGCCGTGGGCAAGGTGGTCCCCGAGACGGTGGCCCAGATCGTCGCCGGTATCGCCGACGGATGTGTCGAGGCCGGTTGCGCGCTCCTGGGCGGCGAGACCGCCGAGCACCCCGGCCTGATGCAGGACAACCACTACGACATGTCGGCCACTGCGGTGGGCGTCGTCGAGGCCGACAACGTCCTCACCCCCGACCGTGTGCGTGCCGGTGACGTCGTCATCGGCATGGGATCGTCGGGATTGCACTCCAACGGCTACTCGCTCGCCCGCAAGGTGCTGCTCGAGTGGGGCCACATGGACCTGTTCGGCCACGTCGAGGAGTTCGGTCGCACCCTCGGCGAGGAGTTGCTCGAGCCGACCCGGATCTACGCCCGGGACTGCCTGGCACTGATCGCCGAGGCCGATGTCCGCACATTCGCGCACATCACCGGCGGTGGACTCGCCGAGAACCTGGCTCGGGTGATCCCGAACGGACTCGTCGCGGAACTCGAGCGGAACACCTGGACGCCCGCGCCGATCTTCACCCTGATCGGGCAGCGCGGGCGGGTGGAGCAGCTCGAGATGGAACGCACCTTCAACATGGGCGTCGGCATGGTCGCGGTCGTGGCGCCCGAGGACACCGATCGGGCGCAGGCCGTGCTGACCGCGCGGCATGTCGACAACTGGGTCCTGGGTACGGTCAAGCGAGCGAGCGAGCGATCCGACAACGATTCACGTGTCAGCCTCCTCGGGGAGCACCCGCGCTTCTAGTGCCGACCCGAACTCGCACTGTCGCAAGGACAGTCGTGTGGGGCCAACTCAGACAGACAACCGACGCCCGCCGGAAGGGATTCCCTCGGCGGGCGTCGGCGTCTGTCGATGACGAGATCACCCCCGTACCGGCGCACGAGCACGCACCACCCATGGAGAAACGGGTGGTGCGTACAAAATCATGGGCCCGCGTCACCGCGGGTCCGCTCATGCGGAGAGTGTGTGGGGTGATCCCAGGCGTCGAGAGATCAACGCCTGAGGAGTGTGCGCGTCAAGCGCGTCGCCACTCCTCTTCGTCCACCCAGTCGTCCACCGGATCCGGTCGATCTACAACCGGATCGCCCTGCCCGGAAAGCTCGCGCTGCAAGCTTTCCAAATCGGTGTTCGGAGTGGAGTACTTCAGCTGACGTGCAACCTTCGTCTGCTTTGCCTTTGCCCGGCCGCGGCCCATATGGGACCCCCTCGCACAATGACGGGGCGGCCAAACGATTGGCGGCCCCGTTCTCTTGAAGTAATTCTGTCGTGCGGACCAGTCTAGCGCGCCTCTAGGATTTGTGTTGTCCACCCTGGGTTGCCGCGCCGACGCGTCTTTCCGACTTGTTCACCATCTTGGTCGCCTCGCGCCGGACCTTGGCGGGCAGATCGTCTCGGACGAGCAGGGATCGGATCGCCCCGATGTCGCCGCCGGCGAGCAGATCGCGAGAGCGCACCCCGTGGTCGGGACGATGGACGACGGTGATCTGATCGCCCTGCGCCACGCTGCCGTTCTGGACAACGCGCAGGTAGGTGCCGAAATCGGCCTGGTCCAGAAATCGCTTCATCCATCGCGGCTCGCCCGCCCAGACCGCGAAGGTCCTACATGGGACGCGGGGGATGGTCACCTCGAGGATTAACCCGTCGGCGCCCACCTCCCACCGTTCGCCGACCAGCGCGTCGGTGACCGCCATCCCGTCGATGCGCAGGTTCTCACCGAACCATCCGTAAGGAAGCTCACGTCCGAGCTCCTCGGCCCACCGGCGCGCCTCGTCGTCGGCGTAGGCGTACACGGCCTGATCGACACCGCCGTGGTGCCGCTTGTTGCCCACGTGATCGTCGACGAGGCCGAGCTCGTCGACGGCGAGGCGTCCCTGCCGCGGACGCTTGTCGATGGCGGAGCGGCCGATGCCTTCGAGGATCACGTCATCGCCGGCGGCGCACACCGCCAGCACCACACCCGCGCTCAACTGTTGCGTCCGGGGGCCGCCGGGCCGCTGCGCAGACGTTCCACGGCGGCGCGTCCGGCCTGGACCCGGTCGTCCTCGAGGATCGAGTCGGGATCGATCCGGGCGCTCACGGCGGACTCGGCGCCCACGGTCAGCTCGACGTCGGCGCCGACGTTGCGTTTCACGAGCGCAAGGGCGATGGGGCCCCACTCGTGGTGGTCGACGACGGTGCCCAGCCGGCCGACGGTGCGGCCGCCGGCCGTCACCGGGTCGCCGGGCGCCGGGCGCTGGTCACTGCTGCCGTCGAGATGCAGCAGCACCAGCCGGCGGGGCGACTTGCCGAGGTTGTGGACCCGGGCGACGGTCTCCTGGCCCCGGTAGCACCCCTTGTCGAGGTGGACCGCGCCGAGCTCGTCGGGCCCGCCGATCCAGTCGACCTCATGCGGGATGGTGCGCTCGTCGGTGTCGGCGCCCAGCCGGGGACGGCGGGCCGCCACGCGCAGGGCGTCGAATGCCCAGCTGCCGGCCATCCGCGCGCCGGCCTCGGTCAGGGTGTCCCACCATCGGTTCAGCACGTATTCGGGCACGATGAGGTCGACGACCGGCAGGTCCCGGTGCTCGCCGAGTGAGGGCATGCGCCGCCAGAAGCCGAGCGGCTCGTCCTCGTGGTGTGACTCGGGCAGGCCGCCGGCCTGGTAGACGACGGTGTCGGCGCCGATCTCCAGGAGGTCGGCGACGGGTCCGCCGAGGGCCCCCGGGCCGACGAGCGTCACGACCTTCATGTCGGGGCGGGCGGCCGGTTCGGCCTTGGCCCAGAAGACCATCTTGCTCAGGAACCCGAGCAGCGGTTCGCCACGGGAACCCTCGGTGTCGAGCCAGGTGACACCGTCGATGTCGGTGAGGACGAAGTGCTCTTCCACACGGCCGTTGGCGTCGAGGGAGAGGTTCTCGGCGCTCGACCGGTCGGGGAGGGCGGCGATGTGCTGACTGGTGATCGTGTGCAGCCAGGTCAGACGTTCGTCGCCGGCGATCTCGATCACGGCACGGTCGGACCGGTCGACGATGATCACGCCGGAGGTGGCGGCACGTTGCTCACCGAGCGGATCGCCGTAGTGCCATGCGGTGTCAGCGGAGTGGAGGTCGCCGGGGCCGGGCACCGCCCCGCCCTCGGAATGCCTGGTCAGGATGGGTGAACGGCTCACGCGTCGATTCTACGGGTCGATTCGGCGAACGGCCGGGACGCATGGCAGCCTTCTATCCATGGCCGATTCGATCCTTGTCTCGCTCGACGGTACGCAGCACGATGCCGACGCTCCCTTCCTCCATGCCGACGATCTGGCGGCCGTTCGCGGCGACGGCATCTTCGAGACCCTGCTCGTGCGCGCCGGACGGCCGCGATGCGTCCGGCTGCACCTCGAGCGCCTCGCGCGTAGCGCAGCTGCGATGGAGCTCGGGACACCCGATCTCGACGGGTGGCGCGGGGTGATCGAGACCGCGACGCAGGCGTGGGTCGAGAAGCACGGATCGGCGGGCGAGGCACTGCTCCGGCTCGTGTACACCCGGGGGCGCGAACACGGTTCGGCGCCGACCGCCTATGTCACCGTCGACGCGGTGCCCGACCGGGTGGCGGCAGCGCGTGCGGAGGGGGTGCGGGTGGTCACCCTGGACCGCGGCTTCTCGATCGACCTCGCCGGCTCGGCGCCCTGGCAACTGCTCGGGGCCAAGACCCTCAGCTACGCCACGAACATGGCGGCGCTGCGTCACGCGGCCGCCGAGGGCTACGACGACGTGATCTTCGTCAGCAGCGAGGGCGCGGTCCTCGAGGGGCCCCGGTCCACGGTCGTCGCGGTCCACGGCGACACCCTGGTGACGCCGCCCACCGAGATCGGAATCCTCGAATCGACGACCGTGAGTGCGGTTTTCGACGTGGCGGAGCGGGAGGGTTGGACGACCAAGACCGACCTCCTGCGGCCCGAGGACCTGGTGGCGGCCGATTCGGTCTGGCTCGTCAGCAGTGTCACCCTCGCGGCCCGGGTCACCCATCTCAACCGGTATGTGATGCCGGTTCCGTCGGACTCCGCGAAATTCACCGATCTGGTCGATCGCGCCATCTCCGTGGACGACAATTGATCCCGGTCACCGACACCTGAGATCCGCGGCCTGGAGCACAGGCCCGAGCGGGTGAGAGGGAAGACACCGCTTCGAGCTGGTCAGCGGGACCTTTGGCGCTTGTTAAGGCCGGTGACCAGGCGTAACGTCGCGCCTACGGCTTACTACTACCTGTAGTAGTAGGTCCCGGCAGGTTTCGATCTGCCCCCGCAGCCCGGGGGCCGGCAACTCGATTCGAGGCGATATGGACGCTCTGGACGTCTCCAGATGGCAATTCGGGATCACGACCGTCTACCACTTCATCCTGGTGCCCCTGACCATCGGCCTCGCGCCGATGATCGCGGTGATGCAGACGGTGTGGCATGTCACCGGCAACGAGCAGTGGCTGCGCGCCACCAAGTTCTTCGGGAAGCTCTTCCTGATCAACTTCGCGCTCGGTGTCGCGACCGGCATCGTCCAGGAGTTCCAGTTCGGCATGAACTGGAGCGAGTACAGCCGGTTCGTCGCCGATGTCTTCGGCGCACCGCTGGCCCTGGAGGGCCTGGTCGCGTTCTTCCTGGAATCGACCTTCATCGGGCTCTGGATCTTCGGCTGGGACCGCTTGCCGCGCCGGGTGCACCTGGCGTGCATCTGGCTGGCGGCCATCGGCGTCAACGCCTCGGCGTACTTCATCATCGCCGCGAACTCGTGGATGCAGCACCCGGTCGGCGTCGTGTGGGATGACGAACGCGGTCGGCCCGCCATGAACGACTTCGTCGCGGTGCTCACCAACAACACGACCCTCGCGGCCTTCCCGCACGTCATCGCCGGCGCCTTCCTCACCGCGGGCACGTTCGTCGCGGCGATCGGCATCTGGTGGATGGCGCGGAACTCCTGGCGGGCCAAGAAGATCCGCGAGGCCGCCGAAACCGGCGACACCGGCGTGATCCCGGACAGCACGTCCCCGAGCCACGTCGGCGCGACGCCCGAAGCCCTCGAGAAGGACGCCCGCGACCTCTGGCGGCCGGTGACGAGACTCGCGCTGTGGGTGACCCTCGTCTCCGGCGTCGCCCTGTTCATCACCGGGGACCTCCAGGCGCAGATCATGTTCAAGCAGCAGCCGATGAAGATGGCCTCGGCCGAGTCGCTGTGTGAGACCGAGACGGGCCCGGGCTTCTCGGTCCTGTCGATCGGGCGCCAGAACAACTGCGACAACATCGAACACGTCATCGAGATCCCGAAGATGCTGTCCTTCCTCGCGAACCACGACTTCGACTCGACCCTGCAGGGTGTCGAGGAATTGCAGGAGCAGTACACCGAGGCCTTCGCAGGCCAGCCGAACGTCCCGGCCAACCAGAACTTCGCACCGAACCTCTTCGTGACCTACTGGGGTTTCCGGGCGATGATCACCTGGGCCCTCGGTTCGGTGGTCGTGGCCCTGGGCGGTCTGTGGTTCACCCGCCGCAAGCGGGTGGTCGAATCCAGACGCTTCGGCTTCATCGCCCTGCTGATGATCCCGACACCGTTCCTGGCCAACAGTTCCGGCTGGATCTTCACCGAGATGGGGCGTCAGCCGTGGGTGGTCGCACCCAACTGGGAGGACGATCTCGATCCGCTCCGGATCAGCATGCTGGTGCAGAACGGCGTCTCCAACCATTCGGCGAGCACGGTGTTGGTCACCCTGATCGGGTTCACGCTGCTCTACGGCGCACTCGGCGTCGTGTGGTTCATGTTGCAGCGGCGCTACGTCATCGAGGGCCCGGCCGCGCACGATTCGCGACCACCAGGCCACACCGACGACGACGAATCCGATTCCGATGAGCCCAAACAGCTCTCGTTCGCCTACTAGAGGAGCGTGATCATGAGTCTCGAAGAAATCTGGTTCCTGGTCATCGCGTTCCTGTTCGTCGGGTATTTCGTACTGGAGGGCTTCGATTTCGGCGTCGGAATGCTGATGCCGATCCTCGGATCGAGTCACACCGGTGGCGACGACAAGGTGGCCGCCGGCGATCCGGAGGCCGATCCCGACAAACGGCGCCGCGCGCTCCTCAACACCATCGGCCCGGTCTGGGACGGCAACGAGGTCTGGCTCATCACCGCGGGTGCGGCGCTGTTCGCCGCCTTCGGCGGTTGGTACGCAACCATGTTCAGTGCGTTCTACCTACCCCTGTTCCTGATCCTCATCGGCCTCATCGTGCGGGTGTGCGCGATCGAGTGGCGGGGCAAGATCAACAATCCCCGCTGGCGTATGTGGTGCGACATCGGAATCGGCCTGGGGTCATGGATTCCGGCGATCCTGTGGGGTGTGGCGTTCGCCAACATCGTGCGCGGGTTGCCGATCGACGCCGACGCCCAGTACACCGGTGGGTTCTTCAACCTCCTCAACCCGTACGCGCTCCTCGGCGGTGCGACCACCCTGCTCGCCTTCCTCACCCACGGCGCGGTGTTCATCTCGCTGAAGACCTCCGGTGTGTTGCAGGAGGATTCCGCTCGCTACGCCGCCCGGCTGGCCTGGCCGACACTGATCGTGGCCGCCGTGTTCCTGCTGTGGACCCAGTTCGCGTATGGCAACTCGTGGACGTGGATTCCGGTGCTCATCGCCGCCGTCGCCGCGGTGGGCATGGTGATCTCCACCCAGATCCGCCGGGAGGGTTACGCTTTCCTGTTCACCTGCATCGCGATCGCCGGCACGGTCGCCGCGCTGTTCGCCGTGCTGTTCCCGAATGCGATTCCGTCCACCCTGAATCCGGAGTGGAACCTCACCATCGAGAACACGGCGTCGAGCGACTACACACTCACGATCATGACGTGGGCGGCTGTGCTCATCACCCCGGTGGTGATGGGCTACCAGGCCTGGACCTACTGGGTGTTCCGCAAGCGGCTGTCGGTCGCGCACATCCCGGACCCGGCCGGACTCCCGTCGCTGCGAATCCCGAGCAAGTGAGTCGCACCGCCGGGCCCCCGGTCGATCCCCGGCTGCTGCGGTATTCGCCGACGACCCGCCGCTACATCGGGGTCACCGCCGCGTTCGCGGTTGTCGAGGTGATCGCGATCATCGTGGTGGCGGCGATGGTGGCCTCCATCGTGTCCGAACTGATCGTGTCGCCCGGAGCGCGGTCGTTCGCCGCGCAGGCGGCTCATCTCATGGTGCTCACCGGAGCCCTGGCGCTGCGGGCGGCGATGGCCTACGGGCACGACCGGTACGCGCACCGCGCCGCCGCGCGGGCGATCGCCGAATTGCGGGCCGAGGCCCTCGACGTCCTCACCGATCCGTCCCGCACCTCGCCGCGCTCGCTGACCGCGATCCGCGAACACGCGAGCACCGTCCTCCTGCGCGGACTGGACGCGCTGGGGCCGTACCTGTCGGGCTACCTGCCGGCCCTCGTCGCCGCGGCCATCCTGACCCCGGTCGTCACGGTGGTCATCGCATTCGCCGACTGGCCCTCGGCGCTGATCATTCTCGTCACCCTGCCGCTGATCCCGCTGTTCATGGTTCTCGTCGGGCTGATGACGCGAGATCGCACCACGCGCAAGCTGGCGACGATGAGCCGGCTGAGTGCGCAGCTCCTCGACCTCGTCGCGGGGTTGCCGACGCTGCGGGCGCTGAACCGGGCCGGTGCCCCGGCGCAGCGCGTCGGTGAACTCGGTGAGGCGCACCGCCGCAGCACGATGAGTTCACTGCGTGTCGCGTTCCTGTCGGGGGCCGTGCTGGAACTGCTCGCCACGCTCTGCGTCGCACTGGTGGCGGTGGGTATCGGACTGCGCCTGGTGTACGGCGAGATGTCCCTCTATGCAGGTGTTTTCGCGCTGATCCTGGCGCCCGAGGCATACCTGCCGCTGCGTCGCGTCGGGATGCAGTTCCACAGCTCGGCGGACGGCCTCACCGCTGCCGAGCAGGTCTTCGGACTCATCGCGCCGGCGACGGTCGGGTCGGTCCAGGCGGTGCCCGCCTCGGGGAGCCGGGGCGTCACCGTTGCCGGGCACCCGATCACGGTGCTCGACGTCGGGGTCCACGGTCGCGACGGGTGGGCGCCGGAATGCCTTCGCGCGACGATCGAACCGGGTTCGCTCACCGTGTTCACCGGGCCGAACGGGTCGGGGAAGTCGACGGTGCTGGCGGCGATGATGGGTCTGCTCGCCCCTGACGAGGGGTCGGTGCTGATCGGGTCCACCCCGGTCGCCCAGGTCGACCCGGCAGCCCTGCACGAACATATCGCCTGGCTGCCCCAGCAGCCGGTCGTCGTGCCGGGCACGGTCGCCGAGAACCTGGAACTGTTCGGTTCGTTGGATCGGGAGACCTTCGAGTCGGCCGCTGCGGCAACCGGTTTCGCAGACCTGATCGTCGAGTTGCCCGAGTGGCTCGACACGGTGCTCGGAACGGGTGGCGTCGGACTGTCCGCGGGACAGCGGCAGCGCCTTGCGCTGACCCGCGTCCTCGCCTCACCGGCACCCCTGCTCCTCCTCGACGAACCGACCGCCCATCTCGACGAGGCGTCCGAACGCGACGTGTTGGCCGCGCTCCGCGACCGTGCTCGTGCCGGAGACACGGTGGTCGTGGTCGCGCACCGGGGCGTCGCCCGCGAATACGCGGACCGGACGGTCGATTTCATGTCGGCCGCGAGCATGACGTCCGGCGGCGCGGCCGCGGAGGTGGATCATGCGCGATGATCCGTTGATCCGGGCCCTGGGGTTCCTCGGTCTGCGGTGGCGTCCCACTCTGGCCGCGCTCGCTCTCGGCGTCGGCGGTGCACTGTCGGCGCTGTTCCTCGCGGCGCTGTCGGCCTGGCTGATCACCCGCGCCTGGCAGATGCCGCCGGTGCTGTATCTGTCGGTGGCCATCACCGCGGTCCGGGCGCTGGGCATCTCACGCGGGGTGTTCCGCTACCTCGAACGGCTGGCGACCCACGACCTCGCCCTGGCGGCCATGGCCACTGCGCGTCAGCGGGTGTACGCGGCGCTGGCCTCGGGGTCACCGGGCTACTCGGTCACGCTGCGCCGCAGCGAGCTGCTCAACCGGACCGGGGACGACGTCGACGAGATCGGCAACGCCCTCATCCGGGGCCTGATCCCGATCGGGGTCGGTGCGACGACATCGGTTGCGGCGGTGCTGGTGATGGCCCTGGTGTCGGTGCCCGCCGCCGTCGTGCTCGCGCTCGCACTGGTCGTCAGCGGCGGCGTGGCACCCTGGCTCGCCGCACGCGGTGGTGCCCGGGCCATCCGGGACGGCGCACACGCCGCGTCCGAGGCGACGGAGGCCGCCACGACAACTCTGTGGCATGCCCCCGAGCTCGTCGTCGCACGCCGACGCCACGGTGCACTGGCCGCGGCCGCCGCGGCCGACCGCCGGCACCTCGACGCCACCGACCGCGGCATCCGGTGGCAGGCGTCCGCCGCAGCGGCGACGCCGCTGGCGCTCGGGGCATCACTCCTCGCAGCGTGTGTGATCGCCATCGAGTTGGCCTCGGGGACCACGGGTTCCCTCGCCGGGGTGAGCTCCGGAGAAGGGCTGACGCCGATGATCCTCGGTGTGCTCGTCCTGCTTCCGCTGTCGGCGTTCGAGTCCACCGCGCCGCTCACCGAGGCCGGACTACAGATCGAACGAAGCCGCCAGAGTGCCGCTCGGGTGATGGCGCTCGTCGACGGGGCGCGTGCCGGCGGTGTCGCCGAGGTGACCGACGCCGACATCCACCGCTCCCCGGTGCGCCTGGCCGCCACGGGAGTGCGCTGGGGGCACCCGGGCCGAGAGATCCTCGGTCCGGCAACAGGTGTGGACCTCGACCTGAACCCGGGCTCGCGCCTGGTCGTCACCGGCCCGAGCGGGGTGGGGAAGTCGACCCTGCTGCTGACCCTCGCGGGCCTGCTGCCGCCGGTGGCGGGTGAGGTCGCCGCCGTCGACGAAGCCGACCGATCGACGGTCGGGTTACGCTCGGCGTCCTGCTATTTCGCCGAGGAGGCACACATCTTCTCGACGACGGTCCGGGAGAACCTGCGCGTCGCCCGCGGGGACGTCACCGACGAGGAGATCGGCTCCGCGTTGATGGCCGTCGGCCTCGAGCGCTGGGCTGCAACGCTTCCCGACGGTCTCGACACCGTCCTCGCCGGTGGGGCCGATGCGATGAGCGGCGGGCAGCGGCGCCGGTTGCTCCTCGCCCGCGCACTTCTCCACCCCGCGCCGGTCGTCCTGCTCGACGAGCCGACCGAGCATCTCGACGAGGCGGATTCCGAACAGTTGCTGCGCCGACTCCTCGGGATCGAGCGCAATCTGTTCGGACCCGACCGCATCGTCGTCGTCGTGACCCACCAGCCGCCGGTCGACACCGGTGCGGCAGAGGTGCTCGAGCTGGTGGGCCGGCGCCTTTCTGCTCCCTGAGGCGCGAGCGAAGCGAGCCTCGAAGGGCTCGGAAACCTATGTCACCAGGCCCTTCGAGGCTCGTCGCTATCGCTCCTCGCACCTCAGGGACCAATGGTCAGCGGCTCTCTGCCTGTGGACGGGCCCGAGAACAAGAGCCGGGGCCGGACGCACAAGTCGTCCGGCCCCGGCTCCCCCCTGTGAGAGTTCGGGAGGTCTAATTCTCGGACACCTCGTATCCCATCGGCAGCATCGTCGACTTGTGTTCGAGGAAGGACTCGAGGCCTTCGCGGCCGTTCTCGCGGCCGATGCCGGAGTTCTTGTAACCGCCGAACGGTGACTCGGGATCGATGGCGTACCAATTGATCCCGAAGGTGCCGGTGCGGATCTTGGTGGAGATCTCGATGCCGCGCTCGACGTCGTTCGTCCACACCGTGCCGGCGAGGCCGTAGCTCGAGTCGTTGGCGATGGCGATGGCCTCGTCGACGTCGTCGTAGGCGATGACCGACAGCACGGGACCGAAGATCTCCTCCTGCGCGATGGCCATGTCATTGGTGACGCCGGTGAAGATCGTGGGGGTGAGGAAGTAGCCGGAGTCGAGTCCCTCGGGACGCTCGCTCTCGAGAACCGCGGTGGCCCCGGCCTTCTTGCCGAGTTCGACGTACTCTTCGACCTTGTTCCGCTGGTTCTCGGTGATCAGGGGTCCGAGCTGGGCCTCGGGATCGGACGGCAAGCCGACCTTCATCGCCTTCGCGGCATCGACCATCGCGGCGACGATCTCGTCCTGCCGGCTGCGCGGCACCAGGATTCGCGTCTGCGCGACGCACGCCTGCCCGGTGTTGAACAGGCCGAGGAAGGTCAGCATGAAGGCGTTCGCGGCGAGATCGACGTCGTCGAGGACGATGGCGGCCGACTTGCCGCCCAGCTCGAGCGAACACCGCTTGAGCGTCTGCGCACAGGCCGCGCCGATCGCCTTGCCGGCCGCGGTCGAGCCGGTGAAGGTGATCTTGTCCACGTCGGGATGCGCGACGAGGGCCTGTCCGGTCTCGGTACCGCCGGTGACCACCGAGATCGCTTCCGCCGGAACACCGGCCTCGATGAACAACTGGGCCACGTAGTTGCCGGTCATCGGGGTCTCTGGTGCGGGCTTGAGCACCACGGAACACCCGGCGGCGAGTGCGGCGCCCATCTTGTTGCAGGTGATGAAGAGCGGGACGTTCCAGGCGCAGATGGCGCCGACCACGCCGACCGGTTCGCGGGTGATCCGGGTCGTCCCGAACAGTCCGGTCCGGTACTCCTCCCACTGGTAGCCGCGGGCCGCGTTCGCGTAGGCGCGCAGCACGCCGGTGCCGGGGAGCTGCTGAAGGGTGCTGATCGCGCTCGGCGGCGCGCCCATCTCGGCGGAGACCAGCGCGGTGATCTCGTCTCCCCGCTCGTCGATCAGGTCGGCGACCCTGGCGATGATGTCGGCACGCTGTGCGGGCGGCGTCGAACTCCAGACCCCGGAGTCGAAGGCCGCGCGTGCGGTGCGAACCGCGGTGTCGACGTCCGTGGCGTCGGCGAGCGGTACGGAACCGACGCGTTCGCCGGTGGCGGGGGAGTGGACCTCGAGGGTCTCGGTGGAATGGGGGTCGACCCACCGGCCGCCGATGAGCAACTGGGGTTGGTCGCCCCCGCCGGTGAGAGTGGCGGGTTGGGACTCCACGGTCTCGGTCATTACGCGTGTGCTCCTCAGAGGACGGGGTCCTGCCCGGGCGCGAGCGGCCGACAGCCGCCGACGGACAGGTGTGAACTACGGCACACGCAATACTAGAACACGTTCTAACTCTGATGCCAGGGGTGGTCGTCAGGAACTGCCGAACGCCACCCTGGCCTCCATCCCCTGCATGACGTCGTCGAGGATCTCGATCTGGTCGGACGGGTCGTCGGCTTCGAGGATCCGTTGCTGGTCATGTGGCTGTCCCGCCGTCTGCGCCGCCCACCGGTGGATGGGCGAGAGGTCCGCGGCC
Organism: Gordonia terrae; assembly: GCF_001698225.1. Taxonomy (NCBI): domain Bacteria; kingdom Bacillati; phylum Actinomycetota; class Actinomycetes; order Mycobacteriales; family Gordoniaceae; genus Gordonia; species Gordonia terrae. The sequence goes on from NZ_CP016594.1 coordinate 1,152,229, forward strand.
CGGGGATCGGAGTCGATGAGGGCGAAGGCGGCGATGATCGGCTCGGGGTCCTCACCGGCGGCGCGGAACTTCCGCCGGATCAGCTCACGGTGTCGCTCGGCGAGGTCGCGCAGACGGGCCAGATCGGAGCGGCTCGGGGTCCGCTCGGGCAACACCGTGATGCGGGCGCGCGGATACGGATCGTCGGGCAGCCACTCCTCGACCCGGAACCGGCGGCGGCCGATCGCGGTCAGCGACGCGCGGCCGTCCGGCAGCCGGGCCGTGATCTCGGCGTGGGCCAGAGTGCCGACCCCGCATCGTGACTCACCGCCGCCGACCTCGGAACCGCGCTCGATCAACACCACCCCGAACCGGATCGTCGGCGGATCGGACGAGGTGTCGACGTGGTCGTCCAGCATCTGTCGGTAGCGCGGCTCGAAGATGCGCAACGGCAGTTCCGCGCCCGGCACCAACGCGGTGCCGAGCGGGAACATCGGCGCGACGAGGACCTCGCCGGCCGCCGGATCCACGGTCAGGGTCCGCTCGTCTCAGGCTTTGGGCCGCGCGTCGAGCACGACCTCGAACTCGAGCAGATCGGCGCCCGAGGCGACCGGCTTGGCGCGCTCCCCGGAATGCGCCTCGCGGGCCGGCCCCGCCGACCAGGCCTGGAAATCCTCCTCGGACTCCCATTCGGTGACGACGAAGTATCGGTCGTCGCCCTTGACGGGCCGCAACAGCTGGAATCCGAGGAACCCCTTGGAACCGTCCACCGAGTGGGCGCGATTGGCGAATCGCTTCTCCAGTTCGGGGCCGGCACCCTCGGGGACAGAGATGGCATTGATCTTCACAACAGACATGCGTCCACCATAGGCGCCGCGCAGGGGCGGTCGGGGCGAACATCGACACCGATGTCGACACCAGCGCCGGCGGTCGGTGTCACCACGCCTCTGCGACTACAGTTCTGGCATGTTCGACGGTGAGGTTCCGCAGGAGACCGGGCTCCGCGATCACGGCGGCCCCGACCTCGCCGACGACGCCCACGGTGCGTTCGAGCGCACGTCGCCGCCCATCGTCTTGCTGCACGGCCTGATGGGCCGCGGCCGCACATGGCGGCGTCAGGTCCCCTGGCTGCGCCGGTACGGTCGGGTGTTCACCTTCGACGCCGCCTTCCACACCGGGGCCGACGCCGAAGATCCCTGCGACGACCGCGAACTCGCGACCGAACGGTTCGTCGCCGACCTCGCCGAGGTGCTCACCTGGATCGACCGCGGGCCCGCGGTCCTCATCGGGCACTCGATGGGGGCCCTGCACGCATGGTGCACCGCGGCGGAGTATCCGGAACTGGTGGCCGCCCTGGTCGTGGAGGACATGGCGCCCGACTTCCGTGGCCGGTCGACGTCGAACTGGACCCCGTGGTTCGAATCCTGGCCGGATCGGTTCGCGTCGGAGTCCGAGGCCGTGGCGATGTTCGGCCCGATTGCCGGACGCTATTTCTTCGAGGCCTTCGACGACGGCCGGCTGCACGGCCGGATTCCGTTGTGGGCCGCGATCGCCGAGGAATGGGGCCGGCGCGACTTCTGGACCCAGTGGCGGTCGGTCGGCGTACCGACGCTGCTGATCGAGGCCGAACACGGGGTCACCCCGCCCGGACAGATGCGGACGATGTGCGCGGAGAACGACCATGCCCGCCACATCCGCGTGCCGGACGCCGGGCATCTCGTCCACGACGACGCACCGCAGGTCTATCGCGGCGCGGTCGAGGCATTTCTCTCCGGACTCGAACTCTGACACCTCGGTGCACAACGTGTTCTGGTGCACAACGTCGCCTGGCACAACGACATTCGGGGCGCACACGACGAATCGTGTGCGCCCCGAATCGGGTTGGGAGGATCAGGTCGGGTCGGCAGGCGCGATGGGGGCGCCGTTGAGCCGACGCCAGCAGTGCACGAGGAACAGCTGCGCGACCGGGGCCGCGACGATCAGGCCCACGTAGCAGACCAGTACGCCGACGAGGTTGATGGCGTAGGTGACCAGCAGGGTCAGGATCGAGTCGCCGACCTTCGACTTGGTCAGTTCGAAGGACGCCTTCATCGCGTTGATCGGCGAGAGGCTCTTGTCGATGGTCGCGACGACCGAGAACATCAGGAAGAACATCGCGATGATGCCGGGGATGATGCACAACGCGTAGCCGATCCCGGTGATGATGCCGACGAGGATCGCGGTTCCGATGACCGGGCCGAACCGGATCGGGGTGAGGAACGACTTCGCCGTCACCGGCTCACCGTTCGCGACCCGGACCGCGCCCGAGATGATGCTCGCCTGGATGTAGAGCAGCCCGATGAACAGCAGCGCGTAGATGAGGATCATCAGGATGGTTCCACCGGCGCTCAGCGAGGTCGTCTCGTAGGTGTAACCGCCGCCGAGATCGGTGGTCTCGGTCGTACTGAAGAGAGCCACGCCGAAGATCGCGAGCGCGATGACGACCGCGCCCAGCAAGAACACGGTGAGTCCGGGCAGGATCATCGCGCCGATGTTGTTCTTGAACTTGCCGAAAGCCCACGAGAACGCGGTGCCCACATCGATCTTGCCCGAATCGCCTGGTGCGCCGTAGGGGTCAGGGGCTCCGGGGTAGGACCCGGCGTCGCCGTACTGCGGGCCGCCGGGAGGCGGCGGCGGGGGTGCCTGGCCGTACTGGGGTTGCTGCGGCGGCTGCTGGCCGTACGGCGGCTGCTGTGGAGGCTGCTGCCCGTACTGGGGCGGCTGCGGTGGCTGCTGCCCGTACTGCGGCGGCTGCTGACCGGGGAAGCCGCCCGGCTGCTGCGGGTCCGGTGGCGGGACAGGGGGATACGGCGGCTGACTCATGGACCGGGACATTAGCAACTAAGTGACCCCGGCGGGAGACTATCTCTGAACGATCAAACGACTGGTCAATGATCGTGGCACGAATTATGGGTTCGCGGTGGCGGGTTCGCGAACCCGGACCTGGACAGACGTCCCAGAATCGTCGTCCGCGCGTCGACGGACCGGACTCATGCCTCGCCGGCCAGGCAGTACCGGCCGGTGACGGTGATCTCCACCAGTCCGTCCACGAGAAGCGAGTCCAGGGCACGGTCGCGCTGCGCGGTGTCGGAGGTCCACACGACGTCGAGGGCGGCGCGGTCGACCGAATCGTTCGAGTTGCGAAGGACGTCGAGGAGCAGTCCGCGTACCTGACGGTCGGTGCCGGCGAACTTCTGCACCCGGCGCGGTGGCCCGGAATGGGCCGGCCGGCCGAGTCCGACCCAGGTGCAGTCGACGAGAGGACAGTTGTCGCACTTCGGGTTTCGGGCGGTGCAGACGAGAGCGCCCAGCTCCATCAGTGCGGCCGAGAAGCGCGGGGCCGACGCGGCGTAGGTGCCGTCGGGGGAACGGGGGAGCAGGGCCTCGGCGTCGGCGAGATCCCGCCGCGACGGGTTCGCCGGCTGCTCCCGACCGTGGACCGCACGGACGATGACCCGCCGGACGTTCGTGTCCACGACCGGCACGGCCTGACCGTAGGCGAAGCAGGCGACCGCGCGGGCGGTGTAGTCGCCGATCCCGGGCAGGGTCAGCATCGTCTCGACGTCGTCGGGGACGCGGTCGCCGTGCTCGGCGGCGAGCACCTTCGCACACTCGTGGAGACGAAGCGCGCGGCGGGGGTAGCCGAGCTTGCCCCACGCGCGCAGGACCTCGCCGGCCGGTTCGGCGGCCATCGCCGAGGGGACCGGCCAGCGCCGTACCCACTCCTGCCAGGGTTCGACCACCCTCGACACGGGGGTCTGCTGCAACATGATCTCGCTGATGAGGATCTGCCAGCCGGTGCAGGACGGATCGCGCCAGGGGAGATCTCGTTCGTGGGTATCGAACCAACCGAGCAGACGGCCCGGTGGCACACTATTGGGCATGACCGCAAACACACCACGGGACGCGTGGCGCATCCTGCGCGACGGCAACGACCGATTTGTGACAGGTGAATCTCAGCATCCCAGCCAGGGTATCGAGGACCGCGCGCGACTCGTCGGGGGTCAGCATCCGCACGTCGTGCTGTTCGGCTGCGCGGACTCGCGGCTCTCCGCCGAGATCATCTTCGATCAGGGACTCGGCGACATGTTCGTCGTGCGGACGGCCGGCCACGTGATCGACTCGGCTGTTCTCGGCTCCCTCGAATACGCCGTCGAGGTGCTGCAGGTCCCCCTCATCGTGATCCTCGGGCACGACAGCTGCGGCGCGGTCAAGGCGACTCTCGATGCGCTCGACGACCTGCAGATCCCCGGTGGCTACATCCGTGACGTCGTGGAGCGTGTGACCCCCAGCATCCTCGCCGGTCGCAGTGAAGGGTTGACGCGAGTCGACGAGTTCGAGGCCCGCCACGTGGTCGAGACCGGCCAGCTGCTCATGCAGCGCAGCCGCATCATCGCCGACCGGATCAGCACCGGCCGCCTGGCGATCGTGGGCCTGACCTACCAGCTCAACGAGGGGCAGGTCAACGTCCAGGGCGTCTACGGCGACATCGGCGAGCGTCCGGCGCCCACCGCGGTGACCGCCGAATCCGCCTGACGCCGGCCCTTCGAGACGGCCCCTCCGCACGCTCCGGGGCCTCCTCAGGGGGCGGTGGTGGCGGCCAGGACCTGAAGGCGAACTCTAGACTTTGCCTGCTCCGGGCCGTTTTTCGGCTGCGACACGCCGCACGTGATCAGCCGGAAGTCAATACCCGGCCGTTAGCGTGGTGGGCGTGATCGAACCCCAGGGCCCGCTGCCACCCGAGATCTACTGGCGACGCCGCGCCGTCGCCGTGGGTGGTGCGGTGGTCGTGGTCGGTCTGGTCGTCGCATTGATCGTCTGGATGACGTCGGGGAGTGGAGATCCCCAGAACACCGCGGCCACGCAGAGTGTCTCGTCGAGTTCGTCGGCATCGTCGACGACGTCGGCACCACCCGCCTCGGAACCGCAGGCCGGTGGCGCCTCGGGCGAACCGGACGCCGGTGGCGGCTCGGGCGGGGGTGCCGGCGGTTCGGGTGCACCCGCCGGGCCGCCCGCCGGCACGTCGAGTCCCGTCGAATCGGCAAGCCCCGCAGGGGTCCCCGGAGGAGCCGCGGGTCCCGCGCTGTGCCCGGACCAAGCGATCTCGGTGGTCCTGTACACCGACAAGCCGACCTACACGATCGGGCAGAATCCGGTGTTCACCATCGTGACCACCAATGCCGGTCTGTCCGAGTGCACGCGCGATGTCGGCAAGGCCGTCCAGAACGTGATCGTGCGCACCCTGGACGGCACCCGGACACTCTGGTCGGCGCGCGACTGCTCGCCGCTCAACACCGTGAACAACGTCGTCCTCAAGCCCGCGCAGCAGGTCAAGGACACCATCACCTGGTCGGGCACCACGAGCAGCCCCGGCTGTGAGCGTCCGCGGACCCAGGTGCCCGCCGGGTCGTACTCGGCCATCGGCAAGATCGGTGAGCGGGAGTCGTTCCCGATCACGTTCAACATGGTGGCGCCTGCTCAGGAGCCCTGAGCGAGCCGCGACTAGTCGTAGCGTTCGATGCTGGTCTCGGCCAGCCGCGACAGACCTTCGCGGATGTGGCGGGCCCAGATGCTGCCGATTCCCTCGACCGCCTGCAGGTCGGCCGACGAACTCGCGAGCAGTGCCTGCAGCGTGCCGAAGCTGCGGACGAGCCGGTCGACATGCGCGAACTGCAGGCGTGAGATCCGGGCGAGCAGCCGGTAACCGCGAGGACTCATCGCGGTGTCCTGGGCCTCGATGGTGGTCGGGTACCCGAAGGCGCCGGCCAGCAGGGTCAGGTCGAGAAGGTCTGCGTCGCTGAGGTTCTCGACGACCTCGAGCGCCTGGCGGACATCTTCGGCGGTGGCCGGTTCCGGACTGGCGTAGTAGTCGCGGACGAGGAGTTCGCGCATGGTGTCGTTGTCGCTGATCAGTTCCTCGAGCTGCAGGCTGACCTGTCGGCCGTTGACGCCGAGTTCGAGGACGTACTCCTCGATCTCGACCGACACGCGCCGGACCATCTCCATCCGCTGCGCGGTCGACATGGCGTCGCGCAGCAGCACGTAGTCCTCGATCTCCGCACGGGAGAGAGCCGAGATCACCTCGTCCAGCCGCGCCTTGTACCGCTCGAGTGTGGCCAGGGCGACGTTCGCTCGGGACAGGATCGGGTCCGGGCTCTCGACGACGCGACGGGCCCCGTCGACGTACACGCTGACGATGGACATCGACGCGCTCACCGAGATCACCGGGTGACCGGTCTGGATGGCGGTTCGTTCGGCCGCACGATGGCGCGTGCCGGACTCCTCGGTCGGTATCGAGGGATCGGGGACCAGCTGGACGTTGGCGCGCACGATGCGCTTGCCGTCGGTCGAGAGCACGACCGCACCGTCCATCTTCGCCAGCTCGCGCAGTCGGGTGGGGGCGAATTCGACGTCGAGGTGGAAACCGCCGTCGCAGATCTTCTCCACGTCGGAGTCGTGTCCCAGCACGATCAGGGCGCCGGTGCCGCCGCGGAGGATGCGCTCGAGACCGTCGCGGAGCCCGGTGCCGGGCGCGACGCGCGCGACCGTCTCGCGCGTCAGCTCGGATCTCACCAACTCGGCGACCATGTCTCCCCTTCTCCGGACCTGTCTGCGGCGACCGGGCGTCGCCACCGGGCCACATGCCCCCTGACATCGGCCATTGCGATGTGACTAGGGTACCGGGGTGTGAAGAGCAGCAGTTTTGTGGTGCCCGACGAGCTGGACGAGGTGGAGCGCCACCCGAAGGCGGCGAAGGCGGGTGAACCCGTGCGGATGCACAACCCGACGTGCTTCGGCTGCGGGCCGGATTCACCGCAGGGACTGCACCTCGTCGTCCATGCCGGCGAGGGATTCACCGTCGACGCCTCGATGAAGGTCGAGACGCGGATGGAAGGCGGTCCCGGTGTCATCCACGGTGGCATCCTGAGTACCGCCTTCGACGAGGTGATGGGCACCATCCCGCTGCTGGTCGGGCCGTCCGGGGTGACGGTGCATCTCGAGATCGACTACCTCCGGCCGATCCCGGTGGGGTCGACATTGCAGTTCTCGGCCAACCTGCTGGGCCGGCAGCGCCGGAAGATCTACACCGAGGCGAGCGCCCACATCGGAGACCCGGAGAAGCCGGTGGCGACCGCACACGCGATCTTCGTGACGATCGATGTGCGCAAGCACTTCGCCGAGCATGTCGACAAGAGCTCGAGAGCCGAGGAGTACAAGAGCCGGATGTACCCGTAGGGCCGGCTCACCGTCAGAAGGGCGCGTCCATCGGATCGGCGGCGCGCAGGCCGACGGCGTCCCCGATGTTCCCGACGCGCAGCACCCGGATGCCCTTCGGTAGTTCCTCGTCGGTGGCCGCCGGGATGATCGCCTCCCGGAAGCCGAGTCGCTTCGCCTCGGCGAGCCGGCGGGCGACCGCCGAGACGCGTCGGACCTCGCCGCCGAGTCCGACCTCGCCGATGACGACCGTCGACTGCGGGATGGGCTGATTCTTCACCGTCGAGTACACGGCGAGAGCGATGGCGAGATCGGCGGCCGGCTCGGTCACCCGCATCCCGCCGACGGTGGACAGGTAGACCTCGCTCTTCGCGATCTGCTTCAGGCCCCCGCGTGCCTGCAGGACGGCCAGGACCATCGAGACCCGATTCATGTCCAGGCCGGACACTGCGCGCCGCGGGATGTTCATCTCGGTCCCGTTCGCCAGCGCCTGGACCTCGCCGACAAGGGCACGCTTGCCATCCATCGTCACCAGGGTGGCGCTGCCGCTCACGTCTGAATCGCGCTGGTGCAGAAAGATTCCCGACGGGTCGGGCACCTGGTGGATGCCGTCGTCGCGCTGTTCGAAACACCCCACCTCGTCGGCTGCGCCGAAACGGTTCTTGACGCCGCGGACCATACGCAGCGTCGAGTGCCGGTCACCCTCGAAGGCGAGTACGACATCCACGAGGTGCTCGAGCGACCGCGGCCCGGCCACCGCGCCCTCCTTGGTGACGTGACCGACCAGGATGACCGCGACCCCGCGATTCTTGGCCAGCGAGACCAGGGCGGTGGTGACGGCGCGGATCTGGGTGACCCCGCCGGTGACGCCGTCGGCCCCCGATGCGACGAGTGTCTGCACCGAGTCGACGATCATGAGCGAGGGGGCCACCGAGTCGACGTGGCCGAGGATGGTCGCGAGATCGGTCTCCGCCGCCAGATAGACATTCTGGTGAACCGCACCGGTGCGCTCGGCCCGCATGCGGACCTGCCCGGCCGACTCCTCACCGGTGATGTAGAGCGCGGTACGGCCCTGTCCGGCCCAGTGTTTGACGGCCTCGAGCAGCAGCGTGGACTTGCCGACGCCGGGCTCACCGGCCAGCAGGATGACCGAGCCCGGCACGACACCGCGGCCGAGGACCCGGTCGAGCTCGCCGATGCCGGTCGGTACCGCAGCCGACGATTCGGCGTCGACCTCGGTGATGCGCAGCGCCGGGCTCGACGGTGCGACCGCAGCCGTCGACCGTGACGACGTCGGGACGCCCGTGACCTCGCCGATCGTGCCCCACTCCCCGCACTCGGGGCATCGGCCCACCCATTTGGGGACCTGATGGCCGCAACCGGTGCAGCGGAAGGAGGACTTGGGTTTGGCCACCAGGTCAGCCTAGGTGGAGCCACCGACAAGACGAACGAGGCCCGGCGTGTGCCGGGCCTCGTTCGTCGAACGATCATGGGGTTCTAGTGGCCGCCTTCGCCGTGGCCCTCACCGTCGGCGCCGTGTTCGCCGGTGCCTGCGCCGGAGCCCTCTTCGGCGTGGCCCTCGTCGCCGTGGTGCTGGTTGTAGAACGTGGGCTCGGCGTTGCGCGCCACGTCCTGGCGTTCGAGCTCTGCGCCACCGTCGACCGGGGTGTCGACGGTGGTCTGTCCGGCATCGACCCAGCTGCCGTCGGCCTCGCGCTTCTCGAAGACGAACGTCAGCTCGGTGGTCAGACCCGCTGCGACCGTGTCGCCGGTGTTGTCCAGCTTCACACTCAGGCGCTTCTCGAACTCGGGATTGGCCCCGACCGGAGTGCCACCGCGGAGGGCCCCGTTGGGCGGGATGATGCGGTCGTCGGCCTCGGCGCCCTCGATGAAGGTGACCTGGCCCTCTTCGGGCTTGATCTCCTTGAGGCGGTAGTAGACCAGGGGATCGGCATTGGCGATCACGAAGGCGAGTTCGAACGGCCCGCCGTCACCGAAGACCGTGGACGCGTCGTTCTCGGGGTACAGGACCTGCACGTCGCGGAGCTGCAGTTCGTCGAGGTTGACGTTCGCGCCGTTCACCGCCGGCAGCTGATTGGCGGTCTGCGAGATCTGACCCGCGCCGCACCCGGTGACACCCAGGGCGACGGCGATGCCGATCGCGGCAACCGCGGTCACCATGCGAGATGGCCGAACCGCCGACCGCCGCGCGGAAAGTGAAAGCACTGACACCCGATCCTCCCAGGTCAAACGAAGCCGACATGCAGCGCGCGAAACCCTGCACTACGCAGCGTAGTGGGCGTGGTGCGGAAAAGTCCGGCCGGGTACCCGATTGGTTCGGCGCGCGCGTGTCCGGGACGGTCCGGCGACGCCGCCCCGAGGGTGGCCGGGCGGTCCGACGGGGGCCCGGGCAAGTGGTGCCGACGCGTCCCCGACGGCCTGCCGCGAAAGTCGTCCGTCGGGGCCTCCGGTGGGGTAGCCAACCCTCACCGCGCACCCCTCGCGACCTCGAAAGAGCCTGTCATGAAACGCGTTCACCGCGTTGACCTGCACCGTTGGGTGGGTGCCTCGGAACGCCCGTGCTAGACTGGCTCTACTCGAAAGGGGCAAGGAACATTGAATTTCAAAGTTGGCGACACCGTCGTTTACCCCCATCACGGTGCTGCTCGGGTCGAAGACATCGTGACCCGGACCATCAAGGGTGAGCAGATCGAATACCTTGTTCTCAAGGTTGCCGACGGTGACATGACCGTTCAGATTCCCTCGACGAAGCTCGAGTACGTGGGTGTTCGTGATGTGGTCGGCCAGGAGGGTCTCGACCAGGTCTTCCAGGTTCTGCGGGCCCCGCACACCGAGGAGCCGACCAACTGGGCTCGTCGGTTCAAGGCGAACCAGGAGAAGCTGATCTCGGGCGACATCATCAAGGTCGCCGAGATCGTCCGCGACCTCTGGCGTCGCGAGCAGGATCGTGGCCTGTCGGCCGGCGAGAAGCGGATGCTGACCCGCGCTCGTCGCGTTCTGGTCGACGAGCTGTCGCTCGCCCAGAACACCGACGACGAGAAGGCCACCAGCATGCTGGACGAGGTCCTCGCCGCCGCTTCCTGATCGCCGGTCGCATCTGGTACTGGAACTCTCAGTGACCCCCACGCCGGAGCGATCCGGCGCTGACGTGTGCGTGATCATCCCGGCCGCCGGGTCGGGGACCCGGCTCGGCGAGCCGGTACCCAAGGCCTTCGTCGATCTATGTGGCCGCACGATCATCGAACGGTGCGTCGAGAACATCCCCGCGGCGTTGGGGGCATCGGTCGTGGTCGTGGTGCCCGCCGACCTCATCGAGCGGGCTCGCATGCTGCTTCCCGGTGTCCGCGTCGTCGCCGGTGGCGCTCATCGGTCCGAGTCGGTGCGTGCCGGGATCTCCGCAGCCGGTGACGCAGGCATCCTGCTCGTGCACGACGCCGCCCGGCCGCTCACTCCCGCACGTGTCTTCGTCGACGTGGTGGACGCGGTTCGCTCCGGGCATCCGGCTGTCGTCCCCGCGATTCCCGTCGTCGACACCCTCAAACAGGTCGTGTCGGTCCCGGGCGGCCTCGAGCGCGTGACCCGGACCATCGACCGCGACGAGTTGCGCGCCGTCCAGACGCCGCAGGGTTTCACCCGCGACGCTCTCCTGCGAGCTCATGCCGATGCCTCTGGTCTCGCCACCGACGACGCCGGTCTCGCCGAGAGAATCGGAATCGACGTCCACCTCGTCCCCGGAGACCCACTTGCCATGAAGATCACCACACCCTGGGACCTGCGCATCGTGCGAGATGTGGTGGGTCGATGATGCGGGTCGGCATCGGAACCGACGCCCACCGTGTCGACCCGTCCGCCCAGTGCTGGATGGTCGGCCTGAATTTTCCCGACGAACCCGGGTGCGAAGGGCACTCCGACGGTGATGTCGGTGCGCACGCGCTGTGCGACGCGGTGCTCTCGGCCGCGGGTCTCGGCGACGTGGGTTCGGTCTTCGGGACCGGTCGTCCGGAGTGGGAGGGTGTCTCGGGCGTGCAGATGCTCACCCATGTACGAACGCTCGTCGAGGCGGAGGGACTGCGCGTCGTGAACGCGGCCGTCCAGGTCGTGGGCAACCGACCCAAGATCGGGCCGCGCCGCGCCGAGGCGCAACAGGTGCTCTCCGACGCGCTCGGCGGACCGGTCTCGGTGTCGGCGACGACCACCGACGGGCTGGGCATGACCGGCCGCGGCGAGGGCATCGCCGCGGTGGCGACCGCCCTGCTGGACGCCGCGGGCTAACCCGCCGCGGCCAGGAGGATGTCGCAGGCCCGGTCGACCGCCGCGGCCGGCGGGGTCAGGCGTCGGGCCAGCCGAGCGGCGCCTGCCGCGATCGCGGGATCGGTGAGCGGGTCGAGATCGTCCGGACCGAATCGGGCGAGACGATTGCCCGCTCCGGCGTTCGCTCTGCGCAGGGCGGCCGCCCACATCGGCTGGTCGGCACTCAGCCAGGCGATGACCGATGGGATTCCCGCCCGGGTCGCAGCCGCTGTGGTGCCCGCACCACCGTGATGGACCGCGCCGCGGCATCGCGGCAGCAGGACTTCGTGGTCGACGGGGCCGGCGACATGCAGAAGTCGATCGTCCTGTGGCAGCTCGTGTTCGGTGTGCCCGATCACGCGGAGGCCGCGACCGAGGAGGGTCGTCACGATGCCGGCGATCTGCTCGTCGGTGATCTTCATGCTGCCGAAACCGACGTAGACAGGCGGCTCGCCGTCGGCGATCCAGTCCAGTGCGGACCCCGTGGCGTCGGTGCCGGCCGACATCGCGTGACGGGTCGCGGTGTCGGGCAACAGGAATCCGACGAGCGGACGTTGCGTACCCCATTCCGCGGCGAGGCCGCCGAAGAGTGCGGCGTCGTACGCCTGGATCTCCGGCACGCCCCGAGCCCGAAGTCGGCTTCCCAGTGGGCCTTTTGCCGCCGGGAGACCCAGCTCGTCGCGAAGGCGTCGATCCGCCCCGCGGACTGTCAGCCAGTACGTCCGGTCGGCGAGCAGCCACATCGCCCGCGAGACCGGTCGGGGATACGGGCGGTAGCGAACGTCGAGACTCCCGTTGGGGCGCAATGGGCAATAGTGCAACGGCACGAAGGGGATTCCGCGACTCTGGGCGATCGCCTCGCCACGGTCCTGGGCGAGGGGGCCGGTCAGCAGCAGATCCGAGGCGTCGGCGAGTTCGGCCATCACCCGCTCGGATGTCGCGCGTCCGTGTTCGGCGACTTCGCCGAGTGCCCGCAGGCGCACGCGCGGATTCTTCGACTTCAGACGCTCTTTCACCAGGGGACTGGCCAGGAGTTCAGCGGTGGAGGGGGCGAGGACCTGCGTCGGCAGGCCCGAGGCAGCGGTCATGGTGACCAGGTCCTCCGGCACGGCGAGCCGTACCTCGTGTCCGCGTCGGGTGAGTTCGGCACCGAGGGCGATGGCCGGCTGGATGTCCCCGCGGCTGCCGTGCACCGCAAAAGCGAACCTCATGCGCCCCAGGACTTTCCGGAGATGCCCCAGGCGGCGAGCTCGTCGGTGACGAGGGTCCGCAGGGATGCGGTGTCGGGAATGCGGACCGGGTCGAGAGAGCTGACGCTGAACATCACATGGTCGTCGTTGAACGCGAGCCACCCGCTGATGCCGCCCTTGCGATCCCGCAGCCGTGCCGGGTCACCGGTGGCGGTGATCGCCCGGATCGACAGTGCCCCGGGCGTTCCGGTGCCGAGGGTCGCGAACTCGTCGGGTGCCTGGCCGACGTTCGATGCCAGACACAGCGGCGTGGTCACGTTCGATGCGAGGCGTCGTGTGATCGGCTTGCTCAGCGCCTGCAGCACGACGGCCCGTTGCGCAACGGCGCCCGAGTTCGCGGCCAGTCGTCCGTAGGCGTCCTTGCAGGCGGTGCGCACCGCGGTGAGGTCGTCGTAGCGTTGCGGGTCCACCTCGACGAAAGCCGTTGCGCCCGAGCTGGCGTTCGCGCGCCGGTCATCGAGCGTCCGGGACGAGACGGGTAGCGACACCGGGACGACGTCACCGGGCGACACCCGGCCGCTGCGTTCCAGGACGCCGACCATGAGAGCGGCGAACAGGCTGTTGTCGGTGCCGCCCCGCGTCTTGGCCGCCGCGGTGTAATCCGCCTGCGGGATCAGGATCGTGACGTTCGGTGCGGTCTCGGCGTCGGAGACGTCGGTCCCGGGTGACGGCCGACCGGTCACGCGCACCGGCGACGCCGGCGGGGCGGAGCGACTCGCGCGCCAGATCCGCACCGCGGTCCGGCCGGCGGTCCACAACAGATCGGCGGCATCCCGGACGTCGGAGACGAGGCCGGGTTCGGCACCGGGGACATAGTCGAGGCCGTGGATGGCCTCGATGACCGCCACCGCGCCGGTCCCGCCGTCGGCGATGACGTGGGAGATGATCAGCGAGACCAGCACGGAGTCGTCGGCGGCGGCTCGTGCGACGACTAGCCGCCAGGCCGGCCCCTTCTCGAAGTCGAGCGGCGCGTCGGCCTGGGTCCGGCCCCATGCCTCTTCGTCGCCTGCGGGTACCGGGTCGTCCTGCACCTCGACCGCACCGGCTTCCGGGGTGTAGCGCCAATACGCGCGGCCGGGCCCTCGATGTCGTGTGACGAGCCGGCTCAGGCGTCCGTATCGCAGCTTCTGGCCCAGCGCGGTGATGGTGTCGACATCGACGGAGCCCGGAAACCGCCACAGTGTCTGATTCACGACGGGAAGACCGAGGACGACATCCATCCGGACGAAGAGGTCGTCATCGGCCGTCAGCCGGTCGACGACGGGTCTGGGCGACGACTGTTCGTCGTGGCGGACCAGCGATGCGAAGTTCATGTCTGCCCTGCTGTTGATGGATGCACGCCGTTGGTGATGCACGTCGGCGTCGGTCGAGGTCGGTCCCGGCGTCCGGGCCATGCTAAGGTAAGCCAACCCTAGGCCAGGCGACGGGTGTCGACAGCGCCCCGGACGCCGCAGGCTTCTTACCACAGGTCGCACTGCGTCACTTGACTCGCGATCGTTGAGGAGCGGTTTGCTAGTACACGATTAGCTTGCCGAACTATCAATTCGGGTTCGATCCGGTTACTGTCGTGACCATCGTGAGACCCGCCGGGGTGCTGCCATGACATCTGTCAGCCCCGAAAGCCTTGTCAGAAGATGACTTTCCCGCAGAACTCGGAGGACGCGACGACATGACGGGTATTTCCCGCCGAACAACTCATCGCCGCGGAACACAGCGCACCTTCTTCACTGTCGCAGCCATGACGGCGGCGCTCGGTGTCGCCGGTTCGCTCGTCGCCGCCGCCCCGGCGACAGCGGCGCCGGAACGCCCCGTGATCGAGCGGTCCGTCCCCGACGGTCCCCACACGCATCTTCTCGACGTGTACTCCGCCGCGATGGACAAGACGATCAAGGTGCAGGTCGTGACGCCACGCACCGGAACCGGGCCGCGCCCGTCGCTCTATCTGCTCGGCGGTCTCAACGAAGAGGACCCGAACAACAGCATCTGGACACTCAAGACCGACGTGGCCGGGTTCTACGCCGACAAGAACGTCAACGTCGTCATGCCCATCGCGGGTGACGGCAGCTTCTACACCGACTGGCAACGCGACGACCCGGCGCTCGGGCGCTACAAGTGGGAGACATTTCTCACGCGGGAACTGCCGTCCCTGATCGACGAGCGCTTCGACGGCAACGGTGTCCGCGGGATCGCCGGTCTGTCCATGGGTGCCGGTGCCGCGCTTGTACTCGCGGTCCGCAACCCGGGCTTCTACGACGCGGTGGCGGCCTACAGCGGCTGCTTCACCACCACGGGTCCGGCCGGTCAGGCCTACCCCCGGGGGATCGTGGCAGCCTTCGGCGGCAACGCCGACAACATGTGGGGCCCGCCGGGCGATCCGGCCTGGGCCGAGCACGACGTCGTCGCCAAGGCGGCCAACCTGCGCGGGTCGACGGTCTACGTCTTCACCGGTACGGGCCGCGCCGGCCGGTACGACGCGCCGGGTTACCCGGGCAACGAGAACCCGACCGACCGCCAGGTCATCGGCGGCGCCATCGAAGTCGGCTCCCTCTGGTGCACGCAGCAATTGGACGCCCGGCTCGATCAGCTGAACGTGCCGGCGACCATCCGCTACGTCGACCCCGGCACGCATTCGTGGCCCTACTGGGTCGATCAGCAACGCGAGAGCTGGCCGACCCTCCGACGCGGACTGGGTCTGTGAACTCCCCGTACCGCACGCACTCCTGAACACATCCGAACACCCGCGCCGATGGCGCACGTAGACGACAGAAGGTAGGTGGACTGCAATGGAATACACCGAGCTGACCGACTATTCGATGCCCGGCGGCACCGTCACCGCCTGGGAGCCGCAGGTCGACGCCGAGGAATGGCAGACGGACTCCCGCCAGCTGTCCTACATGCATCTCGAGCACGCCCGCCGGGCCGTCCGCGAGGGTTCGGAGTGGTACAGCCAGTGGATCGGCACGGCGTTCCGGATCGAACAACGGTTGGACCGGGAAGCACTGTCCCGCACGATCATCGCCTGGTATCGCCGCCATGAGGCATTCCGGACCTCGGTGCGCGTCCACGAACCGGATCATCCGCAGGGCGACCTGACCCGCATCACCGTTGCCGCCGACGCGATCACCGTGCGCGAGCGGGATTTCGGGGCCGACCTGCCCGCCGGCGAGGTCTCCGACCTGGTCATCGACTACTTCAACCGCACGGTCACCCCGCTCAGCTGGCCGCACTGCATCGCCGTGACGGTGGAGCCGACCGGCGACGACAGCGGGTTCCTGCTGGTGTTCGCGGCCGACCACACCGTGATGGACGCGTACACGCAGGTGTTCGCCATCCGCGAGCTCACGGCGCTCTACGCCGCCGAGGTGACGGGTGAACCGCACGCGCTCAACGACTTCGGCAGCTACCTCGACTTCAGCGACGCCGAACGGAGACTCGGCGAGCAGATCGACGCGAACAACGCCGCGGTCAGCCAGTGGCGCGACTTCTTCGACGACACCCCGACCGCGGTGCAACCCGAGCCGATCCCGCGTTTCCCGCGGTTCGAGGTCCCGTCCGACTCGCCGCGCACCATCGTCTCGGAGCGACTGCCGGAGAACGGATTCCAGGCGACTCTGTCGCACTGGTTGCTCGATGCCGCGGACACCAAGCGATTCGACGCCGTCTGCAAGGGGGCCGGGTCGTCGATGACGGCCGGGATCTACACCGCGCTGTCGATGACCTCCGCCGCCCTGTCGGGTAGCGCCGATCTTCGCTTCATCGGGCCGGTGCACACCCGCAACGCCATCGAGTGGGGCGAAGCCGTCGGCTGGTTCGTCGGCATCATCCCGGTCGCGGTCCGGCCCGGCCGCCCGGCGAGGTTCACCGACGCCCTGACGACGGTGGCGGCCACCTCCGCGCAGTACAAGGCCGTGGGTGCCGCTCCGTTCGCGCCGGTGGCCGAACTGATCGGCGGCGACGTGACGCCGCCCGGTTTCGTCGTGTCGTACATCGATCTCCGGCACGCCGAGGGTGCGGCGGAGTGGACCCCGCGCCAGGCGCGGGTGCTGCGCAGCGCGACGCGCGACGCCGACGAGGTCTACTTCTGGATCAACCGGATCCCGACCGGCGTGAACGTGTCCGCACGATTCCCGGCCGACGAGAACGCCGGTGCCGTCGAGGTGTTCCTCTCCACGTTCCAGGCCATCCTCAAGACGATCGTCGCCGACGGTGACTGCGAGTACACCTATCGAGCGGTCGAGTCCGTGCCCGCCGGCGTGAACACCGGAGGGTCGACGGCCGTACTCGGCAGCTGATGACCGGCGCGCTGCGGCCCGGGTTCGCCACCCCCCGTTTCGCCACGCCCCGGTTCGGTACCCCGGGCTCGGTGGTCGTGCCGCTTCGCGGGCATCTGACCGGCGGTCGGACCGTCGAATGGGCACTGCGCGATGCCGGCTGCGTGGGCGGGGCCGCGCGGCGGTGGGGTACCGGGGTGTCGTTTCTGCAGTCCGATCACCTGGCGACGATGGGCGACAAGCGGCGACGCGGTGAGATGCATACCGGATTCCTGCTCGCCGCACTGCGATTCGACGCCCCGCTCGACGAGGGGGCGATGGCCGCGGCGCTCACCGAGTTCGTCCGTCGGCACGAGGAGCTCCGCGCTCACTACCGGCCGGGACCCGATGGCCCCGAGCGCTGGGTGAGCCCACCGCGCGAGTTCGTGATCGAGGTCGCCGGCACCGAGCCCCTCCTGATCGACGACGCCGACGTCGGGTCGTGGGTGGGCCGTCGAGCATCGGAATGCGCTCGGGCGGAATTGGTTCCGGGCTCATGGTGGGCGGCGACGGTCGACGACGCCGGGTTCACCTTCTTCGCCGCCACGGATCATGCGCACGGCGACGGGTATTCGTCGGTGCTCGCGCTCACCGAGATCACCGCCCTGTACCGGGCGCACCGGGACGGCGCGGGGGCCGATCTGCCGGCACCGGGCGCATTCGGACCTGCGATCCTCGCCGAACGGTCGGCTGCGGCCGCCCTCGCCCCCGACGACGACCGAGTGGCCGTGTGGCGGGAGCCCCTGGCGGACAACGACGGTCGCGCACCGCTGTGCCCTCTCGACCTCGGTCTCGCCGATGACGCCGTCCCGGTTCCCGCGGTCGCGGTGGAACAGTGGCTGCTCGACCCCGATGCGCTGGCGCGCTGCGACGCCCGGCTGGCGGCCACCGGTGGCGGGTTCGCCGGCCTTCTCTACGCCGCGTTGGCCGTGCGGCATCGCGAGATCACCGGGGAGTCGCGCTTCTTCGTCTCCACGGTGCTGGCCACCCGCGACGCCGGGACCGCGTGGACCCAGGGCTGGTTGTGCAATTTCGCGCCGATCGTGGTCGACCTCCCCACCGGCGACCCAGCGACGTTCGACGATGTCGTGCGCACGGCCGGGAACAGCGTTCGCGCCGCTCGGAACGCGAGTTCGGCACCCGCGCACGGGGTCCTGGCGATCCTCGCCGCCGAGGGCGTCTTCCGGGGCCTCGACGGCAGCCCGTACATGGTGTCCTACACCGATCTGGCCCGGTTGCCGATCGGCGACGACCCGGCACTGGCGACGATGCAGACCTCGAGCGGCGTCGGCCCCACCCGGAATGCCAACCTCTGGTTCACACGGACTCCGGCGGGTCTCGTCGTCCGGTGCCATCTTCCCGACAACGAGGTCGCGCGCGCATCGGTCGTCGAACACCTCGCACGTGTCGGCGCCATCCTGAACGACTACGCGAGCGAGGAGACCGTGCGGTGAAGCTCTCGAGTTCGGAGACATGGGAGGTCGAACCGGGGGAACTGGTTCGCTGGCTTCTGGTACCGGCGGGATCCGCGGCGCCGGCGAATGTGCCCGTGTCGGAGAACGAACGGTTCCATCTCGACTCGATCGCGCAGGGGCAGCCCGGCTGGATCGCGCTCACGCTCGACTTCGCCGAGCGGATCGACCTGGGCCGTCTGGGCGCGGTCGTGTCGACGGTCATCGCCCGCCATGACGTCCTGCGCTGCCACTACACCGCGACCGACGCCGGTTATCAGCGACTGAGCCATGGCGGCGTCGACATGACGGAGGGCTCGCACGAGGCGGATGCCGGACTCGGACCCGCGACGTTCGCGGCCGCGCTGGCCGAGCGGATCACGGCGACCTGCAACCCGTTCGAGCCGATGCCGCACTTTCTGGCCGCCGTCCGGAGGTCGTCGAGCACGACACTCGTGTGCGGCTTCGACCATTGCTATGTCGACGCGCGGTCGATGGCACTGCTGTCCTCGGAGATCTGCGAACTGCTCGCCGGAGCGGCGCCGGCGCCCGCGGAGTCCGGCCTGGACGCGCTGCGTCGGGTGGCCGGGCACGAGGCGGCGGTGACCCCCGACGACGCCCGACTGGGGGAGTGGGAACAGTTCCTCGCCGCGACCGACTGGCAGGTCCCGGAGTTCCCCGTCGACCTCGGTGTGCCGGCGGGTGCCGCCGCCGAGATGCGCACGATGGTGACGACCCTGCTGCCCGGTGACTCGGCCCGGACGTTCAGTTCCGAGGTCCATCGGCACGGCGGGCGGACGTACCCCGCGATCCTCACGTGCGCGGCCAAGGCGGTGAAGTCGATCGGCGGACCCGCCGAGGTGGCAACCGTGGTACCCACCGGCACCGGCGCCGGACCCGGGTGTGTCGGTTGGTCGGTCGGCAACGCCCCGCTGCTGATCACCGCCGGCGACGATCTGCTCGAGGCCTTGCCCGTCAACACCGCACGGCTCGCCGCGGCCCTGCCGCTGGCCGAGATCGGCCTGACGCCGGTCTACGCCGCCTTCGGGCATCGGCTCCGCCAACGTCGCAGCGACGTGTTCATGATGTCCTACGTCGACTACACGCGGCTTCCCGGTCCGCATCCCGGGGTCCGGGCCGAACAGGTCTCCAGTTCCAAGCCGACCGACACCGCGCAGTGGTGGTTCTGGCGGGATTCCGACGGTATCCACGTCCGGGTGCGGTATCCGCACACCGAGCGTGCGGTGGCCGTTCTGGGCACGATCCTCGACGAGATGCGCTCGCTGGTCGCCACGGTCGTCGCGCGGACGGCCGAGCCGGTCGCCGTCTCCGGCGAACGTGGATGAGGTGTACGCACCCGCGGCTCGGGCCGTCGGTGGCCAGGTCAGGGTCCGGTAGGATTGCCGGTCGTGACCCTGCGCCTGTATGACACCGATTCCCGAGAGGTGCGCGACTTCGTGCCGCTGCACCCAGGCCAGGCGTCGGTGTACCTGTGCGGGGCGACGGTGCAGGGTGTGCCGCACATCGGTCACGTGCGCAGCGGCATCGCCTTCGACATCCTCCGACGCTGGCTGACCCACAAGGGGCTCGACGTCCTGTTCGTCCGCAACGTCACCGACATCGACGACAAGATCCTCCGCAAGGCCGCGGACGCCGGCCGGCCCTGGTGGGAGTGGGCCGCGACGCACGAGCGCGCCTTCGACGACGCCTACCGTGCGCTGGGTGTGCTGGCCCCGTCGGCGGAACCCCGCGCGACCGGCTTCGTCACCCAGATGGTCGAGTACATGGAACGGCTCATCGAGCGTGGGCACGCCTACGTCGCCGACGGCAACGTGTATTTCGACGTCCAGAGCCTGCCGGACTACGGCTCGCTGTCCGGGCACCGGCTCGACGACGTGCACCAGGGCGAGAGCGTGGGAACCGGCAAGCGTGATCCTCGCGACTTCACCCTGTGGAAGGCGGCCAAGCCCGACGAGCCGTCCTGGCCGACACCGTGGGGACCCGGCCGGCCCGGCTGGCACCTCGAGTGTTCGGCGATGGCCACCTCGCTTCTCGGTGCGGAGTTCGACATCCACTGCGGGGGTATGGATCTCATCTTCCCGCATCACGAGAACGAGATCGCGCAGGCGCATGGTGCGGGAGATCCGTTCGCGCGCTACTGGTTACACAACGGCTGGGTGACCATGGGCGGCGAGAAGATGAGCAAGTCGCTGGGCAATGTGGTGTCGATCCCCGCGATGCTGCAGCGTGTCCGGGCCGTCGAACTGCGGTACTACCTCGGGAGCGCGCACTACCGCTCGATGCTGGAGTACTCGCCGGGTGCGCTCACCGAGGCGGCCGCCGGTTACCGACGCGTCGAGTCGTTCGTGGAACGGGTGGGCGCGCGTGCGGGCGAGGTGGTCGTCGGGGACGTCGATCCCGAGTTCGCCGCCGCACTCGACGACGATCTGGGCGTCCCGGCAGCACTCGCGGTCGTGCACAACGTGGTTCGGCAGGGCAACACCGCACTCGAGTCCGGCGACGGCGCCGGCGCGCTCGCGGCGGCCTCCGCGGTGCGCGCGATGATGGGCATCCTGGGCGTCGACCCCCTCGACGATCGGTGGGCGGGGGCGGCCGACGAGTCGGCGGCCACCTCGGCGCTCGACGTCCTGGTGCGTGCGGAATTACAGCGGCGGGCAGACGCGCGCGCCGCCAAGGACTGGGCGACCGCGGATGCGGTGCGGGATCGACTGGCGGAGGCCGGCATCGAGGTCACCGACACCCCCGACGGTGCGCAATGGGCTCTGAAGGGTGAGGCGTGATGGCAGGCAATTCCAAGCGTAAGGGCGCGATCCGCAAGGACGGCACCAAGAAGGGCCAGACCGTCGGTTCGGGCGGCCAGCGCCGCCGCGGACTCGAGGCTCGCGGTGCGACGCCGAAAGCCGTTGACCGGCCGTATCATCCGGCCCACAAGCGGGCGAAGGCGGCGTCGAAGTCGGCGGCCGGCCGCAGTGGGGCACGGGCGCGGGACGAGGGTCCGGAGTACGTCCTGGGTCGCAATCCGGTCGTGGAGTGCCTCCGGGCGGGTGTGCCGGCCACCGCGCTGTACATCGCCACCAACTCCGAACCCGACGAGCGGGTCGCCGAGGCGGTCAAGATCGCCGGCGACTCGGCGATCTCCATCCTCGAGGTCGGCAAGCCCGAACTGGACCGCCTGTCCACCAACGGGATGCACCAGGGGATCGCCCTGCAGGTGCCGGAGTACCAGTACACCCATCCCGACGACCTGATGGCCGAGGCCAAGGCGAGCGGCACGCCGCCGCTGCTGGTCGCCCTCGACAACATCACCGACCCGCGCAACCTGGGCGCGGTCATCCGGTCGGTCGCGGCCTTCGGCGGACACGGCGTGGTGATCCCGGCTCGTCGCAGCGCGAGCGTGACGGCGGTCGCGTGGCGGACCAGCGCCGGTGCCGCGGCACGTCTACCCGTCGCCCGCGCCACCAACCTGACACGGACGCTGAAGGACTGGGCCGACGCCGGTGCGCAGCTCGTCGGCCTCGACGCGGACGGCGACGTCACGCTCGACGACTACGACGGCAGTGGCCCCACCGTGATCGTGGTGGGGTCGGAGGGCAAGGGGTTGTCCCGCCTCGTCCGGGAGAGCTGCGACTCGATCCTGTCCATCCCGATGGCCGGTGACGTCGAGAGTCTGAACGCCTCGGTCGCCGCGGGTGTGGTTCTCGCCGAGTTCGCGCGCCAGCGACGCCGGTAGCAGCGCCCCCGGCCGGTCAGGCCGGTGTGATGCCGATCTCGATCCCGGCCGCGGTGAGGGCAGCGCGCACCGCCTGTGCGTGCTCGACAGCGCCCGGGGTGTCGCCGTGCAGACAGACCGACGCGGCGTCCACGTCGATCAGCGTGCCGTCGATCGCGCCGATCCGGCCGGTCGTGACGAGTTCGACCACCCGGCGGGCGATCTCGTCGCTGTCGGAGAGCACGGCACCCCGGGTTCCGCGTGGTACGAGAGTGCCCTCCGGGGTGTAGGCGCGGTCGGCGAACGCCTCGGTGATCGTGTCGAGGCCGGCACGTCGGGCCCGTTCGAGCACCTCCGATGCGGGCAGCCCCATGACGGCCAGCCGGGCGTCGACGCCGGCGACCGCAGTGACCACGGCGTCGGCCTGCTGCGCGTGGTGGACAACCGTGTTGTACAGCGCGCCGTGCGGTTTCACGTAGGTCACGGCGCCTCCCACCGAGCGGGCGAGCGCGTCGAGCGCACCGATCTGGTAGACGAGATCGGCGATGAGATCGGAGGTCGTCATCTCCATGAACCGCCGCCCGAAGCCGCTGCGGTCGGGGTAGGACACCTGGGCGCCGATCCGGACCCCCGCGGCGACCGCGGCCCGGCAGGTGGCGAGCAGGTCGGCCGGGGTGCCGGCGTGGAAGCCGCACGCCACGTTGGCGCTGGTGACGACGCCGAGCATCGCCGCGTCGTCGCCGACGCCCTCGCCGAGGTCGGCATTCAGGTCGATGCGCGCCGCGGCGGAACTCATGAGGGCATTTTAGGGGGTGCGTCGGCGGCCCGGGCAGGCCCGCCGACGGGTGTCCACGCGACCCGGTGGACGGAGTCCCCGTTTCGTCTACGGTGGGGGGTATGGCATTACTCGACAGTAAGGTGACCACCCGCAACGGCGTGGTCGAGGGCGCCCGGGGGAAACGGCTGCGCAAGGGGACCATCAGCTGGCGAGGCATCCCGTTCGCAGCACCGCCGGTGGCTCACCGCCGGTTCCGTGCACCGGAGCCCGCACACGACTGGCCCGGTGTCCGCGACTGCACCAAGGTGGCCAAGGCGGCCATCCAGGAGAAGCGGTTCACCGCCATCGCGCCGGGCAAGTTCGCGCCGATGGCCGAGGACTGCCTGACGCTGAACATCTACTCGCCCGAGACCGCGTCGTCGACGCCGCGGCCCGTGATGGTGTTCATCCACGGCGGTGCGTTCATCCTCGGCACGGCGGCCACCCCGCTCTACGACGGCGCCTTCCTCGCCCGTTCCCAGGACGTCGTCGTGGTGACGATCCAGTACCGGTTCGGTCCGTTCGGCTTCCTCGATCTCGCCCAGTTCGCCACCGACGACCGACCGTTCGACTCCAACGTCGGCCTCCGCGACCAGATCGCGGCACTGCAGTGGGTCCAGGACAACATCGAGGCCTTCGGCGGCGATGCCGGGAACGTCACCATCTTCGGCGAGAGCGCCGGGGGAACGTCGGTGCTGTCCCTGCTGTCGGCACCGTCGACGACCGGGCTGTACCACCACGCGATCGCCCAGAGCCCCGCTCCGGAGCTGATCGTCGAACAGGACGCCGCGACGATCTACGCGGACGAATTCGTCCGCCTGTTGCGCGACCCGGAGCGACGTGCGACCTCGCTCGAACGCGATGAACCGCCGGTCGACACCGTCCACGCGCAACGCCTGCTCACCTCGCCCAATCCGGCGTTGCTGCTGGCGGCGGGAAACCGGCTGATGCGATTCGCCGCCAAGACCGCCGGCGGTGCGATCCCGTTCGCGCCCGTGGTCGACGGTGATCTGCTGCCACGGTCGCCGCTGGCCGCCGCCGCGTCCGGGCTGACCCAGCCGGTACCGCTCGTGATCGGCAGCAACCGCGACGAGGGCAAGCTGTTCGCCAAACTCTGGAACGTGTTGCCCGACGCCGAACGCACGCTGATGCGGGTGGAGGACGACGAGGTCCGGCGCGAGATCGCCTCGCACTACGAGGACGGCGACCGCGACCGCATCCGGCTGGCCGGCGACTCGATCTTCTGGGCGCCGATGAGCGCCTTCGCCGACGGACACAGCACGGTGGCCCCGACCTACGTGTACCGCTACGACTATCAGACGAAGGTGCTGGAGGCCACGGGCTTCGGCGCCACGCACGCGACCGAGCTGTTCAGCGTCTTCGGCGCCTATCGGGCGCCGATGGGGGCGGGTCTGGCCCTCGCGGACTGGCCCGCCACCGGGCGGGTCACCAAGAACGTCCAGACGCGGTGGGGCGGATTCGCCCGCACCGGGGATCCGGGGTTCGGCTGGCCCGCCTATACCACGACCGACCGCAAGGTCCTCGTCCTCGACGACCCCGACCACGTCGAGGCCGACCCGGACACCCTGCGCCGCCAGGCGTGGTACCGCGTGCACTCGCCGGCCTGAGGATCACCCGAACTCCCACACCGACGGAGGGTCGGCGGCGAGGAACGACAGGACGAGCGGGTTGAACAACTCGGGTGACTCCACCGGCAGGATGTGGGTACCCGGGATGACCGCCAGCCGTCCGCGCGGCAACGTCCGGGCGAGTTCCAGCGCGTGTTCGAGGCGGACGAGACCGCGGTCGGCGACCACCACGAGCGTGGGCACCTCGACCCCCGCAAACCCGGCGACGTCACACTCCGGTTCGGTCGTCAGCATCCGCGCCGCCTTGTCGAAGACCGTGTCGAAGTGCTCGGGACCGTCGGGTGAGGTGGTGTCGTAATAGATCCGCAGGTAGTCCATCGTGACCGGATCGCGCCGCGTGACCTGGTCGATGAAGGCGTCGGCGGTCCGGCCTGCGGCGTTGAGGTAACCACCGACGACGACCAGCCGCGCGACCAGGTCCGGCCGCTCGCGGGCGACGAGCAACGCGACGGCGGCGCCGTCGGCCCATCCCACCAGATGGGCCGGTCGGCCCACGACACTCTCGAGATAGACGATCGTGCGTTCGACGATTCGCTCGATGCTGAAGTCGCCCGGGATGTCGGGGCTGTGACCGTGACCGGACCGTTCGGGCACGAACAACTGCCGGCCGGCATCGAGGAACGCGGGGATCTGGGTTCCCCACGAGGACGCCGAGGCGAACAGGCCGTGGAGCAGCACCGTCGGCGGGCCATACGCCTCGCCCGCCGTGAAGTGCCAGATCGTCGCGTCGGCGATGTCGACGTAAACGCCGCCGTCGACGTGTTCGCCGGCGTGAACCTGTCGCATCGCGCTCCCTCGAGTTCGCCGGACACCTCGACCTGCAGGACATGGTCCCAGAGTCGGGTGGCGGTTCGTGGCGTCGTTCCCGAATCGACATGGCATCGATCCACCGGGTGCACCCACCGGCCCGAGCGCGCGACGTGGGGATCGGGAGCGCGGTCGCGCGAAAATATGTGCCACCACGTTCGGTGCGATAGGTTCTTACGGGGTGGAACTGGGTCGGGCAACGGGGGTCACTCGGAGGGTGACATATGCACGTGTCCTGGAGATTCCGCGCGCGCGGGCACGCGGCGCGACGTCGCGGGCCGGCGGTACTGCTGGCCGGCCTGTTGCTGGCCGGTGTCGCATCGGTGGGGGCATGGACGGCCCCGCAGGCCGATGCGGCGCCCGGTGATCCGCCTGCGCCGCTGAGCCTTCGGGATCTCGGCTCGTCGTCGACCATCGCGTTCCCCGGTCAGCAGGGCGAGGTGAGCCTGTCGCTGGCCGTCCCGCCGAATCTGACGCCGACCGAGTTGCGTGGTGTCACGCAGTATCCCGCGTTCGTCACCGGTGGGAACATCGACGTGCTGCAGGACAACCGGTTGATCTCCCGAACGCCGATCAATCCGACTGTGAACTCGCCGATCTCGCTGTCGTTGCGCGGAGTGCGCGTGGAGCGCAACGCCGCTGACATCGTGCTACGGACCTATCTGCGCACCGCGGGCTCATGCCTGTTCGATCCCGACTCGGGCCTGCGCATCCAGAACGCCACGGTCACCTACGGCGGCCGGGAGGCCGAGCCGAACAGCGTCGCCGAGTTCCTGCCGCCGGTCCTGCGCAAGCTGACCATCTTCGTGCCCGCCGACGTCCGGCCCGCCGAGGGCGCTGCCGCGGTCTCGCTCGCCACCGCGGTGGTCGCGAATTACGGTGCGGCGACGGTGGAGATCGAGACCGGGTCGCTGCCCCGTGGTGTCGCGGCACCCACCGAGGAGATCGAGCCGCTCGAACGACAGGTGGTCATCAACTCGGACCTCCCCGACGGCCTGAGCCTCGGCCCGGGTGCCGGCTGGCCGGTGTTGCGTATCGGCGGCAACGAGGACGAACTCGCCACCCAGGTCGACTTCCTCACCTCCGATCTGTCGTCGATCGCCGTCAGCTCCGCAGCGGTCGCCGGACCGCCCTTTGCCGCACCGCAACTCGCGCCCGAGGTGACCACACTGGCCGAACTGGGCGTCGGAGACCAGCGCGTCTCCGCGACGGGCTGGCCGACCATCTCGTTCGGGATCGACCAGACCCGCCTGGGACGGCCGTCCAAGAACATCCGGATGCAGTTGAAGGGCACCTACACCCCGATGGGTGGTCAGATCGCGGTGTCGATCGGTGACCGGGTGATCGCGTCCTGGCCCGCGGATGCCTCCGGCAGCTATGACGCATGGGTCGACGTACCCGCCGACCTGCTCACGCGGTACACCGAGGTCACCGTCACCTACAACCACGGCGACGTCGGCGAACAATGCGGAACGGGAGTGCGTAGCTCGCTGAGCCTGGATTCCTCCGGCGAGGTGCGATCCGAGGTCGCCGACCCGCCGAGGCCGCCTGGGTTCGCGTCGCTGCCACAGGCCCTGATGCCGCGCAACTCGCTGGCCTGGACGACCGGTGATGTCGATGACGTGGCCCGCGCCGTGGCGCTCATGTCCGGCCTGCAGCGACTGTCGGCGGTGCGCCTCGGCGTCGACGTGGTGCCGCTCGACGACGCGATGTCCTCGTCCGCGCCGGCCGTCGTCATCGCGGCCGACGGCGAGGGACTGCCCGACCTCTCGCTCCCGGTGACCGCCGACGGCGGCACGGTCTCGGTGCTCAATCCCGACGGTCAGCGCGCCGAGGTCCTGCTCTCGCCGACCGTGCGTTTCGGCTCACTACAGGTGGCGCGCGACGCCGGACGTACAGTCCTCGTCGCGACCTCGACCCGGGACGCCGCCGACCTCGATGCCCTGCTCGACTGGCTGGCCGCCGACCCCGATCGCTGGCCGTCACTGAACGGGGACGCCCTCCTGCAGGTGTCCGGTCAGGAACCGGTCCTGGTGGTCGACGACAACGCGCAGGACTCGGAATCATCGGCAGGCGGCACGTCGTGGGTGGCGTTCGCCGTGGTCGGGGTGGGCATCGTGGTGGTGGCCGCCGTCGCCGCGACCCTCGTCCTGCGCCGCCGTCGGCACCGGACCGCCGAGGGCTGATCGCCGTGCCCGAGGCGTCTGCGACGACCACGGCCCCGCCCCCGGACGCGGTCCCGGCCGCGGGACCGGGTGCGTCGGCGAGGGCGGTCGACGCGATCGTCGGAGTCCTCACCCGACGCAAACCGGAGACGCCGAATCAGGTGTTCGTCGACCACCCGGAGTATCTGGTCGCTGCCAGATGGCTGTTCCTGATCGGGTGCACGGCACTCGGATTCTGGAACACCATCATCGCGGTCGTCGACGAACTGATGGCGCAGACGCTGATCCTCTACGTCCCGGTGCTGATCGTCCTGTCCCTCGTGGCCGTCATCGGCGTGTCGTGGCGCGACGTCGACGAACTGCCGATCTACGACCGGCAGACCGACGTCATCGTGGGCATCGTGGTGCTGATCCTGGCGCTGGCGATGAAGTACCTGGTCAATCCGCGCTATGCGCGCGCGTACCTCACGACCCACATGGACCTGCTGGCCCTGTGGCTGTTCGTCCTCGGCGCCGCGATCTTGCTGTTCGGACTGCGGCCGGTGGGACGCTACCGGTGGGCGTGGCTGCTGCTCCTGCTCATCTTTCCGCCCCCGGTCCGCGCGGTGGTGCTGCTGCTGGGCGGCACGTCGCTCGCCGCCGGTTTCGTCGTGGTCCTGATGGCGGTGGCCGCCACCGCCATCGCCGTGGGCCGGACATGGCAGCGCAAAGTACTGGCTGCGCTGCTGGCCGGCGCCGTCGGCCTGGTCGCGCTGTTCCTGTTCGACGCGCTCGGCGCGCCCCGCAGCGTCGTGGTGCCGTTGCCCGCGCTGATCGCGGCGTTCGCGACGTCGGTGTTCATGCTCGTCGACTATCGGCGCCGCGGCGGGCAGAAGTGGTCTCCCCCGGTGGCCGGGCAGATCACCCCACCCAAGGTCGCGTTCGTGGGTCGTCCCGGCCTGGTGGTGCTGCTCGCGGCGATCCTGTTGGCCCTCAACCCGGTTCCGCCGGTCGGGAGCAACTACCAGAGCAACCGGTATGCGCAGCTGGGCATCGGATCTCCGCTCGTGGTCCCGGCGGGGTGGCGCCAGGAGTCCTTCGGCGTCTACGGCTGGGTGTCGCGACTGTACGGCCCGGGCTCCGTGCTGATCCGGCAGGTCCTGGTGCAGACCCGCGGCGACCGGGCGTACGACAAGTTCGCCCGCCCCCGACGTGTCGTCGTCGACAGCGTCGACAGTCGGCGACCACTGGTTCTCGACGTCTACCAGGACATCTTCCGATACGACCTCTCCGAGGATCGGACCAGCATCCCGATCGAGGTGGAGCTGTCCAACGGGGTGCGCGGGAGGCTGTGGAGCATCGTCGACGACAAGCGCTATCTCACTTACACGGTGGTGTCGTGGCGGTGGAACAACGGCAACCGAACGCAGCAGATCATGTTGTGGGCGGTCGACAACCACGAACCGGAAGCCTATTTCCCCGAGCCGCGCATCACGATCCTGGCAAACATGAACTCGCTGATGACCATCTTGCTGCGCGGCGACTCGGTGCTGCTGGACACCGACCCTCAGCTGAAGGACCGGGCGCTGCTCGTCGGACTCGGCGGCGCGCTCATCCGGGCCCAACTCGGTGCCGGCCAGGGGGGCGCCTCGTGACCATCGAGGAGGCGGGTTCACGCGATGCCGACGCCGACGCACCGGGAGTCGCACGCAGTACGCGACCGACGCGGCCGGTGCCCGAGCTGCTCGCCGACCCGGTCTATCGCGCTCAGGCCCTCGAAGACGCCGTCAACCGGTTGCGCAACGCCGATGAGGACATGTCGGCGTCGGTGGCCTTCAGCCGGATTCAGAAGATCATCGGATTCACACTGCTCGGCATCATCGCGGTTGCGATGGTGCTCGAGCCGGTCGGGACGTGCGCGACCCTCGTGTCGATCGCGACCGTCGGATACGTGGTCACCCTCGCCGACCGCCTGGTGATCTTCCGGCGCGGACTGGTCAACGGCGCCATCCGGGTCTCCGACGACGAAGCCCGTTCCATCCCCGACGACGAGCTGCCCGCCTACACCGTCTTCGTCCCGGCCTACGGCGAACCCGAGGTGGTCGGCCAGCTGGTGGCCGCGATGGAGACGATCGAGTATCCGCGGGACAAGTTGCAGGTCCTGTTGCTCCTCGAGGAGGACGACGAGCCGACGATCGAAGCGGCACGCGGGGTGGAGGACAACGGGATAGTCACCGTCGTCCTGACACCACCTGCCCAACCCCGGACGAAGCCGAAGGCCTGCAACTACGGCATGCACTTCGCAACCGGCGACATCGTCACCATCTTCGACGCCGAGGACAAACCGGACCCACTGCAGTTGCGCCGGGCGGTCTACGTACTCAACAACTCCGGTGACGACTCGGTGGTCTGCGTCCAGGGAAAGCTGAGCTTCCACAACGTTCGCGACAACATGCTGACCGAGTGGTTCACCGCCGACTACGGGATCTGGTTCGGCTTCCTGTTGCCGGGCATGATGGTCAGCCGGGCGCCGATCCCCCTGGGCGGCACGTCCAATCACTTCCGGCGGGATGTCCTCGACACGATCGGCGCCTGGGATCCGTACAACGTGACCGAGGACGCCGATCTCGGTGTCCGCATCGCCGACCACGGCTACCGCACCCTCGTGCTCGACTCGGTCACGATGGAGGAGGCGAATGTCGACGCCATCAACTGGATTCGTCAGCGCTCCCGTTGGTACAAGGGCTACATGCAGACGTGGCTCGTCCACATGCGTCATCCGGTCAAGCTGTGGCACATCCTCGGACCCGTCGCCTTCGTGCGGTTCACCCTGCTGATCGCCGGCACACCCGTCATCGCCTGTCTCAACATGGTGTTCTGGCTCATCCTGGCGCTGTGGATCGGCGGACAACCGCCGGTCGTCGCCGAGCTGTTCCCCGGGCCGATCTACTATCTGGCGCTCATCTCGATGCTCCTGGGCAACGGGGCGGCGATCTACATGAACCTCATCGCGATCCGGGAGGACGACCGGAGCGAACTCCTGCTCTCGGCGCTGCTCATCCCGGCGTACTGGGTGATGATGAGCGTCGCCGCCATCAAGGGTATGTGGCAGATCCTGGTGAATCCGTCTTACTGGGAGAAGACCTTTCACGGTCTGTCGACCAGCAGCGCGGCGGAGCCGGCGGACGATGACCCCCAGAAGACCGGAGAGGCCACGTGACCCGCCGCGTCCCGCCCGGGGTGCTCATCTTCCTCGCGACGTGGATTCCGTACCTCGTGATCGGGGTCTACCTCGCCAGCGAGGTGCAGCTGTTCTTCGGCGACGCGCTGTCGCGCGTCCAGTCGGCGCAGAGCGTGTTGTTCAGCCGGACACCGCATCTCGCCGCGATCGGTTTCATCTTCACCCCGCTCACCGCGATCGTCCAGCTGCCGCTGACCGCGCTGACCCCGTGGATCCCCGAGATGACGACGCAGGCGCTCTCGGCGGTGATCATGTCCTCGGCCTTCATGGCGGGTTCGGTGGTCCAGGTGTCGGGGATCGCGCGTGATGCGGGCCTGAGACCCCTTGTCGCAGGCACGTTCACGGTGTTCTACGCCGTCAACCCGATGATCGTCCTCTACGCCGCCAACGGGATGAGCGAGGCGCCCTACCTCTTCTTCCTGGCCTGGGCGTCGCGTCGCCTGATCCGCTGGGTGTCCTCCGACGACGTCCACGAACTCGTCGTCGCCGGTATCGCACTCGGGCTGTCCTACCTGACCCGCTACGACGGCGGTGCCGCCGCACTGGCCGCGGCCTTCGTCGTCGGCTGGGTGACCTATCGGCGGCACGACCACCGAAAACGGGTGCCGCGCACGCTGCTCGACATCACGTTGGTCGTGGCGCCGAGCGCGCTCGCCTTCCTGGCATGGGCGGCGGCGGGATGGCTCATCACCGGAGACGCCTTCGCCCAGTTCACCTCCGAGTACGGCAACGCCGCGATCATCGCGCAATCCGGCGGCAGCGGGTCGTCGACGACCGGCGATGCGGTCAGGTTCTCGCTGATGGAGATGTTCCTCCTCGCGCCCCTGCTGCCGGTCCTGATCCTCGGGCTGATCGGCGTGCGCGCGCGACGCCGCCGCCTCGCCCCGTTGTTGCCGACCCTGCTGATCCTGGCGGTTCTCGCGTTCCAGGTCTTCGGTTACTCGCGTGGCTCGACCTTCGGCTTCCTGCGCTTCTACATGACGGTCATCCTGCTCGCGGCGGTGGTCGCGCTCCTGTCCGTGCCACTACGGCGTCAGGTCCCGATGCGTCGCGAAGGGGCGCACGCCGACCTCCTGCCGGCGCGACCGTACGCCTCGCGGTGGGGATACAAGATCGCCGCCACGGTGGTGATCGTGGTGGTGGCCACCGCGATCCCGGTCACCGCCATCGGGATGACGTCGCCGAAGTACGCGCCGCAGGAGTTCGCTCTCGGCTCGGTGGTCGACCCGCAGCCGGAGTCGGTGGACCAGAAGTACCTCGACGAACAGCGGATCGTGCGGTCCTTCTCCACCGAGCGTGCGCTGGCGCAGTATCTCGACGATCTGGATCTGCCGGACGGCGCCGTCCTGTGCGACACCGTGTACGGCTTCGCGGTGGTGGTCCAGTCCACCCGGCCGCGCCAGTTCGTCATCCCGTCGGACAGTGACTTCACCCAGTTGCTCAACGACCCGGTCGGCGGCGGAGTGCGCTACCTCCTGACCGTTCCCCGGGAGGGGCGAGGTCTCGCCGACGCCATCAACGAGCGCTATCCGACCGTCTACGAGAACGGTGCCCAGATCGCCGTGCTCGAACTCGAGGCCCGCAATCAGGGTGCGGACCTGCCGGACTGGCGCCTGTACCGGCTCGTGTGACGGCAGTCCCGGTCAGGAGGCGTTCTCGCGCACCACGTTCCATGCCGGGTCGTTCGGCCCGATGTCGTAGGTGCACTCCGTCCCGCGCGGATCCGGCACGAAGGACCACAGCAGTGCGCCGGCGACCCCGGCGGCGCGGTGTCGCGCGATGATGGTCTCGAACTGCTCGGCCCGGCTCGCGACGGAGCCACACGAGCCGGCGTGGATCCCGATCTCGTTGACCACGAGTGGTTTACCGAGTTCGCGAGCCTGCTCCAGTCGTGCGCGCAGATTGCTGCCCGCGGGCCCCGATTCGGAATCGACGTCGGAACGGTAGTCGTGGAAGTCGAGCACGTCCAGACCGGCCGAACGCCCGACCGCGGTGAACCCGGGGCCCGCGAGACCGCACTGGTCGCCGCCCACCAGACCCGAGAAGATCGGGCGGTCCGCGTCGAAGTCGCGGAGGTGGGCACCGGCCTGGTCGAAGAACGATCTCAGCACCGCCGTGGCGTCGGCAGGGCAGGTGCGGTAGCGCCAGTCACAGGAGGTGGCGCCGCATTCGCTGGCCTCGGGTTCCCCGACCAGTTCCCAGCCGGCGATCGACGGCTCGTCGTGCCACCGCGTCACCGCGATCTCGATCCACTCCGCGTAGGACAGTCCGCCGACCCGCTCGTCGGTGCGCCAGCCGTCGACGTAGAAGTCGCGCTCCTTGAACCGCTCGTCCTCACAGTCGCCCGACCCGCCGGTGAGCACCGGCAGCACCATCTGCCGGTGCCGGGCCGCGGCCGCGAAGACGCGGTCGATCGGACCGAAGTCGAGCAGTCCGCTGCGCTTGTCGACGGCGAACACCGAGTACAGGTTGAAGCGGGTGAGTGCTCGGGGCGGGAGTTTGGCGAAGTATCCGTCCGCGTCGACCTGGGCGCCGCAACCGCGGTTGACCGACCAGTCGGTGCTGAGCTGGTAGGCGTTGAAACCGGCGGGCCACCACGGCTTCCCGTCGAGCATCAGACCGTCCGGAGTGGCCGAGGCCCGGTGCGACTGGGTCGACCGGGGAGGTCCCGGATCGGGGGTGCGCGCACACCCGGCAAGGCACAGCAGGGCGACGACGATCGCGGTCAGCAGCACCGTGAGCGCCCGCTTCGTCGTGCGTCGGTGGACCACAAGGAGCAGGCTACCCGTCACCTAAGGTGTCGGTATGTCGACCGGGTTTCACAGGGCGGGTACGGGAGTGGCGGGCGCAGCGCCCAGGTCGTGGCGGGCCGCCGCCGGCGCGCTGGCCGTCGTCGCGGTCCTGTCGGCCTGCGGCACCGACGCCGCCGAGTCCGGACCGCAGGGGACGAGCACGGCCGGCAAGAGCACGACGAGTCCGTCGCCCACCCCGTATTCCTCGGGCCCGTACTCGCCCACCGAGAGCGCGCCGGCGATCGTCTACCGCCCGCCCTACATCGAGCGAACCGAATGGACCGACACCGCAGTCGGCCCGAGCCTCTCGGTGTTCCCCACGAACTCAGGGCGTTACACCACCGAGCCCGGCGCGATGACCGCGGCGTGGGCGGAGGTCGTCGCGCTCGATCCCACCGCCGACACCCCCGGCATGCAGGCCCAATTCGACTGCCACTGGCGGTTCGCGCGCCTCGTCGAACCGGAAAAGCCCAGCTGGAACCTGGAACCCGGCCGCCCCGTCGTCGCCGAGGAGGACATGGTCGGCGCCGGTTGCAATCCCGGCTTCGCCGAGGAGTGACTCAGCGCGTGCGATGCACGCCGTGACTCAGCGCGTGCGATGCACGCGGCGGTTGCCGATGATCCGGCACACGACGTAGATCGCGAACGAGATGATCGTGACGAACACCGACACCGGCAGTTTGGGGGCCAGCGACATCAGCAACCCGCCCACCGCCGCGACTTCGGCGAACACGACCGACAGCACCAGCGTGCGCGTCGGATTCGACGTGACGCGCGCGGCCGCGGCGCCGGGGGTGATCATCAGCGACATCACCAGCAGCGCGCCGATGATCTGCACGCCCTGTGCGGCCGCGAGGCCCATGATGATCGCGAACACCACGGACAGCGTCCGGATGGGTACGCCCTGCGCCTGCGCGACACGGGGGTCGGTCGAGGCGAACAGCAGCGGCCGGTAGATCAGGGCCAGCACGACGACGACGATGCCGGTCGTGATGGCGATCGCGACGAGGCCGTTGATGCCCACGCTGACGACCTGCCCGGTCAGCAAAGCGAAGCCGGTGCCGATCCGGCCGTACAGGGCCAGGAACAGCACGCCGATGCCGAGGCCGAACGCCATGACGACGCCGATCACCGAGTCGCGCTCCCGCGCCTTGTTGCCGAGGAAGCCGAACACCGCCGCGGCGATGACCGCACCGATGACACCGCCGAGGTTCACGCTGAACCCGATCAGCAGGGCCGCCGCGGCGCCGGTCACCGACAGCTCACTGGCACCGTGCACCGCGAACGACATCTGCCGCGCGACGATCAGGGGACCCAGCAGGCCACCGAGGAGGCCGAGCAGCACCATCGCGAGCAGCGCCTGCTGCATGAAGTCGTAACCCAGCAGGTCGACGGTGGTGGAGAAGTCCCAGAGGTCGCTCAACGAGCGATCCGCGGCGGTATAGGTGATGCTCACGCCGGACCTCCCGAGCGCGCGACACCCGAACCCGTCTCCGCGGCACAGTGATGGGCGTCCTCGCCGCCGATCACGACGAGGCGGCCGTTGACGCGGAGCACCTCGACATCGCTGCCGTAGAGCTCGCTCAGTGTCTCCGTCGTCATCACCTCGTGCGGCTCGCCGATGCGGAACCGGCCGTCGACCAGGTACAGGACGCGGTCGACGTAGGGGAGGATCGGGTTGATCTCGTGGGTCACGAAGACCACGGCCGTCCCCGCCTCCCGGCGCCGGCGGTCGATGAGTTCGACGACCACCTGCTGGTTGGTGGGGTCGAGGCTGGCGAGCGGTTCGTCGCACAGGAGCAGCCCGGGATCGCTCACCACCGCCTGCGCGACCCGCAGCCGCTGCTGCTCACCGCCGGAGAGGACGCCGAGCGGCGCATCGGCGTACGGCAGCGCATCCACCGCGCGCAGAGCGCGGTCGACGAGTTCGCGTCGACGCGACCGTCCGCGCAGACCCACACCCCAGCGACCCCCGTCGACTCCGAACCCGACGAGGTCGCGCCCGCGGATGGCCATCGGGTCGGCGTCGTCCTCGGCGTGCTGCTGCGGGATGTAGCCGACCGCGTCGGTGGTGGCGACATTGCCGCGGTCGAGCGCGTACTGGCGCAGCAGGACCCGCAGGAACGAGGTCTTTCCCGAACCGTTCGGCCCCAGGACCGCGATGAATTCGCCGGGCTCGATGGTCAGGTTCAGGTCGTCCCAGAGGATCCGGTCGCCGAACGCGAGTCGGGCGCCGGTGAACGCGACCACGGGCCGGCTGCCCGTCTGCGATCCACCCCGGTCGGCGTCATCGTGGTCTGCCCCGCTCAATTGGAACCGGAACCCAGTGCCGCGGTGAGCGCGTCGATCTGGGCGCCCTGCCAGACGAGGTAGTCCGTGACGCCGTCGGGAAGGGTCTCGGTGAACTTCACGACCGGGACGCCCGCCGAACCCGCGACGTCGAGCATCGCCTGCGTCACCGGATCCACGGCCTGGGTGTTGTAGATGAGCACCTTCGCGCGGCGGTCGGCGAGGATGTCCTGGAGGGCTGCGCGGTCCGCGGCCGCCGGCGACTGGCCCTCTTCCACGGCCTGGGTGAAACCGGCCGGCGCGATGTCGACGAGTCCGGCCTCGGTCAGCATGTAACCCGCGAGCGGCTCGGTCTGCGCGACCTCGGTGCCCGCATGCTGCTCGCGGATCGTGGTGAGCTTCGCCCGCAGGCCGTCGATGCCCGTGGTGAAGGTCTCGGCGTTGGCGCGATAGGTCTCCGCGTTGGCCGGGTCCTGCTCGGCCAGGGCGTCGGCCACCTTGTCGGCCACCTGGGCGACGACCGGCAGGTCGTAGAAGACGTGCTCGTTCTGGTCGTCGTGCGAGTGGTCGTGGGCGCCGTCGGAGTGGTCACCTTCGGCGTGGTCGGCCTCGGCGTGCTCGTCGCCCCCGAGCAGGGCGAACGCGTCGACCGCGGTCGCGTCGGAGTTGGCCGCGGCCTCTTCCATGTAGGAGTCGTAGTGGCCGCCGTTGAACACGAGGATGTCGGCGTCGGCGATGGTCGCGGTGTCGGCGGCGGACGGCTCGAACTCATGGGGGTCGCCGTCTGCGTTGTTGTACAGCGCCGTGACCTGGGCCTTGTCCCCGGCGACGGCCGTCGCCACCGAGCCCCACACGTTCGTGGAGGCGACGACGGTCGGCGGGCCGTCGGACCCGCCGGAATCGCTTGAGCAGGCGGACAGCACCAGGGCGGCGGCAGACAGCACGCCGGCGGCGGCCAGCAGGGATTTCTTCATCGACAACCTTTACGCAAATGACAATCGTTACCGAAAACAGTCTAGGTGATCGCGCCGGCGGGCGTGCAGGGTGTCCGCGCGCCGGGGGACGCGTCACCCGATGCGGCGTTTCTCTATGGTGGAGACCATGACCTCCAGCCCGTTCCCGCGGCGTGTCGCGCTGATCTCCGTGCACACCTCGCCGCTGGCGCAACCGGGTACCGGGGACGCCGGGGGAATGAACGTCTACGTGTGGCAGACGGCGACCCGGCTGGCCCGTCGAGGGGTCGAG
Source organism: Gordonia terrae (assembly GCF_001698225.1). Classification (NCBI taxonomy): domain Bacteria; kingdom Bacillati; phylum Actinomycetota; class Actinomycetes; order Mycobacteriales; family Gordoniaceae; genus Gordonia; species Gordonia terrae. Next base: position 1,189,498 of record NZ_CP016594.1, read on the forward strand.
GTCGAGATCTTCACGCGTGCGACGTCGTCGGCCGACGCGCCGTCGGTCGCCGCCGCGCCGGGGGTCACGGTGCGCAATGTGGTCGCCGGACCGTTCGAGGGCCTCGACAAACGCGACCTGCCCGCCCAGCTGTGCGCGTTCACGGCCGGGGTGCTCCGCGCCGAGGCGGCCCAGGCGCCCGGCCACTACGACGTGATCCACTCGCACTACTGGCTCTCCGGCCAGGTGGGCTGGCTCGCCCGCGACCGGTGGGGGGTTCCACTGGTACACACCGCGCACACCCTCGCCGCGGTCAAGAACGCGTCATTGGCCGAGGGCGACACGGCCGAGCCCCAGCTCCGCGTGATCGGAGAGCAGCAGGTCGTCGGCGAGGCCGATCGGCTGGTCGCGAACACGCAGACCGAGGCGGCCGAACTGCTCTCGATGTACGGCGCCGCCGCCGACCGCATCGATGTGGTGACTCCGGGGGCCGATCTGGACTGCTACACAACGGGATCCGCCTCGGCGGCGCGCGCGGCACTCGGCCTCGATCCCGACGAGACGATCGTGACGTTCGTCGGGCGCATCCAGCCGCTCAAGGCCCCAGATCTCCTCGTGGCCGCTGCCGCGCCGCTCATCCGCGAGTCCGCCGAGTCCGGCCGAAAGCTGCGACTGCTCATCGTCGGCGGACCGTCGGGGTCGGGCCTGCAACGACCCACCGCACTGATGGACCAGGTCGCCGAACTCGGCATCGCCGATGCGGTGACCTTCCTCCCACCGCAGCCGGCGGATCGTCTGGTGCAGGTCTACCGGGCGTCGGATGTCGTTGCGGTGCCGAGTCATTCGGAGAGCTTCGGGCTGGTCGCGATCGAGGCGCAGGCATGCGGGACGCCCGTCATCGCCGCGAATGTCGGCGGTCTCGGCGTGGCCGTCGACGACGGCCGGACCGGCGTCCTCGTCAACGGGCACGGGGTCGGCGACTGGACGAACGCGATCGAGAAGCTCCTCGCGCAACCCGAACGTCTCGTCGAGCTCGGCCACAACGCCCGTTCCCACGCCGAGCAGTTCTCGTGGGAACACACGGTGGATCAGCTGCTGGAGAGCTATGGCCGCGCCATGCGGTCCTTTGCCGCCCACCGGAGTCCGGAGTCGCCCGACCCGTCGGCGACGGCTGGGGCTCGCGTCCGACGCCGCTGGCGGCGCCGGCGCAACCGGGTGACCGTCTGAATTCACCGAAGAGAGGATGCCGTGAGCCGCACCGAGGTCGTCGACCTGCTCGAGAAGACGCTGGGCGAGAACGAGATCGCCTTCACACGCAAGAGCGGCGGCGGCGCCGACGTCGACCATGTGGTCGTCGAGTTGCCCGGCGAACGCAAACTCAAGACCACCGTGCTGCTGACGGCGAGCGAGCACGGTGTCCGAGTGGAGGCCTTCGTCTGTCGTCGGCCCGACGAGAACCACGCCGGGGTCTACAAACACCTGCTGAAGCGCAATCGCCGGCTGTACGGTGTCGCCTACACCATCGACAACACCGGTGACATCTACCTGGTGGGTCGGATCTCCGCCGATGCGTTGAGTTCCGGCGAGGTCGATCGCATTCTGGGTCAGGTCCTCGAGGCCGCCGACGGCGACTTCAACACCCTGCTCGAACTCGGCTTCCTCACCTCGATCCGGCGCGAGTGGGCGTGGCGGGTGTCGCGCGGTGAGTCCCTGCGCAACCTGCTCGCGTTCGAGCACCTGATCGACAAGGAGTCGCTGCCGGAGGCCGGGGCGCCGCTCGAAGGCCGCTACGTTCCCGGCGAGTCGGTCGTCGAGGGTGCAGACCAGGCGACTGACGTCGGGTCCAAATCGGACGAATCGTAGACTCGTCGCGAGAGGTCCACGTCACATCGTGTCAATAGTCGTTGATACGATGCGGGCGAGAAATTCCCCAATGGAGGTGTCATGAGCTTCACGAGTCCGTTCCCTGACGTCGAGATCCCCGATGTGAGCGTGTTCGAGTTCCTGTTCGGTGCGGTGGCCGAGGACGATCTGGGACGCACCGCTCTGGTCGATCCGAAGTCGGGGGCGACGACGACGTATGCGCAGTTGATCTCGCAGATCGATGCGGCGGCGGGTGCGTTGGCGTCGCGGGGGATCGGTGTGGGTGATGTGGTGGGCATCCTGTCGCCCAACATCCCGGCGTTCGCGACGGTCTTCCACGGCGTCTTGCGGGCCGGCGGCACCGCGACGACGATCAACGCGCTGTTCACCGGGCCCGAGATCGCCAAGCAGCTCCGTGATTCGGGCGCGAAGATGCTGGTGACGATCTCGCCGATGCTGGAGCAGGCCAAGGCCGCCGCCGCCGAGGTCGGGCTGGCGGATGCGGATCTGATCGTCCTCGACGGCGAGGGTCAGGACGCCTCGGGGCATCCGAACGCCGCCGATCTGTTGGGGGCGGGACTGTCCGCGCCGGAGGTGTCGTTCGATCCGTCGACGCACGTGGCGGTGCTGCCGTATTCGTCGGGGACGACCGGCAATCCGAAGGGTGTGGCGCTCTCGCACCGCAACCTCGTCGCCAACGTCGCCCAGATCCGTCCGCTGCAGGGCATGGGCGCCGACGACGTGGTGATCGCGGTGCTGCCGTTCTTCCACATCTACGGCATGACGGTGCTGCTCAACGCCGCCCTCTACAACCGGGCGTCGCTGGTGATCATGCCGCGCTTCGATCTGGTCGAGTTCCTGGAGAACATCCAGAACCACAAGGTGACGATGGCCTACATCGCCCCGCCGGTGGCGGTGGCGCTGGCCAAGCACCCGATCATCGACAACTACGACCTGTCCTCGCTGCACACGATGATGTCGGGTGCCGCACCGCTGGATGACGAGCTGGGTCAGGCGGTGGCCAAGCGTCTGGACCTGCACATGCTGCAGGGCTACGGCATGAGCGAGTTGTCGCCGGTCAGCCACATCATCCCGGCCGACACCCCGGGTCTGCTGGGGCAGCAGGATCCGCCGCTGTCCTCCACGGGCTGGGCGGTGCCCAACTCGGAGAACAAGATCGTCGATCCCGCCTCCGGCGCGGAGATCGAGCTGCCGAGCGAGGGGCTGTCCGAACCCGGCGAGCTGTGGGTGAAGGGCCCCAACGTGATGCTGGGTTACCTCAACAACGAGCAGGCGACCGCCGACACCATCGACGCCGATGGTTACCTGCACACCGGTGACATGGCGCAGGTCGATCCGACCGGTTGCGTCTACATCGTCGACCGGCTCAAGGAACTCATCAAGTACAAGGGCTACCAGGTGCCGCCCGCCGAGCTCGAGGCGCTGCTGCTGACCAACGACAAGATCGCCGACGCGGCGGTCATCGGGGTCATCGAGGCGGAATCGGGTGAGGAGATCCCGAAGGCGTTCGTGGTGCGTCAGCCCGATGCCGACATCTCCGCCGAGGAGGTCATCGAGTTCGTGGCGTCGAAGGTCGCCCCGCACAAGAAGGTTCGTGCGGTGGAGTTCATCGAGACGATCCCGAAGTCGGCCTCGGGCAAGATCCTGCGCAAGGACCTCCGGAAGTAGTTCCGGCTCGTGACACAGTATGACGTTGTGCCCGGAATCCGGGCACAACGTCATACTCGTCTGTGCTCAGGGGATCTCGTGCGGCGGGATGTCGTCATACGCCGAGGTGGCGGCGGCTCCCGAGCGCTTGTTCCACCAGTAGGTGAGGGCCCACAGGACGATGCCGAGGAGCAGCAGCCAGCCGGCGACGACGTACTGCTCGGGGTCACGTCCGGTGATCGGCAACGTCAGGTAGCCGCAGGTGACCGCGCCGAGGACCGCGATGGGTGTGTAGGTGCGGAAGTGGTTGTGCCCCACCTTGTCCTTGCGCAGCACCAGAACCGACACGTTGACGACGGTGAACACCGCGAGCAGCAACAGTGCGGTGGTGCCGCCGAGCAGGCCGACGATCGAACCCTCGGGATCGGCGCTGACGTAGGTGAGCAGGCACAGCGCGATGACGGTGGTGAAGACGATGGCGGCGAAGGGCGTCCGGCGCCCCGGGTGCACATAGGCGAGGAACTTCGGGAGCACGCCCTGCTTGGCCATGCCGTACAGCAACCGGCTGGCCATCATCATGTTGATGAGCGCGGTGTTGGCGACGGCGAACATCGAGATCCAGGGGAGCAGGTCTGACATCGGGAAGTCCGGGGCCGCGGTCTGCACGACGTCGACGAGCGGGGTCTCGCTCTCGGCGAGGACGCCGACCGGGACGATCGCCACGGCGCAGATCGCGATGAGCACGTAGACGACCGCGGTGATGCCGAGGCCGCTCAGCATGACCTTCGGGAAGATCCGGGTGGGTTCCTTGCACTCCTCGGCCATGTTCACCGAGTCCTCGAACCCGACCAGGGCGAAGAACGCCAGGGACGTCGCCGCGGTGACCGCGATGAAGACGTTCTTGTCGTCGGGACTCTCGAAGGCCACCACCGCATCCCAGTGATCGGCGTTGCCGCCCACCATGAACCAGTAGCCGATGAACAGCACCAGGAGCAGGCCGGTCAGCTCGACGAGGGTCAGGACCACGTTGGTGCCCACACCTTCGGCGACGCCGCGGAAGTTGATGAACATGACCAACAGCAGGAATCCGATGGCGATGGCGAACAGTGCCGGACTCGTGGCATCGGGCTTGTCGCCGCTGAAGGCGGCCAGCATGTTCACCGCGAACGCGCGGGATGCGGTGGTCGCCGACGTGATGCCCGAACACATGACGGTGAACAGCACGATGAACGTGATGAAGTGGACGCCGAATGCCTTGTGCACGTACAGCGCGGCGCCGGCGGCCTGGGGATACTTCGTTACCAGCTCCAGATAGGAGAACGCCGTCAGCGTCGCCACCGCGAAGGCGATCAGGAACGGCAACCAGGCCGCGCCGCCGACCTCGCCGGCGACCTGACCGGTGAGCGCGTAGACGCCGGTGCCCAGGATGTCGCCGATGATGAACAGCAACAACAGCTTCCAGCCCAACACGCGTTTGAGCTCGGGCTGCTTCTCCGCATTCTGGCCGGTCGCGCCGGCGTCTGTACTGGCTGTCATGCGCTCACGCTAGACCTGCCCTGGTCCGTTCGCGCGGCGAATCGACGGGTTCTTTACCATTTCGCCGATCTGTGGCGTTCACCGGGGGTCGTCCAGGGGCGGGGCCGCCGGTGCGGAGAGGTCGCGCTTCGACTGTGGAAAACTATCCGCCATGAGCAACGGCACCTTGATCCTGATGCGTCACGGCGAGAGCGAATGGAATGCGTCCAACCAGTTCACCGGCTGGGTCGATGTGGCGCTCACCGAGAAGGGCAAGGCCGAGGCCGAGCGCGGCGGCGAGCTCCTCGTCGAGCACGACCTGCTGCCCGACGTCGTCTACACATCGCTGTTGCGCCGGGCCATCACGACGGCGCACATCGCGCTCGACCGCGCGGACCGCCTGTGGATTCCGGTGATCCGTGACTGGCGGCTCAACGAGCGGCACTACGGTGCGCTGCAGGGCCTCAACAAGGCGGAGACCAAGGAGAAGTTCGGCGACGAGCAGTTCATGCTGTGGCGTCGCAGCTACGACACCCCGCCGCCGGCGATCGAGCCCGACGCTGAGTACAGCCAGGTCGGCGATGCGCGTTACGCCGACCTCGCCGAGGTCCCCCTCACCGAGTGCCTCAAGGACGTGGTCGACCGCTTCATCCCGTACTACCTCGAGACCATCGTGGCCGATGTGAAGGCGGGCAAGAACGTCCTGCTGGCCGCCCACGGCAACTCGCTGCGCGCGCTCGTCAAGCATCTCGACGGGATCTCCGACGACGACATCGCCGGGCTGAACATCCCCACCGGTAACCCGTTGCGCTACGACCTCGACGACGACCTGAAGCCGCTGAACCCGGGTGGTACCTACCTCGACCCCGAGGCCGCCGCCGCCGGCGCCGCCGCGGTCGCCGCGCAGGGGCAGAAGTAGGCGTCGGAGTCCGTTCGGACATCCAGACGTGACACGTTTCGCCATGGCGTCGACGGTGTGGCGCGCGCTACATTAGACGGCATGGCGGACGTGGGAAACCTGCGAATCGAGCATTCACCTGCGCGGGAGCGGTACGAGGCGATCCTCGTCGCCGAATCCTCGGGCGAGGACGAGGTCGTCGGATACGTCGACTATGTCTCCGAGCCGTACCAGGTGGTCGTCACGCACACCGTGATCCGGGAACAGTTCAGTGGTCACGGCTATGCGGGACAACTGGTCCGGGCCGTCCTCGAGGACATCCGTGGCAGCGGAAAGCAGGTGGTGCCGGTCTGCTCCTACGTGCAACGTTTCATCGAGCGCCATCCGGAGTTCGCCGACATGGCGGTACCGGTTCCCCAATGACCGTCCCGGGCGGGCTGGTTCCCACGCTCGCGGGGTCTCCGGCCAACTCCGCGTGAACAACTGCCGAACACCTTCGTCAGATGTGCGTTCGGAGTTGGTCGAGCCGTAAGCTGCCCCTGTGACCGCCGCAATCTCCGCCGCGACGATCGCGTTCGTACTCGCGCTCTGCCTCGGTGTCGTGATCGGACGACGCACCCGGGACCCCAGACGGTCTCGCGGATTCGCGCTCATCGATCGCCTCTCACGTGGTTCCGCGTCCGCAGACGCCACCGCGACCGTCCTCCACGACACCCTCGGCCCCCGTGCTGTGCCGACCTGGGCGGAAGTTCGCGACTCCGATGTCCAGGCGACCACCGATGACGGTCGAATGACCAAGGCCGGACTGCTGAGCATGGTGGTGCGCAACACCGAGACCGCCATCGCCGTCGTCGACGAATTCCGCGACGTCGTGCTCTACAACCAGCGGGCCGTCGAACTCGGACTCGTGCGCGAGATGCTGCTGGCCGACCCCGTGTGGGATGCGGTGAAGGAAGTCCTCGACACCGGGGTCGCCCGCCGCTTCGAGTTCAGTCCGCCGATGTCGAGTCTCGGCTTCGTCTCGACGGGCCGGACCCCACGGCCCAGCGTCGAACACGTGCGCTGCCACGCCAAGATCGTCGCGCAGGGCGACGAACGCTACGTCGTCGCATACGGTCTCGACGACACCGAACACAAACGCGTGGAGGCCACCCGGCGGGACTTCGTCGCCAACGTCTCACACGAACTCAAGACACCGGTGGGGGCCATCGGCCTGCTCGCCGAGGCGCTGCTGGAGTCGGCCGACGACACCGACTCGGTACAGCACTTCAGCCGTCGCGTGGTCGGCGAGACCAAGCGCATGGGCAACATGGTGAGCGAACTGCTGGCGCTGTCCCGGCTGCAGGACGGCGTCACGCCGGAGTTCACGTGCATCGATGTCGATTCGCTCATCGACGACGCGCTGGCGTCGGCGACCCTCGCCGCCGAGGCGGCGGCGATCGAGTTGCGCGCAGACGACCCGATCGGGGTGATCATCCGCGGTGACCGGCCACTGCTGCTCACCGCGTTGAACAACCTCATCTCCAACGCCGTCTCGTACTCACCGTCGGACACCGTGGTCTCCATCAGTCGCCGGGTCATCAAGATCGACGGCCGGCCGATGGTGGCCATCGCGGTCACCGACCGCGGGATCGGCATCGAGCCGGAGGATCAGCAGCGCGTCTTCGAACGGTTCTTCCGGGTCGACAAGGCCCGCTCGCGGATGACCGGCGGCACCGGCCTCGGTTTGGCCATCGTCAAGCACGTGGCGGCCAACCACGGCGGGACCATCAACCTGTGGAGCAAACCCGGTACGGGCTCCACGTTGACGCTCTGCATCCCGGAGGATCTCTCGGACACCGGCTGGCCGGTGGCGGCCGAGCAGGCCCTGTCGGATCCCGATTCCCCGCCCCGCGCACTGCCCTCCGCGGAGGGTGACGATCCATCTGCCCGACCCACCGAAGGACACACGAGTTGACCCACGTTCTGATCGTCGAGGACGAGGAATCGCTGGCGGACCCGCTGGCATTCCTGTTGCGGAAGGAGGGCTTCGAGGCCAGCGTCATCACCGATGGCGCACAAGCCCTGTCGACCTTCGATCGGGTGAGTCCCGACATCGTGCTCCTCGATCTCATGCTGCCCGGGATGTCCGGTACCGAGATCTGCAAGGCCCTGCGCACCAGGTCGAATGTCCCGGTGATCATGGTGACCGCGCGGGACAGCGAGATCGACAAGGTCGTCGGCCTCGAACTCGGCGCGGATGACTATGTGACCAAGCCGTATTCGGCCCGTGAGCTGATCGCCCGGATCCGCGCGGTGCTGCGTCGCGGCGGGGACGTCCCCGATGATGGTCTGGAGATCGGGATCCTGGAGGCCGGTCCGGTCCGGATGGACGTCGAACGGCATACCGTGGCGGTCAACGGAACCCCGATCACGTTGCCACTCAAGGAGTTCGATCTCCTCGAGTACCTGCTGCGCAACGCCGGCCGGGTCCTGACCCGGGGCCAGCTCATCGACCGGGTGTGGGGCGTCGACTACGTCGGCGACACCAAGACTCTCGACGTGCACGTCAAGCGACTGCGCTCCAAGATCGAGCCGGATCCGGCGAATCCCAAGCACCTCATCACCGTTCGCGGCCTCGGGTACAAGCTCGAGGCCTGAGCGGCGGGCCGGACGACCCCCGCTCGACTACTCCGGGGGTTGCAGCTCGTACTTGACGTCGGTGTCGCGGCGTCGGGTCGCGGCCTGCGTCGCGGGGTGGATGGCGATGAGCCCCAACCCGTTCCGGCGTCGGCATGCGGCCGCGAGGGCCTCGTACGCGGCTTCGCCGAGCAGGGCGGTGAGCTCGGGTGCGTACGATTCCCAGACCTGCTTGGCGCCGATGTGGGCGTCAGGGGAGCCCGAGCAGTACCACTTCAGATCGTGGCCGCCCTCGCCCCACCCGCGCCGGTCGAATTCGGTGATCGTCGTCTGGAGCACCTGTGTGCCGTCCGGCCGTTCCACCCAGTCCTGCTCGCGCCGTACCGGGAGCTGCCAGCACACGTCGGGCTTGACCGTCAGGGGTTCGAGTCCCTTGCGCAGCGCCATCGAGTGCAGCGCGCAGCCGACGCCGCCGGCGAACCCGGGGCGGTTGAGGAAGATGCACGCCCCCTTGTGGAGTCGGGTCTTGAGGGCGGGTTCGTCGTCGAGGTCGCTCTCCTCGAGGTAGCCCTTGGGGCCGACCGGATCCTTGCCCGAGCCCTTCTTGTGGAACTGCCAGTCCGCGGGCGTCAGCATCGCCACCCCGCGGGCGAGGGTCTCGCGATCGTCGTCGTCGGACAGGTACGCGCCGTGACTGCAGCAACCGTCGGTCTCCCGGCCGGGCAGGATGCCCTGGCACGCCGGCGTGCCGAACACACACGTCCAGTGCGAGAGCAGCCAGGTGAGGTCGGCCCTGATGACGTGCTCCGGATCGGCGGGATCGGCGAATTCATACCATTCGCGCGGAAAGTCGAGTTCGACCTCCGGCGCGGGATCGATGCGGGGCGCGGACGGCGAGATGGCGGTCACCTCTCATACGGTAGCCGGGATCGGGCGGGGGAGGCCGCTGCACTACCGTTGACCCGTGCGCTTAGGAGTCCTAGACGTGGGCAGCAACACAGTCCACCTCCTGGTGGTCGATGCCCACCGTGGCGGCCATCCCACCCCGATGAGTTCGACCAAGGCGGTTCTGCGTCTGGCCGAACAGATAGACGTCGACGGCCGGATGAGTGACCGGGCCGTCGCCAAGCTCATCGACTCGATCGACGAGTTCACCCATATCGCGCGGACGTCCGGCTGCGAGCAGATGATGGCGTTCGCGACGTCGGCGGTGCGAGACGCGACGAACTCCGACGATCTGCTCGACGAGATCGAGCAGCGGACCGGGGTACGGGTGCTGGTGCTGTCGGGTCGCGACGAGGCCCGCCTCACCTCGCTGGCGGTGCGCCGTTGGCGAGGGTGGAGCGCCGGGCGCATTCTCGCGCTCGACATCGGCGGTGGCTCGCTGGAGATGTCCAACGGTGTCGACGAGGAACCCGATGTGGCGTTGTCGTTGCCGCTTGGTGCCGGACGCCTCACCCGCGAGTGGTTGCCCGACGATCCGCCGGACCGTCGCCGGGTCGGTGTACTGCGCGACTGGCTCGACGCCGAACTGCGTGCGCCGGCGGCACAGCTGCTGGCACCCGGTGCGCCCGATCTGTGCGTCGGGACGTCGAAGACCTTCCGGAGTCTCGCCCGCCTGACCGGGGCGGCGCCGTCGAGTGCCGGACCACGGGTGCGCCGCGAGCTGACGACGAGCGGGCTGCGTCAACTCATCTCGTTCATCTCCCGCATGACCAAGGCCGATCGTGCGGAACTCGAGGGTGTCAGTTCCGACCGCGCCGGGCAGCTCGTCGCCGGTGCGCTGGTCGCCGAGGCGGCGATGCGCGCGTTGCAAGTCGATACACTGGAAATCTGTCCGTGGGCACTTCGCGAGGGTGTGATCCTGCGCAGGCTCGACGCCGAGCAGGCCGACTCGCTGGAGCCGACACCGGCGCGCGGCGTACACGAGGGCGTCGGCTGAGCCAGAGCCCCGGAGCAATGACGTTCGAGAACGAGGACGGAGAGCCACTTCATGCCGAAGGATTCGGAGCCCGAATCTCGACCCATCTCGGTGTCGGAACTTCTCGCCCGCTCGCAGGGGGCGGAGAAGGACTCGCCGGCACCCTCGCGCGAGGGACGGGGACGCAGGCGCGCCGGACGTGACGGCTCGTTCTCGGTGTCCGCCCTGACCGGCGAGATCCCGAGGGTCACCGACGCCGACCCGGCACCCGAGACCCCGGCCCGGCCCGAGCCGGCCGCCCAACCCGGATCGACCGCCACGCCGGACTCAGCTGCCGAGCCGAAGACCCCGGCCCGGCCCGAGACCCCGACCAGGCCCCAGCCGGCTGCCCGGCCCGAACCGGCCGCACCGGCCGCGCGCGCCGACCGTCCGGCGCCGGTCACCCCGCCCGAGCGGGACACGACCCCCCGGGCCCGGCCGGACGCGACCGCGGCACCGTTCCCACGTTCCGGGAACCCGATCGCACGTCGCCCGGCCGACGATCAGCCGGTCGTCGACCGCCCGCGTGCCGACCAGCAGCAGGGGCGGCCCGGCGGACGCACCGCCAGCGGGATGCCCGGTTACGGCCAGGGTTCCGTCCCGCCGATGTCGACCCGCGACTTCAGTTCGGAGGCGGTGGCACGCCGTCTCGGCCAGACCCCGCCGCGCGACTCCGCTCCCGTCGACCAGGAGTCGGCGAACGCCGTCACCGGGATCATCCCGGTGGTCGGTGAGAACGGTCAGGATCTGTCCGTCGTGGACTCCGACGATGTGGTCACCTACGACCTCAGCGAGGTCGACGCGGGCCCCGGCGGCCCCCGCGAGCGGGGTGACGGCGGGTTCTCCGAGGTCATGGACTTCGACGCCTACCGCAACTTCGCCGACGTGGAGGGGGACGGCGACAGGACCGGCGGTCGAGACCGTGCCGACGCGGGGGCGCGGAAGAGCGCAGCGGCGAAGAAGTCCAAGACGTCCGGTGTCGGCGGACTGGCACGGAAGCTCTTCGGCACCAAGAAGCGCGACCAGACCCAGAACGAGCGGAATGTCGACGAGCGCCGATCCGAAGAGGACGACCAGCACGACCGTGCCGGTGACGAATCGACGTCCGACTGGGCGGCGACCGCGGCAGCCGCCGCAACCGCGGGCGGGACGACGGCGGCGATCGCCGCGGCGCGGCCCGACGCGCACCCGGCCGACGACGACCTCGCCCACAGCGACCCGATCGATGTCCACGCCGGTGACACCCGAGCGACGGACCGCGCCACCGACGACCACCCGACCGAGGCCATCGCGCCGGTCGCGTCCGAGCAGGAGGTTGCCGGCCGGGTCGACCTCGTGAAGGACGACACTCCCGAGGGGCCCGTCGAGCCGGGGGAGCCGGATGAGTTCGACGCCCTGCACGATACGACGGACATCGACGAGACGCCCGGTGCCGAATCCGGGCACCCGACCCCCGCGGACGATCCGGCCGGGCACGACGCCGGCACGGTCCCGGTTGAGCGTGACGAGGCCGACGACGCCCCCGACGGGGCAGCAGACGATGCCGAGCAGTCGCCGGTGAAAGCGTGGCTGCTGTTGTTCGGGCAGGCCGTGGCCGGTCTGGCCGTCGGCGTCGGTCTGTTCTGGGGCTTCACCGAACTGTGGCGCTGGAATCCGTACTTCGCGCTGGTGCTCGCCGTGCTGGTGATCTTCGGCATCGTGACGCTCTCGCACGTGGTCCGGCGCACCAAGGACCTGCCGACGACGCTGCTCGCGCTCGGTGTGGGTCTGCTGGTCACCATCGGGCCGCTGGTGTTGTTGGCCGCGTGAGCCGGCCCGAGCCGATGAACCCGCGTCCGGCGGCCGAGATCCCGATCGGGCTCTCGACGGCGTCGGTGTATCCCCAGAACACCGAGGCGGCCTTTGCCTATGCCGCCGACCTGGGGTTCGACGGGGTGGAACTGATGGTGTGGGGTGACTCGCTGAGCCAGGACATCCGGCGCGTCGAATACCTGTCGGACCACTATCAGGTGCCGGTGCTGTCCATCCACGCGCCGTGTCTGCTCATCACCCAGCGGGTCTGGGGGCGCGACCCGGTCGTGAAGCTGGCGCGCGCGGTGGAGGCCGCCGAGGACCTGGGCGCGTCCACCGTCGTCGTGCATCCGCCGTTCCGGTGGCAGCGTGGCTACGTCGCGGCCTTCGACGATCTCGTCGACGAGCTCGAGGCGGACAGCGGCATCGCCGTCGCCGTGGAGAACATGTTCCCGATGCGCGCCGACCGATTGTTCGGTGCGGGTGAACCCTCGGTCCGCCGCCTGACCAAGCGAGGCGGCGGTCCCGGCCTGGCGGCGTCGGCGTTCGGCAAGTCCATCGACCCGACCGACGACGGCTACGCGCACTACACCCTCGACCTCTCGCACACCGCCACCGCAGGCGTCGACGCCCTCGCCCTTCTCGACCGGATGGGTTCGCGGCTCAACCACCTGCACCTGGCCGACGGCCACGGAGCAGCCACCGACGAGCACCTCATCCCGGGTGACGGCGGCCAGCCCTGCGCGGAGGTGTGCCGGCGCATCGCCGCGAGCGACTTCGCCGGGGCCGTTGTGCTCGAGGTCACCACCGGCAGTGCGCGCACGAAACCCGAACGCAGCGCCCTGCTGGCCCGTTCGCTAGATTTTGCGCGGCGGCATCTCAAACGGGAGCTGCACCCCGAGCCGCTCGGCGAGTTCAGCCGCTGACTTCTCGGGGGACGAGTCTCCTCGACGAAGGCGGGACGATGACCAGCAAGATCACCGAGGTGCAGGAGCTGACCGAGGTGGGCCGGGGCGGTCCGGACTCGATCACCCTGCGGGCGCACATCGACGCGACGTTCACCATCGGGCCCAAGGTGCACGGCGGCACGCTGCAGATGGTGGTCGCCAAGGCGGCGCGCACGGCGCTCACCGCACTGACGCCGGACGGTGACCGGCTCGCGGAGTCGGCCGCCGCGATGATCCCGGTGGCGATCTCGAGCGACTATCTCACCGCCCCGGATGCCGCGGACATCGATCTGGAGATCTCCGTGCGCAAACGCGGACGCACCGTCACCGTGCTCACCGTCGACGCGGTCCAGCTCGGCCGTACCGTCGTGTCGTCGTCGGTCACCATGGCCCGGCCCGACAGCGGCCGGCCGCACCACTCCGCCCCCACGGTCCTCGACGCGCTGCCCGTGGAGCCGTCGCCGACGGGTATCCCGCTCGACGGTTCGCCCATCGCCGAGGTCAATCACCTGGGGGCCGCCATCGATCTGGTCCTCGACTCGGAGACGTTCCCCGTTGTCCGCGGCGAGACGGGCGAGCCGCTCGTCCGGGGGTGGATCCGGCCGAAGGGTGTCGAACCCGACGAATATTTCACGGTCCTGGTGGGCGACATCTCGCCGCCCGTCGTGATGAACCTGGCCCTGTTCGGGTGGGCACCCACCGTCCAGTTGACCACCTATGTCCGCCGGCATCCCGCGCCCGGCTGGCTGCGATTCGCCGCCACGAGTTCCGAGGTCGGCCCCGGGATGTTCGAGGAGGACCATCTCGTGGTGGACTCGACCGGGACGGTCGTCGCGCAGTCCCGCCAGCTCGCCCTCATCCCCTCAGGAAGGTAGACATCCGTGTCCGAACGCATCGCCATCATCGGCGGAGGCAAGATCGGCGAGGCACTGCTCGCCGGTTTGATCGGTGCAGGCACCCCGACCAAGGACCTCGTCGTCGCCGAGCGACTGGAGAGCCGCGCCACCGAGATCGCCGATGAGTACGGCGTGCTGGTCACCGACGTCAGGAGCGCCGCGGAATCGGCGCAGTATGTCTTCCTGGCGATCAAACCGGACGACGTCGACTCGATCCTGCGCATCCTGGCCTCGGCGGAGGACAACGCGGATTCCGAGCGGGTGACCGTCACGCTCGTCGCCGGTCTGCCGCTGTCGCGATACGAGAGCGCGCTGCAGGCCGGGTCGCCGGTCATCCGGGTCATGCCCAACACCCCGATGCTCGTGAACGAGGCGATGTCGGCAGTCTCGGCCGGACGCTACGTCGGTGACGAGCAGCTGCAGGCCGTGGTCAAGATCCTGCAGACGGTCGGCCGCGTCACGGTCGTGCCGGAGAAGCAGATGGACGCCGTCACCGCGGTGTCCGGTTCGGGACCGGCCTATGTCTTCCTGCTCGCCGAGGCGATGATCGACGCCGGCGTGGGCCTCGGCCTGACCCGCGCCCAGGCCTCCGAGATGGCGGTCCAGACCATCCGCGGCGCGGGCATCCTGCTGAGCGACTCCGGTCTGTCCGCGGTCGATCTGCGCGCGGCCGTGACGTCGCCCGGCGGCACCACCGCCGAGGCCATCCGTGAATTCGAGGCCAACGGCCTACGGCACGCCGTCTACCAGGCGACTCGCGCCTGCGCGGCCGCCAGCGCGCGTGGTGGACGTCGAGTGGAAGTCGAGGGTTTGGCGCAGGGACACGCCGTCACCGACACCCCATGAATTGTGGTCCAAGGGCCGACAAACCCCAGCATGTTGGGGTCGAGTCACAGGAATCTCAGAAATACCGGTCTCTCACGTCGCTTTTTTCACATCTGCCACGCTAAGCTTCTTTAAGCACGTGCGTGTCTGATGTCCGCAGGAGGGGAAGCCTGCGGCCGCGACGCGTGCACCGGAGGTATGAGTGATTCATGGCACCTGCAGACACTCCTGGTGACAGGACAGGCGCAGTGAGCAATGCGGCTTCGGCGTCGCAGTTCCTCACTGTCGCCGAGGTTGCATCGTTGATGCGCGTTTCGAAGATGACCGTCTACCGTCTCGTCCACAACGGCGAACTGCCCGCGGTTCGGGTCGGACGCTCGTTCCGTGTGCACGCGAAAGCGGTCCACGACTATCTGGAGACGTCCTACTTCGACGCCGGCTGATCCGGCGCGTTGGACGCCTGAACAGCAGTTTTCTCCACAGACCTCCGTGGCCGGCCCTGTGCCGGCCACGGGGGTCTTCTGCTTCGACGGTGCCGGCGGCGGCGGGTGTGAGTCGCTTCGAAGGCCCGGTTCGGTGCTGTTCGGCGACCGCGATTTCCTGATCCGGCGTGCCGACCGGTAGGCTCGGTGGTCGCGTACCTGGATGCGCCGGTGAGCCCTACGTGACACACCGCCGCTCGTCGCTTCGCTCCCGGCGCCGTTCCCGGCTGAAGTGCAGACCAGGGCCGAACAAGTACATCAGTGTCAATCGTGAGGAAGCGCCCCGATGGGTTCAGTGATCAAGAAGCGCCGCAAGCGCATGTCGAAGAAGAAGCACCGCAAGCTGCTGCGTAGGACCCGGGTGCAGCGTCGCAAACTCGGCAAATAGGCCTTTCTTCGGCATGGGGACCCGCTTCGGCGGGTCCTTTTGTCGTTCCGGGCGGTCTCGTCGGGCCGAATCGTCGGACTGCCGATAGCCTCGGGGTATGGCCGAACCCACCTCCGCCCCGCCCCGGGTGGTCCTGGTCACCGGGGCGTCGACGTTTCTCGGTGGCTACCTCGTGGCGCGCCTTGCCGCCAACCCCGACATCGAGAAGGTGCTCGCCGTCGATTCGCGGGTGCCGCGCAAGGACCTCCTGCGCCGGATGGGACGGGCGGAGTTCCTGCGGGTCGACATCCGGCGACCCACCATCGCGAAGGCACTCGCCGCCTACGACGTGGACACCGTCGTGCATGCGGCGACCTCGATCGCCGACACCGCCCCGCATTCGGCGGCGATCAAGGAGTTCAACCTCGTCGGGGCGATGCAGGTGTGCGCCGCTTGCCAGCGCACGCCGTCGGTCAAGAGACTCGTGTTGCGCTCGACCGCGATGGTCTATGGGGCGAGCAGTCGTGACCCGTCGCACTTCGCCGAGGAGACCCGGGCGCCCCGCGAGCCGAAGCGTGGATACGGTCGAGATCTACTCGACGTCGAGGGTTATGTACGCGGACTCGGCCGTCGGCGGCAGGACATCGACATCACGATCGTCCGCCCCCAGGCGATGTTGGGTCCGCGGATCACCACACGGATGAGTTCGTACCTCTCGCTACCGGTCGTGCCGACGGTGATCGGTTTCCAGCCGCGTCTGCAGTTCCTGCACGAGGAGGATGCGCTGGCCGCGATGGAGCACGTGACCCTCGCGGGCAAGGTCGGCACGTTCAACATCTCCGGTGAGGGTGTGGTGACCCTCACCCAGGCGATCCGTCGTGTGGGACACGTCGAACTGCCTGTTCCGAGCAGTCTCCTGGCCCCGATCGCGGGTGTGTTCCAGGACCTGCGGTCGGCGAAGTTGAGGTCGTCGCAGACGGAATTCCTCACCTACGGCCGGGTACTCGACACGACTCGGATGCGTACCGAACTCGGCTTCGTGCCGCGGTACACGACGCTCGAGACGCTGGACGATTTCATCCAGCGCAGCGGGGTGACGCCGGTGATCGGGTCCGATTCGTGGAGATCGCTCGAACAGCGGGTCGTCTCGGCTGCCCATCAGCTGCAGTGAAATTCCGGGTCATGATGGTGACGAAGTCGACGTGAGCATGCGCAACGTGAGTGCAACCTCTAGACTTGGACGTCAGACCCACATCGCGCCCACCACGAATATTCTCCGCAGCGGCTCGAGCGCAGGACATCAACGCAGATCCGGGCCCCGGCCCGGCCCGG
Organism: Gordonia terrae; assembly: GCF_001698225.1. Taxonomy (NCBI): domain Bacteria; kingdom Bacillati; phylum Actinomycetota; class Actinomycetes; order Mycobacteriales; family Gordoniaceae; genus Gordonia; species Gordonia terrae. The sequence goes on from NZ_CP016594.1 coordinate 1,206,640, forward strand.
AACCGTACCCAGGAAACAACTAGGGGTGAGTACTTTGGCAGGTAGCGGAGCGACAGATGCACGTACCGCGAAAGTCATTCAGCTCTACACGTCGCCGTCGGGTCCCGACGCCCGTGGCGTCCGGGAGTCCGGCCGCCGTCGACATCCGAGCCAGCAGGTCGGGCATGACCGATCGAAAGCCGCAGCAGCGCAACGTACTTCGACGCTCGGTCATCCCAATACCGACGGCTTCGGCCGGGCGCCGGCGCGGGTGACCCCGATCAGCGACGAGATCACACTGCCCGACGAGGCGCTGGGTGTCGAACACCGCGGTCCGTCGAAGTCGAGCCCGTTGTTCAGCCTGGGCGGCCTGCGTGGTGCGGTCGCCGACACCCTGACCTCGACCGCCGGGTTCATCCGGGAACGGATGGCGGGGGAGTACGAGGTCGACGAGTTCGGTTTCGACCCCCACTTCACCGATTCGGTGTGGTTCCCGGCCGTCCGCCAGGTCTACGAGAAGTGGTTCCGGGTCGAGGTCACCGGCATCGAGAACCTGCCGCGCGAGGGCGGGGCGCTCCTGGTCGCCAACCACGCGGGCACCATCCCGATCGACGCGGTCATCACCTCGCTGGCCGTGCGCGACAATCACCCCGAAGGCCGCTTCCTGCGGGTGCTGGCCGCCGACATGGCCTTCGACACCCCGGGGATCAGCGAGGTGGCCCGGCGGATCGGGGCGACGCTGGCATGCAACTCCGACGCCGACCGGCTCCTTCGCGCCGGCGAGCTGACCGCGGTCTGGCCCGAGGGGTACAAGGGCATCGGCAAACTGTACAAGGACCGCTACAAGCTCCAGCGTTTCGGTCGCGGCGGATTCGTGACCACGGCGCTGCGCAATGCCGCGCCGATCATCCCGGTGTCGATCGTCGGTTCCGAGGAGATCTACCCGATGCTCGCCGACCTCAAGCCCCTCGCCAAGATCCTCGGCCTGCCGTACTTCCCGGTGACCCCGCTGTTCCCGTGGCTCGGTCCGCTGGGCATGGTGCCGTTGCCGTCGAAGTGGCACATCCATTTCGGGCGCCCCATCGAGACCGGGTCCTACGACGAGGCGTCGGCCGACGACCCGATGGTGGTCTTCGACCTCACCGACCACGTGCGCGAAGAGATCCAGCAGACCCTCTTCCGGATGCTCAGCCGACGCGGGAGCGTCTACTTCGGCTGACGGTGCCCGCACCGCTCCGTCAGCTGATAACCATGAAGCATGCGTGCAGTCGTGTGCCGGAACGGCGAACTGACGGTCGAGGAGATCCCCACCCCTGAGCCCGGTGCGGGGCAGGTGTTGCTACGGGTGCTGCGGGCCGGGATCTGCGGGTCGGATCTGCACGCCCGCGTCCACTGCGATGCCACGGCGGAGGTGTCCGCGGCGGTGGGTTACGACGCCTTCATGCGGTCCGGACAGTCGGTGGTCATGGGACACGAGTTCGCCGGCGAGGTGGTCTCCTACGGGCCCGGGTGCCGTAAGCGGTGGGCGCCCGGCACGCCTGTGGTGTCGGTGCCGATGATCCGGCACGGTTCGGAAGCGCACCTGACCGGACTGTCGGAGTCCGCGGCCGGTGGCTACGCCCAGTTCGTGCTGGTGTCGGAGGACATGACCTTCGAGATCCCGGAGGGTCTGCCGGCCGAGCATGCCGCCCTGACCGAACCGATGGCCGTCGCCCACCACGCGGTCCGGCGCGGCGAGGTCGGGCGCCGCGATGTCGCGGTCGTGATCGGCTGCGGGCCGATCGGCCTCGCGGTCATCACCATGTTGAAGGCGGACGGGGTCCGGACCGTCATCGCGAGCGACCCGTCACCCGGGCGGCGGGTGCTCGCACATCGGGTGGGTGCCGACATCGTGGTCGACCCGGCCACGACCTCGCCCTTCGAGCGGTGCGCCGAGGCGGGCAAGTACATCACCCGGGCCCAGGACCTGCTCGGCGCGGCGTTCGACGCGATGCGAACCCTTCGCCGGATCCCGCTCGTGCCGTGGTCGTCGCTGTTCCGGACGGCCGATCGCCTCGGTGCGACACCGAAGGGCCCGGTCGTCTTCGAATGCGTGGGTACGCCCGGGATGATCGAGCACGTGGTGACCGAGGCGCCGTTCCGGTCACGCATCGTCGTGGTCGGGGTGTGCATGGAACCCGACACCTTCCGTCCGGCCATGGCGCTGAACAAAGAACACGAGTTACGGTTCGTGTTCGCATACGACCCGGCCGAGTTCTACGACACGCTGCACATGATGGCGAGCGGCAAGGTCGACGTCTCACCGCTCATCACCGCGACCGTCGGTCTCGACGGCGTCGGCGCGGCGTTCGACGCCCTCGGCGGTGCCGAGCACCACGCCAAGGTGCTCATCGATCCGATGAGCGAGGTGGCCTCGCTGTAGGACCGGGGCGACACGGTGCGGTGATCGAATCTGGTTGTCGCAGTGGATTGTTGACTGTGCGTCGACACTCATCGACGGCGCGGCCCCCTCCGCTGGTTGAGCCGGCAACGAGCCGCTGGGCGAGTCGCCGTGTCGAAACCACCTGGCGACCCGAGGATCTCAGCTGTCACGAGCCGGTCGGCACCATACCGCAACGACCAGAGCCCGTTTCGGTCACGGCGATGTCATCTGCTGAGACCGATCAGGGTTTGTCGGTGGTCGGGTTTAGATTGGTTGGTATCAGATCACCCAGCTCGGGGCGGGTGGCGAAAATCAGGCGTCGGGGGGCGTGGTGCAGGTGTGGACCGATCTACCGGGCGAGTTCGTCGCCGGGGTCGATCCTGACCACGTCGGTGAGACCGACATGGTGATGTTGATGGCCGGGTTCGATGCCACACGACGCGGAGAGTCCTACCTGGCGTGGCATCGGTATCAGACGATCGCCGTGATGGCCGACCGTCTGGTCACGACCACCGCGGACGGGTTTGTGATGGACGGTCACGCCGACTGCGCCGCCCGCATCGCCCGCCAGGCCGCGGTGTCGCGCCGGCAAGCCGAGAACCTGATCGACGAGGCGATCGCGCTGCGCGACCGGCTCTCCGAGACCGCTGAGACATTGCGCGACGGGATTCTGTCGCAGTGGCAGATCCGGCTGATCATCTCCCGCACCTTGTTGATCCCCGCCGATGACCCGATCACCCCCGCCCTGGATGCCGAGATCGCCGCCACCCTCCGTCGTCGCAAGGGTGTGTGGGACCGGGCCCGGCTACGGGACATGGTCGACCGGCTGGTGTTCCGGCACGATCCGGATGCGGTACGCCAACGCCGCAAAGACGCGATGGACCAGCGTGGGGTGTGGACCCACGAACTATCTGACGGCACCGCAGAGTTGACCGCGGTGATGTCGGCGGAGAATGTGCGGATCTCCGCGAAAGCCATCGGCATCCTGGCCGATGCTGTCTGCACGCGGGACGGCCGCACCAAGGGGATACGTCGGTCTGATGCGATGTTCGCGCTGTTGACCCGCACCACCTTCGAGTGCCAATGCGACGACGAACAGGAATGCACCGCGCAGATCCCGGACCCGCAGAACCTTCTCGACGCGGTCCGCGCCGAGATAGTGATCCATGTGGTCACCGACGCCGCGACGCTCGCCGGGGCGCCGGGGGTCGGGTTCCTCGACGGCCACGGCATCATCTGCGATGAGCATGTGCGTGACCTCGCCGCTCGCCCGGAATCCACTCTCACCCCGGTCACCCCGGCGCGTACCGCGCCCATCTACGTAGCCGAAACCGCCGACGATGCTCAACGGTGGACCGCCCAGCGCCCGGCACCAACCCAGAAGGATTGTGCCGACGACGGAAACGAACCCGCCGCAACGCACTCTGACGAACAGGCCGGTGACACCACAGCGTCGGTAGCCGTGGTCTATCCAGCAACCCATCCCGGTAACGGGTATCGGCCCACCACCGCGTGTGCCGATTTTGTGCGGGTCCGGGATGGCTATTGCACCGAACCGGGTTGTACCCGTTCGGCCTTCGACTGCGATCTGGACCATGTCGCCGAGTACGACCACGCTGATCCCGCCCGGGGTGGGGCGACGTCGAGTGAGAACATCAACGCCAAATGCCGGCCCGGTCACCTACTCAGAACATATGGGGACTGGGTCGATGAGCAGTACCGCGACGAAGACGGACGCCTGGTCACCAAATACACCACCCCCGAGGGCGTCATCCTGTACGGGGATGCCGAAACACTGGAAGACACTTTCCCCAACCTGCGGCGAATCCGGTTCGAGCAAGCCGCCCAAGCACCACCCTCACCCCGCGTGATCGCGCCCGCCGACAACCCAGAGCGCACCCACAACCGACTGGACGCCAAACTCGCCCGCCGGCGAAACGAACGCGCCCGCAACAGACGAGCCCGCGAAGAACTCGACCGCCTCGATCCACCACCCTTCTGACAGTGGGACGGGCGGGGACCGTCAGCGTCGAAGGTCCAGCGCCGCCCGGATGATCGACTCGGTGTCGATGCCATGGAGGCGATAGACATCGTCGAGCGAACCCACCTGGCCGAACCTGCTGACACCCAGGGCGGCACCGCGAACCGCGTTGACGCCGGTCAGGAACGCGAGGGTGTGCGGGTGGCCGTCGAGGACGGTGACCATCGGTGCCGCGCGGTCGGCGGGGAAGACCTGGTCGAGGATCCACGACGGCGAGTCGGACAGGCCGCGGCGTGCCTGCATCGCCTCGAAGAGCAGCCCGGGGCTGGTGACGCACACGACGTCGGCGTCCACCCCCTGGTCGGCGAGCCGGTCCGCCGCGGCGAGGGTCTCGGTGACCACCGCACCCATCCCGACCAGGGTGACCTGCGGGGAACTCGTGCGCCGCAACAGATATGCGCCCGCGACCGCATGTCGGCGGCGTCGTTCCCGGGCGGCGGGATCCGTGGGGACGTCGGCGAGCCGCTGGTCGACCGGCCGCGTCGACAGGCGCAGGTACGACGACGTGCCGTCCGGCCGTCCGAGCCGGCCGATGCAGGACAACAGGATCCACTCCACGTCGAGCGCGAAGGCCGGTTCGTAGGTCACACATCCGGGTTGTTCGAGGCCGATCGACGGTGTCGTGATCGACTGGTGCGCACCACCTTCGGCTGCGAGCGTGACCCCCGACGGGGTGCCGACCAGGATCGACTGCCCGCCCGCGTAGATGCCGTACGACCATGGTTCCAGGGTCCGTTCGACGAACGGGTCGTAGAGCACGCCGATCGGGAAGAGTGGTTGACCCCACCTGCTCCACGTCGCACCGAGTTCGCCGATCAGGCCGGCCAGGTTTGTCTCGGCGATCCCGAGTTCCATGTGCTGGCCGGATGGACGTTCCCGCCAGTGCATGATCGTCTCGGAGTCGTCGTCGAACCAGTTGCGCCGCTCGTCCGGCGACCACACGCCGACCTTGTTCAGCCAGCCCGCGAGATTCGTCGTGGAACTGACGTCGGGACTGACCGTGACCACGCGCGCCGACGCCTCGGGCGCAGCCCGCGACAGCGCGAGCAACGCTCGGCCCAGGGCCGCCTGCGTTGTCGATGTCCCCGTCGGGGTCTTGCTGATGTCGGTCGGCACCGCCGGGGGAGGAGTGGGTTCGACGGGGTCGCGACGCAACCTCCGCGCCACCGATTCGCACAATGCGGCGGCCTCGGTGCCATCGGCGAATCCGGACCACGGATCGTCGACAGACGTCCCGAGGGCGGTGGCCAGCTCCCCGTACTGCTCGACCGTCAACAACGACGAGTGGTTCTGCGGGTGGCCTTCGGTCGGGAGGCCGTGCCCCTTGATGGTGTAGGCGAGGATGACCGTGGGACGGGTGTCGTCGATCTGGTCGTAGGCCGTGCGCAGGGCGTCGAGGTCGTGACCACCGAGGTTGCGGATCGCGGCGAGGAGGGTTGCGTCGTCGACGTCATCGATGACCCGGGTGACCGATTCGGCGTCGGAGCCCTTGCCCGGCAGCCGCTTTCGCACCTCATCTGCGTCACAGCGCAGGAGCCGCTGATATTCGGGGTTGGGCATGTCGAGGATGCGGCCTCGCAGTGCCGAGCCGCCCTCACGGGCGAAGAGGGTCTCGAGCAGGCGGCCGAACTTGACGGCGATGACCTGCCACCCCGCCGCGGCGAACATCGCCTCCAGCCGGCCGGCGGCGATGTTGGGGACGACCCGATCCAGGGACTGCCGGTTGAGGTCGACGATCCACACCAGCTCGCCGAGTTCGGCGACCGACGGATCGAGGATCGCCTCCCACACCGCCCCCTCGTCGAGCTCGGCATCGCCGACGAGCGAGTACTGACGGCCGAGCACTGTTTCCGACCGGCGGTCGGCCCGGACTGCCTCGATGCCCGCGGCGTCGGCGCCCAGCCTGGTGTCGATGTAGCGGCGGGCCATCGCGCCCCAGATCGGCGCGGTGGCGCCGATGCCCACCGATCCCGTCGAATAGTCAACGGGGTCTGGATCTTTGGTGCGACTGGGGTAGGACTGCAGGCCGCCGAACTCGCGCAGCGTCGTCAGGTACGACTCGTCGAGCAGTCCCAGCAGGTAGTTGATGCCGTGGAGTACCGGTGCGGCATGGGGTTTCACCGACACGCGGTCGCCGGGTCGGAGTTGTTCGAACCACAACGACGTCATGATCGACACCATCGAGGCACATGACGCCTGATGGCCGCCGACCTTCATTCCGGTCGCATTGGGACGAACGAGGTTGGCGTGGTGGATCATCGAGGTCGACAACCACAGCACGCGGTCCTCGACCTTCCGCAGCGCGTCGGTTGTCGTCCGAGCGTCGCCGGTTGGGCTCGCGATCGTCATGGTGCTCTCCCGGTGGAGTGATCGGCGGAGGTCAGCGCTGGCGTAAGAACCGGGCGGCGGCCGCGGCGCCCCCGCCCGCGGCGCCGAGCACGATCGCGGTCCCGGCCCCGTACTTGGCGGCCTTGCGCGCCGTGCGGAAGTCGTACATCTCCCACCCGCGGACCTTGGCGACGTCGCGCAGGTCGGTGTCGGGGTTGATGGCCACCGCGCGACCGACCAGCGACAGCATCGGCACGTCGTTGTGCGAGTCCGAGTACGCCGTGCAGCGCTTGAGGTTGAGCCCCTCCCGGATCGCGAGGGCGCGGACGGCGTGGGCCTTGCCGGGGCCGTGCAGGATGTCGCCGACGAGCCGACCGGTGAAGACCCCGTCGACGCTCTCGGCGACGGTGCCCAGCGCCCCGGTGAGGCCCAGGCGGTCCGCGATCGTCTGCGCGAGCTCGACCGGCGTCGCGGTCACCAGCCAGACCTGCTGTCCGGCGTCGAGGTGACGCTGGGCGAGGGCCCTGGTGCCCGGCCAGATCTTGTCGGCGATGTAGTCGTCGAAGATCTCCTCGCCGAGTTCGACGAGTTCGGAGGTCGGTTTGCCGGCGATGAAGGACAACGCCTTCTCCCGGCCCTCGGCGACGTCGCGCGCATTCTCCTTGCCGGTGATCCGGAACTTCGCCTGCGTCCATGCGAAGTCCATGATGTCGCCGTAGGTGAAGTACTTCCGGGCCGCCAGGCCGCGGGCGAAATGCACGATCGACGCGCCCTGGACCAGGGTGTTGTCGACGTCGAAGAACGCTGCGGCGGTGAGGTCTCGCCGGGGTTCGCCCGGGATGTCGGCCGTCTCGCGCGACCGCAGCGAGTCGACGGCGGCCTTGGCGCTGGCCTCGCCGGCGAGGGTCTGGCGGAGTTCGTGGGCGGTCTGGCGGAAGCGGCCGGTGGCCGCGGTCGCCCGCTGCGAGATCCAGGTCGTGACCCGGTTGTTCTCGTCGTCGCCGAGTTCGTGGAGTTCGGCGTCCTCGTCGAAGTCGTCGGTGAACTCCATTCGGGCGGCGTGCGACTCCCAGTCGTCGCCGGTCGGGCCGTCGCCCTGCATCGGATTGGGCGGGAGATCTGTCGCGTCGTCGGGCGTCTCGTCGTCCTGACGGTCTTCCGGGCCCGGGATCTCGCCCACTGCCCACCTCCCACGCGTAGCGCCAGCACTGCTTGCCCGGTACAGCCTAGTGGTGCCGGGGCCCGAAGTCCGACCCCCGCGCGGTGGCGGATCGCACATCCACCCCGGGCCGCGTCACCCGGGTGATCGTCCGATCACGACGCTGGGAGGATGGTCGCCATGACGGTGGAACTGTTGACGCGTGCCGGCTGTCAGGCCTGCGCGGCGGCCCGTGCCGACCTGACCCGGATCTGCGCCGACCTGGGCGTCGGGTTCACCGAGGTCGACGTCGACCGGGCGGCCGACGACGGGCGTGCCGACCTCCGCGCCGAGTTCGGCGACCGGCTTCCCGTGGTCCTGCTCGACGGCGACGAGCACAGCTACTGGGAGGTCGACGAACCGCGCCTGCGGGCCGATCTCACCGGCCGTCGGTGAATCGGTTCCCACGTCGACGCGGCGCCTAACACAGCACGACCGGTCGCGAGGGGCCGTGTGAACAGATTCACAGGCAAGTTATATCCTCGTTCCCATTCAGAAGAGTCGGGTCTCGGCGTCCGGTCGACGCCGACGAGTGTGCGGGAGTGAGCGTGGGCGCGGAGCGAGCGAAGTCGGCTGACGCCGACCCTCCCGCGTCTGCCGTTCCCACCGCCGACATCCCCACCGCCGACATCCCCGGGCCGACGGTGACCCGGCTGGCCACCTACCTGCACGTGCTGCGCTCGTTCAGTCGCCGCGGCATCCTGCTGGCGTCCAGCGGCGAGCTGGCGACGGCCGCCGGGGTCAATCCCGCCATCCTGCGCAAGGATCTCTCCTACGTGGGCGCCAACGGCGTTCGCGGCGTCGGATACGACGTCGGGCGCCTGACCGCGCGGATCTCGATGACCCTGCACACCGACAGCATCCACACCGTCGCGCTCGCCGGTGCCGGTTCGCTCGGCCGCGCGCTGCTGTCGCACGCAGGCTTCGGACGTGGGTTCCGGGTCGTGGCGATGTTCGACGCCGATCCCGCCCTGGCCGGCGCGGTCCTCGAGTCGGGGGGTCCGCAGGTGGCGCCTCTGACCGACATCGCGACCGTCTGTGCACGGGCGGTCCCGACGGTCGAGATCGCGGTGATCGCCACGGCCGACGACGATGCCCGGCTCGCCTTCGACGCCTTCGTCGCCGCGGGTGTACGGCAGGTGCTCAACGTCACGCCGGTCTCGCTTCCGGCGGAGTCGGATGTCGTCGTCAGACAGGTTGATCTAGCCTTGGAGCTACAGGTGTTGGCTTTCCAGGCCTCTCGCGGGCCGCGCGACGACGTCAAGGAGCCGCGCGGAACGAAGCGGGCTCGCGGGCACCAGGGAAACGCAATGGGTGAAGAAACGGTGACAGCGTGAGTGTTCTGTTGTTCGGGGTGTCGCACCGCAGTGCTCCGGTCGAGGTGCTCGAGCGGTTGGCGGTCTCCGACCACGACCGTCCCAAATTGATCGACGAGCTGCTCTCCTCGCGAGCGATCTCCGAGGCCATGCTCGTCTCCACCTGCAATCGGGTGGAGATCTACGCCGTCGTCGACGCCTTCCACCCGGCGCTCGAGGCCGTCGGCGCCGTCCTCGGCGATCACTCCGGCATGACCGTCAACGAGATGACCCGCCACGCCTACGTCCGGTACTCCGAGGCCGCCGTCGAGCATCTCTTCACCGTCGCGGCGGGCCTCGATTCGCTGGTCGTCGGCGAGCAGCAGATCCTCGGCCAGATCCGCAACGCCTACCTCAGCGCCGACGCCAACGACTCCGCCGGGCGCGTCCTGCACGAACTGGCCCAGCAGGCACTGCGCGTCGGCAAGCGGGTACACACCGAGACCGGTATCGACCGGGCGGGTGCCTCGGTGGTCTCCGTCGCACTTCACCGCGCCAAGGCGCTGCTCACCGATCCCGCGACCGGCGCACACCGCCTGCGCCGCGCGGTCGTCGTCGGTGCCGGTGCGATGGGTGGTCTGGCCACCGCGCAGCTGGCCCGTGAGGGCGTCACCGAGATGGTCGTGGTGAACCGGACCGTCGACAAGGCCGACCATCTCGCGGGCAACATCGCCGCCAATCACGGCATCGACGTCCGGGGCGTCGGACTCGACGACCTGCCGGCCGCGATGGCCACGGCCGACGTCGTCGTGACGTGTACGGGTGCGATCGGCGCGGTCGTCGGCGTGGGATCGGTGCACGAGGCTCTCGCGTCTCGCGCCCGCGCCCGCGCCGGGAACGGAGTGAGCGGGCGGAGACTGGCCGGGAACGCGGCCGCGCCGCTCGTCATCTGCGACCTCGGTCTCCCGCGCAACGTCGACCCGGCCGCCGCGCGACTTCCCGGCGTGCACATCGTCGACATCGAGGGTCTGCGGGGCGACTCCGAGACCCAGGCCGCCGAGAACGACACCCTCGCGGCGCGGTCGATCGTCGCCTCCGAACTCGCCGACTACCTCACCCACCAGCGTCAGGCCGAGGTCACCCCGACCGTCGCAGCACTGCGCCAGCGCGCCGCCGACGTCGTCGAGGCGGAGATCCTGCGTCTCGAGACCCGGCTTCCCGACCTCGAGGGCGCACAGCGCGACGAGGTCGCCAAGACCGTCCGTCGCGTCGTCGACAAGCTCCTGCATGCGCCGACCGTTCGGGTCAAGCAACTGGCGTCGACCCCCAACGGGGACCACTACGCCGAGGCGCTGCGCGAACTGTTCGAACTCAAGCCCGGTGCGGCCGAAGCTGTTTCGGCTCCCGACCACATCGGTGGCCTGCCCGCGGGTGACGCGGCGGGCGAGCTGGGCGACCGATGAGCGCAACCTCTCCCGCGCCGATCCGGATCGGCACGCGGGGTTCACTGCTGGCGACCACCCAGTCGCAGACCATCGCCGATGCGTTGACCGCCGCCGGGCATCCCGCCGAACTGGTCATCATCAAGACCGCCGGTGACGCCTCGGCCGCGCCGGTGGCCGAGATCGGCGTCGGGGTGTTCACCACCGCGATCCGCGTGGCGCTCCGGAACGACGAGGTCGACGTCGCCGTGCACTCGTACAAGGACCTCCCGACGGCGCCCGAGGACGACCTCACCATCGCGGCCGTCCCGACGCGCGTCGATCCCCGCGATGCACTGGTCGCACGCGACGGACTGGTGCTCGGCGAGCTCCCACCCGGCTCGGTCATCGGCACCTCGGCCCCGCGACGGGCCGCGCAGCTTAAGGCATTGGGTCTCGGTTTGGAAATCCGCCCCCTACGAGGCAACCTAGATTCTCGGTTGGGCAAAGTCGCCAGCGGCGAACTCGACGCAGTCGTGGTCGCCCGCGCCGGGCTCGTGCGGATCGGACGGACCGAAGTGGTCTCCGAAGCGCTCGAACCGGTGGTCATGCTGCCGGCTCCGGCGCAGGGTGCACTCGCTGTGGAGTGCCGCTCAGACGATGCCGAACTGGTGAGAATTCTCGCCGAGTTGGACGACAAGTCCACCCGCGCGGCCATCGATGCCGAACGGGCGGTACTCGCGGCTCTCGAAGCCGGCTGTACCGCACCGGTCGGAGCGATCGCGGAGGTGGTCGAGTCGATCGACGAGGACGGGCGCATCTTCGCCGAGCTGTCGCTCCGAGCGGCAGTGGCGGCCGAGGACGGATCGGACGTGATCCGCGCTTCGGCGGTGGGTCCGGTCGATCATGCCGTTCAGCTGGGCAAGGATCTCGCCGCCGAACTGCTGGAGCTGGGAGCGGGCGACCTCGTCAACTCTCCCTAGCAGAGAACGAACTGCAGCCCTCGCCGAGAGGGCAGGAGAGTGCGAACCCATGAGCCGTACGAAGAAGGCAAATCCCGGACGGATCCTGTTCGTGGGGTCGGGTCCAGGGGACCCAGACCTGCTCACCGTGCGGGCGCGCACCGTGATCACCAACGCGACCACGGCCTACATCGACCCCGATGTGCCCGCGCCGGTGGTGTCGCTGATCGGTAGTGCGCATCGCGACGAACCCGCCGCCGACACTCGCCGATCCACCAAGAAGGCCGAGAAACCCGCCGACGACGCGGCGTCGGCGCCTGCCGCCCCGGCCGACGAGCCGCAGGCCGTCGGTGACGAGACCGGCAAGGCTGATGCCGGACAGGCCGACGAGGAGTCGGTGGTCCGACCGGCACTCGGCGACCCGGCCGAGGTCGCGAAAACCCTCGTTGCCGCGGCCCGCAACGGCGACGACGTCGTGCGCGTGGTCTCCGGAGATCCGCTGACCACCGACTCGGTCCTCGCCGAGGTGAACGCCGTCGCCCGCACGTCCGTCACCTTCGAGGTCCTGCCGGGCCTGCCCGCCGCCTCCGTCGTGCCGAGCTACGCCGGCATGCCGCTCGGCTCGACCCACACCGAGGCCGACGTCCGCGGCGAGGTCGACTGGGCCGCACTGGCCGCCGCCCCGGGCCCGCTGGTGCTGCACGCGACGTCGGGTCACCTCGCCGAGACCGCGAGTGCGCTCACCGAACACGGCATGGCGCCCCAGACCCCGGCCGCGATCACCATCAACGGCACGACCTGTGCACAGCGCACCATCGAGGCCACGCTCGCGACGCTCAACGAGCAGGGCAACGCGCTCACCGGCCCGCTGATCGTCACGGTCGGCAAGGTCGTGGGTGCGCGCGGCAAGCTCTCGTGGTGGGAATCGCGCGCCCTGTACGGCTGGACCGTCCTGGTGCCGCGCACCAAGGACCAGGCCGGCGACATGAGCGAGCGGCTCGTCAGCCACGGCGCCATGCCCAAGGAGGTGCCGACCATCGCGGTCGAACCGCCGCGGAGTCCCGCGCAGATGGAACGCGCCGTCAAGGGACTGGTCGACGGGCGTTACCAGTGGGTCGTGTTCACCTCCACCAACGCGGTCCGCGCGGTGTGGGAGAAGTTCGCCGAGTTCGGACTCGACGCCCGCGCGTTCTCCGGCGTCAAGATCGCCTGTGTCGGTGAGGCCACGGCCGAGAAGGTGCGGTCGTTCGGTATCAACCCCGAACTCGTGCCGTCGGGTGAGCAGAGCTCGCTGGGACTCCTCGAGGACTTCCCGCCCTACGACGACGTCTTCGATCCGGTGAACCGAGTCCTGTTGCCGCGCGCCGACATCGCCACCGAGACGCTGTCCGAGGGTCTGCGTGACCGCGGCTGGGAGATCGACGACGTGACGGCCTACCGCACCGTGCGCGCGGCACCGCCGCCCGCCGAGACCCGCGAGATGATCAAGACCGGCGGCTTCGATGCGGTCTGCTTCACCTCGAGCTCGACGGTGCGCAACCTCGTCGGTATCGCCGGAAAGCCGCACGCGCGCACCATCGTCGCGTGCATCGGACCCAAGACCGCCGAGACCGCAACCGAATTCGGACTCCGGGTGGATGTGCAGCCGGAGAACGCGTCGGTGCTCGAACTGGTCGACGCGCTCGCCGAGCACGCCGCCCGGCTCCGGGCCGAGGGTGCACTTCCGCCCCCGCGCAAGAAGTCTCGCCGCTCGCGTTCGTGAGCCTCCTCCTCCCTGAGGCGCCGCCCTGAGGTGCGAGGAGCGCAGCGACGAGCATCGAAGGGTGTGAGGAGCGACAGCCGAGACTCCTGCTCCCTGAGGTGAGGAGCGACAGCCGAGACTCCTGCTCCCTGAGGTGTGAGGAGCGACAGCCGAGACTCCTGCTCCCTGAGGTGTGAGGAGCGATAGCGACGAGCCTCGAAGGGCCCGTGAGACGAAGGAGATTTCATGTCACCCGTGATCCGGCCCCGGCGGCTGCGTACCACCCCGGCGATGCGTCGGCTGGTCGCCGAGACCTCACTCGAGCCGCGACACCTGGTCTTGCCGATGTTCGTCGCCGACGGCATCGACGAGCCGGTGCCGATCTCGTCGATGCCGGGCGTCGTGCAGCACACGATGGACTCGCTGCGCGGTGCCGCGGCCGAGGCGGTCGCGGCCGGCGTCGGCGGGCTGATGCTGTTCGGTGTGCCGCGCGCGGAGGACAAGGACGCCACCGGGTCGGGCGCCGACGCCGAGGACGGAATCCTCAACCGGGCCCTGCGCACCCTCGCCGACGACCTCGGGGACTCGACGGTCCTCATGGCCGACACCTGTCTCGACGAGTTCACCGACCACGGGCACTGCGGCGTCGTCGACGGCCGGGGTCGCGTCGACAACGACGAGACCCTCGAGCGGTACGTGTCGATGTCCCTGGCGCAGGCGCGAGCGGGTGCGCACCTCCTCGGGCCGAGCGGGATGATGGACGGTCAGGTCGCCACGATCCGTGCCGCCCTCGACGCGGAGGGCTTCACCGACACTGGGATCCTGGCCTACGCCGCGAAGTACGCCTCGGCGTTCTACGGCCCGTTCCGGGAAGCGGTCGGCTCGTCGTTGCAGGGCGACCGGCGCACCTACCAGCAGGATGCGGCCAACCGGCTGGAGGCGCTGCGCGAGGTCCGTCTCGACCTCGAGGAGGGCGCCGACATCGTGATGGTGAAGCCGGCGATGAGCTACCTCGACATCGTGCGTGACGTCGCCGAGATGAGCGACGTCCCGGTCGCGGCGTATCAGATCAGCGGCGAGTACTCGATGATCTCCGCCGCCGCCGAACGGGGCTGGATCGACCGGGATGCCGCGATCCTGGAGTCACTGACCGGCATCCGGCGGGCCGGTGCCTCGATCGTCCTGACCTACTGGGCGGCCGAGGTGGCACAGCGCCTGTCGTGATCCCGCGCGCAGCGCTCGCGGCGATCCCGGTTCACTAGGCTGGTCCCATGTCCGCACCGTACGGCCCCGCGCCCGAGTCCGACCCCGGCGCGTCGTCGCAACCGAAGATCCCCGACTCCGTCTCCATCGCCGTCGAGCTGTGGGTGGTGGTGATCGTCGGCCAGATCGTGGCGCTGTTCGCGCAGACCGGCACCTTCGTGGACATGATCGGCGAGCAGGTGCGTGCGGCTCCCCAGGAGGGCATCCCACCCGAGCAGGTCGACTTCATGACGTCGTCGGGATTCGTGGTGGGTGTGCTGGTAGCGACCTCGCTGTTCCTGACCGCGATCACCGCGTTGATCGTCTGGTTCACCCGGAAGGGTTACAACTGGGCCCGCGTCGTGCTGTCGGCGATGGGTGTCTACGTCGTGGTCAGCCTGCTGTTCTCGCTGTTCGGCGACACGTCGCCGGCGTGGGCGATGATCCCGCAGGTGATCAGCGGCGTCGCGGCGCTGGGTGCGACGGTGCTGCTGATGCGGGGCGACTCCGAGAAGTACTGCCGGGCCATGGCGCAGGCGCGCAAGCCGCAGCCGGTGCACCCGCCGATGCCGCCCTATCCGTACGGCCAGAATCCGTACGGCCAGAATCCGTACGGCCAGAATCCGTACGGCCAGAATCCGTACGGCCAGAACCCGTACGGCCAGAACCCGTACGGCCAGAACACGCCGTATGGTGACAGCGAGTACCGAGGTGAGCGCATCGGCCCGCACCCGGAGAACCCTCACCCGGAGAACCCTCACCCGGAGAACCCCCAGCCCGGGAAACCAGCCCCCGAGAACCAGAACGAAGGACCGAAGAACCAGTGACAAGTCCCGATCCGGCGCTGCGTCCGAAACTCGTCGTCTGGGCCTACCGGTGCTGGTTGACCTCGGGTGCGCTCCTGATCGCGCTCGGCGCACTCGTCATCGTCGTGTCCGCGGTCGGCGACTCCGGGACCGTCACGTCCGGAGTGCTGGGCGCCATGGTCGTCGTCGTGGGTGTCGCCTACATCCTGCTGGGCAGCAAGGCGTTCACCGGCGACGCGAGATGGCGCTCGTCGCTGGCGGCGCTGACCCTGGTCGTCGTGGCGATGCTGCTGTTCCTGAGCCTGGGGATGAACTTCTTCGCGTTCCCGTTGCTGGCGGGCATCATCGGCCTGTTCGGGTCGTTGCTCGCCTACCGGCCACCCGCCGAGACCTGGTACACCGGCAAGGAGCCGGAGGGCCCGGCTCGCCGGTCCCGCAAGAAGAACACATGACGGCCGACCCGGCCGGCTCCGAGCCCGACCCCACCGAGTCCGATGTCTCGGAGTCCGATCTGCCGGAATCCGACGCCCCGGAATCCGATGCCACCGAACCCGACGTCGCCGAACCCGACGCGCTGGTGGAACCGGCCGGGGAGATCTTGTTCGCCGAGTCCGGCGGGAGTTGGTGGGTGGTCCTGATCGGCCCGATCCTGGTCGGCGCGGTCCTGGCCGTGGAGATCACCGGACCGGGTCAGGTGCACTGGCCGGTGCTCATGATCTTCTTCGTGCTGCTTCTCGGGTTCTCCCTGGTGCAGGTGTCCGCTGCCCGCCGCCACGTCAGCGTCGAGCTCACCGAGACCACGCTCCGGCAGGGCGCGGTCACGACCCCGCTCGCGGACATCCGGAAGATCTTCCCGCCCAACCACGGTCACGCCCCGGAGGACTGGGAGAGTGCGTCGGCGCTCGGTGAGCTGCACGGCGTACCCCGGCGGCGTAAGGGGATCGGTGTGGAGCTGACCTCGGGGACCCTCGCGCAAGCGTGGGCCCGGGACGTCGAACGGTTGCGCAGCGAACTCACGCAGGCACACGAGGCCCTTCGGTTGGGTCTGCCGCCCCGCGGCGCCTCGACGACGGGAACCGACCCGGCGGATCAGGAATCGACCGAGTGACGGCCCGCCCGGCTGTCGCGGTAGGCGCGGCGTCGTAGGTCGCCGAGCCACGACGGCGCGAACTCGACGCCTACGGGCCGGTGCAGGATCGGGTCGAAGTCGACGTCGAGTCCGGTGAGGACGTGGTCGAGCTCGATCCGGACCACCGGCACGAAGCGTCCGACGCCGGCCTCGAGGACGATCACGATCGGCTGGTTGCGGCGCAGGCGGGCGGCCAGATCCTCGATCGAGAGTCCCGAGGACTCCGACGGCTCGAGGATGCGGGCCCGAATCCAGTACAGCTCGCCGTCGTAGCGGTACGGAGTCAGGCTCGACACCGCGGTGGCCCAGTGCGTCGTCGGGAGCGGCACGGGCACGCGGCCGGCGAACGGGGCCGGGCCGGCGAGCAAAAGGTCCCAGGCGCCGGTGGCGTTGGTCGAGGACGAGACGCCGCCGCCACCCACCGCGCCATGGTCGGTCGACGGAAACCGGATGGCGAGCCCCACGATGTCCGGTAGGCCGCCGGGCGTGCCGATCCCCTTCGACACCCGCACCGACACCGGGCCGCTGCGGAAGGGCAATGGGTGATCCGCGGACAGTGCGGCGCGTCCCCCGCACAGCAGACCGTCGGGGTGGAACACCCGGGCGTGCCTGAGGGCGGCGAGCCAGCGGAACGGGGTCGTGATGAGGTCGGGTACTGCGGTCATGAGAACTCCGGTTGTCGGGTGGTCGCACGCGCCCGGTCGCGGACCGCGCAGCGTGGTCTCCACAGCGGCGTCGGCGGCAGTATGCCCGCTGTGCCGATGGGCAAACACCGGCCCGGAACGCACCGCGGCCACCGTCTCCTCGACGGTGGCCGCAGTGGTTGTGAAGCGGGTTCAGCCGTTCTGCAACATGGGTGCGCGCAGCAGTTCTTCGGGGACACCGAATGCGTCGACGAGCGACCGAGCGTGCGGGCGCAGCTCCTGGCAGAGTTCGTTCACCCCGCGCCGGATGGCCTTCGCGCGCTCCACCGAGATGTGCCGGTGCATCAGGAACCAGGACAGGTCGTCCTCCAGCGCCGAATAGACGAACAGATCGCACACCTTGCCCAGAAGATCTGCCGCGGAACGAGAATCGCAGTTCTCGATCGCCTCGACGAAGGCCTCGAGCACAACACGCTCGATGTGGGCGTGGCCCACCTTCAGCAGGTGGTCCTGCGCGTTGTTGAACACCTCGAAGGCGTCGTTGTCGTCGTCGAGGGCGCGGCGCAGTCGTTGCGCGCACGTGCGGACCAGGTGGTCCTCGCGATTGCGGAACAGTCGGATCTGCGTGCTGCGGTCGGTGAGCGCGGACTTCTCGGTGTCCTCGTCGGAGCCGTCGAGCAGGGTCTGCACGACCTGCCGGACCGCGGTCTTCTCGGCCACCACATCACGTGCCATCCCGGCGATGAACCGCACCCAGCCGCCGGCCGAGAGTCCTTGCACGTCTTCGGAGTACGCCGACAGCAGTTCTTTCGCGATCAGCTGCGTCATGATCGTGTTGTCGCCCTCGAAGGTGGTGAACACGTCGATGTCGCCGCGCATGATCGACAGCTGGTTCTCATCGAGATAGCCTGCGCCGCCGCATGCTTCGCGGCTGACATTGATGGCGTGGGAGGCGTGCCAGGTCGCGTAGGCCTTCAGGCCGGCGGCCTGGCCCTCGAGCTGGCGCTGACGACCGGCGTCGGAGTCGTCGGGTGCGACCGACTGGACCTCGTGCAACTCGTCGACGATCTCGTTCTGCGCGAAGCCGATCGCGTACGACTTGGCGATGAGGGGCAACAGCTTTCGCTGGTGTCCGAGGTAATCCATCACGGTGATCTCGTCGGTGCCCTCGGGCGCCTCGAACTGCTTGCGGATCAGTCCGTAGCGGGTGGACAGCGCCAGCGCCTTACGGCCGGCGGCGCCTGCGGTCGCCGCGACACTCACCCGACCACGGATCAACGTGCCGAGCATGGTGAAGAAGCGACGGTTGGTGTTCTCGATCGGCGAGCTGTAGCTGCCGTCCTCGGCCACGTCGGCGTACCGGTTGAGCAGGTTCTCCGCGGGGATGCGGACGTTGTCGAACATGATCCGGCCGTTGTCGACGCCGGCGAGTCCGCCCTTGTATCCGCAGTCGCTGGTGGTGACACCGGGCAGGTCGTTGCCGTCCTCGTCGCGGATCGGCACCACGAAACAGTGCACGCCACGGCCTTCGGCCTCCTCGTCGGGTGCGCCGGTGACGAGCTGTGCGAACACCGCGGCGTAGTGGGCGTGCGCGGCGGCGCCGCCGATGTAGTCCTTGCGGGACGACGGGGTCGGGGAGTTGATCACGAACTCGCGGGCATCGCGGTCGTAGGTCGCCGTGGTCTCGATGGCCTGGACGTTCGAGCCGTGCCCGGTCTCGGTCATCGCGAAGCAACCGAGGACGCTCAGGTCGATGATCCCGGGCACGTACTTCTCGTGATGCCGTGCGGTGCCGAGGTTCTCGACGGCGCCGCCGAAGAGGCCCCACTGCACACCCGCCTTCACCATGAGGGACAGGTCGGCATAGCCGAGCATCTCGATGGCGGTGATCGACACGCCGATGTCACCGCTGCCGCCGTGGTCTTCGGCGAAACCGGCGGCTGCGAAACCCTGGGAGGCCAGATCGCGCATCACCTCGAGGGTGTGGGCGCGGGCCTCGTCGAGTGTCCGAGCCGGATCGGGCAGCAGGTCGGCGCGATTCGAGTTCGCCCGCACCGTCTCCCTCGTCGTCCGCCAGCGACCGTCGAGGACGAACCGCAGATTGTCGACCAGCAGGGCCCGCTCGTCCGCGGACAGTTCGTCGTCGGCGGAGACAGAGGCCGGCGTCACCGGGTCGTCGACCGTCGGTTCGGTGGCGATGGGAGTCGGGCTCGTCGTCGACGGGGTCTTCTCGTCCGAGCTCTTCTCGGCCGGAGTCTTCTCGGAGGGGGCGGTGGGGGTTGCCATGGCTCCACCGTACGTAGTGACCCGGCGTCGGACCTAGCTTTTGTGGCGCCTGCTACTGACGAGTAATGATCGCCATCCGCGGTACGGGTCGGCGCCGAACCGCCTTTTCGGGGCCGGTCTGCCGACCACTCCGCCGCGGTGTGGTGATACTTGATCCATGTCAGTCGTGGACACCGATCCGGGCGCGTTCCGCATGCGCGTCGTCGCCGAGTCCATCCGGTTGTTCAGCGAGCACGGCTACGAGTCGACGACCGTCGAACAGCTCGCCGCGGCCGCCGGCATGTCACGTCGCACGTTCTTCCGGCAGTTCGGATCCAAAGAGGATGTGATCTTCGCCGACCACGAGTCGTTGCTGACGCAGGTCGGCGACCGGCTCGCCACCGGCGACGACGACCCGTGGCTGGCCGTGTGCGCCGCCGCGGAGCTGGTCTTCGGCCACTTCGTCCGGGACCGCGAACTCGCGGTGCGTCGGGCGCAGGTGGTCCAGGAGGTGCCGGCGCTGCGGGACCGGGAACTGGTCACGACCTATCGCTATCAGGGCGCTTTCGAGGAGTTCTTGCGTGCACGCCTGCCCGAGGAGTCGCCGGTCCACGTGGTGGCCTATGTGGCGGCAGTCACCGGCACCCACAACTTCCTTCTCCGGCAGATGATCCGCGGCGACGCCGGGGCCACGCCGGAACGTCTGCGCGTGGAGCTGGAACGGGTGGCCGTGGCACTCGGTGCCGCACGTGCTGGGACTGTGTCGACGCCGGTGGTGGAATCGGGCAGACAGGTCACCGTCGTCACCTACCCGGCGGGCATTCCGCCGGCCGAAGTCGCACGTCGCGTAGCCGAAGAGCTGGGGGAGGGCTGAGCCCGACGAACGGCTGCGGGACAATGGCCGCGGATTCGAGGACAATCGGCCGGGTAAGGGTTCGTGCGGATTGACATGGCACTGAGTGCCGTGCTGCACTGGTCGTCAACATCTGCCGGTACACGCGTGCCGGGAACGAACAGGCACCGCAGGTGCCGTGAGGAGTTGTCATGGGTTACGGAAATCCCGACTTCAACGTCTTCGAGCTCCCGGAAGAGCACATCGCGCTGCGCGAGGCGATCCGTGCGCTCTCCGAGAAGGAGATCGAGCCCCACGCCGCCGACGTCGACGAGAACTCGCGGTTTCCGCAGGAGGCGCTCGACGCCCTCGTCGCCTCGGGATTCAACGCCATCCATGTGCCCGAGGAGTTCGGCGGCCAGGGCGGCGACTCCATCGCGGCGTGCATCGTCATCGAAGAGGTCGCCCGTGTCGACGCGTCGTCGTCGCTGATCCCCGCCGTCAACAAGCTCGGCACCATGGGCCTGATCCTCAACGGCTCCGACGAGCTCAAGCAGCAGGTGCTGCCCGGGATCGCCTCCGGCGAGGCGATGGCGTCGTACGCACTGTCCGAGCGCGAGGCCGGTTCCGACGCCGCGGGGATGAAGACCCGCGCACGCAAAGACGGAAACAACTGGGTCCTCAACGGCACCAAGTGCTGGATCACCAACGGCGGCAAGTCGTCCTGGTACACGGTGATGGCGGTGACGGACGCCGACAAGAAGGCCAACGGCATCTCCGCGTTCATGGTCCACAAGGACGATCCCGGCTTCACCGTCGGACCGCTGGAGAAGAAGCTCGGTATCAAGGGTTCGCCGACCGCAGAACTGTACTTCGAGGACTGCACCATCCCGCTCGACCGCATCATCGGCGACGAGGGCACCGGCTTCAAGACCGCGCTGCAGACCCTCGACCACACCCGTCCGACCATCGGCGCGCAGGCCGTCGGCATCGCGCAGGGTGCGCTCGACCAGGCGATCGCATATGTCAAGGACCGCAAGCAGTTCGGCAAGCCGATCAGCTCGTTCCAGGGCGTCGAGTTCATGATCGCCGACATGGCGATGAAGGTCGAGGCCGCGCGCCTCATGGTCTACACCTCGGCCGCTCGCGCCGAGCGTGGCGAGAAGAACCTGGGCTTCATCTCGTCGGCGTCGAAGTGCTTCGCGTCCGACGTCGCGATGGAGGTCACCACCGACGCCGTGCAGCTCTTCGGCGGCGCCGGATACACCCGCGACTTCCCGGTCGAGCGCATGATGCGCGACGCCAAGATCACCCAGATCTACGAGGGCACCAACCAGATCCAGCGCGTCGTCATGAGCCGCGCGCTCCTGCGCTGATCGCCCCGACTCACGGATTCGCCCCGTCGGCTTCGGCCGGCGGGGCGAGCTGTGTTCCCGCGGTGCCGTTTCCGTCCCGCTGATGGGATCGAATCAGCGGCACGGAATTGGCGACGCGGGAAGGGTGTCCGTGAGGTGCTAGGCGTACGCCGACCGGAACTCGATGCGGGCGTGCTGGTTTCGGGCCGCGTCGCGGAAGTTCTTCATCGCACGCTCCATGTGGAAGCCGTTGGTCACGATGATGGCGCCGTTGGCGCCCATGGCCTTGAGCATGCCGACGGTGTAGTGGGCGTTCTGCACGGTCGAGGTCGACCGTCCCTCGTTCACCATCTGCCACATGGGGATTCCGCGACGGATGAGGCCGAGATTCATGAACTGGGCCTCGGTGACGGGCAGCCAGTGGGTGTCGCCGCCGGAGACGATAATGCGGTTGAACGGGTGCTTCTTGCCCAGGTTGGCCGCCACGTTCAGGCGGCGCTTGAGCACGTCCGGGGTCTGGCCGAGAACGCCGAACTTGGCACCGAGTACGACGATGTAGCGGGTTCCCGGGCTCTGCCACAGGAAGTTGCTGTTGGGTGTTCCCAGTTCGGAGCTGCCGAGATCGACACTGCCGAAATCGGTGCTGACCGCGGCATTCTGGACATTCGCGACCGGTTCCGACGGTGCGACCGCGATCGCCACCGAAGCGGCGGTGGCGATCGCGGTCGCGGCAGCCGCGGTCGTGAGGGTTCTACGACGCATGGTGACCGAGTGTAGGGATCAGTACGGCCGTGCAGGTATCAGATCGATAACACCTGCATCACTAGTCACATACGTAACACCGTCACGTCAGGGCGACGTACTTCACCGAGAGGTACTCGTCGATGCCCTCGCTACCGCCCTCGCGCCCGATCCCCGACTGCTTGATCCCGCCGAACGGCGCTGCGGCGTCGGAGATCACGCCTCGATTCACCCCCACCATGCCTGAGTCCAGACGCTCCGCGACCCGCATGCAGCGCTCGAGATCGCGACTGTAGAAGTACGACGCCAGGCCGTACTCGGTCGAGTTCGCCGCCTCGATGCCGGCGGATTCGTCGTCGAAGGTGCTGATCACCGCGACGGGGCCGAAGATCTCCTCGCGTGTCACCGGCGCGTACGGGTCGACGTTGTCGAGAACCGTTGCCGGATAGAAGAAGCCTCGACCTTCCGGACGTTCACCACCCAACCGCACCCGGGCGCCGTCGGCGACGGCCTGCTCGACCGCCTCGGCGACCTTGTCCCGCTGATCGGCGTTCACCAACGGTCCCAGGGTCACCCCGTCGGAGTACCCCGGGCCCATGCGGACCTCCGACATCTTCGCCACGAGCTTCTCGGTGAACTCCTCGGCGACGCCGGACTGCACCAGGAATCGGTTGGCCGCGGTGCAGGCCTCACCGCCGTTGCGCATCTTGGCGGCGAATGCGCCCTCGACGGCAGCATCGATGTCGGCGTCGTCGAAGACGAGGAACGGGGCGTTGCCCCCGAGTTCCATCGATGTGCGCAGAACGCGATCGGCGGCCTGGCCGAGCAGGCTGCGGCCCACCGGCGTCGAACCGGTGAAGCTGATCTTGCGGATGCGGTCGTCGGTGATGAGCGTCGACGACACGTCGCCGCTCGACGTGGTGGGCAGGACCGACAGCACGCCGGGCGGGAGGCCGGCCTCGGCGAAGGCCTCGGCCAGCGCGAGCATCGTCAGCGGTGTCTCGCGGGCCGGTTTGACGAGGATGACGTTGCCTGCCGCGAGCGCGGGGCCGATCTTCCGCGTCCCCATCGCGAGCGGGAAGTTCCACGGGGTGATCGCCAGGCACGGCCCGACCGGTTGGTGGGCCACCAGGATGCGCCCGTTGCCGGCCGGTGCCGGACTGAATCGGCCCCCCACGCGCACGGCTTCTTCGGCGAACCAGCGCAGGAACTCCAGGCCGTAGGTCGTCTCGGCCCGGCTGTCGGGCAGGGCGCGGCCGAGTTCGAGCGTCATCAGCATCGCGATGTCGTCGGCGCGGTCGGTGAGCAGTTCGAAGGTCCGGCGGAGGATCTCGCCGCGCTCGCGCGGTGCGGTGGCCGCCCAGTCGGCGGATGCGGCGACCGCGGAGTCGAGCGCGGCACGGGCGTCGACGACTCCCGCGTCGGCGACCGCGACGAGCGATTCCTCGGTTGCGGCGTCGTAGACCTCGAAGGTCGCGCCGTCGGCGGCCGGGGTGGACCGGCCGTCGATCCAGAGTCCGGTGGGCACGCCGTCGAGCACGGCCTGCGGGTCGAGAATCTCCTTGTCGCTCATGCGCATTCACATCCTCGTCACTCGGCTGCGGGACTCCGCCCGGAGCGGAGGTCCCCTCGGCGCACCACGCTACTCGCGTGGGCCGGGGACTGGTCGATGGTTGCCGACGGGCTCCGCCGCACGCAGGATGGCGGGATGAACGCACGCAGGTTCGGCGATCGACGTCCACGGCGACTGATCCGGTCCGGACTCGTGCTGCTCGTGGCGGGCACCGTCCTCGCCGGATGCGCACAGTCGACGCAGAACGATGCACAGTCGACGCAAACACCTGCACGGTCGACGCAAACGCCCGCACGGTCGACGGAAACGCCTGCACAGTCGACGGAGAACAACGCACGGTCGACGAAGCACGTCAACCTCGGCGACAGTTTCAGCGCCGGGACCGGGGTGCGCCCGCTCGAGGCGGACTCACCGATCTACTGCCAGCGGTCGTCGAAGAACTACGCGCACATCGTCGCCGTGGACGAGGACTTCGACCTCACGGACGTCAGCTGCGCGGGCGCCGACACCGACGACTTCCGGGAGGCGCAGCACCAGGGCGTACCGCCGCAGCTCGACGCCCTCGACGACGACACCGACGTGGTGACGCTGATGATCGGTGGCAACGACGAGCAGACCTATGGCCGGGCGATCCGGCTCTGCAGCGAACTCGCCGACGTCGACCGCTCGGGGGCGCCGTGCACCGATCGCTACGGGAGTTCGCTGATCGACCCGGTCGCCGCCGACATCTACCCCGCGGTCCGGCAGGCGTTGCGCGACGTCCGGGACCGCGCGCCGAACGCCCGGATCTTGTTGACCGGTTACCCGTGGCTGCTGCCGCCGACCGTCGGCTGCTACCCCGAGATGCGTCTCGCCGAAGGTGACGTGCCGATGATCCGCGAACTGCAGACGGCGCTGAACACCTACGGGCGGCGGGCGGCGGAGGACGCGGGGGTGGAGTTCGTCGACATGTCCCAGGTGTCCGAAGGTCACGACGCCTGTGCCGGCGACGAACGGTGGATCGAGCCGATGACCACGGCGGGCCCCGGCGCGGTGCACCCCAACGAGCAGGGGCAGGCGGCGATCGCCGAGCAGGTGCGCAAGGCGCTCGCGGGATAGTCCGGCCACCGCACGACCACGTTCCGACACCTCTGACCAGCGAGGATTTGGGTCACCCGGTGCCGTTTGGAACACTGTAGGCCGTGACTCCTTCCGCTGCTGCCACGCCTGCTCCCGGAACGGCCGCCTCCGCCGCGCTGTTCACCCGTGCGACGCAGGCCATCCCGGGTGGCGTCAACTCCCCGGTGCGCGCGTTCTCCGCGGTCGGCGGGACCCCGCGCTTCATCTCCTCGGCGGCCGGGTGCCGGCTCACCGACGCCGACGGCAACGACTACGTCGACCTCGTCAGCTCGTGGGGTCCGATGATCCTGGGACACGCACACCCGGCCGTCGTCGAGGCGGTCCGGGAGGCGGCCACCGGCGGTCTGTCCTTCGGTGCGCCCACCGAGGCCGAGATCGAACTCGCCGAGGAGATCATCGGCCGCGTCGATCCCGTCGAGCGTGTCCGGCTGGTGAACTCCGGCACCGAGGCGACGATGTCGGCGATCCGGCTCGCCCGCGGGTACACCGGCCGCTCCAAGATCATCAAGTTCGCCGGCTGCTACCACGGTCACGTCGACGCGTTGCTGGCCGCCGCGGGTTCCGGCGTCGCCACGCTCGGCCTGCCGACCAGCCCCGGTGTCACCGGCGCGTCGGCACACGACACCCTCGTCCTGCCCTACAACGACCTCGCCGCCGTCGCCGACGCCTTCGCCGAGTTCGGTGACGACATCGCCGCCGTCATCACCGAGGCGGCGGCCGGGAACATGGGCGCGGTCGCGCCGGTGGAGGGTTTCAACGCCGGACTGCGCGACCTGACCCGACGCCACGGCGCGTTGCTCATCATGGACGAGGTCATGACCGGTTTCCGGGTGAGCCCGAGCGGCTGGTACGGGCTCGAGGGCGTCGCCGGCGACCTCTACACCTTCGGCAAGGTCATGAGCGGGGGACTGCCCGCCGCCGCGTTCGGCGGCCGGGCCGACGTGATGGAACGGCTCGCGCCGACCGGGCCGGTCTACCAGGCCGGCACGCTGTCGGGGAATCCCGTCGCGGTCGCCGCCGGGCTCGCGACCCTGCGCCACGCCGACGTCGAGGTCTACCGCACGCTCGACGCCAACGCCGACCGGCTCGGGGCGCTGCTGCACGAGGCCCTGACCGCGGCCGGGGTGGCCCACCGCGTGCAGAAGGCGGGCAGCCTGCTGAGTGTGTTCTTCACTACCGACCCGGAGATCCCGATCGTCGACTACGCCGGCGTCTCGGCCACCGAGACCTGGCGGTTTGCGCCCTTCTTCCACGCTCTGCTCGAGCGCGGCGTGTACGCACCACCGAGCGCCTTCGAGGCCTGGTTTGTGTCCGCGGCGCTCGACGAGGATGCTTTCTCGCAGATCGCCGATGCGCTGCCCGCGGCAGCGCAGGCGGCCGCGACCGCAGCCACACCGGGGGACAACGCCTGATGCACACGATCGTCCACATGATGCGCCACGGAGAGGTCGACAACCCGGACGGCATCCTCTACGGCCGTCTGCCCGGTTTCCGCCTCTCCGGCGACGGCCAGGCACAGGCACGCAAGGTCGCCGACGCGCTCGCCGACCACGACGTCAAAGCCGTGTTCGCCTCGCCGCTGCAACGTGCGCAGGAGACGGCCACGCCGATCGCCGCCGCACACGGCGTCCCCATCCTGACCAACGACGACCTCATCGAGGCCGAGAACGTCTTCGAGGGCCTCAAGGTCTCGGTCGGCGACGGTGCGCTGAGCAAACCGCGGCACTGGCCGAAGCTGCGTGACCCGTTCACACCGTCCTGGGGTGAGCCCTACATCCAGCTCGCGCACCGCATGCTCGCCGCGGCCAACACGGCGCGCGACGCGGCCCGCGGACACGAAGCCGTCTGCGTCAGTCACCAGCTGCCCGTCTACACGCTGCGCCGGTTTCTCGAAGGTCAGCGTCTGTGGCACGACCCGCGTCGCCGGCAGTGCTCGCTGGCCTCGCTGACCAGCCTGATCTACGACGACGACGCGCTCGTCGACATCATCTACTCCGAACCGGCCGGGGCCTCGGACCCGCTCGCCACCGGTGCGTGAGCCGGCTGTGACAGAAGTCCCGCTCGCTGCGCTCCCGGCGACAGAAAAAGAAGTGAAGGTCTGACGTAGTGCGCAAGTTCCTCCTGCCGGCGATGTTGTCGGCCCTGGTCATGCTGATCGCCGGCTGCAGCACCGGCGACGACGCGGTCGCGCAGGGGAACACCTTCCAGTTCGTCTCGCCGGGCGGACAGACCGTCATCACCTATGTGCCCGACGAGCGCAAGCCGATCGCCGATGTCACCGGCGAAGACCTGGTCTCCGGGCAACCGCTGTCGCTGTCCGACGACCGCTTCGCCGGCAAGGTCGTCGTCGTCAACGTGTGGGGATCATGGTGCGGCCCCTGCCGCGGCGAGGCCGACGACCTCGAGCGCGTCTACGAACGCAACCGCGCCGACGGGGTGGAGTTCCTCGGCATCAACCTGCGTGACGACCGCGAGTCCGCGAAGGACTTCGTCATCGACCGCAACGTCGGATTCCCGTCGATCTACGACTTCCCGGGCATGTCGCTCGCCGCGCTGACCACGCCCACCTCGGTGGTGCCGACGACGATCGTGCTCGATCGGGAGCACCGTCCGGCGGCGGTGTTCCTGAAGGCGATCTCCGACAACGAGCTCGACGAGGTCGTCAAGCGCGTCGCGGCCGAGCCGGCGGGGTCGGTGTGATGCTCGCGTCCACCCTGCAGCCGTCCACCTCGGAACCGGCGACCCTGATGCTCGCGTCGTCGATCGGCGACACATTCGCCGACACCGTCTCCAGCGGACCGCTTCTACTCGCCGTGGCCGCCTGCCTGCTCGCCGGACTCGTGTCCTTCGCCTCTCCGTGCGTCGTCCCGCTCGTCCCGGGTTACCTGTCGTACCTCGCGGGTCTCGTCGGGGCGGAGGCGCCCGCGGTGAAGGTGGGCGAGAGCGCGAAGAGCGGCCGCTCGCGCGTCGCGCTCGCGGCGGGCCTGTTCGTCCTCGGCTTCACCGTCGTCTTCGTCGCCGCCACCGCCACCGTCCTCGGCGTGACGAGCACCTTCGTGCTGAATCGTGAACTGCTGCAACGCATCGGCGGTGTCGTCACCATCGCGATGGGCCTGGTGTTCATCGGTCTCATCCCGGCGCTGCAGCGCGAGGTCCGCTTCGAGCCGCGGCGGGTCTCGAACATCGTCGGGGCGCCGTTGCTCGGTGCGGTCTTCGCGCTCGGCTGGACACCGTGCCTCGGACCGACCCTGGCCGCGGTGATCGCCACCGTCAGCGGGACCGAGGGGTCGACGGCGGCCAAGGGCGTGACGCTCATCGTCGCGTATTGCCTCGGGCTCGGGCTTCCGTTCGTGATCCTGGCGTTCTCCTCGGCGTGGGCCCTGCGCAGTCTCGGCTGGCTCCGTCGGAACGCCCGCGCGATCCAGGTGGTCGGCGGGGTCCTGCTGATCGGGGTCGGCGTCGCCCTGCTGACCGGCTGGTGGGACCAGTTCATCGTCTGGGTCCAGGTCCGCTTCGTCACCGACACCCAACTACCGATCTGAGTGCTGGACCCATGACCGATCTGACCGACCGCCCGCAGGTGGACACACCCGAGCCGGCCCCGAAACCCCACTGGGCCCGTCGTCGTCTGCTGTGGCCGCTGCGCAACCTCTGGCGTTCGCTGACCTCGATGCGGACCGCGCTGATCCTGCTGTTCCTGCTCGCGCTCGCCGCGATCCCCGGTGCGCTGCTCCCGCAGCGTGAGCTCAACGAGCAGAAGACCCTCGAGTACATCGCCGACCGCGGTCAGCTCGGTGTCTGGATGGACCGGCTACAGCTGTTCGACGTCTTCTCCAGCGCCTGGTTCACCGCCATCTACGTGCTGTTGTTCATCTCGCTGGTCGGCTGTCTGACGCCGCGAATGGTCGAGCACTTCCACAGCCTGCGCGCGAAGCCCGTTGCCGCACCGCGCAACCTGTCCCGTCTGCCGCGGCACGTCACCCACACCGTCGACGGCGACCCCGAAACCGTCGCGCGCCGGATCGACGGCCGATTGCGCGGCTGGCGACGCGAGGTCGTGGTCCGCGAGCCGAGCAAAACGTACCCGGACGGATGCGTCGAGGTGTCCGCCGAGAAGGGCTACCTCCGCGAGTTCGGCAACCTCGTCTTCCACTTCGCCCTGCTGGCGTTGCTGGTCTCGATCGCGCTGGGCAAGATGTACGGCTACGAGGGCACCCGCAGTCTCGTCGCCGACGGTGAGCAGGGGCTGTGCAACACCTCGACCGCCGTCTACGACTCGTTCCGCGCCGGCAACCTGGTCGACGGCACGGACCTGTCGCCCTTCTGCTTCCGCGTCGACGACTTCTCGGCGACCTTCCTGCCCAGCGGCCAGCCCGACATGTACGACGCCACCATTCGGTACGCCGCGGGCAGCGACGGCAGCGTGGGCAACCTCGGCGACCCCGCCGGCTGGGCGACCACCTCGGTGCGTGTCAACGAACCGCTGCGCGTCGCGGGTGATCGCGTCTACGTGCTGGGCAACGGCTTTGCACCGACGTTCACGGTGACCTTCCCCAACGGGGAGAAGCGCACGCAGACGACGCCGTTCGTCCCCGACGAACTCCAGACGATGCTGTCGTCGGGGGCTGCCCGCTTCGACACCCCGGCGGGCCTCTATCCCGACGCCGACACCCGTCGCAAGAACCAGATCGCCCTCGAGGGCCTGTTCGCGCCGACCGCGTCGTTCCACGGTTCGCTGCTGACCTCGTCGTCGCCGGAACCCGACGACCCCTTCGTCGCCATCCGGATCTTCAAGGGCGACACCGGTCTCGACACCGGCAAGCCCCAGAACGTCTACTCGCTCGACCAGGACCTCATCGAGCAGGGCCGTCTCCAGCGTCAGGCCCAGGTGAACCTCGGAGTCGGCCAGAGCCACACCCTGGCCGACGGCACGACGGTGACCTTCGACGGTTACGAACGCTGGGTGTCGGTGCAGGTCTCGCACGATCCCGCCCAGGTCTGGGTGCTGGTGAGCTCGATCGTGATGCTCGGCGGCCTGCTGGTGTCGCTGCTGATCCGTCGCCGGCGCATCTGGGCGCGGCTGGTCCCGGTTCCAGCCGCGAGCTCGCAAGCCGACGGCGATGGTCGGGCCGCTGATGGCCACGACAACGGGCAACGACGTACTGTAGTAGAGATTGCCGGGCTGGCGCGTACCGATCAGGCCGGCTGGGGTGAGGGCTTCGACGAGCAGGCGGCCGATCTCGTGGCCGGCGACGCCGACGCACCCGCCTCGCGGCGGACGACCCGGCGGCTCTAGCAGCCGGCGAAAGGAAGCACATGAACTCCGAAGCTCCGGCGATGCCGATCGACGAGACGCTCGCGCGGTACTCCGACCTGCTGTACGGCACCGCCATGACGGTCTATGTCGTCGCGGTCATCTTGTTCCTGGGTGCGCTCGCCGCGGTCCGGGGCCGGCGTCTCGAGCAGAAGCAACTGGTCAACGCCGGTGCGCGCGGGACGGAGGCCCGGATGCCGGGTCGCGTCGACGAGTCGTCGCGGCGGACACTCGGTGAGAAGCTCGGCAACATGGGGCTGCCCGTCGTGGTCGTCGGACTCGCCGCCCACATCGGGTCGATCGTGCTGCGCGGTATCGCGACCGACCGCGCGCCCTGGGGCAACATGTACGAGTTCATCTCGATGACGTGTGCCGCGGGCGTGCTCGCCGGACTGGTCATCCTGCGCAAGCGCGAACACCGTCCGCTGCTCTCGTTCGTGCTGTTGCCCGTGATCCTGCTGATGTTCATCGCCGGCCGGTGGCTCTACACCCAGGCGGCACCCGTCGTGCCCGCCTTGAAGTCGTACTGGCTCGCCGTACACGTGTCGATCATCTCGGTGTCGTCGGGAATCCTCTTGGTGTCGGGTGTCGCGAGCATCCTCTACCTGATCAAGATGCGCTGGGCGGCGAACTCGCCCGACGACTCCGCCGCGGTCTCCACCCGGCCGGGTCTCGCCGGTGCGGTCCGTCGTGTCGTCGAGCACCTGCCGTCGGCCGAACAACTCGACCGGCTGGCCTACAAGTGCGTGGTGATCGGCTTCCCGCTCTTCGGACTCGGTGTCATCTGCGGTGCCATCTGGGCCGAGGCGGCCTGGGGCCGGTTCTGGGGCTGGGACCCCAAGGAGACGGTGTCCTTCATCGCGTGGGTGATCTACGCGGCCTACCTGCACGCGCGCGCGACAGCGGGCTGGCGTAACAACGCCGCGGCCTGGATCAACGTCGCCGGATTCGTGGCGATGCTGTTCAACCTGTTCATCATCAACCTGGTCGTGTCGGGCCTGCACTCCTACGCGGGTCTGTAGGAGGCTCGGCCGGCGCGGTCAGCCGGGGGTGTCGCTCGGGGTGTTCTCTTCGGCCTTCTTGGCCAGCGCCTGCGCCTTGACCAGTTTGAGCAGATCGATGAGCGCGTCGATGGTGTCCGGGCAGAGCGAACCCATGTCGATCCCGGACAGATGGCTGCCGGTGACCTGGAGCATCTCGACGTAATTCTGTTGCTGCCGAACACGTTCGAGATCCTCGTCGGGGTTCGACAGGAAGTACGTGACGCTCACGTCGAAGGCGCGGGCGATGGCCTCGACCGTCCGGAACGACGGGGTGCGGGCCTTGCCGGTGCGTAGCTGGGAGATATAGGCGTCGGACAGCGAGTAGCCGAGCCGGTTGGCCTTCTCGGCGATCTTCTTGCCGGTATATCGAATGCCGTTCTCGTCACGACTGTGCTCGAACAGGTAACCGATCTTCTCGGCGAAGCTCAGGTCGTCGTCGGTCGACGTCCCTCGCGGAGATCGTCCCGGGTTCAACGGCGCCTTCTCTCGGATCAGCCATCGGGGAATCGATGGTGAAGTGGACGATACCCTACCCATGGGTATGTTCCGCAGAGACGTTCTGAACCTGGTCTCAGCTTTTCTGCCGAGCGTCACGCCTCAGATCTCGTCCCCGTCGGTGCCGTTGGTGCCGCGGGTGCGATTGTCGAGGTCGCGGAGAAAATCGGGGTCGTCGTCGGGGCCGAGAGGGCCGCGCGGACGGGGGCGGCGGAGGCCGGACGAGGGGGTGTCACCGGACTCGTCGGAGTGGGGTCCGAAGGCGCGCCACATGAGGAAACCGATGGCGAGCAGACCCAGAACGGCGAACAGATAGATCATGACAACCTCCCGTCGTCCAGCGTACGTGAGATGCCTGCGAGGTCAGGGCGAACGCCCGGCGGCGAGCGGGCCGGACCCGCGGATCAGTGCGTGCGGCGGTTGAGCAGCGCGACGACGTCCTCTTCGCGGAAGCGTCGATGACCGCCCGGGGTGCGGATCGAGCCGAGGATGCCCGAGCTCGCCCAGCGCGCGACCGTCTTGGGGTTCACGTTGAACATCGCGGCGACCTGGCCGGGGGTCAGCGTGTGCTGGCTGGCGAGTCCCGGGGTGATGTAGGTGGCGGGCGGTGCGGTCTCGATGCTGGTCATGGTTCCCCCTGGCGTGTTGGAGTGCTCGGTCGGTGCGCCGAAGCTGGCGAAGCGGCTCTGCACGTGGTGGATGAGTTCTTCATGAATACACGCAAATCGCCCAGGTACTCGAACCGTCAGCGGGAGGTAAAGAGCGTGCAAAGGCCCGCGACCTGCGGGAGCGCGACGACCGCCCAGTACGCTGAGGGGGTGAGTGAAGCGCACGACCCCACCCCAGGCAAGAAGGCCACGCCCGACGAGGCCACCCCCACATCGACCGCCGCGGACACCGCGCCTCAGGCGGGCGGGCGTCCGATGACCCTGGCGGTCGCACTGTTCCTGTACACGTTCGCGCGGCTGCTGCTCGTCACCGCGGTCGTCGTGATCATCATGGTCGGCGGCCGCCTGGTCGACGTCGAGGTGCCCTTCCTGGTGGCCGCGGTGTTCGGTGTGCTGATCGCTCTTCCGCTCGGCATGGTCCTGTTCAAGACCCTGCGTCTCAAGGTGAACAGCGAGATCGCGGCGCTCGAGGCCGGTCGCCGGTCCAAGCACGACGATCTGCAGGCACGGCTCCGCGGCGACAAGTGAGGCCGACGCGGCTCGTCGACCGCCGCGCCGACCGCGCCTGGACGCAGAACGCCATCCGCCTCATCGAGGCCGACGGCCGACGCAGTGCCGACACCCATCTGCTCCGCGTCGCGTTGCCCGCATGGTCGCGCTGGACCGAATCCGAGGACACCGGGCCCGCCGGGGACGCGGGTCGCGAGGTCGGCGTGGACCTCTACGTGAAGGACGAGTCGACCCATCCCACGGGATCGCTGAAGCACCGGCTGGCGCGCTCGCTGTTCCTCTATGCGCTGTGCAACGGGTGGGTCGTCGAGGGCACGCCGGTGATCGAGGCGTCGTCGGGGTCGACGGCGGTCAGCGAGGCCTATTTCGCCGAGTTGATCGGCGTGCCGTTCATCGCGGTCATGGCGCGCAGCACCTCGCCCGCGAAGACGGCGCTGATCGAACGCCACGGCGGGCGGTGCCATTTCGTCGACCATCCCGGTGAGGTCTACGCCGAGGCGCTGCGTCTCGAGTCCGAGCTCGGCGGCCACTTCATCGATCAGTTCACGATGGCCGAGCGGGCGACCGACTGGCGCGGCAACAACAACATCGCCGAGTCGATCTTCGCCCAGCTGGCCGAGGAAGAACACCCCGTGCCCACGTGGATCGTCGTCGGGGCCGGTACGGGTGGCACGTCGGCGACCCTGGGCCGATATGTGCGGTACCGACGCCACGACACCTGGCTGGCAGTCGTCGATCCGGAGAACTCGGTGTTCCTGCCCGCCTACGAGTCGGCCGACGGCACACTGACCGCCGAGACCGGCTCGCGCATCGAGGGGATCGGGCGCCCGCGGGTCGAGCCGTCGTTCATCTCGCAGGTCATCGACCGCATGATCGGTGTGCCCGACGAGGCGTCCGTCGCGACCGCCCGCCGCGTCAGCGATCTCCTCGGCCGTCGCGTCGGCGGGTCCACCGGCACCAACATGTGGGGCGCCTTCTCGCTCGTCGCCGAGATGGTCGCGGCGCGTACGCCGGGCAGCATCGTCACGCTGCTGTGTGACTCCGGGGACCGGTACGCGACCACCTATTTCGACGACGACTGGCTGGCCGCCAACGCGTTCGCCCTCGGCCCCGCCGAGGCGGTGCTCGACGAGTTCTTCGCCACCGGTCGCTGGACCGCCTGAGACCCGGGCCGGACGCCGCGGGTGGGCTACGATCCGGGGGTGTCGAAGGAACCCGGGCGTACGCCCGGCACCGGAAGTGCCCTGGTGGAGGCGGTCGATCTGGTGCGCGAGTACCAGATGGGCGACGAACGGGTCCGCGCCCTGGACGGTCTGAACCTCTCGATCGACGGCGGCCAGTTCGTGTCGGTGGTCGGCCCGTCGGGCGCGGGCAAGAGCACCCTGCTGCACGTGCTCGGAGCGCTCGACACCCCGACATCGGGGCGGATCAGCATCGACGGGGTCGACCTCGGCGCGCTCGACGACACCGCCGCCTCGGAGTTCCGGCGCAATCGCGTCGGGTTCATCTTCCAGTTCTTCAACCTCGTGCCGACGATGTCGGCGTGGGAGAACGTCGCACTGCCGCGCCTGCTGGACAACCAGTCGTTGCGCAAGGCGAAACCTCGTGCGGTGGAACTGCTTCGGCGGGTCGGTCTCGGCGATCGGGTCGATCACCGGCCTTCGGAGCTGTCCGGCGGTCAGATGCAGCGAGTCGCGATCGCCCGCTCGCTCATCATGGACCCGACGATCCTGCTCGCCGACGAACCGACCGGCAACCTGGACTCCAAGACCGGTGAGGCGGTACTCGAACTGCTCTCCGAGGTCGCCCACGACACCCCCGACCGGTTGGTGGTGATGGTGACCCACGATCCGAAGGCGGCCGCGGTCGCCGATACCACCATCACGGTCCGTGACGGAAAGATCGCCTAGTGGCGGGACGGGGTTCCCCGGCGTCCGCCCTGGTCGCCGGCCTCACGCGGATCCGGCTGCTCAACCTCCGCGAGATCCGCACCCACCGGTTGCGCCTGCTCACCTCGCTGGCGGTGGTGGTCGTGTCGTCGGCGCTGCTGATCGCGGTGCTCGGGACGTACGGGTCGGCGTCGGAATCGGTGCGGGACTTCAACAATGCGGTGTCCGGGGTCGCCGACATCGAGGTCGCCGGCATCACCGACACCGGCATCGACGAGTCGCTGGCCGGCGAGATCCGACGCGATGTCGATGCGGCGGCCGCCGTCGTGCCGATGATCCGCGGGTCGGTCGTCGTCGACGGCTCCGCCGTACCGCTGCTCGGCTCCGATCAGCGGGTCACCCAGCTCTCGGGCAGCCTGCGAGGCGCCCTGCAGCAGGAGCGAGCCGGGGCCGGTCCGGGGACCGTCGATCTCGATCGCCTGCGAACCGGCGTCTTCGTCGGTCCCGGCCTCGGTCTCGAGCGCGGAGACCGGTTGACGGTCAACGGGATCGAGGTCGAGGTGCTCGAGGTCGTCGACAACGAGCAGGCCGCCGGTCTCAACAACGGCCGCTTCCTCTTCGCCTACGTCGATCTCGCGCAACGACTCGCCGGACTCGACGGCCGGCTCGACTCGATCCTCGTCGTGACCGAACCCGGCGCCGACGTGGGCGCGGTCCGCTCGCAGGTGCAGGGCATCGTGGACGGTCGCGCGGTGGTCGTCGATCCCGACTTCCGCGCCAAGCAGGCCGAGGTCGCGAGTTCGGTGACCCGCGATGCGACGCTGCTGGTCTCGCTGGTGTCTCTGGTGATCGCCGCCTTCCTGGTGTTCAACACGATGAACATGGCGGTGGCCTCGCGGCGCCGGTCGCTCGCGATGATCCGTGCGCTGGGCGCCAAGCGATCTCACCTCGTCGGCGACATGCTCGGCGAGGCCGCGCTGATGGGTCTCGTCGGGGGTGTACTCGGCATTCCGCTCGGGATCCTGGCCGGGCGGGCCGTGATCAGCAGCCTGCCCGAACCGCCCGCCGACTCCGTCGGCACCGTCATCGACTATCACTTGCCGGGTTACGCGCCCGCGGCCGCGGTCATCGCCTGTGTGGTGGCGTGTGTCGCGGCCACGACGCTGGCCGCGCGGGCGGTGTTCGCGGTCTCACCGGTGGAGGCGATGGCTCCCGTCGAGGTGTCGGACTCCGCGTCGCGTCGTGGTCCCGCGGTGGTGATCGCCGCCGTGTTCGGCGTCGCCGGTCTCATCGCGTCGTGGGTGGTCGTGTCGACCGTGCCGGGGCGGCCGGCCATCGTCGCCGGGGTCTTCTATCTCGTCGGCGCACTGCTTCTGTGCTTCGCGTTGTCGAAACCGTTGGCCTGGGCGGTGGTTCGGGTCGCGCGCTGGTTCGGCGGTCCCGGACAGCTCGCCTCGGTGAACACCGAGCGTGCCCCGCGGCGCGCATGGGCGACCCTGATGACGGTCGCGGTGGCCATCGCCGTCGGGATGGGGACATCGGGAGCGCTGGACAACCTGGTCTCCTCGATGTCGAAATCGCTCGACGGACTGGGGGACCCGGACTTCTACGTGTCGTCGACGTCGGCCGCGAGCCTGCCCCTCGGGCCGATCCTGCCGGCGGCGCTGGCCGAACGCGTGGCGGCGGTTCCCGGCGTGACCGAGGTGATCGGCGGTCAGTGGGCCGCGGTGAACATCGGCGAGAGCAAGGCGAATGTGCAAGGGCTCGAGCCGGGTTCGCGCGCGCCGTTCATGCGCAAGGCGTCGCCGGAAGCGGTGGCGAGCGTCCTCGCCGGCGACGGCATCCTGATGTCGAACGTCCTCGCCCGTGCGCTGGACGTGACCACCGGCGACACGGTGGAACTCGCGACCCCCAACGGCCCACGGCAGACGGTCGTGCGCGACACCGTCGATTACGTCTCGCTCGACTCCGGAGTGGCGGCGATGTCCCAGGAATTGCTGGGGGAGTGGTTCGATCGCGACGGTGACACCTACCTGCAGGTGATCACCTCGCCCGATGCCGACCCCGATGTCGTCCGCCGGGACCTCGAGTCGTTGGTGACAGGCGTCCCGACGACGGGCAACAAACCGATCAGTGTCTACAGCGGCGCCGAGGCCCTCGCGGCCACCCAGGCCACCGTCGAGCAGGCGGGCGCATTCGCGGTCGCGATCCAGTGGATCGTCGCCGGCGCGGCCGCGATCGCACTTCTCAACACGTTGCTGCTGTCGGTCCTCGAACGACGCCGCGAACTGGGCGTCCTACGGGCGATGGGCGCCTCCCGCAGGTTCGTCTCCCGCACGGTGCTCGCCGAGGCGGGCGCGGTCGCCCTGGTCGGGTCGGTGGTCGGCGTCGTCCTCGGTGCCGCCATGCATCTGCTCAGCAACCAGATCCTGACCATCACGACGTCGCTGACCGTGCTGTACTCGCCACGACCGTCAGCTCTGCTCTTCGTGAGCATCGCGGTGGCGTTGTGCCTGGTCGGTGCGTTCGTTCCCGCGGTTCGTGCCGGTCGGATGAACATCAGCGAGTCGATCCAGAACGAGTAGTCCGCTCCGGTCCCGGATACGCGAAGAAGCGGATGGCGCGCACCCCGCTCGTCAACAATTCTTGACATAGGGCGGATGTCAACATAACCTGACATCCATGCGCGACGACCACAGCACCGACACCGCACCCGACGCATCGAGCGCCGAGCTGGCCGGAGACGCCGCGAGCGGCGATCCGGCGAGGGGTCTGGCCGCGGTACGCGCCCTGCGGACCCTGGCCGACCGACTCGAGGACGTGCAGGTGGCCAACGCCCGTGCCAACGGGTGGAGCTGGCAGGCGATCGCAGAAGTGCTGCAGATCAGCCGACAGGCCGTGCATCAGAAGCACTCACAACGTGAGGCCCGCGCGAGCGGGCCGGAAGGAGACACAGATGTTCGAGCGAATCAGTCGCGATGACAAGATGCTGCTGGCTTTCGCCACGCAGGAGGCCGGCGACCTGGGTCACCGGCAACTCGGTAACGACCACCTGATCCTGGGCATGCTCTGCAATGCCCGCAGCCCGTTGTTCGCGCTGCTCGCCGACCAGGGTCTGACGTTGTCGTCGGCTCGGGAGGCGGTACGGAAGTACCACGACGAGCATGCGGATCGATCCGACACCGCGGCGACCACCGACGACGAGTCGGGTCGAGAACGCTACGAGGAGGACCGAGAGGCCCTGCGCAGCATCGGGATCGACCTCGACAAGGTCCGGGAGGCGGTGCGCGGGCGGTTCGGCGAGGACCTGTCCGACGGCTGGGGCGAGCGCGCCGAGCGCGGTCCCCGGGGTCGTGGTCACGGACGCGGTGGGGACGGACGCGGTGGGGACGGACGTCGGGGCCACGGGCACCGGCACGGCCATGGTCGCGGTCGCGGCCCCCGGCCCGACTGCGGTCCCGAGGGTTTCGGACCGGGCCCCTTCGGTCCCGGTCCCTGGGGCCAGGGTTTCGGCCCGGGTCCGGGCGGACCGTTCGCCGGGGAAGGACTGTGGGAGCCGGGTCGCGGCCGGCGCGGACCGCGGGGCCGGGGCTCCCGGCCGCGTTTCGCGACCGACACCCGGGACGCCTTCGGCCGAGCCATGGAGATCGCGCGCGAACGAGGTGACCGACGCCTCCGCGCCGAGTACCTCCTGTTGGGAATCATCGACACGGCCGACGACGCGTCACAGGCGCTGATCGGGTCCGCGACCACGGCCGCGGAACTCCGCGCCGCCGTCGTGGCGAGCCTGCCCGACGTCGAGGCCCAGGTCTGATCGCGGACAACGCATTCCGGATGTGCCCGTCGCACGAGAACTGGTGCGGCGGGCTCATCCGCGTCGCGGGCCCGGCCTAGGTGAGCGCGAGCGTGACCGCCGTGACGACCGCCCACGCGAGCATCGCCTTGCCGGTCGTACCGATCGACGGGATCAGTGCGGGACCGGCGGCACCGGTCCGCACCGGTGTGTAGGCCTGCCACAGCAGCGGGAACGTCACCAGTCCGAGCAGCGCCCAGGGAGTCGCGAACGCCAGGACCACGCTCATCGCGAGCGGGGTCAGGAGTAGTACCGCGAACAGGATTCGGGTCCGGGCGTCGCCGAGGCGGACGGCGAGCGTGATCTTGCCGGATTCGGTGTCGCTCGGGATGTCTCGG
Organism: Gordonia terrae; assembly: GCF_001698225.1. Taxonomy (NCBI): domain Bacteria; kingdom Bacillati; phylum Actinomycetota; class Actinomycetes; order Mycobacteriales; family Gordoniaceae; genus Gordonia; species Gordonia terrae. The sequence goes on from NZ_CP016594.1 coordinate 1,245,843, forward strand.
AGATTGTTGACGACCAGCACGCTGCTCGAGATCGCGCCGATGCCGACCGCGCAGGCGAGTCCGACCCAGTCGACGCGGCCCGAGGAGACGTACTGGGTGCCGAGGACCGCGACGAGCCCGAAGAAGGTGAACACCGCGACCTCACCCCACCCGGCGTATCCGTAAGGGCGTTTGCCGCCGGTGTAGAACCAGGCGCCGGCGATGCAGATCGCCCCGACCAGCACGAGCCACCAGGCGGTCGCGATCGCGAGGACCAGCCCGCAGACCGCGCCGATCCCGAAGCACAGGAACGCGGCGGTCTTCACCGCCTTCGGCGACGCCGCCCCCGACCCGACCAGGCGCATCGGGCCGACGCGGTCGTCGTCGGTTCCGCGCACACCGTCGGAGTAGTCGTTGGCGAAGTTCACGCCGATGATGAACGCGACGGCCACCGCAAGCGCGAGGACGGACTTCCACCACGTCACGTCGCCGGAGTGCAGCGCCGCGCCGACACCGGCCACGACCGGCGCGATCGCGTTGGGGAGCGTGCGTGGGCGAGCGCCCTGGATCCACTGCTGAGGGGTAGCCACGGAGTTCATCGTGTCACGGGGTCGGACGGGTGCGGCGGCGGCCCGGCAGGTGTAGAGCTTCGTTGCGTCTGGCGCGACGACACACTACATCTGCGAGGGTCGTCGAGCGATGGAACCAGTTGCGGTGCCGTTGCGTCTGAGTTCCATGCGACTTCCGGCGGAATTTCGGAACCTGGCCCTTGGCCAGGATGGTGTGGTCACCGCGGCCGATGCGCGCGCGCATGGCATCGACCGGTCGACGGTGCACCGTCGGGTGCAGGCCGGCGAGTGGATATCCGTGCATCGCAGCATCTACCGACTCGCCGACCATCCTGAGACCGACCGCTCGCGAATCCGGACCGCGACGCTGGCCGTCGGTGTCCACGCGGTCCTCTCGGGGCTCGCTGCGGCGTGGTGGCACGGGATCGTCGATGCCCCGCCCGTCACGCCGACGGTCACCGCACTCCGCGGACGTCACGGGCGTCCGGTGGCGGGAGTGCGAATCCTCAATCGTGCTCTCGACGACGCGGATGTTTCTGTCCGAGAGGGTCTCCCGGTCACCGGGGTTGCGCTGTCCGCCTTGGAGGGCGCGCTGGCGGGCGGCGTCGAGGTCATCGACTCTGCTCTGCAGCAGCGGCGCACCACGGTCGAGCGTCTCGTCGAGGCCTACGGGCGTCGACGACGCTGCATCGGCGCGGCCGACATGGGTGCCCTGATCGCGCTGCTCGAGACCGGTGCGCGGTCTGCTGCCGAGCGTCTCGCGGTGGAGGTGATGCGAGGCGCGGGTCTCAGCGGCTGGGCAGCCAACCATCCGAGTTGCGGGTACGAGATCGACTTCGCCTTCCCGGATCGGATGGTGGCGGTGGAGATCGACGGCTTCGCGTTTCACCGCGACGCCGCCACCTTCCAGCGTGACCGGACTCGACGCAACGCACTCATCGCGGCCGGCTGGACGGTGCTGAACTTCACGTGGGGTGACCTCTGCGACCGAGCCGAGTACGTGGTGACAACGATCCGGCACGCGACCTGCGGGTAGATGTAGTACTTCGTTGCGCTCAGCGCAACGACGCACTACGTCTGGGAACCGAAGCGGGTCCGCAACGCGCGGCGGTCGTACTTGCCGGGCCCGCGGAGGGGGAGCGCGTCGAGTTCGACGATCCGCCGGGGTGCCGCGTATCGGTCGAGTCGTTCGGTGACCGATCCGCGAATACGGTTGACGTCGAGCCGTTCTCCGGGACGGACCACGACGAACGCGGTCACCGCCTCGCCGAGCCGATCGTCGGGGAGCCCGACGACGACGCATTCGGCGACCGCCGGGTCGTCGGCGATCACGGCCTCGACGACCTGCGGTACGACGGTCAGCCCGCCGGTCGAGATGGCCTCGTCGGCCCGGCCGACGATGCTGAGCAGCCCGGCTTCGTCGAGGACCCCGAGATCGTCGGTCCGTAACCAGCCCGGCTCGGCGAAGGCCGGATGGTCGGGCAGATTGCGGTATCCGTGGGCCACGACGGGACCACCGAGCAGGACCCGTCCCACCCCGTCGGGTGCCGGATCGGCGATGCGGACCGCGACGCCGTCGAGGGGCTGCCCGTCGTAGACGCAACCGCCTGCGGTCTCGCTCATTCCGTACGTCGCGACGATCGGCAACCCCTCGTCGACTGCTCTGTCCCACAACGGCTTCGGGGTCGCCGCGCCACCGACGAGGATCGCGTCGAGCGTCCGCGAGGCGGATGTGGCGTCGGGATGGTCGAGAACCTTGACGAGCTGGGTGGGAACCAGTGAGGTGTATCGCCGCGGGCCGTCGAAGTCGCGTACGGCACGGGCGTACACATCGGGATCGAAACCGGCGCGCATGTCCAGGACAACCGGCGTCTGCCCGGCCGTCAGCGCGCGGAGGAGGACCTGCAGACCGGCGATGTGGTGAGGTGCGAGCGCCAGCAACCAGTTCCCGGGCCCGCCCAGGTGGTCGGCGGTGGCCCGCGACGACGCGGCGAGGGTCGCGGGGGAGTGCTGCGCACCCTTGGGGGTGCCCGTCGATCCCGATGTCGAGACGACGAGGGACACGGGATCGTCGATCGGTGTGTCCGCGTGCAGGGCCGACCCCAGTTCGGAAGCGGCGCGGGCGTCGTCGGGTACGGGTAGGAAGGCCGACGAGCCGTCGAGGATCGCCCGCAGATCGTCGACGCGGTCGAGGACCGCGGGTGTCGACGGCAGGGGCAGCGGTCGCAGGGTTCTCACGACGGTTCCCCGTCGGTCGAACCAGGATCGTCGCTGAACGGCCACCCGCGGGCGACGAGGTGTGCGCGCACCCGCGAGATGTCGTCCTCATGCGGTAGTTCGTGCGTGTAATGGGTGATCTTGACCCCGGCGTCGACCCGGGAGATCGGTTCGGGCGGAGGGGCGGACTCGCGGACCAGCTCCGCGGAGACCTGCGTCACCTCGTCGTCGGTGAGCTGGCGGCGCAGCAATGCCACGAGGGGTATGTAGTCGGTCTGTGGGACGCCGTCGGGGTAGCCGGCGCGCAACCACTCCATGACCTTCTGCAGAAGCGTCGGGCGGTCCACGGGTGTCTCCGATCAGAAGCGGGGACGGTCACTTGTAGCCGAACGGGAAGATCTTCACGCCGGTGTAGTAGAAGATCGTCTGCCGGGTGATCCAGAGGATTCCGACAACGATCACCAGGATGACGACGCCGAAGATCACATACGCCAGGGGCTTCAGCGCAGGATGCGGGCCGGAGGTGGTGCCGTCGGCCTCGACGGACCCGTTGCTCAGCGTCTGCAGGCGCAGTCCGACGGCGAACAGGGCGGGAAGACCGGCTCCCAGCACCAGTCCGACGAGAAGGACCTTACCGATGGCCTCGACGGTCTCCATTTCTCAGGTGCTCCTCTCCGGGTCGTGCTGGACGATGATCTCGGCCGGGATGACCGGCGGCAACGGTAGGCCGGTGTCGCCCTCCTCGGTCGCGACCGCTTCCTCCCACTCCTCTCCGACGCGGGCCTCCCCCTCCCAGGCGTCGTTGACGTTCTCGTGGTCGACCTTGTTCTCCTGTGCGCGCCAGTACATGTAGCCCGATGCGACGACCAGGATCGCGAAGATGATGAGCGCGCCGGTGACGTCCCCGAACAGGTGCGCGATGAAGTAACACGCGGCGCCGACCGCGCCGGCGGCGGGCAGCGTCGTCACCCATGCGACGGCCATCCGGCCGGCCACCGACCAGCGAACCTGGGCGCCCTTGCGGCCCACCCCCGAGCCGAGGATCGAGCCGGTGGCCACCTGGGTGGTCGAGAGCGCCATACCCGCCGCACTCGAGGTGAGGATGATGGCGGCCGACGACGCCTCGGCGGCCATGCCCTGCGGCGAGGTGATCTCCACGAGCCCCTTGCCCAGGGTGCGGATGATCCGCCAACCGCCCAGATAGGTGCCGATCGCGATGGCCGCCGCACAGCTGAAGACCACCCAGAAGGGGAGTCCGTGGCTCACGCTGGACGCGTCGAGGTGCCCGGTCGCGATGAGCGCCATCGCGATGACACCCATCGTCTTCTGGGCGTCGCCGGTGCCGTGCGCGAGGGAGACGAGCGACGCGGTGGCGACCTGTCCGTAGCGGAAGCCGGTCTCTTTCTCCCGATCGACGATCCGGCGGGTGATGGCGAAGACGAGCCAGGTCCCGCAGGCCGCGACGAGGCATGCGATCACGGGCGCGAAGAGTGCCGGGATGAGGATCTTGGAGGTGATCCCGGACCAGTTGATGCCGCTCACCCCGATCGCCGCCAGGCCCGAGCCGATCAGCCCGCCGAACAGGGCATGGGACGAACTCGACGGCAGGCCGAACAGCCACGTGACGAGGTTCCACAGGATGCCGCCGATAAGTCCGGCGAAGATGATCAGCAACGCCGTGGGCGCCGACAGCCCGGGCACCAGTTCGCCTGCCTCCGATCCGGAGGTCTGCTGGATCTTCAGCACGTCCTTGGTGATCGTCGCCGCGACCTCCACGGACAGGAAGGCGCCGACCAGGTTGAGTACGGCCGACAGCCCGACGGCGACCTTGGGCTTGAGGGCGCCGGTGGCGATCGAGGTCGCCATCGCGTTGCCGGTGTCGTGGAAGCCGTTGGTGAAGTCGAAGCCGAGGGCTGTGATCACCAACAGCACCAGGATCAGCATCTCGCCGCTCATGGTGACGATTGTGAGTCCTGACGCCCTCGTTCACCTAAAAACCCGGCACACTTCCGGTGAACGAGACCGGGACCGCGGGCGGGCCTATCGAACGTTCAACAGACCCTCGGAAACCGGTCGTCGCTGTGGAAGAATCCGACGGCATGACACCGATGAAGCTGGGCATGCCGATCAACTACGCGGGCGACTTCCGCGAGACCATCAACAACCTCGCGGACTTCGAGGCCGCGGGTGTGCAGCGCATCGCGGTTCCGGAGGCCTACAGTTTCGACGCCGTCTCCCAGCTCGGGTACATCGCGGCCAAGACCGAGACGATGGAACTGCAGACCGCGATCCTGCCCATGTACTCGCGGACGCCCACCAACCTGGCGATGACCGCGGCGGGCCTGGACTACATCAGCGGCGGCCGCGCGGTGCTCGGCATCGGCGCATCGGGCCCCCAGGTCATCGAGGGATTCCACGGGGTCAAGTACGACTACCCGCTCGGTCGCGCCCGCGAGCACGCCGAGATCTGCCGAATGGTCTGGCGTCGCGAGAAGCTCGACTACCAGGGCAAGCACTACACGCTGCCGCTCGACGAGGAGCACGGCGGCTCGGGTCTCGGAAAGTCGCTGAAGATCATCAATCATCCGGTGCGCGACAACATCCCGCTGCTCCTCGCCGCCATCGGCCCGAAGAACATCGAGCTGGCCGCCGAGATGTTCGACGAGCTGCAGCCGATCCTGTTCCACCCGGAGCAGATCGATGCGGCCTTCGGCGAATCGCTCGCGGCGGGCAAGGCCAAGCGGGATGCGTCGCTGGGCGATCTCGGCATTGTCGTCCAGGCGACCGCACGCATCTCCGAGGACGCCGAACAGATCGACAACGCCAAGCAACTCGTGCGCCATCACGCCGCCCTGTACATCGGCGGGATGGGCGCGCGCGGCAAGAACTTCTACAACCAGCTGGCCATCCGGTACGGCTACGCCGACGAGGCGAAGTTGATCCAGGACCTCTACCTCGACGGCAAGAAGATGGAGGCCGCCGCCGCCGTTCCCGAGGACCTCGTCACGTCCATGTCGCTGATCGGGTCCAAGACACAGGTCGCCGAGCGGGTCGCGGCGTTCCGTGAGGCCGGCGTCACCTGCATCCTCGCCTCGCCCACCGCACCGACCCACGCCGAGCGGGTCGCCGAGGTCGAGCACCTGCGCGACGTCTTCGGCGGCTGATCTCCCTCGACGAGTTTCACCGATCACGGCGGCCTGTCCTGTACAGGCCGCCGTTTTTCGTTTGTCACCGTCATTCGTCGTGTGTGCAATTCCGAGACATTTCATTACCCTTCGACGGTGGTCCGAGAACGTGAATTCCGCAGGCTATTCAAAGCGTTTCTCGAGATTCGTCGCAGGTTGCGGGAAATGGATTTCCGTTTCCTCGAATGGCGTCCGTACCAGTGCTCGCCCCCGAGTTGTGAGCCGCCAACCCGTCCCATAGGCTCTTGTCATCCGCTCGGCGCGCATCGGTTTCGGCCGAGGGTGGCCGATGTGATGGCAGTGTCGGGAAATGACCGTTCGTCCCGGTGAGCGTTGATGTCGACAATTCATGACGCGACGCCGCGAGCGGTGTGACAAGAGGGCGGCACATGGTGAGTGGTGAGGCAAGGCGTTGAATTCGACGACGCCCGTGTTTCGATCTCGTGGCCGGCGCATGTCATTTTCGTGCACGCCGGGGTGTGGCGGTGTGCGCGTTTCTGCTCGAGTGGATCGATTGGCAGTGCTGTTCGTGACAGTTCCGGGACCGGGGGGATCAGACGGTCGGCCCGGCCCGTGAGCCCGGGTCTCCCCGGCCGTCGTCGTGAACGCCGGGACGTCGAATGAGCGACTCGTCCAACCCGGAGATCGTGGTGCCGGACGCCCCACGACAGTTCGCGCTCAGCGCGGCCCAGCGTTCGCTGTGGTTCACCCAGCAGGCAGCGCTCGATGTGCCGATCAACGTCGCCCAGTATGTCGAGATCGACGGGCCCATCGACGCCGAACTCTTCGTCGCCGCGACGAGCGCGGTGGTGCAACACGCGCAGTTCACCCAGCTCCGGTTCGTCGACACCGAGGACGGGCTCGTCGGCGTGTACGACCCCGGCCTGCACTACTGGGCCGACATCATCGATCTCCGTGACCGGCCCGACCCCCGCGCCGTCGCCGAGGAGATGATGGCGCAGGACTATTCGCGTCCGCTCGATCCACGCGTCGACCGGACGGCACGCGGGTGCCTGTTCCGGCTGTCCGACACCAAGTCCCTGGTCTACAACCGGGGCCATCACCTGCTCTCGGACGGGATGGGTGGCAAGGACCGGATGGTCGAGGCCCTCGCCGCCTATCACGCCGCGGTGACCGGGGAGCCCGCTCCGGCGCAGAAACCGGTCGACCTGGACCTCCCCGCCCGGGCCGACGCCGAGTACCGCGCGTCGAAACGGTTCGGCACCGACCGCGCGTACTGGCGGGACAACATGGCGGGCGTCGGCATCGCGGCGACCCTGGCGCATCGTCCGGGGCGTCCCGCGGCGGTGGCCCGTCGAGTCGCGTCGGCGGTGCCCCCGGCCACCATGGCGAGGCTGCACGAGGCCGCGCACCGCGGTTCGACGATGCTGCCCAACGTGCTGGTCGCCGCCTTCGCCGCCTACCTCGGCCGGGCGGCCGCGCAGGGCGACGAGGTCATCTTCCAATTCCCGGTCGCCGCACGGACGACCGCGGCGCTGCGGGCCACCCCGCTGCCGGTGGCCAACATCGTGCCGCTGCGCACCGGGGTCACCGGTGCGGGCACCGTCGCCGACGCCCTCCGGACCACCCAGGCCGCGCTCATGGGTGCGCTGCGCCACCAGCGGTATCGCGGGGAGGACATCTGGGCCGACGTCGCCGGAGACGAGTCCTCGGGGGCGACGCCGCGGACGGCGGCCCAGGAACGTTCGGGTCCGATGCTCAACCTGATGCTGTTCGACCGGGAATTCCCCTGCGGCGACGCGCGCGCCACGTTCCACATCCTCACCGTGGGCCCGGCCGACGATCTGACGATCAACATCTACCCCGTACCCGGCGAGGACCAGGATTCCTCGCTGATGATCGGCGTCGAGGCGAATCCCAACCGGTACGACGATGCCGAGGTGGCCGCACACCACGGTCAGTTCCTGTCGATGCTCGACACGTTCGCCGATGCGTTCCTCCGCGAGCCGGACACCCGGGTGGACGACCTGCCGTTGCGATTCCCCGAGATCGACACCGACGCCGGCACCGAGACCGACACCGGCGCGAGGCAGCCGGGCAGCCTCTGGGAGGCCCTGACCGACGCCGCAGCCCGGCGGCGGCACGAGCCCGCGGTGGAGTACCCCGGGACGTCCGTACCCGCGCTGCTCACCTTCGAGCAGCTGCACGCCCGTGCGGGCCGACTCGGGGCGCAACTGCGCACGGTCGGGGCGCGGCCCGGTGTCACGGTCGCCATCGCGGTCGCGTCGGATGCGGACCGGTTGCTCGCCTGGTGGGCCGTCGCCGCGTCGGGAGCCGCCGCGCTCCTGGTCGATCCCGCAGCACCGCAATCGATTCCGCACGCCGTGAGCGGCGCGCCCGGCGCCCTGCTGGTGATCGCGGACGACGCCACCGATCCGCCCGCCGGCGTCTCCGCCGGTGAGGTGTGGACACTTGCCGGACTGGCCGACGTCGCGCCGGCGCCGGGATCGGCGGCGTCCCGCCCGGACGACACCGCGTGTGTCGTCCACGGAGTCGTCGGAGCTCTCGGGGCCGCGGACGTCGTCGCGATCCCGCAGCATGCCGTCGCGACACTCATCGTCGACGGGGTGTTCGCCCCGGCGGCGTCCGGCCCGGGCTACGGGCGACTCGCATGTATGGCGCCGAAGGCCTCCTGGGCGTCGCATCTCGAGATGGCCGCGTGCGCCGCTCACGGGCTGCGCCTCGTCGACCCGGACACCGACCTCGCGACGCACGCCGTCGTCCCTGCCGGACCGCTCGACGAGACCTCGGCCGGCGCGGCGACGACCGTGCTGGTCGTCGACTCGGGCACCATGCCGGCGCCGACCGTGCGGTTCGCGTTCGGGCGGGACGTACGGACCGCCTACAGCCCGGGTGGCGTGCTGGGGCCCTACACCATCACGGACCGCATCCGCCCGGATCGGCCGATCGACCGACCGTTGCCGAGTGGACGGCCGCGACGCGGCGTCGATGTCGCGATCCTCGACCACCGGCTGCGTCCGCTGCCCCCGGGGATCACCGGTGACATCTACATCGCGGGAATCGGTGCGCCACAGTACGTTGTCGGAGACGGCGCCCGGACCGCGACGATGATGGTTGCGTGCCCGTGGCAGCCCGGCCGACGGATGGTGGCCACCGGGGACCGTGGCCATCGCGAGCCGGGAACGGGCGACGTGGTCATCGACCACCGTGCCGGGGACATCGTCGAGATCGACGGGGTCCGGGTCGATCTCGCACTCCTCGAGCGTGCCGCCACCGAGGTGTCCGGTGTCGCCGTGGCGCGCGCGGCAGTGCTCGGCGACGGTGTCGGGATCGCTCTGTGCCTGTCCCCGGCCGGACGCCGAACGGCCGGGGAATCCGAAGACAGTGATCCACACCATGTTCGGGCCTCGGTGCGACGCCGGGTCAATGCGGAACTGCCGACGGTGCTCTGGTTGCGCCGGGTGGCCATCCTGGAGTCGGTGCCGCTCGACGCGGTCGGTGTCGCCGACCGTGCCGACGTCGCCGAGCTGATCGCGGCGGCACCGGAATCCCGGGCCGCGCAACGACGCCCGTCGACGCCGCTCGAACACGCCGTCGCCGACGCGGTGACGCACGTTCTCGGCGTTCCCGATCCCTCGATGGACGACGAACTCGTCCAACTCGGTGCCACGTCACTGGGATTCATGCAGCTCGCGACGCACCTCGGTGACTCCCTCCGGGTCGTCGTGAGCATGCGTGATCTCGGCGAGGTCACCACTCTCGCCGAACTCGCGGCGGTACTGGAGGCGGCGGAGCAAGGTCGTTCCGGGCCGGGGGAGTCGCCGGGAAACCCGGGGGTCACCCGCTATCGCCCGACCCGCGCGCAGCAGGAGATCTGGCTGCTCAACCGCGCCGACAGGCATGCGACCGTCTACCACCTCCCGGTGCGACTGGTTCTCGCCGAGGGGGTCGCGGCCGACGTCGTCCGTGCCGCGCTCGTCGATGTCGCGGCCCGGCACGAGGCGCTGCGGACGGTCTATCCCGACACCGGCGGGGAACCGGTGGCGGTCGTCCGCGGAGTCGGCGACGCGCGGATACCGGTTCCCATCACCACCGGCACACTCGATGCCACCGGCGTCGAACTCGCGGTCTCGGCGCCCTTCGACCTGACCGTGGACATGCCCTGGCGTGCAGTTGTCGACGAGACCGGCGCACAGACCGAACTCGTGCTCGTCGCGCACCACATCGCGGTCGACGAGTGGTCCCTGCACATCGTGGTCGACGACTTCGCGCATGCACTGCGCGCCCGTCTCGACGGCGGGGAGCCGGTGTGGACCGAGGATGCGGTGGGCTTCGGGGCAGCGCTGAACGCGCGGTCGCACGCGATCGATCCGACCGCAGAGGTCCACTGGGCGAAGGTCATGCGCGAGGCTCCCATGCGCCTCGCGTTGCCCGAGCCGGCGCGAGCACTGCCGGCGGGACTCACCTCCGGTCCGGCGACGACCCTTCGTCGGACGATCGGTCGCGACGCCCGCGAACGGGCCTCCGTCCGAGCGCGGAACGCCGGGACGACCCTGAACACCCTTCTGTGCGTGTCACTCTCGGCCACCATGGCCGAGTACTCGGACACCGACGACATCGTGATGTCGGTGCCCGTGTCGGGGCGGTTCACCACCGAGGAACTCCGGCCGGTCGGCATGTTCGTCGAGACGGTGCCGGTGCGCACCATCGGCGTTCGGCACAGCGGCGTCGCCGAGGCCCTCGCCCGCGTCGGAGCGGATCTCACGGCTGCGATCACCCACGCCGATGCGGCGCCGACCGGACTCGCCGACGTCATCTTCGCCTACCACGCCTCCCGGCCGGATCTCCCCGGCGCCGCCGTCTTCGCCGATGTCGAGACGCTGCCGACCGGCCAGGCACGAACCGCGCTGGAACTCACCGTCTTCGACGACCCGGAGGGGCTGTCGGTCGCGCTGACCGTCGCCGGGCGACGCGTCGACACCGTCGCGGCCGAGCACCTGCTCGATCGTTTCGTGGAGACGGTCGTCGCGCTCGGTGTCGCGTCCCCGGAGTCGGTCATCGCCCGATGCCTCCCGGTACCGACCGCTCGGACGAGAAGCGGCGGGGTCCGCCGGACCACGCCCGTCGACCCCATCGCCGCGCTGCGGCGTCAGGCAGACACCCGGCCGGACGCGCCCGCGGTGGTCGCCGGCGACGCGACCCTGACCTACCGGGAACTACGCGACCGGGCCGAAGCCGTCGCGATCAGGCTGCGCGAGAACGGGGTCCGGCCGGGTGATCGGGTCGCACTGATCCTGCCGCGCAGCGCGGACACCGTGGTCGCCATCGTCGCGGTGCTGATGGCCGACGCGGTGTACGTGCCGATCGAACCCGGCGATCCGCCGTCCCGCACGGAGCTGATCCTGGCCGCGACCGCACCGGCCGCGTTCATCGAGGACGGAACCGAGGTCCGTCCGATTGTGGACGGGGTTCGGGCACAGCCGGTTCCGGGCGGGGCGTATGTGATCCACACATCTGGTTCCACCGGTGTCCCGAAGACCGTGATGGCGACCCGGGCGAACCTGGCGGCGATGCTCGGAGCGGCGCTGGACACCATCGAGGCGACCGAACGCGACGTGTGGAGTTGGGTCCATTCCTACGCCTTCGACTTCTCGGTCTGGGAGATCCTGGGCCCGTTGGCCTCCGGCGGCCAAGTCGTCGTGCTGCAGCGCGAGACGGTCCTCGACCCGGGGTTGCTGTCCGCGGCGTTGGACCGGTACGGGGTCACCGTCTGCTCGCAGACCCCGACGGCCTTCGGCAACCTCATCGACCCGGCGGTGTCCGGCACCGGTGTGCAGCCGGGACCGAGGTCGCTGCGGACCGTCGTCTTCGGCGGAGAACCGTTGTCGCCGAATTCGTTACGGAACTGGGCGGTCGCCCATCCCGAGGTCGGACTCGTGAACATGTACGGCATCACCGAGACGACCGTGCACCTGACGGCCACCGAGGTCGACGTCGACGACGAACGAAGCGACATCGGAATCCCGCTCGACGGGGTCGCGACGGCCATCCTGGGCCGGGATCTGCGTCCGGTCCCGGTCGGCGCCGTCGGCGAACTGTATGCGAGCGGCGATCAGGTCACCCTCGGCTACCACAACGCGCCGGGAGTCACCGCGACGCGATTCGTCGCCGACCCGAACGGTTCCGGACGCCGGATGTACCGCACCGGTGATCGCGTGCGCGAACTCGCCGGTGGTCGGATGGTCTATCTCGACCGCACCGACGACCAGGTCCAGATCCGCGGCCACCGTATCGAACTCGGCGAGATCGTGGCCGCGCTCCGCGACGTGCCCGGGGTCGGTGACGCGCGTGTGCTGGTCGATCCGGGGAGCCGTCCCGGCGACGAACGGCTTCTCGCCTTCGTCACCGAGGACGGTCTCGCCGACTTCGACGTCCTGGACGCCCTCGACGAGGACCACCTCCGCACCGCCTGCGCGAACCGGCTTCCGGGCCACATGGTTCCGGTTCGGGTCGCGATCGTCGACGGCTGGCCGATGACGTCGACCGGCAAGCTCGACCGCCGTCGGCTGACCGGTCTACTACCGCAGGTTCCGGGGACGTCGCCGCGGGCGCTCACGGCGACCGAGCAGTCCATCGTGGGCGCCATGCGGACGGTGATCGGAACCGAGGCCGTGCTCGACGCGGACACCAACTTCTTCGCAGCCGGGGGAACCTCACTGTCGGCGGCGCGGCTCGCGGCCGCGCTCGCCGGAACGGGCGATCACGTCGCCGTCGCCGATGTCTTCGAGTACCCGACGGTGGCCGCCCTCGCCGCGCACATCGAGGCCACGGCGCACACCGTACGTCCGGTCGACGGCGTCCACTCCGGTCTGGCGCCGCTCGCGGCCGGGGCAGACCTGACCCTCACACCCGAGCAGATGGACCTGTGGCTCCGGTGGCGGACCGAACCGGACTTCACCGGCTACCTCATGCCCCTCGCGCTTCCCGTCGACGCCCGCCCCGACGCGCTCCGCCGTGCCCTCGTCGAAGTCGTGACGCGGCACGACGCGCTGTGCACCGTGTTCCCGGTCGGAGCCGACGGGCCGGTGCAACGCCGCCTCCGCGACGAGTACGTCGTGGAAGTCCTGGAAGAAGCACTGGCGGCGACGATCCCGGTCGCCGACGCCGAGTCGGTGGCAGCGACGCTGGGAACACTGCACGCACCGATCGACCTGGCTGCCGAGCTGCCGTGGCGGGTCCGCATCGGCGAGATGGACGGTCAGAGCTGGCTTCTCGTCGTCGCGCACCACATCGCCGTCGACGGCGAGTCGTTCCCCATCCTGTTCGCGGAACTGGGTTCGGCGTTGGCCGGCACACTCTCCGCACGCGGCGAGATCGACTACCGGGAGTACTCGGCGTGGCGATCGCGAACGCTGGCCGCGCGGCACGCCGAGCTGGTCGCCCACTGGGTCTCGGCGTTCGACCGCGCCGTGGAGCCACTGCGGCTCCCGGAACTCAACCCGGGGAACCAACACCCCTCCGTCCCCGAGGCACACTCCCCAGACCCGCACTCCCCGGACCGGACAGTGGTGCACCGCACGCACCGAAGCCTCGATCGATCCGAGACTTCGATCCTCGACGAACTCGCCGTGACGAGACGGAGCACGCCGTTCATCGTCGTGCACACCGCACTCGCGGCGGTGCTGGCCAGACAGGCCGGGACCGACGTCGTCACGGTCGGCACGGCACTGTCCGGACGGCTCGATCCGCGACTGCTCGCCGTACCGGGACTGTTCGCCCGCGCCGTGCCGCTGCACACCCCGATCGACCTCGATCTCCGCTTCGTCGACCTCCTGGCGGCAGTCACCGCGGTCGATCTCGGCGCGTTCGCGCACGCGGATCTCCCGCTCACCGAGATCACCGAGATCGCCGATCCCGAACGGGTGAAGGCCGGGACCCCGCTCTTCGAGGTCTCGTTCGGCGCCGTGCCGGACGAGCTCGTGGCGGCCGGCGGCGACGGCGGAGGCGCGGGCATGGCGCCCGGCGGCCCTGCGCTGTGGGGTGTTCCGCTCTTCGGTGTGGATGTGTCGATGTTCCGCCGGGACGGTGCACTTCACCTGACCATGGCGTGCACGGGTGCGGTGGCGAGCGCGGCGCGGCTGGATGCGTTGTGCGACCTCGTCATCGAGACGATCCGCCGCGGTGTGCGGGAACCGCTCCGCCCGGTCGCGGCCCTGCTCGCCCCCGCGGTCTCGCCCCCGGACCTCCACGCGCAGAGCCGAACCCGGGGCCCCGAGACGCTCGACGAGCTGCTGACCGGACGTCTCGCCGCCGAACCGGACGCGATCGCGGTCATCGACCGCCGCCATCTCGGCCCGGGACCCGGTTCCGCACTGACCAACGCCGACCTCGACCGGTCGGCGACGCGTGTCGCCCGCGAGCTCATCGCCTCGGGGATCGGTCCGGGTGACGTCGTGGTCGCCCTGCTGCCGCGTTCGGTCTTCGGCGTCATCGCGACCGTCGCGGCGGCGCGCGCGGGAGCGGCCTTCGTCAACGTCGATCCCGCGGATCCGGCAGGTCGGAAGCAGATGATCGTCGAGCGGTGCCGGCCGCGTGCGGTCCTCACCCTCGCCGCGGAGTCCGTGCCCGCGGGGGTCCGGGCGATCGCGCTCGACGAGATTCTCGCCCGCGACCCCGATCCCAGCGCGCGCACGCCGGGCCCGGCGCCGTTCGACACCACCGAGCGGGTGCGGCCGTTGTCGGTGGACGACGTCGCCTACATCACCTTCACGTCGGGAACCACCGGACGGCCCAAGGGGGTCCAGGTGACCCATCGCGGCCTGTCCGGCTGGGCGCGAGACACCGTGACCCGCCTTCGGCTCGATCCGCCGGACAGGGTGTTGCACACGTACGCAACCGGATTCGACGCCCACCTGATGGGTGTCGTGCCGCCTATGGTCGCCGGCGCGACCATCGTCATGTGCCCGCCCGACGTCATCGCGGCCGACGAACTGACCGGGTTCGTCGACGCCGAGCGGGTGAGCGTCCTGCTGACCACACCGTCGGTGCTCGCGACCATGCGTTCGCCCGAACTCCCCGGTGTCCGGCACGTGGCGGTCGGCGGTGAGCCGCTCGGCGCGGGGCTGGTCCGCGACTGGACCGTCGGGCACACGCTGAGCAACGAGTACGGTCCGACCGAGGCCACCGTCGCGGTGAGCAGTGCGCGGTTCACCACGGACCCCAGCGGGCCGATCTCCATCGGCTCTCCGCTGCGGGGAGTCGGCATGTACGTGTTGGATTCCGCGCTGCGGCCGGTCCCGGACCACACCGTCGGTGAGCTCTACCTCGCCGGAAACTGTCTGGCGCGGGGCTATCTCGGCGACCCGTCGGCCACGGCGCGCGGGTTCGTCGCCGATCCCCACGGCGACGGCGGCCGGATGTACCGGACCGGCGACCTCGTCCACCGCCGCCCGGACGGCACCTTCGTGATCCACGGTCGCACCGATGATCAGGTGAAGATCCGCGGCGTGCGTCTCGAACCGGGCGAGGTCGACGCGGCGCTGTCGGGGCTGCCCGGCGTCGCGACATCGGTGACCGCGACGCGGACCACCCCGGCGGGGGAGAAGATCCTGGTGTCGTGGGTGGTGGCCGAGGACGGCGCACAGGCCGCGGACCTCTCCCGACAACTGGCACACCTGTTGCCCCGCAGCATGATCCCGAGCGCGTTCGTGTCGGTGTCGGCGCTGCCGATCGGGCGGAACGGGAAGATCGACGTGGCCGCGTTGCCCGATCCCGACTTCGCCGGCGCCGCGACCGCTCCCGCTGTCCGCGCCGGCCGCCCGCCCGCCGGCGCCACCGAAGAACTGGTGTCGGCGGTATGGGCCGAGGTCCTCGGACGTCCGGTGGCGTCCATGGATGCCGGGTCCGACTTCTTCACCGAGGGTGGCACCTCGCTGTCGGCTACTCAGGTGACGTCGAGGCTCGCCGCGGCGACCGGCGCGGACATCGGGGTCCGCGTGATCTTCGAGGCGCGCACGGTGGCGGGTGTCGCCCGGCGCGTCGATGAGCTGCTCGCCGGCGCCGGCGGCGTTGCCGTGAGCGCAGCGCCCGCACGACTCCCGGTGCCGGAGATGCTGCCACTGGCATATCCGCAGCGCCGCATGTGGATTCATCACCACGTCGAGCCGCTCTCGACGGCATACCATGTTCCGGTCGTGCTCCGGATCCGCGGACGCGTCGATCTCGCACGCCTGCGAAAGGCCGTCGACGAGGTCGTGGCGGCCCACGCCGTTCTCCGGACGGTCTATCCCGATTCGCCGTCCGGGCCGCGACAGCGGCGTATCGAGCATCGGAGTCCGGTGCTGCGGCATCGCCTCGTCGACGCGGCGGCCGGTCCCGAGGGCCTTCGTCGGGAGATCGAGGGCTTCCTTCGCCTGCCCTTCGACCTCGAGTCCGAGTCGGGGTTCCGGGCCACGGTTTTCGAGCTCGACGCGGCCGACGATCCGCACACTCATCTGGCGGCGGTGTTGCACCACATCGCGATCGACGGATGGTCGACCCGGGTGTTGCTCGCGGACCTGCTCCGCGCATACGACGGCCAGCGGCTCTCGGTGGCGGCCGACGAGGCGTTCACCTACGCCGACTTCACCCAGTGGCAGATCACGCGGCTCGGTGATCCAGCCGATCCGCACAGCAGATACGCGCGAGAACTGCGGTACTGGGCCTCGACGCTCGCCGATGCGCCGGGTCCCCTCCGCTTGCCGGGCAGCGTCGATCCCGGCGGCCCGGGCACCGGCCGGAATGAGGCGGCCGGCCGCGTCGTCGGGCGGTTGTCGGCCTCCATCGTCGGCACCGAAACCCTGCACCAGACCGCGAAGACGCTGTCGGCGAGCGTCTTCCAGGTCGCGCATGCCGCGCTCGCCGCGCTGCTCGGACAGTGGACCGGCGAACGGGACCTGCTCATCGGTGTGCCGGTGCACGGCCGGCATGCGCCGGAATGGGAGTCGGTGGTCGGCATGTTCGTCAACACCGTCGCGCTGCGGACCGATCTGCACCCGGGGTCGACGATCCGCGAAACCGTCGAGCGGGCACGGGATGCCGCCCTGGCCGCACAACTGCACAGCGAGGTCCCGTACGAGGACGTCGCTCGCATGGTTCGCCCCGATGACCGGGCGGCGGGGGACCCGCTGATCTCGGTGTTGCTGGTCAACCAGGACGTCGTGCCCCAATCGTCGGGCGAGGTCGTGCTCGCCGGGCCGTCGTCGAACGACCGAGGACCCGGCGCGGACTCGGTGGTGGCGACCCTGGTGCCGGAGTTCACGGCCACGGTGGACGCGAAGTACGACCTCGAAGTCGTTCTCGCCGAACAGGACGACGAGTTGCACATCACCGTCGTGCACTCCGCATCCGTGCCGACCGAGGTCGCGCGTGCTCTGCTCGACGACTTCCGCGGATTCCTGCTGGCCGCGGCCGGCGATCCGGGGCAACCGTTCCCCGTCGCCGGTGCGCCGGTCGCCGACGATGTGGTGGCCCACCAGGTGCCGGGAGCGCGGTCGGTCGGTGAGCCGGTACCCGTGGCGTCCGTTCGCCCGGCGTCATCGGCTCCACTCGTCCGGGCGATCACCGAGGTGATGTCCGAGGTGCTCGAGGTGCCGCCGGGATCGGTGGGGGAGGCCGACGACTTCTTCACGCTGGGCGGTACCTCGCTGTCGGCCACCCGGGTGACCTCCGCGCTCGGCCGTCGTCTCGGTGTGCGGGTACCGACCCGCGTGCTCTTCGAGAACCCCACCCCGATCGCACTGGCGCAGGCGCTGACCGAACTCCCCGACGAGCCGGCCGACGCCGACCCCGCCCGGGATGCCGTCGCCGTGCCGACGGTGGGCACGGCCGAAGGCGAGGCCGACCACGGCGATCTGCCGCTCGCCCCGACCCAGCGTCGGATGTGGGTCGGCGCGCAGATGCTCGGTGCCGTGCCGATCTACGCGGTGCCCGTGGTGGTACCCGTTCCCACCGGGGTCGGCGAGCCCGCGGTCGTCACCGCGGTGGAGACGCTGATCGACCGTCATCCGGCCCTGCGCACCCGGTACCTCGCCTCACCGGACGGACCTCGGCAGCGGGTTCTGGGTGCGTGGCGGCCGCCCATCCGGCGGGTGGGCACGACCCGGCTCGCGGCCGGCGACGGGATCGGGATGCTCGGGGAGGCCTTCGATCTCAGCGGCGAGCCGCCGGTCCGGGTGTGGCTGATCACCGGCGACGACGAGGTGACGCCGGTGGCGACGGTGCTGATCGCGCACCACATCGCGATGGACGGCGAGTCGGCCGCGATCGTGGAGCGCGAACTCACCGCGCTTCTCGCCGGCACCGACCTCGGCCCGGCGCCGACCGGCTTCCCGGTGGTCGCCCGGCAGATGGTGGCCGACGAAGAGCGATCCCGGGGAGATCTGCTGGACTTCTGGCGTCGTGCCCTCGAGGGGTACAGCGGTGAACTCGACCTCGCGCAGCGACGCCCCGCCGTTCGTGACCTCCGGACCGCCACGATCGAGTACCCACTCGAAGCGGTTGTGGGGCAGGCGGTGTCGTCAGCCGCTCGGCGGTCGCAGGCAAGCGAGTTCCACATCCTGCACGCGGCGGTGGTACTCGCCCTCGCGGTGCAATCAGGGTCCGACGACATCGCGCTGGCCACCCCCGCGTCCATGCGTCGCGACACCGGCACCGCCGGCACGGTGGGCATGCTCATCTCCACCGTCGTGTTGCGTACCCGGGTCGCCCCCGGCATGACGGTCGGCGACCTGATCACGCGTGTCCGCGACGAAGACCTCGCGGCGCTCGACCACGCCGCCATCGCCTTCGATGATGTCGTCGCGCTGATCGATCCGCCGCGCGTACCCGGACGCCATCCGCTGGTGCAGGTCGCGTTCTCGCTCGCGGACCCGGCCGGCGGGCCGAATCCGGTTGCGAACGAGCCTGATTCCGCGGGCGCCGATGCCGACACCGATTCCGCCGACGCCTGGACCGTGCCGCGCAGCGAGTTCGATCTCCACATCGTGGCGGTGCCCGACGCCGGAAGCTGGCGGTTGCGCGTCCACCACGGCCGGGAACTGTTCGACGATGCCATGATCCGAGCGCTCGGTGAGCGGCTGGTGGCCGCGGTGACGGCGGTGGTCGGGGAGCCGTCGCACCGCCTCGCGGCGATCGAACCGCTCACCGGCGCGGAGCGGGGATTCGTCGCAGGCCGGGCGCGGTCGTCGTCGCCGACGGGGGCCGAACCGCTGCTGGCCGAACTCCTCACCGAGGCCGTCGCGGCGTTCGGCGACCGGCCCGGCATCGCCGACGAGAACCGGTCGCTCTCCTACCGCGAGTTCGACGCCTGGGTGTCGGTGACCGCGCGCGCGCTGCGGCGGCGCGGTCTCGGTGCAGGCGACGCCGTGGCCGTGGTGGTGCCGCGATCGATCGAGTCGGTGGTCGCGATCTGGGCGGTGAGCCGGATCGGTGGCGTGTGCGTACCGGTCGACGTCACGTACCCCGCGGCGCGGATCGACCACGTGGTCGCCGGCGCCCGGGCGAGTGTGATCACGTCCGCCGACATCCCCGCACAACCCACGGAACCGGTGATGTCCGAACCGGTCACACCGGTGTCGCGCGATGCGCTGGCCTACATCATCACGACGTCGGGCACCACCGGGACCCCGAATGTCGTCGGGGTGACCCATCGGGGGGTCCACCGGGTGGCCGCGCTCGCCGACGTCGAATCGACGGACCGGGTCGGGATGGCCATCAGTCCCGGATTCGACGCGACGTTCCACGACATGTTGCTGCCGCTCGCCGCGGGTGCAACGCTCGTGGTGGTCCCCGCCGGGATCGCGGGCGGGGACGACCTGACGAGGTTCCTCGACGACACACGCGTCAGCGTGTTCACGGCCACCCCGTCGGTCGTCCGCACGCTACGGCCGGCGGCGATCGGTGCGCTGCGTCTGGTGTACATCGGAGGTGAGGCGCTGTCGGCCGACCTCGCCGCGACGTGGTCCGAGCACGCACAGGTCCGCAACATCTACGGCCCCACCGAGACGACGGTGACGGTGTCCACCTCCGCCTACCGTCGCGGCGACCCGATCCGGCTGGGACATCCGCGCCCCGGCATCGGCGCCGAGGTGCTCGACGCGCAGTTGCGCCACGTCCCGCCGGGCGTCGTGGGAGAGCTGTATATCGGCGGAACCGGGGTTGCCCGAGGCTATCTCGGCGATCCGGCGCTCACCGCGGCGAGTTTCGTCGCCGCCCCCGACGGCAGTCGCCGCTATCGGACCGGCGACCTGGTGCGGTGGGATCGCGACACCGGCGAATTGGTCTACGTCGGGCGGGCGGACCGCCAGGTCAAGATCCGCGGGCAGCGGGTGGAACCCGCCGAGATCGACGCGGTGATCGTGCGGGCGGGTGCCGACCGGTCGGCGACGGTACTACGGTGGGGACCGGTGGGGCCCGCCCTCGTGTCGTACGTGGTGTCGCCGTCGGTGCCGGTCGCCGAACTCCAGGCCGAGTGCCGGTCGTCGCTGCCGCGGCACATGGTGCCGAGCCGGATCGTCGCGCTCGATGACCTGCCCCTCAGCGGTGCGGGCAAGATCGACACACGGCGACTGCCCGAACCCGTCTGGTCGGAGTCGGTGCGCGAACCCGGGACCGAAACCGAGGCAGCGGTTCTGGATGCCTTTCGCACCGTCCTCGGCGAGCCGACACCCGAGCATGGCGCGGGCCGCCATGCCGACGGGAGCGCCACCGGGATACACGTCGGCATGGATGACGACTTCTTCGCCGCCGGCGGGCACTCGCTGGCCCTGCTGCAGTTGCGCGACGAGCTGGCGACCCGGACCGGGAGGGTCCTCGACGCGGCGGACCTGTTCGGCCACCGCACGCCGGCCGAGGTCGCCCGGTTGCTGGACGGGATCGCGGCAGTGGATCTCCCGGCGCGACGCGTGTTGCCCCTGTCCCCGGGCCCCGCCGAGCGGCGCCCGGAGATCTGGTGTGTGCACACAGCAGCCGGCATCGTCGAACCGTTCCGGGTGCTGGGCGACTCCCTGCGATCGGCCTCCGTGTTCGGGCTGCAGCTGCCCGAACTCGTGCTCGCCGGCCGGGAGCTCCCGTCGACGGTCGAGGGCATCGCGGCACTGCACGTCGAGGCCATCCGGTCGACCCAGCCGCAGGGACCGTACCGGCTCGTCGGCTGGTCTGTCGGTGGTGTCATCGCCCACGAGATCGCCCGCCGGCTCGTCGAACTCGGTGCGGAGGTGGCGCTGCTGGTGCTGCTCGACCCCCGGACGCCCGCCGAACTCGCAACGGTCGACGACGAGGAACTGCGCGCCGCCGATCACCCGCTGCGAGAGCTCGCCGAGCGGCACGACCCCGAGGCACTGCGCCGTTTCGACGAACGGACGCGGAGTCTGGCCGGCGCGGCTCGTTCCTACGACCTGGGTCCGGTCGCCGTCGACAAGGTCGTCTACGTTGCGGCGCAGGACAACCCGGACCCGCAGGAGTGGGCACGGGTGGTCGATCCCGGCGGGCGGGGCGTCGTCGACGTGATGTACACCGACGCGACACATGCGCAGTTGGGGAATTCGGACGTGATGGCGCGGGTGGCCCGCAGAATCGAGGAGGAATGGTGACCGTATCCGATCAGGCGGCGACGCCGCAGATGTCGATCCTGTTCGTGTGTACGGGCAACATCTGCCGTTCGCCGATCGGCGAACGCGTGCTGGCCGGTCTCGCCGGCCGGGCCGGTGTCCCCGTGACGTCGACCAGTGCCGGTGTCGGGGCACTCAACGGCCAGCCCATCCACCCGCACGCCTCGGCCGTACTGGTCGAGAACGGCTACGACGCAGCGGGTTTCGAGTCCCGGTATCTGCGGCCGCCGATGCTCGCGGAGTCCGACCTCGTGCTGTGCATGAGTCGCGAACACCGCGCCGCGGCGCAGCAGATGGCGCCGGCTCGGTGGAAGCGGGTCTTCACGCTGACCGAGTTCGCCGCGCTCTGCGACCTCGGTGCGCTGCCGGAGATCATCGCCGGGCGCGGGCGTCTCGACCCCAACGCGGAGCAGCTCGACATCGTGGACCCGATGGGCCGGCCGCGTGAGGACTTCGATCGCGTGTTCGCCGAGATCGAGCCGAAGGTGGAGGCGGTGGTCGGGTGGTTGGCGGCGAATGCCGGCTTGGCGCCGGCGCCGGCGCCGGGAGCGGGGGAGGTCCGATGATCCGGCGTCTCGCGGGCAACCGCGTCGTTCAGGTCGTCGCGGTCCTGCTGGTCCTCGCCGCGGCGGCCACGGTCTGGCTGGCGTATTCGGCGTTCCAGGTGCGCGACGACCTGGAGTCGGTGCGCACGGACGCGAGCCGAGCCCGGACCCTGATGCTCGACGGCGATCAGGCCGGTGCCCGGCAGGCGGCCGAGGCGGCGTCGGCGAGCGCCCGGGACGCCGAGGACCGGTCGTCGGGCTTCCTGTGGTCGGCGGCAGCGGCCGTGCCGCTCGTCGGTTCGCCGTTGAAGTCGGTACAGCAGATGAGCGATGCCGTCGCGGCGCTCTCAGCCGACGTGCTGGTGCCGGCGGCCGACCTCGCCACCGTCCTCGACCCGAACCGATTGCGTACCGGCAACACCGTCAACCTCGCGTTGCTGCGTGACGCCCAACCCGCACTGAAGTCGGTGGCCGAGAAGTCGGCCGAGGTGGCCGAGCAGGTGTCGGCGATCGAGCCGAGCTGGCTGGGCGTGGTTGCCGATGCCCGCGACCAGCTCGCCGAGCAGGTCGATGCCGCCGATTCGACGGTGCAGGCCACGAGCATCGCCGCCGAACTCGTCCCGTCGATGCTGGGCGCCGACGGTCCCCGGAACTACTTCATGGCGTTCCAGACGCCGTCCGAGGCACGCGGAACCGGCGGTCTCGTCGGCGGTTTCGCGGTGCTGAACGCGACCGGCGGGCGGGTGACCATCCCGGAGCTCGGCGCCAACTCGGAGTTCCGTGATCCGGCCACCCCGCAGATCGACCTGGGTCCCGAGTACGACGCGATCTACTCGTACTACCGGCCGTACACCGACTTCCGGAACGGCAATCTCAGCGCCCACTTCCCCGACGCCGCGCAGATCTGGCTCGCGAACTGGCGGGCGCAGACCGGCAAGCAGCTCGACGGGGCGATCGCGCTGGACCCGATCGCGCTGAAGTACGTGCTCGAGGTCGTCGGGCCGGTGACGGTGGGCCGCGAGAAGATCACCGCCGACAACGTCGTCCCGATCACGCTGTCGACGGCCTACCAGCGCTTCGCCGACGACAACCAGGCCCGCAAGGACTACCTGCAGTCCATCTCCCAGGCCGTCGTGAACAAGCTCGTCACGTCCAGTGGGAGCACCCGCAACCTGCTCGAGGCGCTCGGTCGTGGCGTCCACGAGCGACGGATCATGATCTACAGCACCGACGACGAGAACCAGCGGATCCTCGAGTCGACCAAGCTGGGGCACCAGATCTCGGACACCTCCTCGCCCTACCTGCAGGTGGCCGTCGGCAACGCGTCCGGGACCAAGCTGGACTACTACCTGCGCCGCGAGATCAGCTATACCTCCGGCGGATGCAACGGTGACACAAGGGAATCGACGATCACGGTGAAGCTCACCAACACCCTCGACACCGCCGACAGGACCGACTACGTCGCCGGAAACCTCGGCACCGAACTCTCGGTGAAGAAGGGCACCAACCTCGCCAACGTCGAGTTCCTCGCGACCAAGGGCGCGGTCCTGAAGGAGATGACCCTCGGCGAGGGCGGGGCGTTCTATGTGGAGCAGGCCCTGCACGGCCGCCCGTACTACTCGACGCGCGTCGGCATCGCCCCGGGGCAGACCGCCACCATCGTCCTGACGATCGACGAGCCCACCTCCGCGCACGGCGACGCCGAGGTCCCGATCCAACCGCTCGTCGACGACCCCACCGTGAACGTCGACGTCCCCGCGTGCGGCCCGGAGGACTAGCCGAAGCAGCGGGTGAGGTCGTCAACGCCTGGGCGTTCGATCGGGGAGACGGTGATCCGCTGCGGGAGCGACGGGCTGGAGCGGTATCACTGTGGAGTTGTCAAGGGACGGGTGCGATCCCGGGCATCGCCCCGGTGCGGAAGGCGCTGCGCGCGAGTGTGGTGGGCGGGCCCGGTTGGTCAGGCCGCGTCGTCGAGTCGCATGGTGCGGCGGTCGTAGGCGGGTAGTGGTCGGCGCTGCGGGTCGATGGTGGCAGGCGGAACAAGCCAGGGGTGTCGGTCGAAACCCATCACGACGTCCCAGCCGTGGTGGTGGACCTGGGTGTGGCAGCGTTGGCAGAGAAGGCAGCCGTTGCCGAGGTCGGTGGGACCACCGTCGGCCCAGTGCTGGATGTGGTGGACCTGGGTATGTGATGGCGGCGCACCGCATTTGACACAGCATTGGTCGCGCACGATGACCGCCTTGCGTAGATGTGCTGGGAACAGCCGGTGCGTGTGTCCCATCTGCAGTGGTACGCCTTCGGCGTCGAGGATGATCTCGGTGAGAGATCCGTCGCATGACACCTGACGGGTGGTCGTTCGACTGACCGATCCGGTCCACGGCAGGGTGGCGGGATCTGCGCCGGTGGCGGGGATCGTCACCATCAGCTGCGTGCGTGGTGAGCCGACGGTGTCGATGGTGGCACCGATCGCCGCTTGGTCGAGGATGAGCTCGAACGCATCAGCTCGGCGCTGTTCGGCCGAACGCCGGTCGTCGGCGCCGTCGGGTTCGGGTCGTGGGCAGGCTCGTTCGTCGATCATGGAGAGGAACTTCTCACCGACCACCTGTGTGAGGTCGGCACGGATCTCGACGCGTCCGTCGTCGGTGGTGTGGGCGTTGACCGTGTTCAGTGATGCATCGTCGGCGGCGGGAATGCCGCTCTCGGAGGCGTTGGCGATGGTGTTGCCGATACCGCGGGCGTACCTCGCCACCTCCGCCGGTGTTGCTCCTGACAGCCCTTGACCGACCAGAGCAAGCTCGTAAAAGGCGCGATCCTCGTCGGAAAGTGCTGTCGGCGAACGCTTGTCGATCTGAGCCAGGCCGCGGATGATGGCGTCGGCGACTTCCGCGGACAGTCGTCCGTCGGCGGCATGCCGGGCCACGGCGGGTAGCTCGTGGAGAGCGTCGACGCTCCGCAAGGCACGTACAGCCACAGCGGGTGCGTAACCCATCTCGATCAGCACCCCCTTGGTGGTCCCACCGGCCTTGTGTGCCACTCCGAGTTCTTCGAGTTGGGCTGCGTGCGTGACGATCTGGTGATCGATGGCATTGCGGAGCAGTCGCAATGTCTCGAGCGCGTCGAATGTTGCTCTGCCCGTGGGGTCGTCGGCGGGCGGGGTGGTCTCGATGAGCTGCTCGAGGAGGGTGGTGAGCTCTGGCATGACTCCAAGGTACCGGAACATTCATTCGATGACGAGGTGTTTCCACAGCCTGATCATCGCGAAATGTGTTGCTGTTGAGTCGTATTCAGGAACTCTAGACGCGTCTGGCAACAACAGTGAACAGAAGTCACGCCCGTTTCAGATGCGGCCGCTCGCACGCCCCTGGGCTCGTTCGCAGGCAAAGGGTTCGGTTCTGGTGGAGCGGTCTCGGTACGTGCTGTCGGTGGCGGCTGGTAAGGGGCACGTCGGAGGCGGTGCGGAGCTGGCGGTACCGAGGATGTCGGGAGGTGTGATCCGTGTGTCGCGCAAGGGTTAAAGGACTTCATTGCGAGTGCGTGTCCGCCGGTCGAAACCTATCGATTGCGCCGAGGTATCGTCGCGGTTGTGGAGCCGCCGTCAGTCAGGTTGCGGTGACGCACTGGACCACACGGTTGCGCGCGGCCCAAGTCGGTGACGGTGATGCCACCGTGGCGGCGGCAAACGTTCACGTTCTCCGCTGATCCCGAGTTGGGGAGTAGCCAAGTCCAAGCTGAGCCGGGCGCCACCGATCTTGCCGATGCGACGGGGGGGTAGCGGCAGAGGCGACTCGCGACCGCAAGCGAAACGGCACCACGATGCTGTTCGCGGCACTGGAGGTAGCCAAGGGCGTCGTGGCTGATCGATGCTACAAGCCGTCACGGCTGCGCCGATCTCCTCGACGTCATAAAACGGTTGCAAGGGCACATCCGCGCAAGATGGCATCGTGTGCGACGTCCGAAGGCATCCACGCCCACGCCAAGACCTCACCGACTTGAGGCGCGCGACACGAAGCACAGTCGCGTGGTGAGTCGAGCATCTGGGCGGTCACAACACCCGATGGATGCGCCGGCACCAGCGCACGTGGGTCTCGGTGAACCATTGACAGACAACGTATTTCACCCGGACCCGACCCCGGATGCCTGGCCGACGGGGTCCAATCGAGGGTTTGCCCGCCGATGCCCGATGAATCCGGTCAAGGCGGTCGACGCAACTATCGACGTACCCCGCCGGCCGCGTTCCGCGGCGAACTCGCGGCCTGCAGCCGGCGGACGCTCGGGCACCCGCCTCGGTAGTAGTTCAGTAGTGGTGGCTCAGTAGTAGTACGGGTAGTCGTCCCAGCGCGGGTCGCGCTTCTCGAGGAAGGCGTCGCGGCCCTCGACCGCCTCGTCGGTCATGTAGGCCAGGCGGGTCGCCTCGCCGGCGAACACCTGCTGGCCCATGAGGCCGTCGTCGGTGAGGTTGAACGCGAACTTCAGCATGCGCTGGGCCGTCGGGGATTTGCTGTTGATCCGACGCGCCCACTCGATGGCGGTGGTCTCCAGGTCGGCGTGCGGGGCGACGCGGTTGACCGCACCCATCCGGTGCATGGTCTCGGCGTCGTAGGCCTCCCCGAGGAAGAAGATCTCGCGCGCGAACTTCTGCCCGACCTGCTTGGCGAGGTAGGCGCTGCCGTACCCGGCGTCGAAGGAGCCCACATCGGCGTCGGTCTGCTTGAACCGGGCGTGTTCGGCGGACGCGAGGGTCAGGTCGCACACGACGTGCAGGGAGTGCCCACCGCCGGCGGCCCAGCCGTTGACGACGGCGATGACGACCTTGGGCATGGTGCGGATGAGTCGCTGGACCTCGAGGATGTGCAGCCGCCCACCCTCGGCCTTCACCCGCGCCGCGTCGACGGTGTCGGCGCCGGCCGCTGCGACGTCGTCGTCGTGCGAGGTGGCGTACTGGTAGCCCGAACGTCCGCGGATGCGCTGGTCGCCGCCGCTGCAGAACGCCCACCCGCCGTCCCTGGGGCTCGGGCCGTTCCCGGTCAGCAGGATGGTGCCGACATCGGGAGTCCGGCGCGCATGGTCGAGGACGCGATACAGCTCGTCGACGGTGTGCGGTCGGAATGCGTTGCGGACCTCGGGGCGGTCGAACGCGACGCGCACGATGCCGTGCTCGCGCCCCTCGCCGACATGGCGGTGATACGTGATGTCGGTCAGGTCGTCGAAGCCGGGCACCGCGGCCCACGACGCCGGGTCGAAGGGCTGGCCTGCGGAGTCCTGGGTGCCTGGCGTCCCCGTGGTTTCTGGCGTGGCAGTCATGGAATCAGCCTATCGACGCCACGTCCGCGGAGTTCCCCGCGGCCGGCGCCGCGCGGATTGGTATGGAGAGGTCACGAAGTCGACACAACTCCGACGCGGATTGCATTCAAGTACTGGACTGTGGTCGGCCTTCGCCCCAACATCACCGAAATCTCAGTTTCGGGTGCTTAGCTGTTCGTATGGCTGTATGGGGGTGGATTCTGATCGTCGGGGGCGCGTGGTGTGTGCTGGCCGCGGCGGTCGCGGTGATCGTCGGGAGGGCGGTCCGAATCCGAGACGAGAAGGAGCGCGGACCGCGCGGGGTTCCGGACTACATCCCGGAGTCCACGCGACGGCTGGCCCGCGGAGGGGTCTGCGTGGATCTGGCCGACCGCCGACGAACCGGGCGGAAGACCGACACCGGCTAGGCTCCGGCGTCGCTGCCTCTTATACGGTTGATCGGTGAGTGAAGCGAACGACCGCGCCGTCGAGGCCGTCGAAGAGGACCCGCACGAAGGTGGTTTCCGGGCGCACACGGCCGTCACCACCGAGCGCGGCGGCCCACGCTACGGAGAGTTCAGCGAGCAGGTTCGTCTGCTCATGGACAATGCTCGGTACGCCTGCCCCGACGACGCGCTCGTGGACGAACTCATCGACCACCTCACAGCCGTCAACGAGAAGCTGGCGAAGGTCCGGATCGACGAATGGCATTCACCGGCCGGGACCCGCATCGACCTGCCGTCGCGGGGCAACATCACCCTGCCGCCGTACGAGGTCAAGGAACTGACCGAGACCGGGGTCATCGCCGAGCTGACGTTCCGCGATTTCCACCTCGGCGGGAACAACGCCGCACACGGCGGGCACGTGGCGGTCGCATTCGACGACGTCGGCGGCTTCGCGTCGGCGGTAGCGATCCAGGCCGTCAGCCGGACCGCCTACCTGAACGTGCAATACCGGTCCATCACGCCACTGAACACGCCGCTGCGTATCCACGCCTGGGCCGACCGCATCGAGGGCCGCAAGGTGTTCATCAAGGGCTCCCTCCACGATGGTGACCGCCTCTGCGCCGAGATGGACGCGCTGTTCATCAAGCTCAACCCCGGGCAGGCCTAGCTCACCCGCGCACGGGCAGCCGCCGGCTGACCTCCACGGGCGAGTCCGCGCGCGAGAGCCGCAGCACGATGGTCGGCGCCTCGTCGGCGGCGAGCGGCCACGTCTCGAGCATCTCGCGACGCAGGGCGGCCAGTTCGTCGCCGTGATTGCTCGACAGCGCGCGGGCGGTCTCGTCGTCGTCGGCATAGAGGAATGTCGGCGTCATGGGATGGACCGCATAGCCGAGCCGCTCGGCGGCCACCCACAACTGTTCCGCGACGATCCCCCCGCGAAGATAGTCCACCGCTGCCGTGCCCCGCTGCACCAGCACGAGGACCGCGGAGGACGACGCGACCCGTGAGCCGGCGTCGGCGCCGAGCGCGGTGCCGCCACCCCATTCGTCGAGCAGGGCCATCACGTCGGCGCGGCGCAGCACGTCGAGCATGCCCGCCATCGCCGGTGGCAGGTCCAGCGAGGCGACGTCGATGCCCTCGGCGGCAGTCGGGTCGGTGGTGAGCTCCAGGAACATCTCGCGGTGCAGTTCGGGCGTCAGGAACCGGGCGCGGTCCGACCGGGAGATGATCGAGGCGTAGCGGTCGATGTCCCTGCGGTCGGTGAGGGCGATCAGGCGCGTGCGGTCACTCGAGGCGGCGTCGTGCAGCCGACTGCGGTCCGCCGCCGACAGCGGTGACCCGTCCCCGACGCCGCGTCGGGTGCCGCGGGCGAGCAGCGCGCTCAGTTCCGCCTCCGCGTCCGGCGACCGTGAGCCGGTGTCGAGGCCCTTCAACCGTGCCCGACCGGCCAGCGTGCCTGCGTCGTCGGTGATCTCGATGTCGTCGAGCACCCCGCGTGCCGTCGCCGCGACGCGGGCGTTGTACAGCGCCGCACCGACCGCCACCGCCGATGCCCGGTGCTCGACATCGAGGGTGGAGGTACGCGCGCGGTCTAGGGTGATGGTGACGGTGTCGTCGTCGGAGGTGATCTCCCACGGCTGCTGGTTGCCCGCGGACGGCGCGCGCCTCGCGGCGTGCACGACGAGTTCGCGGTCGCCCATCGCCTCGACACGCGAGTCCTCATACGGCGGTGCGAGCGGTTCGATGCTGTGCGCCGCCTGCGGACCGTCGTCGGCGACGGCTGTGTCGATCGGGTCCTCGAGACCGTCGAGCCAGGAGTCACGATCGAAGCGGACGCGTCCCGAACGCAGCGACTTGCCCTGGACGAGGCGGCGAACCGCCGCCGCCACCGTCGCACCGCCCAGCAGGACATCGCCGCCGAGTTGCGGCCAGGCGGTCACCGTGTGGCCCAGTTCGATGGCCGACGCCGCCATCGGCGCGGTCACCTTCGTCGGCTCGAGCACCCGGACGGCCAGCGGGGTGAGGGCCGCCCGGTCGAGGCCGACGAGATCCTCGATCTGCAGATCGCCCGCCAGACCGTGGAAAAGCGGCCGCTCCGGTTCGAGGTCGAACCTCTCGACATCGAGTGTTCCGCCGTCGCTGGTTTCCATCAGGACCGGAATTCCGCGCGACCGACACTTCTCGCGGACGAGGACCTTCACATCGAACGAATCGCATTCTTCGACGACAATATCCAGCCCGTCGAGGAATTGATCGATGTTCTCGGTTGTTATTCCCCCCGAGTACACGACGGTGGTGAGATATGGATCGATCTCGGAAATGCGCCGCGCGGCGACCACGGCCTTGTTGTCGTGAATATCCATGAGCGTCGCCGGAATTCGATTCATATTGGTCAGTTCGAGTTCGTCGAAATCGGCGAGACGCATTTCGCCCGCGAGCCCTTCGAGTGCCAGTGTGAGCGATATCGCATGTCCCACACTCAATCCGACGACACCGATGCGGAGCTCGCCGGCGGCGGCCTGCTGAGCCGCGGTCAGCTTGTGCCGGTTGCGGTCGAGTCGGAGGCGCCGGAACGTGCGCGGACCGGGGATCTTGACGAGAGCGTTGCGCCAGGGGAAGTGCGCGAAACGCGGGCTCTCGTCCCGCAGCGCCGGCTCCGCGGGCGGGAGGAGTTCGTCGAGCGCGCGGCTCGTGCGCCCGGTGATGTCGGACACGATCAGGGCGGGTTCCGCGGTCAACTCGACGGGTAGTTCGTCCGGCGAGTAGAGGGTGGCGGCAGTGTCCGGCGGCGTGTTCATACGCCCATCGTGTCGCACGGGATTGCACGACGCCAACCGTCAATGCGGCGGTTCGGGGAAAAGAAGTGTGCTTGTCGGAGTGCATAAATGCGCCCCTGTGGCAGCATTACACGCGGGGTCGGGGGAGATCTCGTCTCTAAATTTCCTAATTACCGGAAGGCAATACTGCGATGAAAAAGATGTCAGCCACCAATGATCAGGTTCGTACCGGCATGCTGCGAGCGGTCGCGCCCGAAACCGGGACGGAGTACTCGGTGGTCGTGGCGAGCCCGCGGTCCGAACCCGAACTCTGGCACGAGTACCTGTCCGGCGCGGACGTGTCCTACCACCGCCACGGGTGCGCGGCCGCGCTCGAGTACGACGAGGTCGCCGGTGGCGACGGCACGGCGATGTTCTTCGCGGTGCTCGACGCCGAGGGCAAGGTCGTCGGCGGCCTGCGGGTCCAGCCCCGTTTCGATGCGGCCGCGCAGTCCCATGCGCTGGTCGAATGGGCCGGCCAGCCTGGTCAGGTGCAGCTCGTCAACGCCATCGAAGAGCGTTTGCACGGCGGCATCGTCGAGGTCAAGACGGCCTGGGTCGACGAGCGTTCGCCGATCGCCGGCTCGGTTGCGGGGCAGCTGTCGCGGCTGGGACTGGTCATCATGGAGCTGTCCGGGGTCGACGCCATGATGGCGACCGCGGCCGACCACGTACTGCGCCGCTGGCAGTCCGGCGGCGGACGCGTCGACGAGTCGGTGCCGGCGACGCCGTTTCCGGACGACCGCTACCGCACCCGGCTCATGTGGTGGGATCGTGCCCGGCTGAGCGGCCTCACCAGTCCGGAGACCTGGCGTCGCATGCGGCGGGAGGCCGACGCGCTCCAGGCGGTGACGACTCAACGCCCGCTGGTGCGGCTGTCGATGTCGACGAAGTCGGCCGGCCGGCGGTAGAACACCTCGTACAGGCTCGCCGACGGCGGTGACACCGTCCGTTCCGCGTCGGCGGCATGCGCGCTCGGTGCCCCGTCGTTCCAGATCACCTCGTCGATGGACTTGATCACGGTGGTGTCGCGACCGTTCTCCTTCGCCTGATATACGCAGTCGTCGGCCTGTCCGAGGAGATTGCCGATCACGTCGTCGGTGGAGAAGGCGGTCTCGAAGTGACCGGAGACCAGGTGGTCGCCCGCGACGCGCAGCGGCGCGCAGACACCGCCGACGCTGATGGTCACCGGTGCGGCGGCGGCCACCGCAGCCCGTAGGCGTTCGGCGCTGAGCCACAGCTCGTCCGCATCGTGGACGACGTGGAACATGAGGAACTCCTCGCCGCCGTAGCGACACACCTCCGAACCGACGGGGGCGTGTTCCCGGATCGCGGCCGATGCTGCCAGCAACACCCCGTCACCGGCGAGATGGCCGTACTGGTCGTTGATCCGCTTGAAGTGGTCGACGTCGAGCAGCAGGATGCCGATCCAGCCCGTGGACGAGCGTGCGGCCGAGAGCAGTTGCGACGCACGGATCAGGAATCCTCGGCGATTGAGCAGGCCCGTCAGCGGATCGATCCCGACGAGGCGGGTCTGCTGGTCCAGCACGGCTTCCATCGACTTCCGCAAGGCGACCACGAGGAAGACCGGCACCACGATCAGGCCGAGCATCGCGCCGAAGCTGATCAGGTATTCCGGAACGGACGACGTGGTCACGCCCAGGACCACCGACGCGCACACCACCGCGAGCGCCAGATGGGACAAGATGAGCCGGGTCGTGGCGGAGATCGCGCCGATCGCGGGGATGACCGCGACGATCGCCAGGACAAGGGTCGAAGAACGTGGCGAGGCGAGGATCATCGAGGTGCCGCAGATCCCGACGATGCCCAGGCCGCCGAGGAACGCGAACTCGAGATCGGTCAGCCGGGCGCGAATCGCCGTCACCGCGAAGACAACCGCGATGAACGACCAGATGGTGAGCAGGATCGGCATCCCGCCCGGGTAGAGGGTCTCGGGCGCGAGCACGCTGATGACCGGGAGTGGGATGACACCGCCGGTGCTGATCAGCGTCGCCATCGACCGGGCGTCGTAGCGACGAAGCACCCTCCTGATCAACGCCATCAACCACGACCGCTTTCCGTCGGCGGCTGTGGTGTCAACCGCTTGTTCGCCGAACTTCGCTTAAATGCAACTGAGAATCCCTTGGCGAAAATCGCACCGCGGTGTCCTATGCATAGGCAATGAAAGTACCTTACCAGCAGTTTTGAAGCTTCTCCGGGAATCGTTAGCAGAGTTGTCGAAATGAGTCGCGAATCGGCGCTGGGGTCGGCCTCGGCTTTCTTGAACTTCTCATTACAAAGCAATGTGTCAACCCTTGTCGGACCCGACGGGCCACTTTTGTCACCGGATTCGGCGACCGGCGCCGGCGAGGAATGTGAGAACGGTCATATCGGTCGGATGGGCCGCACATCGGTACCGGGTCGTCTTCTTCCCGGGAGCGGGCCGGCTGAGTAGTATCTCCGCGGTAGAGAACTGCGGCGCCCCGGCGCCGCCCGGGGGGATCGGACGGTGGCACGTGGAGCGTGCTCAGCGAATGACGTCGTGTTGACGCTCGGTAGCTCGGTGATCGCGGTGTCGGTCGACCCGTACCACCGAGCCGTGGTCGCCTACGGCTATGAGGCCGCGGCCTCGGCGTCCGAGCGATTCATCGAGCAGGTGCTGATGCCCATCAGTCCGCAGGCCCGATTCCATCGACGGTCGGACTTCTACTGGATCATCTACCTTCCGTGGACCGGCGCCGGTGACGACGAACTCGGACGCAACGCGCTGATCGAGGCCGCTCGCACCAAACTCGGCGCCCACACCGTGAGCGACGGCGATCGAAGTTGGTTCCTCGACGTGTGCATGGGTGTCGCCGTCGGTGACGAGCAGCTCGCGGCGAGTTCCGAGGACGATCTGGTCCGTCATGCCGACGCCGCGCTGTGTATCGCGCTCAGCAGCCGACGGGCCGTCGCATTCGCGACACCCACCATGCAGCGCCACATCCGGGCCGAGGTCGATCTGGCCGGTTGGTTGACCAGGTCGGTCGAGCGCGACTTCTCGGTCTTCTACCAGCCGATCGTCGCGGTGCCCGACCGGCGCGTCGTCGGCTACGAGTCACTGCTCCGCTGGCACACCGAGTCCGGCGTTCTGGCTCCGGACGCGTTTCTCTCGGTGGCCGAGGGGATCTCGCTGCTCGCCCCCATCGGGCGGCATGCCATCGGGGAAGCCATCCGGGACCTGTCGGGGACGATCTCCGATGAGGTCGGCCCGGGTACGTTCGTCTCGTTGAACCTGTCCGGGCAGCAGCTGTGGGACGACGGGCTCGTCTCCTACGTGCACGGTCTGATCGACGGGCACGGTGTGGAGCCGTCGAGGGTGTGGGTCGAGGTGCGGGAGGACCAGGCGATCCGGGTCGACACGTCGGCCTCCCGGGCGATCGACGCGCTCCACGATCTCGGCTGCACCATCTGCATCGACGACCTCGGTGCCGGCTTCTCGGCACTCCGCTATGTCCGCGATCTCCCGGTCGACGTCCTCAAGGTCGACCGCACCCTGATCGCGCAACTCGCCGACAGCTCCCCGGACCGCGCGGTGGTCCGTGCGATCGGCGAGATGGCCGCCGCCACCGGGGTGAAGATGGTGGCCGAGGGCATCGAATCGGAAGAGGTGCTCCCGATCCTGGAGGAGTTCGGGTTCGACTACGCCCAGGGCTACCTGTTCGGCCGGCCCGCGCCGCTGGTGGACCTGTTCGGATCGGATCGATAGGCAGCCCGAACATGTTGTGGCCGAGCGAATCTGATCCTGCTCCCTGAGGAGCGAGCGAAGCGAGCCTCGAAGGGCGTGGTGACTTTTCTCGCCAGGACCTTCGAGGCTCGTCGCTATCGCTCCTCGCACCTCAGGGAGCGAAAGGCTGTCGCTATCGCTCCTCGCACCTCAGGGAGCGAAAGGCTGTCGCTATCGCTCCTCGCACCTCAGGGAGCGAAAGGCTGTCGCTATCGCTCCTCGCGCCTCAGGAAGCGAAAGGCTGTCGCTATCGCTCCTCGTACCTCAGGGAGCGGAATGAATCGTCGTCGATGGCACCTCCCGGTCAGCTCGCGGTTGCCGTGCGAAAAATGTTGTCGGCAAACGAGATCGAATTATGTGACCGTTCCGGTCTCGATCGCCTGTGGTCGGCCGGAACTCTCGACCTCGATCCGTCGCGGCTTGGCTTTCTCGGCGACCGGGATCGTCACGGTGAGCACGCCGTTGTCGTAGCGCGCCGAGATGGCCGAGCTGTCGATGGCGTCGCCGAGGGTCAGTTGGCGGCGATACGTCCCGGAGAAGCGCTCGCTGGTCAACCACTGCACGCCCTCGTCGGATGGCGTACTGCGCTGGGCGGACAACGTGAGGACGCCGTTGTCGACGCTCACGTCGATGGAGCCGGGATCGGCGCCGGGTAGATCGGCGACGAGCAGATAGTGGTCCTCGACCTTGTACAGGTCCAGGGGCATGAATCGCGGAGTGCGGGCGGTTCCGGCCGCTGAACCGGTCATCATGCCTCGTGTCCAGGCATCCATGTCGGAAAAGGGATCGAAACGAAGCACAGCAGTTCACCTCCTGTTCTCAAGGCTGCTCGCCACCCGTCAGACGAGCAGTTCATCGCTGTACTGCCAACGAAGATAGCACCGGATCCGTGGCTCGTCTAGCACTCTGGAGGGGAGAGTGCCAGAAATTTTCCGGACCCGGAAACGACGGCACCCGACCGCGAGTCCTGCTGTGCCGGAGAAGATCCGGACGGCTGCGGAGAACACGATCGGGTGGCGTCTGGGTGGATCGGGGCAGCGGTGCGTGGGTCGCTCGCTACGCTCCCGGCGCCGGGTGGGATGCGGCCCGCTCGCTACGCTCCCGGCGCCGGGTGGGATGCGGCCCGCTCGCTACGCTCCCGGCGCCGGGTGGGATGCGGCCCGCTCGCTACGCTCCCGGCGCCGGGTCGGTGAGCTCGGTCGCGTCGATGCTGAACCCGGCGTTGCGCAGGCGGTCGATGAGGGCGTCGCCCATCGCCACGGCCGTCGTCAGGACCCCGGAGCGCTTGGGTAGGCGGTCGCGATCGAGGGCCAGTGCCAGTGCGCTCTCGGCGAGCATCACCGCGGTGGCCTTGTATCCGGGGTCGCCCTGGGCGCGCATCCGGGCCCGGTAGCGACGGCCGGTGGTGGTCCGGGTGAATGTTCCGACCACGAAATAGCCGTTCTCGCGGGCCTTTTCGCTCGGCCCGTCGCCGGGCTTCGGGAGCACGCGGTCGAGGACTCGACGCGTGGGACCGAAACTCATCGCTCCCATGAACGCGCCGGTGCCGACCGCGACCGCACCGGCGAGCAGTGTCGAGACCGCGGGCACGCTGCCGACGCTCATCGTCTCCGCATAATGGAAATTCTTGCCATAGGCGTTGTCCAGCAGAGCATTCGAGCGTCGGACGATTCGTGTGTTGTGCGCCGCCATGAAGAAGGGGGCGAGTGTGCCGCGCAGCGACGGGTCGACCTTCTTGGCGTTGATGATGGACAGGTCGCTGGGTTCGTCGGACAGGCTGACCCGGGGCACGTCGCCCGGCCCGCTGGACAGCGCCTGCGGGTTGAGCATGAGTCGTCGGGACTGCGCGTTGCGGGCCTCCTCGGCGATCACGCGCATGGAATCGATGGTCCCGCCGGAGATCCCGCCGCGGAACGACTCGACGACGAGGGTGGTGTCGGTCATCTCGCCCGCGGCGTCGTCGGCGATCTTCTTGAACAGCGCGTAGGTGGTGATGTCGGACGGTACGGAATCGAAGCCGCAGGAGTGGACGATGCGAGCCCCCGAGGCGGCGGCGACATCGTGGACCTTGTCGATGGAGTAGCGCACGAAGGGCACCTCGCCGGTCAGGTCGACGTAGTCGGTGCCTGCGGTCGCCGCCGCCACCACGAGGGCCTCGCCGTACTTCAGGTAGGGACCCACCGTGGTGCAGACGACCTGCGTGCGCGCGACCATGGCGTCGAGTGCCGCGGGCGACTCCGCGTCGGCGATGATCAGGGGCCAGTCGTGCGCGCGCAAGGGCAGACGCTCGCGCGCGGCGGTCAACTTCGACTCGTTGCGTCCCGCCAGCGCGATCTTGGTGCCGATGGGTGCGTGGTCGGCCAGATACCGGGCCGTGAGTTCGCCGACGAAGCCGCTGGCGCCGTAGACCACGACGTCGAATTCGCGACCGTGCCCGCCGGGCCCGCCATTCGGAGTCGGTTCTGGAGTGGATGTGGTGTCGGTGTTCGATTCCCCGCTCATCTTCCCGACTTTACGTGGGACGCGGGTCACACGTAACCGCCGAGTCGGATGGAACGGTCATGGTGAGCGCCGCGCCGCGAGACGGGCGGCGAAGGGCGCGACGAACAGCATGAGCAGCACGCGCAGGATCTGGGCGGCGACCACGAAGGCGACGTTGCCGCCGGCGCCGGTCGCGGCCGCGAGCACCGCATAGATGCCGCCCGGTGTGGTCGCGAGATAACAGTCGAACATCGACTCGCCGGTCCAGGCGGACAGCGCCACCCCGAGCAGGGCGCAGCCGGCGCCGATGACGAGGATCAGCACCAGCGCGAGGGGCAGGACGCGGCCGATCGCCCGCAGCCGCGGCATCGTGAAACCGAGTCCCGCCTGCCAGCCGATCACGGCGTAGGCGACGGCGAGCAGGGCGGGGGAGACCTCGGCCGAGCCGGCGATCCCGGTCAGCTCGGCCACGGTGGCCAGCGCCAGCGGACCGAGCAGTCCGGCGGCGGGCATGCGCAGCAACCGGCCGAGCGGAATCCCGACGCCGAGGCACACCGCGAGGAGCAGCAGGCCCCAGGCTTGCCCCTGCAGGGTCTCCGCCGACCACGCGTCGGCACCCGGTGCGACGGCATCCCCGTCGGCGCCGAACACGAGCGAGGCGACCAGCGGGATGGTGACGGTGACCAGGGCGACGCGCAGGTATTGGATGACCGCGACCATCCGTTCGTCGCCACCGAACTCGCGGGCCAGCGCGACCAGCCCGGACGCCCCGCCTGCGACGAGTGCGAGGGAGCCGGTCAGCGGGTCGACGTCGCGGTGCAGGCCGAGCAGGGCGCCGCAGGCGATCGAGATGACCAGGGTGCCCACGCCGATGACGAGAACCGGGAACCACGACGAGCCGAGGCCGCTGACGGTCTCGGGCTCGGCCATCGTGCCGATGAAGACACCGAGGACACCCTGCGACGCCACGAACGCCCACCGCGGGACGATCGGTTCGTCGGCATCGGCCGGTGTTCGGGCGGTTCCGGATTCGGTGCCCGTCCGGCCTGGGGCGCGGCCGGCGATGGCGAGGGCCCCCGCGACCACGAGGCCCGCGAACAGGGCGGCGGCGTCGACGTCGAAGACCTCGAGTACCAGCGTCGCGACCGCGGTGAGGAGTACCAGCAGAATCCAGCGACGCACTGGCTCCACAGTAAGGCCCGCCGCCGGGAGCGGAGCGAGTGGGGCGAGCGGGGCGAATGGTGGCCGCCGCCGGGA
This sequence comes from Gordonia terrae, assembly GCF_001698225.1. Classification (NCBI taxonomy): domain Bacteria; kingdom Bacillati; phylum Actinomycetota; class Actinomycetes; order Mycobacteriales; family Gordoniaceae; genus Gordonia; species Gordonia terrae. The sequence continues at coordinate 1,284,013 of NZ_CP016594.1, forward strand.
GCGAGGTGAGCGGAGCGAGTGGGGCGTCAGGCCGGGCGCGCGGTCCCGAGGCTCAGTGCGCCGAAGGGTTTCGGGACGCCGGGCTGATAGAACGCGTCGACGGGCCCGAGCGCGAAGCCGGCGGCGGTCAGCTCGGCGCGGACGTCGCGGGTGAGGTGGCAGCCGCCCGCGACCCGCTTCTGGATCGGCTCGAGGCGCCGCTGCCATCGACGGACCCGCGCGTCCGGGGCGGATCCGTGCTCGAGGAACGCCAGCTGTCCGTCCGGGCGCAACACGCGACGCAGTTCGCCGAGGGCCGCCCGCACATCGGGGATGGTGCACAGGGTGAAGGTGGTGAGCGCGGCGTCGAAGGAATCGTCGTCGAACTCCAGCCGCTGGCCGTCGAGTCCGGCGCGTTCGATGGGCACCGTGGACGTGGCGACGCGATCGGTGGCCATCGACCATCCGACCGCGGAGGGTTCGACCGCGGCGACCTCCGTGAGAGTGGGCGGGTAGACGCCGACGTTGAGTCCCGAGCCGAATCCGATCTCGATCATCCGACCGGACAGGGGTGCGCAGGCCCGTGCTCGCAGCGGGGTCAGTGCGGCCATGCCGCAGGTGCGTTCGATGAGGTGCGGCAGGACCCGGTCGTCGTAAAAGCCCACGTGACGAGGGTAACGCCGCTCCCCGCCGTGATGTCGGGACTCGGGAGTACCCGGTAGTGGTCCCCGGCCCCACCACTAGGCTTGTGGGATGAACCGACCGGCCCAGAACGCCCCGGGGCCCAATCCGTCCACGCTGCAGGCCCGGGTCATCGTCGACGAGATGATCCGCGGCGGTGTCCGTGAGGCCGTCCTGTGTCCGGGGTCGCGCAACGCGCCGCTCGCCTTCGCCCTCCACGCCGCCGACGCCACCGGCCGGTTGCGGTTGCACGTGCGGATCGACGAGCGTTCGGCGGGTTACCTCGCGCTCGGTCTCGCGGTGTCGTCGGGACAGCCCGTGCCCATCGTGATGACCAGTGGCACCGCGGTGGCGAACATGGGGCCTGCGGTCTTCGAGGCGAACTATGCGCGGGTGCCGCTCGTCGTCGTCAGCGCCAACCGTCCGTACGAGCTCCTCGGTTCCGGTGCCAATCAGACCGTCGAGCAGTTCGGCATCTTCGGGACCCAGGTGCGTGCGGCGATCAGCCTCGGCCTCGCCGAACAGGACCTCGACACCAACAGCCAGTGGCGGTCGGCGGTCGGCCGCGTGCTGGCCGCGGCCCGGGGCGCGCGTACCGGCAACGCCGGCCCGGTGCAGTTCGACATCCCGCTGCGCGAACCGCTCGTGCCCGACCCGGACGAGCTCGCGGGCCCCGACCCGACGGCCGATCTCGGAGCGTTCTCGGGCCGGCCGGGCGGGCTGCCCTGGACCCAGGCACCGGTCGGCAAGCTCGACGTCCCGCTGCCCATCGACCTGTCCCTGGACACCGTGGTCGTGTCGGGACACGGGTCGGGTGTCCATCCGGGTCTCGCCGGCGTACCCACGGTCGCCGAACCGACAGCACCGCGGCCGGCGACGCCGCTGCATCCGCTGGGCCTGAACTCGGTCCGACCCCAGCAGGCGATCATCTGTGGCCGGCCGACGTTGCATCGCGGGGTGTCCCGCCTGCTCGCCGACCCCGAGGTCCGTGTCTACGCACTCACCACGGGGCCGCGATGGCCCGATGTGTCGGGCAACGTCTACGCGACCGGCACCCGCATCGAGGTCGTCGGCGAGCCGCGGGAGGACTGGCTCAAGGAATGCGCGGCGGTACAGGAGCGGGTGGCGTTCGCCGTGACCGCCGAACTCGACGAACCGGGCCCGGCCACCGGACTCCACGTCGCCCGCGCGGTCGGCGACGCCATGGCCGCGGGTGACCAGCTCGTCGTCGGGGCCAGCAACCCCATCCGCGACATCGCGCTGGCCGGCCGGATCACCGACGGTGTGCGGGTGCTCTCAAACCGCGGGGTCGCGGGCATCGACGGGACCAACTCGACGGCGATCGGGGCCGCGATGGCCCTCGACCGGGATCGGGCCGGCGCGCGGACCATCGCGTTGATGGGCGACCTGACGTTCGTGCACGACGCGACCGGCCTGGTCGTCGGCCCGGGGGAGCCGCGCCCGTCGTCGCTGCGGATCGTCGTGGCCAATGACGACGGCGGCGGCATCTTCGGCCTGCTGGAACAGGGTGACCCGCGGTACAACACCGGCCTGTACGCCGGGGCGTACGAACGGGTCTTCGGCACACCTCATCGCACCGACATCGCATCGATGTGCGCGGGTTTCCACATCCCGCATCGGCGGGCGACGGTCGCCGAACTGGGCGGGGTGCTCGCGGAGGAGCCTGCTCCCGGCGGGATCGAGGTCGTCGAGGTCGCCACCGACCGCGAGCGGCTACGGGCAGTGCACGCGGCGATCGCCGCACGTCTCCGGTAGCGCGGCACCGGCCGGGCCGCGAACTCCTCGGGGCGCACCACTAGGCTGAACGGCATGAATCCGGTGATCCAGCGACGCGTGCAGCTCGGTTTGCTCGTCGTCGGCGTCACGATCACCTTCATGGCGCTGACCCTCATCGCCGGGTGCTTCAAGAACGACTCGACGATCGAGGCCAGCAAGGCGACCGTGATGGCCGAGGTCGTCTCGGTGGACAGCCTGCACGCCGCGGTGAACTTCCAGACACCGGACGGCTCGTTCCACAGTCCCCGCTTCGGGCTGCTGTACCCGACGGAACTGAGCGAGGGGCAGCGGATCAGCGTCGACTACGCGGTCTACAACCCCGATCTGGCCCGGCCGACCGGCCGCACCGCGGTGCTGTCGATCATCCCGGCACTGTCGGTGATGGTCGGGGCATGGCTGGTCGTCGGCCTGCTGATGGTCGCGGTCGCGGAGTTCAGCCGCCGCCGGCGACGACGCGACGATGCCGGTGAGAACACGGACGGCCGGGACGCGGACGAGCAAAACGCGGCCGAGCGGGACGAGACGGTCAGCCCGGGATCACCCTGAGCGTGTCGCCGTCGACGACGATCGCCTCGTCGTCACTCAAGAAGTGCAGCCGATGGGTCGCGCCGAATCGTTCCCGCGTCGCCTCGACCGGGCCGCGCCCGCCGACCGTGCCCTCCGCGTGCGGGATCACCGTGGCGTCGATGAGTCCGAGTCCGTCGGTCGAGGTCAGGGGAGCGGCCTCCGTGGGATCGTCGAGCAGTGCCAGAGGTGCGATGTCGGGACCGACCACCGCGGCGCCGGCACTGACCCCGATGTAGGGGAGGCCGGCTCGCACCGCATCGACGAGCGCACCGTCGGCGCCGGCCAGTCGCAGCGCGCCGAGCAGGTGAAAGGTGTTGCCGCCGGCGACGACGACGGCGTCGACGTCACCGAGTCCCCCGGCGAAGGCGGCGGCCCCGATCAGTTCCGGGTCGAGGTCGGTGACCTCGAAGCCCTGTTGTCGCAGCGTGTCCCGTTCCAGGTCGAGCCAGGCGTGGTCGGGATAGATCGACGACGCGGTGGGGACATAGGCGATGCGACGGCGCGGTCCGGTGAGCGGCGCGAGGAAAGCCGGGACGGGGGTGAGCCAGCGGCTCAGCAGCAGGAGATGGATGTCGGCCACCCCTCCAGTCTCCCCGGTGCGCGGGCCACGGACCGTTCATCCCGAATTGGGCGGTCCGTCATGTTCCGGGGTGGAGCCCGGTCAAGTCTCCGGGGGACGATCTCGATCATGCGCGTCGCGATCGTCGCCGAGAGCTTCCTGCCCCAGATGAACGGGGTGGTCAACTCCGTCCTCCGGGTTGTCGACCACCTCGAGTCCACCGGACACACCGCCGTCGTCATCGCACCCGACACCCCGCGCGGGGTGCCGGGTGGGCCGCGGCTGATCGGCCGCCGGACCCCGGTGCATCTGCTGCCCGCCGTGCAGGTGCCGCGGGTGACCTCGCTGCCGGTGGGCGTGCCGTCGCCGCTGCTGTACCGCACCCTGCGCGACTTCGAGCCGGATGTGGTGCACCTCGCGTCGCCCTTCGTGGTGGGTGCCGCGGGCGCCGTCGCCGCCCGAGCGCTCGGGGTGCCGGTGGTGGCCGTGTTCCAGACCGACGTCGCCGGGTTCGCCGCCGCGTATCGGCTGGGTGCGGTCGAGAAGCTCGCCTGGCGCTACACGCGTCGCCTGCATGAGATGTGCGATCTCACCCTTGCGCCGTCGACGGCGACTCTCGAGGTCCTCGCCGCGCACGGTGTACCCCGGCTCGCACGATGGGGCCGCGGGGTCGACGTCGGTCTCTTCTCCCCGGACAAGCGCGACCTGTCGTTGCGGGCGGACTGGCTGGGTACCGCCGACGACAAACTGGTGGTCGGATTCGTCGGCAGGCTCGCGCCCGAGAAGCACGTCGAGCGGCTCGCCGGACTGTCGGGCAACCCGAGGGTGCAGCTGGTGATCGTCGGCAACGGACCCGAACGGGACCGGCTCGAGCGGTTGATGCCGGATGCGGTGTTCACCGGCGAGCTGCGCGGCGAGGCCCTCGCCCGTGCGTACGCGAGCTTCGACGTGTTCGTGCACGCCGGCGAACACGAGACGTTCTGTCAGGCCATCCAGGAGGCGATGGCCAGCGGACTGCCGGTGATCGGCCCCGACGCGGGCGGCCCCCGCGACCTGGTGTCGGCGTTCCGCACCGGATATCTGCTGGAGGTCGAGGCCTTCGCCGCGAAGCTGCCCGCGATCGTCGAGTCCCTGCACGACGAGTCGGTGCGGTCGGCGTTCGGCCGCGCGGCGGTGCAGGCCGTTCGGGCGAGGACCTGGCCATCGGTCTGCGCGGAACTGGTGAACCACTACGCCGCGGTGACCGGCGGCGGGGTCGTGACCGAGGTGGGGCGACCGGCCTGAGGTGCGGGACCGGCGTCTGGGGCGACCCACCTCACGGCAGTCGGACGCGCATCGCCCGGTAGCGTGATCGGCATGGCATCGACGGGCGCGACACCACCGGAACAAGCGGGTCTGGGCGGGACGAGTGTGGGCCGGGCGAGCCTGGAGAAGGACCCGGCCGAGGTCGCCGCGATGTTCGACGGCGTCGCCCGCCGCTACGACCTCACCAACACGGTCCTGTCGTTCGGCCGGGATCGCGGTTGGCGCAAGAAGACCCGTCGGGCCCTCGATCTACACCCGGGCGACATCGTCCTGGACCTCGCGGCGGGCACCGCGGTGTCGACGGTCGAGCTGGCCTCGTCGGGTGCGCACTGTATCGCCGCGGACTTCTCGCTCGGCATGCTCAAGGCCGGAGCCCACCGGGACGTGCCGAAGGTCGCCGCCGACGCCCTGTCGCTCCCGTTCGCCGACGATTCATTCGACGCCGCGACCATCTCGTTCGGACTCCGCAACGTCAATGATGTGCCCACCGCGCTGGCCGAACTCCGGCGCGTGCTGAAACCCGGTGGGCGGCTGGTGATCTGCGAGTTCTCGACGCCGACGCTGAAACCGTTCCGCACGGTGTATATGGAGTACCTGATGAAGGCGCTGCCCGCGGTCGCCACCAAGGTGTCGAGCAGCCCGGCGGCGTATGTCTATCTCGCCGAGTCGATTCGGGCCTGGCCGGACCAGTTCGCGCTCGGCGACCTGATCCGCGAGGCCGGGTTCTCCGGGGTGCGGTGGGAGAACATGACCGGTGGCATCGCCGCGATCCACTCGGCGCGGGCCTAGGAGTTCGCGGCCCGCGGTGTCCCGGCGTCGTGCGACACCGGGCATCCCGGTGCGAACGTACCCAGGTCGTCGACGCGGAAACCGTCGGGGTAGCTGCGGACCTGCTTCGTCTGGCGCCCGAAGAGCGGTTCGGTCCGCGGTGAGGCGAACAGGCGGATGGCGAGTCCGCGTGCTTTGAGTCCGCCCCGCACCAGCACCCGTTCGACCGCCGTCGGCTTCGGGTATCCGAACGCCCCCAGGAGCCGATCGTCCATGAGCGCGAACGACATCCGACGCACCACCGCCCGCGGCAACAGTTTGTACGGCATGAACGTGCCCAATAGATCCAAGGTGGCGTCGGCGACCGCGAGCGAGTCGGGACTGAACGCGAAATGGGCGGTCTCGTACTCGTCGTAGAACTTCTTGAAGTCGTCGTAGGTCTCGGGGATGTCCTTGATGCCCATCAACTGGCCGAGTCGACGGTAGTAGTTGGTGAGGCCGAGGATCTCGTGGTTGGTCAGTGAACGCCATTCGTAGGAGTTCACCCACTCGACCGGGCAGACGACGAAAGTGGCGAGCACGTAGACGAAGTCGTCGTTCGGGATGTCGTACATGCCGTGCATCTGGTTGATGCGCCGGATGCCCGCGCGGCCGGCCGGGCTGTCGACCCCGTGCTCGATCGGGGCGTCGAGCAGCAGCACGGTGTCGTCGTAGCGCTTCTGGGTCGACTCGGTGAACTGGCTGGTCTTGTAGAGGAGGTCGCCGATCGAGGGCACCGCGTAGGTGCGGAAGAGGGCGAAACTCAACGCCTGCGTGATGCCCCAGGGGAACTCCTGGGTGCCGAGTGCGCGGGCGATGGCGGTCGGATCGCCGACGGCATCCATGCGGTCGATCTCGCCGCGCAGGTGATAGCGCTGGGCCAGCCGGTTCTGGAGGGCGTGCTTGGTTCGGGTGGCGAGAGTGGATGCGGCGGACATCTTCCATCTCCTGGGTCGACTGGTGGCCTGATTCTGTCACAGGTGTGGCAGCGACCACACGGTTGGAACATCATAGCCTGAACGTTCCAACGTGCACATCGGCGGATCCGCGGCGCTCAGGAGAACGGCGGACGCGGGTCGATCTGCCGGGAGATGCGTCCGGCGGTGCGCCATGCGCGGGCCACCAGGTCGGCGTCCTCGGCGGTGATCAGGTTGCCCATGACCCGCACCACCATCGACATCAGTTGGGGGGATCGAATGCCGGGCCGTCCGAGCGTGGGCACGGTCTTGGGCATGGTGAGCAGGCCGGCGAGGCGTCGGGCGGCGGAGAACGCGAGTCCGTAGTGCCCCACCAGGACATCACGCCACCGGTCGGTGTAGTCGTCGGTGCCCAGGAGTTCGACGGCGAGTCGTGCGGTCTCCAGGGCGTAGTCGATGCCCTCGCCGTTGAGTGGATTGACGCATGCGGCGGCGTCGCCGATCAGCATCCAGTTGCGGCCGGCGACGCCGGAGACGGCACCGCCCATCGGCAGCAGGGCCGAGGTGATGCGGACGGGCGGCCCGTCGAGGGCCCACTCGTCGGTCACCATCGCGGCGTAATGTTCGAGGATCGGTCGAAGTGCCATGTGCGCCGGGCGTTTCGACGTCGCGAGGGCGCCGACGCCGACGTTGACCTGCCCGCCGCCGGCCGTGCCGAGGGGGAACACCCAGCCGTACCCGGGCAGCAGTCCGCCGTCGGGTCCGCGGAGTTCGAGGTGGGAGCCCATCCAATGTGAATCGGCCCGCGCGGACGGCGCGTACGCGCGGGCGGCCACACCGTAGGCGGTGTCCCGATGCCATTGCCGTCCCAGTGATTTCCCGATTCCGGACCGGACGCCGTCGGCGACGACGAGGTCGGTCACCCGCATGGTGTGGGTGCCCGAGGGGGTCGCGAAGGTGACCGAACCCACCCGGTCACCGTCCATCTCGATGCCAACGGCCTTGACGCCCTGCACCATTCGCGCGCCCGTCGACACCGCGTGTTCGCGGATGGCGTCGTCGAACTCCGTTCGCGCCACCGCGCTCCCGTAGGCCGGGAACCGGCCCGAGGGCCACCGGACCTGTTGGCGTGCACCCCATCCGTTGAGCAGCAGGCCGTCGATGCGCGGACGATCGGCGAGAAGTGTGCCGAGCCCGAGTGCGTCGAGTTCGGCGACGGCGCGCGGGGTGAGTCCGTCGCCACACGTCTTGTCGCGCGGGAACACCGCGGCGTCGGCGAGGACCACGTCCCGGCCGGCGGCGACGGCGTGGGCGGCCGCCGCCGATCCGCCCGGTCCGGCGCCGACGACGAGGACGTCGGCGGAATCGGGGAAAGTGGGGGTCGTGTCCGTGCTCACCCGACCAGTATGTCCGGACCCCCGACGGGATAGGCTCGCAGCAGGTGGGGTCTACGCGGCAATCGCGTGTCCGCCGTCGAGTATTTGCCGGATCAGACGAGATGGGGCCGCGTTTCCGTGAAGTCCACATTCGCCGGGGTTGACCTGGTGTCGGATGAGTTCGCCGACACGGTGCGCTCCTCGCTGCAGCGGGTCGAGGATCTGCTGCTCGCCGAACTCTCGTCGGGTGACGAGGTCATGACCGAGGCGGCGACCCACCTCGCGAAAGCCGGGGGAAAACGTTTCCGGCCGATGTTCGCGATCCTGGCCGCCCAGTTCGGTCCGCGCCCGGACTCCGACGACGTCATCACCTCGGCGACGGTGGTGGAGATGATCCACCTCGCCACCCTCTACCACGACGACGTGATGGACGAGGCCGCCATGCGGCGCGGTGCGGCGAGTGCCAACGCACGCTGGACCAACAGCGTGGCCATCCTCTCCGGCGACTTCCTGTTCGCACGCGCCTCACGCCTCGTCTCGACGCTGGGTCCCGAAGCGGTGCGCATCATCGCCGAGACCTTCGCCGAACTCGTCACCGGGCAGATGCGCGAGACGGTCGGGGTCAAGCCCGGCGCCGACCCCATCGACCACTACCTGCAGGTCGTCTGGGAGAAGACCGGCTCGCTGATCGCCGCCGCCGCCCGTTTCGGCGCGATGGCCTCCGGGGCCACGCCCGATGACATCGAGCGGCTCTCGCGCATCGGCGACATCGTCGGCGTCGCCTTCCAGGTGTCCGACGACATCATCGACATCAGCTCGGTGTCGGTGGAGTCGGGCAAGACCCCCGGCACCGATCTGCGCGAAGGCGTGCACACGCTTCCGGTTCTCTACGCCGTCGCCGGAGACGACGCGACGTCGGCCCGGTTGCGCGAACTGCTGGTCGCCGCCGATGGCACCGCCCGGCCGCTCACCGAGGACGCCGAGGTCGCCGAGGCGATCGAACTGCTCGGCTCGTCGGCGGGTATGACCGCGGCCCGGGCCAAGCTTCAGGAGTTCGCCGACGACGCGCACGCGATGCTCGCGGAGCTGCCGGAGTCGCCGGCCCACCGCGCGCTGGCGTCGCTGGTGGACTACACGATCGAACGCGTCGGCTGAGGGCTTCGCCCAACCGCAGCGACGCGGTCACCGACCGTCGCGGGCCATCTCCTGCAATCTGCGGATGCGTTCGGCGGTCGGCGGGTGGGTGGCGAACATCTTGGCCATCCGGTCGGTGGCACGGAACGGGCTCTCGATCATCATGTGCGACTGCGCGGCGATGTCGGGCTGCGGCGGCAACGGGGCGGCCTGCACGCCCCCCGAGATCTTCGCGAGCGCCGACGCCAGGGCGAGAGGGTCCCCGGTGAGTTCGGCGCCGGACTGATCGGCCTGGAACTCGCGTGATCGGGAGACGGCCAGCTTCACCAGGGTGGCCGCGATCGGTCCCAGGAGTGCGATCAGCAGCATGGCCAGCGGGTTGGGCGCGTTGTCTCGACCGCCGAAAGCGCCCATGAACATCGCGAAATTGGCGAGGCCGCTGATCACCGCCGCCATCGCGCCGGCGATGGAGCTGATGAGGATGTCGCGGTTGTACACGTGCGACAGCTCGTGACCCAGCACGGCGCGCAACTCGCGCTCGTCGAGCAGGTGCAGGATGCCGGTGGTGCAGCACACCGCGGCGTTCTTGGGGTTGCGACCCGTGGCGAACGCATTCGGTGACTCGGTGGGGGAGATGTAGAGCGCGGGCATCGGCTGATGTGCCGTCGTCGCCAGCTCCCGCACGATGCGGTACATGACCGGCGCCTGCAGTTCGGTGACCGGCTGTGCGTGCATCGCCTTCAACGACATCTTCGCGCTGTTGAAGTAGACGTAGGCATTCATGCCGACGGCGACGACCACCGAGCCCCAGAGGATCAGAGGGCTCTGGAACATCGCGCCGATGCCGACGATGATCGCCGACATCAGGCCCAGCAGAGCCGCCGTCTTCAAGCCGTTGAAATGCATCGGGTCCTCGTCTGTCCGGCGCCGCGGGTCTCGGGCTCCTCGGGCCGGTGCCGGACAACCCGCTGCCGGCCGAGGAGTGCTGGCGCCCTCATCCAGTCAAACGACGCAGCACCCGTCTGGGTTTCCGCGGACGGATTCCGGTTCGGGCGCAGGCGCGGATCAGCGGTAGTTGACGAACTGCAGGGCGATGCCGAAGTCCTCGCCCTTGAGCAGCGCGATGACCGCCTGCAGGTCGTCGCGCTTCTTGCTCGACACACGCAGTTCGTCGCCCTGGATCTGCGCCTTGACGCCCTTGGGGCCCTCGTCGCGGATCTTCTTGGAGATCTTCTTGGCGTGGTCGGAGTCGATGCCCTGCACGAGCGAGCCCGTGATCTTGAAGGTCTTGCCCGAGCCGACGACCTCGCCGGCGTCGAACGCCTTGAGGGAGATGTCGCGGCGGATCAGTTTCTCCTTGAACACCTCGAGGCCCGCCTGCGCGCGCTCCTCGGCGTCGGAGGTAATCACGATGTTCTCCTCGCCGGACCACTCGATGCCGGTGTTGGTGCCGCGGAAGTCATACCGCTGGGACAACTCCTTGGCAGCCTGGTTGAGGGCGTTGTCGACCTCCTGGCGGTCGATCTTGCTCACCACGTCGAACGATGAATCAGCCATGTCCGACAGGGTATGTCATGGCCATGGGAGTCCGGTTGACCAGCCGGTTTGCGCGTGGACGTGGTGTTCGTTGTATTCTTCACGGCGTTGTTCGAACGGCTGTCGCGACGGCCTGGGAGAGCGGCACGGCAGGTTGCCCGAGCGGCCAAAGGGAGCGGATTGTAAATCCGTCGCGCAAGCTACATAGGTTCGAATCCTATACCTGCCACAGCGTGGTCCATCTTCGCGAAACTGCACTTCAGACGGTCTCCGACCAGCGATTTGTCTAGCGCAGACGCGAGTGTGTAACCTCGTTAAGGCTCTCGGGCTCAACCGCCCGGGGCACGCCCCCTTAGCTCAGTCGGCAGAGCGTTTCCATGGTAAGGAAAAGGTCGACGGTTCGATTCCGTCAGGGGGCTCGCTGGACGAGAAGTCCGCGGGGCGGTGTAGCTCAGCTGGTTAGAGCGCACGACTCATAATCGTGAGGTCGAGGGATCGAGTCCCTCCACCGCTACACATCGGGTCCGACCGGAACCGAGCGCAAGGGTCGCAAGCCCTGAGGGAACTTCCGAACCCGACCACGTACCACCCGAAAGAAGGCAATCAAGTGGCCTCCTCAACAGATGTTCGCCCCAAGATCACCTTGGCCTGCGAGGTGTGCAAGCACCGTAACTACATCACGAAGAAGAACCGCCGCAACGATCCCGATCGCCTCGAGATCAAGAAGTTCTGCCCGAACTGCGGCAAGCATCAGGCGCACAAGGAATCGCGCTGACGCTGTCGTCGGCCTTTCCGAAGTACATCCAGCAGCGGGCTGCCTCTCCACGAGGCGGCCCGTCTTGCTGTGGTGGGCCCGAAGGGAGTAGTGCTCAATGTCACAGGTAAGCGGAGCCGAGATCCAGGATCGTGCGGACGAGGCGTCGAACGGTGGTGCAAAGCCGACTCCCGAGGAGATCGCCGCCCACACCCAGAGCCTCGTCGGGTTCCACTACACCGTCGACGACTACTACGAGATCGGCCGCGAGGAGATCCGTAAGCACGCCATGGCCGTGCAGGATGCGCATCCCACGCACTGGAGCGAGGAAGGCGCCCGGGCCTTCGGCCACGACCGCCTGATCGCCGCGCCCACCTACGTGTCCGTGCTCGGCATCATCGCCCAGCGCAAGCTGTTCGAGGACGTCATCACCGGCTACGACATGTGGCAGATCATGCAGACCGATCAGCGCCTGGTCTACCACCAGCCGATGAAGGTCGGGGATCGTCTGATCTGCGACGTCTCCCTCGAATCGTTCCGGCACGTCAGCAGCCCCGAGATGATCGACCTGATGGTCACCAAGAACGTCATCTGGAACCAGTACGACGAGCCGGTCATGACCACCTGGACGTCGTTGGCCGCGCGCCCCGGCATGGATGTCGATCCAGAACTCGAGGCCTCCCTCGACCACGTGATGATCAAGGTCGACGCCATCGGCGAATCCGGCCACACCGTCGAGCCGAAGGCCGGTCGTTATGACCTCGACGACCCGACGCAGTCGCCCGGCGCCTTCGGTGCCGTCGACTTCGACACCCTCGCCGTGGGCCAGGAACTGACGCCCAAGCGCTACCTGCTCACGCGCGGCAACCTCGCGAACTATGCGGGCGTCGCCGGCGATCCCAACCCGATCCACTTCTCCGACCACGTCGTGAGCGCGGCCGGGATGGACGACGTGGTCGCCCACGGCATGCAGACGATGGGGCTCGGCGCGAGCTACGTCTCCGAGTTCATCGGTGACCCGGCTGCCTTCTGCGAGTACAACGTTCGTTTCACCAGTCCGGTCTACGTCCCCGCCGACGACAGCGCGGCGGTCGACTTCACCGGCAAGGTCAAGTCCCTTGATCCCGCGACCCGCCGCGGGACCATCGCGATCACGGCCAAGCAGGGCGATCGCCGCATCTTCGGTCGCGCCCAGGCCGTCATCCAGTTCAACTGACCCGATCGTGGGCTGTGCCATCGGCTCGCGGAGGGACGGGTGTACGGTCGTCGGGGGAGCGGAGGCGAGCTCGTTTTGGGTCCACCGCCCCGGTGATCTACACTGAAGTGTCTGATTGATTCAGACTTGCGCGCTACCCATAGGGTGGCGCGTTGGTTTTGTCGGCGACGAAACGCCGGCGGGTCGCGAGACCGGATCGAGAAAGACGGCAACGCCGACCACCCCGGTGGGGGCGTCGCAAAGGGGCGTAGCTCAATTGGCAGAGCAGCGGTCTCCAAAACCGCAGGTTGCAGGTTCAAGTCCTGTCGCCCCTGCCCTGGTGAAGGGCACACGCTGACGAGAGGACCGCGAAGTTGAGCAAGCGAGACCGGGCCGCCCGCGCCAAAGACGCCGCAGAGGGTTCTGCGGCCGATTCGGCTGCGGCTGAGCTCGACGGTCGCGACGAGGCCACCGACGCGGGAACGGTCGACGAGACGTCGACCGAGACCGCCAAGGAGCTGCGTCCGTCCGGTAAACGCTCTGCTCGCGGGCGTCGCTCGTCGGCGGGTGCAACCGATGGTGACACCGACTCCGGATCGGGGTCGGTCGCCGTCAAGGAACGCAAGACCAAGAAGAAGGCGTCTGCCGGGGAGAGCCGGAATCCGATCGTCAAGATCTGGCTCTTCCTGACGCAGGTCGTCGCCGAGCTGAAGAAGGTCATCTGGCCTACGCGGCGCGAGATGATCACCTACACGATCGTCGTGCTCGTGTTCGTCATCGTGATGACCGCGTTCATCTCCGGCCTCGACCTCGCCTTCGCCAAGGGCGTCCTCTGGTTGTTCGGCTGACCCACGCGGTGGGCTCGGCCGGCGACGAGGAGTACGACCGCCAGATGAACCATAAGGAGCGTGGGCTGCAGTGAGCACCCCGGAGAACGAACTCGCCTCGACCGATTCCGTCGACGTGGCCGATGCCGACGTCGACGCAGCCGATGTCGACGCGGCCGTGACCGACGCGGTGGACACCGAGGGTCACGCGGTTGCCGACGACGCGGTCGTCGAGGGTGACGAGGCCGCGGCCGAGGACACGGTCTCCGAGGATGCCGCCGACGCCGACGAGGCCCCCGCCGAGGAGACCGAGGTCGATCCGGTCGAGGAACTGCGCAAGCAACTCCGGCGCGCCCCCGGCGACTGGTACGTGATCCACAGCTACGCCGGCTACGAGAACAAGGTGAAGGCCAACCTCGAGACCCGCGTGCAGAACCTCGATGTCGGCGACTACATCTTCCAGGTCGAGGTGCCGACCGAAGAGGTCACCGAGATCAAGAACGGCCAGCCCAAGAAGGTCAACCGCAAGGTGCTGCCGGGTTACATCCTCGTCCGCATGGAACTCAACGACGAGTCGTGGGGCGCCGTGCGCAACACGCCGGGCGTCACCGGTTTCGTCGGGATGACCAGCAAGCCGTCGCCGCTGTCCCTCAACGAGGTGCTGCAGTTCCTGATGCCGCGCACCGAGGCCAAGAAGCCCGCCGCATCGCGCGGGTCTGCGGCCGACGGTGTCGAGGCCGCAGCGGCAGCCGCGTCGAACGTCATCGAGGTCGACTTCGAGGTCGGCGAGTCGGTCACCGTCATGGACGGCCCGTTCGCCACGCTTCCCGCGTCGATCAGCGAGGTCAACGCCGAGCAGCGCAAGGTCAAGGTGCTCGTGTCGATCTTCGGTCGCGAGACGCCGGTCGAGCTCGGGTTCAACCAGGTCGAGAAGATCTGACCTCAGCTTCCCAAAGCTGGACAAACACAGACTTTCACGTCTCCAGCGGGCGTGAATTCGCAAGGAAACAAGCAAGGAACAGAAGATGCCTCCCAAGAAGAAGAAGCTCGCCGGGATCATCAAGCTCCAGATCTCGGCAGGCCAGGCCAACCCGGCCCCGCCCGTGGGTCCGGCGCTCGGTCAGCACGGCGTGAACATCATGGAGTTCTGCAAGGCGTACAACGCGGCGACCGAGTCGCAGCGCGGCAACGTCATCCCGGTCGAGATCTTCGTGTACGAAGATCGCTCCTTCGACTTCAAGTTGAAGACCCCGCCGGCTGCGAAGCTCCTCCTGAAGGCCGCCGGCCTGCAGAAGGGCTCGGGCGAGCCCCACACCAACAAGGTCGGCAAGGTGAGCATGGACCAGGTCCGTGAGATCGCCAAGACCAAGGCCGAAGACCTCAATGCCAACGACATCGACCAGGCCGCGAAGATCATCGCCGGTACTGCTCGGTCCATGGGCATCACGGTCGAGGGCTGATCTCCACTTACGAACATCCCGTGGGAGGGCCGGCTCGGCCCGCACCACACACCCTGCCGACTGACGGCGGAGAAGGAACAGAGCAATGAGCAAGAAGAGCAAGGCCTACGCGGCCGCGGCCGAAAAGGTCGACAAGACCAAGCTGTACAGCCCGCTGGAGGCTGTGGAGCTGGCCAAGGACACGTCGTCGAAGAACACCGACGCGACCGTCGAGGTCGCGATTCGGCTGGGCGTCGACCCCCGTAAGGCAGACCAGATGGTTCGAGGCACCGTCAATCTGCCGCACGGTACGGGTAAGACCGCCCGCGTGATCGTGTTCGCCGCAGGCGACAAGGCCGCCGAGGCCACCGCCGCCGGTGCCGACGAGGTCGGCGCCGAGGATCTGATCGAGCGCATCCAGGGCGGTTGGCTGGACTTCGACGCCGCGATCGCCACCCCGGATCAGATGGCCAAGGTCGGCCGCATCGCGCGTGTCCTCGGACCCCGCGGCCTGATGCCGAACCCGAAGACGGGCACCGTGACCACCGACGTCACCAAGGCCGTCAACGACATCAAGGGCGGCAAGATCAACTTCCGCGTCGACAAGGCTGCGAACCTGCACTTCGTCATCGGCAAGGCGTCGTTCGACCCGGCCAAGCTGGCCGAGAACTACGGCGCTGCGTTCGACGAGATCATGCGCGCCAAGCCGTCGGCTGCCAAGGGCCGCTACATCAAGAAGGTCACCGTCTCCACCACGACGGGCCCGGGCATCCCGGTCGACCCGGCGGTCACCCGCAACTTCGCGGAGGCACCGCAGGCCTGATCTCGCATCAGGCGCACTGACACCCACGAGGGGCCCGGCATCATGCCGGGCCCCTCGTGTTTATTTCTGCGTGGTCCGTTCGCCGTGTTGCGTGAAGTCACGCGTGGTCGGCGAGTACGCGTGCAAGGGCTGCTTCGACTGGGGTCAGGGGCTGGGTGATGAGGTGCTCCGGCAGTGCCGGTGGGTGGATGAGTTGTCGGTAGGCGAGTTCGAGGCGTCGGCCGCGGTCGCCATAGCCGACGGCGTCGGGGCGCGACGGGTTTGGGCGCGACGGGTCGCCGGGCCCCTTGCTCCCTGAGGAGCGCCCGAAGCTTTCGGAGGGCGCGTCAGCCCAGCTCCCTGAGGAGCGCCCGGAGCTTGCGGAGGGCGCGTCACGAAGGGTCCGGCGACCGAGTCTGCGAAACCCTCGGGTGGTCGGTCCGTGGATCTCGGCGCGTATGTCGCATAGGTGTTCGGCGAACCGCCGGGGTATGTCGGGCCGGCGGTTGATGTGTTCGGGGTTGGGTGGTGCGCCGGGTTCGGCGTTGAGTCGCCAGATGCAGCGGCCTTCGTCGGGTCCGGACCGTTCGATTCGGGTGGTGTATTGCCCGGGTGCGTCACCGACCATGCGGTTGTGGCGGGGGCAGGCGGGTGCGAGGTCGTCGATGTCGGTGAGACCGCCCTCGGCCCAGTCCTTGTGGGCGTGATGGAGTTCGACCTGGGTGGCGGGCTGGTCGCATCCGGGTGCGGAACAGACTTCACCGTCGGGGCGGGCGAAGGAGACGAGGCGTTGTTCGCGGGTGGCGAGGCGTTTGCCGCGTCCGAAGTACAGCGGGACGGCGGTGGCGTCCTTCAATACTGCCAACCATGGTTGAAAGCCGCCGGCCATCGCGACCAGGTCGGGGATGGGCAGCAGGGTGCCGGTGGCGGTGGTGGCGAGCCCGGCTTCGCGGATCAGGTCGGAGAGGTCGGCTTTGATGATCAGTTGCACGGGCAGCCCGCGGTGCGACTTTCCGAGTGCGCCGGCGGCGAAACCCGCGGCCAGGGCGGCATCGAGCGCATCGTGATTGGTCTGCGCGAGGGTGCGCCCATCACGATCGGCCGCGAGCGCCACGGCGTCGGGATCGACAGCTCCCGCCGGCCCGCGGGGCGAATCCGGGTCGTCTAGGTTGTTGAGTCCCGGCTTGCCCCAAACGGCGAACATCATCGTCAGCCGGGCGGCGAGTTCGGGGGTGAGGGTGCCGGAGATGGTGGCGGTGCCGTCGGCGCGTTGGCGTCCGATCCACAGGTTGCGGCGCCGTTTCCGGTCGGTGTCGTGGGCCAGGGTGCCGTCGGGGTCGAGGTGGGCGAGCAACCGCGCACCGAGTTGCGTGATGTCGGCAGGCGTGTGGTCGGCGGCGATCTCGGCCATCTGACGCTCGGCAGCGACTTTCACATCATGCTCGACGGCGTGGGGGATCTGGTCGAGGACATCGAGGGCGGCCTGCACGTGTGCAGAGCCAACCGCTCCCGCAGCGAACGCCTCAGCGAGGCAGGGGTATTCGGGTGGGAGGACCTCGCCGCCGAGGCTGGTCCGGTGGGCGGTGGCGTCCATCTGCTTACGACGCCGCACAGGGTTGGAGACTCGCAGCCGGTGGGTCATGAACTGCATGAGCGTTCGGCAGCCGGTCTTGCGGGGGAGGTCGCGGGCCTCGGCCTGATCGATCTGCCGGTCACCGGCGACGGTCAGTCGCGCGATGGCGCGTTCGGTCTCGGCTGCCACGTCAGTCAACTCGGCGTCGGTACATGGCGCCAGGTCCACGGTCTGCAGTTCGTCGAGGATCGCATGCAACTCGGTGACGAGTTCGACGGCTCGCGGTTTCGGCGTGGCTGATTCGTCAGACATGGCCACCCCCCGAGAACCGTTGCTGCGAATGTACGTTCGAGTGTACACCGACACGGCTACATCGCAACCTCTAAAGCTCTGTTGTGCAACGGTATTCGTCGGACAAGAGTTGTCGGTGCCTCATGGTAGGGGTACGAATCCAGTCAGGTGTTGCGAACTTCGACGGTGGGCGCACTGGATCCCCCAGGGGCGGCGGCACGACAATCGCCGCCGCCCGCGTGCTCTACGAGCGTTCGGCGACTCACTGCAGCCAGTTGTTGCCCCCGAGGTCCAGCTGCGCGACGTCGAGGCTCGGGGTGATTCCGGATTCCGGTGCGAGGCCGTGGTTCTCGAGGACGTTGCGCATGATCTCGGCGGCGTCGATGTTCAGCGGGCTCGACACCCACATCGCGTACGGCAGGTTCACGAATCGGTTCTCGCGTACCGCCTTGAGATTGCGGCTGGCCGGGTTGGACCGCAGCGCGGCGATCTTCTCTTCGACCGTCTGACCGGGGTAGTCCACGAACACGATGACGTCGGGGTCCGCGGTGGTGAGCCGTTCCCAGCTGACGGCGGTCCACGTGTCGTCGATGTCCTCGGTCGCGTTGCGGGCGCCCGCGGCGTCGATGATGCCCTGCGGGCCGCCGTAGGACCCGGAGGAGAAGATGGTGTCGGAGACGCTGTCGAAGACGAAGACCGTGGGCTTGTCGGCGGGTTGCGGTGCGGCGCGGAGCTTCTCGAGGCGGTCGGCGACCTCGTCGGCCGCGGCGGCGCCCTGGTCCGGGTTGCCGGTGATGGTGCCGATGTTGCGCAGGTCGGTGTCGAGCGCGACCCATGGGTCCATGGTGCCGCGCTGCGCCTCACCCTCGACCTGCCGGCACGCCTCGGACAGCTGGTAGACGTCGATGCCGTGGGATGCGAGGATCTCCGGCGTGATCCCGCGGGACTCGCTCATGCCGTAGTTGTATCCGGCATAGAGCACCTGGGGCTTCGCGGCGACGATGTTCTCGAGCGTGGGACGCTCGGCCGCGACCTCGTTCAGGGTGTCCACCTGAGGTCCGTACTCGAGCCGGAGAACATCTTTGTCGCGGGCGAGCGCACTGACCGCCACCATGTTGTCGCGGGCGCCCGCCGCCAGGGCGATCGCGATCATGCCACCGTCGTTGACGAACAGCCGGTCGAGCGGCTGGGGGAAATCGACGTCGGCTCCGCAATTGGCCACCGTCACAGTGTCTTCGGTGGCCGCGGTGCTGTCGGTCGAGCATGCGGCAACCGCGCCAAGGGTCAGTGCGGCGACCAGGACGGCGGCGGTCGGGTGGACTCGGGAGGTGCGCGTACTCAAGGGATGTCCTCTCACAGGGTGTCTGTCGTCAGAGCTCGGGGAGCAGAAGTGTTGGGGGAGTTCAGCAGGAGGTGTGGCAGGCCCGTCGCCGGGTGGGTGACAACGGTCCCGGACACCTCGAAGACGGCCGCCAGCAGATCCGGCGTCAGCACGTCGACGGGTCGGCCCTGGGCGACCACGCCGCCGTCGGACACCACTGCGACACAATCGAAGTGGCGCAGGACGAGGTCGAGGTCGTGCATCGCTGCCAGCACGGTGGCGTCGAGTTCGTCGAGGATCTTCATCAGCCGCAGGCGCCAGGCCGCGTCCAGATGATTGGTGGGTTCGTCGAGCACCAGGATCGGGGTCTGCTGTGCGAGTGCACGGGCGAGGACGACGCGATGCCGCTCGCCACCGGACAGGTGGGTGCACGAGCGGGCGCCCCAGCCGTCGAGGCCGACCTGCGCGAGCACCGCGCCGACCACCGTCGAGTCGTCGGCGTCCCCGGTGGACCAGGCCGATCGGTAGGGGGTCCGGCCCAGGCCGACCGCCTCGGCGACGGTCAGTTCGGCCGAGGGCTGTTCCTCCTGGCCCACCACCGCTATCGAGCGGGCCCGCTGCCGCGACGGGAGTCGATGCAGGTCCTCGCCACCCACGTCGATGGTGCCGGCGACGGGACGTTCGAGCCCACACAGCGTGCGCAACAGGGTGGTCTTGCCGGAACCGTTGGGGCCGACGATGGCCAGTCGGGTGCCCGCCGGGACGTCGAGATCGACATCGCGCAGGACGACGCGGCCGCCCCGTCGACACGCGAGTGCGTTCGCGCGCAACGCCATCGAGCGGATCGGTGGTGGATTGGTCATGAGCCGCCGCCGAACACATACTGGCGTCGACCCATGAGGAACAGGAAGATCGGCGCGCCGATCAACCCGGTGACGATGCCCAAAGGCATCTCCCGAGGCGCGGCCGCGACCCGCGAGATGACGTCGACCCACACCAGGAACAGTGCGCCGCCGCAGACCGCCACCGGCAGCATCGCGCGGTGGGTGGCGCCGACGAGCAGCCGGGCGGCGTGCGGGACGATCAGACCGACGAAGCCGATCCCACCCGCCACCGCGACGAGCACGCCCACCAGGACGCCCTGGATCCCGAAGAGCGCGTTACGCATCGCGCGTACCGGTACACCCAGCGACGTCGCGGTGTCGGTGCCGGCCGCGTAGGCGTCGAGCCAGGAGTGGATGGCGAGCATCGCCACGATGGTGACCAGCACGACCACCCCGGCGATCTGCACCTTCGCCCAGGTGGCGCCGGCGACGCTGCCGAGCATCCAGAACATCACGTTGTCGGCGGCGTGGGGATCCGCGGCGGTGAACACGAGGAGCGACGACAACGCCATGAACGCCGAGGACAACACGACGCCGGACAGGATGAGTCGCAGCGCGGTCAACCCGCCCTGGGCGCGGGCGACGAGGTACACCGTGACGGTGGCCGCGAGCGCGCCGAGGAGCGCGCCGCCGGAGAGTGCCCACACCCCGAGGCCGGCCAGCACGCCGAGGGTCATGACGGCGGTGGCCCCGACCGCCGCGCCGGCGGACACGCCGAGCAGGTACGGCTCGGCGAGGGGGTTGCGGACCAGGGCCTGCATGAGAGCGCCGGCCAGTGCGAGCCCGGCACCGACGAGCGCGGCCAGGACGGACCGCGGCAGCCGGAGATCCCAGATGATCACCGCGTGCGCGGAATCGGTCTCGGCGCCGGTCAGGCGGCCGGCGACGGTGTGCCAGACGTCGCCGACGGGGATGGTCTCGGCGCCGAACGCGGTGGCCAGGGCGATGCTGAGGAGCGTGAGGACGAGCAGAACTGCGGCTAGCGGCGTCGACGGGAGTCGCCGTACCGGCGGGGCGGTGGCGATCTCGGTCGTGCCGTCGATACGACGGGACACGGACTGTACTGCCTTAGGGTCTGGGTATCTGTGCGCGAGATACACGGTGGACTCGAGCGAGAGCGGCCGGTATTCGGACTCGGGTTCGTCCGGAGCCGGCGCCTTCCCGGGTCGCCCCAGTGGCTGTGTGCCGGTTCCGTCCCCCATACCGCTGCGCGCCAGTCCCGGATTCGCACCGGATTCCCTGACACCCACGTGTGCGGGTGTGACCGTTCTCGCCGCACACGCTATCAACACCGTCCAGCGGATCGGTGGGCGGTCGGCGTGCGTCCCCGGACAGCGGCCGTGCGAGGACCTACGCTGGATGCCGACGATCGATGAACCCGACGCGGAAACGGTGAACCGATGGACGTACGAGACACGAAGCTGGCCATCATCGGGGCGGGTGCGGTGGGCACCGCGATCGCCTACTCCTCGCTCATCCGGGGTGTTGCACGGACCATCGCGCTCCTCGACATCAACGCCGCGAAGGTGACCGCCGAGGTGCTCGACATGTCCCACGGCCTCGAGTTCGTCCCTCGTGCCGACATCATCGGCTCCGACGACGTGTCGGTGTGCGCGGACGCCGACGTCGTCGTCTTCACCGCCGGTGCGAAGCAGAAGCCGGGTCAGTCCCGTCTCGAATTGGCCGAGGCCACAATCGGTCTGACGCGCGCCATCCTCCCGGGGGTGCTCGAGGTGGCCCCGAATGCGATCTACGTGATGGTCACCAATCCGGTCGACGTCGTCACCTACGCCGCCCAGCAGATCAGCGGATTGTCGCCCAGCCGAATCTTCGGCTCGGGCACCGTGCTCGACTCGTCCCGGCTGCGTTTCCTCATCGCGCAGCATTGCGGTGTCGCGGTGCAGAGCGTGCACTCCTACATCGCCGGCGAGCACGGCGACACCGAGATCCCGCTGTGGAGCTCGGCGACGATCGGTGGGGTGCCGCTGACGTCGTGGACCCCGCTGCCCGGTCGTCCGGCGCTGAATGTGGTTGCACGCGAACGCATCCACCACGAGGTCGTGCATGCCGCCTACACCATCATCGAGGGCAAGGGGGCCACGAACTATGCGATCGGTCTGGCGTCGACGCGCATCGTCGAGGCGATCCTGAACAACGAGCACCGGGTGCTGCCGGTGTCGACGCGGACCGACGGGATCGAAGGGCTCGACGGAGTGTGTCTCTCGCTGCCGACCGTCGTCGACCGCGGCGGCGCCCAGACCCGGCTCGACGTCCCGCTCTCGGATGCGGAGCGAGCCGGTCTGCTCGCGTCGGCGGAGACGCTGCGGGGGATGCAGGCCCGGTTCGGGCTGTAGTCGGGGTCAGGTCGGCACGGTGGTGCGCAGGAACTGCAGCTGGTCGGCGACGACCTTCTCGAAGTCCTCGCCGATGTAGATGTCGAAGTGCCCGACCGGGTATCGGATGACCCGGGCTCCGGGTGCGCGCCGCGCGTAGGCGATCGTCGAGCGTGCCGGTGCCACCGTGTCCCCGTCGCACACGCACAGCAGGGTCGGGCAGTCGAGATCTTTCAATGCCCGGCCGGGTGAGTGCAACGGAATGGTCAGTCCGACCCGCGCGGCCACCTCGTTGGGCAGTTCGAGACCGTCGGGAACCAGTGGGAGATATCCCGACACCGCGTCCGGTGCGGTCATCAGCGCCGCCGATCCCGGTTCGCCGGCCAGGCCGACCATGACCGGCGGCCTGCGCAGTGCGGATCCGGCCAGATCCGCGAGTGCCCGAACGGTCACCTTCGCCCCGGACACCACGCCCAGGGCTGCGGTCGACGCAGGTCCGCTGGTGAATGGGCACTGGGAGATCACCGCTGCCACCCGGCCGTCGCGTTTGCCGGCGACGAGCACGTGTCCGCCGCCGAAGGAGGTGCCCCACAGCACTATTCGTGAGGTGTCGACGCCGGCGAGAGTTCGTGCGAAGGCGATCGCCGCGGCCCAGTCGTCGAGCTGGCGCCGGATGGACAGGAGCTGTCGCGGTTCGCCGTCGCTGTCGCCGAAGTGACGGTAGTCGAACACCAGGCACGAGTAGCCCGCCGCGGTGAAGCGCTCGGCGAACGCGTCGAGTCGCATCCGCCGGACCGCACCGAGCCCGTGTGCCATCACGATGACCGGCGCCGGTGTGGTTCCCTCGGGCCGGTACCACCAGGCCCGGCATGTCGTCCCGGACGAGTCGAACTCGACGTCGTTCCTGATCATCGTTCCCCCGCTGTCGGTGTGTGGCCTGGGCGGACTGTACCAATACGCATTGTCAAATGACAGGGTGATCTCGCCCGACGTGTCCGTCGGCCGGACCAATCTTCGCGATGCGCGCGCTGTTCGACGACCTGACTCCGTAATGTCACCTCGTCACGATGAGGTGTCGGGGGACACACAGAAGAAGGTCAAGCACGATGCGTTGCTCGCGAAAGATGGTTCTCGGATTCCTGGCCGCGGCGTCCATGACGGTCGCTCCGCTGATGGTGGCGGCGCCCGCCTCGGCGGCAACCGATTACGCCAACTGCTCAGAACTCAACGCCGACTATCCGCACGGTGTCGGCCAGACGGGCGCCGTCGACTCCACGTCGGGTACGCCGGTCACGAACTTCACCGTCGACGACGACCTGTACGACGCGAACACCGAGAGCGACCGCGACAAGGACGGTATCGCCTGCGAGAAGCGCTGAGCGCGACCAGAGCCTGACGACGTCGCGGTCGGCGTGCGCCTGCCGCCGGACATGCAGGCGTTAGATTCGTGCTCATGGCGGCCCGACTCGACAGGTTTCTGAGCAGCGCACACCCGGACATCGCGATCGCGGCCGCGCTGCTGTTCGTGGCCGGCTTGATCGACGCCATCGCGTTCTTCGTGCTCAAGGGCAGCTTCGTCGCCTTCATGTCGGGCAACTCCACCATCATGGGTGCCTCGGCCGCGGCGGGCCGGTGGTCGACCATCGCTCTCGTCGCCGGACTCGTGGTCGCGTTCTTCAGTGGTGCTGCCGGGGGTGCGGCGATCAGCCGCTGGGGCGGGAACCACGCTCCGGTGTGGATTCTCGGGGCGGTGACCGGCGCGCTTCTCGCCGGCACCGTCGTCGCACTCACCGCGTCGCCGACCGCCGGGATGATCGTCGTCGCGGTGGCCACCGGTGCGATCAACTCGGCGCTGTCGCACACGTCGACCGTGCAGGGCGGACTGACCTATGTCACCGGCACGCTGGTGAAGTCCGCGCAACAACTGGTCGCGTCGCTGGGCACCGACCGGCCGTGGGCGTGGCTCGAGGTGTTCTGGATGTGGCCGGTGTTCGTGCTCGGCGCGGTGTGCGGTGGATTCGCCGAACGACACTGGGGTGTCGCCGGGCTGTGGGTCGGGGTCCTGATCGCCGCCTGCGCCCTGCTCTTGCGCGTCGCCGAGACGTCGTCTCGAGGCAATTCGCGGTCCGATGGAACCGATCGGGCCGCTGGATAGTCTGAAACATATGCGCGACGACAAGCTGCTCACCCGGATCTCCGCCCTTCTCCGTCAGGCGGAGAACACCGACAACGAGCACGAGGCCGAGACCTTCATGCAGGCGGCCCAACGGCTCGCCACGGCATCGTCGATAGACCTGGCCGTGGCCCGCGCCCACGATCCGGCCGCGCGTAAGAAGGTCACGCCGATCAGCCGCCAGATCGCCATCGGTGAACCCGGCAAGCGTGGATTGCGCACCTACGTGCAGCTGTTCGTGGCGATCACGGCCGCCAACGATGTGACCGTCGACGTGGCGAGCAACTCGACGTTCGTCCTCGCCTACGGCTACGAAGCCGACATCGACGCGTGCGAGGCGCTCTACACCTCGCTGATCGTGCAGATGGTCGCGGCCAGTGACGCCTACCTGCGGTCGGGGGCCTACAAGGGAGAGACGTTCGCGCGGGTCGTCACCCGGGGGAGCGGGTGGCGTGCCCGACGGGTGATAGAGGAGAAACCGCTGTCGCCGATCACCGCGCGGCTCAACTTCCAGTCGGCGTTCGCCGAACGCATCGGCAAACGTCTCACCGAGGCGCGGGACGCGGCTCGTGCGGAGGCCGTCGCCGCCGAACGTGACTCCGGTGAATCCACTCGTTCGACGGCGGTCGCATTGCGCAACAAGGAGATCGAGGTGACCGACTACTACCGCGCGGAGTCGAGTGCGCGCGGCACCTGGCGCCCCTCGAGCGCGTCCGCCGGATACTCGGAGGCTGCGCGCCGGGCCGGCGACCACGCGGGACGACGGGCGAAGATCGGTGCCGACCGGGAATTCGGCGGCGCCCGCGGCGCGCTCGAGGGTTAGGGCTCGACGCCGGCGGCGGAGTCCTCCGCGGGCCTCGCGCCGGGCCGGTCGTACCACGCCACCGACGGTTGCGGGACGAACGGTGTCGGGGTGCCCGCCCACCGCCGCACCCATCGGCCGACGCGCCCCTCGTCGGTCGCCGCGGCGTGCACGACGATGGCGGTGACCACCAGGATCAGTGCGAACACGAACAGCCAGCTGATCGCGACGAAGACGATGCCGAGGGTGCCGTAACTGCGGATCGTGCCCGCGGCCAATGTCGGCAGCGCGACGCGGCTACCGGCGAGCAGCACGGTGATGAGGAGGCCGGTGCCGAGTCCGTTGAGGACGAGCAGCTTCATCGGCACCTGCGACGACACCAGGAGCCGGGGGATGAACGTGAACGTGGCCGACCAGATCAGCAGGGTCACGGCGGCGACCAGCACGATCCCCAGGACGCCGCGGTCGCCGACATGCACGCCGAAGATCGAGGTGGCCTGCAGTCCGGTGGACAGGCCCTGCACGGTCACCGCCGCGGGGATGAGGAAGACGACGACGACCCACCGCCAAAAACTGCGCCACGGCAGTTTGGCGACGTCCCAGATCGACACATACATTCGGCCGAGGGCACGGGACAGGGAGGTGGCGCCGGCGATGGTCATCAGCGCACCGATGATGCCGAAGGTCGTGGCCGATGTCGGGTCGTCGATCGTGGGCGCGTCGAGACTGCTGGCGGGGATACCGAGTTCGGTGAGCGCGTCGTCGACGACGTCGGTGCCCGGCAGGGTGAGCACGAGGATCACGATCGGGAGGATCGAGGTGAAGGCCTGCGCTGCCAGCGTCATCGATCGGTCGGTGAGGTTCCCCCGGGCGATGTCGATGACGATGCGGAGCACCAGGGAGGCGCCGGGCAGTCGCATCACGCGCTCGCGAACTGCATCGAGATCGGGACGGCGCATGAACTCTCCCATCGGCTCCGGGGTGAGCTTCGGCCCGCTCGCTTCGCTCCCGGCGCCGGACTCATTCGGCCCGCTCGCTTCGCTCCCGGCGCCGGACTCATTCGGCCCGCTCGCTTCGCTCCCGGCGCCGGGTACGTTCCATCATGGGCGATGCCGTGACTGAACGTGACACCGGGCGCGCCCGATTCTATGAGGCCGAGCACCTCGTGCACCGTCTGTTCGACAACGTGTCGTCGTCGCGGACGGTGCAGCTCGCCGGCACCGAGGTGACTCTCCCCGCCGAGGTTCGGTTCGCCTCGATCGACGCCGTCGACGACTACGTGCGCCGGGTGCTCGAGCTACCCGGGGTGCGGTCGAGTTTCGAGCGTGCGGCTCAACCGGTCTCGGTCCGCGAGCGGCGCGGCCAGCGGTCCGCGCACTACGCCGCCCGGGTTCGCAGATCCGACGGCGTGCCGGTCGGCGCCGAGATCGCCATCCCGTCCGCGACCGAGGGGCGCTGGGCGCTGCGCGAACTGGTGGTGCTCCACGAGCTCGCCCACCACCTGGACGGCACGACCGGTCCGGCGCACGGACGCGGATTCGTGCTGACGCTCATCGAACTCGTCGGGCTCGTACTGGGGCCCGAAGCCGCGTTCGTGTATCGCGTCGTGCTGTCGGACTCCGGAGTCGGCTGACCGGCAGATCCACCGCCGATCGACAGGTCCACCCCCGGGTACGGCGGTGGACCTGTCGACCAGTGATGGATGTGCGCGAGTCCTAACGCGTCGTCGCCTCCCGGTCGGCGGCTCGCTGGAACTCGAGATCGTCGGATGCGCAGGCCAGACAGATCGGCGCGTGACCCGCGGACGGGTCGCGGTCCATCTCGTAGGCGATGTAGCTGTCCTCGCAGCGATGGCACCGGATGCGTGCCTCCCACATGTCGTCGACCTCGTCGCGGGGATCGTGCGGACGCACCATGGTGAACCAGCCCTCGCGGCGGAACGCCAGTGCCACCGCATAGATGAGACCGGCCACGACGAACGCGATGGGTGACGCCCAGACGGCGCCGAAGGTGCCGCCGAACAGGACGAGTGCGATGCCGATCACGGACGCGACCGCCCACGCGCCCACGCCTGCTGGGTTCACCGTCGGGACTCGACCCGGACGGAACTCCAGCGAATCGGCAGGGATTCTGCGCAGACGCATCCAGCCGATGTGCGTCAGCGCGATGGCGACCCACCCCACGATGAGGACACCCTGGTACTGCAGGGAAGTGGTGATCCAGGACAGCACGTTGGTCAGCATCATCAGGTAGACGATCACCGCGACGACACCTACCCAGAAGGTCCTGGGCATCGAGAACTTGACGGTCCGGGCGAAGAAGTTCTGGAAATTGGTGGACGCCAGGTAGAAATTGCCGCTGTTGACCCGAGTCTGGCTGACGACGACCCACAGCAGACCCCAGATCCCCATCATGCCGACGATCCCGAGGATCGCCGACTCCTCCGAGAGAGGTCCGGCGATGGTGATGGTCTGGGCGAGGAACATCCCGACAGCCGCGTTGACCAGGAGCGTGACGACATAGAACGGGGTGCCGAAGGACACGCGGGCATTGAAGCCGGCATCCTGCGGGCGGCCGAATCGGGCGTAGTCCCAGGCCATCATGGTGACGACCCAGACGCCCATGTAGATGACGAAGGCATACCACCAGCCGGGCACCCCGAGATCGGCTGCGGCTTCCGGCTCATAGGTGAGCCAGTCGTTGCTGTAACCGTATTCGGCGATCGCCCACACCACTGAACCGACCAGTCCGATGACGTAGAGCGGCAGCAGGACCCCGTTGAGCCGGTCGAGCCAGGTGGCGACGCCGCGCCACGCCAGGGGCGCCTGGTATGCGACGACCACGAACGCCCAGAACGCGATCGGGAGACCACCGAAGTAGGCGTGCAGGGCCGATGCGACGATCGCACCCTCGGCCACCACGTAGTAAGCGATGGTGATCCCGAACAGGGCTGCGGCGAAAGCGGATCCGGCGCGACCGAACACGACGCGGGAGAACAGCGAGACGCTGGTCCCGGTCTGGTTGGCGAACTTGGCGGCGACGGAGTTGATGGCACCGTAGGCCACCACCGAGAGTCCGATGCCGATGAGAGCGTCGGTGGCGCCCACGGAGAGGGAGACGGTGGCGCCGACGACCACGAAGAACATCGCGCTCATCAGGCCGAACCAGGCCATCGACACCGACGAACGCGACGTTCGCCACGAGTTGGGCACGATGTGCATGGAGTAGTCCTCGGCGGCGGCACGAGCCAGGACCTGGGGATCGTCGGTGTAGGTGACGTCCAGGGGCGGAACCCCGCCCGCCCTGGAGGATGAAATATCGAGAGTCATTGCTTTCCTAGGTGTTCGAGTGGTGGTCAGATGCGAAGCCAGCGGCGGGTGGATGGCGTCGATGCCACCACCCGCCGCTGGGTGTTGTACGAATCGGTCCCCGGAGCAGGGGACGTCAGACGGTCGCCGGCTCCGACACCGTCAGCGTGCCCGGGACGAAATCGACGGCGGGGTCGTCGGTCCAGTGGATGACGGTGCGCCGCTGCAACATCTGCCGGAACTGGGACGTCGTGTTGGTGAGCACCGCACCGCTGCCCCAGTCGAGGATCACGCCGTACTGGCGGACGCAGTCCATCTCGTTGATCAGACCGGAGCGATATTCTCCGGAGACCGCCTCCGGGTCACGCTCGATCCATGCATGCCGATTGCTGCGGATGTACTCGCGCGCACCGATGGTGGCTTCGAGATCGACTTCGTAGGCGAAGATCTCGGGATCGACCTCCTTGATGACCACGCCGTAGTCCTTCTCCGCGCGGGCGATCGAGACGTAACCGTCGATGACGTCCTCCAGCACCGCGTCGACGTCACGCTGGAGCGGGTCGCCGAGGCCGCCGCCACCGGCCGATGGGCGGGTGAACTCGTCTCCGGACTTGATGGGGATCGCGGCGAAGATCGAGCCGAGGTATTGCTCGTCGTCGGTGCCCTTGTTGAGCCAGACGCCATGGGGGATCGACGGCAGGCCGCCCCACAGTCCCCAGGTGACCGACCGTTCGCGGTCGCAGCAATAGGACATGACGGTGTTGTCGCTGGCCCACAGCTTTCCGCCCTTCTCGGCGCCGAGTCCGCCCCGGAACTTGCCGGGGCCGCCGGAGTCGGGCACCAGGTCGTGGCACGACGTCAGAACCGGGGCCAGCCGTTCCTGTCCCTCGAAAGGCTGTGTGCCGTACTGGACTCCGAAGACAGCTGCGGACGCGTTGTAACCGTCGGCGCCGTTGCGGGCGCCCCAGCCGCCCATCATCCAGTCGTACCACATGAAATTCGGATTGCCTTCTCCGCGTTGATCGCGACCGCCAACCAGGAGGTACTCCAGGTTGAACGTGCAGGCCATCGCGCGCTCGGGCTGGATGTCCGACCAGATCTCGAAGACCGAACTCATGATCTTCTCGAACGGGCCCGAGCAGAAGCCGGCACACGGTGACGGCCAGTCGGCATTGACCACCGACCCGAGCGGCCCGAGGTCAGCTGTCACGACGCGGTAGAACCCGGAATTCAGTGGGATGTCCGGGAATTGCATCTTGGTGCCGGCGACGATGCCGGCGAACGAACCACCGAATCCGGCGTTGAGCATCGACGAGATCGATGCATGCGATTCGCTGAGATCGTAGTGGACGGTGTCTCCGGAGATGGTCATCCGCGTCTTGATCGGGATGAGTCCCTCACCGCGGGCCGGGTCTTGATCGATGTAATCCTCGGTGTACCAGACACCGTCCGGGAGTTCGGCGATCTTGGCGCGCGTGAGATCCTCGACGTAGTCTTGCACCTCGGCCATCGCCGTCTTGATCGTCTCGACTCCGTACTTGTCGCAGAGACGCTGGATCTCGCGCTCGGCCACGCGGGTCGCCTCGGCCTGTGCCTGCATGTCGCCGATGATGTCGCGCGGGTTGCGGGTGTTCTTCGCGATGAGATAGGCCACGTCCTCGAGGAACAGGTCCTTGCTCCACAGCCTCGTCGGCGGGATCCGCAGTCCCTCACCCATGTGATCGAGTGCTTTGACGTTGAACGATCCGGGAGTGGCACCGCCGACGTCGGCCCAGTGACCGTTGGCCTGGGCGTAACCCAGGAGTTCGCCCTGGTAGTAGATGGGCCGGATGATCCGGGTGTCGTTGAAATGGCTTCCGCCCTCGTAGACGTCGTTGATCACGAAGACGTCGCCGGGATGGATGTCGCCCTCGAACTGCCGGATGACCGCCTTGGCGGTGTAGTGCAGGGTTCCGACGTGGGCGGCGATGTCGCCGGTGCCCTGCATGACGGTGTTGCCCTCGGTGTCGCAGAGGGCCGAGGAGAAGTCCCGCGAGTAGATGACGAACGAGTAGCAGGTGCGCAGGATCTGTTCGGCCATCTGGTCGACGGTGTTGATGAAGGCGTTCTTCAGCACCTCGAAGGTGACCGGATCGAGTGTTGTTGCCATGGTGTGGTTTTCCTGTTCTGTCAGAGTCGATGGGGGATCACTCGGCGGCGGTGAGCAGGAGGTTGCCCCACTCGTCGACCCGCGCGGAGGTCCGTGGCGGGACGACGGTCGTCGAATCGAGCTGGTCGACGATGCACGGTCCGGTCAGCACGGCTCCGGGCGGCAGTCCGGCGCGGTCGTAGACCGGCGTGGCCAGTCGTGCGACCTCGTCGGGGAACAGCACGTCCCGCAGCTCGAGGGGTTCCGGGGTGAAGGTCTCCGAATCGACCAACTCGGCGGGGGTCGCGTCCATCCGCGGCGTGAGTCCGATGGCGCGCAACGAGATCCGGTAGATCTCGACGCCGGTGTCCTCCGCCGCGAAGTTGTGCTCCTTGAGATGTGTCGCGTGGAAGGTCGCGACGACCTCGTCCAGGCTTGTCAGCGGCATCGAGACCGGCACCGCGATCGCCCGCCACTGTCCCTCGTAGCGCATGTCGAGGTAGTACTCGAAGAGCATGTCGTCGGGATCGACGTGCTCGGCCGTCAGACGCTCCCGTCCCTCCTCCTGCAGTTCGGCGAAGGTGGCGGTGAGGTGGTCGAGGTCGGCGCCCGCGGCGTCGGCGAGATACATCCGGGTGATGTCGTGCTGGATGTCGACCAGCATGCAACCCATCGCCGAGGTGACTCCCGGGTGCGGCGGGATGATGACGGTCGGGATGCCCAGGTCCTTGGCGAGATAGGCGGCGTGCAGGGGTCCGGCTCCGCCGAAACCGACCAGCGCGAAGTCCCGCGGGTCGTGGCCCTTGCGGATGGAGATCAGGCGGATCGCGTCGGCCATGTTGGCGTTGGCGACCTTGATGATCGACTGGGCCGCCGTCTCGACGTCGAGACCCAGTGGTGCCGAGATCTTCTCCAGGGCGGCCCGCGCCATCGACTCGTCGAGCTCCTTCACGCCGCCGGCCAGCTTCTTGCCGACGGTGCCCAGGATCAGGTTGGCATCGGTGTTGGTGGCGAGATCCCCGGACGCGCCGTAGCAGGCCGGCCCGGGGTCGGACCCCGCGGATTGTGGACCGTTGCGCAGCGAACCGGCGTCGTCGAGCCAGGCGATCGAACCGCCTCCCGCGCCGATGGTCAGCACTTCGATGCTGGGGAAGCAGATCGGGTGGCCGAACGCGACGCTCCACATGTTGGTCGTCGCCAGCACGCCGTTGTCGGTGAGCGACACGTCGGTGGAGGTCCCGCCCATGTCGAACCCGATCGAGTTCTCGAACCCGCACGTGCGGGCGATGTGTCGACTCGCGATGGCTCCCGCCGCGATGCCGGAGGCGGCCAGGCGGGCGCCGTATTTCTCGGCCATGGTCGGGGTCATGACCCCGCCGCCCGAATGGAGCAGCAGGACGTCGTTGTCGTATCCGGCTTCGGCGAGCCGGCCCTCGAGCGTCCGGGCGTAGGGGCCGATGATCGGGACCAGGGCGGCGTTGGCGACCGTCGTCGAGAACCGCTCGTACTCGAAGATCTCCGGCAGCACATCGCTCGAGGTGGTGATCGACACACCCGGCAGTTCCTCGGCGAGGATCTCGGCCATCCGGTTCTCGTGGGCGGGGTTGGTGAAGGAGTTGACGAAACAGACTGCCACGGTCTCGATCTCGCGTCGGCGCAGGATGCGGGCGACCTCGCGCGCGGAGCCCTCGTCGAGCGGCTCGAGGACGGTGCCGTCGTAACCGATCCGTTCGGGAACGGTCAGGCGGTGACGACGCGGGACCACCGGCGGGGCGACCTCCTGGTACGGGTCCCAGGACTCACGGTCGCCGCGCCGGATCTCGATCACGTCCCGGAACCCCTCGGTCGTCACCAGCGCGACCTTCGGGAACTTCCTCGTGATGAGCGCGTTGGTCGCGATCGTCGTTCCGTGCGAGAAGAATTCGACATCCTCCCACGCGACGCCGGCCTGCTCCATACCGGCCAGCACGCCCTCGATGGGATTGCTCTGGGTCGGATACTTGGCCGTGACGATCGTGCCGTCGGACTGCTGGATGAAGACGTCGGTGAACGTCCCACCGATGTCGACGGCGGTGCGGACCTTGTCGGTCCGGTTGATGGCTTTCGTCATGGGTACTTCCTCGTGGCTCAGCGGTCTCGGGACGCTCATCACGAAACCCGGCGCGGCGCCGTCGAACAATTGGCTCACCAGCCAGTGGTGCGGCGCGCAGGGCTGGACGGACGCACGCGGCCGACCGGCCGCGAGCACGCGACCTGCACAAACCGTCGTACTCGGCGCGTAACGCGCACATGTCGGACACGGACCGGAAACGTGATGTCACACAACGGAAACACTGACGATGATGCCCGGTCGGGTGGTGAGAACGACTGCGAGCGCCGATAATCGACGAACACCGATGGCGGCGAGGAGGCGATGGGATGGCGACCGTGGGCGACGTCGTCATCGGCGTGGGTCTGCTGTCGGTCACGCCGGGGGCCGCCGGGCGGACGCGACACGTCGAGGTGTCCGGCACCTGCGAGGCCGGTCGGATCGAGCCCGCGGACGTCGGCGCGGGCGACATCGTGCACATGGGGTCGACGGGATGGCCCGCTGCGGGCGCGCCGGAGGTGTTCGCGGCGACCCTGCGGCAGCGCGCAGCGGCCGCCGTGGTGGTGGACACCGACGACGACAACCTTTCCGCCGAGTTCGTGTCGGCCTGCGTGAGTCACGGTGTGCCGATCTACATGCTCCCCAGGACCAAGACGTTCCGCGACGTCGAGGTGGTCGTCACGCCGCATGCCGTCGTCGACGACACCGTCGGCGAATCCGGTCCGGTGGCTTCGATTCTGGCGTCCCTCGGAGCGTTTCACCGCGCGTCGGGCATCAGCGGGGCGGTGCTCCTCGACGGCGCGGTCCTCACCGCATCGTCGGCGACCGTCGATACCGATCTGCTGAGGAAGACCACCGCGTTGACCCCCGCCGTCCTGCATGCGATCGGTGGAACCGCGGCGGCCCTGCACATCACCCTGCCGAGGTCTGGTGCGGCGCTGGTCCTCTCGAACCCGCGCCGCCGACCATTCGAATCGACCCGGGTCCGCAAACTCGCGAACGACATCGACGCCGATGCGCACCTGCTGCGGGTGAACCGGGCGATGCGCAGACCGTTGGAGGGGGGCCTCGTCCGCGAGCTGATCGAGGCGCGGATCCCATCGTCGGCGATGGATTCGTGGGTGGGGTCCTTCGGTTACGGGCCGGGCGATCGCGTCCACTCGGTGGCGGTGGTCATCGGTCCGCACAGCGACACCTCGTCGGCGCGGGTCGTCGACGCCATGCACGACCTGGGTGCCTGCGCCGGGTTGGCAACCGTTGCAGCAGCACATGACTCGGTGGCCTACGCGCTGATCAAGACCGGCACGGAGAAAGACTCGGTGCCACCGGCGGGACGCGACTTCGACGCACATCTGCAGGTGTTCACCGACGTCTTCGTCGCCCGGCACGCCGAGCTCGCCGTCGGCGGCAGCTCCTACGTCATCCGGAGCAGCGACGACCTGACCAGGGGGCTCATCAACGCGCGACAGATGGCCGAGCGGAACTCCCGCGCCGACGACGAGTCGCCGGTCACGATCGCGCTTCCGGTGCCGCTCGCCGCGACATTGCTGGCCGGTGACCCGGAACGGTCGGCGGAGCTGCGCCGTTCGCTGCTCGATCCCGTCCTCGCCTACGACAGGGAGAAGGACACGAGCTACGTGTCGACCCTCAGCACGTTCTTCGCGCTCGACTGCCACTCCGGCGCGACGGCCAACGAACTGGGCATCCACATCAACACACTGCGATATCGGCTGTCGCGCATCGAGAAGCTGACCGGACGTGGCTTGCAGTCGATGGTCGATCGCACCGACTACTACCTGGCCCTATGCGTCGGCGAGACGTCCCGCGGACGGGGGGACCGGAGCCGGCGGCCGACTCCCTGACCACCACGGATCGGGCTGGCGTGCGGCGAAGTCGGCGATGACCTCGTACCTGCCACCCGCGGCACGACCGACATAGGACGGGTGCGAGCTGTAGTGGTTGGCGCGGAAGAAGAACGGCGCGCCTTCGGGATTCTCCTCGAATCGGATGCCGATCAGGGCGCGGGACAGGGCGTCGACGTCGAGCGATCGGGCCTGCTCGGCGGCCAGCGCGAGCGCGTGCACCGCGTTGAAGGCCCCGACCTGGGCGGCGTGACTCCAGCGCTGGCCCCGCACGTCGGCCAGCTCGCGCCGGAACGTGTCGTTCACCGGCGACGACAGCTCGGCGAAGTAGGTCGCGACCATGTAGTGACCGTCGCTGACCGCGGTCGGCATGTGGGCCAGGTCCAGCTCGGTGGTGACGGTCGCCGCGATCGGCATCGTGTCCGCGGTCAATCCGCCGAGGTGGTACTGGGTGTAGAAGGCCGTCGTCGAGTCGGCGCCGACGAGATTGCAGACCACCACGTCGGGTCGCACGCGTCCGATGTCGTCGATGATCGATTCGAACCTGGTCTCTCCGAGGGGTGCATAGCGGTCGCCGACGATCTCGATCCCGAGGCTCCCGGCGAGTCGGCGGATGGCTTCGGCCAGAACCCGCGGATAGATGTAATCCGAGCCGACGATGTACACGCGCCGGCCGAGTGTGCCGGCGATCCACGCCAGATAGTCGGCGATGTACTGGTTGGGCGCCGCGCCGCAGTAGAAGATCCGCGAGTCGGTCTCTTCACCTTCGAAGTAGGTGGGATACATCAACAACGAGGCGTTCGCGTGGATGGCCGGAGTCAGCGCCAGGCGGGCCGCCGAGGTGTACCCACCGACAATGGCGTCGACGTTCTCGGTGGTGCACAGATGATCCACCCCGCGGGCGGTCGACGACACCTCCGAGTGGTCGTCATAGATCGCGACCTGGATGTCTGAACCCAGAACGCCGCCGCGCGAGTTGATCTGGTGGACCGCGAGCATCGCCCCGTCCAGGATCGACTGCTCCATCTCCGCCTGGTTGCCCGAGAGGGAATACAGCATGCCGAGTCTCACGTCGGTCCCCGATCGGCGCGATCCGTGTGCATGGCAGCCACTATGCCAGCTGGGCCGCCCCTCGGCTTGTCCGGCGAATGCCCTCAGCGCAGCCCGTCGCCGGCCAGCAGCGTCAGGTGGCTCGGGTGGTCGGGGTCGAGGACCAGACGCTGATGGCGACGCCCGCGTGCCTTGATGAGATCGGGTACCAGGGTCAGGTAACGCGGCAGGCTCGCGGCGTACACATCGACCCGGAGACGATGGCCCGGCTGGAGGACCGCATCGGTGGGGACGAGGTCGACGTCGATGCGGATCGCTTCGTCGGCCGGCACCGGCAGTTTGCGCTTGCGCGACAGGTAGTGGTGCGCCGAGAGCAGGCTGCCGTCGTCGGCGTACGTCGACTTCGACTGGTCCAGAGCGCGATTCGACGCCGACAATGCACCGTTGGTCAGTACGACCGACGTCCCGTCGGGAGCGACGTCGTTGACGGTCACCGCCCAGATGGCCTCGTGTGCGGTCGTCGCGACGTTGAGCCGGAGGTTCATGGCGCCGCTGATCGGGGTGGCCTCGCCGACCGGCTCCGTGGTGAACGACAATGCGCCACGCTCCTGGTATCGCGCATCCCGGGCGAAGTCGGCGCCGAGGGCGAGCGTCGCGCCCGCGGTCACCTGGGTCATGTCGCGGGAGCGGAGGCCCCGGCTGTCCGGGCGCACGTGCAGGGACGACACAGACTGTGCGGGAGCGGTGCTCAGTGAACCGTCGTGGACGCAGTGATCCGCGGTCGACGACGGTTCGCCGGTCAGGTAGAGCCGGGTCGGGGCCACCCCGGGACGGGGGAAGCTCTGCCCCGCGGTCCACGCGCCACCCTGCTGCAGCATCGTGACCGGCCCGTAGTACTCGATCCCGTTGCGGTGTCCCTTGAGCCAGCGGTCGAACCACGCGCGTTCGAGGACGTCGAGGCGTGGCGGCGCGAACTGCCCGCCGTAGCCCGACCCGACGTCGAGGTGATAGCCGTCGCCGACGATCATCTGTTTGCGGCCCGGCTCCATCTGCAGACGTTCGTACACCCCGGTTGCGCTGCGGCCGAACAGATCATGCCAGGCTCCGACGGTGAAGGTCGGCGCCTCGATGCGGTCGACGATCGGGTCGCGGTCATCGAAGTACGGGTCGTCGAAGATGCGGGGATCGCGTGCGGTGAGGAATCCCCACAGCAGCGAGGGGATCTCGGTGGCCGGGGACTTCACCCGATCGATCGCCCAGCGCACCGCGTCACCGCGCACGAGGTCGCGGATCACGTTGGCGGGGTTGGGAACCCACTTGAGCATGTTGACCGCGGACAGCCACACCGGGATGAAGGCCGACGGCATGCCGCCGGTGATGTAGATGTCGCGCACCAGGTCGTCGCACCCCTCGACGGCGAACACGGCCTTGAGTGCGGCGGGCCGCTTGTCGGCGGCCTGCAGCGAGTTGATGGCGGAGTACGACCAGCCCGCCATCCCGACGGTCCCGTCGCACCACTCCTGCCCGGTCACCCAGTCGATGACCTCCACCGAGTCCTGTTGCTCGCGAGGACCGAGGATCTGCCATTTGCCGAGGCTCGCACCGGTACCGCGGACGTCGACGACAACCTGCACATACCCGCTGCGCACCAGGTTGCGGTTGATGCCGAAGACGTCGAAGACGCCACCCGACAGCGTCTGCGTCAGCGTCGTGAGGCCCTCGAGGGCCGTTCCGGTCCCGTCGATGGAGCGGGAGGCGGTGTGCAACGCCTTCCCGAGCACCGGCGCGTGGAGGGTCTGGTCGATGAAGTCGATGGCCGCGCGGTTGTACGGGTTGATGTTGATGACCGCGGGGTACGGCGTGAGGACCGTCTGACCGAACCGGTTGGCGGGCCGGATGACCGTGGCGCGCAGGACCACCCCGTCACTCATGGTGATGGAGACGTCGCGGTCGATGACGACCCGAGGGTAGAGCTGCTTGCCGTCGACCTGCTCGCGCCAGCGGATGCCGTCGGCGCCGCCGGTGGGATCGCCGAGGGGGAGGGTGCCGAAATGCGGCGCACCGGTGGTGCGGGTGCGCGTCGACGGAACGACACGTGCGCGCGACCGTGTGGGATCCAGCTGGTACGTCATGGTGCATCACCCTGCCTGGGATGAGGTGACGCACCCGCGGGTTGTTGCACGGATCGAGACGGCCGGGTGGACACCGACACCCCGTCGTGTCGGTCGCTTGCTTCCCGGCCCGTCCGCTGGCTGCGGATTACAGTGTGGTCCAGGTCACTTCACGTATTTGCTGAAGGATAACTCAGCGTCGATATCGGATGGCTAACGAGGTGGCGTCTTTTGGTCATGGGTGAGTGTGTTCCTGGTCACATTCGGGTAAACCAAGGTCGATGGCGGCGGCCGCCTCGAGCACCATCCACGCCGACAGCTGGACCGACAGGTCTCGCTCCGGAATCTCCGACGGATTGACCGCACCCTCGACGAACTGGGCTTTTGCCCCGTTGTCGGTCGGGATCACGGCTTGCCGGCGCCAGTCGCTGGAGAACACCGCGTGGCCGGCGACCTCGCGGCGGTTGGCCCAGGCGGCGTCGGCGCTGCGGGTGACGATCCGGGCGGCGCGCTCTCGCAGGTCATCCGAACCGTCGACGTCGGGCAGGTCGGTGGCGACGAGTGCCAGGTAGCGGGCCAGCACGCCGTGGAAGAGCCCTCCGTCCCCGCCGCCGCCTCCGTTGATCACCCCGTCGGTGCAGGAGTGGCCTTCGACGGCGCCGAGGAGCCGGGTCAGACGGTCGAGGTGCCGACTATCTCCGGTCGCACGCAACGCCTCCAGCTCGGCGCCCAGGACGACGCCCTGACAGTAGGTGTAGGTGCCGGTCTCGGGCTTCAGCGAACCGTCCGGAAGCTTCTTGAGTCCGTCGATGACCAGATGGGTGTCGGGATCGATGAGGTTGGCGTCCATCCAGTCGCACATCGCCACCGCGCGCTCGACGTGACCCGTGCGCGCCAGCAGGATCGCGGCCGGACCGTTGGCCGGCGCGTTGAAGAACTGATCGGCCTTGCGCCACGGGATTCCGCCGCCGTCGTCGGGCACCCACGCGTCGAGCATCTGGCCGGCGAGGGTGCGGAGTCCGCCCGCGTGGTCGAGGTGAAGGTGACGGTCGGCGCGTTCGATGGCGAGGCCGAGCCAGGCCATGTCGTCGTAATAGTTGTTGGTCCAGCGGCCGCCGTTGCGGATTCGGATGCCGCGCAGCAGCCGGTTGACGTCGTCGGCGACGTCGGGGTCGAAGGAGCGGTCCGCTCCCACTCGGTGGATCGCGGCGTCGACGAGGAGGTCCACGAGGTGCGCGTGCCACCAGTAGTGCCAGGATCCGAACTGGGCCTGCATTCGTCCGATCGGCCATGCCACGGCCGCGGCGCGTGTCCCCGGCAGCCAGAACGCGCGTTGCAGATGCCGGTCGTAGACGGCGCTCGCGGCGGCCGCTGCGCGGCCGTTCGGGTCGTGCCGGTCCGGCGATTTGGATTGTTCGTCCACGTCCGCGTAGCCTAGTCGTCGATGTGATGCACACCCGTGTGTCGTATCGGTTCAACCAGAGACCGTTGGTCGTCGGGATTTCCCGGACGAAGGCGCGACGAGGTCGCCGGCCCACGCAGGATGAACGAGGAATGTCGCCCCACACGAACAGTGTGTGCGTTCACGCCCCGTGCCTGTGTGCCGGGGCATTTGTCATCTCCGCCCTCGATCGCCTCCCGTTGCCCGTCGCTCTCTTGTTGGACTCGACCAACTCATAGTGACGAGGAGAGGAGGCGAAGTATGGCCAAGTCCGAAAAGGTCGCCGCAGTTGCGGAGATCGCGGAGCAGTTCAAGAGCTCCACGGCGACGGTTGTCACGGAATACCGTGGCCTGTCCGTCACCCAGATCAGCACGCTGCGACGTTCCCTCGGTGAGGGTGCAACCTACTCCGTCGCCAAGAACACCCTGGTGAAGCGTGCCGCTGCTGAGGCGGGCGTGGAAGGGCTCGACGAGCTGTTCACCGGTCCGACCGCCATCGCCTTCATCGAGGGTGAGCCGGTCGTGGCCGCGAAGGCGATCAAGACTTTCGCCAAGGACAACAAGGCGCTGGTCATCAAGGGCGGGTACATGGACGGCCGCGCGCTGTCCATTGCCGAGATCGAGCAGATCGCCGACCTTGAGACCCGTGAGGTCTTGCTGGCCAAGCTCGCCGGTGCCATGAAGGGCAACTTGGCAAAGGCTGCCGGTCTGTTCAACCAGCCGGCTTCGCAGGTGGCGCGCCTGGCCGCGGCCCTGCAGGAGAAGAAGAACGAAGCCGGCGAGACCGAATAGGTCGCCCGCCGCACCACCGCAATCCCCGAACCGTACGGGGATGAACACCAAGCCCCGTACGGGGACATACAGGAAGGACGCCGATCATGGCGAAGCTCACCGCTGACGAGCTCATCGATCAGTTCAAGGAACTGACCCTGCTGGAGCTCAGCGATTTCGTGAAGAAGTTCGAAGAGGTCTTCGAGGTCACCGCGGCTGCTCCCGTCGCCGTCGCCGCTGCCGGTGCGCCGGCTGCCGGTGGCGCCGAGGCTGCTGCCGAGCAGGACGAGTTCGACGTCATCCTCGAGGGTGCCGGCGACAAGAAGATCCAGGTCATCAAGGTCGTCCGCGAGGTCGTCTCGGGCCTGGGCCTGAAGGAAGCCAAGGACCTCGTCGAGAGCGCTCCGAAGGCTCTGCTGGAGAAGGTCGACAAGGAGGCCGCCGAGGCTGCCAAGGCCAAGCTCGAAGAGGCCGGCGCCAAGGTTTCGGTCAAGTAAGACCGACTCACGCGCAAGCGTTCACGAGCCCGGGACAGCATCGCTGTCCCGGGCTCGTTGTCTTCCGAGGGGTCGTAACGCCGAGTTCGGTTCGTTCGAATTCAGTAACAGACATCACGTCGACACCCCGCCCGCCGAGCATCGTTCGGCGGGCGTCGAGTCGTCGATCCGATGTTCCGCAGGTGGAGCCCAGGTCTGCGGTGGCCGTCACATCGGGGGCCGTGACCCGACTTCCCTCACCGCGAACCATCGGATATTGTCATCGTCGCGGCGAGAGTTACCGGGCGGTAGGTTTCCCCGCAGCCAATGCTGAGAACCATGCGGTGACGTTGTGGGGTGGGTCAAGTCGGTTAGAGTGACCGCAACCACAAATGCCACCGGTTGGTGCGCGGTCACACCGTGGCCGCCTCGGGGGCAGCGATCGTCTGGAGGAATTGTGGGTGTTGAGGTCAGCGTCGAAGGACTCACCAAGTCGTTCGGTTCGCAGAACATTTGGCGTGATGTCTCTCTGACCCTGCCGGAGGGGGAGGTCTCCGCGCTGCTGGGTCCGTCGGGTACCGGTAAGTCGGTGTTCCTGAAGACCTTGATCGGTCTGCTGCATCCCGAGCAGGGGTCGGTGATCATCGATGGCACCGACATCACGCAGTGTTCGGCCAAGGAGCTCTACGAGATCCGCAAGCTGTTCGGCGTGCTGTTCCAGGACGGTGCGTTGTTCGGGTCGATGAGTTTGTTCGACAACATCGCGTTCCCGCTTCGTGAGCACACGAAGAAGAAGGAGAACGAGGTCCGCGACATCGTGATGGAGAAGATCGACCTCGTCGGTCTGACCGGTGCCGAGGACAAACTCCCGGGTGAGATCTCCGGTGGTATGCGCAAGCGTGCCGGTCTGGCGCGTGCGCTGGTGCTGGATCCGCAGATCATTCTGTGTGACGAGCCGGACTCGGGTCTGGATCCGGTGCGTACCGCCTACATCAGCCAGTTGCTGATCGACATCAACGCCCAGATCGACGCGACGATCCTGATCGTGACGCACAACATCAACATCGCGCGGACGATCCCGGACAACATCGGCATGTTGTTCCGCAAGGAGTTGGTGATGTTCGGTCCGCGTGAGCAGTTGCTGACCTCGGAGCAGCCGGTGGTCAAGCAGTTCCTCTCCGGTGACCGGTTCGGTCCGATCGGTATGTCGGAGGAGAAGGACGAGGCGGTGCAGAAGCAGGAAGAGGCGATGCAGGCCGCGGGTATCTCCGGTGGTGGTACCAAGGAGGACTTCACCGAGATCATCCCGCAGGTGCAGCCCAATCCCGGTATGCCCGAGCGTAAGGCGATCGCCCGTCACCGCGAGCGCGTCCATCAGATGCTGCCCGACCTGCCGCAGAACGCCCAGGAGGCGATCCGCCGCAGCCAGGAACAAGAAGACCAGATCCGCGAGGAGAGCCGCGCCCACGCCGACAACATGGCGAACGGCAACGACCCGGGCGCGAACAACCAGGGCGGCAACGAGTGGACCCCCGCGCAGGGAAATGTGGCGGTCGCGGATTCCAAGACCGACGTCATCGACTACGGCGGCAGTGATGCCCCGACCGAGCAGTGGCACACACCCGGTGATGCACTGACCAAGCCCAGCCATCGTGCTGATGGGAACGAAGGGCGGAATCCCTAAGGATGAGCAGTGCCACCACGCGTGGCGTCGATCGAATCGCGCAAGCCGGGACAGGTGCCCTGTCACAGACCGGCAATATTGTTCAGCTCTTCGTCGATGTTGCACGCCAGACCTTTGTGCGCCCGTTTCAGTGGCGGGAGTTCATCCAGCAGGCGTGGTTCATCGCCAGCGTGACGATCCTGCCGACGGCACTGATCGCGATTCCGTTCGGTGCGATCGTCTCGCTGCAGACGGGTTCGCTCATCAAGCAGCTCGGTGCGGAGTCCTACACCGGTGCGGCGAGCGTTCTCGTCGTCATCCAGCAGGGTTCGCCCCTGGTGACGTCGTTGCTGATCGCCGGCGCGGCCGGGTCGGCCGTCGCCGCCGACCTCGGGTCGCGCACCATCCGCGAGGAGATCGACGCGATGGAGGTGCTCGGCATCAACCCGATCCAGCGCCTCGTCGTACCGCGTGTGCTGGCCATGGTCCTGGTCGCGATGCTGCTCAACGGACTGGTCGCCGTCATCGGCATCGGTGGTGGCTACTTCTTCAACGTCGTCGTCCAGGGCGGAACGCCGGGCGCCTACCTCGCGTCGTTCGGCGCGTTGGCGCAGCTGCCCGACCTCTGGGTGTCGACCCTCAAGGCCGCGATCTTCGGTGTCCTCGCCGGAGTGGTGGCGTCGTACAAGGGCCTCAACCCCAAGGGCGGTCCGAAGGGCGTGGGTGACGCGGTCAACCAGAGCGTCGTCATCACGTTCCTGCTGCTGTTCCTGGCGAACCTGATCATCACTGCGGTCTACCTGCAGGTCGTCCCACCGAAGGGGAGCTAGACGTGACCGACGGTGGGGGCGGCGTGACGATCGCCAAGAGCAGGCCCGAGTACTACATGTACGAGGCCCGCAAGCAGCTGGGCAAGCCGCTGAAGGTGCTCGACGGTGCCGGCGAGCAGATGTCGTTCTACGGCCGGACGCTCGCCTGGATGCCGAAGACGATCGTGCATTACACGCGCGAGGTCCTCCGCCTTCTCGCCGAAGTCGCGTTCGGTTCGGGCGGACTCGCGGTCATCGGCGGCACGATCGGCGTGATGGTGCTGATGTCCGGGTTCACCGGCGTCGTGGTCGGCCTGCAGGGTTATGCAGCTCTCGATCAGATCGGCTCGCAGGCCCTGACCGGCTTCCTCTCCGCCTACGTCAACACCCGCGAGGTGGCGCCGCTGGTGGCGGGGCTTGCCCTGTCGGCGACCGTCGGCTGTGGCTTCACCGCCCAGCTCGGTGCCATGCGCATCTCGGAGGAGATCGACGCGCTGGAGACGATGGCCGTGCCGTCGATCCCGTTCCTGGTGTCGACCCGCGTGATCGCCGGGTTCATCGCGGTCATCCCGCTCTACGTGCTCGGCCTGCTGTCGGCGTATCTGGCGTCCCGGGTGGTGACGACGGTCTTCAACGGCCAGTCCGGCGGCTCCTACGACCACTACTTCAACCTGTTCCTGCCACCGGCCGACGTCTTGTGGTCGTTCGGCAAGGTGCTGGTCTTCGCGTTCGTGATCATTCTCGTGCACTGCTATTACGGCTACTACGCCTCGGGCGGTCCCGCGGGTGTGGGCGTGGCCGTCGGTCACGCGGTACGAGCGGCCCTGGTCCTCATCGCCGTCCTGGACTTCTTCCTGGGCCTGGCGATCTGGGGCACCACGACAACCGTGCGAGTGGGGGGTTAGCGTGACGCTGCTGCGTAAACGGTTGCTCGGGCTGGTCTTCTTCCTCGTGGTCGCGTTGTTCCTCACCTTGACGATCACGAAGTTCAACAAGACGTTCACCGAGTTCACCGACGTCACGCTGGTGACCGATTCGACCGGCAACGCTCTTCCGGCGAATGCCGACGTCAAGGCCCGCGGCATGACGGTCGGCGAGGTGCGCGAGGTCAAACCCGGACCCGACGGCCGCGTCGAAGTCGTGCTAGGACTCAATCCCGACCAGGCCTCGACGCTGTCGGACGAGACCACCGCGCGCATCCTGCCGAAGACCCTGTTCGGCGAGCGTTACGTGGCCCTGCAGGTGCCGGAGGACAACTCGGGGCCGACCCTGACCAACGGTGCGACGATCCAGACCGACCGCAGCGGCAACGCGCTGGAGATCCAGCAGTTGTTCGACAAGCTGCTCCCGGTCCTCGAGGCGATCCCGCCGCAGGATCTGAACGCCACCCTCACCTCCCTGTCGTCGGCGCTGTCCGGGCGCGGCGAGCAACTGGGCACGACGCTGGAAGAGCTCGATCAGATCTTCGGCGAGATCAACGAGAACCTGCCCGAACTGGAGGGCACCCTCGAAGGACTGGCCAGCTTCTCGCAGACGTATTCGCAGGCGCTGCCCGACGTGGTCGACGCGCTCGACTCGCTGCGCACGACGACGAACACCATCGTCGAACGCCAGGACGACCTACGCACGCTCATCGCCACCCTGGGCGTCGCGTCCGACGACCTGACCGGCTGGCTCCGGGCGAACCGCACGGACCTCATCGACCTCGCCGTCGACTCCGAGGAACTCCTCGTCGGCCTGGCCAAGCAGTCGCCGACCTTCGTGTGCACGTTCCGCAACTTCGCGGGCCTGATCCCGGAGTCGCGCAAGATCGTCGGCCAGGGCACCAAGAACCCGGGCGTGCGCGTGAACCTGCAGTTCACCAATCCTCGTGGCCGTTACCTACCGAACCAGGACGAACCCCGCTTCATGGACCTCGATCCGCCCGCCGTGTGTTACGACCCCAAGATGGGCGGCAACCGCCCGTTCCCGCAGTACCCGGGTGGTTCGCTCGCCGACGGCAGCTACCAGCCGCCGTCGCGTAATGCCGGCCCCCGCACCATGCGTGAGCTGCCGCAGCCTCAGTTCAGCGGCGTACCCGCCGGCTCGGTCTCGCCCGCGGCGAAGCCGGTCGTGGCGAAGGCCAACCCCTTCGACGACCCGGATTACCGCAAGCAGCTGCAGGTCATCTACGGCGCC
Organism: Gordonia terrae; assembly: GCF_001698225.1. Lineage (NCBI taxonomy): Bacteria > Bacillati > Actinomycetota > Actinomycetes > Mycobacteriales > Gordoniaceae > Gordonia > Gordonia terrae. The sequence goes on from NZ_CP016594.1 coordinate 1,328,951, forward strand.
ACGTCGGGTAAGTCGCCGGAAGAGGTGCCCACCTGGGTGACCATGATCGGCGGCGGTGCGCTGCAGGGTGCGAAGGTCGACATCAAATGAAGTCGATCGTCGGACCGCTGATCAAGCTGGTCGTCTTCGGCGTGGTCACCGTGGTGACCACGAGTCTGCTCGCCGTGACCATCGCCAACGCGGGCGGTGACGGGGACGCGAAGTTCAATGCCGTCTTCACCGACGCCACCCTGCTCAACCCGGGCGATGACGTCCGGATCGCGGGTGTGCGCGTGGGGCAGGTGGAGAGCGTCGAGGTCTACGACCGCAACAAGGCCAAGGTAGCGTTCAACGTGGACCGCGACCGTCTGCCCGACGGCACGCAGCTCTTCATCCGCTACCGCAATCTGACCGGACTGCGGTACCTCGCGCTCGAGCGCGGCGCGGGCGACCCGTCGCAGACGGTCGCGCAGGGCCACACGTTCGGCCTGACGCCGGGCGTCAAGGACACCCACCCGCCGGTGAACCTGACCGAACTGTTCAACGGATTCCGACCGCTGTTCCAGCAGTTGTCCGCCTCCGACGTCAACAAGCTGACCGAGCAGATCATCGCGATCTTCGACGGGCAGGGTGGTTCGATCACCCGCCTGGTCAGCGACACGGCCGATCTCACCAACGCGATCGCCGACAAGGACAAGGTCATCGGTGAGCTGATCACCAACCTCACCAAGGTCCTCGACACCGTCAACCGCAACGACGAACAGTTCACCAGCCTCCTCGACAACACCGAGAAGCTCGTGACAGGCCTTGCGGCACAGCGTGGTTCGGTGGGCTCGGCGATCACCTCGGTGTCCAACCTGACCTCGGTCACGGCCAACATCCTCGGTGCGACGCGTCCGTCCATCCAGGGCGACATCGCGGGACTGAAGTCGCTCGCCGACCAGATCAACAAGCGTGACGCGGACATCGAGGAGACGCTGACCAACCTGCCGATCAAGCTCCAGAAGATCGGTCGCGCAGCAACATTCGGTTCCTGGTTCCAGTTCTACCTGTGCGGCATCGACGTGGTGGCGGGCAACGGCAAGTCGCCGGTGCTGACGCAACCGCTGGTCCCGCTACCCGACATCAATCATGTGCTCTACACCAGCGCGGCCACGCGCTGCTGGGCCGACGACCGGCCAGGGGGGTGACCACGATGGCAGACAACAACGATCCGAACCCACGCGGCGGTGACCACGACGACACCGAACGCGACGAGGCGCAGGCCCCGGTGCAGCATCCGCACCGGCGTTTCGGTGGCCGGCGCAGCCCGGTCAGCATCGGTGCCATCGGCATCCTGATCCTGCTGATGCTCGGACTCAGTTCGTTCTATCTCGCCGAACTGCCGCTGCTGGGCGCGGGCGCCCGCTACACGGCGAAGTTCACCGAGGCCGCCGGCCTGAAACCGGGCAACGAGGTGCGCGTCGCGGGCGTCAAGGTGGGCGAGGTCGACGACGTGACCCTCGACGGCGATCGCGTCAACGTGACCTTCCGGGTGGAGAACACGTGGATCGGCGACCAGACGCAGGCGACCATCCAGATCAAGACGATCCTCGGTCAGAAATTCCTGTCGCTGAACCCGCGCGGCAGTGAGCCCGCCGACCCCGACGTCCCGCTGACCGACACGGTGGCCCCCTACGACGTCATCGAGGCGTTCTCCGGGGCGGCCGAGCAGATCGGCGAACTCGACAACGACCAGTTGGCGGAGTCCATGCGCGTCCTGTCGGACACGTTCTCGGGTACGGCCGGGACGACCGGTCCGGCGCTCGAGGGCATCGCGCGTCTGTCGGAGACGATCTCCAGCCGTGATCAGGAGGTCCAGCGGTTGCTCGCCGCGACGAAGGACACCTCGAAGATCCTCGCCGATCGCAATGAGGAGTTCGTGCGCCTCATCGGTGGTGCAGGCCAGCTGCTCGACGAACTGAACAACCGGCAGCGCAACATCTCGGCGCTGCTGGCCAGCACGACGAGCCTGGGCGACTCGCTCACCGGCATCGTGCGGGACAACGAAGAACAGATCGGACCCGCGCTCGATGCGCTGAAGGGCGTCAATGAGCTGCTACAGCGTCAGAACCAGAACATTCGCGACTCCATCAAGTACATGGCGCCGTTCTACCGGTTGTACGCCAACGTGCTCGGCAACGGTCGCTGGTTCGAGTCGTCCGTGGTGAACCTGCTGCCGCCCGCGCTGCCGCAGCAGAACACGACGCGGCCGCCGAACAAGCAGGCCATGGAGAACAACGCCGGGACGGGGGTCGGCTGATGACCACACCGGATCTGACCCGGCACGCGGGTCCAGGCCGCTGGTTCACGCCGCGGCACATCGTGGTGCTCGTGATCGGACTGATCATCGCGCTCATCCTGGCGGGAGCGCTGTGGTGGGTGTTCACCTCGATCGGGACCACCAAGATCACCGCGACGTTCAAGCGTTCGGTCGGCATCTACGAGGGCTCCGACGTCCGCGTTCTCGGCGTGGCGGTAGGCAAGGTCGACTCGGTGACGCCGCAGGGCGAGACCGTGAAGGTGACCATGACGGTCGATCGGGGAGTGGAGCTGCCCGCGGATGTCCGTGCGGTGCAGATCATCCCGTCGGTCGTGGCGGACCGCTACGTGCAGCTGACCCCCGCCTACACGGGCGGGGAGAAGGCGCCCCGCGATCTCACCCTCTCGGTGGACCAGACGATGATCCCGGTGGAGGTCGACCAGATCTACGCCAGCGTCAAGGAGCTGTCCGACGCCCTCGGACCCGACGGCGCCAACAAGACCGACGGCACCGGCCGACAGGGCGCAGTGAGCGAACTGGTCACGACCGGCGCGGAGAATCTCGAGGGCAACGGCGAGAAGCTGGGCCAGGCGATCGAGGGATTGTCCAAGGCGTCGACGACGCTGAGCGATTCGCGCGGCAACCTGTTCGACACCGTCAAGAACCTGAACACCTTCGTCGGCGCACTGCGCGAGAACGACGCCCAGGTGCGGCAGTTCAACACGCAGATGGCCTCGTTCAACCAGTTCCTCGCCGGCGAGCGCGAGCAGCTCGCCGCCGCGCTGAACAAGCTGTCGATCGCACTCGGCGATGTGGCGACCTTCCTCGCCGACAATCGTGAGCAGATCGGGGAGACGGTGAAGGACCTCCAGCCGACGACCCAGGCCCTGCTCGACCAGAAGAACAACCTCAAAGAGGTCTTGACCGTGCTGCCGATCACGGTGAACAACCTGATCAACGCGTACGACGCCGAGTCGGGCACGTTGTCGATGCGGCTGACGATCCCGGATCTGCAAGATCTGATCGGGGCCCAGTGCCGCCTGCTCGACCTCGGTGCGCTGCTCCCGGGCAACCCGGCTGCCGATCAGTTCAGCAACACGCTCCGGCCGCTGATCAGCCAGTGCGAGGAGATCGGTGACCAGATCCAGCGCGGTGTCCTGGAGCCGCTGTTGCCGGTGCTGCCGTTCGGCATCATGAGCAACAACAAGCTGCAGCGCGCACCGGTGCCGGGCACCGTCCCGGGCAACCCCGATCCCGAGATCGGCAACCCGTCGCCCTCGAGGTCTCCGGCGGCCCCGTCGTCCACCCCGCGCCCCCGGGGAGGTAACTGATGAACCGCAGGACGATGCGTACGGCGGTGGCCGGCGCCGCTCTGTCGCTCACCCTCCTGGTGTCGGGCTGTATGTCCAACGGCATCCAGTCGATCCCACTGCCCGGCGGCGTGAACACCGGCGACAACGCGCGCACCTACAAGATCCAGTTCGACGACGTGCTCGATCTCGTGCCGCAGTCGATGGTCAAGCGCGACGGAATCCCGGTCGGCCGAGTGACCAAGGTCGAGGTGCCCAACGACCAGTGGTTCGCCCAGGTCACCGTCGAGGTACAGAACAACGTCGACCTCTCCGACGAAGCCGAGGCGAGCGTCCAGCAGACCTCGCTGCTCGGTGAGAAGTTCGTGTCGCTGACCGAACCCGACGGCAGTGCCGAAGCGCCGCGCCAGAATCCCGACCAGCCGATCCCGGTGTCGCGGACACGTACCGCGACCGACATCGAGCAGGTCCTCGGGGCCCTGGCCCTGCTGCTCAACGGCGGTGGCCTCAATCAGCTGCAGCCGATCGTCACCGAGCTGAACAAGGCGCTCGACGGCCGGACCGACAAGGTCCGTGACCTCATCGGCGAGACCGAGGACCTGATCGCAGGCCTCAACCGTCAGCGCGACGACATCGTCACCGCGATCGACGGACTGGCCGAACTGTCCACCCGGACCGCGGCGCAGACCGCGCAGATCGACCGCATCCTCAAGCAGTTGCCCGCGGGCGTCGAGGTGCTGGAGGAGCAGCGGCCGCAGTTCGTCGAACTGCTGACCAAGCTCGATCAGCTCGGTCAGGTCGGCACCGACGTGCTGGGCAAGTCGCGCAAGGCATTGATCAACGACCTGAAGGCGTTGCGGCCGGTGCTGACCCAGCTCGCCGCGGCGGCTCCGGATCTGATCACCGCGGCACCGCTGATGCTGACCCACCCGTTCCCGGACTGGTTGCTGCCGGGTGTGCGTGGTGACTCGACCAACCTGTTCATGACGCTCGACCTCCGCGTCCTCAACCAGCTCGAGGCGCTCGGCGTCGGCCAGGGGACCCCGAAGTACTCGCCGCCCGCACGGGTGAGCGTGCCGGTCGATCGCCGCAACCCGTACTACCGCGGCAACGGCCCGCGCTACGGCTGGCCGACCATCACCCTGCTGCCGCCGGGTCCGAACTGGCGTCCGGGACCGAACACGCCGCCGTCGGGCGGGCGCTACCCGGCGTCCTTCGCCCGGCCCGCGGAGGCGGCCGGCCCGATGCCGACCCCGGCGACACCGGGGCAGGGCATCCTCGACGGCCCGCTGGCCGCGATGGGACTCGCGCCGGCCGCGCCCACCCAGAACCCGTCAGGAGCAGGACGATGATCGGCAAGCTCGTCAAGATCCAGCTGATCGTGTTCGTCGTCGTCGGCCTGGTCGCCCTGGTGTACGTGGGTGCGAAGTACGCGCGCCTGGACAAGCTCGCCGGTGTCGGCATGTACACGGTCACCGCCCAGCTGCCCGACTCCGGCGGCATCTTCACCAACGCGGAGGTCACCTACCAGGGTGTGCCGGTGGGTCGGGTCGGCAAGCTGACGCTGACGCCCGACGGGGTCGACGTCGCACTCGACATCGACTCCGGTGGGCCGGAGATCCCGGCGTCGGCGACCGCGGTCGTCGCGAACCGGTCCGCGATCGGTGAGCAGTTCGTCGACCTGCAGCCGACGTCGTCGGAGGGGCCGTACCTGAAAGACGGCGACACGATCACCAAGTACGCGCTCCCCGAACCGCTCGAGGACGTGGTCGCCTCGGCGATCGACTTCACCGACTCGATCCCGGTCGACGACCTGAACACGGTCATCACCGAACTCGGCCGCGCGTTCAACGGCCAGGGGGAGAACCTCACCCGTCTGGTCGACTCGCTCGGCAAGTTGTCCCGGGCCGGCGTCGACAACCTGAGCGAGACGGTCGCCCTCATCCAGAACTCCGATGTCGTGCTCGACACCCAGGCCGATCAGTCCGACGCGATCCTCACGTGGTCGCGCAACCTGAACCTGGTGACCGCGACCCTGGCCTCCGCCGATCCGGACCTTCGTCGACTGCTGACGACGGGCACGTTGTCGGCGACGCAGATCTCGGAGCTGATCCAGAAGAACGGCAACGACCTCTCCAAGGTCGTGAAGGACCTCGCCGAGGTGGCCCGGACCATCGAGCCGGCGACGTACACGACGTCGACGACGTTCGCGATGCTGTCGGCGCTGTCGGCGGGCAGCCATGCCCCGGCTCCGGGCGACGGTCAGATCCACTTCGGTGTCGTGCTCGAGACCAACAATCCCGCCGCGTGTACGCGCGGATACGAGGGCACCGACGCGGTGCTCGCCGAAGCCCGTCGGAAGAACCCGAACTTCGACGTCCATTACGACGACTTCGCATTCAACACCGACGCGAAGTGCACCGTGCCGTTCGGTAATCCGACCGGCGTCCGAAGCGCCGAGCGTGCCCAGTACGCCAACCCGGCGTACCCGCAGCCGTGGGACAACACCCCCAAGAAGGATCCCGACAAGCTCAATCTCAACCCGCTCGCCCAGCAGCTCGCAGCGTTGCTCGGCGTCCGGCCGCGGTAGACCCCACCACCCGACGCGCGTCGCCGCCGGCGACCGGACCGCACGGTCCGGTTCCCGGCCTTGGCTTGCGCTCAGGAGCGATATATACAGTGTGTTCCCGATGACTGGCACCCCAGAACCGACAGAGAAGAAGCCCAGCGGCATCCGTCCCGCCGTGCGGCGGGCGGCGGGGTTCGCGCCCCGCGCCCTGGCCTCCGCGGCGATCGTGGTCGGCGTGGTGCTCGTCGCCGTGTTCGGTGTGCGTGCCTACAACGTCTACTTCGACGAGTACCCCGCACAGGAGACGCGCGACGCGGCGACGCAGGCGGCCGAGCAGGCCGTCCTCAACATCACGACGATCGACCCCGCCGACGTCGACGGCTTCCGCAAGCGTGCCGAGGCCTCGCTGACCGGCAAGGCGAAGGAAGAGGTGCTGGGCGGCAAGGACGGCAGCGTCCTCGACATGCTCGGCACGGCCGGGCCCAACACCGCCAAGCTGAGCGCGCGCCTGCTGCGCAGCGCGCCCAGCGAGGTCGACGCCGACGAGGACAAGGCCAAGGTGCTCGTCTACGTGGTGACGACCCTGCAGCGTCCCGGCCAGGCCGGTATCGACGAGACGCGCGGCTTCGACGTCAGCATGACCAAGGACGGCGACACCTGGAAGGCCGAGAACGTCCTCGGCCTCGAGGGCATCGCCTACGCCGATGGTGGCGGCGGTGCGCCCGCCCCGGCGGCCCCGGCTCCGGAGGGAGGCAACTGATGGCCAACGATCGCGGTAAGAAGAAGCCCACCCCGAAGCGCCGCCCGACCCCGAAGGTCGCCGGCCGGACCTCGCCGCCCTCCGAGGTGCGAGGCGCGAAGGCGGCGAGCCTCGAAGGGCCTGGTGACGCAACCGCGGAAACCGACACCCCCCTGCCCACTGAGGTGCGAGGAGCGAAAGCCGCCGGGCCGAGCGAGCGAAGCGAGTCGAGGTCGACGAGCCACGAAGGGCCTGGTGACGACACCACCGAGGCCAGCCCCACCGAGGCCGGCACCGCTGGAGCCGACACCATCGACTTGGCGAAGCCCGCAACACCAACACCCGAGCCCACCAAACCCAAGACCAAACCGGTCGCGCGGGTCTCGACCTTGCGTCGGGGCGACGCGTCGGCAGCGGGTTCCGACACCTCGGGCACGCCGAATCGGCCGATGGGCCGGCGTCCCGGCCGGCGGGACCGGCGGGGGAGCGGTGCCTCGCGCGGTCCGCTCGGCATCCGCACCGGGGTTCTCGCGGCCATCGCGGCCGGCTTGTTCGTCGTCGCCGCGATCCTCGCGTTCCATCCCGGTGCCGAGATCGGGCCCAACAAGGCGTTCGTCGACCAGGAGTCGACGGCGCAGCTGACCTCGCAGGCCCAGGAGCGGATCTGCGCGGTGTTCGGGTACGACCACACCGAGCTCGACAAGTGGCAGCAGCGTGCGCAGGACGCCCTGACCGGGCAGGCCCGCACCGAGTTCGACGAGACGCTCAAGGCGCAGCGGGACCTCATCACGCAGACGAAGACGGGCGCCGAATGCCGCGTCGACGCGATCGGCGTGCGGGACCTCTCCGGGGGCGGCGACGGCGCCACGGCGACCGTCATCGCCAATCTGATCGTGAGCGAGACGCAGAACAGCATGGCCACCAACAGCGGTGCACCACGTGCCCAGTTCGCCATGGTGCGTGAGGGTGATCAGTGGCGGATCCGTGCGGTCGAGCCCTTCTGATCGTCCTGCGCCGCACCCTGATCACCAGGTCGGGAGCCGAGTTCGGCACCGACTTCACGAAATTCGCGCGTAGCGCTTGACGTGGCGGCGATGTCGGGCCAGTCTGTGACCAGCGATCGACGTGCAGGCAGCCACCCGCGCGAACTCGCTTTCCAGACGGCTTGACAAAGTGCGTCTATTTTCTGCTACAGTTGGACGTTGCGCTGGCTGCCTCCTGTCCATCTATCGATCCTTCTTCGGCCACTCCTAGACGTGTGTGCTGCGGTGATCGCCGATCCCAGGGTGTCACCAGCGAACGGCCCATCAAGCCACGTACTGCACATCTAGGTTGTGAATAACGTCGTGTTGGAAGGACGCATCTTGGCAGTCAACCGCCAGTCCACCTCAACAATCCCCGGCGCGCCGCATCGCGCGTCGTTTGCAAAGATCAGCGAGCCGCTGGAGGTTCCGGGCCTCCTCGACCTCCAACTCGATTCGTTCGAATGGCTCGTCGGTTCGCCGGAGTGGCGCGCTAAGGCGATCGCCCGCGGTGACGAGAACCCGACGGGTGGCCTCGAGGACATCCTCCACGAGCTGTCCCCGATCGAGGACTTCTCCGGTTCGATGTCCCTGTCGTTCTCCGAGCCGCACTTCGACGAGGTCAAGGCCTCCGTCGAGGAGTGCAAGGACAAGGACATGACCTACGCGGCGCCGCTGTTCGTCACCGCGGAGTTCATCAACAACAACACCGGCGAGATCAAGTCGCAGACCGTCTTCATGGGCGACTTCCCGATCATGACCGAAAAGGGCAGCTTCATCATCAACGGCACCGAGCGTGTCGTCGTGAGCCAGCTGGTCCGCAGCCCGGGCGTGTACTTCGACGCCTCGATCGACAAGACCACCGAGAAGACCCTGCACACCGTCAAGGTGATCCCGGGTCGCGGCGCGTGGCTGGAGTTCGACGTCGACAAGCGCGACACCGTGGGTGTGCGTATCGACCGCAAGCGCCGTCAGCCGGTCACCGTGCTGCTCAAGGCGCTGGGCTTCACCGCCGAGGAGATCACCGAGCGTTTCGGCTTCTCCGAGATCATGATGTCGACGCTGGAGAAGGACAACACCGGCAACCAGGACGAGGCGCTGCTCGAGGTCTACCGCAAGCTGCGCCCGGGTGAGCCGCCGACCAAGGAGTCCGCGGAGAACCTCCTGGAGAACCTGTTCTTCAAGGACAAGCGTTACGACCTCGCGCGCGTGGGCCGGTACAAGGTCAACAAGAAGCTGGGTCTGACCGGCAACCCGATGGTGGGCGAGTCGACCCTGACCCGCGAGGACATCATCGCGACCGTCGAGTACCTGGTGCGTCTGCACGAGGCCGACCCGCACACCACCACCTACATGACCGTCCCCGGTGGCGTCGAGGTGCCCGTCGAGGTCGACGACATCGACCACTTCGGCAACCGTCGCCTGCGTACCGTCGGCGAGCTGATCCAGAACCAGATCCGCGTGGGCCTCTCGCGTATGGAGCGTGTCGTGCGTGAGCGCATGACCACCCAGGACGTCGAGGCGATCACCCCGCAGACCCTGATCAACATCCGTCCCGTCGTGGCGGCGATCAAGGAATTCTTCGGAACCAGCCAGCTGTCGCAGTTCATGGACCAGAACAACCCGCTGTCGGGTCTGACCCACAAGCGTCGTCTGTCGGCGCTGGGCCCGGGTGGTCTGAGCCGTGAGCGCGCCGGCCTCGAGGTGCGCGACGTGCACCCGTCGCACTACGGCCGCATGTGCCCGATCGAGACCCCTGAGGGTCCGAACATCGGTCTGATCGGTTCGCTCTCGGTGTACGCGCGGGTCAACCCGTTCGGCTTCATCGAGACCCCGTACCGCAAGGTCGTCGACGGCAACGTCACCGACGACATCGAGTACATGACCGCCGACGAGGAGGACCGCTTCCTCATCGGTCAGGCGAACACCAACTTCGACGGCAACGGCCGCATCACCGACGAGCGTGTCCTGGTGCGCAAGAAGGGCTCCGAGGTGGAGTTCGTCGGCGCGACCGATGTCGAGTACCTCGACGTCTCGCCGCGTCAGATGGTGTCCGTCGCGACCGCGATGATCCCGTTCCTCGAGCACGACGACGCGAACCGCGCCCTGATGGGTGCGAACATGCAGCGTCAGGCCGTGCCGCTGGTCCGCAACGAGTCGCCGCTGGTCGGCACCGGCATGGAGCTGCGTGCCGCGGTCGACGCCGGCGACGTCATCGTCTCGACCAAGACCGGTGTGGTGGAAGAGGTCTCGGCCGACTACATCACCGTCATGTCCGACGACGGCACCCGCGACACCTACCGGATGCGCAAGTTCGCGCGGTCCAACCACGGCACCTGTGCCAACCAGCGTCCGATCGTGGACGAGGGTCAGCGCGTGGAGTCCGGCCAGGTCCTCGCCGACGGCCCCTGCACCGAGAACGGTGAGATGGCGCTCGGCAAGAACCTGCTCGTGGCGATCATGCCGTGGGAGGGTCACAACTACGAGGACGCGATCATCCTGAGCCAGCGTCTCGTCGAAGAGGACGTGCTCACCTCGATCCACATCGAGGAGCACGAGATCGACGCCCGCGACACCAAGCTCGGTGCCGAGGAGATCACCCGGGACATCCCGAACGTCTCCGACGAGGTGCTCGCCGATCTCGACGAGCGCGGCATCGTGCGTATCGGTGCTGAGGTCCGCGACGGCGACATCCTGGTCGGCAAGGTCACGCCGAAGGGCGAGACCGAGCTGACCCCGGAAGAGCGTCTGCTGCGTGCGATCTTCGGCGAGAAGGCCCGTGAGGTCCGCGACACCTCGCTGAAGGTGCCGCACGGCGAGACCGGCAAGGTCATCGGCGTGCGCGTGTTCAGCCGCGAGGACGACGACGATCTGGCTCCCGGCGTCAACGAGCTGGTCCGCGTGTACGTGGCCCAGAAGCGCAAGATCCAGGACGGCGACAAGCTCGCCGGCCGTCACGGCAACAAGGGCGTCATCGGCAAGATCCTCCCGCAGGAGGACATGCCGTTCCTGCCCGACGGCACTCCCGTCGACATCATCCTGAACACCCACGGTGTCCCGCGTCGTATGAACATCGGCCAGATCCTGGAGACCCACCTCGGGTGGGTCGCCAAGGCCGGCTGGAACATCAACGTGGCCGAGGGTGTGCCGGAGTGGGCGTCGCGTCTGCCCGAGGACATGTACTCGGCCGAGCCCGACACCAACACCGCCACCCCGGTGTTCGACGGCGCGCGCGAGGAGGAGCTGACCGGACTGCTGTCCTCGACGCTGCCGAACCGCGACGGCGAGGTGATGGTCAACGGCGACGGCAAGGCGACGCTGTTCGACGGTCGTTCCGGCGAGCCGTTCCCGTACCCGGTGTCGGTCGGCTACATGTACATCATCAAGCTGCACCACCTGGTCGACGACAAGATCCACGCTCGTTCGACCGGTCCGTACTCGATGATCACCCAGCAGCCGCTCGGTGGTAAGGCGCAGTTCGGTGGTCAGCGCTTCGGTGAGATGGAGTGTTGGGCCATGCAGGCCTACGGCGCCGCGTACACGCTGCAGGAGCTGCTGACCATCAAGTCGGACGACGTGGTGGGCCGCGTCAAGGTCTACGAGGCGATCGTCAAGGGCGAGAACATCCCGGAGCCGGGTATCCCCGAGTCGTTCAAGGTGCTGCTGAAGGAACTTCAGTCGCTGTGCCTGAACGTCGAGGTGCTGAGCTCCGACGGTGCGGCCATCGAGATGCACGACACCGACGACGAGGACCTGGAGCGCGCAGCTGCCAACCTCGGCATCAACCTGTCGCGCAACGAGTCGGCCACCGTCGACGATCTCGCCAACTGACCTGACCCTCACCCGGCCGGGTTCACCCCGGCCACTGACAACAGAGCTCTGGAAAGGTAACAAGTGCTCGACGTCAACTTTTTCGACGAACTGAAGATCGGTCTGGCGACAGCCGACGACATCCACAACTGGTCATACGGTGAGGTCAAGAAGCCGGAGACGATCAACTACCGCACGCTCAAGCCGGAGAAGGACGGCCTGTTCTGCGAGAAGATCTTCGGCCCGACCCGTGACTGGGAGTGCTACTGCGGTAAGTACAAGCGCGTCCGCTTCAAGGGCATCATCTGTGAGCGCTGCGGCGTCGAGGTGACCAAGGCCAAGGTGCGCCGCGAGCGCATGGGCCACATCGAGCTGGCCGCCCCGGTCACGCACATCTGGTACTTCAAGGGTGTGCCGAGCCGGCTGGGCTACCTGCTCGACCTGGCGCCGAAGGATCTCGAGAAGATCATCTACTTCGCCGCCTATGTCATCACCGCGGTCGACGACGAGCTCCGCCACAACGAGCTCTCGACGCTCGAGGCGGAGATGGAGGTCGAGAAGAAGGCCGTCGCCGATCAGCGCGACGCCGACCTGAACGAGCGTCAGCAGAAGCTCGAGCAGGACCTCGCCGAGCTGGAGGCCGAGGGCGCCAAGGCCGACGTGCGCCGCAAGGTGCGCGACGGCGCCGAGCGCGAGATGCGTCGTATGCGCGACGCCGCTCAGCGTGAGCTCGACGGTCTCGAGGAGATCTGGGACAAGTTCGTCAAGCTCAGCCTGGGCGATCTCATCATCGACGAGAAGCTCTACCGTCAGCTCGAAGAGCGCTACGGCGAGTACTTCCAGGGTTCGATGGGCGCCGAGGCGATCAAGAAGCTGCTCGAGACCTTCGACATCGACGCCGAGGCCGAGTCGCTGCGCGAGACCATCCGTAGCGGCAAGGGCCAGAAGAAGCTGCGTGCGCTCAAGCGACTCAAGGTCGTCGCGGCGTTCCAGCAGTCGGGCAACTCGCCGCTGGGCATGGTCCTCGACGCCGTGCCGGTGATCCCGCCGGAGCTGCGTCCGATGGTCCAGCTCGACGGTGGCCGCTTCGCGACCTCCGACCTGAACGACCTGTACCGCCGTGTCATCAACCGCAACAACCGCCTCAAGCGTCTGATCGATCTCGGTGCGCCCGAGATCATCGTGAACAACGAGAAGCGGATGCTGCAGGAGTCGGTCGACGCACTCTTCGACAACGGTCGTCGCGGCCGTCCGGTCACCGGACCGGGCAACCGCCCGCTCAAGTCGCTGAGCGATCTACTCAAGGGCAAGCAGGGTCGTTTCCGTCAGAACCTGCTCGGCAAGCGCGTGGACTACTCGGGCCGTTCGGTCATCGTCGTCGGTCCGCAGCTCAAGCTGCACCAGTGCGGTCTGCCGAAGCTGATGGCTCTCGAGCTGTTCAAGCCGTTCGTGATGAAGCGTCTGGTCGACCTGAACCAGGCGCAGAACATCAAGTCCGCCAAGCGCATGGTCGAGCGTCAGCGCCCCGCGGTGTGGGACGTCCTCGAAGAGGTCATCGCCGAGCACCCGGTGCTGCTGAACCGTGCACCGACGCTGCACCGCCTCGGTATCCAGGCCTTCGAGCCGCAGCTGGTCGAGGGCAAGGCCATTCAGCTCCACCCGCTGGTGTGTGAGGCCTTCAACGCCGACTTCGACGGTGACCAGATGGCCGTGCACCTCCCGCTGTCGGCGGAGGCGCAGGCCGAGGCGCGCATCCTGATGCTGTCGTCGAACAACATTCTGTCGCCGGCGTCGGGCCGTCCGCTCGCCATGCCGCGTCTGGACATGGTGACCGGCCTGTACTACCTGACCACCCTCAAGGAGGGCGCGGCGGGCGAGTACACCGCGGCGAACGGCGACGACGTCGAGCGTGGCGTCTACTCGACCCCGGCCGAGGCCATCATGGCCGTCGACCGCGGCGTGCTGACCGTGCAGTCGCGCATCAAGGTGCGCCTGACCGACCAGCGTCCGCCGGCCGACATCGAGGCCGAGCAGTTCCCCGACGGCTGGAAGTACGGTTCGCCGTGGGAGCTGGAGACCACGCTGGGTCGGGTGCTCTTCAACGAGCTCCTGCCGATCGAGTACCCGTTCGTCAACGAGCAGATGCCGAAGAAGCGTCAGGCCGTGATCATCAACGATCTCGCCGAGCGTTACCCGATGATCGTGGTCGCCCAGACCGTCGACAAGCTGAAGGACGTCGGCTTCTACTGGGCCACCCGTTCGGGTGTCACCGTCTCGATGGCCGACGTGCTCGTGCCGCCGCAGAAGGCGGAGATCCTCGACAAGTACGAGGAGCGGGCCGACGGTCTGGAGCGCAAGTTCCAGCGTGGTGCCCTCACCCCGGACGAGCGTCGTGACTCCCTCGTCGAGATCTGGAAGCAGGCGACCGAAGAGGTCGGTGCGGCCATGGAGGCGCACTACCCGGACGACAACCCGATCCCGATGATCGTGAAGTCGGGTGCGGCGGGCAACATGACCCAGATCCGCTCGCTGGCGGGCATGAAGGGTCTGGTGACCAACCCGAAGGGTGAGTTCATCCCGCGTCCGATCAAGTCCTCGTTCCGCGAGGGTCTGACCGTCGCCGAGTACTTCATCAACACGCACGGCGCCCGTAAGGGTCTGGCCGACACCGCGCTTCGTACCGCCGACTCGGGCTACCTGACCCGTCGTCTGGTGGACGTCTCGCAGGACGTCATCGTGCGTGAGACCGACTGTGGCACCGAGCGTGGCATCACCACGACGATCGCCGAGAAGCAGGCCGACGGCACGCTCATCCGCGATGCGCACGTCGAGACCTCGACCTACGCCCGCACGCTGGCGCAGGACGCGGTCGACACCGACGGCAACGTCATCGTCGAGCGTGGTCACGATCTGGGCGATCCGGCCATCGAGGCACTGCTGGCCGCGGGCATCACGCAGGTCAAGGTCCGTTCGGTCCTGACCTGTGGGACCGGCACCGGTGTGTGCGCGATGTGCTACGGCCGTTCGATGGCCACCGGCAAGCTCGTCGACATCGGCGAGGCCGTCGGTATCATCGCGGCCCAGTCGATCGGTGAGCCCGGTACCCAGCTGACGATGCGTACGTTCCACCAGGGTGGCGTCGGTGACGACATCACCGGTGGTCTGCCGCGTGTCCAGGAGCTCTTCGAGGCCCGCGTCCCCAAGGGCGTCGCGCCGATCGCGGAGGTCTCCGGCCGGGTGCGCCTCGAGGACGACGACCGCTTCTACAAGATCACCCTCATCCCGGACGACGGTTCGGAAGAGGTTGTCATCGACAAGATCTCGAAGCGTCAGCGTCTGCGCGTGTTCAAGCACGACGACGGTTCCGAGCGGCTCCTCGCCGACGGTGACCACGTCGAGGTCGGCCAGCAGCTCATGGAGGGCTCGGCCAACCCGCACGAGGTGCTCCGCGTCATGGGTCCCCGTCAGGTGCAGATCCACCTGGTCAACGAGGTCCAGGAGGTCTACCGCAGCCAGGGTGTGTCGATCCACGACAAGCACATCGAGACCATCGTGCGTCAGATGCTGCGTCGCGTGACGATCATCGACCACGGTTCGACCGAGTTCCTGCCCGGTTCGCTCGTCGAGCGCGCCGAGTTCGAGGCGGCCAACCGTCAGGTCGTGACCGAGGGCGGCGAGCCCGCCGCCGGACGTCCGGTGCTGATGGGTATCACCAAGGCCTCGCTGGCGACCGAGTCGTGGCTGTCGGCGGCGTCGTTCCAGGAGACCACGCGTGTCCTGACCGACGCGGCGATCAACAGCCGCAGCGACAAGCTGATCGGTCTGAAGGAGAACGTGATCATCGGTAAGTTGATCCCGGCCGGTACCGGTATCAACCGCTACCGCAACATCCAGGTTCAGCCGACCGAAGAGGCACGCGCCGCGGCGTACGCGGTGCCGTCCTACGACGACACCTACTACAGCCCGGACGGCACCTTCGGTGCTCCGGCCGGCGCTGCGGTGCCGCTGGACGACTACGGATTCTCCAACGACTACCGGTAGTCGGGTTTCGTAGCAGAACCGAATACGACGACGGCCCCGCACTCGATGAGTGCGGGGCCGTTTCGTCGTGCGCCGGGCACCTAACGGGCGTCGGGGCGCTCCGCGTCGAGCCGTAACCCGGTGAGCAACAGTTCGAGACCGGCACGGAACTGGTCGATGTCCTCGTGGCCGTCGAACTCGTCGACGATGTAGTGCATGAACGGGTATTCCGCGCGGTCGAGCGCGCGCCACTGGTCGGCGATCGAACGCAGATAGTCGCCGGCGGCGACCGTTCCGTCGATGACCTCCTGCGGCGGATCCTGACCGAGGTCCGCGGCGACGCCGATGACGTAGCCGAGGATCGCGGACACCGCATGAAAGCAGCGCCGGGGGGACAGATCCAGACGCATCACCTGTCGGCCCAGGCGCTCGTAGAAGAGCAGGGCGTTCGACTGGACCGTCGTATTACGCATGAAATACGCAGCGAGCCAGGGGCGCTCGGCGATGGCGGCGAACAGGGTCTCCGCCATCGTCCGGATGTTGTCGATCGGATCGGCGTCGGTGCCGATCCCGTCGAGCGCGGTGAGCACTCCCGCCAGCACGTGGTCGGTGGCGCGGTCGAGGAGTTCGTCCTTGTTCGACACGTACCAGTAGACGCTTCCCACGCCGCCGCCGAGACGGGCGGCCAGGGCCCGGAACGTGAGGGCGGCTTCGCCGGATTCGTCGAGGAGTTCGACGGCCGCGTCGACGACAGCCTCGAGTGAATGCGTCACGCGACGCCGAGTGCCGCGCCGTTCGGGGGTCATGACGTCTATCCCATCACACCGCGGGACACGCACTTGCTCCGACTCGAACAACGTTCTAGTCTCGAACTATGTTCGAGAACCGAACAACGTTCGATGAAAGGAGGTGTGGAGATGATCCCGATGCTTCAGTCGTCCCCGGCCCGGTCGTATACATCCCTGCGTGCCGCATGGATTCCTCTCGCCGCCCTGTGTCTGGCCTTCTTCGTGGAGATGGTCGACAACACGCTGCTCACGATCGCTCTGCCGACGATCGGTCGTGATCTCGGTAGTGGTACGACCGCCTTGCAGTGGGTCACCGGCGCCTACTCGCTGACGTTCGGCGGGCTGCTCCTCACCGCGGGTTCGGCTGCCGACCGCCTGGGCCGACGCCGGGTCCTGCTCGTCGGGCTCGCCGCGTTCGGGATGTTGAGCCTGTTGGCGATCGCCGTGCATTCCGCGGGGGAGCTGATCGCCCTGCGTGCCGCCCTCGGTGTCTGCGCCGCAGCCATGGCGCCGATCACCAACTCCCTGGTGTTCCGCCTGTTCGACGCGGACGAACTGCGGATGCGTGCGATGACGCTGATGATCATCGTCGGGATGAGCGGCTTCATCCTGGGGCCGGTACTCGGCGGGACCGCGCTCGCCCACGTGAGTTGGGAGTGGCTGCTGGTCGTCAATGCCCCGATCGCGCTCCTCGCATGGATCGGGGTGCGGCTCGGCGTGGCTGCCGATCGCCCCGAGGGTCTGACCGGTGACGCCCTCGACCTGCCGGGCGCGGTCCTGAGCATCACGACGATCGGTCTGGCCTGCTATGCGCTGACCAGCGGAGTGGAGCACGGATGGGCGTCGATCGTCACGGTGGGATGCGCGCTCGGTGCCGTCCTCGCGCTCGTCGCCTTCGTCTGGCACGAACGTCGCACCGCACAGCCGATGCTCGACCTCTCGGTCTTCTCGTCCGGCACGGTGCGCGGCGCTGCGATCGCCCAGATCGGGACCTCGATCGCGATGGCCGGTGTCATGTTCGGATTGATCCTGCATTTCCAGTACGCCTACGGGTGGAGCCCGGTGAAGGCCGGACTCGCGAACCTCCCGATGATCGTCACCATGATCGCGGCGACACCGATCTCGGAGGGTCTGGCTAAGAAGTTCGGTCACCGGATCGCGTGTCTCGTCGGCGCAGTGCTGCTCGCCGGCTCCCTGGTCGGCCTGGCCTGGGGCGTCGAGCACGGCTACCTCGCCATCGCGCTGTTCATGGTCACCCTCACGATCGGTCTGCGCACGGTCATGACGATCTGCGCGGTCGCCCTAGTCGACGCGATGCCCGAGAACCGGACCTCGATCGGTGCCGCGCTGAACGACACCGCCCAGGAGGTGGGGACGAGCGTGGGGACGGCTGTGGTGGGCACCCTCATCGCGGTGCTCGTGACTGCGACCCTGCCGGCCGGGGTGTGGAGCAGCGATCTGGTCGCGTCGTTCTTCGCCGGGGAGCGGATCACGTATGCGGCTCTTGCGGTGGTCGTCGGTCTGATCGCCGGATGGGGTGCCCTGACCCTGACCGACTCTCGGACGGCGGAAGAGCCCCACTAGAAGGGGACGTCAGCGCACGGGAAGTGTGGTGATGGTGCGGGTGTCGAGCAGCAGGTCGTAGTAGCGGCCGCCGGGATAGTAGGTCGCGGTGACGGCGTCGGCCACCATGTCCGACGACCAGCCGGTGGCCAAGGTTCGGAGGACCCGGCCGTTGCGGGGGCGCGGGACGGCCAGTTCGGACAGTTCGCCGATCAGATCGGTCGACTCGCCTTCGGCGTCGATGTGGATCCCGGTGACCAGCCGCGAGCCGAGGAACGTCTGCCGCGTCGTCCGTTGGAGGACGGACACACCCTGCCCGAAGTTGTTGGAGACCGACGGCTGCGACGCGATCACTCGGATCGGAAGCCGATCGGCGCCGAGAGATGCTGCGGCGGAGGCGAAGTTGACGCCGAAGAACGAATTCACGGGGTCGAACAGCATGAGTCCGGCGAGCCTGCGGTAGGCGACCGGGTCGGCGCGGCGGAGCGCGTCGGCGGCCACGACGACGAACTCGCCGCCGGCCGAATGTCCCGAGAAGATCATCCGGTAGGGCATCGTGACGTCGGTCCGTCCGGCGGCGTCTCGCGCTCGCACAAGGCTGTTCGCCAGCGGGCTGTCGAGGTCGCGCCCCGACCCGAAGACTCCGCCGATGGTCCGGGCGAAGGCCGAGTTGTCGGCGATGTTGTACGCGACCGCGCACCCGCCGAGGTTGACCGAGTCCAGCGTCGGGCTCACGACCAGGAACCCGTCATCGGCGTACGCGCGGGCCACGCGGTCGAGGTTGGCCGCGGTGCGGGAGAATCCGTGCTGCAGCCAGACGAGCGCCGACGGCTGCCCGGGTGGGAAATACCAGCGGGCCGCGACCCGGACGGGCTTGCCCGCACATTCGGTGGCGATGTCCGACGACTCGACGACCGGGCCGCCGGTGCCGGGCGCGGCGGGGGCCGCTGGTGGCGTGGCACCGACGAGCACCATCGCCGCAAGCGTTGCGATCAGGAACCAGCGGAACCATCTCCCGGACATCCGGCCAGTCTAGGGCCGGCCGGATGACGCGGTGCCTGGTTTCCGCCTAGAGCTTGCGCTTGACCAGCTTCCCGGTCGGCGTGCGCGGCAACGTGTCCCGGAAGATCACCTCGCGGGGCAGCTTGAACTTCGCGATCCGCGGGCGCAGATGGTCCAGGAGCGCGTCGGCGAGATCATCGTCCCCGCTCTGGCCTTCGACGGGTTGCACGACGGCCGTCACCCGCTCGCCGAGGTCGGGGTCGGGCACGCCGATGACGGCGGCGTCGAGCACCGCCGGGTGGGCGAGCAGCGCGTCCTCGATCTCCCGCGGATAGATGTTCACCCCGCCCGAGATGATCAGGAACGAGTCCCGATCGGTGAGGAACAGGTGACCCTCGTCGTCGACATATCCGACGTCGCCGGTCGTCGTCCACGTGGGGTGGTCGGGATGCTGTGCGGCGCTGGTCTTCTCGGGATCGTTGTGATACTCGAACGGAAGCGTGTCCCGTTCGAAGTAGATCGTGCCGATGGTCCCGGCGGGCACCTCGGCGCCGCTGGCGTCACAGACCCGGATCGTGCCCAGCACCGCCCGCCCCACCGTCCCCGGATGCTCGAGCCACTCCGGTGTGTCGACGATGGTGAGACCGTTGAGTTCGGTGGACGAGTAGTACTCGGAGAGGATCGGGCCCCACCAGTCGATCATGGCCCGCTTGACGTCGACCGGGCACGGTGCTGCGGCGTGCACCGCGACCTTCAGACTCGAGGTGTCATACCGTGCGCGCACCTCCTCGGGCAGGCGGAGCATGCGGACGAACATCGTCGGCACCCACTGGCTGTAGGTGACGCGATGCTCCTCGATCAGCGCGAGCGCGCGTTCCGCGTCGAACCGCTCCATCACGACGACGGTGCCGCCGAGCGCCTGCACCGATGCGCAGGTCCGAAGCGGCGCAGCGTGATACAGCGGCGCGGGCGACAGGTACACCGTGTCGGGTCCGACGCCCCACACCGAGGCGTTCATCGCTGTCATGGTGTCGCCGGGCTCGTCGATCTGCCGGTTCGGCAGCTCGGGCTTGATGCCCTTGGGGCGGCCGGTGGTGCCCGAGGAATAGAGCATGTCCGCGCCGCGCGGCTGGTCCATCGGCGGCTCGGTCGGCTGCGCCGACGCGGCGGCGTCGAGGTCGTCGTGACCCTCGATCGGCCCGGAGTAGGCGAAACGCGTCTCGACGCCGGGGATGAGCGGGATGAGCTCGACGCCGAGGTCGTCGAGCGCGGCGTCGACGATCAGTGCCTTGGCGCCGCAGTCGGTCACGATGTAGGCGCTCTCGGCCGCGGTGAGGTGCCAGTTCACCATGGTCAGGTAGAGGCCTGAACGCATTGCCGCCCAGTAGATGTCGAAGATCCGGGCGGTGTTGGTGGCGAGCACCGCGAGGTGGTCGCCCGGGCGTAGGCCGCGGTCGGCCAGGGCCCGGGCGATCTGGATGGACCGGGTTTCCAGCTGCGTGAACGTGACCGTTTCACCAGAGTCGGCCATGATGACCGCGGGGTCGTGCGGTCGGGTGGAGAGGTGGGCTCCGGGGTACATCAACACTCCTCGTGCATGAGTGGGGTCGGTCGATCTAGTGCAGGTAGTCCTCGCCGCTGGCGCGCACCGTGACGTCGGACAGGCTGATGCCCCAGGGCTGATCGATGACGTGCACGACGGCGTCGGCGAGGTCGTCGGGCTTGATCAGCCAGTACTTGATGGAGTCGATGTCGGTGAGTTCGGCGGGTAGGTCATCGTTCATCAGAGCGGTGACGTGCTCGCCGTAGGAGGCGGCGCGTTGGCCGACGAGGCCCATGATCGCGGTGTCGTTGACGATCCAGCTGGCGAGGTTGGTGCCGGTGATGCCGGTGGGCTTGACCGTGGTGACCTTGATCTTGCCCTTGGCCTCGATGCGCAGGGAGTCCGAGATGGTGGTGACCGCGGCCTTCGTCGCGCTGTACACGCCCGACCCCTCGATGCCCGCGTTGCCGTAGATCGACGAGATGTTGACGACGTGGCCGCGCCCCTGGGCGATCATCTGGTCGTAGACGGCCGAGATGCCGTTGACGACGCCCTTGATGTTGATGTCGATGGCGGCGTGCCACTTCTGCCATGCGCGTGCGTGATCGGCGAAGTAGGCCAGCGGCATGACGCCTGCGTTGTTCACGAGCACGTCGATGGCGCCGAACTTCTCGACGGCGGCAGCGGCGGCCGCGGCGACCTGCTCCATGTCGGTGACGTCGGCGACCTGGGCCAGCGCCGAACCGCCGGCCGCGCGGATGCCCTCGACGACGGTGTTGACGTTGTCGGCGTTGACGTCGACTCCGACGACATGGGCACCGGCCGCGGCGGTCTTCTCCGCGATGAGCTTGCCGAAGCCGCTACCGGCGCCGGTGATGACGATGACCTTGTCCTTCAGGTATTCGGACATGGGTGTACTCCGTTCAGAGGTGAAAACGATTGCGGGAGAGTAATTCGCGGTGATCAGACGATGTCGACGGCGTCGAGGACGCCGGCGACGTGCTGACGGTCGCCGCTGATGGTGACCGCCGACCGCCAGGCGCTGCGGGTGGTGCCCCAGCGCAGGAAGTCGGTGGCCGAGGACGTGGCGACGTCGGCCGGGAGGTCGGTGGTCTCGCGGACGGTGACGATGGTGCCGGCGGTGTCGCGGTCGAGGACGAACGAGCGGTCGGTCGCGCCGGTCAGGCGCAGACCGATGGGCCGTTCGAGCGTGGGATACAGTGCGGCGCCGTTCATCTGCGGCAGGCCGGCGATCATCCAATCGATGGCGGGGTCGATGGCCGCGCTCACCGACACCTCGGCGGAATCCAGCGGACCGAACGGTTGCATCAGGTCGCTGGTCAGGTGCACCAGGTGATCGAAGGCGACGGCGTCGCTGAGCTGACGCAGCCGGTAGGTGCCCAGGTCGAGCATGTCCAGCGGCTGGTCCCGCAGGTCTTCGCCTTGCAGCGCCGACAGGGTGGCGAGACCGGCCTCCGACTGTGCGCGGTGGTAGTCGACGGCCTGCGCCGACGTCCAGTCGGCGCGCTCGCGCACCGCGGCGTCGTTGAGCCGCTCGGACTTTCCGCTCGGATTGTCGGGGAAGACCAGGTTGGGGTCGGCGATGAAGTTGAAGAAGAACCCCATGTGGGTGACGACGTCGTGCACGCGCCATCCGTGGCACGCGCTGTCGGCCGCCCAGTCGGCGGGCGTGAGCCGGTCGAGCAGGGCGAGAGTGTCGTTCACCAGGGCCTTGGCAGCGGTGACTCCGGCATCGGACATGGCCGATCGCCTCCTAGAAGAATGATGTGGGAGAAGTTTTGTGGGAGAGAGTTGAGTGAGGAGCGGTTGCTCAGCCCGGCAGGAAGATCGACTTCAGGTTCTGGTAGGCCGCCAGTCCCTCGGGGCCGAGTTCACGGCCGATCCCGCTGGCCTTCACGCCGCCGAACGGCGAACCCCAGTCGAGGTTGAAGTAATTGACGCCGAAGGACCCGGTCTCGACGCGGCGGGCGACGTCGACGCCGCGGTCGGGGTCCGACGTCCACACCGTTCCACCGAGCCCGTACGACGAGTCGTTGGCCAGGCCGATGGCGTCGTCGAGGTCGTCGTAGCGCAGGACGGTGAGCACCGGGCCGAAGACCTCCTCGCGGGCGATGGTGGCCGAGTTGTCCACGCCGCCGAAGACGGTCGGCTCGACGAAGAACCCGCGGTCCAGATCGGACGGTCGGCTGCCGCCGGTGGTGATGGTGCCGCCCTCCTCGCGAGCGCTGTTGATCATCGCCAGCACGCGGTCGCGGTGCCGACCACTGGCGAGCGGACCCACCGCCACGGACTCGTCCATCGGGTCACCGACCGGCAGCGACGCGCACATCGCACTGATGGCGTCGAGGTACTCGTCATAGCGGCTGCCGGGCACCAGGATTCGGGTGGACATGTAGCAGGTCTGGCCGGTGTTGAGCAGCGAGGCGGTGGCGAGGCCGCCGACGGTCTGCTCCAGGTCGGCGTCGTCGAGCACCAGGGCGGCGGACTTGCCGCCGAGTTCGAGGGTCACCGGGCGGATGAGTTCGCCACAGACACGGCCGATCTCGCGACCGGCCGGGGTCGAGCCGGTGAACGCGACCTTGTCGACGTGCGGGTGCGACACCAGGTGGCGGCCGATCTCGCTGCCGCCGTTGACGATGTTGAGGACGCCGGCGGGCAGTTCGGCGGCGATGGCCGCCTCGGCGAGGACGTAGGCGTCGAGGCTCGTCTCGGGGGAGGGCTTGAGGACCACGGTGCAGCCGGCGGCCAGCGCGGGAGCGATCTTGAACATCGAGAGGATCGCGGGGAAGTTCCACGGCGCGATCGCCCCGACGACGCCGATGGCCTCGCGGCGCACGATCGTCGTCCCGGGCAGCGGCTGGCTGGTGCGCGTCTCCTCCACCGGGGTCGACTCGACGAGGTCGGCGTAGTAGCGCAGCAGCTGGACCGGCGCGGCGCCCTCGGCGAACCGGGCCAGCGCGATGGGCATGCCGTTCTCGGAGGTCACCGCGGAAGCGCGGTCCTCGGCACGCTTGTCGAGCTCGTCGGCGAACCGGCGCAGGTGTGCGGCGCGGTCGGCGGGGGACAGGTCGCGCCAGCCCGATGACCGGAAGGCGGTCCGGGCGGCTGCCACGGCGGCGTCGACGTCGGCGGTGGTCGCCTCGGGGACCGAGCCGAACTCCTCCTCGGTGAGGGGCGAGATGACCGGGATCGTCGCCGAGCCTGACGGCGCGCGCCAGCCGCCGTCGATGAAGAAACTCGTGCGAACCGATTCGATGGTGGTCATCTCGTACTCCCTTGCTGTGTCAGCCGTCGAGCGTCCGGCCGTGTGTGTCCATGATCACTCCTCGAACCGGCTGATTTCTTGACATCTGATGACGACTATTTGACAGTTGAGACCATGGCCGACCTGATCTGCGCGTCGTCGCTCAGCCAGCTGCCCGAACTGATCGAGGAGTTCGACGGCGACGCCCGCTCGATGCTGGCGCGCGTCGGCATCGACCCGGCTGTGGTCGGTGCCTACGACCGGTTCGTCCCGTTCACCGCGCTGTCCACGATCATTGGCCTGTGCGCCGCCGAGTTCGGCGTGCCCGACTTCGGTCTCCGTCTGGCCGCCCGGCAGGATCCCGACATCCTCGGGCCGGTGGCGATCGCGGCCCGCAACGCCGAGACCATCGGCGACTCCTTCCGGCAGGTCACCGAGTTCGCACACGTGTACAGCCCGGCCATCACCGCGCAGCTGCACTACGGCGAACGCGAGGTCGCCTACGAGTTCGACACGGTGCTCAAGCGGGTGCCCTACCGCCCGCACGTCGTGGAGCTCGCGATGGGCGTCACCCGCTCGACGTTCCAGATGACTCTTGGGCACGATTTCCGGGCGAACCGGATCACGCTCGCGCACCCCGCCATGTCGGAGCCGCGGGTGTACGCCGAGTACTTCGGCTGTCCGGTGGAGTTCGAGGCGCGGGCCAATCTGGTGGTGTTTCCGCGCGGGGTGATGCAGCAGACGCTGCGCCGGGTCGACGCCCTCGCCTATGACGTGGCGATCCGGTTCATGACGGGCCACGACCGGGAGACGGCCTTCGTCGACGCGGTGTCGCAGCTCATCGTGCGGGCGCTGCCCGCCGGCGCCGCGACGCTCGACGCGGTGTCGAAACTGCTGATGATGCATCCGCGCGCGGTGCAGCGGGGCCTGGCCGACGACGGCGCGACCTTCGAGCAACTCGTCGACGACGCCCGCCGCGATCTCGCCGTCTCGCTGCTCGCGAATCGTGGTGTGCCGCTGTCGGCGGTGGCACGTCAGATCGGGTACTCCGAGCAGAGCACGCTGACCCGGAGTTGCAAACGCTGGTTCGGGATCCCGCCGCTGGCGAAGCGACGTGAGCTGAGCGCAGCCGGTCTCGGCGAGGCCGGGCGTCAGGTATCCGGATTCACCGCGTCATC
Source organism: Gordonia terrae (assembly GCF_001698225.1). Taxonomy (NCBI): domain Bacteria; kingdom Bacillati; phylum Actinomycetota; class Actinomycetes; order Mycobacteriales; family Gordoniaceae; genus Gordonia; species Gordonia terrae. Next base: position 1,354,041 of record NZ_CP016594.1, read on the forward strand.
GGGGTCCATGAGATCGCTCGGGTCCTCGATGCGTACGTCGTAGTCGTCCCCGAGTCGCCGGGCGACCTCGTCGATCAGCCGGCGGGCGGCGTCGTCCATCACCCGGACGTGGGTCAGGTCGAGAACCACCGACTCGGTGTCGAAGCCCTCGCAGGCGCGGCTGGCGACGATCTCCGCTCCCGCGAAGCGCACATCGCCCTGTAGTTCGACGACGGTCGCGCCATCGCGTTCGGTCACCGATCGCAGCGCGGGCCGACCGGTGGGGGCCACGTGCATCATGTGCAGTTCCATGTCGCGGGACAAGCGCTCGAAAACCGCGACGCCACGCACGCTGTTGCCCTGTTCGTCGAGCCGCGGCGACCACACCGCGAGCCCGACCTGACCGGGCAGCACGCCCAGGATCGCGCCGCTGACACCGCTTTTCGCGGGGATTCCGACGGTCGCCATCCAGCTGCCGCTGCCGTCGTACATGCCGCAGGTGGCCATGACCGACAGGACGTGCCGGGTGATCCAGCCTTCGATCAGGCGCTCGTCGTCGCCCGTCGACAGCCCGCCGTTGGCGAGTACGGACCCCATCACCGCGAGGTCGCGGCAGGAGACCCGAATGGAGCACTGGGCGGCGTAACCGTCGACGACCTCATCGGGTTCGCAATCGAGTTTGCCTGCCGACCGCAGCAGATATGCCAGCGCAGTGTTGTGGTCGTCGGAGGCGAGTTCGGCGCGGTGGACGTCCTTGTCGACCGTGACGCGGCGGCCGGCGAGGGTGCTGACGAGATCGATGACGCGGTCGGTCCGGTCGGTCGCGTCGGTGCCGTCGATCAGCCCGTGGACGGCGACCGCGCCCGCGTTGATGAGGGCATTCCGCGGCCGCCCGGTCTCCGCCTCGAGTGAGATCTCGTTGAACGCATCGCCCGACGGTTCGGTGTCGACGCGTTCGAGCACCGTGTCGAGCCCTCGGTCCCGAAGTGCGAGCGCGTAGGCCGGGACCTTGGAGATGGACTGCAGGGAGAACTCGTGGTCGGCGTCCCCGGCGGTGTACACGGTGCCGTCGATCGTGGCCAGCGCGATCCCGAACGACGACGGATCTGCCTGCTCCAGTTCGCGATTGCCCGCCGCCACCTCACCGCCGTCGTCGTCGCGGCATTCGTGCAGGACACGTTCGAGGTAGTCCTCGATGGGGGAGCGCATATCCCACGGTAGCCACTCCGGGTCGGCGGGCTCAGTTCTGGCGGTACGGCATGTACTGCACGGACCAGGAATTGCCGTCCGGATCGGCGAAGTACACGAAGTGGCCCCAGGCCTGCTCGTCGACCTCGCCGGGGTCGACGCCCGCCGCGAGCAGTTGTTCGCGAGCCTCGTTGATGTCGGTGACGACGATCTGCAGTCCCTTCACCGACCCGGGTTCGGCGTCGGTGAGCCCCTTGCCGAAGGCGATGGAGCATGCGGACCCGGGCGGGGTGATCTGGACGAAGCGGATTTCGTCGGAGACGACGTGGTCGTGGTCGACGTTGAAGCCGATCTTCGAGTAGAAGTCCTTCGCGCGGTCGACGTCGCTGACGGGCAGGATGACGAGCTCGAGTGTCCAGTTCACGGTTCCTCCTGGGGTTGTGGTGTGACACCAGCCTCTCAGGAGATGCGGACAGTTACGGTCCTTATTCGACGATGTTCACCCGCCGCACCCTGAGGAGGCCCGGAGCCTGCGGAGGGCCGTCTCGCCCGCACCCTGAGGAGGCCCGGAGCCTGCGGAGGGCCGTCTCGCCCGCTCCCTGAGGAGGCCCGGAGCTTGCGGAGGGCCGTCACGAAGGGTCCGTGTGTCTTGTGTCAGCGCGTCGTCGGATCCGGTGCCGGTCAGGGCGAGTCACCGCGCGGATCTCTTCGAGGACCTCGTCCCACCCGTAGAGGACGTCGTCGTAGGTCAGTCGCATGGTCATCCACCTGTGGATCATCGTCTTCCGATCGCGTCGGCGGTCGTTGCGGAACGCGTCCGCGTCGGAGTGGTAGGAGCGCCCGTCACACTCGATGAGCAACGACCCGGTCCGCAGATCCGCGTGTTCGCGACCACCGATCGACGGTTGGACCTGCACGCCGAACCCGGCGGCGACGAGCCGTAACCGGGCGACCGACTCGGTCCCCGACTGCGAACGTGCATCGCACCGCTCGAACATCGCCGCCACCGTCCGTGCGACGCGCCCCATGTCGGCTTGGATGTCCGGGATCGTCCACTCGCTGGTGTTGAGAATCGAGTCGACGACGGCGATCCACTCCTCCGCCGCGAGACACCTTGCCGCGCAGCCGATCGCCAACGGGATCGGATCGACGGCCGTCCGCACCGGCAACGGTTGTCCGAATCCCCGGCACCAGCGGAACGGACCGCTGGGCCGTGGCGTGGACTTCATGTGCTTGCTCAGGCGGACATGGGTCTCGCTGTGGCCCGGCGGAATCCAGATCCCGGGGTTGCCGTGCACCTGATGAAAACGCAGCGCGCTGACGCAGGACAGCGCGCCTCCGGCGCTCACCGCCGCGACCGCACTCGAGTCGGCGCCGGATGCGCGAACCCACCCGTAACCGAGCGAGGTCAGCCTCCCGGCGCGCCGGGCTTGTTTGATGCCGTCCGCCGTCCAGCCCATCGCGGTCAGTTCGTTCAACCTGAAGACGCCACAATCGGAGCTCATGCCTGCTTTGACGCAGCGGAGGGCCATCCGGTTTCATCCGGTTCGGCCGATGCTCGCGATTTTTCGTCCATCTCACGGGTGCCGGAGGGCAATCTGCCCTTGGGGGCTGCTCAGGTGGATGAGACTTTCGCTCATCCGGCTGAGAAGCGGATGGCGGCGCGGATCTGGGCGGCGATCGCGCGGCCGGCGCCGAGGGGCCAGCGGTGCATGACGTAGTCGGCGGCGGCATCGACGGTGAGTTGGCGAGTGGAGTTGCCCGCGCGCACCCAGAACTCGGGCGGGTTGTTCTTGCCGGCCCGCAGATAGACCGGCCGCGGCGACGGCGAACACGTCACGCGGCACACCGGGACCGTTCCCGACTCCCCGGGCCGGGCGACCGATTCGACAGTGATCCCGACGGCCGCCGCCGTGTTCTGCCCGAGCGTGGTGGTCAGGAGATCGCGCAGCCAGAGCTCGAAGCGGTCGGCGTCGGGCACCTTCAACGTCGCGAAGTCGGGGTCGAGCCCGAGGGGTGTGCCGTCGTCGGCGACACCGATGAGCAGGGTCCCGCCGTCGGAGTTGAGGAACGCCGAGACCGTCTTGACGATCACCTGCTCCATCCGCGGGTCCTTCTCGCCGCTCCGCAGGTTCACCCGGGCGGTGGACTTGAACTCGAGCCGATCGGACTCACCGTCGGAGAGCAGTTGGGCGACTGAGGCATTGGATTGCCGCTGCAACCGTGCGGCGAGTAGACCATAGGCCCCCACCGCGACGATAGAGCTGATCAGTCCCAGCACGACCGTTGTCACGCTCCACACCCGGAGATGTTTGTCGACGAGGCCGGCGATGTAGAGACCGAGCGCGGTGCCGAGGATCGACAGGACCATCGCCGTGGTCGCGTCGAGCCGAGCGCGCCTACGCAGCAACCATCGCGCGACGACGCCGAATACCCACGAGACCACCAGCACCAGGACCAGCGCGGTGGCGGTCGCCCAGACCGGTACCGCGAATTCGATTCCGCCGATCGTTCCCACACCGTTTTATAGCCCGAAGCCGCGGTGATCGCGGCTTCGGGCTATGTATGTGCGGGTGGGGTCAGACGGCGTCGCCGCCGTCGATGCTGCCGAAGTCGCCGACCTCGACGTTGCCCTCGTCGTCGACGGCGGTGTCGAAGGTGCCGTCACCGTCGGTGTCGGCCACTGCGATGTCGGTGAGACCGTCGGCGTCGGTGTCGGCTTCGATGACGTCGATCTCGCCGTCGGCGTCGGTGTCGTAGGCGATGGAGTCGGCCTGGCCGTCGCCGTCGGTGTCGAGGATGGCGTCGGTGGTGCCGTCACCGTCGACATCGGTGAGTGCGGCGTCGACGGCTCCGTCGCCGTCGGTGTCGATGAGAACGGCGTCGGCGGGGATCTCGGTGCTCATGGTGGGGGTCCTTTCGGGAGTGGGTGCCGGGGGCGGCGTGTGCGGTTCTGGTTACTTGGAGTCGAGCGTGCCGGGGTTTGTTCCCGTCCGTTCCGAAGTCGCGGTGAGGTCATTCACCTGGGCGACGATCAGGGCCGCAACTCGACTATCGAAGGTCCGCAAGCAATTCGGACAAGATGGACCGCGCGCGCGAGATTCGACTGCGTACCGTCTGCAGACCGATGCCCTGCGCCTCGGCGATCTCCGAGTAGCTCAACTCGCCGTAGACGCGCAGCACGAAGGTCGCCCGGTAGGCGTCGGGGACCTGCGCCAACGCGTCGGCGATGCGGTCGGACACCACGACCTGCGCCGCGACGTCCAGATGGCTCATCGGGTCGTGATCGGCGATGTCGTCGGCGTCCGTGCGCTTGCGGATGCGGGCGAGCGCGGCGTTGGACCCGATCCGGTACAGCCAGGTCGACAGTTGTGCATCACCCCGGAAGTTGCCGATCGCGCGCCATGCGGCGACGAGCGCGTCCTGCATCGCGTCCTCGGCGTCGTGCTGGTTGCCGGTGATGCGTAAGCAGATGGCCCACAATCGGTCTCGGTGCTGTTCGACGAGTGTGGTGAAGGCCGCCTGGTCACCGGCGCGGGCACGCTCGAGCAGGTCTGCGCCGGAGGAGGATTCGTCGATCAACGACTGCACCCGCTCATCGTAGGACCGCCTCCCGGGCACGGCAGCGCATCGCGGTTTTCGATGCGGGCGATCTCAGAAGTCGTCATCGAGCGCTCCGTCGTCGAAGGAGTCGTCCGCAGAATGCTCGGAACCGCTGAAGACATCGTCGTCCTCGTCGAGGCCGGATGCCAGGTGATCCCCGGTCACGTCGTCCGCCGGCGGGTCGTCGAAGCCGCCGACGTCGGGGTCGGATTCGGAGTCGCCGTCGGAGTCCAGCGGATCCGGCCCGGGCGCCGCGGTCAGGTCGGTGGTGAGTTCGTATGACGGATCGAACGCGGTCTCGACGGCGGCGTCCCACGCGGCCTCGGGCACGCTCAGCTCGTCGGGCGGGTCGCCGGCACGTAGCCACGCCTCGAAGTCGTTCTCATCCAGATTGTCGGTCATGCTCTTCCGCCTCTGCTGGTGTGTCGGTCATCCGATATCGGTACCGATGGATTCGTCGACGCGCGGCGCCCGACACGGATACTGTCATCCGGTCGAGGGGTCGGCACGCCGACTCCGAGGGACATTCTCGGCATGTCCCTAGGAGTGTCGCCGAGCCCGGAATGTTCCCATCGGTCGACGAAAGTCTCGGGAGGTCGGATTCCGTGGAGCAGCGCATGACCGTGCGTGGCCGCGTGGAGCAGTTGCTCGACGAGGTCGGCCCGCTGTCGCCGGACACCGCGGGCCTGTCCGCCTTGCGCGCCCAACTGGCCGAGCCGTTGACCGTTGCGCTCGTCGGACGCGTCAGTTCGGGTAAGTCGACGCTGCTCAACGCCCTCGTGGGCGACCGCGTCGCCCCGACCGACCGCGCCGAGTGCACCCGCGTCGCCGCGCTGTACACCGAGGGCAACCCGCAGCGGGTCGAGGTGATCGGCCTCGACGGTACGGTCACCGAACTCCCCGGCCCCATGCGCGGCGACCTCGGCCGGCCACCCGAGGAGATCGACCACGCGATCGTCCACACCCCGTCCCGGTTGCTGCGTGAGCGCTTCCGGGTCGTCGACACCCCCGGCCTCTCCGGATTCACCGACACCGCCGAGATCGCCACCCGTCGGGTGTTCGGCCGACAGGGGAGGCTGGCCCGACCGGACGTCATCCTCTTCCTGCTCGACGACGCCGCGGGCCCGAAAGCCGACGAGGTCGCGTTTCTCGCCGAGGCCGGTGCGTCGGCGCAGAACACGATCCTGGTGATCTCGCAGGCCGACCTCATCGCCGCCGACAATCCGATGCTCAAGGCCCAGGAGATCGCGCGCCGGGTGTGGCGACGGTTCCCGGCGATCGCGGGCGCGGTGGTCGCGGTGTCCGGACTGATGGCCGAGGCCGGGGTCTGCGGGGTCACCGAACGTGAGACCGCGCAGATCTCGCGGCGCGGGCAGCTCGAGTCGTGGGAGTTGCTGACCATCCTCGACGGCGGGATGCCCGCTCCGCCGGGCATCGACGTCGATGAACTGGGCCGGCTCGAGCAGCTCGTGGGGACCTATGCGATGGATGCCGGGGGTGAGATCGCACAGCAGGGTGCGCGAGCGTACTGCGGATGGCTGCACCGGGTTTCGGGCATCGACGAGTTGCGGCTGGCGATCGGACGTCGATTCCTCGCCGTCGGCGACATCCTCAAGGCCCGCACCGTCCTGGCGGCGCTGCGCGAGACCGCCTACCGCAGCCCGCGCCGCGACGTCTTCCTGGAGGCCATCGACGAGGCCGAGACGTCGCCGGCCCTGCACCGGTTGCGCGAGGTGTCCGCACTCGAGGCCCTCGCGCGGTGGCAACCCGACAGCGACCTGGTCGGCGAGCTCAATGTCGTGGTCGCGAGTCGTGATGTGCGGGTGCTGTTGTCGCTGCCGCCGACCGCCGGACCACCGCAGATCGCCGACGCCGCGCGAGCGCGGGCCACCGACTGCCGGTCGAGGCGCGCGTTCGCTGCGACGTCGGCGGAACGCGAGGCGCTGCTGGTACTCGAGCAGACCTATCAACTCGTCCGGCGCGGACTCTGGGTCAACTGACCGATGGTGAACGAGGAGCAGGCTGTGACCACCAGCGAACCCGGGCCGGCCAAGGGATTGGTGAAGGCGCCGGCGAAGACCACGACGCCGACACCGGAGGCGGTCTTGCGCACCGCGATCGACGCGTTGCGCAAGCACGGTGAGGACGCGATCGCCGACCGGGCGCTGCGGGTCCGCGACCGGCCGGCGCCGCAGGGCACCGTGGTGGTCATCGGTGAGGTCAGCCGGGGCAAGAGCTCGCTGGTCAACACCCTCCTCGGGGTCGGCGACCTCGCGCCGGTCGACGCCGAGATCACCACCTCGGTCTACGTCCGGTTCACGCCCGCCACCGACGACGTCCCCGCCGGGACCGCGCTCGTGGAGTTCCCCGGTGCCGCCCACCGGATCCCGGCCGCCGAGCTCGCCGAGTGGGTGACCGTCGGCGGACGCCACGCGGCCGGCGTCCCCGCGGAACGTCTCGCGCCCGGTACAGCGATCGATTCGGTTCTCGTGCCACCGGTCTCGGCACGCGTGGGTGTCGACGCCGTGGTGCTGCCCGGGGTCACCGTCGTCGACACACCCGGTGTCGGGTCGCTGGTCCCCGAACACGTCGAGGCTGCCGTCAGCGCGGCTCGCGGAGCGTCCGTTCTGGTCATGGTGTGCGACGCGACCGCACCGCTGAGCGCACCCGAACTCGACTTCCTGCGCAGCGTCAGCGAAGAGGTCGCATCCGTGGTGCTGGTGGTCACCAAGACCGACCTCGTCATGCGCCAGTGGCGGACGATCGTGGCCGAGAACCGAAAGCTGATCGGCGCCAACGCCCCCCGCTTCGCCCACATCCCGATCATCGGCGTCTCCAACCGCATCGCCGCCCAGGCCGCGGCGATCACCGACCCCGACCGTCGCGAACGGGCCCTCGCGGCCTCCGGCGTCCCCGAACTCGTCGACGCCCTGACACCGCTGGTCCGCGACGGGGCCACGTCCCCGGTGCGCAACGCGCTGCAGCTGACCTTCGCCGGCCTCGACGACGTCCGCACGCGTCTCGTCCTGGAGATGAAGGCCGCGACCGCGACCCCCGCCGAGCGCGCTGAGATCGAAGCCGAGCGCGACCGACTCCAACGTCTCAAGGATCGCCGTCGGGAGTGGCGGGCGCGCCTCACACAGGACATCACCGCGGCGTCGCTGCGGACCGACGACCTCATGCGCGATCGCTTCGACACGCTGCTCGGCCAGTGGTCCACGCGGATCGACAAGCTGCGCTTCTACGAACCGCACCGGGCGGGTCAGGAGCTGATCGCGCAGATGACCGTCGATCTCGAGGCCGCCGCTCGTGAGGTGAGCGCCTCGTTCGTCGCCGGCATCGAGCGGATCGCCGACGCGCTGTTCGCCGACGCCGCCATCTCCGAGGAGCTCGTCGGGCAGATCGCCGGCGGAGCCGGCGAACTCAAGCTCCGTGAGCAAGAGAAGATCTCGCCCTGGAAGAACATGGTCGACCCGATCCTGCTGTCCATCGTCGCCGCGGGCGGCCCGCTGGCGATCATCCCGGTGGTCAATGTTGTCGCGGTACCGGTGTGGGCGGGTGTGGTGGTGGGGTTCCGCGCGTCGAAGGTGGGTAAGGAGAACCACCGCAAGTGGTTGACGAAAGCGGTCAACGACATGAAGGCCGACGTCCGGTCCCAGCTGCAGTCGATCAAGGCGCAGGCGAGCGGTGATCTGCAGATCGCCTACGACGAACTGCTCGAGCGGCTCCTGGCCGAGTCGACGAAGATCCTCAACGACGCCGCGGCGGAGTCCAAGAGATCGGCGGCCGAGCGCGAGAAGACGGCCGCGGATCTGCGTAATCAGATCGTCGCCGTGGACAACGTGCGCAAGGCGATCGCCCGCGCTCTTCGAGCGCCCACCGGATGAATGCCGGTGTCGTGTGCAACGATTTGCACCTGAGGAGGTGACCACGTGGCGCAGGAGAGCAGGCGGCGACTGTGTATCGACTTCGGCACCAGCAACACTGCGGCTGCGTACCGGGTCGGGCTGGGCGAGCCGGTCATCGTGCCGCTCGGACAGGGCGGACCCGCGATGCCGTCGGCGGTGTTCGCGGGGGACGGGTCCGTCGTCGTCGGTCACGATGCGGTGCTGCGGCGGCTGCAGGCCCCCGACGCCTTCGAGGACACCCCGAAGTCGCGTATCGACGATGGTGAGATCGAGCTCGGTGACCGCTTCTGGCCGGTCGAGGATCTGATCGGCGCCGTCCTGCGACATGTGCATCAGATCGCGTTGCGCCACAGCGGACTGCCTGCCTTCGACTCGATCGTCATGACCCATCCCGACCGCTGGAGCGAGCGGCGCAAGAACGTCCTCCGACGCGCGGCCGGCCGGGCCGGAATCCCTGCCGAGACGCTGCGAATAGCGTCCGAATCACTGGCTGCCGCTTGGTATTACGTCTACCGCGGGTACGACGTCAGCGTTGCCGAACGGATGTGCGTCTTCGACTTCGGCGCCGGCACGTGCGACGTGGCGCTCCTCGTCCGCGACGGTGTCGACGGGTTCACCGTCACCGGCTCGGGTGGCGACAACCATCTCGGCGGCCGTGACCTCGACGCCCGGATGATCCGCTGGGTGCACGACGAGGCCGCCGAACTCGATCCCGACCTCCCGGGCCGACTCCGCGCCCCGGCGGCCGCGATCGCCCTGGCCGATCGGGTGCGGACGGCGAAGGAAGCACTGTCCGACACCGCCCAGGCCGTCATCGAACTCCCCGGCACCCGGCACACGTTGCTGCTGACCCGGCGCGAGTTCGAGTCGATGATCGGGCCGTTCGTGGAACGGGCCGTCGAGCTGACCCGGGATGCGATCGCCCGCGCCGACGCCGCCGGCACGGGGCCGGGCGGACCCGTCATCGTCTACGTGACGGGCGGGACCAGCAGCATTCCGATGCTGCAGTCCGCGTTGTCGGCGGTGGGTCGCGTCGCCCGGATCGGCGACCCCAAGGTCGTCGTCGCGCAGGGCGGGCTCCTCCGGTCGACCAATGTCGTCCAGGGCGTCGACACACAGAAGGTCGGCGCGGAGGTGTCGGCTCGCCGTATCGCCTTCCCGCAGCTGCCGGCCGGCTCGGTGATCGCGGGTGTCACCGTGCGCGACGGGCAGGTCGTGCGCGTAGGCGAGCCGCTGGCCACCGCGGACTCCCCGGCCGGCCGGGTGACGATCGACGCGCCGGTCGCGGGCACTCTGCACGGTCTCGACCTCCGGCCGGGCGTGGCCGTTCAGCCGGGGGCGGTCTTCGCGGCCGTCGGGCCGGCCGGTCTGCGGCCCGACCAGTGGCCGCGGTTGCACCGCACACCGGCCGGGACCTCGCCGGTGCGGGGCCACTCCGGTCCCGTGCCGCCGGCTCCGCACCGCGTCGTCCCGCAACCCGTTCCTGCGCAACCCGTGCTCGCGCAACCCGTTCCAGAGCAACCGGAGAAGGTGAACGGGTTCGGTCTGGCCGGATTGATCGTGGGTATCCTGGGCTTCCCGCTGTGTCTGGGCACGATCGTCGGGCTCGTACTCACGGTCGTGGGGATCACGCGGGCCGGCGGACGACGCGATGCCCTCACGACGACGGCGCTGGTCGTCAACGTCCTCGGTGCCGTCGCCTGGGTGGCGTTCGTCATCTGGGCGGTCGTGAGCGGCTGAGGCCGGGTTCATTCGGCCCGCTCGCTCCGCTCCCGGCGCCGTCGCCCGTCAGGGGTGGCTGTCGATGTCGAACTGCCGCCACTCGGCGTCCCATCGTCGTGACCGGTGCTGATCGGCGACCATCCGGACGAGCACGGTCGAGCCCCACCAGCCGAGCACGACGAGCATCCCCACCGCGGCCCCGGCGATCAGGCCCTCCATCACGGCGTCCGTGGTGGTGACGGGTGGGTCCACCACCGAACCGGAGTCGTCGAGCCAGACGACCCGGACCCGACCGACCGAGTCGAGCGGCTCGGCGCCGACGGCTGCGGTGAGTCGGTGACCGTTCGGGTCCTGCCACGCCACGGTGGTGAGGCCGGCGTCCGCCCCGCCGCCGCTCTGGGCGCTGCCCTGGCCGGGCGTACGAATGATCGTCGCGCTCACCGAATGTCGGGGTTCTTGATGTTCCGCGGCAGCCTTGTGCGCCGCATAGGTGTCGCCCCCGATGGTCAGGGCGATCATCATTCCCGCGACGGCGGCCAGCCACAGCATCACCAGCGTTGCGGTCTCCAGACGGTCGCCGCGGCGGACCAGACCGTTCGACGATGCGTGCATGACACGCCAGCTGTGGAGTTCGCGGGCGAGGAATCGCAGCATGTGCACCCTCCTGTGCCGTTCGCCCCTTACATGGTCGCGGGCGGGCGATCGCCGGGACAGGGCCTTTGGTCCCTATGCGCGCGGCGATACCCGTGTTTCAGTCATTCGACTCACAAACTACCCCGACACCGCGTATTCTCACGGTGCGTCACGGTGGCCGGCATCGCGCGGGGGGTGCCGGGGCGTTGGGGGTCGACTCGAGGGGCATCACATCGTGGCCCTCGTCGGTGTTCATGAATGTCACTGTTCGTGATTGTCACTGTTCATGGTCTATGTGGAGGGGTTCAGTTGACCAGCGCATTGTCTGTGCGTGCATCTAGACGTGGTGCACGCACGTTTCTCACCTCGTCGGCGATCGTCGAGGCGATCGGTATCGAGGAGTCGATCGTCCTGTCCGGGTACGCGGTGCTCGCCGAGAACCCCGCGGAGTTCGGGGTGACCGCCGATCTCCTGGGGGAGGTCGACGCCGCCATACGACGCCACCGGGCGATCGTGGCGCGGCTTCGGCTGATGCACGACGAAGCCGTTGACGCCGAGCGGGATTCGTCTCCGCGCGATGAGGCGCTCGCTGTCCTTGGGCTCGCCGGACCCGACGCCGACGCGGACTCTGCCGTCGGCATCGTGGAAGGTCCCGCTGACCGGCGGCCGCCTCTGGTCGCGGTGGCTCTTCTGGTCTCCGCGGCCCACGCGTTGACCGACCCGACGAACTGCGGGACCGCTTCTCCGGCACTCAATCTCATGCCGCCGCCGCTGCATCGGGACCGAGCACTGCTGGAGAAGGTGCTGACCGACGCCGTGGCGACGTCCGATGCTGCCGCGCGGGCGGAACTCGCCGCTCACATCGCCGCCGCGAGTGCGGTCTTCGCCGAGGCCGGTCACGGATCCGACCGGCGGCTCTCCGTGCTGCGCTACAACCCGCACTCGTTGCGCACATCGTGCCGTGCGGCGGGCCTCGGTGAGGTCGAGGTCTGTATCGCCGACTGACCGGTGACCTGACAACCGGCGGTTACCCTGGGCGTCGTGACCACTTCGGTTCCACAGCGCTATCGGTGGCTGCTGCACGTCGATCTCGACCAGTTCCAGGTGGCGGTCGAGAGGTTGCGGGCTCCCGAACTCGTCGGGGTGCCGGTGATCGTCGGCGGCAACGGCGATCCGACCGAGGCCCGCAAGGTGGTCACCTGCGCGTCGTATGAGGCGCGTGACGTGGGTGTTCGTGCGGGTATGCCGTTGCGGGCAGCACACCGCAAGATGCCCGACGCGGTGTATCTGCCGCTCGACATGAGTGCCTACGATGCCGCGTCCGCCGACGTCATGGACGTCTTGCGCGCCACCGGCCACCCCGTCGAGGTCTGGGGCTGGGACGAGGCCTACCTCGGGGTCAACGCCCGCGGAGCGGAGGTCGATCCGTTCGACGACGAGGCCATCGTCGACCTCGCCGAACGGATCCGGTCGGAGATCCTGGACCGGTGCGGACTCACGAGTTGCGTCGGGATCAGTGACAACAAGCAGCGGGCGAAGATGGCCACCGGGTTCGCCAAACGGCCGCCGGGCGACGGGGCGAACGGCGCCGACGCCCCGCGGGTGTTCCTGCTCGACGATCGCAATTGGCTGGATTTGATGGGGGACAGGCCGACTCGCGATCTGTGGAGCGTCGGGCCGAAGACGGCGTCGAAGCTGACCGCCGCCGGCGTCACCACGGTGACCGAGCTGATCGCCACCCCTCGCGACGATCTCATCGCCATGTTCGGTCCGCACCAGGGCAATTGGCTGTACGTGCTGTGCCGCGGCGGCGGCGACTCGGCGATCACCGTCGAACCCTGGCTGGCCCGTTCGCATTCCAAGTCCCGGACCTTCGCGACCGACCTTAGCGACGCGACCGAGATGCGGGCTGCTGCCGGCGAACTGCTTCGTGAGTTGCTCGATCAGGTCGTCGGCGAGGAGCGACTGCCGTTCCGGGTCGCGGTCACCGTCCGCACCACGACCTTCTACACCCGCACCAAGTCCCGGAAGCTCCCCGCCCCGAGCCTCGACTTCGCAGAACTCGAGTCGGTGGTCGCCGACCTGCTCGCCAGATTCGACATCGACCGCCCGGTTCGACTCTTGGGCGTCCGCCTCGACCTCGTCACCGACGACGAACCCGCTGCTCACTGATCCGAGAGAGTGGCTTCGACACGGCTCCTCGCTGCGCTCGGTGCCGGCTCAACCAGCGGGACATCGACCCCGTGACCCCCCTGCTGGTCGAGCGACCCCCCTGCTGGTCGAGCAGCGTCGACCCCCTGCTGGTCGAGCAGCGTCGACCGAGCGAAGCGAGGACGCCGCGCCCGTCGAGGCCACTTGGCGACCGGCCCCGCGATCCCAGCCAGAGACTTCGACCAAACCCGCGCTACCCCGACGCCACGATCAGGGGCACGAGCTGTTCGGCAGCGGTCCAGGCGCCGTGATGGCCGAGCATCATCGACTCCATCGTCTCGCGGGTGCTGCGGGTGAGGGTGGTGGCGCCGCGGGCCACCGCGACGACGTCACCGATGCGTTGTGCGACCGCATCACTCACCACCGGGCCGAACCATTCTTCGTCGATGGTCTGCTCTCGGGACACCACGTGCGCGGCGTCGCCCAGGTACGACGACCAGCCGGCCAGGACGTCGTCGGCCGAACCCGGCGACGCGTAGACGTGGCGGACCCGTGCCTCGCCGGCCACGGCGTCGACGCCGTCGAGCAGCGCGGGCGCGGTGTCGATGTCGATCGCCCGGTCGGCGGTGATCATCCCGTGGTCGCCGGTGACGAGAAGGGTTGTCCCATCGCCCAGTTCGGCGGCGAGGTCGGCGACAAGGCGCTCCACGACGCGCAACTTCTCCAGCCACTCCGGTGATCCCGGCCCGTGGATGTGGCCGGCCATGTCGAGTTCGCTGTAGTAGGCGTACACGAAGCGTCGGTGGCGGCTTCGTCGGCGCAGGGTGGTCAGCACGGCCTCGCGGATGCCGTCGGGAGTCACGGCGGGCAGGAACTGGCCCGCGGCGCGGAACGCGGCCATCGTCAGGCCGGTTCCGCGGAACTCGCCGGGCATCACATAGGTCACTCGGACGCCGTCGGCGGCAATATCTTCCAGACTGCCGCGTTCGGTTCGGACGAGGGCCGGGGGATAGGTCATCAGCGCGGACGGACCCGACGCGTTGTCGAGAGTCCACCGGAGCGAGTTGAGCACGCGCCGGGACCCGCGGGTGCGGCATTCGTCGCCCGGGCGGAAGCTGTACCCGATGATCCCGTGCACGCCGCACGATGTCCCGCCGGTGAGGCTCAGGATGCTGGTGGCGGTGGTGGCCGGGAACCCTGCCCGCAGCGTCGTCGAGGTGAGCTCGCGCAGTGTGGGTGCGTGGTCGGCGTACTCGTCCAGCAGCGTCGCACCGAGTCCGTCGATCAGCAGCACCACGACCGAATCACCCGGCGGCACAGTCGGACCCGCGCCCGCAGCGGTGACCCCGAGCGCAACCGACGCCGCCGGGAGGACGTCGGCGAGCGTGTGAGGAAAGGTGTGCCAGTCGGCCGGTGCCAGTTCGGCAGGAGCCACATCTGCGTCCGTCACCGGGCCCCCGAGCCGGCCGGACCGAACACATAGTGTCCGGAACGCAGGAAGCGCACGTCGCGGCGAGCGTCTCCGTCGACGAGCAGCGGCGAGAGGGCATCCCGCAGCGCGATCCGCCACCGGGCGGCGTCGAGTGGTGCGCTGACCCGCATCGACTCGACGTCCCGCGGAACTTCGACGACGACGCCGGCGTCGGGGGTGACGCGATCGTGGTGCGCGACGGGTCGGGATGGCTGGTCGGCATCGATGATCGACACCGCGCCGTCGGCGAGCACGTCGTCCACCGACACCGGGGAGGCGGACGGGGCCGCGGCGTGCAGATTCCAGGACATGAGCACCCGGTCGGAGTCGGCATCGCCGCCCAATTCGTCGCCGAGTTCGCCGTAGAAGTCCTCGTAGTAATGCACCGGCGTCGCACCCAGTTTGGTGAGGTTGAAGTAGGCGTTGCGCGCGACGAGCGGATCGAAGGTCCAGGTGATCGTCGACAGTCCGCGCTCCAGTGCCCAGCGGCGCTGGTGCATCTTCAGCGCGTAACCGACCTGGTGGCCACGGCCGCGTCGGGTGACCCCGGTGATGTGGCTGTGCAGGGTCTCGCCGACGGGCGCACCGAAGAACGCGACGCTGCCACCGGCGAGGTGGTCGCCGATGAACGCGCCGGCGACGTAGTTGCCGGCGTGGGTGAGCGCCCGCAGCATGTCGGTCCCCACGGGCCGGTTCGTCGGGTCGGGCCGCCACACGTCGTCGAAGATCCGCAGAAGGTCCTCGAGCTCGTCGGGGGACGAGAGTTCACGAACCTCCACACCGAGGCTTGCATCCGACATGGGAACGATTCTGTCACCGCCCGGCGACACCGTGGTCGGAGATGGCCCAGTCCACCGATCTAGGATGAGCCCCATGCCCCACACCGTCCGACCGCCCGACGCGTTCTCGCGCGCCGCCGCGGCCGGTGTGGTTCCCGCGGTCGCGGTCGCCGCGCACGGTGCGGCGAGCGGAGCGATCCCGAGTTCGTCGGGCATCCTGCTGAGCGCCGCGATCGGTGCGATCGCGGCGATGCTGCTCGCGCCGCGCCGAGGACGACTCACGACGGCGGCGGCGTCGACCACGCTGGTGCTCTCCGTCGCGCAGGCGGCGAGTCACTGGGCTCTCGCGCTCGACGCGGGGCACGCCGCCCACGACGCCTCGACGCTGCCGATGCTGCTCACCCACCTGGTGGCGATCCCGCTCAGTGCGGTCCTGATCGTCGTCGGTGCGCATCTGCTGTCGTCGATCGGCACGGTGATCCGATCCCTGATGCCGCCGGTCGCCCTCGCGGCGCGTCCGACTGCACCGGTCTTCTGGACGCAACCGTGTGTTCTGTCCGCACCTGCGCTGTGCGGCACCGGTGTTCGCGGACCGCCCGGCACGTTCTGACGCGCCTGACCCCCGATCGCCCAGATCTGGGGTCGATGCGTGCGTCCACGCGCCCGATCCAGACAAACATCGAAAGACACTCCTGATGAAATCCAGTTCTCCGCGGGCCACGATCGCCCGCCGCCTCATCGCGCCCGCAACCGCCGCTGCCGTCGTCGGTCTCGCCTCCTTCACGGGTGCGGGTGCCGCGTCGGCGCACGTCACCGCCAACGCACCGACGGTCACCCAGGGCGGGTACGGCGTCGTCACCTTCGTCGTCCCCAACGAGTCCGACGCCGCGGCGACGACCGCGCTGCGGGTGACGCTCCCCGGCCTGACCTCGGCCCGTCCCGAGGTGATGCCCGGCTGGAAGTCCGTCGTCACCAAGAAGGACGACAAGGTCACCGAGATCACCTGGACCGCCGACCCGGGTTCGCCCGGCGTGCCGGTGGGCCAGTTCGGTCAGTTCCGCTTCTCCGGCGGTCCGTTTCCTGAGCAGGAGACCGTCGAACTGCCGGCGTTGCAGACCTATGCCGACGGTGAGACGGCCGACTGGAACCAGCCGACGCCCGCCGACGGCCCCGAGCCGGAGAAGCCCGCCCCGACCCTGACGCTGGCGCCCGACACCGGCGAGGGCCATCACGGCGGCTCGCACTCCGCCTCGACGACGGGCACCGCCGACGAATCGGACACCTCCGAGTCGTCGGCATCGTCTGAGGACTCCGCCGCCCGGTGGCTCGGCGGCATCGGCCTGGTGGTCGGCACTCTCGGCGCGGTCATCGGCGTCGCGGCGCTGACAGCCCTGCGACGCAACGGCCGTGGCGGCGGCGATGCCTGACCGTCGCGCGCCGGTTCGACGCGTCGTCCTGGTCCTCGCGACGCTGCTGTGTCTCGGGCTCGTCGGGTCCTGGGCGGCGGCCCCGGCGTCGGCGCACTCGCGGCTGGTCTCCTCCGACCCGGCCGAGGGCGCGACGTTGCAGACCGGCCCGCAGACGGTGACGCTGACCTTCAACGAGTCGATCCAAGAGCCGTACGCGGTGCTCAACGTCGTCGGACCCGACGAGCACTACTGGCAGTCCGGTGATCCGGTCGTCGACGGACCGAACCTGCGAGTCGACGTGCGCGAGCTCGGCCCGGCCGGGCGGTACGTCGTCAACTACCGGGTGACGTCCGCTGACGGCCACGTCATCAGCGGGCAGCGCACCTTCGAGCTCGCGGTCGCCGGCAACGGCGAGCCGGGCCCGGCGATCGAGGCCGTCGACGCGTCGTCGGACGAGGGAATCCCGGTGTGGTGGTTCATCGCCGGTGCCGCGGTCGTGTTGATCGTCGGACTCGGCGTCGTGTTCTGGGTGAGCCGGCGACCGTCGACACGGAGCTGACAGCAGATGACCGTCCGCAACGGGTTCATCCTGGTGGTGACCCTCGCCGGCGGTCTGATGGTGAGCTTCGTGCTCGCCCGTCCCGACGGTCCGGACCTGGTCGCCGTGCCCACGACCCTCGCACTGGGTGTGTCAGTGGTATTGCTCGGACTGGGCGCCCTGCCGACGGTCGACGCCGAGCCCTCGACCAGAGTGATCGGCCTGCTGGCCGGGGTCTGGGTTCTGGCAACGCTGGTCGGCGCCTGGGTCCGGACAGCCGATCGGGCGGGCATCGAGGTGCTCGACGTCAAGGCAGGCGACTTCGGTGACGTCCTGTTCTCGGGCGCGCCCGAGATGGTGGCGCTGGTCGCCGGGCTGCTGGTTCTGGTGTGGGTGGTCCTGGATCTGCTGACCGGGGTCGAGATCCCCGTCCTCGTGGTCGGCGCGCTCGCGGCGATCGGGGTGCTCGCCACCTCGATCGCAGGGCACGCCGGCAACGACTCGTGGGGTCCGTTCCTCATCGGTGCACACGCGCTGGCCGCGGCCTGGTGGTGCGGTCTGCTCGCGGCGATGCTGATCTCGGTGCGCGGCCGGTCCGGTTGGGCGCGCAGTCTGCCGGTCTTCTCCGGCCGCGCACCGTGGGCGGTCGGAGTGCTCACGGTGACCGGCCTGATCTCCGGACTGGTCGAGATCGACGGCCCGGCCAACCTCGTGAGCAGCGGCTACGGCCGCATCCTGCTCGCGAAGGCCGTGGTGCTCGTGATTCTCGTGGGCCTCGCCGCGTGGCACCGGCGACGCTGGCTACCGGCCGTGCAGCGGCACCGCAGCAGTGAGACGGCTTCCGTCCGTGCCGCGGTCGTCGAACTGGCGATCATGGCCGTGGCGCTGGGTCTCGCCGCCGGGCTGTCGGCCACGGCGCCGATCCCCGCCTGACCATTCCGCTGGTTGAGCAGGTGACTTTTTCTGCTGGTTGAGCTGGTGACTTTTTCTGCTGGTTGAGCCGGCTCCGAGCGTAGCGAGGCGCCGTGTCGAAGCCACTGCTTTCGGGTCGCCAGGTGGTCTCGACGGGCGCGGCGTCCTCGCTTCGCGCGGTCGACGCTGCTCGACCAGCAGGGGTTGCGCAGGTGACTTTTCCGCTGGTTGCGCAGGCGACTTTTCCCGGCTGGTTGAGCCGGCTCCGAGCGTAGCGAGGCGCCGTGTCGAAGCCACTGGGCGACCACTGGAGTGGTCTCGACGGGCGCGGCGTCCTCGCTTCGCTCGGTCGGCGCTGCTCGACCAGCAGGGGTTGCGCAGGTGACTTTTCCTGCTGGTTGAGCCGGCTCCGAGCGTAGCGAGGCGCCGTGTCGAAGCCACTGGGCGACCGCTGGGAGTGGTCTCGACGGGCGCGGCGTCCTCGCTTCGCTCGGTCGACGCTGCTCGACCAGCAATGGGTTGCGCAGGTGACTTTTCCCGCTGGTTGCGCAGGTGACTTTTTCTGCTGGTTGAGCCGGCTCCGAGCGCAGCGAGGCGCCGTGTCGAAGCCACTGGGCGACCACAGGGGAGTGGTCTCGACGGGCGCGGCGTCCGCGCTTCGCGCGGTCGGCGCTGCTCGACCAGCAGGGGTTGCGCAGGTGACTTTTTCTGCTGGTCGAAGCCACTGGTCCGCGCACGACGTCGGTCGCCCCTACTCGACCAGGGGAAAACTCACTCGCCCAGCGGCGGCCGCGACTGGTCCCACAGTGCGAGGAGTTCGTCGATGATGTCGGTCGCCATGTGCAAAGTGCTGAGGTGACTTTCGCCGGGCATCTCGAACAGTTTCGCGTCGGGCAGCAGCGACACCATGTGTTCCCCATGGGCGTACGGGATGATGTGGTCGTCGTCGCCGTGCCACCAGCGCACCGGCACGGTGACGTCGCCGACGCGGAAGCCCCAGTCCCGTGCGAACACCACGACGTCGGCGAACGGTGCGGCCATCCGGCGGCTGCCGCCGTGGAGCAGGTCGTCGAGGAACATGGCCCGGAACTCGGGGCGTGCCAACAGTTCTCGATCCGCCTGCGGGGACAGCCGACCGTAGATGGTGATCGCGGGTTCGGCGATCGGCCGGGCGAAACCGAGAGCGACGCTGAGTACCTGGCCGATCGGGGCACCGGCGACGCTGACGAGTGGCGCCAGCAGTGTGCCGAGTCGCATGGCGCCGCCCTCGATCCGGTCGGGCCCGACCGTCGGCGCGACGCCGCCGAGGATCCCGGCCGCCGTCACCCGGTCGGGCATGGCGTGCGCGACCCCGAGTGCGTAGGGTCCGCCGCCGGAGAGTCCGATGATCGCGAAGTCGTCGATGCCCAGGGCCTCGAGGACCTCGGCGAGGTCGGGCGCGAAGTCGGCGACGTTGTCGTATCGATGGGGGGTCGACGACCCCACGCCCGGCCGATCCAGTCCGATGAGCCGGACCTTGCGTTCCAACGCATACGCGCGCGCCTCGACGGGGATCTGGCGCCGCGCACCGGGTGTCCCGTGCAGCCAGACGATGGCCCGTCCGGTGGCCGATCCGTACTCGGCGAATCCGATCCGACGACCGCCGTCCGCAACGGCGATCGACCCCTCGATTTTCGGACGGGCGATGTCGATCATGTGATCAGCATCTCACGTACCGTTGACTGCGTGATCCCCGAGTTCGTGCACGGCACCGCGCGCGCCATCCGACACGTGTTCACCCCTTACCCGGCCCGGGACATCCCGGAAGGCCGGATGGTCGAGCTCCCCGGGCGCGGACGCGCCTTCGTCACCGACTCGGGCCCGCGCGACGCTCCGGCGGTCTTCCTCTTGCACTCGGTGCTGACGACCGGGTTGCTCTGCTGGTACCCGACGATCCCGGCGATCAACGACCGCTACCGCGTCATCACCCTGGACGCGCGCTGGCACGGTCGCGGGATCGAATCCGAGACGTTCGACCTGCGTGACTGCGCCGACGACGTTGTCGCGCTCGCCGATGTCCTGGGCATCGACCGGTTCACGGTGGCCGGGTTCTCGATGGGCGGGGGCATCGCTCAGCTGGTGTGGCGGCGACACCCCGAGCGGGTGGCCGGCCTCGTGCTGTGTTCGACCGGCCCGTACTTCAGTACCCACGATCCCCGGCATCGCGCGTCGTCGGAACGCATGGGACGCATCCTGCGCCCGGTGTACCGGGTCCTGCCGCGGGTGTCCGACAAGAGCCTCGACAAGGCAGCCCACACCACCGTCTGGGCGCTTCGGCAGTTCTTCTCGACGCCGCTTGCGCATCTCGGCGATTTCGGAAACGGGCTGGGGGAGTTCGATTCCCGAGGTTGGCTGCACGAGGTCGACGTCCCGACCGCCGTGGTCGTCTCCACCCGCGACCGGGTGGTCGAGCCCGAGCGTCAGCAGTTGCTGGTCGACGGCATCCCCGGCGCACGGCGGTTCGAGGTCGACGGCGGGCACGCGTGCTGTGTGCTCGGGGCCCGGTTCTTCATCCCGCCGTTCACCGAGGCGGTAGACGCGGTGTCCGAGGCATCGAACACTGCAGTCACAGAGGCTCCGGTCGGCTGACGACCCAGGGGCGAAGTCGGCCGTCGATCAGGCCGAGAGTTTCGCTCAGGAATCGGCGCGAAGAGCTGCGCTGAGTCGGCCGACGGCAAAGACTCGGGGGTCTGTTCCGGCTCGGTGAGCCCAGTGAGGCTTGCCGTCGAGCATGGCCGGTTCGAAAAGTCGGCCACCGATGTCCGGCCACACGACGTGGTGATAACCGGTGAGGTCTCCTTGAACAAGGTCGGCCGTCCAGTAGATCGCCTCGTCTTCGGTGCAGTCCGAAGGAGTCGGTTCGTCAGTCGAAATGAACCCGGACTCTTCGCCGTCGCGCATTACGTGGACCTCGACCATCAGCAGGCGGTCCGGGGAAGTGAATATGTGCCACGAAGCCTCGCGGAGTTCGACGACACCCGACAACAACCCGCACTCCATGTCGTGGCCGACGACGTGAATCGCTGTCGTCCAGGCCTCGGGTGGTGTCCCCGGTGTGCCATCGATTCCGCGCCACTCGCCATGCCAGTCTTTCCGCCAGTGCGACGCGGAGTCGCGGAATTGCTGGGCGAAATCCACGAAGTCTGTCCAGCGAGTCATGGAGCGATTGTGCCCCGGCGCGTTGGTCGACCGTGGACATCACGCGGTGAACGATCCCACCACCATTGCCTTTCATCAACTTTTGGTTGTTAGTGACCGTCCTCAGGTCGGGCTCGTTAACGATCGTCAAGCGACCCTTGCTGATCAACAGGAAATAATTGTGAATAGTTGTGCCGCACTAGTTTTCGGAATCACACTAGGACGGCCGACCCAGTATCCATCTCCCGATGTCCGCTGCAAATGTGTGACATAAGTCAAGTGATTCGGTGCACGGTGATGGACCTGGGCGAGATCCGATCGCGCTCGCGATGACAGATCAAATGTACTGCTGCGCAGAAATATCCGATACTTAGGATGTTTCTGCAGCGGGCCGATCGCGGGCCGCGGATCGTTCCCTTGATCAGACGAACACCGGGGCGACGTGCTCCAACAACTTTCTTTTTAGCGTTACTCTGCTTGTAGTTCGCGATTCGGACGCCAGGGGGGCCACGGGGGTGGCGGCGAGTCGCGGCCGGCGCCGACGCTCGATGCTCAGGCGCCGTCCTGGGGAGGGCTCATGACTGTTCTTGATTCTGTCGCGCCTGCGTCACCGCCGTATGCGGACGCCGACGCCGACACCGGCACGGCTGCGCCGACCGCGCACCACACCGGCCGGCGTCCATGGCGGGAGACCCTGACCGCACCTCGCGAGATGTCGATGGGCGTTCGCTACGCGTCGACGATGGGTGCGGGCATGCTGGCGTTCGCCCCGGCGATCGCCGCCGAGTTCGATGCGCTGCGCCAGGGGTCGCCGACGGCGTATCTGCTGTTCGTGCCGCTGTGGTGTCTGATGATCGCGTTCGGGCTCGATGTGTCGTCGCGCGGCCGCGAGATCGGGGACGGCGAGTTCGACCGGATCCTGGTCGTCGTGGTGGGCGGCGCGCTCGGCCTCACCGCGGCGCTCGTCATCCCCCGGGTGCCTGCCGTGGCGGCGTTCTGGCACGCCGATCTGATCCCGTTGCTCATCTGGGTGTTCGCGGCGTCGATCGTGGTGTTCGGAATCCGGCGGGTTGTCCGCGATTACCTCGTCTGGTTGTTCCTGGTGACGTGCTTCCCGCCGAACTACCTGCTCATGGGGCAGCTTCTCGGCGGTTCGACCGTCGCGTTCGGCCTGTTGTCCGTGGCGGTTGCCCTCGTCGTGACGTTCATGTCCCTGCGTCGTCATCCGCGCGTCGCCATTGTGACCGCCGTGGTGTCGGGGGGTGTCGGAACCATGTGTGTGCTGGTTGTCCAGCACACACCGATCCTGGCCTACACGGTTCCCACAGCGGTGGTCACCGCGACCGCGATCGCCGTGCGATTCCGTTTCGGCAGAGCCGGTTCGGCGCACGCCGGGTTGCCCGAGCAGTCCGTCGCCACGCTCGCGTCGGCCTGGTTGGTGGCATTGGCGATCCTCGCGATGATGCCGCTCGCGCCGGATTCACCGAAGCCCGTGGCGTCACCGCCGATCGGTGCGGAGTGGCTCGAACAGATGCGGACGCTCGGCATCGGCATCACCGAACCAGAGGTGTTCGACTGGGGTCCGCGGGTCATGGGTTCCGGTGGCGACGTGCGCCGGTACCGGGTCACGACGGGGCAGACCGGCCCCGCGGACAGACCGCTGTCCACCGCGTATCTCGACGTCTACTCCACCACCGATCTGGGGCGCTTCTCCAGCTACCGTCGTGGACTGTGGTACGAGACGGTGCCTCCGGCGACGATCTACGCGACGCCGGCCTCGTCGAATGGGCGACACACCCAGATCGGCAGTATCGCCAACACTCTCGAGTCGGTACGCACCTCGGATGAGGCCCTGTGGACCGGTCGGTTCTGGGGGTGGCGAGTTCCCACGCCGGCCGGCGAGCGCTACTACGCCATCTACCTCATGGCGAACCGTGACCAGGCGAGTGGGTCGGATGTCGCGGAACCGCGGCCACCGAGCTACACCACCACCGTCGTCGAACCCCTCAGCTGGCTCGTGCGCGGTGGCACCGATGCCCGAGATCAGGTCGTCGGCAACCCCGACCTGGACCTCGCGCTGACCGACCTCGCCTGGTCGATGATCGACGCAGTCGAACGACCGTCGCGGTGAGCGTGTCCGGGCGTACCGGTTCGACTGCTGCCCATGTGACGGCGCTGTCGGCGCGCCATCCGCTGAGTCGTGGGCAGCGCCTCGGCCTGGTGGTCGTTGCGGTGGCGATCGCGGTCGCGTTCGCGCTGACGTGGCGGGTGTCGCTCGCGGTCGTTCTCAGTGTCTGCGCCGTGTACTTCCTGGCGTCGAGCATCGACAAGTTCGTGCTCATCACCCGCGGAATGTCCGGTCGGGGCGTCCTACGGGTGTCTGACGAGGACGCCCGGGTGATCCCCGACGACGATCTGCCGGTCTACACGGTCCTGCTGCCGGTGTACGGCGAGCCCGAGATCGTCACGAACCTGGTCGCCGGAGTCGGCAGGATCGACTATCCCGCAGACAAACTCGACATCTTTCTGGTCCTGGAGAGCGACGATCACGAGACGCGCGCCGCGGTCGAAGATGCCGATCTCGACGGGATCACCACGGTCCTGGTGCCGCCGAGCGAACCGCGGACCAAACCCAAGGCGTGCAACGTCGCCATGAGTCTGCCGTCGGAGCGCAGCGACATCGTCACGATCTACGACGCCGAGGACATTCCGGACCCGCTCCAATTGCGTAAGGCGGCTGCGGTGTTCGCCGCCTCCCCGCCGGACGTCGCCTCCGTGCAGGCGCGTCTCGGCTATTACAACGAGCGTGAGAACCTGCTGACCCGTTGGTTCGCGATCGAATACGACCAGTGGTTCTCCTACATGCTGCCGGCGCTGAGTGCGTCGAAGTGCGTCATTCCGCTCGGCGGGACGTCGAATCACATCCGCACCCACGTGCTGCGTGAGGTCGGCGGGTGGGACGCCTACAACGTCACCGAGGACGCCGATCTCGGAATCCGTCTAGCGCGCTACGGGTATCGAACCGTGGTCCTGGATTCGCTGACCGGTGAAGAGGCCAATGCCGACGTGGTGAACTGGGTCCGCCAGCGGTCGCGCTGGTACAAGGGCTATCTGCAGACGTTCCTGGTCCACACCCGCCGGCCACTCGACATGGTTCGGGAGATCGGACTCGTTCCCGCGCTGCGCATCTCGAACCTGACCGCGGGGATGCCGATCGCCAACACCCTCAACCTGTTGTTCTGGGCGCTGCTGCTGGTGTGGTTCGCGGGCAAGCCCGACTTCATGCACTCGTTGTTCCCAGGGCCCATCTACTACCTGTGCCTGCTCATGTTCACCGTCGGCAACCTGGCCACCATCATGCTGGGCGTCGTCTCCGCGCGCACCCAGGGCAAGCCGTTCCTGCTCGGCGCAGCTCTCCTCGTCCCCGGCTACTGGTTCCTGCAGTCCATGGCGGCGATCAAGAGTATGGCCCAACTCATCTACAAACCCTCCTACTGGGAAAAGACCGTGCACGGGCTCTCTGCCATGCCCGGTGTCCCCGCACCGCCGAAAGGTTCTGAAGATGCCTAGCAAGACCCGTGTCCTCCGCCGCATCTGGTGCGCCGTCGTGGCGGCCCTGATCGTCGGAGGGGTTGCGGTGGCACCTGCCGTCGCCGCCCCGGGGGACGGACCCACGACGCTCGACTGGCGACAACTCGGGATGGGCAACTCGGTGTCGTTCGACAGCGCCGACGTCCCGGTCGGTGTGAGCATCCCGGTGCCCGAGGGGATGTCACCGACCAGGCTGTCGGGAGTGGTGGCGTCGGCGACCAATGTGTCCGATGCCTTCATCCAGGTCGCCCGCTCCGATGGCACGATCGTCGGCACCGTCGTAGTCCCGCGATTCGGTCCGCGGCAGCTGAGCACACCGTTCTCGGTCCCGCTCTCTGCGGTGCCCGTCGGTGACAACGGCCGTGCGGATCTGCGTCTGACACTGCGGAACGGCGACGACGACTCCGTGTGTGGACCCATCCCGGACGTGTCTCTGACCGGCCTGAACGTCGCCTATGCCGGTGTTGCGTCGTCGCCCCGCACCATTCAGGAGTTCTTCGGCACCGTGGTCGGTGACGTCACGATCGTCACGCCCCAGGACCCGAGTGCAGCGGTCGCGCAGGCCACTCTGGGTACGGTTGCCGCGATCACGGATCACTATCGTCCGCAACGGGTGTCGATCGATGTCGTCGAGTCGGCCGGGACGCGCGTGCCGACCCCGGGCGGCCCCCTGGAGCGAACCGTCGTCATCGGCGAGGAGGATGGTCCGGGAGGTGTTCGTCTGGAACGTGCCGGACAACCGTCGGCTGCTCTGGTGATCGGCGGCAACGCCGACTCGCTGCCGGACCAGGTGGCGTTGTTCCGCGACGGGCTCACCGATCTGGCCCAGACCGGTTCTGCCGCCGTCGAATCGGTGTCAGGGCGTCCGGTACAGGGGTCGGATTCGGTGACCTTCGGCGAGTTCTCGGATCGATTGTCCACCGAGGTGCTCGGAATCACCACGCTGGTACTGGGTTTCGACCCGACGATGCTCTCGCTCGGACGTCCGGGTCTGGTGAACGTGCACCTGCTCGCGCGCTACACCCCGGTCCGGGAGGACGAGCGGGCGAACGTGCTGGCGGTCAGTGGCGGGGAGATCCTGCACACGAGCGCCCTGAACGCGTCGGGAAGCCTCGACACCGAATTCACCATTCCGGCTGCCCAGGTCGCGGCCAACGAACCGCTGGAGTTCCGGATCTCCTACGAACCGGGACCAGGTGCGTGCTCGCCGCGGAGTGTGCCGCTGAGCTTCCAGATCGACCCGTCGTCGACGGCGTCGTCGAGCACGACACCGGTTCGGATGGGCGGGTTCTCGTCGATCCCGCTGGGCTGGCAACCGACTGTTCAGGTCGCGCTGGACGACACGAACCCCGCCCAGCTCGACGCAGCTGCCGAGCTGATCGCGTCGGTGCAGCGGAGTTCGGTGACCCCGTTGGCGCCGGTGCTCGTCCCGCTCGAGCAGGCGATCGCCAGCAACACCGGCGCGCTCGTGGTGGCGTCGGCAGCGAACGCGCGTCCGCTGAATCCGCCGATCAACTCCGAGGATTCGTCCACCCTCGTCGATCTGCCGGCGCAGGTCCGGCTGGCGATCCCCGAGGGGCTGGGAACCATCCAGGCGTTCGCGCAGAACTCACGAACGGTCGTTCTCGTGAGCACATCGGGCTCGTGGGATCTCGTCGAGCCGCTGTTCACCTACCTTGATGAGCAGCAGGGTGATCTGGCGAATCTTCGAGGGGACGTGGTGGTGGCCGGGCGAGCGGGTCAGGCCGAGCTGATGACGATCCGGGCCGACGGCCCGCGGGCACAGGTCGATCAGGTCGGCACCAGCTGGCTGATGTGGCTGGGGATCAGCATCGCGGTGGTGGCAGTCGCGGTCCTCGTCGCGGTCGGGATCACCGTCTATCGCAGGCGTTCCGACGATCCGTCCGACGACGCCGGGCTCGACTCCCCGTGACAGTCGAGGTCCGTGAGCGTGCCGCGGAGACGACGACCGGTCCGGGGGCTGTCGCCTCGGGCCGTCGTCGGCTCACCCGGGTTCAGTGGTGGGGGATCTCCCTGTTCACCGGGCTGGCGTTCGCGTACCTCGCGGTCGGCGTCTATCTGTACCTGATCGTCGGGTACATCAACCCGGATGCGAGCAGTCGCGTCGGCAACGCCGGTTTCACGATCTGGAGCCGCGACCCACACCTGGGTGCGATCGGCTTCGTGTGGAATCCGCTGCCCAGTCTGGTCGAGATCCCACTGGTCGAACTGTCGGCGCACTGGCCTCTGAACCGGTGGCCGGAGCTGCGTCGCGTCGGGTTCGCCGGTGCGGTCATGAGTGCGTTGTTCATGGCCGGTGCGGGATGGCAGGTTCGACGCATCGCACTCGATTACGGCGTGGGCCGAGTTCTCCGGTGGGTGGCGGTTGCGACGTTCGCACTCAACCCGATGATCGTCCTGTATGCGGGAATGGGGATGAGTGAGGCCCCGTTCCTGTTCTTCTTGCTGTGGACCTGTCGTCGAATCCTGCTGTGGGTGAATCGGTTCCGCGTTGTCGATCTCGTCGTCGCCGGGGTTGCGCTGGGGCTGGCCTACCTGACCCGATACGAGGCGTTGCCGGTGGCCGCGGGTGTGGCGCTCGGCGTGTTCGTGATGTCGACTCGGCGGCACCGCCCGGCAGGGGTGAGAGGGCGCACTGCATGGCGGGCCGGCGCACCGTTCGGTCTGCACGATGCGACGATCGTGGCGTTGCCGACCGTGTTCGCGTTCGTCCTGTGGGCGGGGCTCGGATGGCTGCTCGACGGCAATGCGTTCTCCCAGTTCTCCTCCCAGTACGGCAACGCTGCTCAGGTGGAGGCGGCGGGGATCATCTCCGCCGAGGACGTCGGCGCCGGTCCGCTGGCCGAGGTCATCGCAGGCAATCTGCTTGGCATGCAACCGCTGCTGTTCGCGGTCCTGCCGATCGTCGGCTGGATCGCCGTTCGTCGGCACCGCGTCGACGCCGCCGTGGTGGGGGTGGTCTTCGGTTCGGTCCTGCTGTTCCAGATGTCTGCGGTGATCCTGGGGTCGACCTTCGGCTGGTTCCGCTTCTACATGGCGGCAACACCCCTGGTGGTAGTCGCCATCCTCGTCGCCCGAGGCCCCGGCTCCTTGAACCCTTTGCTCCCTGAGGTGCGAGGAGCGCAAGCGACGAGCCTCGAAGGGTCCTCCCTCGCCAACCCACGCTCCTTGAGCAGCGACCGGAGCTTGCGGAGGTCGCGTGTCGAAAGGACTTCGCTCACCGCATTCATGGCGCTCGTCCTCGTGACATCGCTGCCGGTAACCGCGACGTCGATGCTGACCCCGTCGCTCGGCAAAGAGGAGTACGGCCTGCGGTCGGCATTCTGGCCGGACCGATACCCGTCGTCGGAGTTCTGGTTCTACTGGTTCGGCGACGTGTCACGCAACGTCGCGGGATGGTTCGACGATCAAGCCCTGCCGCCGGGTTCGGTGCTCGTCGACACATTCGGCATCTCCCGGATCTGGCTGTTCTCCGACCGACCGGAGCAGTTCGTGGTCCGCAGCGATTACGACTTCTTCGCCAAGCTGAACGAACCGCGAGCGCAGGGCGTCCAATACATCCTGACCCCGCGGCCCACCGGCCTCGGCCGGCTCGACGCCATCAACGTGCGCTACCCGACGCTGTGGGACGACGGTGCCGAGATCGCCACCCTGGAGATGACGGTCACCAGTCCCAGCGGGACGCCGCAATTCCGTATCTATCGGATCAAAGGGTCGGGTTGAGCCTGATCTTCGCTGGTTGAGCGGCCACTGCTGGTGAGCGGCCACTGTGGGTGAGCCGCCTCGGTTAGTTGAGCGGCCTGCTGCTGGTTGTGCGGCCCGCTGGTTGAGCTTGTCGAAACCACCCCACCTAGCTACCGTCATGTTCTCTTGCCGCGCTCCCGCGCCCGATAGACCGTGACTGCTGCGATGGCGACCGCCAGCACCGACAGCATGTCGGATTCCGTAATCCCATGCTCGATGCTGAACGACACGAGGACACGACCCTCGATCGGCTGGTTCCACAGCGCCCAGCCCACACCGGTGGCCACCAGGAGCGCGGCGGCGGCAAAGCTCGGTCGGGCCAGACACCAGGCACCGACAACGAAGAGCAGGTTCATCAACACGAGGGCGTGGAACGGGTCTGGCATCAGGACAGTATGGGCATTAGGGCATCTTCGTGCTCGGTCCCCATATGCTAGTTGTGCTGGGCTCGGTCACGAATAGGCTGTCTGAGTTTCAGAGTCCGCCCAAAGCGACCTTCTGCTTCCTACGCCGTTTGACACCTAGCAGGTACGGCGACATCGCTGTGAGAGCGAGTGTGAGGGCGGCGGTCCAGGGCAACAGCAATGCAGCTCCGAAATCGGCCCAGCTACCGGTTGATGGGGTCCGCAGGAGCCAAAGGACCGCCGCGTGCGTCAACACAACCATGAAACCCGCGGCAGCAAGTCTCGTCGTCCAATCGGACTTCTGCCCCGTCCAGTGAACCGTAGATTCCGCCACTAGTATCAACCCGCCCGAGATCGCCGCTGCGACAATCACGCTGAGCGCGGGTGTGCCGAAGTCTGCTTGTTTCATGTCCATGGGGCTGCTCAGGCCAGAAACAACAAGAGCTGACGAAACACACAAGGCGGTGAGACCTAGCAGGGTGGGGTGCTTCAGATGTGTTCGTATGGAGCGGAATGCGATGCCCGCGAGAACAAAAAGCATCGCTGGCACGGCGACACCCAGGGATAGTGGTAGTGCAGCGACGACTGACCTGCTCGCGTAGCACACGACGAGCCCGACCGCAGCTACGAGCCACGGCATCCAAGTTGGCAGACGCTGCATAGACCGCAGAAGTACGGCGGCAAAGAATAGGGCTGTGACAAACCAAAAGGCCGAGTAGGGACGACCGAGCTCAGCTCCACCCCTGAGAATGTCGAGAATAATAGGTACCGGTTCTTTCGAGTCTCGAATTACCGACAGGATTAGATATGGGACTGAGATGAGAAGGAGCCAGCAAACGTAAGGGACGAGAAGGGTGCGTGCGCGTTTCTGCACCTCCGTGTTTAGCGGTCGCGCTGTTGTCCACAGGTAACCCGTTAGGAAAAAGAACAGCGGCACGTGCCACGTGTAGATAGCCTCGCGGGTGAACAGGTTATCCCAGACATGTCCCGCGACAATCGCAACGATTCCGAGAACGCGGAGAAGGTCGATGGACACCGACCGACTTACGTTAGGTGTAGCCCTAGTGCTCAGGGTACTTGCCTTCCACGCGCCGGAAGCGACGAGAGATAGTGTCCGTAACCGGACTTCATCAGCTTTTGCGCACTCGCAAGCAGTTCCTCATCGCTGATGAAGCCCTGTCGCCACGCAATCTCTTCCGGTGCAGCGACTTTCAGCCCTTGCCGTTGTTCGACGGTGCGTACGAAGTTGCCGGCGTCGAGGAGGCTGTCGAACGTTCCGGTGTCGAGCCAGGCCGTTCCGCGGGGCAGTACTCGTACTGACAGTTTGCCGCGGTCGAGGTAGTGCGCGTTGACGTCGGTGATCTCGTACTCGCCGCGGGCGCTCGGTTTGAGATTCCGGGCGATGTCGATGACGTTGTTGTCGTAGAAGTACAGTCCCGGCACCGCAAAGTTGCTCTTCGGCTTAACGGGCTTCTCCTCGAGTGAGAGAGCGTTCCCGTCGGCGTCGAAGTCGACGACGCCGTAGGCCTCCGGGTTGGCCACCCAGTAGGCGAAGACCGCACCGCCATCAATCTCCTCGAATCCTCTAAGCCGGCTACCCATCCCGGGGCCGTAGAAGATGTTGTCGCCGAGCACGAGTGCGACCGACTCGGTCCCGATGTGCTCGGCGCCGAGGACGAAGGCCTGGGCGAGGCCGTCGGGCGAGGGCTGGGTCTTGTAGGTCAGGTTGATGCCGAACTGGTCCCCGTTGCCGAGCAGGTTCTCGAAGGCCGGGGCGTCGTGCGGGGTGGTGATGATCAGGATGTCGCGGATGCCGGCCAGCATGAGCGTCGAGAGCGGGTAGTAGATCATCGGTTTGTCGTAGACCGGGACGAGCTGTTTGCTCACCCCCTGCGTGATGGGGTGAAGCCGGGTGCCCGTACCGCCGGCCAGGATGATGCCCTTCATTCGCTTAGATTAAGCCTATTGTGTACATTTCGCAGAATTGCGAATCGTGCCGCAAGTTCGCGACTATTCGCTGTGATCAATGTTAGTTAATACGGGTCAGGGGCCCGGTGGTCCAAGGAGTCCGTATGCGAATCTTCGTGACCGGGGGTGCCGGGTTCATCGGCGCCAACTTCGTGCTGCGCACGCTGGCCACCCGCCCCGACACCTCGATCCGGGTCCTGGACAAACTCACCTACGCCGCCAACCCCGACACCCTCGCCCCGGTCGCCGACCGCGTCGAACTCGTCGAGGGCGACATCACCGACGCCGCCCTCGTCGACCGCCTGGTCGCCGAGGCCGACCTCGTCGTGCACTTCGCCGCCGAATCCCACAACGACAACTCCCTGGCCGACCCGTCGGCCTTCGTCACCACCAACCTCGTGGGCACCTACACCCTGCTCGAAGCCGTCCGCACCCACCAGGTGCGCTACCACCACATCAGCACCGACGAGGTCTACGGCGACCTCGACCTCGACGACCCCGCCCGCTTCACCGAGACCACCGCCTACAACCCGTCGAGCCCCTACTCCTCGACCAAGGCCGGCAGCGACCTCCTCGTCCGTGCCTGGGTCCGCTCCTTCGGCGTCGCCGCGACCATCTCCAACTGCTCCAACAACTACGGCCCCTACCAGCACATCGAGAAGTTCATCCCCCGCCAGATCACCAACGTGCTCTCCGGCGTGCGCCCCAAGCTCTACGGCGACGGCCGCAACATCCGTGACTGGATCCATGTCGACGACCACAACGACGCCGTCTGGACCATCATCGACCGCGGCCGGATCGGTGAGACCTACCTCATCGGCGCCGACGGCGAAGTCGACAACCGCACCGTCGTGGAAACCATCCTCGAACTCCTCGACCAGCCCACCGACGCCTTCGACTTCGTCACCGACCGCCCCGGCCACGACCGTCGCTACGCCATCGACTCCACCCGCCTGCGCACCGAACTCGGCTGGACCCCCTCCTACCTTGACTTCCGCACCGGCCTGGCCGCCACCATCGACTGGTACCGCGACCACCCCGCCTGGTGGCAACCCACCAAAGAATCAGTCGAACAGAAATACGCCGCCACCGAACGCGTCACCGGCTGAAATAGTCGATCAGACCGAATATGTCACATACTGTTCATCGCCCATCTACAGCGAGATGCCTGACCGGGAAAGTTAAAGCATTTACTTCGCCCGCCGCTAGAAGTAGTTAATATGCGCTGGAGTGTCAAATTCGCGATCGCGAACACTCGTTAGTATATGTCTGGCGTCTTAGATTTGTCCCTATTTTGTAGTACGAGCCAAACTGTTGAGCGTTCGATCGCTGTTCGGGTGCCACGATGCGGTCAGGACCTTTCTCAACCTGAGTGAAAGGCCAGTTCAGCGAACATGTCGCGGTGCGTCCGATCGCTTCGTCGGCAAGGCCTGAGTCCGACAGTTGCGAGGAAGTAAACGAACCGCGCACGCCTCACCAACTGGGAAATCGACGGTGCGCGGTCGAGTTGTCAGCGTGATCGAAGTGAAATAAGCTCGCCGCACAGGACGCGTCTTCAATGTTGAGAAACGTTCGCTTATGGCGTTTGGGGAGTTCGCCTTTTCCTTCAGTATTCGGGGTCCTTTGGAAGGTGGGCAATGGCCGATCGTCAGGCCTACCAACGGCCGGTGCGGAGCACTGGCCGCCGCAGTCAGCGGCTCCGGTTTGTCGATCGTGCACAGGACCGTTCGCGTTCATGGATGCGGACGTACCTCATTCGGGTATCAATCTCTGATGCTGCAATCGTCGCACTCGCGGTGGCGGTGGCTCAGCGGGTTCGGTTCGGCGCCGATGGCGCCATGACCCCGAATGGTGCGGTCGGAGCACCGGCGATCTACGTCTCCGTAGCGTTGGCAATCTCGTGGCTCCTCGCTTTGCGGGCGTTCCAGAGCCTCGACCGCCGCATAATCGCCTCCGGCTCGCAAGAGTATAGCCGCGTTGTTACTGCGTGCTTGTCGGTCTTCGGCGTTCTTGCGATGTGTGATCTGCTGTTTAAACTCAACATCGCACGCGGATTCTTGGCCCTCGCGCTGCCGATCGGCACGTTTGGGCTCGTGATGTCCCGGTGGCTGTGGCGACGTGTTCTGCTGATTCAGAGGCGAAGGTCGGAGAATCTCGAGCGCGTCTTGGTCGTTGGCACACGGAGTTCAGCGGTACCTCTGATGGAGCGTCTGGTTGAGCACCCGGAGTTGGGCTACCGCGTTGTCGGCATCTGTCTTCCCGAGCGCAGTGGGCGACCACGTCTGATGGCGGTCGGCAAGACGCAAGTGCCTGTCCTTGGAAACTTCGATGAAGTCTGCGATTCAGTTTTAGATTCGGGCGCTACCACCGTCGCAGTTACCTCGGCCGAGGCACTGGGACATGATGCGATGCAGGCGCTTTCATGGGATCTCGAGGGGCTCGATGTTGACATGATCGTGTCTCCTGGCGTCACTGACGTCGCCGGACCCCGTGTCATGGTGCGCCCGGTCGCCGGGTTACCGCTACTCCATATCGACAAGCCTCGCTACGAAGGAGCAAATCGCTTTCGCAAAGCCTTCGTCGACAGAGTCGGGTCAGTAGCAATTTTGACCGTTCTGGCCCCGGTCTTCTTCGCGGTGGCAGTCGCCATCAAGCTGGATTCACCGGGCCCAGTGTTCTACCGTGCGACACGGGTCGGAGTCAACAACGGTCCATTCCGCATGTGGAAGTTTCGGTCGATGGTTCAGGACGCGGACAAGCGCAAAACCGAACTCGTGGAACTCGACGAGGGTGCCGGTCTCTTATTCAAGATGCGGGACGACCCGCGCGTGACAAAAGTGGGCGCCTTCATCAGGCGTTACAGCATCGACGAGATACCGCAATTGCTGAATGTGCTTGGCGGCACGATGAGCCTCGTCGGTCCGCGCCCACCTTTGCCCGAGGAAGTCGAGCAGTACGACGGACGGGTGGCGCGGCGTATGCTCGTCAAGCCAGGAATGACTGGTCTCTGGCAGGTGTCGGGGCGTTCCGACCTCTCTTGGGAAGAATCTGTCCGACTCGACCTTTCGTACGTCGAGAACTGGTCCATCATGCAAGACGCCCTGATTCTATGGCGCACCATTCGCGCGGTACTTCGCAAAGACGGAGCGTACTAAGGGATGGGTGGTCCAGCGGCCCGCGCGCTCGCATCCAGGATGGATGTCAACGAAAGCTTGAGGAGCCCGGAAGCGATGGACGTTCGTGTCCTTAGCGTGATGCTGCCTGTTGTACTGCTTTTTGCGTCGTGTGCAGCGCATGACTCTAGACAGTCCGTGCAGGCGCAGATGCTCGGGGAGTCGGGATACGGGTTTGTCTCGGACAGTGTTGGCCTGTCCATCGAATCCTCAACCCTGGCCGGCGATGGCAAGGCAATCCAGAGGCAGGACCTAGTCAGTCTGTTCAAAGATTTTCGTCCGGGGATGGTGTTGCGGGTCGGTGGGAACACCTCGGACCAGATGTTCTGGACCTCGGCCGGCGAGCCGCGGCCGTCTGGCTACCGATTCACCGTCACCCCGAAGGGCTTGAACCGGCTTGCGGAACTAACCAAGGAGCTTGGCTGGCGCGTAGTGATGGGCGTCAACCTTCGGGCCAGAGACCCACAGCGTGCTGCCGATATGGCTAGATACGCGCGGTCGATCTTCGGGGAGTGGCTGACGGCGATTGCAATCGGCAATGAGCCCAACGTGTATTACCCTTCGAACCCTCCGTTCGGCACATACGCGAGCGACGTTCGTCGGTATGGGAACGAAATCCGCGCCGCAGTTCCTGACGTCAGCATCCAAGGCCCGGACGCTAGTGGTAACAGGAGTGACTTCATCTGGAGTAGCGCCTCCCAATTCGCTCGGTCGCCCGCGATCGCGCCGGACGTCTATGCTGCACATTTCTACGGGTCTCAAGGATGTGATACCGAGACCATGCGCCCGAGTGCGTTGTTCACGGAGTTTGCCGATGAGAGAAGAAAGTCATCGCTGACAGATATCTACCGCGCTTCTTCGTTGTCGAACTCTCCGAAAGCGGTTCTGTCTGAGGTAAATTCAATCAACTGCGGCGGGATGGCGGGCATCAGCAACCGGCTTGCCGGAGCGCTGTGGATGCTCGACTTCGCCTTCTATGCGGCGACACAGGGGTTTAACGGAGTCTATTTCCATGGAACCCTCACCGACTGCATCGCCTACTCGCCGGTCTGCGTTGCCGATGATCGTGAGATCAACACGGCGGATCCGTTCAAGGCGTTGCTCTTGCTGAATCGCATGGCAAACGGTATGGCAATGCTCTCGGTTGCGCCTTACGGAGCGAACTCAAACATTCGACTCTATGGTTTACGGGGCCGAAACTCGCTCGCTCTGGTTGCGATCAACACCGGGGAAGGTGACGGCGACTGGGTCGACGTCAACGTCGATCTTCCCGGGTCTGGTTTTGCTGAGCTGGCATCCGCGGAGCTCTTCACCAAGGACGAGACATCGACTGACGGAACAAGACTTGCTCGAATGACATCGATGGACGGTATGCCGCCGGATCTCGACAAAGAATGCGCATCCGGCCAGATCGACATTGAGCCTGTGGCCACGGCTCGCGTTGCCAGTCGACCGGCATCAGCAAAGGTCGTCTTTTTCTGTGAACGTAACGACTAGAGATCAGCTGCAAACGCTGGTCCCGATCAAGGCATTGAGAAGGGAAATCGGATGAGGATTGTTGTCTTCGGGCTCGGTTACCTCGGCGCGACGCATGCGGCCTGTATGGCCGAGCTCGGTCACGAGGTCCTGGGTATCGAACTCGACGATTTCCGCCGGGAAGAACTAGCACGGGGCGAGGTCCCGTTCTACGAGCCCGGGTTGCCGGACCTGGTCCGAAAGCACCTGGAATCAGGGCTACTGAGGGTGTCCGCGAGCTACGAGGAAGCCGCGGAGTGGGGTGGGGTGTACTTCATCGCGGTCGGCACACCGCAGCGCAAGGGTGAGTACGCTGCCGATCTCCGCTATGTGGACAGCGTGGTCGAGGGTCTGGTGCCGCTGTTGACAAGGGACGCACTCATTCTGGGTAAGTCCACAGTGCCCGTCGGCACCTGCGAACGCCTCGCAAACCGCGCGCAGGATCTGGCCAAAGACGACGTGACCGTCCACCTCGGATGGAACCCCGAATTCCTCAGGGAGGGGCATGCGATCGACGACACGCTTCGGCCGGACCGTATCGTCGTTGGCGCCGAGCGGGGAAGTGAACTCGAGGGCGCGGCGCGTGAGGTGTACGCCCGGATGATCGAGGCCGGGACGCCCTACATCGTGATGGACCGTCAGAGTGCCGAGATGGTCAAGGTCGCCGCCAACTCGTTTCTCGCAACGAAGATCTCGTTCATTAACGCGATCGCCGAAGTTTGCGAGGCCGCCGGTGCTGATGTGACCGCCGTAGCAGATGCGATCGGCCACGATGACCGAATCGGACGCAAGTTCCTCAACGCCGGACTCGGTTTCGGCGGCGGGTGCTTGCCGAAAGACATCAGAGCTTTCATGGCGCGAGCCGGCGAGTTGGGCGCGTCCGAGGCGTTGTCGTTCCTCAGAGAGGTCGACAACGTGAACATGCGTCGTCGAAACCGCATGGTGAACCTGACGAAGCGCTCATGCGGCGGTTCTCTGCTTGGAAAGCGCGTGGCGGTACTCGGAGCGGCTTTCAAACCAGAGTCCGACGACGTGAGAGATTCGCCTGCGTTGAACGTCGCCGGTCAGCTACAGCTCCAGGGTGCTTCGGTGGTGGTCTACGACCCGAAAGCGAACAACAATTCCAAGCGCCTGTTCCCGACTCTGGACTATGCGGCGAGTGCTCGTGACGCCTGCCAGGACGCCGATGTGGTGGCCGTGCTGACGGAGTGGAAGGAGTTCCGTTCCCTCAAGCCCGTGGACCTGAACCCGATCGTGCGGGGTCGCACCATTATCGACGGCAGGTTGTGCCTTGAGAAGTCGGTGTGGGAGGCCGCCGGTTGGTCGTTCCTCTGCTGATCGCGAATTGCAAAGAGACATACGGAAGCGGGAATCGAAAATACATGCAGTTCAACAGTATTGGAGATGAGCGGTCGCGGTTTCGACGTGCGGTCGGCGGTGTGAAGTTCCGCGCTCAGAAGCAGTCACTGATTATTCGGATCAGGATTACCAACGCTCTGCCACTGCGGCGGTCCGCGCTGGGTGACCACGGCGCTCCCATCGTCAGCCTGACGAGCTACGGAGATCGCATCACCCTGGCCCATTTCGCGATCGAGTCGATCCTGAGGGGGAAGCTTCGGCCGTCACGGATAGTTCTGTGGGTAGACGACCAGCAGGCGGTTGAATGCCTGCCAAAGGAGCTGAAGCGGTTGCGCAAGGTGGGCCTCGAGGTCCGCGCCGCCGACGGGGGCTCTGGTCCGCACACAAAGTATTTCGACGCTCTCGCGCTCGCCCTCGAGGACGGTGTGCCGCTGGTGACAGCGGATGACGACACGGTGTACCCGGCGCACTGGCTCCACAGACTTTTCGCCTTCCACCTCGGCCACCCGGACGGAATTTCCTGCTATCGGGCTCGGCGCGTGGTCGTCGACACTTCTGACGTGGACCGTGGGCCACGTTTGACCCCTTATTGCCGGTGGCCGCTCGTCCAGGACTCGTTCGTGTCGAACCGGAACTTCGTGACCGGGGTGTCTGGTGCTTTGTACCCCGCCGAACTGATGCGTGCACTTGTTGCCCGTGGCACCCAGTTCAAAAGAGAGTGTCCCAGGGCAGACGATGTGTGGATCAACCACACGGCACTTCAGGCGCAGATTCCGATTCGCGTCGTCGACGGTCGAAGTCGGGACTTCATTTCCCTCGAACCTGCTCAGGCGACAGGACTGAAACACGCGAACGTGACGCAGGGAGGGAACGACGTGCAGATCGCAGCGACGTACTCGGAACTGGACCGGAAGCAGTTGGCCGGCTCGTCATGACTGTGCCGAAGATTGCGGAGGCGATGGATGAAACCGTCGTGGCTGGCACCAAT
The DNA here is from genome assembly GCF_001698225.1 of Gordonia terrae. Lineage (NCBI taxonomy): Bacteria > Bacillati > Actinomycetota > Actinomycetes > Mycobacteriales > Gordoniaceae > Gordonia > Gordonia terrae. The sequence continues at coordinate 1,392,274 of NZ_CP016594.1, forward strand.
CGGGACTCCACGCGTGATGTCGGTCGAAGCATCGCGATCGTCACTCTCGGAAATCTGACGCCACTGCTGGCGTCGCTCATCACGGCGCCTCTGCTAGCGCGCGCGCTGGGCGCGGAGGGTCGCGGTCTCGTCGCCGCTGCAACGGCTCCCTTGCTGGTGGCCTCAGCTGCACTCACCATGGGAATGCCCGACGCCGTGACGTACTTCGTAGCGCGTCGCGTTCGGACGCTGCGAACACTCGGTCTTGGGCTGCTGGTCGTGTGCATCGTGGGTCCACTCGGTAGTGCCTTGATCACGTCGATATCCGGGATCTTGGCGGGAGACCACCCGGACATCCAGGGTTTGATGTCGATGATCAGCTTGATGCTCACGCCGGCCCTCGTTGCACTTGTGATCCGTGGATACGCCCGAGCTGTGCAGGCGTGGTTCCTCGTAGCATCCGATCAATGTCTCGCGAGCGTGTTCCGCGTTGGTGCGTTGGGAGTACTTCTCGCGATTGATGGGCTGACGGTTACCTCAGCTGCTTGGGTGCTTGCGATCGGCAACTGCGTGGGAATCATCGCGTACCTCGGGTTGCTCGGGAGGTACCGCGGGCTGTCCACAACTCAAGATTCGGACCTGCAGGTAGGGAGGCATGCCGCACAGCTGACACGATTCGGGCTTGGTGCTTGGATCGGTTCCGCTGCTGGGGTGGTTCTCGCGAGGTTGGATCAGGTTCTGTTCCTGCCGCTGTCCTCAGCCGAACAGCTCGGCATTTACATCGTCGCAGTGTCGTTGGCTGACATGGTGCGAACCTTCAATGCCGCAGTCAGGGACGTAGTGTTCTCGGTGCAGTCAGCGAAGAATGACGACGAGAGCCTCGGACGCGCCGCGCGGCTGTCCACCATCATCACTGCCACGGTCGGAGTGGCTGCGGTGCTTGTGGGGTGGTGGCTCGTTCCGCTGGCGTTCGGACCTGAGTTCGGCTCGGTCACTGGAGTTCTCGCGGTCGTCCTCGTCGGTACCATCATCGGAAATCCGGGATCTGTAGCTGCAGCGGGTATGACGGCCCGCGGGCGCCCGATCCTGCGGAGCATCGCGATTCTGTCGTCCGTAGTACTGAATATTGCACTGCTGATTCTACTTCTGCCGACGATGGGTGCCATGGGCGCCGCGATCGCATCGATGGTGGCCAACGCAATATGTGGCTTGTTTGTTCTGGTTCTCGCCAACCGCGTGTTCGGCATGAAGCCGGCTCTGTTCCTGCGGGTTCGACGCGATGACTTCGTGCTCCTCGGCCAGAAGGGCCGGGGCTTTGCAAAGCGCGCGACCGCCGTCGTGCGAAAGCGACACGATGTCAAGCGCTCGGGAGATTGATATGACAGTGCAGGAGAGTGCGGCACAACGCGTCCGCTGTTCTTACTTGATCTCGGTTGCCACCTATATGCGTCCCGATGGCTTGAAGCGTCTGCTGGACAGCCTGACCGCGGTCGGCGAGGTCGCCGATGTTGTGGTGGTGGACAACGACCCTGATGGTTCAGCCCGAACGATCGCCGAAGAGCATCCCGCCGTTACGTTTTATGCGATTCAACCTGAGGCCGGAATTGCTCAGGCGCGCAACGCCGGCTTGGACTACTTCACTGCGGGGTACGACGGGATCATCTTTGTTGATGACGACGAATGGGTTGAGCCCGAGTGGTTTTTCACGCTTACCTCCTATCTTGAGTCCAACGACGCTGATGTGGTTCAGGGGCCCGTGATCACCTGTCTGCCAAAGGATTGCCCTGCCTGGATTCGGCGCGGCGGATTCTTTCAGCGAGAGAGGGTTCCGAGCGGAACTCCCTTGTTGTCGGCGGCGACCAATAACACCGCGCTCGCCCGTGAAGCGTGGGTACGAGCTGGTGAACCTCGGTTCGATCCGTCGTTCAGCGAGACGGGTGGCAGTGATTGGGACTTTTTCTGGGGTTTGCGAAGAAGCGGGGCGCGTATCGCCTACTGCAACGACGCCGTCGTCTCCGAGGATGTACCTGCGTCGAGACTCAGTGCCAAATGGCTTGTACGAAGAAGTATGCGTAGCGGAATCGTGCATTCACGGGTTCGCCTAAAGTACGGCGACAGCCCGGTTCGTGCACTTTTCAAAGGTGCGCCGCGAGCGGGCTACTACGGTCTACTGCTCGTTCGCGGACTGGTCTTCGACCGCAGAATAGCCGCCAAGCCGTTCACCGTAGTGAGTTTTGAGATTGGAAAGGTACTCGGACTGATGGGTTACCGGACCTACGAGTACCGCCGAACCGACAATGGAGCACCCGTTGCGTAGATTAGCGTCCGAGGACACGAAGGTAGCGCTCATGGCGTTTCCTATGCACGGCCAGCACAAGCTGAGCCGGGAAGGCTATCGAACTCGCGACGGGCACTTGATCGAGTGGTTTGGGCGGTTGCTCGCCGGGACAGGGAGCACCGCGGTGATCTCGCGTCCTGAGCCGCACTTGACCGGTGCTTCCGTGAGATCCAGGAACCTGAGTCTCGCGGAGAACACGATGGCGCTCAACACCTTCACGTGGATGTTGCCTCGCCTGTCCGACCGCCAAGCGTGGTGGGTGGATTCGCTGCCTAAGTACCCGCGGCTCGGTGCTGAGATGGCTGTCGCGGACGCGGCGGTCTGGAACCCGTTCGTGTCTTTGAGCTCTTCCTGGGCGGATCTGAGTGGGGGAGACCGGGTGCTTGTCTTCGATCTATTGGATGACTGGACGGTGCACTTCGCGTTTCAAGGGATCAGTGACCAGGTCCATCGGGCATACGAGCGGATGTTCTCTCGGGCGGACTACGTAACAGCTAACTCGGAAGCGACGGCTGAACTGGCGCAGCGTTTCGGGCGCTCCGACGTGCATCTTGTACTCAATGGGTGCGACCCCGAGCGGTTCACACAGGAGTCTCGCGCTCAGGGGGCGATCACCGTCGGATATGTCGGAAAGATTGGTCGTCGCCTCGACCTCGACCTGATATGTCAGACAGCGGAGAGACTTCCGGATGTCGACTTCGTATTCGCCGGCCCCATTCTCGATCGGGAATACCGTGGCCCCCTCGCCGCGGCGGGCAACATTCGTCTGCTTGGAGACGTCCACTACGAACAGGTGCCGGACCTGCTTACCACGTTTGACATCGGATGGGTTCCCCATCGGGTGGGTCGCGGTGAGGTCGGTGGTGATGTGATCAAGACATACGAATATCGAGCCGCCGGGCTCCCGGTTCTGACAACGCCAGTATTGGGAACCGCGAATCGAAAGCTCGACGATGGAGTCTTCGCCGTCGACGCGGATGGGCATCAGGCGTGGCTGAACGAACACTTACGAGGAGGCCGGCCCAAGCGCATTACGGCCTGTATCCCGGATTCCGTGACGTGGCGTCACAAAGCGCAGTTCATTCTCGATCTGCTTGGGCGGTGAGTCGATTGGTGGAGGACAACTACCGGGTTCACCTCGTTGCAGCCCCGCTGATGGCCCGGAGCGGGGTGTACAATTCGCTCTTCGACTTGATCGAGGAAGCGCGCAGTCAGGGTATGCCCTGGACGGGCACGGTCGCGATGAGACCAGGGGCGCCCGGGACCGTACGTCAACATTATGCGGTTACTTCTGCCGAGGTCCATCGTCACGGATTGGCAGTGGTCCCCGAAATTCGGCGGCTTCTCGCGTCGGATGAGAGCTATGCGCGCGCTGACTGGGTCGTCACACTGATCACGCAGTCCGACGTCGCCGTGTTCTTGGACACGCTCGCGGGGCGCAGGAACAGGGCGACCTGGGTCTCATACATCCGGGGGCTCCCGTGGCCTGCGAAGGGGGAACAGAAAGCTCCACGCCGGCAGCTCCTCCGTCTCCTCGAGACAGTGGCACTGCGTCGCGCGCGGGATGTCTGGGTCACCACTCAGACGCTTGGCGAGGACGTTCGTCCGTGGATCGCGCCCAGCGTCGTCCAGCCCGGGATCAAGTCACTACCGAAGAGCAACAGCGGCCGAAACGTGTCTGGCTACTTGGTGTGGGCGGGTCGTCTCGACGTCGACAAGCGACCTGCATTGTTCGCTGAAGTCTGCGAGACCGTCCAACGCGACGGACGGATCTTCGGCGACGGACCGTTACTGGGGGAACTGCGTGCGGCGACCCGGGTCTTCTCCGAAGTCATGGGCTGGGCGACGCCCGAGGACATGTGGCCGGCGGCATCGATCTATGTGGGCACGTCGTATCGCGAGGCGTTTGGCCGGAGTGCTGTCGAGGCGAGTCTCGCGGGAGTGCCGATCGTCATCGGCCACAGGTACGGTGCCGCCCGCATGCTGATCACCGATCCAGACATCGCGGCGTTGTGCGTCGTCGAGTCGACGGACCCGGCGGTGTGGTCTCGGGCAATTCGTCGGCTGCTTGACGATCCCGACTTGATGGCGCGGGTCTCCCAGCACACTTACACGAACGCCCAGAAGCTGACGATCGAGAGCTCAGTCCTGGGTATTGCCGAGAGATTGACTGGTCTGCAGGAGTCCGCTGGACGTCAATCTGCCATGCACGTACAAAACTCGAAGGATTGACAATGGCGAGCACATCCAAGCCGACCGTGGCGATTGTGGGTACGCGCGGTTACCCGAGCTATTACGGGGGATTCGAGACCCTGGTCCGTAAACTGGTTCCCTTCCTGACGGAACGCGGGTGGAGGGTAGTAGTTTACTGCCGATCGGGAGTCGACCGTATAGGTGATGACACAGATGATGCCGCTGTTGTCCAAGTTTTCACTCCCGGAATCGAAAAAAAATCCCTCAGCACGCTTTCATATGGGCTGACGAGTTCTATTGACGCGGCGTTTCGAAACGTCGACGTGGCGCTTGTCATGAATGTCGCCAACGGCTACTGGCTGCCCATCCTGAGGGCACGTGGCATCCCCGTGGTCCTGAACGTCGATGGCATCGAGTGGGAGCGTCAGAAGTGGGGTAGCCTGGCCAAGCTGGTTTTCCGAACGGGCGCCGTTTTGACTGGTCGTTACGCCGACCGCATCGTGTGCGACTCTCTAGCCATCCGCGACCGCTGGGTGGCCGAATTCGCGCGCGTGGGTTCATACATCCCCTACGGCGGAACGGAGACCGGCCAGCTTGCCCCGGTCCGAGGGTTCGGTTCGGGAAAGTACGTTCTATATGTCGCACGGTTCGTCCCGGAGAACTCGGTCACGGAGTTCGTTGAAGCTGTCAAGCGTCTTCCCGACGATATGCAAGTAGTCATAGTGGGCTCCTCGGGTTATGGCGGCGAAATCGAAGCGCAAGTTGCAGCGCTGGCAAATGCGTGCGAAAGTGTGACCTGGTTGGGTCACATATCGAATGACGATGAGCTCCTCGCTTTGTGGCAGAACTGCGGTGCATATTTCCACGGTCACAGTGTCGGAGGTACTAACCCCGCACTGGTCCAGGCGATGGCGTGTGGAGCGCCGACTGTAGCCCGTGACACCAAGTTCAATCGAGAGGTTCTGGGTGACGCAGGAGTGTTCACCCCGGCGGATCCAGGATTGATTGCGGAGGCACTGATCGACGTGATGGGCAGCGAGGACGCCCGCCTTAGGCTGGGCCGCTCTGCCATGCTTCGGCAGCAGGAACAGTTCACCTGGATCGGTGTATGTGAAGCCTACGAGAACGAGCTCCTCGCGAGTCTCGATTCTCCCCGAACATCCGCGTTGAGCTAGGCGGAAATTTCATCCGGGGAGGTTTCGATAAGAGGGACCTCACTCGATTCAACTCAGGCCCACCGGCTCGACAGTCCGAGCCCACAACCGAGGCAGGCATTGTGAACCAAACTGAAGCTGTTGACACCGCGTCGACGGGTGACCGTCTGCGGGTGTTGCTCCGCGTGATCCGCGACGGTTGGTGGATCATCGGACTATGCGTTCTGATCGGTGGCGCTTCAGCGGTCGGGCTGAGCCTCACCCAGACTCCGCTGTATCGATCCTCGGCTGTCCTTTACGTGACCTCGGGGACTGAGGCGACGGTGCAAAACGCTTACCAGGGCTCGCTGGCCTCGCAACAGCGCGTGGCCTCGTACGTGCGTCTGGTGGACTCCGAGGCCGTACTGAGCAGCGCGTTGGCGGACTCTGGTCTCCAGATGAGTGTCGAGGACGCGCGGGAAGACGTTTCCGCCTATACCTCGGTCGAGACGGTCATCTTGACCGTGAGTGCGACAAATTCTGACCCGGTCGTTGCCAGCGGCTTGGCGAACCGAGTCGCAGAGTCTCTTGTCGAATACGTCTCTGTTCTGGAGACCCCGAGTTCGGGGGGCGACCCCCTCGCGAAAGTCACAGTGGTGAGTCCGGCGACGACCAGCGATGCTCCGATCTCGCCGCGCACCAAGCGAAATCTGGCGATTGGGCTCAGCGTCGGACTGCTGCTGGGTCTCCTCATCGTGCTTGCGCGTCACCGGCTGGATACGCGGCTTCGTAGCGAGTCGGATGTCACGGAGCTTCTGCCCAACGTTTCGTCACTTTGCACAGTGCCGGACGATTCCGCCCTACAGGACAAGGTCTTGCTGGACTTCGCGCCGGCGGGAGCGAGTCCGACGGGCGAGGCCTACCGCCGTCTACGCGTCAATCTTGGCTTCGTGAGCGTCGATACTCCTGCGCGCAGAATCCTGGTCACAAGCGCGAATCCAGGGGAGGGCAAGACGACGACTGCAGTGAATCTTGCGGCCGCGTTTGCCGAATCGGGGAACAGGGTGGTCCTGGTTGAGGCTGATTTGCGCAAGCCCTCCGCGTCCCAGCGTATGCGCCTGACAAACAGCATCGGACTCACCGACTATCTGCGCGGTAGCGTCGAGAACGTCTCGGATGTGATCCAGCAGTCGAATACCCCGGGTGTCGATGTGCTCGCCTCAGGTCCGGTACCGCCGAACCCGGCAGAGTTGCTCGCGTCGCAGAGAACGGGCAGGTGCTTCGCCGCACTCGAGGCGCAGTACGACCTTGTCATCGTCGATTCGGGGCCGGTCATGCCTGTCACCGACGCGGTCGAGCTGACCAAATGGGTGCACGGTGTGGTCGTCGTCGTACGCGCCGGCAGCACGAAGCGTACAGAACTACTGTCGACGTTTACCGAACTCAAACGTGCGCAGGCAATCATCTTGGGTGTCGTGGTGAACGGAGTCAGCGATCGTGAGCGGACTTACCGGTACGGTTATTACGGAAATGCATCCGAAGTCGACGCCCGGCACGTGAATCCAGCGACAGTTGAGGCCCGTGCATCTCGTGACGCTGTGCCAGAGAGTCCGAATGACGGGCATTCCGTCTACCGATGAGTCGATGGGTCTGATGCCGGGCGATCTGGGAGCCACTCGCAGGTCGTGGAGAGCCACTCGCAAGTCGTGGAGTGCAACAGATGGTAGGTCTTCATGACAGTGGTTCTCGCCCTGTTAGTGGTTGGACTCGTGTGCGCTGTGGCGTACCTCGATCCGCGCTTCGGAGTCGCGACTGTGCTGGTCGGTTACGCGGTGGTGCCTTTTGCCGCTCGCGTCTCCCTCCTCGGTGTGCATATATGCACGATCCTGACAATTGCAGTCGCGTGCACACGTCTGCTGATTCCAGCTAGAGATCTTCCGCCGAAGTCGCAAGAAATACTCACTGCGATCCCCAGGGGAGCTACAGGCCTGGTAATGGTGTTTCTGCTCGGATCGCTCGGCTCGGAGCTGATCGTCGGAACGAGTCCGAGTGCTGCAATATCCTTCTGGCTCAACTTCATTTGCGCGCCGGTGCTGGTCTTCGTGTTGTGTTGCGATCTCGCCGAAAGATACGGTTCGTTCTATCGGATGCTCGCGATCGGATACGTGGTTGCAGCATGCGCACAGAGCGTGCTCGCATTCTTAGTATCTCGCAACATCGTTCCGCAGCCGTATCAGGACCAGTATGCGCGACGTTTCTGGTGGCACATTGTTGATGAGGCCAATCGGCAGATGGGTACCATCGACCACCCGCTTGACTTAGGCCTGTTCATAGCGACTGCGATTCCATTGCTCGCGCTGATGCGGCGCACGTGGCTCACTTACTTGGCGCTTGTTGTTCTCGTGGTCGGAGTGACGCTAACGCAGTCGCGCATTGGCCTCCTGGGAGCGGCGTTCGGTATTATCTTTCTTATATTCACGAGCTCGGCGACGTCCGGGCGGCGAATTATCCTGGGGTCTGGGGTTCTAGGGGCGTATCTCCTCTTCAGTGCCCTCGGCGCCTTTGACGCGGTTTCCGGCCGAATCGCGGATGACTCCGGTTCAGCTCAAGCTCGACGTAACGCCTGGACAGTTCTCTTGCCTGATGCCGGTAACTTTTTTCCGTTCGGCGAGGGCATTCAGAGAGTCAAGCCCTTCGTAGCTGCCGAATACGGCCTCCAGACCAGCCCCGAGTCGGCGTTTCTCGGATACCTAGTCGGTTTTGGATCAGTTCTTGCGCTGTGCTTCTTTGCCGCTGTGCTGTGGATTATTGCCCATCGGATTGCTGCAGACCGCACGGTCAACCCCGGTATGGCCTCGGTGCTTATCGCTTTCGTGTCGATTCAGTTGTTCTCATCTATCAGCACAGGGGGCACAGTCACCGCCTACGTTGTGTGGATCTGCATGTTCTTCGCTGTGGCCTATCCCACGTCAACCCTTACGGTCCCAGTGGTGCGACGAGCGCGGTCCTCCGCTGGAGGCAGTAGTGACGCACGCGCCTCCCGCTTGTCAGGAGCCCCGTGACACTTCGCCCATGCCTACCGACTGAGTGTGATTCCTCGGTCTTCGGCGGGCCGCGGGTGTCGAACGGTGTCCAACGTGCCGAGAGCCGACCGTTTCGCTGTCGCAAATCTCTCTGTACATAGAAATACACATCAAAGACCACAGCTGTCTCGTCACAACCCGCAGACCACGCACGTACGTTGGCGAGCAGCGCTAGCAGAAGCTCACTGTTTCGAGGCTCTGGTCAGTGCAGAATCGATAGCGCGTCTCCTTGCTGGGCGCAGCCAAAGCACCGACAGACGTGGGTAGCTAGGAAGAACGAAGAGAACGTCAAATGCTTTTAGGTTGTGGCGCAGCCAAACCAACGCAAAACCGCCTCCAAGCGCTGACAGGAGTCCGGCGAAGAGCAGAACGAGCGGTTGATCGACTGGCAGGGCCCGCGCGAGAACGTAGTAGGCGACCGCGATTATCGTGTAGTGGCTCGTATAGTAGACAATCGTCTCACTGCCGACAGACTGCAACAGCCTAGCCACCTTCGTATCGCCGATCAGTTGAGCCGCGCGAATGATGACGAGGATTCCTGCTGCAACCGGAATACAGTAGAGCGCCATGTACCGGACCTGAGTCCCGAGCAGTACTGCCGAAACCCCCGCTACGCCGGCGACGATCGCGGCGCCGGACAACGCCCACCACGAGCGGACCCAGGCCCGGTCGAAGAACTGCGAATTCATGGCCGCGTCTCCTAACCAAAAAAACGCAAGCATAAAAAGAAACTTGTACAATTGATAATAGCCGTCTATGTAATTCAGGGGTGCGGAAGCTGCGAGGAGTACTGGTATCAGGAATAGGCGTACGTCCTTAGAGATGAATAGGCTAATAATGTAATATGCAAACAAGAATGACAAGAACCATAAGTAAGTCGCCGTCCCGGTCGCGATGCCTAAAAGCTGTCCTGTCAGGGAGTCCTGACTTTGTCCTGCACCGGTTGCGGCGAGGAGTGTAATGAAAATGAAGGACCACACACAATACGGCCACAGGAGATTCCGCACTTTCCCCAAGATATAATCTCTACGGGGTTTGGACAGCGACCGGCTGAGGAGCATTCCAGACAGAAGTACCAGCGTGGGCATGCGGAAGGGTTCCCAGAAGTTGTTGAAGTCGGACAGCCATGGGAGCGCTTCGGGGTCGTACCTGGTGACTCGAGTTGTCGCGTGGTAGAGAACTACCAGCAGGATCATCTCGCCCCGGACCGTGTCCATCCAACGGACACGCGACGACACTTCGGGCTTCATCAACGCTCCCAAGAACTATAGTTTCAACTTGTGCTTGAATCGTGGCACACGCGACTGATCCATGCGAGCTGACATTGATGTGGAATACTGTGGTGGCTGTGCTTGCCAACGGTCTCACCTAGGCGTCAAAAGCTTCGGAACCGTTCGGTGTCACGGGTCAACACGCGTTCGACTCAATGGCTTTTCAACGGCATGCGTGGTTTGGGGTAGTCCGGACGGACGAATCCGGGACCTCTGATCCGTGCAGTTCTGCCGTTCGAAGCAATGCGAGGCATGATTCTATGGTGAAGACTCAGCGGTTCGAGTGGATGGACACTCTACGTGGAATTGCGATGCTGCTGGTGGTCGTTCTCCATGCTGGACTGGCTCTCCACTATTATGCAGATTCGTATCCGCGAATAATTGAGATCTTTAATCTCGCATTTCAGCCGTTTCGAATGCCGACGCTGATGTTCCTCAGCGGCATGTTGTTGACCAGGTCGTTGTCCAAGAATGCCCCCGTGTACTTCGCTGGGAAGGGCCGGAAGCTGCTCTGGCCTTACCTTGTATGGACAGTCATCATCCTTGCGGTGCAAGGGGACATTGATGGCCACACGCTGAGCAGAGCGCTCTACGACCCAGTCGAAACGCACCTGTGGTACCTGTGGTTCCTGCTGATCTTCTACACGATTGCGTGGCTGATCAAGCCAATCCCGTTCTGGATCCCCGGGCTGATCGCACTTGCCGTGTCACAGTTCATCATCGACGAGCTTCGGCTGCCAAAGATGGCATTTCTGTTCGCATTCTTCATGTTCGGCAAGGTCTACTCTGACCACGCCGAGCGCCTGTCTGTGTTTAATCGTGGTCGATATCTTGTTCCAGTCTTTGCGATTGGAGCGATTGCTTCTGGTTTTAGCATCGCACATTGGGAAGTGCTGTACGAACCAACCTACGTCTTGCCGGTCGCGTGCGGGTTGTTTCTTGCGATCTGTCTGGTGCCCCGTATTCCGAGAAGTCGCACACGCGAATGTCTCGAATACCTTGGCAGAAACTCCCTGATTCTCTACATTGTCCACCTCGTCGCCATAAAGTCTGTCGGCACTGTTCTCGGTGGCCACGGGATGACCAATCCTTGGTTGTTGTTCCCAGTGCTGCTTGCTGTTGGCGTCGGCACGAGCGTGGCGTTTATGCTGCTGCGTGACCGTTTCCGCGCTGTTGGCTGGTTGTTCGAGCTACCGAGCCGGGGGGCGAAAGGTCTGTCTCGAGCCGAGGACACTCGGCGACGCGAGGTTGAGTACCCACGCCGCCTAGCTGCGACGGACGATTCTCATGATGGCCGTGGGGGCCCGAACTGATCACTTCGGACCGATAGCTTGCCCGTCGAGTTCGACGCTTGCGCTTCGTCGATTCAGTCGTGGAGGCGAGTTCGAAAGCGCGAGCTCCTCATTTGATCGGATTTCCAGAGGCGTGCGCCATACTAGGTGATGCGAATGAGAAGTTGTCCTCATCGCATGTCGCGCCGGTGAAGCGAAGGTCCCGTAGATCCTAGCCTGTTCGCTTAGTTCAGGGACGGTCCGAGAGCGGAGCGTGCCGGTAGTGCCCAAGCCTGATTCGTCTGAAACTGTGACCGGATCGAGCAAATCGACGAGTGAAGCCGTTAGTTCTAACTCATCTCGGTGTCGAGTCTTGGGTGATGTGGTTCGATTGATAGAAGTCTTCAACAACGGCGGGGGGACACGTGCGCCGACTCTCAGCGACAGCCTGTCTATTGGCTGTGCTCACACTGATCCTGCTCGCCGCGCCGCAGTCGGCACACTCAGCTCCCCGCGTCCGCGTAGGCGTGGCGTCCATCTCGACCCAGTACGCCGGCGCCGACTTCGCCGGAGAGGCCGAGCAGATCAGGGCCACCGGAGCGACGGCCATCCGGATCCCGGCGAAATGGAATCTGCTTCAACCTTCGAACTCGAGTTCGTTCACGTGGACGCGATTGGATTCCGCGGTCAGTGCAGCCAGGTCAAAGGGGCTGTCGATCCTGATGAATCTCGAGGGGCCGGCTCCGGTATGGGCACAAAAGTCCGGTGCAAATCCGCTTGCCAACGGGAACGGGCCCGCGGACCCGGCCACTTTCGGTGAGTTCGCGAGACAGGTTGCAGTGCGATACTCATCGCGAGTAGCCGCCTGGGAGGTATGGAACGAACCGAATCTTGCGCACTATCTGATCCCGCCCACGGCCAATGAGTACGTCCCACTGCTCAAGGCGGCGTTCGGTGGAATCCGGGCGGGAGCTGGCAATCAACCTGTCATCACAGGCGGGCTGTCAAGTCTTCGAACCGAGACTCGAGACGTCACCTTCATCTCGGACATGTACGCACTCGGCGCGAAGCCGTACTTCAATGGGATCGGCGTCCATCCGTATACGCTGCCGTACCCGATCACCGCGGACCCGCGCGCCGGAGACGGAGGCGGCGCGGCGGTGCTGCCCGAGGGGCGCGCGATCATGGTGGCAAATGGGGACTCCACCAAGTCCATCTGGGTGACCGAGTTCGGGCAACCGACCGGGAACACGCCTGCCTCGACAACCGAAGCCGTCCAATCCAGCATCATCACTGACGCGGTCAACCGCGCGAACGGACTGTCGTGGATCGCGGCGATATTCCTTTTTACGTCCCGTGACCTGTCCGCGAACAAGGCGGATGACAACTCGAACTTCGGTCTGTACCGCTTCGACGGCTCGCCCAAGCCGGTCGTCGGGGCGCTGCAGGGTGTCCTGAACTGAGGGTCTACCAGCGCGTCTGGTAGCGATCGATCATCCCGGTCAGCCACTCGACGCCCACCGGGTTGGCGCTGTGAACGCGAACCTCGCGGGGCCACTGCTCGTGCTCGCACATCCACAGCACCACCGCCCGCGTGGTGTCGTCACCACCCAGATCGTGATCGAGCGACATCACATCGACCTCCTCGACTCGGGCGTCGAGGAGGTCGATTGCTTCAGCACTTGTCTTGGCCCACTCCCAGCCTTCTGGCGGGATGCGGAGATCGTCGACCCACAACTTCATGACCGACGATCATGCCGGGCGGGCGCGGGTGGGCATCTCTTTTGACGCCAGCTCCCGGAAGCGGAAAGCGCGTCGCCATACGGTCAGATGGCTCGGCCCGGCCCGACGAATCCGCCACCGTGCCGCGTTGCGGAGTGCCGGCTCAGGGTGTGGCGAGCTGTGTAACTGGCATTGCGGGGGGTGGTTTCGACACGGCTCCTCGCTTCGCTTGTCGCCTGCTCAACCAGCGGGGGTTGGCTGCCTGCTTCGCTCGTCGCCTGCTCAACCAGCGGGGAAAGGCTCGGTGCCTGTGTAACCAGCGGCGGGCGGGCTCCGGGTGCGTTGGTTGGGTGCTCGACCAGCGGGGCCCGGTGATTCGCTGCCGTCGACTGTTCGACAGGCACATGCTGGCTCCTCATCGCGCTGGACGGGCGGTTGATGGTGACCTCGATGTCGCCGGTGGTCGGACCGTCCGGGATGCGGTCGGACTGCTCCACATCGGACACGCCGCCGCGGCGACGATGGAGCAGCAGTGCGATCAGGGAGCCGGCGAGCGCACCGCCGATCGCGCCGATGCCGAGGAGCACCGGGTCGATGAGTTGCTGACGCACGGCGCCTTGGGTATTCGGGTCGACGACCACCAGTCGAAGTGCCCCGGGGCCGCCGCTGGCCGGCTCCTGCAGAGCGGTGACCGTGCCGACGAGTTCCTGCGCGAGGGCGGTGGACAGCCGTTCAGCGTCGGCCGACGTCGAGTTCTGGACGGACACATCGAGGATGACGGTCTGCGGCGGGACGCTGACCGAGATCTCGGAGATGAACTGTGGCAGAGAGATGTCGACCCCCGATCTGGCGATCGCCCGCTGCGCGACGGTCGGGTCGGTGGCCAGCACAGCGAACGTCTGGATGCTCGCCCGGGCCGCTTGGTTTCCCTGGTATGCCTCCAGCATGTCGGAGGTGCCGGTGGCGATGTAGGTCCGAACGGTCGCCACGTAGGTCTGCGGTTGAAGCAGCGAGTAGCCGATGGCGGCGATGAGGCCGATCAGGGTGAATGCCACGACGAGCATCCATTTCGCGGCAACGATGTTGAGGACTTTCATCGGGACTCCATCTGTGACTCGGTGGACACCTCGTGACCGGGCACGGGCGACAGGGATTGGGACGAACGGTGAACGGGCGGACGGTGGTGGTACAGGAAGTACGGGAGCAGTGCCGCAAACGGCGCGATGCCGAGGAAGTACGGCACATACACGGCCTCCAGCGAACTGAGTGCCAGGATCGTGCTGAAGTAGGCGAGCAGGAAGGCCCGCGTCGTTCCGTCGGTGGTCTGGACCACCTTGACAACGGCGGCGACGACGATGAGCAGAACCCCCCAGACCCCGACCGACAGCAGGATCTCCAGCCAGCCGTTGTGCGGGGAGTAGTTGGCCTTGAACAACAACGACGCGCCGGATTCCACCCAGAACGCCGGATTGTGGCCGAAGAACCACTGGTCGGGGATCTCCCGCAGCGCCTGGTTCCAGAGGTAGCCCCGCAAGCTGTAATCGGCGTTGGTGTAACCGATGTAGAGCGGGAACAGCGAATAGACGGTGCTCGCAACCAGCGCGAGACCCAGCAACAGGTTCCGAACCCGAGTGGTGATCGAGGGGATCGCCAAGACGACTCCGAGCAGACCTGCGACGGCGATGCCGCCGAAGGCGGTTCGGCTGCCGGCGAGGAGGCCGATCAGCGCAACCCCGGCGACCGCGGCGAGTACACGCCACATGGACACGCGGTACACCGCGAACGGCAGCAGGGCCGTGATGGTGATTCCCGCGAGATTGCCGTTGCCGGCGAACGGTGAGGTGAGCACCGCACCGAGGTCGGTGCACTTGTCGATACGGCACGCCCCGACGACGCGAGATGAGTTGAACAGCACCGACACCAGCAGGCTCCCGGTGGTCACGACGAGCGCGATCCGGGCGGACCTGGCCACATCGTCGAGCCCGAACGACCGGTAGCGGAACACGAAGCCCACCAGCAGTGCCATCGACATCACGAGATTGACGATCCTGCCCGAACCGTCGACAATCATCGCCGCGCAGGCGTACAGCATCAACAACGCGAGGATCGCCGCCGAGCTGTCGATGCGCAGATCGCTGGCGGAGACCGCACGAAGCGCTGCAGCCACGCTGATTCCCGCCGCAGGCCCGTACAGCAGAACCGCGAAGATCGGCCCGGCGGCGTCGGCCGTCGACCACAAGGCCGGGGCCACGGCGTAGATGACGATGACCGGCCATGCCGTCAACGCGATCAACCAACTGCACAGGAACCGATCGACATGCCGGGCCCACTGCCTGTCGTGGGCAACTGCGACGAAGAGTCCCAGTGCGACCAGCAACGTCACGAGAATCAAGGTCATGACGCCCACAACTCCCGGAATGACGCGGGACTCGTGCCCGGGGCGTCTTCGTAGAGTTCCCAGGTCGCCCAGCTCCCGGCGAATTCGGCGATGCGGCCGTCGGTGAACACGATCGACGTGGCGTCGGGAAGGTAGACCTTCGCCCGGTCTCCGTCGAGTTCGATCTCGAACCGAGCGGCGTCGCGGTCGAAGGCGGTCCGATAGGTGCCCTGGCCCAGGATTGTCTGTCCGACATCGCCCGCCTGCCAGATCGCATACGACCATCCCGTCCGCGTCGCGACGAAATGCACCGCCGCATCGGGTGCCGCGTCGGACTCGTTCTCCGGCACCGGTTTCGCGCTGACGAGGAGCGCGATGGCCCCGGAATCGTCTCCGGTGAAGCTCGCGGTCGCGCCGATTCGTGTGACTCGGGCGGGCGCGAGATCGGTCGAGATGTACGACGCCGCATCGGATGCGGAGGACGTGCCGTGCAGCAGACGCCCGTCCGCGACCCGGAGTGGGTGCAGACTGCGGCCCCGCTCGACGGCGACGAAACCGGGCGGTACCGCAGCCGCCGTGGCGTAATCGACGTGCACGGTGGCGCCCCGCGCCGAGGCGACCCGATCGTCAGACCGTTCGGCCTGTGCCGCGGTGGTGCACGCCGAACCCAGGACGACGACAGCGACGGCCAGGACTACGAGGGCCATCGACGACAACCGGGGCGTGGAGGTCGGAACCATCAGAATCCCTCGACCTCCCGCACCGGGGTCATATACGACGACCGGTACCACCACTTGCATTCGGGGAGATCGCGTCGCCACCGTGCCGGCGCCCCGGCGTACAGCCCGGCGTCGCCGACGGCGGATTCGGTAGACGCGGTCACCACCGATCCGGCGGCGACGAGCGAATAGGGAGGGATCACAGCGTTTTTCAAGATGAGGCACGCGGTCGCGGTCAGACTCCGCTCGCCGATGGTGATGGTGCCGATGGTGGTCCGGTCCTCGACGATGTCGATCTCGTGGGATTGCAGGAGACTCCGCGTCCCGCCCACTGCGCTGTAGGGCTCCATCTCGATCCGGCCCGAGCAGTCGAAGTAGTGGCGGTTCGTGACGGCGGCCTGCTCGGCCATCGACAGCACGCCGGCGCGCTCGCTGAATCTCTGGTACGACGGTGCGGCCGTGAACTGGTTCAACCGGCCGATGAAGTTGTCCTTCTCGAGTTCGACTCGCGCCATCTGCCGAAAGATGTTGAACGGAGCGATCACTCCGCGGTCTCCGATCCGGAACGGTCCGCACCCGAGCACGAGGTTCGGTCCGAGGCTGACGCCGTGACCGATGGTGTTGCCGAGGATGCGCAGCATCGCGTTCTTTGCCGTGGACGCGGGGAGCAGCCAGACGATCAGGCTGAGCCACTTGTTGGGTCGCTTCATGGTGTCCTCCAGACAACTGCGGTCGGTGTGGGTTGGGGGAGTGGTTGTCGGGCCGGGCGACGCGCGAACATCGCGGCGAGAACCAGTGCGGTCAGTCCCGCCAGGGTCGCCAGCAGTGCGGTGCGCACCGGCGCATCGGGGAATGTCCGATCGGCGTCCACCGGTCCGAGGACGAGTGATTCGATCGGTGCCGGTGACTCGAGTTCGGCGAGGGCCGCGGTGAATTCGCGCCCGACGCCCAACGCTGCTGCTTCGACGATGCGCGCGTCGTCGCCTCGGACGGTGAAGTCCATGATCGTCGTCTCGGGCGGAGCGGTGATCGACACCGCGCGCCGGAGTTCGGCGGGACTCATCGCGATGTGGTGGGTGTCGATCACGCGACGGAGGAAGTTCTCGCTGGTGACCAGCGACGAGTAGGACTCGATACTTCGCGTCAGCAGCATGGTGGGTGCGGGGTCGAAGTCCTGCGGTAACTGCATCGCATCGCGTTCATAGGTGAGGACGACGCGCGATGTCGCCTGGACCGTCGTGTGCTGTGTCGAGAAGGTGGTCACCGCCATCGCGAGGATCAGCCCGAGACATGCGGTGACCCCCAACGCGGTCGCCGCACGGATGACCCGTGGGCGGTTGTGAATGACGCGCGGCCGGTTCATTCGCAGCTCCCCTTGCGCGCCAGACTTTCCAGGACCGGTGTCATGTGGTCGGCGATGATGGCATGCCCCTCGTCGGTCGGGTGACGCAGATCGGCACCCACGATCGAATGGTCGCGGGGGGCGGCGTACCAGCCGCTTCTGATCGGATCGACGAAGGAGGCCCCGTGCCGCTTGGCGGCGCCGGCGAGCAACCTGTTGGCGCGCAAATACTCTGGCGCAACCGGGGCGTCGTGAATCCAGGAGAGCCCGACGATGACGACCGGCAGTTCGGGCCGGGCCTTGCGCACTGAGCGGATGGTGTCGTCGACCGCGTCACGGTACTGCTTCGACGGATGGGAGAGGTCGTTGCCACTGCCCACGAGCACGATCGCCGAGACATCGGGAGTGAGCAGTCGCTGCGCCTCCGAGGCGAACG
The DNA here is from genome assembly GCF_001698225.1 of Gordonia terrae. NCBI lineage: Bacteria > Bacillati > Actinomycetota > Actinomycetes > Mycobacteriales > Gordoniaceae > Gordonia > Gordonia terrae. The sequence goes on from NZ_CP016594.1 coordinate 1,410,138, forward strand.
TGGTGTGCCGGATTCCGGTGGTGAGGTAACCGGCGCCACCCCGGCCGGACACCCGTAGCAGCACCGGGCACGTGTTGAGGCGGGTCGCTGAGAGACGGCCCTGTGCGATGCGGGTCCAGTTCGAGCTGCCTTTGCCGCCGTACGTTGTTCCCTCGGTGAAGCTGTCACCGACGACGAGGATTCTGACGGCCGTGCCGTCTGCCGAGGTGCCGGTCGCCGACCGCGAGGTCGACGCGGCAGAGCTGACCTCGGCTCCGGCGTTGTGCGTCTCGGAACCGGGTTCGCGCGCGCCGGCGAAAGCCACCCCGCCGGTAAGGGCGAGAACCACGACGGCGGACGTCAGAAGTGCTTTCTCCCAGTGAGTTCGGATGAGTCGGGTCATTCTCCCACCTTCGTGGACGTCGGAGAGCAGGGCGGCGAGTACGAGTAGTTGACCGGCGACGGGTGCGAGCCAGAGGGCGTCGAGGTGGTCGAGTGCGCCGGCGAGGAGCAGGAGGGCCAGCGTCACCGCGCCGCCCAGGATGATCGCTGTGGTCACCGTGCCGGGACGGCCCGCGGCGATGTGCTTCGAGCTGATCGCCTGCGAGAGCGACGAGATGCCGGCCGCGATGATCATGCCGATCAAGAGGGTCTGGGCCGGTTCGTATTTGGTGCCGACGATCTGCACGATGACCCAGGCGACGGGCCACGCCGCGATGACGACGACGACGCAGTAGGCGATGACGATGTTTCGGTAGCGTCGGTAGATCCGGTCGAAAGCCGACGCGTCGTCGACGGTGCGGGCGAGTTCGGGGACCGCAACCGTCGACAGCGCGGCAGAGAGCAGTGTCAACGGCCCGGTGACGCGCGTGGCCATCGCGAAGTAGCCGACGGTCAGGGGCGGCGCGACCACGGCGAGGGCGGAGACCTGCAGCTGCGCCAACGTTCCCGACATCGCGAGCGCCCAGTAGCGGGCGGTCTCTGCGTCTGGCGCGTGGAGTGCACCGGCGGCGGTCCGAAGCCCCCGGACTCCGACGGAGACCGCGGGGACCATCAGCGCGGTCACGGCCGTACACGCGAAGACCAGCGCGAGTGCGGAGGCGTCGAGACTGCGGCCGGACACTGCCAACCCACCCCACACCAGGAGGGGTGCGGCGCGCTGCACGACGACGAGGCAGCTGGCGGCGGTGTGCGCGTGGGTGCCGGCCAGGAAGTTCTGCGCGAAGTTCTGCGCGGTGTCGGAGTAGGCGAACAGCGCGCCCGCCACGACGATGAGCGGAAACCCGCACGAGACGAGTCCGGCAACGGCGACGACGAAGACGGCGGACACGGCGATGGTGTGCGCGACGTACAGGCCTGCGGCGGTGTGGTTGTCTCCCGACGCGCTGACGCGCATCACCCGGATGGGTGCCCCGAAGCCCGCGGCGAGGCCGGCCACCACGCCGAGCGTGTACGCGAGGACGAACTGGCCGAAGGCGTCGACCGGGAGGGCTCTGGCCAGGAGCAACAGGAAGACACCGAGCATCGCGGAACTGGCCACCCGGGCCAGAATTCGCACGGAGGCATCGGTGCGCAGCCGGTTGCCTGCGCCTGCGCTCTGGTCAACTGCGGAAGACACCGCGCACCCTTCGATAGCCGGGAGTCAGCCGGATGCGGAACACCAGAAACGAGACGAGCTGTTCGAGGGTGCCGACCAGACCCAGCACGCGGTCCGTGGGGGACGTTGCATAGCGCAACCGGAGACGGAACGACTCGACGAGGAACGTCTGCCACAGGTTGGCCGACTTCGAGGCATCGTGAAAACGCAACGCGCCGATCGGAACCGGGATTGCCTGCTGTACCGGTGCGGTCTCGGCGATGCGGAACTGCAACGAGTAGTCCATCGTGCAATGCAGATCCTTGTCGAACCCGCCGAGCGAGGTCAGGTAATCCCGACGGATGAGAACCGAGCCGGAGAACGATGCGCAGGTGGATCGTCGCAACAGGGTTCGTGTCTCGATGGGCTTGCCGCGGTAGGTCCCGACCACCTCGCCACCGGCGCGCAGCAGTTGGTGATCTCCGGTCAGCACCGCTGCGCCGGGCGAATCGCGAAGCGCGGCACGAACAGCGTTCAGTGCGCCCTCGACGAGGATGTCGTCGGCATTGAGCCAGAGAACCCAGTGGCCGGCGGACCGGGCCAGTGCCCGGTTGAGCGCATCCGACTGGCCGTCGTCTGCCTCGATCACGGCTTTCACCCGCGAATCCGATTCGGCGAGAGCGGCGATGAGGATCTGGGTTCCGTCGGTCGACCCGGCGTCCTGGATGAGGATTTCGTCGTGCGGGCTCATCTGGCCGAGTGCCGAACGGATCGCCGGTTCGAAGTGAGCACCCGGGTTGAAGGAAGGGACGAGGATGGAGACGCTGACCGTCCCCACGCTGTTCGTCGGGTCGGCGAGATCAGCGGGCCGCATCGTAGCGCTCCTCCAGTTGTCGAGCGATCGACGAGATGCCCCAGTGCTTTTCGACAGCGATTCGTCCCCGCAGTCCTTGCGCGCGGGCCCGCGCCGGGTCGGTGAGGAGTCCGGTCAGAGCCGCCGACAGGGCGCCGATCGAGTCGTCGACGACGAGACCGGCGTCGGCGCCGGCAACCAGACCGGCGAATCCGCAGGTGTCGGTGACCACCACCGGCAGACCGGCGGCCATCGCCTCGAGAACCGACATCGGCAGCGGTTCATGAACCGACGGGAGCACGTAGATGGTCGCCTGTGCGAGACGCTCCGCCACCAAGCGTGCCGGAATCGGTGCCCCCCGACGGATGCGGTCGGCGACCTCGGGGTCGTGGGACGCGCGGAAGGTGCGAAGCACGTCGTCGACAACCGGCCCATCGCCCTCGTCGGGTCCGATGATCGTAAAACGGGCTGGGATCAGCGGCGCGAGTTCGGTTGCGACGCGGGCGAAGGTCACTGCACGCTTCCGGGGATGCAACCGGGCGAGAAAGAGGACCTCGGGCAGCCCGTCGGGGCTATCGGCCGGCATGGCGTCGGGCAGTGGCACACCATTGCCCAGGTAGGAGTAGCGCGGTGAACCGCCGATCGCCGATCGGAGCTTTCGCAGCTCGACCTCGTTCAGGTAGAACGCTGTTCGGGCATCGCGCACAGCCGGGATCGTGAGCGCCCGATCGATCACCTGATAGGGCAGCGACGGCCGGGGGTTGATCATCCCGTGTGTCTGCACGTGTGTCGGGACGTTGCCCCATGACAGCAGGCGAGCGGCGGGGAGGGTCACGAAGTCCCGACCGAGGTGGACGTGGGCGACGTCGAAATCGTCGGCGTGCGCCCGAATCCAGCACAGCATCGACGGCGCGATGATGCGTGAGAAGCTTCGCCCGCGGCCGACGGTTCGCGTCGGAAACGTGAGGACACGGACACCGGGCAGGTCAGGGGCGGCCGCCGGCCCGTCGTACGAGCCGGCGATGAGCGTGACCGCGTGACCCAGTTCGGCGAGCGCGCGACTCTGGTTGATCGCAACGGTTGCGGGTCCGCCGAACTCGCCTGCGGGCGACAGGAGTGTGAGTACCTGCAGGATCCTCATGGTCGGCCGCCCGGTGTCGAAGAACGCGACTTCGCCGAGATCGCCGGGATGACCACCGCTCCGGCGGGCACCTGCGCACCAGGCTGGAGCACAACGCCTTTCAGTACCGTCACGCCGTTGCCGAGATGGCAGCGATCGCTGATGACGACTGACTCGCTCGTGCGGGTGAAGGTGGGTGAGCGGTGGTCATGACCGCCCGAGCAGATGACCGTCCGTCGTCCGAGCGAGCAGTGGGCGCCGATGGTCACCGGTTCCGGGTTGATGATCCACACATCGCGGTCGATGCGCACGTCGTTGTCGAGGTCCAGCTTCCATGGGAAGTGCACCCGGAAGCTCCGGTGGATGTCGCATCCGGCACCCACCCGCGCGCCGAAGGCACGCAGCAGACGGGTACGCAGCACGGCGCCGCCGACCCCGCTTCGCAACACGGCGCCGACGCCCAGCCAGGTGACCATCCACAGTCGATTGCGTCCGCGATCGGACTTGTCGACGATGTAGTCGCGCAGGCGTCGGGGTTCGAGTTCGGACAGGACCTCCGAGCGCGCGGTGGTCGTGGTCGGAGTCGTCACGGTCATGCCCGCACCGAGGCATGGTGCGACAGCTTGCGCAGCCACATCTCGAATTTCTCGACGGCGGCGTCGGCACCGAGCACCTCTCGCGAATACCGTTCGCCCGCTTCGCCCATGATGCGTGCCGCGGTGCTGTCGGCGGCGATCTGGGTGATCGCTCCGAGCAAAGCAGCCGGATCGCCCGGGGGGACGACGACCCCGGCGAGCGAGCGCCGTACCTCGGCAGCGGTGATCCCGCCATCGGAAACCGCTGCCACCACCGGTATTCCGTAGCTGAAGTAGGTGGTCAGCTTGCTCGGCAGCGACATCTCGAGGACGCCGGGCTTCTCGTTGACCACCAGGACATCGGCGGCGGAGAGCATGAGGTGGAACTGATCGTCGGGCAGGGAGTCGACGAAGGTGACGTCCGTGCAGCCGCGCGCGCGGTCCTCGAGATGCCGGCGCTGATTGCCGTCGCCGACCAGATACAGGTGTACGTTCCGAGCTGCGTCCGACGACCCGGCGACGAGTCGTGCGGCGTCGACCAGGTTCTCCAGGCCCTGCTTCTGGCCCATGTTGCCGGCGTGCACCGCGACGATCGCGTCGGCGGACATGCCGAGTCGGTCTCGTGCGATGTCCCGGGGCGCACGAGGTTCGTGGCGCACCTGCGTCCAATTCCGGACGTGGGTCACCACCGCCGGGTCGACGCCGAGTCGGTCGACGATGATCTCGCCAAAGCGCGGATGCACGACCGCCACCTCATCGGCGGAGCAGAGGGCGAACTTCTCGAGTCTGCTCACGAGGGCGCGGCTGAGGGACCCGCCCGCGGCCGCTTCGCTGACTGCCTGGCTGTACAGGTCGTGGACCCAGACCCCCATCGGTGACAGCGTGCGACGCCCGACCCTGCGGCGCATCATCACCAGCGCCGACGCGATGAGCGGCGGACTGGCCATGACGGTGACGGCCTCCGGTCGCAGGTGGGCGACGATGGCGCGCAGGCCGAACTCGAGCTCCATCCGCGAGCGTGACACCAGAGCAGTGCCGTCTGGGATGCTGTGCGGTACTCGCACCACGATGACGCCCTGATCGACGACCGTGGACGTGTAGTCCGACATGTTCCCGTCGAGTCGCCACTGCGGGTAGTGCGGGTAACCGGTGATGACGCGCACGCTCCACCCACGAGCGGCGAGGCGTCGGGCGATGTCGGTGACGTAGGGCGCGATCCCGGTGACCTCGGGGGCGTAGTTGATCGCGATGAAGTCGACACACTTGCGACCCTCGGACCGATCCATCGGTTCGGCGACGCCGTTCATCGGGCCCGATCCACCTCGGGTTCGATACGATGGCGGTCGTGTTAGCTCAGTTGTCATCGCTGGCTTGGCCTTTCGTGATGCGTGCGATCGGGTTGGTGTTCGTGCCCAATTCCGTTCGCCTGGCGGTGCTCCGGGTGTTCGGTGCGGAGATCGGCCGCGGGGTGTTGATGCGACCACGTGTGCGGGTCACCAGTCCGGCGCGACTCGTGATCGGCGCGGACTCGTGGATCGGCGAGGCGGTGACTCTCGACAGCGCCGGTTCGATCCGGATCGGCGCGAACGTCGTGGTGTCGCAAGCCGCCGCGCTGCGGTGTCCGGCTGATACACGCGGTGAGCTGGTCGTGGCGGACGGCGCGTGGATTGCGTTGCGCGCGCGCGTGATAGGTCCGGTGACCATCGGACGACGCGCGGTGGTGGGTGCCGCCGCGGTGGTCTCCCGCGACGTCGCGCCCGGGACGGTGGTCGTGGCATCGGTCATCACCGACGACTCAGATCCGGACATCGCCGGCCCCGACCTCTGAGCAGGGGTCCATATCGGGGTGGTGAGCTGCGCGGTACCACTCGACGACGTCGGCGACACCCTGCTCGAGACTGATCGTCGGCCGCCATCCCAGGCTGTGAATGGTGCTGATGTCGAGCAGCTTTCGTGGCGTTCCGTCGGGTTTGGTGGTGTCCCAGTCGACAACACCGCCGTAACCGACGGCGTCGGCCACGATCGCGGCGATCTCGGCGATCGAATGGTCCATGCCGGTACCGATGTTGACCTGGCGCGGATCGTCGTGATTCTCGAGCAGGCACAGGCAGGCCTCGGCCATGTCGTCGGCGTGTAGGAGCTCGCGACGCGGTGTCCCGCTTCCCCAGTTGGTGACGCTCGGCGTGGCCCCCCGGCGCGCCGACTCGTAGCGTCGGATCATCGCTGGGAGCAAATGGCTCGTCTCGCCGGAGAAGTTGTCGTTCGGCCCGTACAGGTTGGTGGGCATCGCGGAGATCCAGGGCAGCCCGTACTGGCGTCGCGTCGCCTGCACCTGCATGATGCCCGCGATCTTGGCTACCGCGTACGCGTCGTTGGTCGGTTCCAGGGCGCCGGTGAGCAATGCGTCCTCGCGGATCGGCTGCGGGGCGAACTTGGGGTAGATGCACGACGACCCCAGGAACAGCACGCGCTCGACGCCATATGCGGCCGCCGCGTCGAGGACGTTGACCTGGATGCGCAGGTTCTCGGAGAGGAAGTCGACAGGCCAGGCGTTGTTGGCGGCGATTCCGCCGACCCGGGCGGCCGCGAGGATCACCACGTCGGGTGTGTTGTGCGCGAAGAACTCGAAGACGCTGTGCCGGTCGCGGAGGTCGAGTTCACGGCTGGTGCGCCCGATGATGTCGGAGATTCCCCGCCGCCGCAGCGCCCGCACCAGAGCCGAACCGGCGAGGCCGCGGTGGCCCGCGATGTAGAAGGTGGCCGACGGATCGAGCGGCCCGGGCTCCCAGCCGCGTCGTCGCACAGACCGCGTCATGACGCGCGACTCCAAGCGAGCAGTTGCGGCTTGTCGATCCACTCCGTGCCCTCGCATTTCAAGGCGGCGATGTCGGCATCGACCATGATCCGAGCGAGTTCCGGTGCGCGGACCGCGGCTCGCCACCCGAGGTCAAGTTCGGCCTTCGATGCGTCGCCGATCAGCGAGTCGACCTCGGTGGGACGCAGGTAGCGCTCGTCGAAGACGACGTGGTCGCGCCAGTCGAGGCCGGCGTGGTCGAAGGCGTGCTGGAGGAAATCGCGGACGGTGAAGGGCACACCGGTCGCGAGCACGTAGTCGGCGGGCTCGTCGGCCTGCAGCATGCGCCACATCCCCTCGACGTACTCCGGCGCGTAACCCCAGTCGCGCACGGCGTCGAGATTGCCCATGTAGAGGTCCTTCTGTACGCCGGCCTTGATGCGGGCGACTGCGCGGGTGATCTTGCGTGTCACGAAAGTCTCGCCGCGGCGGGGGGATTCGTGGTTGAACAAGATGCCGTTGACGGCGAACAGGCCGTAGGCCTCGCGGTAGTTACGGGTGACCCAGTACGAGTAGACCTTCGCCGCCCCATACGGGGAGCGAGGGTAGAACAGGGTGTCCTCGTTCTGCGGCGGGGGAGAGGCGCCGAACATCTCCGAACTGGATGCCTGGTAGTACCGGCATCGAATGCCCGCCTGGCGCACCGCTTCCAACAGTCGGACCGAGCCGATTCCGGTGGTGTCACCGGTGTGCTCGGGCTCGTCGAAGCTGACGCGGACGTGCGACTGCGCGGCCAGGTTGTAGACCTCGTCCGGGTCGATCGACGCGAGCAGCGTGACCAGTCGGGCGCCGTCGCTGAGATCGCCGTAGTGCAGGAACAGGCGGGCGAACGGGTCGTGCGGGTCCTGATAGAGGTGGTCGATCCGGGCGGTGTTGAACGACGACGATCGTCGGATGAGTCCGTGTACCTCATAGCCTTTGGACAAGAGCAATTCGGCGAGGTAGGAGCCGTCCTGACCGGTGATCCCGGTGATCAGGGCCTTCTTCATGGTGCTTCCTTCGAGTGGTGTCGATCCGTGGTGGCGGTGCGGATGATGGGTGGACGTGGCGGTCAATAGGCGCCCCGACGAGAGAGGACGGCGCTGGCGGTCCGCCAGAGGATGACGAGGTCGGTTGTCAGTGACCAGTTCTCGACGTAGGAGAGATCGAGCCGCACGGAGTCCTCCCAGGAGAGGTCGCTGCGACCGGAGATCTGCCACAGGCCCGTCATCCCGGGGCGGACGAGCATGCGTCGCCGGACGACCGGGTCATAGGACTCGACCTCTTCACGCAAGGGCGGGCGCGGACCCACGAGGCTCATCGTCCCGCCCAGCACGTTGAACAACTGCGGCAGTTCGTCGAGGCTGTAACGGCGGATGATTCGACCGACACGGGTGACTCGCGGATCGGCGTGGAGTTTGAAGAGGACTCCGTTCCCGTCGTCGCGGACGGCGAGGCCGGCGCGCATGGTGTCCGCGTCGACGACCATCGAGCGGAACTTCCACATCGCGAACGGAGTGTTGTCGGTGCCGATGCGTTCGGCGCGGTAGAACACCGGGCCTCTGCTGTCGAGCTTGACAGCCAGCGCGCAGAGCGCGAGCAAGGGTGAAAGAAGCACCAGCGCAACCACTGTCAGCACCTTGTCGAAGGTCTGTTTCAGAAAACGGTTGGCACCTTTGTATCGCGGTCGATCGATGTGGAGCAGTGGGAGTCCGGCCTCGGGACGCATGGTGATACGCGGGCCGGCGACGTCGATCAGTCCGGGGGCCACGAGCATCTCGACATCGCAGTTCTCGAGCTCCCACGACAGTTCACGCATCGCCCGATGGCCGAGTGCGTCGGCGGAGGTCACGGCAACGGTGTTGGCCCCGCAGGTGCGGACCAGCTCGGAAGCCCGGTCGTAGCCGGCGAAGATCGGGACTTCGGCGACCACGCCCTGGGTCGCGTGTCCGGCGGCGAACTTCGGGGTCGGAGAGGCGCCGGGCGGATCGGTGAGGCACACTCCCACGACTCGGTAGCCGAGGGCGGGATTCGTGTTCAACCGGTCGATGAGTGCTCGAGCGGATGATCGGGAGCCGACGACCAGTACCGATCGCAGGAATCGTCCGCTCTCGCGGCCCGCCAGGAGGTGTCGGCGCCAGGCCCATCGGCCGACGATGAGCATCAGCGTCCCGGCCGGGAGCGCGATAGCGATGAATCCGCGGGCGATGCCCAGAGCGAATGCGAGGTCGATGATGGCCCAGGCACCGAAGCAGACGAAGCAGGCGCTCAGGACACGGTGGTACTCGACAGGTCCGGTGCCCAGTATGCGGGGATCGCCGGCCTGTCCGACGCGCAACGCCGTCTGCCATCCGACGATGAGGGTCACGGTGACCAGGAGTGCGGGGATACCGTCGCGGCCGATCGGCCGGAAGGGGTCGGCACCGAACCGTAGGAACTGTCCGGCCAGAACGGCGATCGAGATGAGCGACAGATCGGTCCACGCGACGTGCCGCGCGTACTGGACCAGCCAACTCTGCGACGTGGTCGGCGTCGCGTCCGGAACACGGTCGGTACCGATGAAGGCCCTCGTGAACCGGTCAACTGGAACGCTCATGTACTCCCCCTGAGTGACGCCGAGGCGAACGGCCGGTTGTATTCGAGCGGCTCGCTGCCTTGGCGATTCGGAACACTACAACGCATTTCTCGGCTTTTACACAGATTGTTTTCGCGCGGGTTCGTCTGGACTACGTCGCTTTGTCGGAAAAGGCGGAGAACCTGGACGACTGACTCAATCCCGGTTTCAGAGCGGGATTCTCGATCACTGTCGAATGGGCTGGTATCGGCGTCGGGCGCGTTTGTCAGGCGATGCTTGTCGAGTGTTCCGAGAGCTGAGATTCGCGCCCATGAGACAACAGTGGTTGTCTCGTCGGTGGCTCTCTAGGTGTCCTGAACTGCAGGTTTACCGGGCCGTCCGTCAGCCGGTGCGCTCGGCGGTGCTTCGGTCGGCGTGTGGCGACGCTCGCGCCTGTGTTGCGAGTTGACAATCGCCGGTTGAGAAATGCCGGTTGACTAATGACCGCTTATTTTTGTGAGTCGTTTTCGTTGATCGGAACGTGAGCTATCGGGGCGTTCCCGAATCGAACCGGAATTGGACAATTCGACGGGTTGTCGTCGGTCGGAATGTCTCGCAGGAGAGTTCCGGGAAACCGCTCGGGACTGCCGGTGAGTTGGCACAATTTTGTACCGAGTCGGCGTGTCCCGGAGGGCGGCACGGCCAAAGGTGCGCACAGCGAACGGGTTTCGGGTTCCGCCGGTATGAGACGGCGATCAGCTCTGCAACGTGGGCTTCTACGGGGTCTAGAGCGCCCGGGCGATCAGATTTGCGATGGCTTTGCTTCCCAACGGCGTCGGGTGGCGGGGTTGGGTCTGGGATTGCGAGGCGTTCCCTTCGAACCAGCGCGCTGCGCCCGCGCATGCGTCATGTCCGACCGCGGCGGCGGCCACGTCGACGAAGGTCATCGATCGTGTGACGGCGGCTGTCCGCAGGATCGCGTCGAATCGCTTGAAAAACGCGTAGAGGTACGCGGCGTCGGCGTTGCTGATGTTCGCCTGGCCGGGGCAACCGGTTCGGCCGTAGTAGCCGCCGTGTCCGACGAGAACGACGCGAGCGAGGGGTGCACGGGCGGCGATGGCGCTCAGAGTTGCGCCGATCTTCGGTGCGACTGCGGTGAGGGCCGAGGTCATCCGGTCGGCCATGGCTCGATCCTGTCGACACCGAGCGTCCTGGCCGAACCTGGGCGTGAAGCAGGAGGAGACAATCGACCACCAGCGGAGATCGTTGCCGCCGATCGAGAGAGTCACCAGTCGCGTGGACCACGACAGGGCGTTGATCTGGACGGGCCGGGCGCCAAACGATGTCGTCTGTCGGCTGGTCGTGACGTCTGCTGTCGTGGCGTTCACGCAGGCGACCGAGGTGAAGCTCATCCGGAGCTGGGAGGCGAGGTGGTTCGGGTAGGCGTCGCGCGTACGGCCGCACCCGTCCGGATGCTGCGCCGAGGTCAGTGTCGGCGCCGCGGCGCGTGAGTCCCCGAGGGCGACGTAAGCGGGTGCCGCCGGCGCGGCGAGAACCGACGGTACCGACACACAGCTGATCGCGATGGCGAGGATGGCGACGAGTGCGAGGCGGATTCGGGTCACGGCGGGAGTATCCCAGCTGAACCGGCGGGCGTTACATGAGGCCTGCCTCGGACGAAACAATCAACGGGGCCGTTGCCGCCCGTTCACGCGAACCCTTTAGCATGACGGGGTTCGATTTCGATGCGAGCAGTGGCTGACCAGCGGGGTGTTCCGGTCCGGGATCGCTTGTGTGACAGGAGTGTTGGCGATGCCGGCATGGTGGAACGTGCGGGGCTGGATGCTGCGCGCGGCGGCCGCTGCAGTTGCGGCGACGGTGATGACGATCGGCGCGGTCGGAGGCCCGGCGGAGGTGTGGGCCGAGCCGCCGAACCTCGGTCCCGCGCCCTCCGCGGTGCCCGAAGCCATCGACGCCACGGTGCCGCCACCGCCGGTGAAGGAGCTCGAGCGCATACCTGCACGCTCGGTGACCCCCGGCGCCTCCCATGAGCTACAGGAACTTCGCGAGGCGGTCATGCCCTCGCCGAGTGGTGACCGGTTCTTCGATCAGTGGCCGGCGGATCTCACGCGCAGGGCGAGTGGAGAAGTCATCTCCACTCGCGATGTCATGCGCACAGCGCAGTTGTTGATGACGGTTCCGTTGCGGTCGGCCCGCCAGGTCAAGTTCCGCAGCGTCGACGCCGGTGGTCAGCCGATTTTCGGTACCGCGACCCTGTTGGTCCCGGCCAAGGCGTGGCAGGGACCTCGTTCGCGTCCGGTGCTGATTCACAATTCGCCGATCGTGGCGCTCGGTACGAAATGCACGCCCGGTTACACGCTGGCTCACGGCTATCACGCCGACACCAACACCACCGACCTCGTCCCGCCGTTCGCGCAATTGGCACTCGACCGCGGCTACGCGGTGATCGTGCCCGACCACACCGGCCCCCGGATGGCTTACGCCGAACCGTATGTCGCGGCACACGTGATCATGGACTCGGTACGTGCGGCGAGCCGGCTCGACCCCGACAACTTCAGCCGCGGCCCGATCGCCCTGCACGGATACTCCGGCGGTGCGATCGCGACCAATGCAGCAGCGAAGCTGGCCGATTCCTACGCTCCGGAGCAGGCCGAGAGGATCGTCGGCGCGGCATACGGGGGTGTGCCGGCCGACTACCGTTCGCTGGCCGGCGCCATGAACGCCAATCTCGGTTCCGGGGTGTTCCACGCCGCCATGCTCGGCGTCGCACGCGAGCGTCCCGAAGTCCTCGCGATGGCGAACAACGCGGCACGCTGGTTGGCCACGTCTCCGATGCGGGACCTGTGTACCAGCGGGATGGGTGCTCTGGGGGTGTCGCACATACCCACCCAGGTGTTGTCGGCAGATCCCGATCCCTACCATTCACCCGTCGCCGAGCGACTGTTCGAGATCACCTCGATGACGGACCACAAGGCGACGATGCCGTTGCGGATCTATCACGGGACGTACGAATGGTGGATACCGGCGAGCCAGGCGCGTGCTCTGTTTGCCGAGCAGTGTGCGCTGGGGGCATCAGCGTCGTACCGCGAGTACCCGGCCGAACACATGACCGGGATCTTCGCCGGCCTGCCTGACACGTTGACGTGGCTCGACGCCCGCCTGCGCGGGGTGCCCGCGCGGAGTGAGTGTCGCTGACGGGACGACTTGTTTCGACGTCGCCGCCGGCCGGCCAACGGTGGGGTGGCTTCGAACTCGGCGCCTCGCTTCGCTCGGGGCCGGCTCAACCAGCGGTAAGGCCCGGGGCCGGCTCAACCAGCGGTGGGGCCCGGGGCCGGCTCTGCCAGCGTGGGGCTCGGGACCGGGCTCAACCGGCGGTGGGGTCAGAGCGCTGCAACGACCAGATCCGCGATGGCGCGGCTTCCCAGCGGGGTGGGATGGCGGACCTGGGTCGCTGACCGCGAGATGTTTCCCTCGAACCATCGGGCGGCACCCGCGCATGCGTCGTGTCCGACGGCGGGGCCGGCGACGTCGACGAAGGTGACCGACTGCGCGTGGGCGGACTTCTCGAGTACTGCGTTGAAGCGCTCGAAGAACCGGAGGACGAACGCGGCGTCTGCGGTGCTGATGTTGGCTTGGTCGGGGCAACCGGTCTGCCCGTAGTAGCCGCCGTGACCGACGAGTACGACCCGCGCTTGGGGAGCGCGTCGTCGGATCTGGGTCAGCGTGGCGTCGATCTTGGGCGCGAGCCGGGACAGGCCGGAATCGATTCGCCTTGCCACCGAGGCGTTGCCGCGGCAGCGTGCGTCGTGGCCGAACCTTGTTGTGAAGCAGGACGACACCAGCGACCACCACTGCAGGTCGATGCCGCCGATCGACAGGGTGACCAGCCGCGTCGACCGGGACAGCGCGCGTGTCTGGGCGGGATGCGGACCGTAGAGCGTCGGTTGCGGTGTCGTCATGACATTCGCAGTGGTGGCGTTGACGCAGGCGACAGACCGCAAGGTGAGCCCGAGTCGCGCGGCCACGTGTACGGGGTAGCCGTCATGAGTGCGCCCGCATCCGTCCGGGCGCATGCTGGATCCGTTCGTGGGCGCCGCAGCGCGCGAGTCGCCCAGGGCGACATACTCGGGACCGCCGCCGGGGGATGCCGTCGCCGGCACTGCCAGCACGGTGCTGAGTACACAGATGAGGGCGGCGAGAGTCGTGATGCGGACTCGGGTCATCACGGGGCAGAGGATGGCCAGAGAATCCAGCCGGGCGGTTGCCGTCACCACCGGATCGTAGGTAGCCCATGCCCTCGTCGGCGCGTATGCCGACAGAGTTCGTCCGATCGGGTGACACTGACATCTGCTGTGCCGCAGGATGCTTCGTGGTGCGCGTCGATGTGGGTGCCCCCACCAGGGCTCGAACCTGGGACCTGCGGATTAAAAGTCCGTAGCTCTACCAACTGAGCTATAGGGGCAGGACCCCGGCGAGCCGGGGCGTCGATGAGTTTACAACGTGTGCACGCGGCGAGAACGTGGCCCTCCATGTGCGTGTCGTCGAACTCCTCGAGATGGCCCGTTTATGGTCCTGACCAGTCGATTTGTAGTTTGCGCGAGACGTGTCATAAGCTATCCAAGCTCCCAACGGAGAACACGACCGGCCCCCTTCGTCTAGCGGCCTAGGACGCCGCCCTTTCAAGGCGGTAGCGCGGGTTCGAATCCCGTAGGGGGTACGCCTGTCCGGTACTCGGCGACGAGGACCGGACAGATAATTGAACAAGGCCCTGTGGCGCAGTTGGTTAGCGCGCCGCCCTGTCACGGCGGAGGTCGCGGGTTCGAGTCCCGTCAGGGTCGCCAAAGGTTTCGGTTCATCGCAACCGGCACCTTCCGGCCAGGTAGCTCAGTTGGTACGAGCGTCCGCCTGAAAAGCGGAAGGTCGTCGGTTCGATCCCGACTCTGGCCACCACAACAATCCCCAGCAGTTCACACTGCTGGGGATTCTTGCGTTCGGACCCCTTCGTTCTCAGCGCCCAGAACGCAACCGCGACATGCGGTCTCAGAACGCCACCGACGATTTCGAATGGTTCCCCACAGCAACATCGGTCCGTCGCAGACGCGTTGCGGTGCACATGGGTTCGCTGACGGTGTCGTGGTTGCTCTGGAATGTTCTGGTCGCCAGGTGGTTTCGACTCGGCGCCTCGCTTCGCTCGGTGCCGGCTCAACCAGCGGAAGGGGGCACCTGGTCAACCAGCGGGAGGGGGCACCTGGTCAACCAGCGGGAGGGGGCACCTGGTCAACCAGCGGGAGGGGGCACCTGGTCAACAGCCGGGAGGGGGTGCCGGCTCAACCAGCGGGCGGGGGCACCTGGTCAACCAGCGGGAGGGGGTGCGGGGAGTGGTCGCCAGGTGGTTTCGACTCGGCGCCTCGCTTCGCTCGGAGCCGGCTCAACCAGCGGAAGGGTGTGCCGGCTCGACCAGCGGGGGATGGGTGGTTTCGACGAGCTCAACCAGCGGGGGTGGGTGGTTTCGACAAGCTCGACCAGCGACGACGGCCAACCGGCCATACTCGTTCAATGAGAACTCGCGCGACCACGGTGGTCGTCCGCAGCGTGTACGGCACCGCGGCCGTCGAGTGGTTCCTGATCATCGCGATCGCGACGATCATCGTCACCAGGCTGTACCTGCACCTGACCGGGTATCCGCAGATCGGCGGCGGCACCCTGCACATCGCGCACGCGCTGTGG